>NZ_DASZAU010000001.1:0-167849 GCF_035944815.1 Sphingopyxis sp.
GAGCGCGCCGGTGATGATCATCGCGGTGTTGCCGAGCGTGAAGCCCATCGCCGCCGCGGCCCAGCCCGAATAGCTGTTGAGCATCGACACGACGACGGGCATGTCGGCGCCGCCGATCGGGATGATCAGCAGGAAGCCGATGACGAAGCTGAGGCCGGTGATCGTCCAGAACACCCACGGCGACTGGTCCTGCGTGAAATAGGCGGTCAGTGCGACGATCGCGGCGAGCGTGCCAAGATTGATGACGTGCCGCCCCGGCAGCATGATCGGCGAACCCGACATATTGCTGTTGAGCTTGAGGAAGGCGATGACCGATCCCGAGAAGGTGATCGCACCGATCGCAATGCCGAGGCCCATTTCAATGCGGCTGACGACATGGATCTGACCCGCGGCATCGGCGATGCCGAAGGCGACCGGGTTAAGATAGGCGGCGGCGGCCACTGCGACCGCGGCAAGGCCGACAAGGCTGTGAAAAGCCGCGACGAGCTGCGGCATGGCAGTCATCGCGATGCGCCGCGCCATGACGATGCCGATCACCGCACCGATGCCGATCGCGACGAGAATTTCGACAAGCCCGATGGTGTCGAGAGCGCCGGTGGTGCTGACCGGGGCATGCGTCAGCAGCGTCGTGACGACCGCGATGGTCATGCCGATCATGCCGAAGCGGTTGCCGCTCTGCGCAGTCGCGGGGCTCGAAAGACCGCGCAATGCAAGGATGAAGAGGACGCCCGCTACCAGATAGGCGATGGCAGCCCACGCGGGTATCGCGCCATCGCCAGTTCCGGCGCCGAAAAGGATGAATTGCATGCTCATCTCAGCGCCCCTTCTTCTTGTACATCGCCAACATGCGTGCGGTAACCGCAAAGCCGCCGAAAATGTTGATGCTGGCCATCACCACAGCCGCGAGGCCGAGCCACGTCGAAGTCGCCGAACCCGCTGCCGCGCTGGCAATCAGCGCGCCGACGATGATGACCGACGAAATCGCGTTGGTGACGCTCATCAGTGGCGTGTGCAGCGCCGGGGTCACCGACCAGACGACGAAATAGCCGACGAAGCAGGCCAGAAGAAAAATCGAAAAGATGGAAATGAAGTCCATTGCGTATCTCCCGCTAGCCGCCGATCAGGCGAGCAGCCGTTCGTTGACGACCTTGCCGCCGTGCGTCAGGCGCACGGCATTGCCGATTTCCTCGTCGAGCACGGGCTTGCCCGCTTCCTTGTCCCAGAAGGCCGAGAGGAAGTTGAACAGGTTGCGGCTGAACAAAGCGCTGGTGTCGGCGGGCATCAGCGCGGCAATATTCTTCGCGCCGATCACGGTGACGCCGTGGAACTTCTTCGCTTCGCCCGCAACCGAGCCTTCGACATTGCCGCCGCTCTCGGCCGCCATGTCGACGATCACGCTGCCGCTGCGCATCGTCGCGAGTTGCGCGTCCGAGATCAGCCGCGGCGCGGGGCGCCCAGGGATCAACGCGGTGGTGATGACGATATCCTGCTTGGCGATGTGCGACGACACGAGTTCGGCCTGCGCCGCCTTATATTCGTCGGACATTTCGGTAGCATAGCCGCCCGCGCCTTCGCCCTCGATCCCCGCGACCGTCTCGACGAAGATCGGTTTGGCGCCGAGGCTGAGGATCTGCTCCTTGGTCGCGGCGCGCACGTCGGTCGCGCTGACCTGTGCGCCGAGGCGACGCGCGGTCGCGATCGCCTGAAGCCCGGCGACTCCGACGCCCATGACGAACGCCTTGGCGGCGCTGACGGTGCCTGCGGCGGTCATCATCATCGGGAAGGCGCGGCCATAGGCGTTCGCCGCCATCAGCACCGCCTTGTAGCCCGCGAGATTCGCCTGGCTAGACAAAATGTCCATCGACTGCGCGCGCGTGATGCGCGGCATAAATTCCATCGCCAGCGCTTCGAGGCCGAGTTTGGCATATTCGTCGACGCGCGCGCGCTCACCGAACGGATTGAGCCCGGCGGCGAGCCAGGCACCGTCGGCGAAGCCCTTGAGCCCCTTCGGATCGGGCCCCTGGATGCCGAGGATGATGTTTGCACCCTTCAGCACATCCGAGAGGCTGCCGACACTGGCACCGGCGGCGGCATAGTCGGCATCGGCGATCGACGCGGCCTCCCCCGCCCCCGCTTCAACGGCAACCTCTGCGCCCAGCCCGATGAATTTCTTCACCGTTTCGGGGGTCGCGGCGACGCGGGCCTCGCCCTCGGCTAACTCCTTCAGAACTGCGATACGCATATTCGGCTCCAATCACTTGGCGAGATCGCGACGGGATGAACGCAGCCGCGCGCGAGTCCGGCTCCGGGGCGGTTTCCATCGGCCATCATCCAAGGGATGCGGCTGGTAAATAGATTCCCCTGTCTTGCGGACGGGGCGCCATAATTTTTTACAGCGCATTTGTCATCATAAATATGAAGCGCCGCTGCGTGTAACCGGAACCTCCGGGAATCACGGCACCGAGTACTTGGCAGCAGCGTAGGATGGGGCATCACTTGATGATTAGTTCGCGGAACAGCGCCCCGGTATTCAAGAAACCTCGGTGGCGGCGATCAGCCATTTCGAACGCAACTGATCCACCTCCGCGCTGGTCAGTCCCAACCCCCGATGGAGAAAATCGTCGAACGTCCCCTATTTTCTTTCGAACTCGGCATAGGCCGCTTCAAGATAGGCCGGTCGTACGTCGAACAAGGCATGCCTTGCATGCAATGGAACAGGACCGGGCAAGTCCGGAGCGGCCGTCACATAGGCATGGCTGGCATCTGACATAAGGAAAGTGGCGCCTCCCCGTGCCGATGGTCGCGCATCGGACGCGAAAGCGCCACCCCGTCTGGGAGCGGGGAGAGTGCCCACTCTCAACGCGAAGCACCTTCGCGTTGACATAACAACCGATATCTAAATTTAGACACAGACGTAAGAGGTATTTCGGCGCCCGGCCACCGGATTATTTCGGAGCAGAGGCACGATGGAGTCGACGAGAACCGACCGCTTACGCCAAACCGCTGCTGGATATATTGCGCCTGGCTGACCGCGTTTGACTGATCGTCAGTCCGGTAGGTCGCAAGGACAAATGCGATGAAGCGATCGGAAAAGGACCGTCGGCCATTTGATAAGCTCGTTGATGCCAAGCGAAGCGCGACATTCCAACTCTGAAAAAGCTTCCGTCCAACGGTCGAGATAAGGTAACATACGCAATGTAAATTAGCGGAGGCCTCATGCATTATCTTCATCTGTCCCTAGCGATTCTCGCAGAGGTCGTCGCGACCTCCTTTCTCCGACAATCGGAGGGATTCACGCGCATCGGCCCGACCGCGATAACGGTGGCCGGCTATGCGATTGCCTTTTACTTCCTGTCGCTGACGCTACGAAGCATCCCGGTCGGCATTGCCTACGCGATCTGGTCCGGTGTGGGCATAGTCCTCATCGCGCTCATCGCGTGGGCGATACAGGGCCAGGCGCTCGATCGCCCGGCAGTGGCGGGAATCGGGCTGATCGTGGCCGGAGTCGTCGTCATGAATCTCTTCTCGAAATCGATCGCCCACTGACCACCTGCGCCGATCTGCTTGGCGTCGACGTGTCCCACAACGCGGGTCTTGGTCAGGCGACCATTCAGACCGGCGGACCGATATTCCCGGCACCTTGGCAACGGCCGGCAAGCCCTCACGACGAGCGCGATGCGCGGATAGACGATGGGGTCTCGTACCGAAAGAAATGGCAGCACGCGGAAATCTTGCCCTGGTAGAAATCGCCACCTCGCCTCGGCGGGCGGTCGAAATTATCGACCATCCGACAGAGAAGCAGGCGGGCGCGGCGACAGCCCGCGGATATTCTGGCCGAACTGATCACCCCCATCATCCAAGTGGCGGCTGACGCGACATTATTCGTCACGCCCAAGTGCTTTGCTCCCGAGCGAGCAGAGCGCGCGCTCAAGCCGACAAAAAGCCAGCTTGATGTCCCGCGCCTCCGAGGCGGTCCGCGCAGCTGATCGGAAGACCGATTAGGGCAAACGCCGATCCGCGATCAGCGTGTCACTTCAGTGTGGCAAGATATGCAATGATCGCCTTCCGGTTCGCGGCGTTGGGGACGGCCGTCACCATCTTGCTGCCGGGCACCAATTTGGTGGGTCCGGCCAGCCAGCGATCGAGGTTTTCCGGGTTCCAGACCAGGACCGACTTTTTCAAGGCCGGCGAATAGGCATATTTGGGCTTGCTGGCCGCCTTCTTCCCCACAATCCCGCGGAGATTCGGGCCGACGGAATTGGCGCCATCTGCCGAAACCTTGTGACAAGCCGCACATACGGCGAATGCGGGCGGCGCCGCCTGCGCCATGGCCTTCCCAGAGGGGCCGGCGGTGGCCAATCCGATTGCGGCAGCGGACAATAGAGAGACAGCAAAAAGTTTCATGGGAACGCTTCCTTTGATGTGCACTTCGGTATTCGCGGATTGCCGTAATCTTCGAGATGCTCGTCCAGCCGATCAGAATACAACGCCCGGTGCCGAGGCCCGACCTGTCAAACCTTCAAGATCAGCCATTGACCGAAGAATCAGACACCGTCCCCAGAACCACTATTATTCGTAACACGCGCAATCTTTATGTCAATCGAGATTTCCACACCCGCGCGCCCCACCGCCGCAGAGGAGGAACCTTATAAATTATCACTATTTATCAATGCATAATGACGACTTCGCTCGCAAAAGCGCTGATCCAAAGCGGGATCGCGATCGATAGCCAGAGCCCATAATCGGCCGCTGTAGAGTCCTTGCAGCCCTTCTGAATGGTCATATTGCACAAATCTGGCTGCCCATTATAATGACGCACGAAGTGTAATATATCGCACGTTGGCTTCGCGATCCTGACGAGTCTCCCTCGATCAGGAAACGGCGGGAGGATCGGCATGACATGCTGCGGGAGCTATGCGGCTCGATGAAAGTCTGGTGCTTCACGGCCCCCGGAGAGCGCGGCGCGCTGACACGCGACGGGCGAGGCACCAATCTGCCGCACCGCTATGGTCCATGGAAACGCAGTTGCGAAATCGACCTCAATGGCGAGGGTGATGACCTTGCTGCGAGAAGGCTGATTGCGAACCAAGGTTTCTGCCTCTTCCTTTATCTCCCCTGATCGATCGCTTCCCTTCGCAGGATACTATTTTGTCGATCGGAGGTCCGTTCCTTGGCCGCAAGTATCGGAATGGCCGATGGCGGACCGTCAGCTTCTGGCTTTGGGATAGGAGGTAGCGGACGTTCCTATGCCAGGAACGTCTGGACAAAGTTCAAGACCCCTCAAATATCGGTAACAGCTGCCTCACCGCGTACGGGAACAAACAGATGGCTCAACATGGTCTCAGTAAACAAGACGTTGCTCGACGGCTGATACATGCTGCAGTCGACATGTTCGAGGTCAATGCAGATCCTCTCGCGATCCACGTTGTCGGATCTTCGGCTTTCAATCTCCTGCGGGAACTTTCGAAGGTCGGTGGCACCTCGTTTTTCGAGCGCGTGTTCCGCTCCGTTCTTTTTGACGGTGCGACTAAGAGACTGAAGGGGGAAGAAAATGGACTCCCTGAACATCCTATCGTCGCCGAGTGGGTGGAAGGAATTGCGCGAGCAATTGACGCGGGAGATGTCAAATCTCCCGAAGATATCAACATTAAAGATGCGCCAAAGGCCGAGCTAGATGCGCTGAAATTCCTAACTGTGCCGTTCAATTTTCTGAAGCATGCCGACAGGGATCCCGACGGCTCACTTGATGAGGGCGACGTGAAGGCGATGGAAGCAACGAGCTTTGCCGTCACAGCCTATAGCCTGCTTTTCCCGACCGACGATCTCGATCCGAAGGTTGCAGAATTTCTCCGAAAGAATGCAATCATCTAGAAAGCAAACACACTATGCCATAGCACTGGTCGCCGAATTTGCTTCGTCTTCATGCTGGCCAAGAGGGCACGATCGCATCGTCCTGCAGCAACGTGTCCCCTCACTAAATACATGCTTCCAATAGTCCGCCAGCGCTTTTCGGCGGAGGCTTTCAGTATGAGCAAGCTCGACCAAGATCACGCGCTTCGGGCAATCAACGCGCAGAATTCTAACCGCGCGACCGCGAGCGCGTCGCATACAGCCGCGTGGACAGAGAGAGCGGCCATTAATTGGGTTTCCTCGCTTATCGAAGAGTCGGATGCTCCGATCGGTAAGCCAAGAGGGCTCGTTTAACCGTGCCGAAGCATATTCCTCTTCGACGCCAGCCTCTGCCGCCAATGCCAGCGCCTTTTCATGATACTTGCCCGCATCGCCGTGATCGAGGGCGTGCGATGGCGGCCAGACTCGGGTTCGCTCGGCCACGCTTTGGCAAACGAGAAACTGGCGAAGCTGTTCCCACCATTGGGCCGCGTCGTTCGGCGAGCGCACATCGATATACCTTAGGCCGAGGCAGAAGCTCTCGTCATACTGAATGTGTCGCTCGGGGCAGCGCGCCGGCAGGTCAGTCCCAGGGACATCTTCTGACACGCGCGGCTTGGGATCGCCGAATATCCGCAGCCCCAACCCGCGTTCTGTCCAAGGCGTCTTAGGGACGCGGGCGCGACCGACGAGTGCCGCGTTGGTAGCATTCTTTACGGTAAACCAAGCTGGCGCATTGTCGGCCAGGTGACGGATCGCATTTTTCACTTACGGTCGTGCGCTCGCATAGGAGGCGCGATTTCAGGATGATGTGCGCGCATCGGTTCAGGTTCCGAATTTGTCACGACAAATGGTGAAGCCATTGTCCCGAGCAACACCTCGGCCGTCTCGACGTCGAGATTGGGGACGACACGATCGCTGGAGAAGGCCTCGCGTACACTCGCGGGTGACACCCGGTATGCGCGCTCGCCGAGGGCGGTCTCAGTACCGTCGCAGCGCTGCTGCTCTGCTTCGGATACACACGTCGCGCGGCTCGCCGCTGCACGCACGCTCGCCTCTCCCCTCAGCCCGATCCTGCAAATCGGAGTCACGCCATAGTCAATACCGATGGCAAGGCCGAGACTGTCGATCCCGGGCAACATGTCGCGGCAAAGCTCAAACGAGGATCGCAAGCCGGCAGCAGCATTGATGGCGGTCTTCATCGTCGCCATCGCGTCGGTTTCGGTTCTGGTACCTTCGGCAAGCAGTCCATGGAGGCAATCGCCAATGTAGCGAACCTTGCGCCCATTGAAATCGTCCCGCAGGACGGCGCCCAATTCTGCTCTAATGACATGCAGATTGGCCACAGCCTCTGCAATCTGGCCGGTCGAAATTGCATTGTCGATATAGACGGTGAAATTGTCGATATCGGCGAAGATTGAGGCCAGATCCATGCGGACGGCATTGCTGGGCGGATGCTCAGAATAATTGAGATCCTTTAGCGGTGGCTCTTTATGATGAAATCGAAAGACGGCGTCGCTGCCGTCTGCACTCTTGCGATCCTCGAGGCTCTCGCGAACTGCCGCATATGCCTTTTCCAGTCGCGCATTACCGCTTGCCTTCATCCCGGAGGTTGTCAGCTCATCTGCAAGATAACGATGTTCGAGCACATTCCCCAAGGCAACCGTCTTAGTTAGTGGGTCAGGTGTCTGGCCTAAAGCGCGCGCCGCGCGCGGACTAAGGTTCAGCCCCTCCTCGCCGGCCGCCAATTTTGCGGCATGATTGGCCGGGCTCCCGATGAACAACGGCTCGCGTTCGTCGCTGCGACCTGAATCGATAGCAACCGCTGGCCCGCTATCAATACCGATGCACACGGCTGTTTGGAATTCGGGATGATCGTCGCCGAGGCGTTCGACCATCTCACGAAATGCGGCCGCGAAAGAAACCGCCACGCGGACCCGCTCGCCTTCATTTTCTTGCCCCTCAGGCGAAAGGACCACGGCATGCAGCCTTGACCCATGAAAATCGACCCTTTGCATGTCGAACTCGTCGATGAGTTCGTCACAGGCGCGATAATGAGCATGCAAAAATTCCAGTGCCCGCCGATGACTGGCCTCTGTTTCCCGCCCAGCGTCGGTTAGGACATCGTTGAAGTCCGTAAGGTTCGCATAAATATGCACCGCGTCCGTCGTGATCGCCCGGTTGCGCGGGATATCAATGAGGCCTGCCTTAACCGACGCGTCCGCAAAACTTGCCTTCTGCATCCGCGCCTCGGCGATGAAGGTACGGAAATCCTCGACCTTAATCTCACCTTGTGGAACGCCGTCCATGAACTTGCGGATCCGGCCCTTCGCCCGATCTTCGTCCCAAGCCATCCATCATTCTCCTTTTTCAGGTCTCAATCTGTTGTGCCAGCGAGTTCATCGAACCAAGAACGTTAGCAGAACATCATCCGCCTGCTAAGTGATTTTGTGAAGACATGGCGGCACGCCAATGCCAGCCACTACCCGTTGAAAGGTCCCCACTCATTAATATGGTCGCGTAGATGATTACAGGCGGGGGCCATCATCGCCGCGGCCTCGCGACCTGCTGCATAGCTATAAGGGATCGTCATTATCCCACTGAGGTCGCTAGGCAATTTTACCTTGTCTTCTCGCGGTTCCATTAGAATCGCGCGCTTGCGCCCAAGCCGTCCCATGAAGAGACCGAGTTCGAATACGACATTGTCGCGTGGGCTCGGCCATTCCTGCCCTCTAAAAAGAGTCAGATCGTCATTGTGCGCGACAGCGATGGCAAAATCCGATTCATCGACTGCGTTCTCAAGAGCCTCCAACGCGTAACTGGTGGCGCGAAAGACCCCGTCGGTCCACAGGATCACTTGGAACGGATCATGCTCGAAACTATTTTGGATGATGCGGGCGACAGGTAGTGCTTCGGCGGACGAGATAATAAAGACCTTGATCACCTCGCGGTGCGCGCCAACTAGGCGATTGCGCTCGAGCAGACGTCGCGCAAGTGCCCGTGCAATGGCCCGATAGATTTCTGGATGGCGCGACGCGAGATCCGTCACTTGTGCATAGGTTAGCTTGGCCACGATAGACGGCTCGCTGGCAGTCACACTCGCGGACCGCGCCTGCGTCGGCTCGATCAGCGCCATCTCGCCGACATGATCGCCGCGTCCCCGCACCGCGACGTTGCGGCCGTTGATGAGAATGCGGAACGAACCAACAATGATCAAAAAGAGATCATTGTCATCGGCATCCTGCGTGATGAGAGTCTCTCCTTCCGCAACCGCGACGAGGTCGAGTCGATCGGCGAACTCTTTGGCGATATCGCGGCTTCCTCCTACGATCGCCTGCTCCATCAGAGCATCGATCAGATTGTCGCGTCCGGCGTCCCCGCGGAAGCGATCGATGATGGCTGTCACCATTTGCCTCCTGAAATATGCAGATTGTTGCTGCTCGCCATCGCGTCCCGCTCCCTTCCTGCTCTCGCTTCCGTTGACGGAAGCTCTGGACCCCCACAATATATTCACGGACTGCTGCCGATCCAGATGTCGATACCGAACCGGATGAAATTGTTCGGATCGAACGGCGCATAGTAGCGCGCTATTGGGACCGGCATGATTAGGAGGCTTCACGAGGTTGCGGATGATTGCGAAGGGAGCTGTGTTTCCTCTCTCATGGGTTGCGCGCAACCGATGCCTTGATATTATTTCGCTCCGGGGGGTGCACAATGAAAGACTTGCAGGTCATCGAGGCTCAACTTGAACGCGTACTGAGCTTCTTTCCGCGTGTCGACACGAAGGTGGCGGGACTATTTACGGTCAATTCCGCCATCTTGACTATAAGCGCGCTCAACGTGGAGGCAGGAGATCTTGCCCGCTGGTACATTACGGTCCCTGGCGCCTTTCTGATCCTTGGATTGATCGCGTCGTTTGGCTACCTTTACCGCTGCAACTTTCCCGATTTGAAGGGCGGCGAAGGCAGCCTTGTCTTCTTTGGCGCGATCCGAACACGTACAGAATCGAATTATAGAGCTGAATTCGAAGCTGTTAGTGACGCGGACTATCGCTCGGACATCCTTGGCCAGATCTGGCGAAATGCACATATCCTCGATGACAAATACAAGGCGGTTGCGATGGCCATACGAATGACACTTGCCACCTTGATCCCATTTTCAATTTTCCTTGTAATGACCGCGATCGAGCATACACGCCTCCCCGTGATGCACGGTTGACCGGAATGGCACTAAAGAGCGAGCTCGAGACGTCGGTTGAGGCCATCCTTGGGACAGCTTTCAAGGAAAGAGATGGGCAGAAGATTCCGACCTCTGCAGATGTTTCACTGACCGACGGAGCTGTGAAGCTCGACGCTGCCTTTCTCTACGCCGACCTAGCCGGTTCGGGACTGATAGCTAAACAGTGTCCGTGGGACACTACAGCCAAAATCATCCGCGCCTATCTCGACTGCGCCACTAGGATCATCCGTGCTCGAGGTGGCGAGATCAGAAGTTTCGACGGCGACCGTGTAATGGGCGTCTTCATCGGAGATGCAAAGCGAAGCAGCGCGGTAAAGGCAGCCTTGCAGATCCAGTGGGCCACCCGACACGTCATCGAGCCCGCAGCAACGTCGCGCTTCAACTCAGTGAAGAATAACGATGTCAAAATCCGCCAAGCCTGTGGAGTTGATGTCGGGACGAGCCGGGCTGTCCGCGCGGGCATTCGCAATAATAATGACCTGATCTGGATCGGACGCCCTCCAAGTTTCGCAGCGAAGCTGTCCGATATTCGGGAGTACCCGTATTGCACTTTCATTTCAGGAGATGTCTACGATCGACTCAATGACGAAACGAAGTTCAGTAATGGAACGAACATGTGGGAAAATCGGAGCACCAAATTCGCAGGTATCGACGAGATGTGTTATAGATCAAGTTACTGGTGGGAACCAAAATAGCTGTGCGCACACGAACGAGGCAAGATGGCTGAAAATAGCGGAGAGATTGGGCAAATCACCTTCTATCTTGCAAAGAGCGAGGTGACGTTCGAATCGATCTTCGACGACGACGCGGGTGTTGATACGAAGCTCGCCGCTCGGACGGTCGATTTTGAGATCGAAGACGCCGTTTGCCGCTTCGCTTATTTCGAGACATACTCCGCACGAAAAAATCCGCCATGGCTAGAGTTCGTCAACGAGCAGATGGGTGCTGACCTACCATTCGAGTTCGCCGACGCGAGCCGTAGTCCAAACGGCATACTTCTACTCCAGACCGGAGACCGCCTCTTCGCTGCGGTTTTTGGGCGAAGCGCGGCTAGCTGCCTCAACAAGAAAATGCTCGAACCCGATTTCGGTATTAAGACTGCAATGAACATGTGCGGTAATGAAGAAATTCGGCAAACCCGGACACAGAGCAATGCAATCACGCCAACGCATATTGACCGACAGGCGAGCAAACCCTCCGACACTTTCGTCTTCGGCCTCAGCGAAGCCGAAGACCTCCGCTACATTTCGGCGCACATAAAAGGCCAGAAGCATACGACTCTTCAAGGGCGAGATTCCCTGACGGTGAAGGTCATCGGGGAGGAGAAACTTGGCTGGGACAGCCTGGTTGAGAAGTGCCAGACGTTTCTCGAACGCTTCGGCGCGCGCGACTATATCGACCTCTTTCCAAATTACCGCAATTTCCAACCTGCTTCGGAAGCTGAAGTAGAAACACTCGATGGATTTCTGATCAATGCGCTTCGAGCAAAGGACTACGCACGCATCGATCTCAGCATTCCGGAGTTTCTGGCCGACGAGGATTACGGCTATTCCTATTCGAATAAGCCGCAAAAAGAGAACATCATTTACTCCTTTCTCGAGCCGGCGCAGATCGAGAAGGTCTTTAAAGATTCATCCGACATCACCGTCGACCGGCTGCAGACGAAGCGCATCCATGCCTATTCGCCAGCCGAGGATCGTATCTTGGGATTCAAGCGTTGGCCCATCTACGATTGTTTGATCTATGAACATGCGATCGGCGGCGACTATTTCGTACTCAGCAGCGGCCGATGGACGAAGGTCGACCCCGAATTCCACCAGTCCATTCTTGATTTCATGGCAAACCGAGTTCGCGAAGAACCGGCCGAAGCTTTGTATAGCGGCATCGACATTAGCGACGACGGTCGGAAGATTAACAGTGAGGCGAAATTCAATCGCGAAGTCGTCGCGCGCCGACCCTCCACCATACTTTTCGATCAGGCAAAACTAAAAATTGGGACGGGGCTAAAAAATAAGGAATTCTGCGACATCCTCGATCTTGAGGGCAATGGACGCATCCGGATCATCAATGCGAAGCAGTATAAGGATGCCTCCTCAATCAATTATCTCTTCTCACAGGCGAAATTTTACTGCGAAGCCTTCCTCACCGACGATGTCTTTCTCAAAGAAATTCGTGGACATATCTCGGACAGCGGCTGCGCCCAAACCGATGCCTATCTCGCCTATATCAAACCGGCGATCGAAGATAATCATGGCCGAGACTACAGCCTCTGCCTTTGGCTTCTCTACTGCGACAAGAAGCCTCAACCAGACAAGAGCGATATACCCCTCATCGCACAGTATGAACTCAAATTGATGCACGACCACTTGCGGCGCATCTGCAAGTTCCGGGACATCATCATTCGCTTCATACCAGTGAAGACGAAACGCTACACACAGTCACGAAAAAACAAGCCGCTTGCATAATGGTCCGCAGAGAATCACGACCTCAAGCGACGGGACTCCCGGCCTTCGGATGATTGGACTTTAGCGCGGATTGTAGCGAAGGCGGCTGTCACTCGGCTGACGGATGTCAATCACGGCGCCAAAAATGTTCATATGGCCAAGCAACAAGGCGCAGCGAAGGTACCAATTATCTTTGAAATTCTAGTGTCAGCTTTCAAGGTCAGATAAGTACCGAACGCAATGGCCGACATCGGGCGCACTGCCGACGTTGGGGGACATTGGAAAAGCAAAGCGGGACAGTTCCCCGCTTACTCGTATCAACGCCCACAAAAAAGCGGCCCCGAAGGGCCGCCAAGGAGTGTGAATGGAAAGGAGCCCCTCCATTCGGGTCGCAGCTAGGCGCATAAAGCAACGCGTCAATACCGCCAGTAGATTCGCAATGCCGTAACGGAATTTCTGAGCGGTGATGTATGCTGGCAACAAACATAGGCTTCTTCACATTCGGAAGCGCGAAATATTGCCACGTCCCGGACTCGCGCTATAGCGCACGCATGCCTGAACCGCCCTGCGCGTCGTCGCCACCATTGCCGCCGAACGAATAGACGCTGATAAGCGCACCGTCATAATCCTCGGTGATCAAGGTTCCCTGCTTGAGATCGATAGCCGGACAAGTACACCTCTCGGTCGACGGATAAGTCCCGAGTTACGCAGTAGCGCAACACGTAATATCATCAGCATCTGTCGAACACGTACCAAGCGCTCCAAGCGATATCCAGCTTGCGTAAAGCAGATCGTAGGACGCCGTGAGGCGCCTTCGGCGTTGCGCATCGGCGAGTTGCAAAGTGCAGTAGCGCTTTGCAACTCGCCGATACGCCCAAAAATTGTTCGCGGGTGGCTGATGCCAGAATCGCTGTTGGTTGCAGTCTTCTTCACGGTTGAACGCGTTTAATGCGAGGCAGCGTGAGGAATTTCCCACCGACACGCCAAAATCGACATATGGCACGTGCGGAAGCAGCTATCCGCAACATATTGTGCAGAAGGTCCGAATTTTTTTTCCTCACTTGATCGTTTCGGCATAGCAAGACGAGCCCGATTCAGATAGCGTAAACGGCGATGCACAGACTTCGGTCTGAATTGGCGTTGATACGGGGGATTAGCTCATGAAAGTTTACGTTTTGCCTTGGCACGAGTTGAAATTTAGAGAAAAAATAAATGAAAATCAATGCCTTCGGCAGGATGTTTACCCCGCGAGCGTCCCATATTGTCAGTGATGGATCGTGCGGAGATCACGCGATGAATGTGAACGTCACATACATCGCACTCGCCGCGGTATTCTTCGCGCTCAGCGCCGTCATGACGACGCGCGCGCGCAAGACAGCCGACGAGCCCGGAGCGAAAAAGAGCCAGCTCTCGAGCCTCCTGTTCATGATCGCCGGGACGGGGTTCGTCCTCGCCGGCGTGATGCCCATGTTACGGTCGCTTTGACCGCCCGAATTTCTGGAGTGTAACCGCCATGCCTCTTCTCGAAGCCCGCAAGACCTACAAGCCCTTCGAATATCCCTGGGCGTTCGATTTCTGGAAGCGCCAGCAGCAGATCCACTGGGTGCCCGAGGAAGTGCCGCTGGGCGAGGATTGCCGCGACTGGGCGCAAAAGATCAGCGATCATGAACGCAACTTGCTCACGCAGATTTTCCGCTTCTTCACGCAGGCCGATATCGAGGTGCAGGATTGCTACCACGAAAAATATGGCAGCGTGTTCAAGCCGACCGAAATCAAGATGATGCTGACCGCGTTCAGCAACATGGAGACGGTGCACATCGCGGCGTACAGCCATTTGCTCGACACCATCGGCATGCCCGAGAGCGAGTACGGCATGTTCCTCGAATATGACGAGATGCGCGCCAAGCACGACTATATGGGCACCTTCGGCGTCGAGAATGACGAGGATATCGCGCGCACGCTCGCGATGTTCGGCGGCTTCACCGAGGGGCTCCAGCTCTTCGCCAGCTTCGCGATGCTGATGAACTTCCCGCGCTTCAACAAGATGAAGGGCATGGGCCAGATCGTCAGCTGGTCGATCCGCGACGAAAGCCTCCACTGCGAAGGCATCATCAAGCTGTTCCACACCTTCACCAAGGAACGCGGCTGCCTGACCAAGGCGGTGAAGGAAGACATCATCGACACCTGCCAGAAAACGGTGCGGCTCGAGGATGCGTTCATCGACCTCGCGTTCGAACAGGGCCCCGTCCCCGGCATGACGCCGAAGGAGATCAAGCGCTACATCCGCTACATCGCCGACTGGCGCCTCGGGCAGCTCGGCTTCCAGCCGATCTACATGATCGACGAACACCCCCTCCCCTGGCTCGCCCCGCTCCTCAACGGCGTCGAGCACGCCAACTTCTTCGAAACGCGCGCAACCGAGTACAGCAAGGGCGCGACGCGCGGCGACTGGAACACCGTGTGGTCGAGCTTCGACAACCGCAAGAAGGCGAAGACCGGCGACGAAGCCGCCCCCGCTAGCGACGCCGAAAACGACGGCGAAGACATGTTCGCCAAAGCCGGCATCGCCGCCGAGTAAGCCCTTTCAAACCCCTCCCGCCTGCGGGAGGGGCAGCGAAACTTGCGGGCTCCGTCCGCTAGTTGCAGCGGGGAGGGCCAGCAACGCCGCCACCCCCGCGCAACGCAAAGAGTCAGAGGCCCAAAATGACCGAAAAGAAAAAAGAAAAACTGCTGATCCTCAGCCAGCCGCAGCGCGCGACCCTCGAAGGCCTCTCGAACCGCCGCCCCCAACTCCCAACCGACGCGGTCCGCGACGAACTCGTCACGCTGGGCCTCGTCGTCAAGCAGGGCGCCAAATGGGCGCTGACCCCGACGGGCAAGAAGGTGCTGGCAGCCAGCTCGAACCGGCGCAACTCGGGCGGGTTTTCGGTTTGAGTATTGGAGCAAACTTTTCCAAGCGATCGCTAGTGACAACTCAGCAAATTTAGCGGAGTTTTACATATGCTCTCAAACAAACCCATTGATGATCTCTGGCGCGTGGCTGCGGCGGGTGGCGGGCTAGATTTCGATGCAAGTCGATACAGTACTGACCAACTCTGGCGTTTGGCAGCTGCCGCCGGTAATAGTGGAGCGAAACTAACACTTAGGAAAGTAGGTGATCGCGCGACAGATGATTTATGGAGATTGGCTGCCGCTGGAAAAGGGAACGTCGTGCTTTCTGATTGATCACCACGTTCTAATCAATAAAAATCCCTAGTCGTGCAGCATCCAGTCGACCGTAAGGAGCGCGTAAGTGGTCAAAATTCTGTCTCTCTACAACCATAAAGGCGGCGTTTCTAAAACCACGACCACCTTCAATTTAGCCCACAAACTTCGGGACCGAGGCCACAAGGTTCTAGTGGTAGACGCTGACCCGCAGTGCAATATGACAGAACTAATGCTTGCTCAGAGAATAACCGAATTAGATGAGAAATCTGAACAAACAGGTCAAGAATATCAACTCGAAGGAACCACTCTTCTTCAAGCTCTCAAACCTCGAATAGAGGGAACAACCTCGGAGATTGACATCGACGCCGTAGAACTCATCGAAACAAAAGAAAATTTGTTTTTGCTACGAGGAGACGTAGGGCTGAGCGATATTGAAGACGCTTTGTCAGAAGCCCATAGCCAAAGATTCTCTGACAAAATTCATGAAAAAAGGACCTATGTAGCGATCGGAGATTTTTTCGAGCGAATTTCTGATAAATTGGGTTTTTCATTTATTCTGATCGATGTAGGCCCTAGCTCTGGAGCGATTACGCGCGCGTGCTTTTTGACATGCGACGGCTTCTTTGTCCCGACAGTTCCGGATCGCTTTAACGTCCAAGCATTGGGCACGCTCTCGGCGATTTTTGATCGCTGGTTAAAGGAGCACAGCCAAATTGTTGATGACTTTATGGCACTCGGCCTCCCTGTTCGACCCGGCCGGCCTAAGTTTCTTGGAATGATCGTACAAAACTTTAAGAAACTTAGCGGTGTCCCAAAAAAGGGATATAAGTTCTGGATGGACAAGCTGCCGCTAAAATTTGCAGACAAACTCAAGCCCACGTTGGAAAAATACTCCAAGGATGGTGTAGATCTGACCTCCGGGTACGATGCCTCAAATTGCGCGGTCGCTGCCATTCCTGATTTCGTAAGCCTTGCTCCGCTAATGCAAGAGCTTGGAAAGCCCGTTTTTGGCATAGAGCAGGCTGATTCGAAGGCCATTGGGCCCCAGTGGCAAGGGAACGTCTGGACAGACAAAGTTGCAAGAATGGAAGAATTCAGCAAAGAATTTGACATACTAGCTGAAATTTCAGAAAAAATATAAATGAAACTCGATTATTACTTCTTGTCATTTATAGACATATTAGGATTTTCAGAAATGGTAAAGTCAGACTGCCATTCTGGAAATTCTGGACCTATATTTCTTCCATTGATAAAAGAAACCTTATCTGAAGCTAGGAAAATTCAACTATCTGAAAATCAGAAACTAATTCAGTTTTCTGATTCTATTATTGTATCACGCCCATTCAAACCAGATTCCGGGGCATTCAAAGAATTTCTTAATTCGATTTCTCTCCTTCAATGCCTCCTATTCAGGAAAGGAATACTTTGTCGCGGAGGAATTGCACACGGAAAGCACTCGGAGGACGATGACATCATTTTCAGCCAAGCGCTCGTCGAGGCATATAGAATTGAGAACTCCATCGCCCAGTTCCCCAGAGTTGTCATTTCTGACGATCTTCTGAATTTATTTTCTCCTAATGGACTTCCCTTGGCAACCGATACGGATGGCCTGACGTTCGTTAATTACCTCCTTGGTATAGAGCCGGCCGAGATAGACGACCTCTTATCGAATGCGCTAAGCGCCACGAAAAGTGGCGGAGCTCGAGTAGCAGCTAAGGGGCGCTGGCTCGTTGACTATTGCAGGTCGGTGTTCCCGGATGTTGCAACGGAAGCCCCAAAGAGCATCGCTTTCCATCACTGACGATTGGTCAATTCGGCTAAAAATGCTTAGCCCCCTCAATGCACCGTAACCGGCTCCAACCGGCCGCCCACGCGCGCCACCGCGAACATCACCCCGTCGCGCACCACCTCGGGCGCGCCGTCGAGCAGGTAGAGCTTTGCCAGTTCGCGCGTGACCTCGCTGTCGTCGTCGACGACCAGCCGCAGCGACTCGAGCCCGCTGTTGCCGCGCGCCACCACGACGTCGCGGACGAGCGACAGCGGCCAGCGCGCGCTCGAACCGCGATAGAGCATCACCCCGTCGTGGCGCACATAGGCGTGGCGGCGGCGCCACACGCCGATCCAATAGGCCCACAGGGTCAGCACCGCGGCGATCCCGAGCAGGACCAGCGGCTGTCCGAACACCATGTTGCGCAGCGCGTCGAGCGGATCGCCGCCCCAGTGGAGCCGCGTCAGCAACATGCCGAGCAGCAGCGCGCACAGCGCCTGCCACGCCACCAGCGGCGCCGCACGCAGCCTTGCCACCACCACCATATTCCGGTCCGCATTCGTCATCGCGGCACAGATAGGGACGGTCGCCGCGCCGCGCCAGCCTTCCCCGCCGCCGCGCGATCGGGATTTGCTCCGCATGCGATTTGCTGTATTATATCACCGATACAGTAAGGATGATGCCATGCCCGTCTCGCTCCTGTTCGCCGCCGCCCTCTCCGCCACCACCCCGGCCGCGCCCACCGCTCCCGCCCCGATGCCGACAGGCGACGCGCTGACGAACGCGATTGCCGACGGGGACGCGCGCCTGTTCTGGGCGGCGTTCGAAGGCTGCACGCCGCAGGCGCTGACCGACCTGCTCACCCCCGATTACCGCATGATCCACGACAAGGGCGGGCTGTCGGCGAAGGACCGCGCCGACATGGTCGCGGGGTTCGAACGGCAATGCGCGCGGCGGCGGCCGGGCGGCGCGGACGCGGGGTACAAGAACCGCCGCCAGATCGCCCCCGGATCGCGCATCGTCCGCCCGATGGGCGACTGGGGCGCGCTCGAGGAGGGCGCGCATGTCTTTTTCGAATGGACGCCGCGCGCGCCGCGCTGGACGCTCGTCGGCGGCGCCAAATATATGAATGTCTGGCAATGGATCCCCGCCGAGGGCCGTTTTCGCCTCGCGGAGAGCCTCAGCTACGACCACGCCCCCGCCGCGCCCTATCCGCCGGCGGGGACGGAAACGGCCACGCCCTGAAGCGCGCGACGCCCGCCGGTGCAAAATAGGACCGGCGCCCCCTTTCCTACATTGCCGCCGCGTGCCAGCCTTCCGCCGCTGGCTCTTTGACCTGTCGAATCCTTTGCCCCGCGCCGCGCCAAACATCGCACGGCGCGCGATCTTTGCCATCTTTGGTCGGGCGCCGGCGGTCCCAACGCCTCCTTAACGACTGCCGCGCTAAACCGGCGCGCGATCCTATCGAAAAGGCCCCGCATGACCGACCTGATCGCCTATATCGTCATCGGTTGCGCGATCCTGATGGTCGGCGCCGTGCTCCACGACCCGATCGGCATCTTCGTCGATCTGTGCAAACAATCGCGCGAACCAGCCGAAGAGGAAGCCGCACAGCAGGAACGGCTGGCGCGCAAGATCGAAATCGCCGAACAGGCGGCCGCCGCCAGCGCGCGCGGCGAGGCCTTCGTCCCACCCGCCGACTGGGCCGATTGACGGGCGGCCGCCCGCACGCGCTTGACAGTCCGCACCGCCGCGCGCACCCAGAGCCGGGGGAGGGTCGCCACATGCTGTCGCGTCATCGCATTATCGTCGCGGCGACCGCCGCCGCCATCGCCGCGCTTGCACCACCCGCCGCCGCGACCACGATCGTCCCCTTTCCGCCGCACAAGGCCGAGCGCGCGTGCGGGGTGCTTGCGGGCGTGCTCGCGCGGCTCGCAACCGCCGAACGCCGCGATCTTACCGACCTCCTGCCCGGCATGCAGGTGACGACCGATGCGCTCGGCCGCGTGCAGACGACCGAATGGGACGCGCTGCTCGCGGGACTGCGCACGCACAATGGCAAGCCCGACAAACTGCCGATGCGCCTGATCGCGCTCCGCCGCATCGACGATCGCAACGAAGAGACCGTCGCCCTCTATGTCGCGCGAGTCGAGCGCGAACGCTGGGAGCTGCATCGCTATGCGGGCGACGACGGCATGCTGATGCCGATCTACAAACCCGACCCGCATTATGAAACCGCGCACCACACATGGCTCGTCGGCTTTCGCGGCAACCAGGTCGTCAGCCTGCGCGAGGCCGACGAGCTTTATATACTCGGCTTCGACAAGGCGACCGACTGCCGCGGCGCGGTCGATCCCGAGGCGCCGGTCGCCGTCGTCGTCCCCGGAAAGGACTAACCGGGCCGCGCGCGCGGCAGGCCGGTACCGCGCCCCGGCGATCGCTGCTATAGTCGCCGCGAAAGGAGAAAGCCCATGCAGGCCGTAACCGAAGGCGACCGCCGCAAGGAGGTCCGCACCCTCCTCGACCAGATCCAGGCGCATCCCGAACGCGACTGGACCGCGGCGCGCCGGCGCCTCGCGACGCTCAACAAGCTGATCGCCGGGCCGCCGCGCCAAAATCCGCACTAAGCGCACCCCACAGGCGCATCCGTCGGCCGCTCGTCGCGCCCGCGCCGCCGTCCGCCGCAAGCACGCGGGGGCGGAAGCAACAAGCGGGCAAGCTGCCGGTTTCTCCATCGAAGCATCGAATCGATGCCGGATGATGGAGACCGACATGCGCAACGCCCCCGCCCTCATCGCGCTCGCCCTTTTCGCCGTGCCCGCGCTGGCCCAGCCCGCGGCCGACCCCGCCGCCAGCGCGGCGCAGCCGGTCGATAGTGCCGCCGCCAAGGCAGTCGACGCCGCGAACCTCACCCTCGCCACGCGCGAACAGGTGCGCGCGGGCGCCGAGATTTACGGCACCGACGGCCAGAGCATCGGCACCGTCCAGAGCGTCGACGGCGATACCGCGATCGTCGTGCGCGAAGGCAAACTCTACAACGTCCCGCTCGCCGCCATCTACCATGGCGCGGTCGGGTCCTCGCACGGCCTCGTCACCAAATTGTCGAGCGCCGAGATCGAAGCGCGCACGACGGCCGCCGTCGAATCGCGCTAGCCAGCAACAGCGGCGGCGACCCCTCGCAGCGAGGGATGTTGCCGCGCTCGGGGAGCCGGGTGCACCCGGCTCCCCTCAGCAGACCGCATCGCGCCAGCGATCGGGGAGGGAGCCGGGATGCCGGCTCCCTTTCGCCGTTCGGGGCCGGGCGCCGTTTCAGCGTCCGGGGAAATCGGGGCCGGCGGTGACGTCGATCCGTCCGTCGCCGCCCGTCGGGATCACCGTCCGCCCGAACCACACGAAGCGCGCGGTAGGCTGCGTCAGGTCGTTGTCGTATCGCGCCGCGACCGCCGCCGGATCATACCCCATCCAGATCAAAGTCGCGGGAAAGATCTGGCTTGCCGAATGCCCCGCGCGCGGCGCCGCCGCATAGCGCGCCGCCGACACCGCGGGCAGGAAGGTCAGCAAGGGCACGCGAAATTCGTCGGCGACCGCCTCGCGGCTGCAATGCGGCAGCGCGCCGGGCGCCAGATTCTGCCCATGGTCGGACGTATAGACGATCGCCACCGCCTCGCGGTCGACCCCCGCGAGCAGGCGCCCGAAGAACCGCCCCTTCGACCAGGTCAGCGCGGTGTCATATTGCAGCGCGACCGGGCTGCGCGCAGGAATCGCGCCCGCCGGATAATGATCGCGATACTGGAAATGCACCCCGCGCAGCACCGCATAGGTAAAGCTGCGCCCGCCAGCCTTCAGCCGCGCATTGAGCGCATCGGCGATCTGCAGGTCGGCGTCGATCCCGCCGACCATCGGGCGATATTCGTCGATCAGCGCGCGCTCGGGCGGCAACATCAGATTCTGCGGCGCGCCCGACGTCTGCGCGTCGATCAGCGTCGTCCGGTACCCCGCCGCCTTCGCATAGGCCCAGATCGGCGCCGTCGCGCGCAGGTCGGTCCGCGGCGAGGCACGGCGGACGTCGACCCCCGACCGCAGCGCGACCTGCGCCGGAGCGCTGCAATGGCCGAGCGCCGCCGCGATCCCGAAGTCCTCATGCGGCACGCCAGTCAGCTTCGGCGCGATCAGGCGGCGGAACGGCGCCTCGGCGACGCTCTCGTCGACCACCCACAGGATGTGCCGCGGGGTCGCGATAGCGCGGTCGGGCGTGATCGCGGGCGCCGCGCGCGGCGGCGGCGGCGGCGCCCGGGCGATGTCCCAGACCAGCCCGTACAGGCTGCGCTCGGCGCCCTCGGGCCACACCGGGCTATGGCGATAGATCGGACCGGGCGCGATCAGCAGGACCAGCAACAGCGCGGCCACACCCTTGCCCCACGGCATCGGCATCGCCCCGCGCGCCAGCCGCCGCGCCGCGACGAACAACGCCAGCGCGATCAGCAGCTGCGCGACGATCCACAGGAAATCCCCCGCAAATTCACCCGCCGCATTGCCCGCCTGCCGCATCTCGGCGACCATCCAGGCGAGCGATCCCGCGTCGAGCAATTCGGGGATGATCTGCGTATAGCCGATATTGGCAAGGATCGATGCGCCGGCGAGCGCGAGCAGCAATACCGCCCAGCGCCGGGGAAAGAGAAACAATGCGCCCATGAAAGTCAGGGCTTGGAACGACAGGAACAGGAAAGCGGTAACCGATCCCCTGACATCGCCCGCGGCAAAGCGATAAGCGACCCCATGGATCAGCTGGAAGCGGTTGGCGACCGCATAGCCGAGCGCGAACAGCAGCACTGCCGCTGCCAGCCGCCAAAGCCCTGCGCGCCTCGCACGCGGCATCCCGTCCCGTTGCCCGATACCCATCGCCTCGGCGCCTTATGGCCAAGGCCTTGAAAAATCACAAATGGCGCGAAGGCGCGCAAGAAAATGGCCCGCCCCCGCACAGGGGACGGGCCAGTTCGGTGCCGGCGCGCCGGATTACGCCGCCGGCCCTCTGTTGTTTCGGCTATTCGGCTTCTTCGAACAGGTCGACCGCGTTGGCCGCGTTCGCCGACAGGCGGACCGTGTCGCCCTCGACCGCAGCGACAAGGCCGGCGGGCAGATAATGATGCTTGCCGTCGACGCTGTCGGCCCTGGTCAGCTTGATGCGTTCGCCGTCGAGATGGTCGACGGTCCCGATATGGACGCCGTCGGCGCCGATGACGTTCATATCTTCCTTGATCGCGCTATGGTCATGCTCTGCCATCGTCATTCTCCTTGCGCTCCGGGAGGGGGAGCCTCGCCACCATACGCATCGAAAGCGAGTCGGCTCCATAGACCAGGACGGGCTGCCCCAAAGCCGCGCCCGCTTTCCAAGCGCGCCATGCGGCGCTAGGTTTCGCCGATGCGTTTGCTCATCCCGCTCGCCGCACTCGCGTGTCTCGCTGCGCCGGTCCCGGCCTTCGCCTGCTCGGTCGCGCCGGGCTACCGCGTCCCGACCAACCTCGAACTCGTCGAGCGCGCCGACCTGATCCTGCTCGGTACCGTCACCGCGGGCGACTTCGCGCCCGACAGCGGCGAGGAACAGATGATCGCGGTCGAACCGGTGGAGGCGCTCAAAGGCGCCACGCCCAGTGGCCCGGTGGCATTGCCCGCCACGATCGCGACCGGCGCCGAAATGCTGCTCAGCAATCCCTATGAGCTCCGCGAAGCGCATCCACAGAGCTTCGCGGGCGCCTGTACGCGCTATGTCTTCCCGCGCGGGTCGCGCGTCCTCTTCTTCCTCGATCGCGAGGACGGCCGGTGGCGCGAGGCCGGCGGCCCGTTCAGCCGCTGGGCCGAAGATGTCCTGACCGACGACGCGCCCTGGTTGCAACTCGTCCGCTTCTATATCGGCGTCGCGAAGCTTCCCGAGGAGGAACGCGCCGCCGCGCTCGCGGCGCGCCGCGACGAACTGGGGGCGCTCGGCGACGATCCGGTCGCCCAGCTGCTCGCGGCCGATATCGATCGCCAGCTCGCGGGACCGAACCCGCCGCTGCGCGGCGAACTGCCGCCCGTGCCAGACGCTTCGGATGCCGAAAGCGCCGCAGCGGCGGTCGAAGCCGCCGCCGATGCCGCCGCGATCGCCGACGAGGCGGACACCGAGACCGAAACCGATGCCGAGGGCACCGATCCCGCGGACGAACCGCGCGACTAGCGTCGGGTTTCTAGGAAGCCCCTCCGCACCATGGGCGCCGCGCGCCCTCCCAGGGCCGCGCCAGCCCCTCGTCGACCAGCATCGATCCGACGCTTGCCCCGCCGCGCGTGACGATCCGCAACTTGCGCCCGTACCGGTCGCTGTCGCGCCCCATGCTCTCGAGGCTGAAGGCGCCGTCGTTCAACCATTGCTGCAACCGCTCGGTCGCCGCGCCGCCCAGCGCAGCCTCTTCGGCGCATCGCGCGGGATGCGTTTCGGGGGTGTCGATGTCGGCGACCCGATATTTTTCCCCTGCGAACCAGAAGGTGTCGCCATCGACGACACAATTGCTTCCGCCGCCGCTGTGACAGAAAGAGAAATGCGCCGACAGCGTATCGGTCTCGCCCCTGTCGGGCACCGCCGCGGGACCGTCGCCCGCGAACAGCGTCGCGACCGGCGTCGCCACGCCGTCGACCTCCACCGGAAAGCGCTGGAAGGTCGCCAGCGCCGCGACGAACGCGACTGCCATGACGGGCGCCAGCCACAAATTCGACCGCGCTGCGCGGCGCCGCGAGACGGGTTTGCGGCGACGCGGGGCGCGCCGCTGCCTGTGCTGGAAATCGGGACCGGACATGCCCCGACCCTAGCGAGCGAGGCTTAGCGAAATCTCAACAAGGCCGCTCCGCAATGACGGACAAAGCGCGGCAATCGCATTCACTGCGGCGCCATTTCAGCACCTGTATCGCCCGGTCAGGGCGCGCCGCGCGGCGCGTCGTCTTCGACCCCGCCGGGGCCCAGCTCGTCGTCCTCGTCATCGTCGCTGCGCTCGCCGCGATAGGCGTCCATGTCGATCCGGCCCGATCGTTCCATCTGGCGCATATGGTCGACCAGATCCTGCACATCGTCGCTTTCGCCGCCGCCCGGCTTCTGGTCGCTGTCGGCCAGCCGCGCCTCGCGCCGCGCGGCCTCCGCCACGCTCTGCGCCTGCGCCGCCTCGTCATCCTGCTCGCGGTTGTGCGCCTCGGGCGCGTCGGCTTCGGGTTTGCGGGGATCGTCGATCATGGCCGGCTCCTTTTGAGGGGGTCGCCGGGAAACGCACGGCGCCGTGCGGACGTTCCTCAGGCGGCGGCCGCCAGCACCTTCGCCTCGATCACGCGGATGAAGACCTCGGGGTCCTGCGCCCCGGGGATCAGCATCCGCCCGCCAAAGATGAAGGCGGGCACACCGGTGATATTCTGGTCGGCCCAATAGGCTTCCTCGGTGCGCACCATCTCGCCGAACTCGCCCGACGCGAGGATCGCTGCGGCGCGGTCGCGGTCGAGCCCGACCGATACCGCAACGTCGGCCAGTACCTCACGATCGCCGACATCGCGATTGTCAGTGAAATGCGCGGTGAACAGCGCGATCTTCAGCGCCGTCTGAACCCCGGTCGGCCCGGCCTGCTCTGGCTCTTCCCTCGCGCCCGCCCAGGTCAGCAGGCGGTGCGCGTCGAAACTGTTGCGCATGCGGAAACCGGGCCCGCGGTTGAAGGCAAAACCCAGCTCGGCGGCGACCCCGGCCATCTTCCCGCTGTTCGCGCGGCTCTGCTCGGCGCTGATGCCATATTTGCGCATCACATGTTCGGCGGCATCCTCGCCCGCCGCCGGCATGTCGGGATTGAGCTCGAAGGGGTGCCACTGGACACGAAAATCCAGCCGCCCCTCGAAATGCTCCATCACCTTGCGGAATTTCAGCCAGCCGATGATGCACCAGGGGCACATCACGTCGGACACGATGTCGACGCCCAGGCGCGGGACGCGCGGTTCAGTCAAAGCCGATCTCCTGCCGGCGCGGCGCGCCGCGCTCAATCGGCCGCGCGGCGATCCTTGCCCGTTCGCCGGTCGCCCTTGCGGCGATCCGGTCCGTTGTAATCGGGGTCGTCGCCCTTGCGCCGGTCGCCCGCGCGCCTGTCCGACCGCTCCCGTTTGTCTTCATTGTCTGCCATATGCTTCCTCCCCACCCAAAGGAAAACAGAAGCGACCCGGCGTACAGTAACTCACATAATGGTCAAAAAGACAAGTAATGGCCGAAATCCGTGGAATATCGGTGCGCCGTTGGGCGCGTTAGCAGTGGACATCATTCGCCGGCTCATTTCGGTTCGGGATTGGGTGCCATCCAGAGCTTTTCATGCGGAAAAGGAAAGCGGATTGAAGCCGCCCATTTTTTACCGTCTATTTCAACGGCGCCCTTCTCATTCCGGCGCTTCAGGAAACCGCGCAGTTCGGCCAGTTTGGACGACGGCATGAAGAGGCTGAACGAATCCTCTCCCCGCCTGATGGTCTGGGGATCGGAAAGGCCGGGCCATTCCCTCGGCCATCTCACCGACGGTTCGGGCGCATGGTCATATGGCCAGATCATCACTTCTATATTTTCCGGTAGCCAGGTCCGGCTTCCGGGATGCCGAAATTTGGTCAGCATGTCGTATGCGGCGGCGATTTCCCTCGGTATCTTCGCACGGACATCGCGGTCTTCAAGCGAGCCATATACCGACACAAAGACGGGCTTTGCAGTCCGATAGACAAGCAGGTCCTGTTCAGGCTGGTCTGTCGCATTCTCGACCTCGAAACGCCCGTGAGATGGCGCTAGAGCTTCAAGGTCAAGTCGATCGAGAAACCGGTCGAGCTCCTCGCCGGTCAAGCGGACGGTACTGAAGCCGTTCGCCGTTTTCTGAATGACGGTTCCATCGACATAAAGCGCGAACCTTGGGGAGTCCGATCCGATCACCTCCGCCCAAGGGTCGCTTTCGAGCAATACGACCAGCGGACCGGGCACGCTCGATTGCCGGGCTGCGGCAAGCGTCAACGGTCGTTCGAAGAACGCGACCTGACCTGCTTCGGGCACGACCATTTTCTGTTCGCCCCCGGGGGCGCCGGAGGAGGGGGAGCAGCCGACAAGGCACAAAAGCGCAAGCGGGAATATCATGCGTGTAGCACCCGGTATCCCCCACCTTCCTTCGGAGCCCTTTCGACCGGCATATTGCATAATCTACGTTACCGGTCGAAATCGGCCAATCGCGCCGCACTAGAACCGCACATCAGCCGCGGTATCGGACGCCGCCGGCGCCGGCCGCGACAGCACCCACCAGCTTCCGATCATCAACAGCACCGACAGCGCCTCGACGATCATGCCTTGCACGATGCCGAAATTGGTCGGATCGCCCATCGCGACGCCGAGCAGCCTTCCCGCCAGCGCGGTCCCATACAGCGCGGCGGGCACCAGCAACGCGCGCACCCATGCCGGGACCAGCGCCCCCAAAGCCGCGGCGGCGGCCGAAACGAGGAAGAAGGACGACAGGTCCGCGCGCAGCGTGTTGATCGCGACGCCGCTGATCGTGAAGCCGAAGGTCTCGGTATAGGTGGCGGGGTCGAACAGCCCGCGTGCGCCGACGATCGCAAAGAAAGCCGCCCACAACAGGACGGCGCCGCGCAAGACCATGTTGACCATCATTCTTCTCCCTGTTTGCCGGCAAGCTGCGGCATCGGGGAAGAAAGTTCAATCTATTCCGCGTTAAAGATCGTCGGAGGAGAAGGTCTCTTCGATCCAGCCGCCGCCCAGCACGCGCGCGCTGTCGGCCGCACCGTACAGCACCGCCGCCTGCCCCGGCGCGACGCCATATTCGGACGCCGCGAAGATCAGCCGGTCGCCCGCGACGCGCGCGGGGACGGGCTTCGCCATGCTGCGCACCTTGGCCAGCACCTCACGCCCTTCGACCGCCGCCAGCCAGTTCGCCTCGCCCAGCCGCGCGCCCGACACGGCGAGCGCACTCCGTGGCCCCACGACGACTTCCTTCTTCGCGGCGTCGAGCCGCACGACATAGAGCGGCTCGGCCTGCCCGCCGATCTCGATCCCGCGCCGCTGGCCGACCGTATAATGGATCAGCCCCTTGTGCGCGCCGAGCAGGGTGCCGTCGACATGGACGATCGCGCCCTGATCGTCGGCCTCGGGGCGCAGCTTCTTCACCAGCGTCGCATAGTCGCCGTCGGGAACGAAACAAATGTCCTGGCTGTCGGGCTTGCCCGCAACGCCGAGCCCGAGGTCGCGCGCAATTTCGCGCACCACGCTCTTTTCGAGTCCGCCCAGGGGAAAGCGCAGGAAGTCGAGCTGATCCTGCGTCGTCGCGAACAGGAAATAGCTCTGGTCGCGCGCCGGATCGACCGCGCGGTGCAGCTCGGCGCCCGCGGGGCCCATGACGCGGCGGACATAGTGGCCGGTCGCAAGGCAATCGGCGCCCAGTTCCTTCGCCAGCCGGAACAGGTCGGTGAACTTCACCCCCATGTTGCAGCGCACGCAGGGGATCGGGGTCCGCCCGCTCAGATATTCGTCGGCGAACTGGTCGATCACCGTGTCGCGGAACCGGCTTTCATGGTCATAGACATGATGCGCGAAGCCCAGACGGTCGGCGACCGCGCGCGCGTCGCGGATATCCTGCCCGGCGCAGCAGGCGCCGACGCGCTTCGCTTTCGCGCCATGATCGTAAAGCTGCAGCGTCACGCCGATCACCTCGGCGCCCGATCGCGCGGCGAGCGCGGCGACGACGCTCGAGTCGACTCCGCCCGACATCGCGACGACGATTCGCCGGTCCTTCAGCGGCGAAGCGAGCTGAAAGTCGGCCCGGTCGAACCCGGCAGGAGAAGAAATCGTCTCGATCATGATCGGCGCCATCTAGGGATGCGCGGTCCAAAATACCAGCTTTTCCGCCGGACATGTCAAGATATTGACGGGGGTTAAGCTTCGCTAACAGGGACTGAAACGGGCATTTACGGGACCTTAGCTCCTCTGCGCTACACCGGCATCATGAATGTCGCCCCGTCAGAATTTCCGCGCCTCTCCGGTGCCGCCCGATTGTCGAAGCCCGGCTTCGACATCATCATGGCGGTGTCGGGCGCGCGTCAGGCGATGCTGCCGACCACGCGGCTGGTGCGGGCGGAGGCGGTGCGCGAATCGCATGCGGCAACGCTTAACGCGCTTCGCCACATGCTCGGCGGCACGCGCCCGATGACGGAACAAAAAGCGCCGCGCGTCGTTCGGTTCCTCGACCTGTCCGACGATGTGAACGCCCTGCCCGAAACTATGAACAGCCTGTTTACCAGAGGGCTTCAGCCGATGTTGAATCCCGCTGCTCTAGATCGAAAAACGTCGGACACACCCCCATCCGACGGTAAGAATGTGGAATCAATATGATCGAGAATCAGAAAATCCGGCCCGCACAGGTCATCGGCCCCTTGGGCGAACCGCTGACGCTGGACTCGCTGCCTCCTGCCACGACGACCCGCTGGGTCGTTCGCCGGAAGGCAGAGGTCGTCGCGGCGGTTAACGGCGGGCTCCTGTCCGTCGACGAAGCGTGCGAACGCTATGGGCTGACCCTCGAGGAATTTGCCGGCTGGCAGCGGTCGATCGACCGCAGCGGCATGCCCGGACTGCGCGTGACGCGCATCCAGCATTATCGCGATCTCTACGAGCGCCAACAGCGCTTCTGAGCCGCGGGACCGGACCAGAGACGGGAGAGGGCGCTTCAGGCGCCCTCTTTTTTGCCCTCCGTCCGCAGTCCAGCGCGGCACAGCGCCCGGAAACCCAAAGAAAATCCGTATGATTACAATATCATGACAATTTCCCTGCAACCCTCGCGTTCATCCCGCGTTAAGCCCCCGAGTCAACTTTGGGAGTCACTCGAAATGCGCAAGATGTTCATTACCCTCGCCGCCACCTCGGCCCTCGCTCTCGGCGCCTGCCAGAGCCCGGCCGCCGACAAGGTCGAGGATCAGGCCGAAGCCCAGGCCGACGCGATCGACGCTCAGGCCGACGCAATGCCCGAAGGCCCCGCCAAGGACGCGACCGAAGCCAAGGCCGACGCCGTCGAAGCCGCGGGCGAGGAAAAGGCCAACGCGATGGACGACAATGGCGAGATCGCCCCGTCGGAAACCGGCGCGGCTCCGGCCACCCCGCCGGCCGATCCGGCCAAGAAGTAAGGCCGAAACAAGGGCTGCCTCCCCTAAAGGGCAGGGTGAAGGGCGCCGGTCGATTCCGGCGCCCTTTATCGTGCGCGCGATATTTTTTACCCAGCGCCCCGCGCGATGTGACCGCGGTCACCGCCGCGACGCGCGCGGACGGCTATTCGGTTCATGTGGGCCGGGACTGCTTCTGCACCCGCTCCACGGCCCCACCCTTCCGCCGCCGTCTGCGACCCGCGGCGGCGGAGGGGACTAGGGTCAGCAGCCTTGGCCGCCCGTCCCCGCCACCCGATCGGGGCGTTCGCCGGCCGCGCGCTCCAGCGCGCGCAGCACATCCTGCACCCCCGGCGCATCGCTGTCGGCGCGCAGCGACGCAATCCCCGCCGCAACGTCGAGCTCATATTCGGCGACGCCCGCCGACTCGCCCGCCCACGCCGCGCCGAGCGATTTGACCAGCCGCCGCGCCGCGGCATTTTCGGACAGCATATGTACGTCGAGCACGTCCAGCCCTTCGGCGTGGCAATGGACGAGCAGCGCCGCGGTCATCATCCGCGCCAGCCCCAGCCCGTGAAATTCGTCGAGCACCGCGACCGAAAATTCGCCCACCGGCCCGTCCGCCCGGTGGCGCACCGCATGCACCGCACCGATCGGCGGGCGCCCCGGGCATTCAACGCAGATCGCGCCCCACGCGATATGGTCGTGCCCGTCGACATCGGCGAGTTTCCGCACCACCGCATCGGGCAGCACCGGTGCGGGCGAGAAAAAGCGCAGGTAGCGCGATTCCGCCGACAGTTTCGCGATCCCCTCGCGGATCAGCGGTGCATCGTCGGGGGTGATCGTGCGCAGGCGCACCGCGGTCCCGTCGTTGAGCGCACAATGCACGACGATATCCTCGATCCGCATGCCCGCACCTGCCTCTCTGTCCGTCCCGGTCATCGCGGCCTCCTGCGGCACGCACGATAGGAAGGCCGCGCCGGGCTGGCAACCGCGTCGATTCACCCTTTCCTGCAATGTTCCAATATGGTTCTTCAGTGAAATTTCAGCGAACCAAGGAGTGTCGACATGCGACAGGAAATCCTGCCGAGGCTCCCCGCCGCCGCGCGTCATCCCCGATCCGCAGCGCCCCGACAAAGGCCTCCTGCAGAATGTTCACATTCCCATACTCGCCCACCTGCCCTCTTCCTGCTTTGACGAAAAAAGCGGATTAAGCGTCGTCACCCATGCGGAGTGCGGCGATGAACGCTTCTTGCGGGATGTTGACGTTGCCATATTCGCGCATCCGCTTTTTGCCCTCTTTCTGCTTTTCGAGCAGCTTCTTCTTGCGGGTCGCGTCGCCGCCGTAGCATTTGGCGGTCACGTCCTTGCGCAGCGCGGCGATGGTTTCGCGGGCGATCACTTTCCCGCCTATGGCTGCCTGGATCGGGATCTTGAACATGTGGCGCGGGATCAGGTCCTTCAGCCGCTCGCACATGCCGCGGCCGCGGCTTTCGGCCGAGCCCCGATGCACGATCATGCTCAGCGCATCGACCGGCTCGTTGTTGACGAGGATGCTCATCTTGACGAGGTCGCCGGCGCGGTGGCCGATCTGGTGATAGTCGAACGACGCATAACCGCGGCTGATGCTCTTCAACCGGTCGTAAAAGTCGAACACCACCTCGTTGAGCGGCAGTTCATAGGTGATCTGCGCGCGGCCGCCCACATAGGTCAGGTTCTTCTGCACCCCGCGGCGGTCCTGACACAGCTTCAGGATCGGCCCCAGATAATCGTCGGGCACGTAAATCACCGCCTCGATCCACGGCTCCTCGATCTCGTCGATGCGGTTCGGGTCGGGCATGTCGGCGGGGTTGTGGAGCTCGATCTCCTTCGCCGCCTCATTCTTGGTGTGGCCGAGCTTCAGCTTGTACACCACCGACGGTGCGGTGGTGATCAGGTCGAGGTCATATTCGCGCGTCAACCGCTCCTGGATGATCTCGAGGTGGAGCAGGCCGAGGAAGCCGCAGCGGAAGCCGAAACCGAGCGCGGCCGAGCTTTCCATCTCGAACGAGAAGCTCGCGTCGTTGAGGCGGAGCTTCTGGATGCTCTCGCGCAATTTCTCGAAGTCGTTCGCGTCGGTCGGGAACAGGCCGCAGAAGACGACCGGCTGGACTTCCTTGAACCCCGGCAGCGGGTTCGCGGCGGGTTTCTTGGCGTCGGTCACCGTGTCGCCGACGCGCGCCTGCGCGACGTCCTTGATCTGCGCGGTGATGAAGCCGATCTCGCCCGGGCCGATCTCGGTCAGTTCCTCGCGCTTCGGCGTGAAACAGCCGACGCGGTCGATCAGGTGGGTGGTGCCCGCCTGCATGAACTTGATCTGCTGGCCTTTTTTCAGCACGCCGTCGACGACGCGGACGAGGATGACGACGCCCAGATAGGGGTCGTACCAGCTGTCGACGAGCATCGCGAGCAGCGGCGCCGCGGCGTCGCCCTTCGGCGGCGGGATCTTGGTGACGATCGCCTCGAGGCATTCCTCGATCCCGATCCCTGATTTGGCCGACGCGAGCACCGCGTCGTCGGCGGGCAGGCCGATGATATCCTCGATCTCGGCCTTCACCTTGTCGACGTCGGCCGCGGGCAGGTCGATCTTGTTGATCACCGGCACGATCTCATGGTCGTGCTCGATCGACTGATAGACGTTCGCGAGCGTCTGCGCCTCGACCCCCTGCGCCGCGTCGACGACGAGCAAGGCGCCCTCGCACGCCGCAAGCGACCGCGACACTTCATAGGCGAAGTCGACGTGTCCGGGCGTGTCCATCAGGTTGAGCTCATACGTCTCGCCGTCGTGCGCCTTATACTTCAGGCGCACCGTCTGCGCCTTGATCGTGATCCCGCGCTCCTTCTCGATATCCATATTATCGAGGACTTGCGCCGACATCTCGCGCGCGGTCAGCCCCCCGGTGAACTGGATCAGCCGGTCGGCGAGCGTCGACTTGCCGTGATCGATATGGGCAATAATGCTGAAATTGCGGATGTGCGAAAGAGGCGTGGTCATGCGCGGCGCACTAGCAGGCGAAAGCGGCGCTGTCAGCAGCGTCTTAAAGCCACAAAAGCCCCGCATAAGCGGGCCGGTTTTGTGGCTTTTGTGGCCTTAAGGAGACAAAGGATACGGACGCGCGCGATGAAACTGTCGCCTTTGTCGCTTTAAGCACGGGTCAAAGGTCGCGAAGGTCACCCACGGCGCGCATGGGCGAAACATCGCAAAGGTCGCACGCCGGCGCGATGTTTCGCGCGGGCGGCGGGGCAGCGGATTTGGACGAGTCAAAGAGCCGGAAACGCGAACGCTGGCATGGCGGGGTAATGTAGGAAAGGAATTTTTTGCAGATATTGGCCGCGCCCCCTTATACCTAGAGAGGGTCAATCCAAATTTCATTAAGGCCGACCTAACCAAAGCTTGATTGTCCCCCCCTGATCACGGCATTATGCGCCGGGGCATGGGCGGACAGATCAAATGACAGATGAGGCTTCCCCCGACGAAACGGACAGGCGAATTGCAAGACTCTCGCCCGTGGAACGCCGTTGCCTCGAACTCGTCGCCAAAGGCCTCACATCAAAAGACATCGCCCGCGAAATGGTCCTTTCGCCCAACACGGTCGACACCTATCTGAAATCCGCGACCAAGAAGCTTCGTGTCAGCAAACGCAGCCTTGCCGCGCATATGGTGATCAAAGCGCCCACGGCAGCTACCCCAAAATTGGTATCTCAAAATTGGGGTGTTCCGAACGGCACCAATCTCGCTGACAAGGAAGTGTCGGCGGGGCAAGGTGACGGACCCGCCGATCTCGTCCATCGCAGCTCTCGCAAGTCGGCATCACATGATTCCGGGCGCGACACCGCATGGCCCGAGCGAAACAATCCGATCGCCAAATTCTTCGGGGACGAAAACAGGCTTTCGACCGGCCAGCGGCTGACATGGATCGTTGGACTGTCGATCGGAGCGGCAATAGCGATGGGCATCCTCATCAATGCCCTAGCTGCCATCTCCAGGGCGCTGTCGTCGCCGTGATTGGGGGTACCCCGGGGGGGGTGCGCGCCAAAGGGGAAAGAAAATGCTGAAAGAACGTCTTGCCGCCGCGAACAGCGTTGCAGCCAAGCTTTCGGACGCGGAACGCGCCATCGACGATGCCATCGCGGCGGTCGGCGCCCTGATGACCCATCTTCCGGAGGCGCAGGTTGCGGCAAAGATTTCGCCGGTCGTCGGCGACAGCGCCTATTCCGATCTCCAGTCCGCCATCGGCGCACTTTTTCAGACGCGATCCAGCATGGTCGCCTTCCACCACAAGGTCGATCAGGTCCGCAATGCGATGGGACTTCGCCGCTTCCGGATCGTGGGCACGGGCGACGCGGCCAAGATCCTCGAACCGAAAGGATTGAACGACGATGCCGCTCCCGCCGCCGACGTGAAGGCAGCTTAAACATCGATCACCCCAGGTCGTGATTAAGATCGGAGGATCCATCATGATCTGGGGTTACATTTACATTGCGTATCTGGTCACAAGCACCGCAGTCGTCCTACGGATCGGGGGCTGGGAATCCCGGCTGGCCATCATGACATTGTTCGCAGGATCGGCGCTCACATTCTTCGCCATATGGTTTTCGGGACAGTATTTCGTGGCGGTGACACCGCTCATCATATTGTTCGAATATGGGGTTCTGGCCATATTTTTCGGCCATGCGATTGTCAGCCGTCGCTATTGGACTTTATGCCTGCCGGCGCTCCAGCTCGTCACCTGCGCAATTCATGCCGCTAAATTCGTAGCGCCGGAGATCGTGCCTCGCGTCTATTCCGCGGGACAGGGTTTTACGGCCTACCCCATGATCGCTCTCGTCGTGTGGGCTGCCTTTTGGGAGAAAAAGGCGCGATTACAACACGTATCGACCACACGAGAGCTCGAAAACGCTTAAGGATATTCTGATGAGAGACCCCGTTGGCTCCCGCACGATCGATTACATTCTGCGGGCGACCGCGCTCATGCGAAGCATACAGGCTGGCGTGCATCGCCTCCCAAAGCTGGAGCAGGCAACCGCCATGCCCCCGACGACGATCCTTCGGGTGGCGGCCCAAATGGTCGATGAAACGCTGTTGGAGGCAAAGTGGGTCGGAGGCGAGTTGGAATTCCACATGATTATGAATCGCTTCCCCGAAGCTCTCCACTGATTTCTGTTTCGCCGACAACCCGCATTTGATAAACGGCACGGCCTCGCACGCCTCAACGGCCAGACGGAGGTGATGAGGGGTTTCAAGAATGCAGCGGGAAATTCAGGATCCTGATGCCGTCCGCGCGGTACGGGACCGGCTGAAAATTGAATTGGCTGAACTCGATCGCCTAGGTGAAAACATGGCTGCGCTCGAACTGAACGCAGCCATCGAAAATCTGACCTTGCGCCTTGGCGAGCAAACCAGCGAAGCGGATATCGCAGCTCTGGCGAACCGCCACTTCAACAACTGAGCGCCTAGGCCGCTTCGATCTCGTCGAAATAGGCGTCGAGTTGGTTCAGCGATTGCTCGCTGATCGCGACAAATATCCTCCGTCCATCCAGATCGTCGCGGACGCGAATGATTTGCCCGTCGTCGGACAGGGTCTTGAGCCAGCGCAGCGCAGTGGTGGCCGGCACCGCGGCGGCGATGCAGGCGCTGGATACCGAAATCGATCGGCCTTCATAGTGCGAGGCGTATAGATCGAGCAGGATGTCCCACGCGGGATCGGCGAACAGGTCGCTTTGGAAAAACCGGTCGCGCATGCGCCGCTTCTTGATTTCGGCACGGGCCATTCGGGCCCGTTCCTTCCTTCGGCGCGCCTCTACCTCGTGCCGATCGTCATACGTCCGATCAAACGCCATTCGGGAAAACGCGACTGGCAAGGTCCCGACCGATGAGCTTTGGCCCCCGATCTGGTGCGATGCCGGCTCCAATGTGAAGCCCATCAAAGCACAGATTTTGCGCAATTCACTTTCGAGAAAGTCGATCCGCGCATCCGGATCGATTGCCGTTTTAGGCATGTCGCCAATATGATGCTGCATAAATCCCCCCGCATCTGTGACGGAGACCTTATGCCCCATTTTGGCGCAAGAATCGCCTGCATCTTGGTCCGGAGCGGCGAAAAATAGTGCCAAAATGATAGTAACAAGCCACGCACAGGGCCTGAGGCAGCAGACATGGCTCAGCAGGGTCAGCGCCAGCCCATGAAAGCTGCTGTCGCGCCGCGAGGCGCTGATATGCGCGAGGCGGCCGGTGGCAAGGTCGTAGCTACGGATCGGCAGGCGCGACGGCGGCTGGACGACCAGTTCGAGCAGCAGCACGTCGGCGCGCGCGCTGGCGAGGCTGTAGCCCTGCCGCGCCGTGTCGAGCCGCAGCGTCTCGCCCGCGCGCAGCGGGCGCGGCGCGCGGCTGTGGCAGCGCGCGGCGGCGGCGGCGGTGAAGCCGCCCGCTTCCTCGGCGGCGGTGACCGCGACATCGTGGCGCACCAGCACCGCGCCGCCGGGCGCGAGGATATGGATCGCCGCGCCGCCGGGAACGAAGACCGCGCGCGCGGGCGGCGCAACGCAGCTGCCGGCCGCACGGACGAGGAGCGTCAGGCGGATCGCGCCGCGCTCGGCGAGGACCAGCCCGCCGCCCTCGCTGCCCCCCACGAGGCGGAGCGGCGGGCGCGCGAAGGGATCGCATGCGAGGAGCGCGAGCGCCGCGTCGAGCCGGGCCGCGAGCCAGGCGCTATCGGTCAGCCAGGGCAGAAGCCGCGCGATCGCGACCTCGGCAGGGGCGCCCGCGAGCGCGTCGATCGCGGCGAGCAGGCCGTCCGGCGCCCGGTCGGCGACGCGCCATGCCGCCTCGGCGGCGGCGACCGCGGCACGGATCCGCCGCCGACGGGCGTGATCGGCGCGGGGGAAATGATCGTGGCGCGAGGCTGGCGCGGACATCGGAAGGGCGCGGAGGCGGAGGCGGCCCGAACCGCGCCCGCCTCCGCCCGCGATCAATTGTGGACGATCGTCGCGATGGTGACCGCGATCTCGAACACCGACGACCCCGACTGGACGCTTTCATCCATCAACGACCCGAACAGCCCGACGATGGTGTCGAGCAATGGCAGCGCGGCGATATCCACGGGCGGCAGCTCCATATTCCCCCTCCTGTCGTAAACGGCGGCGCGACCCGCCGCCTTTGGGAAAGCTAGCCGCACCCGCCGCGCGCGCCGAGTTAACTTATCGTAATGCCGCCCATGTCGCTGGTCGAAGCGCGATTGCCGGGGCGGCGGCGCGCGATAGAGTGGGCGCTTGCAACCGGGAGAATGATCATGCGCCGTGCCGCCCTCGCCGCCCTTGCCGCGGTGCTTTTCGCCGCTCCGGCGGCCGCCGAAACGCTGCTGGTCGGCAACAAGGGCGAGGACACGCTGAGCCTCGTCGCGCTGGGCACGGGCGTGGAACTGGCGCGGCTGCCGACGGGGAGGATGCCGCACGAGATTGCGGTGTCGCCCGACGGGAAGCAGGCCGCCGTCGTCGCTTATGGCAGCACGACGATCGACGTGTTCGACGTCGCGGCGCGCACGAAAGTGAAGACGATCGACCTCAGCCCCAACCAGCGGCCGCACGGGCTGCTCTGGCTGTCCGACGGGCGACTGGTCGCGACGACCGAGGGCAGCGAGTCGGTCGCGGTGGTGGCGCCCGATGGCAAGCTGACGTCGATTTCGACGGGGCAGAAGGGCACGCATATGGTCGTCGTCGCCCCCGACAACCGCACCGCCTATACCGCCAATATCGGGTCGGGGACGGTGAGTGTGCTCGACCTGAAAACGGCCAAGAAGCTGCGCGACCTGACCGTCGGCGGCAAGCCCGAGGGGCTGGCGCTGACCAAAAGCGGGCGCGAATTGTGGGTCGGTGACCTCGACGCGCCGCGCGTATCGGTGTGGAACACGGCGACGGGCGAGAAGATCGCCGAGCGGCCGGTCGACCCGGTCGCGATCCGCGTGCTGGCGAGCCCCGACGGCAGGCTGGTCGCGACGAGCAATATCGCGGCGGGCACGATCAGCCTGTTCGACGCCGAAACGCGCGCCCCGGTCAAGACGATCAAGGTGTCGGGCGAGCAGGCCAAGGGACAGGTCACGCTGCTGTTCAGCGCCGATTCGAAGCGGCTCTATGCCGCCGAGACGGGGCACGACAAGGTCGCCGAGATCGACGTCGCGAGCGGGCAGGTGCTGCGCCGGATCGCGGCGGGCAAGAATGGCGACGGGCTGGCGATCGCGCCTTGATGTCCGCCCCGGGGTGGGGAGCGGCCATTGCGGCGCATAAGGCCGCTTTCGGTCCGTCTTTCCCGGTCTATTCCTCGCGAAACGGTTCGACTGTCAGGAACCCCTGCCTGCACACGGGGCTGTCGTCCCCGGCAAGGCAATCGGACCAGCGGTACAGCCGCTCGATGTCGATGACCGCGCCATCGGAACCGCCGCCGCCCATGCCGATATAGCGCTTGCCGGCGACCCGCCCGATGATCGTGACATTGGTGTAGGGATGGACGAGATCCGGATCGTACACACCGTCACCGCAGGCGACGAAGCTCTGGTACGTCGGCTCGGGCGTCCAGCGCGGCTCGCCATAGTCGCCGCTGTTCGCGAAATTGATCGTCAGGCAGCGCCCGTCGATGGCGTAAACGCCGCCGGCCCAGCGCACGCGCGCGCCGACATGCCGTTCGTCCATCGCCGCGTCGGGCGTGAGCGCGGCAACCTCGGCGGCCTTCAGTTCCTCCAGCTCGCGTGCAGTCGCATCAGGACTCGCTTCCGCGGCCGCCACCGGCGTGCCGAACAGCATCGCCCCGGCCGCAACGGCGTGCAGAAGTGACATCGCCCTGACCTCGCGCGCTATTTCGCCGCCTTGTCGCTGACCGCCTTGATGACGAGCGCCTTGTCGTCGACGAGGTAGCGTTTCGCGAGCGCCTGAAGCTCGGCCGGGGTCGCTGCCTCGACTTCGCCGATGCCCTTGCGGCTGCGGTCGAGCCGGTCGGCGTGGCTCGCCGCTTCGCCGACATAGTTCAGCCAATAGACATTCTCTCGCCGCGATTTGACCATCGCCTCGAGCAGCGGCTTGCGCGCGCGGTCGAGCAGGTCGGCATCGACCGGCGCATCGCGGAGTTCCTTTGCGATGGCGAAGATCGCCGCGCGCGTCGTCGCGAGATCCTTGAAATCGACGTTGCTCGCGGCGAAGAGATGGCCGTAGCCCGGGAACTCGTCGGACAGGCTGGCGGCTGCGCCGGGGCTGTAGCTTTCGCCGAGCTTTTCGCGCAGCTCCTCGGTCAGCTTGAGCTGCATCACGCGCGCGAGCAGGTTGAGCTGCATCGCTTCGGCGAGGTCGCTGTCGTCGCGGGCGGGCCAGTAGACGCGCAGCTCCGCCTGTTCAGCGGGCCCCTTGTGGATCAGCGTACGTTCGCTGCGGTTGGCCGCGAACTGGCGGATGCGCGCGTCGGTTCGCGGGTCGAACGCCGCGCGGCGTTCGGGAAGCGCGCCGAAGGTCGCCGCGATCGCGTCGATCGCCGCCTGTTCGTCGATATCGCCGACGACGCCGATCTCGATCGCGCCGTGCGCGAAACTGTCGGCGATGGCGGGTTTCAGCTGCGCCCAGTCGAGCGCCATCACCTTATCGAGCGGCGGCGTCTGCGAGCGCGGATCGTCGTTCGCGAGGATGCCGCCGACGTCGCGGCCGAGCACCGCGGCGGGGGTCGCATCGTTCGCGGCATATTGCTGCGGCAGCACGCGGCGGATGAGCGCGAGGCCGTCGGCGCGGTAGCCGGGATGCGTCAGGAAGGCCGCCATCAGCTTCGCTTGCAGCGCGAAATCCTCGGGCGAGGTCAGCGCGCTACCCCCGAAGGCATCGGTCGAATTGCCGAAGACCGGGCTGATCGTCTTGCCCGCGAGGATCGAACGCAAATCGTCGAGGCTGTGCGCCTCGAGCCCGCCGAGCATCAGCGAACCGGCGAGCGACACCTTTGTCGGATCGTCGCGCGTCGCGAGCAGATTGCCCCCGTCGACGCGCAGCGACAGCATGACCTTGTCCTTCTGGAAATCGGTCTTCTTGATGTTCAGCATCACATTATTGGCGAAGCGGATGCGGCGAATGCCCAGATCCTCGACGCGGTCGTCGCTCGCGATCTTTCCGGGCGTGCCGAAATTGTCATAGGCGAAAGCAGCATTCGCGGCCTCGGCCGGCGCAGCGACGGCCACCTTTGCCGAGGCTTGCAAATCGGCGAGAATGGCCCCGGTGCCGCCCTCGACCGGCTTTTTCGTCGTGACGCGGACGAGCGGCGGGCTGCCCCCTTCCATACGCTTACGGAACGCCGCGGTGACGGTGGCGGCGTTCAGCGACGGCGCCGTCGCGTCGAACAGGGCCTGCGAGGTCTCGGGACGCACGAAGACGAAATCGCCCTCGGCCGCCGATACCAGCGCCTCGGCCAGCGCGTCGCTGCGCCGCGTGGTCACGCCCGCGACCGCATTTTTGAGCGCGGTGCGCCGGTTCGCGAGTTGTTCGGCAACCTCGGCCTGCGTAAAGCCATGTTCGAGCGCGCGGCGCTGTTCCTGCTCGACGAGCGCGAGCGCCTCTTTCCAAGCACCCTCCTTGGCGATCGCGCCGACGGTGAATTGTTCGAACTTCTTCCATCCGGAGGCTTCGCTGAAATAGCCGGTAAGGATCGGCGAATCCTCGTTCAGTGCTATCTTGGCAAGGCGGCGGCTGATGATCGCCTCGCCGATATCCTCGGCCAAGCCACGCGCGCGCTTCGCCTTGGTGTCGGGTTCATCGACCCACGGCTTGAAGCTGGCGATCGTCACCGAATCCTGGATCGCGGGGTCGACGAAATCGTCGGCCGCCACCGCGCGGGCATAGTCGACATTGCCGATGTCGGGGTCGGCGCCTGCGGGGCCGCGCCCCTTCCAGTCCGAAAAGCGCGCCTTGATCTTCGCCTCGATCGCGGCCGGGTCGAAGTCGCCGACCATCACCAGCGTCGCGCGTTCGGGACGGTAATAGCGGTCGTAGAGGTCGCGGATGCGCGACGCCGGCGCGGTCTTGATCACCTCTTCGGCGCCGACGGGAATACGGTTTGCGACCGTCATGCCCTGCATCTGGAAATCGAGCTGGTCGATCAGGCTGCGGAGTTGGTAGGTGTCGCGCGCGCGGCGTTCGGACAGGATGATGCCGCGTTCGCGATCGACCGCGGCGGGGTCGATCGTCAGGTTGCTGCCCGTCTCGCGCATCAGCATCAGCCCGGTGTCGATCAGATCGTCCGACGCATTGGGCAGGTCGAGCTGGTACACCGTCGCGTCGAAGCCGGTCGACGCATTGGTGTCGGCGCCGAACGCCAGCCCCTTGCGTTCGAGCAGCTTGATCATCTCGCCTTCGGGCACATTGGTCGATCCGTTGAACGCCATATGTTCGAGAAAATGCGCGAGGCCGCGCTGATCCTCGGCCTCGGCGAAGCTGCCGACGGCAAAGCGCATGCGCAGCACGACGCTGTCCTTGGGCGTGCTGTTCTTCAGCAGCGCATATTTCATCCCGTTGGGCAGCACGCCGAAAACGATGTCCGGATCGACGGGAACGTCGCTGGCGGCGAAATTCCATGCCTTCGCCGCCGCGCTCTGCGGATTGACGGCCGCGGGCGTCGCCGCTTTTGCGGGCGCCTCCTTCGCATAGGCCGGGGCGGTGCTGGCGATGAGGAGGACGAGGGGCGACAGCGCGGTCGAAGCACGCCGGACAAGGCTTTTGGTCATGCAGCAGGTTTGGCGACCGCCCTTCGGGCGGTCAAGCCATCGTCACGCGATCCGGCCGATGCTTTCGACCGACGACGTCGGGTAACGATCAACGGCTTTTGCGGCGTAGAGCGCGGTATCGGCCACTTCGAGAAGCTGGCGCGCCGTCGCGCCATGTTCGGGCCAGTTCGCGGTACCGATGCTCGCGCCGACGCTGATCGGCCGGCCGCCGATCCGGTAGGGCGCCGCGAGCGCCGCAAGGATATGGTCGGCGAGCGACGTGTCGAGCAGCGGGGATCCGGCATGGACGAGGATCGCGAATTCGTCGCCGCCCTGCCGCGCGACCACGGCATGGTCGCCGCACGCGCCGCGCAGCCGCTTGGCAATTTCACACAGCAGCAGGTCGCCGATCGCATGGCCATGCTGGTCGTTGACCGGCTTGAACCCGTCGAGATCGAGCAAGGCGATCGCGAAATGGCTGGTTTGGCGCGCGGCCGCGATTTCCTCATCGAGCCGCATGTCGAATTCGCGGCGGTTGGCGAGGCCGGTGAGCGGGTCGGTATGCGCCAGTTCGCGCATCTGCCGCTGCAGTTCGAGCAGGTCGATCACCTGCCCATGCTGCTGGACGACCATGCGCAGCAGGAACAAAGTCGCGATGACAAGGCTGGTGCCCGCGGCGATTTCGGGCGGGTTGCCCGACGTCAGCATCAGGAGCGCGACGGGCGCGAGTCCGACGCCAAGGTTCAGGAAGGTCGCGAAGCGGATCGACGACAGGCAATAAGCCGTCGCGAGCGACCCCATCGCCATGATCATCGCATAATAGCTGTGCGTCGCGGGCGGCGCAGCCAGCCAGTTGGTCACCGTCCAGATGCTGCACATCAGGCCGGTGATCCCCGAAACCCAGCTGGCCTCGACGATCATGCGGCGCGCGCGGCGCGGGCTCATCCGCCGGCCGCGATTGTTCACCAGGAACAGGAATCCGAGCACCCCGACGATAGCCAGGACGACAGGAAATCCGATCCGGATCACCGGATGGACGCTCGCCACGCCGCCATAGATGGCGGTCGGCGTCGTCGCCGCGAGCATCAGGAACAGCATCGGGGTCAGCGTTTCGATGCGATTGGCGCGCAAAATGGCGAAGTCGTCCCGAATCGCATCCGGAACCGTCGGAAAAATGCGCGTGCGCAGCCAGTGATAGACCCCCGTCATGGGGTGGAGATAGCAAGCGGGGGTAAAGCAGAAGTTAAGGATCGGAATCGCCGCATATCATCCGTCTAGGGCTTTTCCCGGACGGATTGGCTTGCGAAATATTAACCATGTTGGGCGATAGCGGCGCCCGGTTTTTTCGCGCCCGAGAGGAGCTCCGCATGTCCTATCCGATGCCGCCGCTGACGTCGCCGACACCCGCCGCACCGGCGTCGCCGATGCCGTCCGCCGATCCGACCCTGCCGCAGAACGATCCGCCCGCAGTGCAGACCGCGCGCGCGGCGCAGCTTGCCGCAACGCAGGCGGTCTATGTCTGGACCACCGATATTCCGACGTTGCCCGGCGTACCGCTCGCGACCGACGTGCCAAAGAATGACACGCCGACGATCGCCTGGTTCACGATCCTGATCGGAGTCGGGCTCGACATCGTGCGCAACGCGCTGACCGTGAAGCTCGGCGGGGTCGACAAGGGCGAACTGGACACGCCGCGCGCCGAATATGAGGCCGCGCTGGCCGAATGCGACGCGATTGAAGCCTCGACGGCGAAGATTGCGGCGGAGCATGGCGCGCATGGCGGCGGCAATATTTTCGAACGCATCGTCGGCGAGGTCGAGACCGCGGTCGCCGCGGCCGAACGCGACGTTCATGTCGCGCTGCTGAAAGGCTATAAGGACCGGCTCGAAGAACTGATGAAGATCGACGAGGCCGCGGGCCTCGGCAGCAAGACCCCGCGCAGCATCGAAGCCTATCGCGCGCTGTTCGCGACGCTGCCGGTTCCGGGCGTCAGCTATATGTTCCAGGACGACAGCGAATTCGCGCGCCTCCGTGTGCAGGGCCCCAACTGCATGCTGATCGGCGCCGTCGGCGATGCCCTGCCTGCCAATTTCCCGCTGAGCGCCGCGAAATATGCCGCCGTCGTGAACGGCGACACGCTGGCGGCCGCGCTCGCCGACGGGCGCCTGTTCATGCTCGATTATGCCCCGCTCGCGGTGATCGATCCCGGCACCTATGGCACCGAGGCAAAATATATCTGGCAACCGATGGCGCTGTTCGCGGTGCCGCCGGGCGGATCGTCGCTCGTCCCCGTCGCGATCCAGTGCGCGCAGGACCCCGCCGAGTATCCGATCTTCACCCCCTCGCCCGTCGCCGACAAGCTATGGGGATGGGAAATGGCGAAGTTCGTCGTGCAGGTCGCCGACGGCAATTATCACGAGCTGTTCACCCACCTCGCGCGCACGCATCTGGTGATCGAGGGGTTCGCGGTCGCGACGCACCGCCACCTCGCCGAAGTGCATCCGGTCTGGGCGCTGCTCGTCCCGCATTTCGAGGGCACGCTCTTCATCAACGAAGCGGCGGCAACCTCGCTGATCGCGGCGAACGGTCCAATCGACCATATTTTCGCAGGTACGATCGCATCGAGCCAGATGGCGGCGGTCGATGCGCGGCTCGCCTTCGACTTTTACGGCAAGATGCCGCGCGCCGACTTCGCCGCGCGCGGTGTCGGGGTGGACTCGGCGCTCGCAGACTATCCGTACCGCGACGATGCGCTGCTCGTCTGGGACGCGATCCACGAATGGGCGCGGCAATATGTCGACCTCTATTATGCGCAGGACGCCGATGTCGTCGCCGATACCGAACTGACGGCATGGGCCGCGTGCCTTGCCGGCGAAGCGAAGATCAAGGGTTTCGGCCCCGTCACGACGCGCGCGCAGCTTGCCGAGGTGTGCGCGATGGTGATGTTCACCGCGAGCGCACAGCACGCCGCGGTCAATTTCCCGCAAAAGGATATCATGGCCTTTGCCCCCGCCGTGACCGGCGCGGGCTGGCAGGCGGCGCCGAACGGGCAGCGCGGGCACGACAAGACGGGCTGGCTCGCGATGATGCCGCCGATGGCGCTCGCACTCGAACAACTGAACGTGCTCGAATTGCTGGGCTCGGTGCATTACCGCCCGCTCGGCGATTATCGCAGCAACGCCTTTCCCTATCCGCTGTGGTTTCAGGACCCGCGCGTGACGGGAGCCGAAGGGCCGCTGGCGTGGTTCCAGGCAGCGCTGCAGGGGGTCGAGGCGGAGATCGTCGCACGCAACGCCGAGCGGATGCAGCCCTATCCCTATCTGCAGCCGAGCCTGATCCCGACGAGCATCAATATCTGAGGCCCCGGAAATGCGAACCCCGGCGAAAGCCGGGGTCCATGACAGCTTGGCTGGGCCCCGGCTTTCGCCGGGGTGCACGAAAGCTCAGCTGCCCTTTTTCTTCCGGTGGCTCTCGAGATCGAGCACCGCATTCTCGCTGCCCTCGGGCATCAGGCCGAGCCGGCGTGCGACTTCCTGATAGGCTTCGACCTCGCCGCCAAGGTCGCGGCGGAAGCGGTCCTTGTCGAGCTTTTCGTTCGTCGTCATGTCCCACAGGCGGCAGCCGTCGGGGCTGATCTCGTCGGCGAGGATGATGCGGCTGAAGTCGCCCTCATAGAGGCGCCCGAACTCGAGCTTGAAGTCGACGAGGCGGATGCCGACCGCGGCGAACATGCCCGACATGAAGTCGTTGATGCGGATCGCCATGTCCTGGATGTCGTGGAGCTCGTCCTGGCTGCACCAGTTGAAGCAGGCGATATGTTCCTCGGCGACCAGCGGATCGCCGAGCGCGTCGTCCTTGTAGCAATATTCGATCAGCGTGCGCGGAAGCTGCGTCCCTTCCTCGATGCCGAGGCGCTTCGACAACGTGCCCGCGGCGACATTGCGCACGATCACCTCGATCGGCACGATCTCGACCTGCCGGATCAGCTGCTCGCGCATGTTGAGGCGGCGGATGAAGTGCGTCGGCACGCCGATATTGCCGAGCAGCGTGAAGACATGCTCCGAAATGCGGTTGTTGAGCACGCCCTTGCCGTTGATCGTGCCGCGCTTCTGCGCGTTGAACGCGGTCGCATCGTCCTTGAAATACTGGATGAGCGTGCCCGGTTCGGGGCCTTCGTAAAGGATCTTGGCTTTGCCTTCGTAGATCTGGCGGCGACGGGCCATGGGCGCAAACTTTCTGTCGGAACCAAATGAATGACCCCGGCAAAGCGACTCATGGGCGAGCGCGGCACCGGGGCGGTCGGGGCGCCTATAGCGACAAAGCGAGGGCGCGTCATCCCCGCCCTTTCATCGGCTAATTGACGTTTACGTCAACTAGAGCTTGCCATCCCCGGTACCGCTTGCAACCATGGCCGAAAGCCAAGGAGAGAGAATATGAGCTTCGACCAGATTCGCCTCGACAAGCATGAGGGTATCGCGCTGCTGACGCTGTACCGTCCCGACCGGATGAACGCCTTTACCGGCGAGATGATGCTGGAGATCATCGCCGCGCTCGACGAATGCGACGCCGACGACGGCGTGCGCGCGGTGATCTTCACCGGACATGGCGACAAGGCCTATTGCGCGGGTGCCGACCTCGGCGGCGGCGCCGCGACCTTCGATTATGACAAGCGCAGCGACAAGCTGGCGATGCTGCCCGAGGGCATGCCCGCAAGCCCGGTCGCCGAGGACGGCACGATCAACTGGTCGCACCCGCTGATCCGCGACGGCGGCGGGCGCGTGTCGATGCGCATCTTCGAAGCGAAAAAGCCCGTGCTCGGCGCGATCAACGGCGCCGCAGTGGGTATCGGCGCGACGATGACACTGCCGATGGATGCGCGGCTCGCGAGCGACACCGCGCGCTACGGCTTCGTCTTCGCCCGCCGCGGGATCGTGCCCGAAGCCGCGTCAAGCTGGTTCCTGCCGCGCCTTGTCGGGATCGCGAACGCGGTCGACCTATGCTATTCGGGGCGCCTGATTTCGGCGGCCGAAGCGAAGGAAAAAGGCCTCGTCCAGTCGGTCCACGCGCCCGGCGAGCTGATCGACGCCGCGATCGCCAAGGCGCGCGAGATGACCGCCGACAGCGCGCCCGTTTCGGTCGCGCTGACGCGGCACATGCTGTGGCGGATGATGGGCGCGGCCCATCCGATGAGCGCGCACCGCTGGGACAGCCGTGTCATCTTTTCGCGCGGCCGCAGCCCCGACGCCGCCGAGGGCGTCACCAGCTTCCTCGAAAAGCGCGCGCCCAATTTCACCGCGAGCGTCGCGAACGATTATCCGTCGTTCGACGAGTTCGAGGACGCGCCGCCCTATAGCTGAGCGGTCAGCCCGCCGCGCCGCCGCGCTTCCTGAAATAGGGCCGGAAGAACATGTAGAGCCCGGAGAATATCAGCAGGAAGAGCGGCGGCAGCGGCAGGTAATAGACCCACTCGACCGGCTGCTGGCCGAGGCCGAGCATCACGAAAATGGCGAGCACGATCGCCGAAAAGAGGATCGATACCCAGCGGTGAAACTGCCGGATCCACAGGCTCCAGTTCATAATCTTCTCCCTGTTTGAGTGTCAGTCGAGCGTCGCCACGACCTTCTCGAGATTTTCGAGGTGGATCTTCCAGCCGCCCTTGGCGCCGCCGAACGCCTGCTTCTGGTCGGGACGGAAGCCGACCTGTTCCATGCGCAGCAAGGTGCCCGCCGCGGTGGGTTCGAGCGTGAAGGTCACGGTGCTGTCGAGCCGGTACGCCGGATCGTCGTGCGCATAATTCCATGTGTAGGAGAGGCTGCGCCCCGGATCGACGTCGAGGATTTCGCAGTCGACATGGCCCCAGTCGCCGCTGAGCTGGAACCGGTGACCGAGGTCGAGCCCGAAGTCGTTCCTCATCAGCCATTCCTCGATCAGGTGCTGCGTCGTCAGCGCCCGCCAGATTTTTTCGGGCGGATGCGGAATCTCGCGCTCCACGGTCACGCTGCGCACGTCGCTATCGGTCATTGATCCATCCTTTTGAGCAAATCTTCGAGATCGTCGAACCGCGCTTCCCAGAAGCGGTTCATGCGCCCTGTCCAGTCGACGAGCGGCGCGAGCGCGCGTTGCTGCGCGCGGTAATGCGTCTGGCGCCCTTCATGCCGGTCGAGCACGAGCCCCGCCTGTTTGAGCAGGCCGAGATGTTTCGACACCGCCGGCTGCGAGATGCCGGCGCCTGCGGTGAGAGCACCCACCGTCTGTTCGCCGTCCATGCAAAGCCGCTCGAACAAAGCGCGCCGGCTGGGATCGGCGAGCGCCCTGAAGAGAAGGTCGGGTGATGTATCGGTCATAATTCATAACTCACTGGCTATGGATTTTCCCATAACCATATAGTTATGAGTGTCAAGCGCCGCCTTTATGGCGGGCGCGCCGCCCATCGAACGCTGGAGCTTCGCCTAGCCTGCGCGTTAGATGACGCAATGAACCCACCGGACGCCCCTCGCCTGCCCCTCGCGCGCCGCTCGGTCTGCGCAGGGGTGCTCGCGGGAATGATCGTCCCCTCCATCGCAATGACGAGGCCCCCTATGCCCAATCGCGCAATCAACCCCACCGGCGTCTCTTATGCGCAGGCGCATCTTGTCGAGGACCCGACGCGCTGGCTGTTCGTCAGCGGCCAGATTCCGGTCGACGCGGAGGACAAGGTGCCGGCGGCGTTCGACGACCAGTGCCGGCTCGTCTGGCGCAATATCGAGGCGCAGCTGACCGCAGGCGGGATGACGCTGCACGACCTGGTCAAGGTCACCGTCTTCCTGTCGGACCGCGGTTACCGCGAGGCGAATTACCGGATCCGGCACGAAATATTGGGCGGTCATTCGCCCGCGCTGACGATCATCATCGCCGATATCTACGACGACGCCTGGCTGCTCGAGATCGAGGCGATCGCCGCCGCCTGACGCCCGCTCAGCGATCCTTGTCGCGCTTCAGGATCAAGGCCGTCGTCGTATCCTCGACCCCCGCGATCAGCGCGATCCGGTCGCGCGCCGCGTTGAGCGTCGCCGCGTCGGGCGCCTCGATCTCGACGAGCAGGTCGATCTCGCCGCTCAGCGAATAGCAGCGCGCGACCTCGGCCATGCCCGTGACCGCGGCGACGATATCGGGCGATGGCGTGCGCGCGAGCCGCAGTTGCAGGATCGCTGCGATCCCGCCCTCGTCGACGATGCGCGCATGATAGCCCCCGATCGTGCCCGCGGCCTCGAGCTTCGACAGCCGTTCGCGCACCGAACTGCGCGCGAGACCGACGGTCGCCGCGATCGTCTTCAGCGGCAGGCGGGCATTGCCGCGCAGCATCGCCACGATTTGCCGGTCGATCGCGTCCATCATACTCTCCCCGCCGCCACTTTGGCGCCGCCGCCGCCGATCGGACGCTGGCCAATCGCCCGCGACCACGTAAAAATCCGCGCCGCTTCTGCTAGCGTCTTGCCGGAGAGAAAGTCCATGCTGTTCGCCAAACGCGCACCGACGCTCGTCTGTGCTGCCGCACTTGCCGCCTGCGGCGCCGCGGCGGAAACGCCGCCGCCCGGCCCTGCGACACTCTGGACCCCCGCCGCCATCTCGGGCCCCGGCTATGAATCCTCGCCGTCCTTCAACTCCGACGGGCGAACGATGGTCTACCTCGCCGCCGACAAGGATTTCCGGACCTATCGCCTGATGCAGTCGCGCTGCGAAAAGGGCGCGTGGAGCCAGCCTGCGCCGCCGTCCTTCGCCAGGCCCTTGCCGGTGATCGAGGCCGACCCCTTCGTCACCCCCGACGGCAAGCGCCTTTATTATATCTCGTCGCGCCACGCGCCCGATAAAGAGGATTTCGACATCTGGTATGTCGAGCGCACGGCGACAGGTGGCTGGGGCGAACCGCAACGCCTGCCCGAACCCGTCAATTCGCCCGCCGCCGAACTCCTCCCCCGCACCGATGCCGACGGCCGCCTCTATTTCGGATCGAGCCGCGCCGGCAGCGCGGGCGGCGGCGACATCTATGTCGCGACCGAAGTCCGGCCCGGCGAATGGAAGGTCGAAAACCTCGGCCCGCCGGTAAGCGGGAGCGGTTATGAATATGAGGCCGAGATTTCGCGCGACGGCCGGACCCTGATCACCGTGTCCGACCGCGGCGACCGGTCGCACCTCTACCGCTATCGCCGCGACGGCGACCGCTGGATCGAGGTCGGGCGCGTCCCGGCCGACCCCGACCAGTTCCAGGTCGGCCCGCTGCTCTCGCCGAAGGGCGACCGGCTGCTCTTCGCGCAGCGGCACGGCGACCGTTCGGGCGAACTGTTCCTGATCGACCTCGTCCCCGAACCCGACCGGTCGTGGCCGCCCGACTGCGGCGGTCAGGCGGGCTCGTAGGCGCGCCGCCCGCGCTGCGCAGACATGCTGTGGGTCGACTTGAGCGCGGGGCTGTGCGTACGGATCGTCGCGACGCTGTGCCAGTTCGCAGTCACGCGGTCGCGCGTCAGCTGCACCGTCACATAGCCGCGATCCTCGGTGTTCGCCCATTTGAGCTCGGGCGACGAGCGCCGCAGCGCCGACACGCGCGCCGCGTCCGAAATATCCTTGGTATAGCTTTCATAGCCGGGAGAGGTGACGCTCTGCCCCGCGATCTCGATCCCCGCCGGGCGATTGTCTTCGGCAAGGTCGAAGGCCCAGGCATTGTGCGTATCACCGGTCAGCGTGACGAGGTCGGCGTCGGCGCGCTGCGCCGCGGAAAGCAGGCGCGAACGCGCGGCGGGATAGCCGTCCCACGCATCGAGATTGAACGGCAGCCCCGCCTTCGCCGCGAGCTGCCCCGTCTCGACGCGGCGGCGGACATAGTCGGGTTGGTCGCCGCCGAACCAGTCTTTCGTCTCGGGCGGGGTGAACAGGCTGCCCATCACCACCTGCTGCGCGCAGACCTGCCAGCGCGTGCCCGCCTTCGTCGATCGGGCGAAACCGTCGAACAGCCATTTTTCCTGCGTACCGCCCATCATCTGGCGCGCGGGGTCGCGGTAGGCGCCTTCGGCGAACTGCTTGAGCTTTGCGGCCGGGTCGCCGCCGCCCGCGACGATCTCGTCGATCTCGAACTGGCGGTCGCGTGCGGTGACGCGCGTTTCGGGAAGGAAGATCGTCGCAAGGTCGCCGACCTGGTAATCGCGCCAGCGCGTGTCGGCGACGGGCATCCATTCGCGGTAGGCGCGCTCGGCCGCGGCCGCGCGCACGGCCCATTCGCCCTCGCCTTCGTTATGATTCTCGGCGCCGCCCTTCCACACATCGTTGGCGAACTCATGATCGTCCCATTGCGCGATCATCGGGAACAGCGCGTGGAGACGCTGGAGGTCCGGATCGGCGCGATAGGAGGCGTAACGCAGCCGATAGTCGGCAAGGCTCACCATCTCGTGCGTCGGCTGGATATCGCGGCCGGCGACCGCTTTCTTGAGCGACGGATAATCGCCGACGGGATATTCGTAGAGATAGTCGCCGACATGCGCGACGAGGTCGATATCGTTCCGCGCCGCAGCATGGGCATAGGCGTTGAACCAGCCGAAGGGCAGGTTCGAACAGGAAAAGAGCGCGATGGTGAAGGCGCTCGTCGGTCCGGCGGGCAGCGTGCGCGTGCGTCCGGTGACCGACTTCGTCCCGTCGGGCGCGACGAAACGATAATAATACCAGCGATCGGGTTCGAGCCCGTCGACGACGATCTTGGCGGTATGATCGCGATCGCCCTTCGCGGTGACGCTCCCCCCGGCAGCGATTCGGGAAAAATCGGCGTTTTCGGACAGCTCGGCGGTCAGCGCGCTGTCGTTCGCGGCGGCGTAGCGCGTCCACAGCAGCACCGAATTGGCACCGGGCTCGCCGCTCGCGACGCCATGGGTAAAGCCCTGCGCCATCGCAGCGGCGGCCGCGCCGGGCAGCGACAGCGCCGCGAGCCCCGCGGTGCCGAGCTTGATGAGCAAACGGCGATCGATTTCGTTCCACAGCTGGTGCATCGCATATCCTTCCGCGTCGCCGGGTCTGTGGCCGGTCTTTGTTACAGCTTCGCGCTAGCCGCTGATCCCGACCGCGAGCAGCAGCAGCATGAACCAGATCACCGCGAACAGGCTGAAAAAGAGGAGCAGGGTCGCGCGCACGAGCGCCCCGAACCGCGAAGAGCGATAGGCGCCGCGCAGCTGGCGGTACATGTGGAACGGGACATAGAGCATCGCGAAGAAGGTCGCGAGGTCGCCGAAAATCGTCAGGTTGAGCAGCCGCACCACGATGAACAGCAGCAGCATGAACGAGATCGAATAGGTGACGAAGACGAAATGATCATAGGTGTGAAAGCGCCGGCTGAACGGAAAGAGCAGCCACATGAAAGGCAACGACAGCGGGATCAGCGCCCAGGCGAATTTATAGGCGTTCGCCTGCAATTTATAGAGAACGAGCTGCGGGTTCGCGAACGCCTTTTTCAGCCCATGATCGATGAAGGGCACACCCGTATCGATCTTGTTCCGCGAGATGAAATCGGCGCTCGTCGTCACTTGGCTGACCGGATCGTCGAGCACCGGCGGTCCCGCCGCACGATCGGCGGCGCGCTCGCTCTTGCTGCGGCTGCGCGCGACGCCGAGATAGTCGGCGCTCTTCTGCAGCACATCGCGCTCGGTTTCGAGTTCGCGCCGGTCGGTCGCGGACAGGCCGGTCTTCGCCAGTTCGCCGTCGATCCGGTCGACCTCGGCCTGCATGCTGTCCTTGATCGCCGTCGTGCGCGTCTGTTCGGCCGCCGCCTTGTTCAGCCCCTCGCCGAAACCGCCGCCGCTGCCGACCATCGCGAGCACCGCATAGGTCAGGAAAACCGCGAACAGGAACAGGGCAAGCGGCGAGATGAAGCGCGCACGCTCGCCATGGATATAGCGGCGCGTCAGGTCGCCCGGCCGCCATGTCAGCAGCGGCAGCGTGTTCCAGATCTTGCCTTCGAAATGGAAGATCGCATGGACGAGATCGTGACCGATCGCGCCGAAGCTGCGATGCACGTCGGCGCGCTGGCCGCAATGATGGCAGTGCGACCCGGCAAGGCTGGTGCCGCAATTGAGGCAGCGCAGCGGCGCATCGCCGTGCGCCGGACCGCCGCGCCGCGATTCGACCGCACGCGCGGCAAGCCCCGCCGTGACGGCGCCGCCGATAGCCTCGATATCCCCTGTCATGGCGCCCTGCCTAAAGCCGCGCGCAGCGCCGCGCAACGGGGCTTTCGAGATGGACGGAAAACATGGTAGTGGCCGCGCCATGAACGCCGAAGTCCTGTCCGTCCCGCCGATGCCCGGCGATGCCGCCGCCCTGATCGCCGACATGGGCGCGCGCGCGCGCGCCGCGGCCAAGGCGCTGGCGCTCACCCCGACGGCGGACAAGGCGGCGGCGCTGGTCGCGGCAGCAGCGGCGATCCGCGCGCGCGCCGCCGACATCCTCGCCGCCAATGCCGAGGACATGGCCGCCGGGCAAAAGAATGGCCTGTCGGGCGCGATGCTCGACCGGCTGCGGCTCGACGAAAGCCGCCTTGGCGCGATTGCCGACGCGATCGCCGACGTCGCGGCGCTGCCCGATCCGTCGGGCGCCGAAATCGACCGCGTGACGCGCCCCAATGGCTTGGTGCTGAGCCGCGTGCGCGTGCCCTTGGGCGTCGTCGGCATCATCTATGAAAGCCGCCCCAATGTGACCGCCGACGCCGCGGCGCTCGGCCTCATGTCGGGCAACGCCGTGATCCTGCGCGGCGGCAGCGAGGCGGTGCATTCGAACCGCGCCATTCACGCGGCCTTCGCCGCGGGGCTGGTCGAGGCGGGCCTGCCCGCCGACGCGGTGCAACTCGTCCCCACGCAGGACCGCGCCGCGGTCGGCGCGATGCTGCGCGCGCAGGGGCTGATCGACATCATCGTGCCCAGAGGCGGCAAGGGCCTTGTCGCGCGCGTGCAGGACGAGGCGCGCGTGCCCGTTCTCGCGCATCTCGACGGGATCAACCATCTCTATATCGACGGCGCCGCCGATCCCGCCAAAGCCGTCGAGCTCGCGGTCAATGCCAAGATGCGCCGCACCGGCGTCTGCGGCGCGACCGAGACGATCCTGATCGACCGCGCCTATACGGCGCCGCTCGCGATCGTCGATGCGCTGGTCAAGGCGGGCTGCGAGGTGCGCGGCGACAAGGGCGTCGCGGCGCTGAGCCCGCATGTCGACCCCGCATCGGCAACCGACTGGGACACCGAATATCTCGACGCGATCGTCTCGGTCGCACTGGTCGACGGCGTCGACGGCGCGCTCGCGCATATCGACGCGCATTCGAGCAAACATACCGACGCGATCGTGACCGAAGATGTGGAGGTCGCCGACCGCTTCCTGACCGGCGTCGACAGCGCGATCGTCATGCACAACGCCTCGACGCAATTCGCCGACGGCGGCGAATTCGGTCTCGGCGCCGAAATCGGCATCGCGACGGGGCGGCTGCATGCGCGGGGCCCGGTCGCGCTCGAAGGACTCACCACCTATAAATGGCTGGTCCGCGGGACGGGACAAGTCCGGCCTTGAGAAACGGGGAGCGCCGCAGCAGGGCGAAGTGGCTTCGCTGGGCGGCGCTTATTCTGTTGATCGCCGCGACGCCCTTTGGCTGGCTCGTGGCGCGCGATACGCTTATGGTCTTGCGCGCGCGCGATGACGCGGAAACGAACCTCGTGCGCGGCAATCTCGTCGACCGTTTCAATCAAACCATCGAAGATTCGGAAATCGCCGTAAAGTCGCGCCGACCATTACAATTGTTCATGGTCGTCGACCCAAGCTGCTTCGAGTTGGAAGCCGGCAGGCTTCGCCCCAGCGACACGCCCGCTGCACAGTCGGCCTTCGAAGGTGGAGAACCTCCATCGCTTTACGCAATCCTGTCCTCTCACCGCTTTCTCGCCGACCGGATGGTCGATCAGGTGGTCGAAGGTAAGGCGGTTTCCGACAGTTTTTCGACATCCGAGCTGATATTGTTCAATGCATGCATCGCGGCCACGCCATTCGCATCGGCTTGTGAAACCCGCGTCGCAGAACGACGGGACGCGGCATATGACAAGGCTTTCGCTGAAACGACGCGAATATTGGGCGTGAAGGCGCAAAGAGCCGGTGCGCCGGGGCAATATTGTTACACGATGCCTGACATCATCGATCGGCCCGCCCAATGATCCCCACCGGTCTCCTCGGCGGCAGCTTCAATCCCGCGCATGGCGGGCATCGCGCGATCAGCCTCAATGCGATCGACGCGCTGGGACTCGATGAGTTGTGGTGGCTGGTGTCGCCCGGCAATCCGCTGAAGCCCAAGGCGGGCATGGCCTCGCTCCCCGCGCGGCTCGGATCGGCGCAGCGCATGGCGCGCCGCTCGCCGATCCGTGCGACCGCGATCGAGACCGAGCTGGGCACGCGCTACACGATCGACACACTCAAAAAGCTCGTCCGGCGCTACCCCAACCGGCGCTTCATCTGGATCATGGGCGCCGACAATCTGGTCCAATTGCCCCAATGGCGCGACTGGCGGGGAATTGCGCGATTGATGCCGATTGCGGTTGTCGCGCGTCCGGGCTATAATGGCCGGGCCCATGCCGCGCAGGCGATGGGTTGGCTTCGGCGCTACGTCCGGCCCGCGGACCAGAAACTTCACTGGACGGACTGGAGACCGCCTGCCCTCGTGTTCCTGCGTTTTTCGCCCGACGTGCGATCCGCAACTGCAATACGGCAGGCCAACCCCCGCTGGTTCGAACGCTATGCTGGCCGCGCGATGCGCGACCCGCTGACGCATTCGCGGCTGGCCATGGACGAAAGGAATGAAACCGCTTGATAGCCGCCAGTAAGGATGCCGCGCCCGGCGCCGCAGCCAATGACAGTGTGGACGCGCTCCACGCGCTGATCCTCCACCAGCTGGACGAGGACCAGGCCCAGGAAACCATCTCCATCCCGCTTGCCGGCAAGAGCAGCATCGCCGATCATATGGTGATCGCGAGCGGCCGGTCGACGCGCCATGTCTCGGCGATCGCCGACAAGCTGGCGCAGCGGATCAAGCAGGAAGCCGGCCGGCTGGTCCGCGTCGAGGGCCTGCCCAACGCCGACTGGGTGCTGATCGATGCGGGCGACGTCATCGTCCACCTGTTCCGTCCCGAGGTGCGCAGCTTCTACAACCTCGAGCGCATGTGGTCGTTCGGCGACGCACCGCCGGTTGCCGCAGCGAATTGACGTTTTTGTTCTGTTCGGCCTAGAGCCCGAACAGAAGCGGCACCAGCCCGCTCCCCCTCCCGGCCTCCCATAGGCTACTATCGTCAGGGAGGCCGGGAGGGGGAGCGGGCTGGTGCCGCTTTCACCGAAGGTGAATGAAAACGTCATGTTGCTGCACATCATCGCGCGCGGGCGCATCGGGCGCGGGCCCGAGGCCGAGCTGGTCGAGCGCTATATGAAGCGCGTGACCTGGGCGCAGAAGATTTCGGAACTGCCCGATACCGGCGGACGCATGCCCGCCGCGTCCGACAATAGCCGCACCATCCTGCTCGACGAGGGCGGCGACCAGATGTCGTCGCTCGAATTTGCCAAATTGCTCGAAAAATGGCGCGACGGCGGGGTGCGCGAGGCGCGCTTCTGCCTTGGCGCCGCCGACGGCTTCACCGCGCAAGAGCGCGAGGGTGCCGACAAGGTCATCGCTTTCGGACGCGCGACCTGGCCGCACCTGATGGCGCGCGCGATGCTCGCCGAACAATTGTGGCGCGCGACCAGCATCGTCGCGGGCCATCCCTATCACCGCGAGGGTCGCCAGTGAGGCGCCTCGCCGCCACGCTCGGCCTGATCGCCGCGGTTGCGGGCGGTGCGTTCGCGCTCGCACAGAGCGACATCTTCGATCCGCAGGCGATCGCCGCGCGCGAACGCGACCAGTTGATCGACGCCAAGCAGCAATCGGTGGCGGCGATGGCGCGCAGCGCCTTGCTCGAAAAACAGGCGGTCACCGCGGTCAGCGAGGCCGACCGGCTGAAGAAACGCAGCGCCGCGCTCGCCGCGCGCATCCAGTCGGCCGAAGCCGATATCAGCGCCGGCGAGGCGCGCGTCGCGCTCGTCACGCGCCGCCTGTCGGCGCAGCGCGCGCGGCTGGCCGAACAGCAGCAACCCTTGCTCGAACTCGCCGCCTCGCTCCAGCAACTGAGCCGCCAGCCGCCGGTCAGCGTGCTCGCGCAGCCCGGGTCGCTGACCGACATGGTCCATGCCCGAGCGGTAATCGACGCCGCGATGCCGGTAATCGAACGCCGCACTATCGGCGTCCGGCGCGAACTCGCCGCGCTCGACACGACGCGGCGGCAACAGGCAATCGCGCTGAAGGCGCTGTCGTCGAGCAGGGCCCAGCTCGCGCAGCGCCGCGACGCGCTGACGCGGCTCGAAAACGAAGGCCGGCTGCGCTCGCGCGAGCTGATGAGCAGCGCGCAGCTCGAAGCCGACCGCGCCTTGGGACTCGGCGAAAAGGCGCGCGATATCGTCGAACTGATGGACAGCCTCGAAGCCGACAGCGCGGTGCGCGCCGAACTGGCGCAGCTCGCCGGCCCGCTGCCGCGCCCGCGCAACCCAGCCGGCGCCGTCGCCGGCGCCGCGCCGCCCGCCCCGGCCGAAGCCGAGCTGACGCAAGGCGCCTACCGGCTGCCCGTCGTCGGCCGCATCGTCGCCGGGCTGGGCGAGGTCAATGAAAGCGGCGTGCGCTCGCGCGGCGTGACGATCGCGGCGCGCCCCGGCGGACAGGTTGTCGCCCCCGCCCCCGGCCGCGTCAGTTTCGCCGGCGATTATCGCGGCTATGGCAAGATCGTCATCGTCGACCATGGCGGCGGCTGGGTTTCGCTGCTGACCGGGATGATCGCGCTGTCGGTCGGGGTCGGCGACACGCTCGACGCCGGGACGCCGATCGGCCGCGCGGGGTCCGACGACAGCCGCATCACGGTCGAGCTGCGCCGCGCCGGGCGCCCGGTCGACATCGTCGCGATGATCGGCTGACCCGGCGCTGTTAATCGCCCGTTCCGCCGCTGTTCCGTATCGGGATCACCCGCTTGACGCCTGCGCAAATGCGTAGGAGGATGGCGCGCCGGGGTATATATGGCGGGAAATCCCGCCTGAGTGAAAGACGCTGATGACCGACTCGACCAAAACCGCACCGTCCCCGAAGCGCCGCTTCGCGCTGTGGCAGGGTGCCGCCGCGCTCTCGACGCTGGCACTGGTGCCGCTCGCGACCGGTGCGATGGCGACCGTCGATTCGAAAACGCAGGAAGAAATTTCGCGCTTCATGGATGTCTATCTCGAGGTGAAGTCGAATTATGTCGAACAGGTCGACGATTCGAAGCTGATCGAAGGCGCGATCAACGGCATGCTCGCCAGCCTCGACCCGCATTCGGGCTATCTCGACGCGCGCGGCTTTTCGAACCTCCGCACCCAGACCGACGGCGAATATGGCGGCCTCGGCCTGTCGGTGACGATGGAAGACGGCGTCGTGAAGGTCATCGCACCGACCGCCGACACCCCGGCCGACAAGGCGGGGATCAAGGCGGGCGACTATATCACCCACATCAACAAGGAACTCATCTTCGGCCTGACGCTCGACGAAGCGGTCGAACAGATGCGTGGGCGTCCCGGCACCAAGATCGACGTCACCGTCGTACGCGAAGGCCAGGACAAGCCGATCGAAATGACGCTGACGCGCGAAATCATCGACCTGAAACCGGTGAAATGGGAAGTCAGCGGCGACGTCGGCGTGCTCACGGTCACCAATTTCTCGGCCGACGCGACCACCGACCTCAAGGCCGCGATGATGGCGGTCGAAAAGTCGCTGGGCAAGAAACCGCGCGGCTGGATCCTCGACCTGCGCTCGAACCCCGGCGGGCTGCTCGACGAAGCCGTCGGGATCAGCGACCTGTTCCTCGAACGCGGCGAGATCGTCTCGCAGCGCGGCCGCAAGAAGGGCGATATCGAACGCTATTTTGCCGAACCCGGCGATCTCGCGGGCGGCGCGCCGGTCGTGGTGCTGATCGACTCGGGCTCGGCCTCGGCATCCGAAATCGTCGCGGGCGCGCTGCAGGACCAGCATCGCGCGGTCGTGATGGGCGAACGCAGCTTCGGCAAGGGATCGGTGCAGACGGTGCTGCCGCTGACCGACACCACCGCGCTCCGCCTCACCACCGCGCGTTACTACACGCCGTCGGGCCGCAGCGTGCAGGAAGGCGGGATCGACCCCGACATCCGCGTGCCGCAGCTCAGCGACCCCGATTATGCGTCGCGGCCGAAGTTCCGCGAAAGCGACCTGCGCCGCCACCTCGTCAACGAAAAGAAGGTCGACAACGGCCTGCTCGAAAAGGACGAAAAGGCCGATCCGCGTTTCAGCGCGACGGCTGCCGAGTTGAAGGCCAAGGGCATCGAGGATTTCCAGCTGCATTATGCGCTGCAGACGATCGGCCGCATCGGTCCGACCGCCCCGCGCATGGCGCAGGGCGGCAAACCGCCGGCCAAGCCGGCCGCCAAGCCCACCGCGCGCAACTAAGGGGCCCGCCGACATGCCGAATTCGCGCCTCGCCGCGCCCGTCGTCGCGTTCCTCGCGCCGCTGCTGCTGTATGGCGGCGCGCTCGTGTCGCAATATGGCTTTGGCCTCCACCCGTGCGAAATGTGTTACTGGCAGCGCTGGCCGCACCAGGCCGCGATCCTGCTCGCGCTGCTGGCGCTGATCGTTCGCCGCAGCGACAAGGCGATGCGCACGCTGACCTTGCTTGCCGCGGTCGCGATCGCGATCAGCGGCGCGATCGGGATTTTCCACGCCGGGGTCGAATATGGTTTCTGGGAAGGCGTCACCACCTGCGCCACCGGCGCCAGCGGACCGGTCACGCTCGATTCGATCATGAACGCGCCGCTGATCCGCTGCGACACTGCGCAATGGACGTTGCTGGGCATCTCGCTCGCGGGATTCAACGCGATCTTCTCGCTGGGTGCCGCTGCGTTCGTCTTGACCTTGCTGCGCCGGAAGACCACATCGGCGGCATGACGCAAGCAAAGACCGGCAAACGCACCGCATCGATGATCCGCGTCGACCAGGCGGGCGAATATGGCGCGACGCGCATCTATGCGGGGCAGCTCGCGGTGATGGGCGATCGCCACCCGATGGCGCGCGAGATCGCGCATATGGCCGAACAGGAAGAACGGCACCGCAAATTTTTCGACGCCATGATCGCGAAGCGCGGGGTGCGCCCGACCGCGCTCCAGCCCTTCTGGAACGTCGCCGGTTTCGCGCTCGGCGCGGTGACCGCCGCGATGGGCCCGCGTGCCGCCATGGCGTGCACCGCCGCGGTCGAGACCGAGATCGATCGCCATTACCAGCACCAGCTCGACGAGCTTGGCGACAGCGACCCCGAGCTCAGCGACGCGGTCGAGGATTTTCGCGCCGAGGAGCTGGAGCATAAGGAAGCCGCGCTCAAAGCAGGCGCCGAAAGCGCGCCCGGCTACCCGATTTTGAGCTTCGCCATTCGCGCCGGTTGCCGTGCAGCCATCGCGCTGTCGAAGCGTATCTGATACATAGCCCCACCGCCCCGTTCATGACGGATGCAGGGTCGCGGTGTCATGCCGCATCAAAGTGAAAAGGAAGATCCGATGTCCCGCCTGCCCCTGTTCGCGCTGATCCTCGCCGGCAGCGCCGCCGCCCTGCCCGCCGCCGCGCAGGAGGCCCCGGCCGACGTCGACAAGATCAACCAGGTCATCGTCTATGGCGACGACCGCTGCGAACAGTCGAGCCCCGACGAAATCGTCGTGTGTAACCGCCTGCCCGAATCCGAACGCTATCGCGTGCCGCCGATGCTGCGCGGCAACCCGCTCGACGTGCGCAACGAAGCCTGGGCGAACAAGGTCGTCGCGCTCGAACGCGTCGGCCGCTTCGGCACCGACAGCTGCTCGCCGACGGGCCTTGGCGGCTTCACCGGCTGTACCCGCGCGCTCGTCGAAGGCGCGCGCGCCGAAAAGAAGGCCGCCGACAAGACCGACTGGCAGGCGATGATCGCCGACGAACGCGCCAAGCGCATCGCGGGCATCGACGCCGCCGCCGACGAGGTCGAAGCCGCCGTCGTCGCCGAAGAGAAAGCGCTCGCCGAGCGCCAGAAGGCCGCCGAGGAACTCGAACGGCAGGCCAGCGGCCTGGCGCCCGCCCCGACCGCGCCCGACGAAGCCGACGCTGCCCCGCTGCCGACCCCGCCGCAGCCGCAGCCGTAATCCACTTATTGTCATCCCGGCGAAGGCCGGGATGACGTTCGCTTTGACCTCAGTTCAGCAGATACTGCTTCCAGAAGAGCAGCGACGCCCAGAAATTATAGTCGGCATTTTCCTTCTTCGCGAAGCCGTGCCCCTCGTTCGTACCGACGAGGTGCCAGGCGGTGCCGCCATTCTTGCGCACCGCCGCGACGATCTGGTCGGCTTCCGACGCCGGAACGCGCGGATCGTTCGCACCGGTGACGATGAACAGCGGCTTCTTGATGTCGGCGACGCGCGTCAGCGGCGAAATCTCGATCAGCTTCGCGCGCTGCTTCGGATCGCGCTCGTCGCCATATTCGACGCGGCGGAGGTCACGGCGATAATCCTGCGTATTTTCGAGGAAGGTCACGAAGTTCGAGATCGCGACGACGCACAGGTTCGCGCGCAGCTTGTCGGCATAATGGGTCGCGGCGGCATAGCACATATAGCCGCCATAGCTGCCGCCGGTCAGCCCGAAGCGCGACGCGTCGAGCGCCTTGTCCTTTGCCAGATAGTCGAGGAAGGCGCCCATGTCCTTGACGCTGTCCTCACGCTTGAACGGTCCGTTGTCGAGGCTGACGAAGGTCTTGCCATAACCGGTCGAGCCGCGGACGTTGGGATAGAAGACCGCGATGCCAAGCTCGTTGAGCAGATAATTGTTGCGGCCGAGGAAGCCGGGGCGCGACTGACCCTCCGGCCCGCCGTGGACATTCATGATCAGCGGGCGCTGGCCGGGGAATTTCTTCGGGTCGGGGCGATAAAGGAAACCCGATACCTCGAGCCCGTCGAAGCTCTTCACCTTGACGACTTCGGGCTCGACATTCTGCGTGACGTCGAGGCCGCCGGTCTCGCTTTCGGTCCAGCGCGTGACCTTGAGCGTCCGGGGATCGACGCTGTACGCATCGGCCGCGGCGCGCGCCGAGGTGAAGCTGAAGCCGATGTCGCCCCACGGCGCAATGTCGATGCCGCCGATGATCCCCGCCGGCAGGTCGACCGTGCGGACGGTGCCGCTCGCGACGTCCATCACGCGCAGCTTCGACATGCCCGCTTCGTTGACGACATAGGCGATGAAACTGCCGTCGTCGGCGATGTCGAACGTATCGACATCCCATTTTTCGGCCGGTCCCCGCGGCGTGAACTTGCCCGTCTTCGGATCGAGCGTGCCGAGCCGCTGGAAATCGCTGCCTTCGTCGCTCGTGCCCCAGATCGTGCCGTCGGGCGCGAAGGCGCCGCCGCCAACCGCAATTGCCTTTTTGTGATCGCCGATCGGCGTCATCGCGCCGGTGGCAAGGTCGAGACGGAACAGGTCGGTCTTTTGCACCGAGACATACTTGCCGACCAGCGCCCAGCTCTTGTCGGGCGAAAAGTCGCTGACGCCCCAGCCGCCGCCCTCGACCTCGGCCACCAACCGCGTCGCCGCGGGATTGCGCGGGTCCATGGCATATATGTCGCTGTCGCGACCGTTGCGGCGCGTCGAGGTGTAGGCGACGAGCGTGCCGTCCTTGCTCCACGCGTTGATGCCGTTGCGGCTCTTGCCGTCGGTGAGCAGGTCGAGCCGGCCGTTTTTCATCGCATAGATCTGGTAGAATTCATTGCCGCCGATATCCTTCTGGACGAGCATGATGTCGGCGGTCTTCGGCGACCATGCGGCGGAACCCACGGGTTCGGCCTCAAAGGTCAGCTGCTTGCGTGCGCCCATCGGCGTCGCAACGCGGTGAATCTGGCTGGTATTGGCAAAACGCGTCGCGATCAGCATCGACTTGTCGACCGGGTTCCAGCCGACGAAGCCCGCGCCGCGATTTTCCATATAGGGCCGCGTCGCGGCGGAAAGGTCCGCCGGCACCTCGGGCATGCCGTCGGCGACCAGCGCGGCGGGCTTCGGCTCGACCGCGGGCTTGGTCGCCTCCTGCGCCAGCGCGGGCGCGAGCGGCAAGGCAAGGGCGGCGACGAAAGTCAGGTAGCGCATCGATTTTCCCCGGTTGCGTGTTTTTTGGATGGACTCGAACTAGACGCTAGCGACCGATGCCTTGGATGCAAGTCGACCAACGCGCCGCGGCGCTCGACGACTGGCAGCAATTCCGAGGCTTATCCGCGACGAATATTGCCGATTTTGCAGCATTTTGGCGATCCGACGCGATTTGGTTGCGAATCCGCGACGAATCGAACGCAAAAATTAACGAATCGCTGGCAAGCTGTCTTGACTCGGGAGTTTTTGGGGCAAATCGTGCGGTTCTGGGAATCGCCAGCCTAAGGGGGCTGTAAACATGGCATCAGCATTCGGACCGCGCCTGTGGAGGCGCACGGCAGTCAGCGTGCCGCCGGCACGGAGTCTGGGCCGCCGAATGACCTGGCATGCTGCCGCCGCGCTCCTCGCCTTTGCCGCGCTTCAGATCTGGGCGGTCACCGCCGCGATCGCCGCCGGCGCCCCCTCGGCCTTCATCGTCGTCGCGCTCGTCATGCTGCTCGCGCTCGCGCTGCCCGTCGCGCGATCGACCGAACGCCGCTGGTATCATCTCAGCCGTCAGGCGCTCGCAAGCTGGGGCCTGCACGCGCGTTTCCGCCGCGATGTCCGCCGCCTCTGGATCGCCGCGCTCACCCTGCCCTTCCTGTGGGTCAGCGGCGCGATGGCCGCGACCGACGCGATCGCCGCAATCATCCGCTAATCCGTTCCGACCGAGGTTTGACGCTTTGCCGCGCGCCGTATAGGGCGCGGCTATGCTGACCGTTTCCGAAGCCCTCGATCGCGCCCAGATGCTGTGCGCCGCCGCGACCAAAGCCGGCGCCGATGCCGCCGACGCGCTCTATTATTGCAACGCCGCGACCTCGGTCTCGATGCGGCTCGGCGCGCTCGAGGATGTCGAACGGTCGGAGGGGCAGGATATTTCGCTGCGCGTCTTCGTCGGCCAGCGGAGCGCGAGCGTGTCGACCGCCGACATGGACGCCGGCGAACTCGCGAAGCTGGTCGAGCGCTGCGTCGCGATGGCGCGCGAGGCGCCCGAGGATCCCTATGCCGGGCTCGCGCCCGAGGAACTGCTGTTCAAGGGACCGGTCCCCGACTTCGACCTCGACGATGCCAGCGAAGCCGATCCCGCCGCGCTGCGCGCTGCCGCGCTGGCGACCGAAGAAGCCGCGCGCGCCGTCGCCGGCGTGACGAACAGCGAAGGCGGCAGCGCGAGCCACAGCCGCACGCGCTTCGCGCTCGCGACGAGCCACGGCTTTGCCGGCGGCTACGGGTCGAGCGGCCACAGCCTGTCGGCGAGCGTGATCGCGGGCGAAGGCGCCGCGATGCAGCGCGACTATGGCTGGCACAGCGCGCACCACCTCTCCGACCTCGAAAGCGCCGCAGAGATCGGCGCGCGCGCCGGAACCCGCGCCGTCGCGCGGCTGAACCCCGGCAAGGCGCCGACCGGCAAGCTGCCCGTCGTCCTCGACCCGCGCGTCAGCGGCGGCATCGTCGGCCATCTGCTCGGCGCCATCGCCGGCCCCGCGATCGCGCGCGGGACGAGCTTCCTGCTCGGCAAGGAAGAGCAGATGCTGTTCGACAGCGGCATCGTCATCCGCGACGAGCCGCATCGCGCGCGCGGGCTGCGCAGCCGCGCGTTCGACGGCGAAGGCCTGCCGACCGCGGCGCGCGACATCGTCGCGAACGGCAAGATCACCGGCTGGCTGCTCGACAATGCGTCGGCGAAGCAGCTCGGCCTCGCCCCCACCGGCCATGCCAGCCGCGGCGGCGGCGCGTCGGGGGTTGGCGCCAGCAACCTGCATCTCGCGGCGGGCGCCATGACGCCGGCGGCGCTGATCGCGGATATCGCCGAGGGCGTCTATATCACCGAGCTGATCGGCCAGGGCGTCAATCCCGTCACCGGCGACTACAGCCGCGGCGCGTCGGGCTTCCTGATCCGGGGCGGCGAAATCGCGGGCCCGATCGCCGAATTCACCATCGCGGGCAATCTGGTCGACATGTTCGCGGCGCTCGTCCCCGCGAACGACCTCGAATTCCGTCACGGGACCAACGCCCCGACGCTGCGCATCGACGGCATGACCGTCGCGTCGAGCTGACGCCTTGCCGGGTCGCAACCTCGAAGCCGTGATCGCCGCGACGCGCGAGGTCGGCGACATGGCGATGGCGCGCTGGCGCGGCGAGGGGCGGCCCGTCGACGTCTGGCACAAGTCGCACGACAATCCGGTCAGCGACGTCGACCTCGCGGTCGATGCGCGATTGAAGGCCGTGCTCGGCGCGATGGTGCCCGAAGCGGGCTGGCTGTCCGAAGAGACCGCCGACAATGAGGACCGCCTGTCGTGCCGCGCGATGTGGTGCGTCGACCCGATCGACGGCACGCGCGACTTCATCCGCGGCCGCCCCGGCTGGTGCGTATCGGTCGCGCTCGTCGTCGACGGCGAGCCCGAACTCGGCGTGCTCTACGCCCCCGCGCTCGACGAGCTGTGGGTCGCGCAAAAGGGCAAGGGCGCGACATTGAACGGCGAGACGCTGCGTGCCAGCCGCCGGATGATCTTCGACGGATCGCGCGTCCCCGCCGACAGCCTGCCCAAGATCGACCGCGACCTGATCATGGTGACCAAGCCGAACAGCATCGCACTGCGCATGGCGCTCGTCGCCGACGACCGCGCCGACCTGGTCGCAACCTTGCGCTGGGGTTTCGAATGGGACGTCGCCGCGGCGGCACTGATCGCCAGCGAAGCGGGGGCGACCGTCACCGACGCCTTCGGCGAGCCGCTGAAGTTCAACACACCGCGCGCGCAGGCCTTTGGCGTCATCGCCTGCGCCCCCGGAATCCACCGCGCGGTCGTCGCCCGCTTGCATGACCGGGCCGTCGCTCTTACATCGCATCCGTGACCGCCCGTTCCGACAAGCATTCCACCGCAGTTCGCTTGACTTTCGGCACGACTCACCCTAACTGCGCCAGCATTCCGACAGCCTGACCGGACGGCGAAGCGTCTTCGTGCGCATCGTGGTCCGTTTTTTGCGTTGGAAATTCAGACGCTTTGAGATGGGGCCGGTTGCCTACGGCCCTGTGGAGCAGGAGAAAGTTACCAATGGCACGTATCGCGGGCGTCAATCTGCCCACCAACAAGCGCGTGATCATCGCGCTCACCTACATCCACGGCATCGGCCGCAAGACCGCCGTCGACATCGCCGACAAGCTGGGCATCGACCACACGCGTCGCGTTCAGGATCTTTCGGACGCCGAAATCCTGCAGATCCGCGAAACGCTCGACGCCGACCACACGGTCGAGGGTGACCTTCGCCGCACCACGGCGATGAACATCAAGCGCCTGATGGACCTCGCCTGCTATCGCGGTCTGCGTCATCGCAAGGGCCTGCCGGTCCGTGGCCAGCGCACGCACACCAATGCGCGCACCCGCAAGGGCAAGGCCAAGCCGATCGCCGGCAAGAAGAAGTAAGGTCGAGCGCGCCCTTTCGGCGCGCTTCCTTGCTTTCCCTGCCGGGGCAGCGGCGAACCGCCCGCCACCGGCCATTCAGGATTAGGTTAGGATTATATCATGGCTCGTGAACCGCAGCGTCTTCGTCGGCGCGAACGCAAGAATATCTCGTCGGGTGTGGCCCACGTCAACGCGACCTTCAACAACACGATGATCACCATCACCGACGCGCAGGGCAATGCGATTGCCTGGTCGAGCGCCGGCATGATGGGCTTCAAGGGCAGCCGCAAGTCGACCCCGTACGCCGCCCAGGTGTGCGCCGAAGACGCCGGCAAGAAGGCCGCCGAACATGGCGTCCGTACCCTCGAAGTCGAAGTCAAGGGCCCGGGTGCGGGCCGCGAATCGGCGCTCCGCGCGCTACAGGCGGTCGGTTTCCACATCACCTCGATCCGCGATGTGACCCCGATCCCGCACAATGGCGTCCGCCCGGCCAAGCGCCGCCGCGTCTGACGTCCTTTCGGGCGCGTCCCGCCGGGACGCCGCCCGTTTCAAATCCTCGCTGGACGGTCAGTCGACCCCTGTCCGTCCCGCCCAAAGCAAAGGGAAGTCCATGACTGTCAATATCCGGAACTGGCAGGAATTGAAGAAGCCCAGCAACCTGGAAATCAAGGCTGGCAGCGACGGCAAGCGCAAGGCGACCTTCGTCGCCGAACCGCTCGAGCGCGGCTTCGGCCTGACGCTCGGCAACGCGCTGCGCCGCGTGCTGCTCTCGTCGCTCCAGGGTGCGGCAATCACGTCGATCAAGATCGAGAACGTGCTCCACGAATTCTCGAGCCTTGCCGGCGTGCGCGAAGACGTCACTGACATCGTCCTCAACGTGAAGCAGATCGCGCTCAAGATGGAGGGCGAAGGCCCGAAGCGTCTTCAGCTTTCGGCGACCGGTCCCGCGACCGTCAAGGCCGGCGACATCATGGTGTCGGGCGACATCAAGGTGATGAACCCGAACCATGTCATCTGCCACCTCGACGATGGCGCGACGCTGAACATGGAACTCGTTGCCGACACCGGCAAGGGCTATGTCCCCGCGACCGCCAACCGTCCGGTCGACGCGCCGATCGGCCTGATCCCGGTCGACTCGCTCTACTCGCCCGTGCGCCAGGTCGCCTACAAGGTCGACAACGCCCGCATCGGCCAGGAACTGGACTATGACAAGCTGAACCTGACCGTCGAAACCGACGGCACGGTCACCCCGGAAGACGCCGTCGCCTATGCCGCGCGCATCCTCCAGGACCAGCTCCAGGTCTTCGTCCACTTCGAAGAAGCGATGAACGACAGCGGCCTCATCGGCATGGCGGCTTCGCCCACCACCGCCGATGAATCGGACGTCAACCAGCTCAACCGCTTCCTTCTCAAGAAGGTCGACGAGCTGGAACTGTCGGTCCGTTCGGCGAACTGCCTCAAGAACGACAACATCATCTATATCGGTGACCTCGTTCAGAAGACCGAAGCCGAAATGCTCCGCACGCCGAACTTCGGCCGCAAATCCTTGAACGAAATCAAGGAAGTGCTGTCGTCGATGGGCCTGCGCCTCGGCATGGACATCCCCGGCTGGCCGCCGGAAAATATCGAGGAAATGGCCAAGAAGCTCGAACAGGAACTTCTCGGCTGATCTTGCGCCCCGGCTTCGGCCGGGGCCCACAACGGGAATGGGTTGCCCCGCAATGCAACCTGGCTTGGGGTACCTTAAACGGCCCCTCTGACAAACGAAGGAATGGATTATGCGTCATAAATCGGGTGGCCGGAAGCTTCAGCGCACGAGCGCGCATCGCACGGCCCTGTTCCGCAACATGTCGGCCTCGCTCATCAAGCATGAGCAGATCATGACGACCGTCGCCAAGGCGAAGGAACTGCGTCCCTACGTCGAAAAGCTGGTGACGCTCGCCAAGCGCGGTGGCCTTGCCAACCGTCGCCTCGCGAACAGCCGCCTGCTCGACGACACGCAGCTCAAGAAGCTGTTCGACGTTCTCGCCGAACGCTACAAGGACCGCAACGGCGGCTACACCCGCATCATCAAGGCCGGCATCCGCGCCTCGGACGCGGCGCCGATGGCAGTCATCGAATTCGTCGACCGCGACGTCGATGCCAAGGGCCAGGATTCGGGTCCGGTGGAACAATATGACGAGGATATGGCCGAAGCCTGAGCTTCGCCTCTTCGCTGAACGATCAAGGGCGGCGTCCGGCAGGACAGCCGCCCTTTTTCATGGCCGGATAAGTCCGCTACGCCGCCACCCCCGACAAGCGCGCGCAATCGTCCCACATCGCCGTGCACGCCGCGTCGTCGCGCGCCAGCGCCGACGGTTCGATCCGCACCAGCGCCGGATTGCGCACCGACCAGTAATCGCCATGCGTCTCGGCATAGGCCGGCGCCGCCGCCAACGCCGCGAGATATTCGCCCGACAGCGCGATCGTGCTCTTGCGGTCGCGCTTCATCGTCAGCGGCACGATCAGGCTGACCAGCGACGCAACGATCTTCCCGCTCGACCGCGCGAGCCCGGTCCATGGCACATAGCCGGGGTCGAAGCTCATCGCCGCGAGGTCGGGACGGCGCCGCGCCAGCTCGCGCGCCGTCATGATATTGGCGAGCTTCGACGAACTATAGGCGCGGAATACTTGCGCCCGATCCTTTTTCGGCAGCGTCGGGTCGCGATCGGGATATGCCAGCCATTCGGCATTGGCGTGCGCGGGGGGCGTGACGATCGTCTTTTCCTCGGGATCGTGCGTGCCGCTGCCCGTCAGGATCACCCGCGCGCCCGGCGCGAGATGCGGCAGCAGTTGGAGGAGCAGCCGGAAATGCGCGAGCTGGTTGACCGCGAAGGTCCGCTCGAAACCCTCGGCGCCAACTTCCAGCTTCGATGTCTGCAGCCCGGCATTCAGCACCAGCGCATCGACCGCCGGCCCCTTTGCTACCGCCTCGGCAAAACGGTCGACCGAAGCGAAATCGTCAAGGTCGAGCGCCAGTGCCCCGGCGCCCCACGCCGCATCGACCGCCTCGGGACGCCGCGCCCCGATCGTCAGCCGGTGCCCGGCGGCGGCCAGCCGCCGCGCCGCATTGGCCCCGAAACCCGATGTTGCACCCGTCATCACGATATGCATAGCCTGTGATCCTTATTTGGTTGGTTGACCAACCAAATAAGCCGGCGCGATGCGATGCGCAAGGGGGATCGCAGAATCGCTCCTTACGGCATCCATTCATGCGCCCCGGCGAAAGCCGGGGCCCATGAATGACAGCACCGCGCCATATGGGCCCGGCTTTCGCCGGGGTGCAAACAATCATATCTTGAAAAATCGCCCGACAGGCGGGCGGATCAGCCCTCGCCAAGCCCCGCGCGCGTCCCGGCCGCCCATTCGGCGAGTGCCGCATGCATCGGGAAATCGGGCTGCGTCAGCCACGACAGCATCATCCCCTCGAACGCCGCCTTGGTCATCCGCGCGCGCAGCCGGTCGCGGTCGTCGACCGCGTCCCGCCCCGCGCCCGCGGCGAACACCATCGCCAGCCGGCTGCGGATCGCTTCGTTCGCAACCTCGAGCCGCGCCGCAAGCCCCGGATCGTTCATCGCGCGCACGCCGAGCGACAGGCGGACGCGGAACAGGTCGCGATTGGCCTCGAGCGTCTCGGCCGAAAAGCGGACATAGGCGTCGAACAGCTCCGCGCGCGGGGTCGCCGCGACCAGCGCGTCGATCTCGGCCATATAGTGCGCGGTCGCGCTGTCGACTGCGGCTTCGAGCAGCGCATCCTTGCTCGCGAAATGATAATGGAGCAGCCCCGGATTGACCCCCGCCTCGGCGGCGATCGACTTGACATTGGTGTCGGCGAGCCCGTCGCGCGCGACCGCACGGAATGCCGCGTCGATCAGCTTGTCGCGCGTGCCCTGTCCGGGAGCGCCACGTCCGGGGGTGGTCTTCGTCGCTGCCATGCTCGCGCGATAGGCCATGGGGACGGGTTTGGGCAAGGTGGGGGGGCAGTCATCGCCCCCATTCGTCATCCCGGACTTGATCCGGGATGACGATGAGGAAGAAGGCGACCTTCGACAGCCGGCCGCCTTCTCATTCCTTCACGCAGCCTCGCTCACCGATAACGCGGCGCCACATCGCGCTTCGACAGGTTCGGCCCCATCGCCAGCCGCGCGGCATAATAATCCTTCCACTGGCCCTCGTCGGCGAGCGGCGGGATCGTGATTTCCTCGCCGCGATCGAGCCCGGTCAGCGCCGCGTCGACGAGGTCGCCCGCGTCCATGATCATCTCGGCGGGAAAGGCTTCGATATCCTTGCCCGATCGCTCCCAGATCTCGGTGCGCGTCGCGCCGGGCAGCACCGCCTGCACATGGAAGCCCTGTTCGCGGCCGTTCGCGGCGAGCGCGTGGCTCAAATTGAGCAGGAACGCCTTCGACCCGCTGTACACGCCCTCGAACATTTCGGGGGCGAGCGCGAGGACCGAGGCGATATTGACGATCGCGCCCTTGCCGCGCGCGCCGAACGCCTTGCCCGCCGCTATGCCAAGCCGCGCCGCGGCGGTGATGTTGAGCGCGATGATCGTCTCGATCTCGGCGGCGCTATTTTCCAGCGTCCCGCCGTTCAGCGACATGCCGGCATTGTTCACGAACAGCGTCACATTCGCATCCTTGATCAGCCGTTGCTCGATCTGCGTCACATCGTCGCTCTTGGTGAGGTCGGCGGCGATCACATCAACCGCGACGCCATGCTCCGCGCGCAGCTTTGCGGCCAGCTCCTCCATCTGCGCACCGTTGCGCGCGACGAGGATCAGGTCGTGGCCGCGCTTTGCGAGGCGGTCGGCATAAACGGCGCCAAGGCCGGTCGAAGCACCCGTGATCAGGGCCGTTCCATCGGGAATCGTCATTGTCATTCTCCTAAACAGGCGGCCCTCGATTGGGTCACTTGCAAAATGATAGTGACTGTCCCATATTCCTTCAATGGGTACGCAAGAAAATAATTCGGGCACCTGCCCCGTCGACCGCGGGCTGATGCGCGTCGGCGACCGGTGGAGCATGCTGGTGCTGCGCGACATCGAACGCGGGCTCACGCGTTACGAGCAGCTGCGCACCAGCCTCGGCATCGCGCCGAACATATTATCGCGGCGCCTGTCGGCGCTGGCCGAGGCGGGGCTGATCGCGAAGAACCGCTACAGCGCGCGCCCGCCGCGCGACGAATATCTGCTCACCGATGCGGGGCGCGATTTCCTGCCGATCCTGATGGCGATCGGCGCATGGGGGCGCAAATATAATGGCGGCGGCGCGCTCAGCCGCCACCTCGACGCCGAGACGGGCGAGGCCGTGCGCCCGGTCGTCGTCGATGCCAACACCGGCGCGCCGATCGGCTCACGCCCGCTCCGGATGGAATATCCGGACTAGTTACTTGTACATGCCGTCGCGCAGGTTGATCCCGTGCTCGATCCAGACCTTGAGCGCGCACAGCATCTGCGACCAGCCCTGGCAATTGCCGTAGGATGCGCTGAGCGCCCCCTGGTTCTCGCGCCAGCCTTCCTCGGCGATCTCGACCAATGTGCGGCCGTCGTCGAGCGCCTTGAAGCTCATCGTCACACGCGTGCGATAGTCCGAATCCTTGGGTTCGCTGCCTTCGACATTGTGCGCCTCGCCTTCGCTCGCCTGCCATTCGAGGACGATCTTCTCATCCTCGACGACCTCGATCACATAGACGGGGAAAGCGCCGGGAAAGTCGTGGAAATCCCATTCCACCGTTGCGCCGGTTTCGAGCCGCCCTTTGGCGCCGCCGGTCGTGAAATAGTTCGACAGTTTCGCGGGGTCCGCGACCGCCTCGAACACCTCGTGCACCGGCTTCGCAATCCGCGCCGCAACCCGAAACTTCAGTTCCATCGACATTCTCCGCTTGATTCTCTCCCATTATGTTATATATTTATAACATGTCAATCCACGAAGAATATGACAAGGTTTTCAAGGCGCTGTCATCGCACGTCCGCCGCCAGATCCTCGACGACCTCAAGGATCAGCCGCTGACCACCGGCACGCTGTGCGACAACTTCGCCAACATCGACCGCTGCACCGTGATGCAACATCTGAAGGTGCTGGAGGACGCCGGCCTCGTCATCGCCGAACGCCGCGGCCGCACCCGCTGGAACCACCTCAACGCGATGCCGATCCAGGACATCCACGACCGCTGGATCGGCCCCCACGCCGCCGCGGCGACCGCCCGGCTCGCGCGCTTCAAACAGGCGGTCGAGGCGCAATGAAAAAGGCCGGGGCGTCGTCACCCCGGCCTTTCTGCTTTCCGGCAGCTGGCTGGTTTACCAGCCCTGCGGCTTGCCCTTATTCTGCTCGTCGAGCCAGGCTTTGAGCGGCGCGAAATAGTCGGCCATCGCCTTGCCCGACATGTCGCGGTTGCCGGTGAAGGCTTCGAGCGCGTCGGGCCACGGCTTCGATGCGCCCATTTCGAGCATCGCATTCAGCTTCGCGCCGACCTCCTTGTTGCCATAGAAGGAACAGCGGTGGAGCGGACCGGTCCAGCCCGCCTGCTTGCACGCAGCTTCGTAGAACTGGAACTGCAGGACGCGCGCCAGGAAATAGCGCGTGTAGGGCGTGTTGCCCGGGATGTGGAACTTCGCCCCCGCGTCGAACGCGTTCGCCGGCCGCTCGCCCGGCGGGACGATGCCCTGATACTGCGTGCGCAGCTGTGTCCACGCCTTGTTGTAATCGGCGGGCTTGATCGTGCCGTCGAAGACGCCCCAGCGCCAGCGATCGACGAGCAGGCCGAACGGCAGGAACGCAACCTTGTCCATCGCCTGCCGCAGCAGCAGGCCGATATCCTTGTCGGCGCTCGGCACCTTCGCCTTGTCGAGCAGGCCGATGTCGACAAGATATTGCGGCGTGATCGACAGCGCGACGAAATCGCCGATCGCTTCGTGGAAGCCGTCGTTTGCGCCGTTGAGGTAGAGGAACGGCTGCTTGTTATACGCGCGCTGGTAATAATTATGCCCCAGCTCGTGATGGATCGTCGTGAAATCGTCCGAGTTCACCTTGATGCACATCTTGATGCGGATGTCGTCCTTGTTGTCGATATCCCACGCCGACGCGTGGCAGATGACTTCGCGGTCGGCGGGTTTCAGGAACTGGCTGCGCTTCCAGAAGGTTTCGGGCAGCGGCGCCATGCCCAGCGACGAATAGAAATTCTCACCCGCCTTCACCATGTCGAGCGGCGTCTTGCCTTGCGCGGTCAGGAGGTCGCCGACGTCATAACCAAGGTCGCCCGAACCCGCCGGGGCGACGAGCGGGTAGATATTGCCCCATTCCTGCGCCCACATATTGCCGAGCAGGTCGGCGCGGATCGGTCCGGTCTTGGGCTGCACCGCATCGCCATATTTCTCGTTCAGCTTCCAGCGGACATAGGTGTGGAGCGCGAGGTAGAGCGGCTTCACTTCCTGCCACAGCCGTTCGGTCGTCTTGGCGAACTCCTCGGGCGACATGTCGTAGCCCGACCGCCACATCGCGCCGGTGTTCGCGAAGCCCAGCTCCTTCGCGCCTTCGTTCGCGATGCCCACCATGCGGGCATAATCGTCCTTCATCGGCGCGCCGACATTGTCGTGCCAGCTCGTCCACATCTCGGCGAACTGCGCGGGCGTGTTCTGGAGGTTGCCCATCTCGGCCTCGATGTCCGAGCCCGAAATCTCCTTGCCGTTCAGCGTGCCGCGGCCCTTGCCATATTGCGACTGCAGGTCGGTTGCGATCTGGTTGAGTTCGGTCGCCGCACCCGGCTTGGTCGGCGCCGGAAGGACAAGGCCGGTGCGCAGGATGTCGAGCTTGCGCTTCGTATCGGCGCTGAGCCCCGCAACATCCTTATATTTGGCGGCTTCCAGGGCATATTTGACCGATTTTTCGGTCCCCACCGCATTGATCCGCGACGCCATCGCATCGGTATCTTCGGTCAGATAGGTGCTGTTGACCCAGTTCACCTGGCTCGCTTCGACCGTATAGTCGAACAGATCCTTTTCGGCGGCGGCGATAAAGGCGTCGGCGTCGGCTGCGGTCGGTTTGGCCGTGTTCGCCGCCGATGCCGCGGGCTTTTGGTCCGCCGCGACGGCGGGTCCGGCGACGGCAAGCGACAGGGCAAGCGACAGGCTTGAAATCATGGCTTTCATGGGGTGCGTCCTCTGGATATTCGGGCCGCGCTCTGCGGCGCATGGCGACAGCTAGGCGCTTGCCGCGAGTCCGGTCAAGCCGCGAGGAACGCTGCGATCGCCTCGCCCAGTCCGGCCTCGGTCACGCTCGACATATGCGTCCCCGGAATCGTCGCCAGCCGGGCGTCGGGCAACGCCGCGACCAGTTCCTCCGCCGATCCATTATCCTGGTCCTGCTCGCCGCACACGACGAGCGTCGGCATCGTCAGCGCCGCGAGCATATCGGGGGTCGTGTCGGTGAAGCTGTCGAGCAGGTAGCCCGCCGCGATACGATCGACCTTCATCGTCTTCATGAACTGGATCGAAAGCCAGGTGTCGTCGCCGCGCTTGGCGCTTTCATATTCGGCGATCACGCGCTTGAAGAATTGGCCGCGCCGCTGCCAGCCCGCGAGCCCCGCCAGTCCCATCCCGCCGAGGATCAGCCGCCGCGGCTTCATGCCGGCGACCACCGCGCGCGCGCTCGTCCGCGCGCCGAGCGAAAAGCCGCCGAGGTCGAAATCGCCCAGGCCGAGATGCGCCACCAGGTCCTGCAAATCATGGACCAGCACGTCGGGCGGATAATGTTCCTCCTCATGCGGCGCATCGCTCGCCCCGTGGACGCGCAGGTCGGGCATGATCACGCGGTAACCCTCGGCCGCAACGCGCGCCGCAGTGCCGAACTTGATCCAGTTGACCTCGGCGTTCGAGAACAGGCCGTGGAGCAACAGCAGCGGGCGACCTTCGCCCATCTCGCGCCACGCCAGCCGTACGCCGTCGCGCGCCTCGAAAAATTGGGGTTCGATCGTCATGCGCCGCGCTATGCGCTCTTCATGCCCGCTTCGGCAAGCGCCGATCAGCGCGGGCGCAGCCCCTTTTGCTCCATGCGCCACTTCGCCATTTCGATGCGATCCTGCCCGAAGAAGGGCTCCCCATCGAAGACGAGCGTCGGCACGCCCCAATGGCCGGCGATCTCGAGCGCGACCTGGTTGGCCGCGATCTCGTTATCGAGCGTTGCGGCATCGCGGACCACTTCATCGTCGAGTTCGGTGAGATCGAGGCCCGCACGCTTCGCTGCTCCGGCAAGGTGGTCGCCAAGATGCCAATCCTGCGCCCCGCCCCAGATGAGCTGGCCCACCTCATGCGCAAAGGCGAGTCCCTTGCCGCGCCGCGCCGCCGCCTGCCCCAGCCGCGTAAGGCGATAGATATAGGGTTGTTCGGCGGCGATCGCGCGCGTCGCTATATCCTGGACGATCGGGTCGGGGCGCGGCGGGCCGAACGGGATGCCGTGGAATTGCGCGACGCGGATCATGTCGCGCACCGTATAGCTCAGCCAGTTGGGATGGTTGCGCTCGAAAAAGTCGGGCTGGCGCACCGCGAGCGGATAGACGGGCCGCAGGTTGATTGTGACGTCATGGCTCGCCGCGAGCGCGCGGTAACGGCCGATCGCAAGGTAGCTGTACGGCGAACGAAAGGACCAGAAAAGGTCGGCGGTCAAAGTCATCCCCACATCCTGCCCAAAAACATGCCCCACGCAAGCAGTGTAAAGAAAATTTACACCATATTCGAGACTGTTGGCAATCCCCAGACCCGGTTGAATATAGTAGCAATTGCTATTATATCCTATGACATGAGTGAAACCATCGGATTCCTGCTGAATGACAGCGCGCGCCTGTTCCGGCGGTCGTTCAATGCGCGTACGAAGGACAGCGGGATCACTGCGCTGCAATGGCGGCTGATTACCTATCTCAAACGCCATGAAGGCATTCGGCAGGGACCGCTTGCCGAATTGATCGAGGTCGAACCGATCACGCTGTCGCGCATGGTCGACCGGCTGGTCGAGGCCGAACTGGTCGAGCGCCGTGCCGACCCCGCCGACCGCCGTGCCTGGCAGCTGTACCTGACGCCGCGTGCGGGCGAGATGCTGAACGGGATGCGCCCCATCGCCGACGCGCTGACCGCCGAAGCGATCGAAGGATTGAGCGCAGCCGAAGTCGAGCAACTCACCGACCTTGTCGAGCGCGTCCGCGCCAATTTGTCCCGCCGCATCTGCCAAAAAGAAAAAGAGATCGTTTGATGGACCAGCTCTCCCCATCCCGCCCGAAAGACGAAGAGGTGACAACCCCCAAGGCCGCGCCGAAGGCCGACCCCCTGCCCGCGCCCGCACCGGCGGCCGAGGCCGCCCCCAAGGCGAGCTGGCGCACGCGCCTGCTGATGTTCGGTCTGCCCGCCCTGCTGATCGCGGGCGGTGCCGGCTGGTGGCTGACGAGCGGCGGATCGGTGTCGACCGACAATGCCTATGTCCAGATGGACAAGGTGTCGGTCGCCGCCGAAGTCGGCGGCCGGATCACCGAAGTCGCGGTGCGCGACGGACAGCAGGTCGCAAAGGGCCAGTTGCTGTTCCGCATCGACGGCGAACCCTATGCATTGACCGTTGCGCAGGCGACCGCGGCGATCGACGCCGCCGAAGTCGAGGTCGGCAATCTGTCGGCGAGCGCGAACACGTCGAGCGTCGACATCGCCGCGGCGCGCGAGGATGTGAAGTTCGCACAGGTGACCTTCGACCGGCAGGCGGCGCTGATGGAAAAAGGCTTCACGACGAAGGCCGCCTATGATGCCTCGCGCCACGCGCTCCAACAGGCACGAGAGAGCGTACGCCAGGCCGAAGCCGCAGCAGCCGAAGCGCGCACCAAGCTTGCCGCCGGCCCGTCGAGCGGGATCAACCCGCAGGTCGAGGCCGCGCGCGTCCAGCGCTCGCAGGCGCAAGTGAACCTTGGCCGCACCACCGTCCGCGCCCCGAGCGCCGGCCGCATCGCGCAGTCGGACCGGCTACAGGTCGGCCAGATGATGGTCGCGGGACTCCCGGCAGTCACGCTGGTCGACACCGCGCATCCGTGGGTCGAGGCCAATTTCAAGGAAACCGACCTCGCCGACATGCGCGTCGGCCAGCGCGCCGAAATCAGCTTCGACGCCTATCCGGGCGTGAAAGTGCGCGGCCATGTGCTGACGATCGGCGCGGGCACGGGCAGCGAATTTTCGGTGCTGCCCGCGCAGAATGCGACGGGCAACTGGGTCAAGGTGACGCAGCGCGTGCCCGTCCGCATCGCGTTCGACGAAAAGCCGTCGCGCGACATGATCGCGGGGCTGTCGGCCGACGTGCGGGTGTTTACGAAGTAACGTCCCGTGGCGAGCAACGCCCTCCCCCGCAGTCCGTCCGCCACGGCGCTGCCTGACGACGACAGCATCCCGCTGCACGAACGCGTGCGCTATCGCGGGCTGCTGACGGTTGCGGTCATGGGCGCGTCGATCATGCAGATCCTCGACACGACGATCGCCAATGTCGCCATCCCGCACATGCAGTCGGCATTGGGCGCGACGAGCGAGACGGTGACGTGGGTGTTGACGAGCTATATCCTCGCCTCGGCGGTCGCGATGCCAATCACCGGCTGGCTCGCCGACCGCATCGGGCGGCGCGAACTGTTCATGGCGGCCGTCATCGGCTTCATCATCGCATCGATGGCGTGCGGCGCGGCGCAGACGCTCGAACAGATGGTCGCCTTCCGCTTTTTGCAGGGGGTGAGCGCGGCCTTTATCGGGCCGCTGTCGCAATCGGTGATGCTCGATATCAACCCGCCCGAACGCCACGCGCGCGCGATGTCGATCTGGGGCATGGGGATCATGATCGGGCCGATCCTGGGCCCGATATTGGGCGGCTGGCTGACCGAAAGCGTCAACTGGCGCTGGGTCTTTTACGTCAACCTGCCCGTCGGCCTGCTCACGCTGGCGATGATGTGGGCGCTGCTGCCCAAGACAAAAAGCGTCACGCGGCGTTTCGACCTGTTCGGTTTCTCGATGCTCGCGCTGGGACTCGCCGCGCTCCAGCTGATGCTCGACCGCGGCGCGCATCTCGACTGGTTCGACAGCATCGAAATCTGGATCGAGCTGGCGGTCGCGGTCTCGTGCCTGTGGATGTTCGTCGTCCATATGTTCACCGCGCGCGCGCCGCTGTTCAGCCGCCTGATGCTCGCCGACCGCAACCTCGTCACCGCGATGGGGTTCATGATCGTGATCGGCGTCGTGATGTTCGCGTCGATGGCGCTGCTGCCGCCGATGCTGCAGAATCTGTTCGGCTGGCCGGTGATCGATACCGGCATCGTCCTCGCGCTGCGCGGGATCGGCATCCTCGCCAGCATGTGGGTCGCGGGGCAATTGCTCGGCAAGATCGACGCGCGCTGGATGGTCGGCACCGGGCTGCTCATCGCCGCTTACTCGCTCTGGCAGATGAGCCACTGGTCGCTCGAAATGGGGATGCAGCCGGTGATCATCAGCGGGCTGGTGCAGGGACTCGGCATGGGGCTGATCTTCATCCCCTTGAACACGATGGCGTTCGCGACGATCCAGCCGCAATATCGCACCGACGGATCGAGCCTGCTCAACCTGTTCCGCAGCATCGGCGCGTCGGTCGGCATCTCGGTGGTCACCACGCTGCTCGGCGCCAATATCCAGACGAGTCATGAGGATCTGGCGGCGCATGTCACCAACAGCTCGGTCGCGCTGCTCGACCCGTCGACCGCCGACCGCTTCGGTATTGCGGGCGACACGGCGATGGCGATGATCAATGCCGAGATCAACCGGCAGGCGGCGATGGTCGCCTATATCGACGATTTCTGGCTGATGATGTGGGTGACGCTGGCGTCGGTGCCGCTGGTGCTGTTGCTACGCCCGCCGAAACCGGGTGGGCCGAAAGCGTCGGCGGCGGATATGGGGCATTAGCGGCGATGTCTGCCCGGGACAGGTAAAGCAGCTTCGCCTTCACCCTCAATCGAGCCATATCGACAAGCCCGCAGGCGGATCGACGGGCGGGGCGTCGGCGACATGGCGCGCCGCATCGGCCCGCGCGCGGGCGAGGATCGCGGGCGGTGCGGCCGGCCGATGAAAGATGTGGTCGGCCTCGCCGAGCAGGCGCGCGGCGCGGAGCGTGAGATCGTCGGGGTCGGCACTGGTCAGTGCGATCGTTTCGAGGCGCGATGCGGGAATGGCGGCATCGGCGGCAAGCCAGATGTCGATCCTGTCTGCAGCATCGTCGTCGAGCGGATCGAGCGCGCCACCCTTCGCCAGCGCGGCGTCGATTGCGCGACGCCGATCGGCAGACGCCGGCCAGCGCATTTTCATCGCACCTCGCGCCGCATGAAGCGCCGACGCGAGCGCGCCGAGACGCGCAGGAAGCAGCGCTTCGATCCGCTGGCGAACCGCCTTGGCGAGCCCCGCCGAAGCGCCGCCGGTGCCGATCGCGATCGTGACGGGCGCGCGGTCGACGATCGCCGGGGTCGTGAAGTCGCAGAGGTCGGGGCGATCGACGACATTGACGAGAAGCCCGCGGGCGCGGAGCGACTCTGCGGCGGCGCGCGCTTCATCCGCATCGCCCAGCGCGACGAAGGCGAGGGTCGCGCCCGCTTCCCACGTTGGAACAATGCGCCCGCCGGCGCGCTCGACCAGGCGCGCTTTGGCGTCGGCAGCCTCCCCCTCCCCGACCAGCACGACCGTGCGGCCGCTGAGGTTCAGGAAGATGGGAAGCTGCTCCATCGTCAGTCGATCCAGTCGGGGACGCGTTCGGCCGCCATGATCGTGCCCGCCGCAATACGGTCGGCAACGACGACATAGCGGTCGCCGTCGACGAGCACCTCGGGAACGAGGCTGCGGCTGTTGTACGTCGACGCCATCGTCGCGCCATAGGCGCCCGCGGTGCGGAAGACCGCGAGGTCGCCTTCCTCGACCTTGTCGGTCACGCGGTCGCGCGCAAAGGTATCACCGGTTTCGCACACCGGGCCGACGATCGACGCGGTCATCGTCTCGCCCGACGGCTTCACCGCCACGAAGTCGTGATACGCGTCGTAGAGCGCCGGGCGCGCGAGGTCGTTCATCGCGGCATCGACGATGACGAAGGGGTTGGTCGCGCCGGGCTTGACCCAGAGGACTTCGGTCAGCAGCACGCCGGTGTTGCCCGCGATCACGCGGCCGGGTTCGAACATCAAGGTGACGTCCCAATCCTTCGTCACGCGCGCGACCATCGCGCCATATTCGGCCGGCGACGGCGGATTGTCGTCGGGCTTGTACGGCACGCCGAGACCGCCGCCGAGGTCGACATGCGTGATGCTGTGCCCCGCAGCGCGCAGGTCGGCAATCAGGCGCCCGACGCGCTCGAACGCGGCCTCGAGCGGATCGAGGCTGGTCAGCTGGCTGCCGATATGCAGCGCGATACCGCGCATCTGGAGCCCCGGCAGCCCCGCGAGCCGGCCGAAGATTTCCGGCGCAACGTCGATACCGACGCCGAACTTGTTTTCGGCCTTGCCGGTCGAGATCTTGGCGTGCGTGCCCGCATCGACGTCGGGATTGACGCGCAGCACCGCGCGTGCGGTCGTTTCCTTGCGCGCCGCGATTTCGGCGAGCGCGACACCCTCGGGTTCATGCTCGATATTGAACTGGCCGATGCCGCGATCGAGCCCCAGCGCGAGTTCGGCGCGCGTCTTGCCGACGCCCGAAAAGACAATGTCGTCGGGCGCCATGCCCGCCGCGAGCGCGCGTTCGAGCTCGCCGCCCGACACGACGTCGGCGCCATAGCCCTGCCGCGCGAGCACGCGCAGAACGCCGAGGTTCGGGTTGCACTTGATCGCAAAGGCGATGTGCTTCTTCGGGATATCCTTCAGCGCGTCGCGGAATACCTGCGCATGGCGTTCGAGCGTCGCGCGCGAATAGACATAGACGGGGGTGCCGATTTCTTCGGCGATGCGCGGCAAGGGGATGTCTTCGGCGTGGAGAACGCCGTCACGATAGTCAAAATGATCCATTGGAAATTCCTCAGCCCGGAGGCGGCAAGTCAAAATCGTCGGCTTCGCGGCGTTCCGATCGTTTGAGAAGTTCGTCGCTGCGCGCGGGCCGGGCCTGCGCGTCAGGCGTCGTAAGCTCCTCCGTGGTCGGGGCGCGGGTCGCGCCGACGGGAATGGCTGCTGCAGGCTGGCCTGCAACGGGCTTGAGGTTTTCCTTGCTGCCGCACGCGCCGAGCAGGGCAACGACGGCAAGGCTGGCTATGACGAGGCGCTTGGTCGCCATCAATCTTTCCCTTCCAGCGCGGCACGCGCCGCGGTGATCGCCTGTCTTACCCGTTCGGGCGCCGTACCGCCATAGCTGGTGCGACTGGCAACCGATGCCTCGACGGTCAGCGCGGCCAGCACGTCGGGCGTGACCGACGCATGGATCGCCGCCGCATCGCCCGCGGGCAGCGCCGACAACTCGACACCGAGCTCCTCGGCGCGCTTTACGCAGGCGCCGACGACATGATGCGCTTCGCGGAACGGCAGGCCATTCTCGCGGACCAGCCAGTCGGCAAGGTCGGTCGCGGTCGAATAACCCGACGCGGCCAGCGCACGCATCCGGTCGGTGCGGAAGGTCAGCGTTTCGACCATGCCCGTCATCGCGGCAAGCGACAGCGCGAGCGCATCGAAAGCGCCGAAGACGGTTTCCTTGTCGTCCTGCAAATCCTTCGAATAAGTGAGCGGCAGCCCCTTCACGATCACCGAAAGACGCTGGAAGGCGCCGAGCAGCAGGCCGGCGCGCCCGCGCACGAGTTCGGCGGCGTCGGGGTTGCGCTTTTGCGGCATGATCGAGCTGCCGGTCGACCAGGCGTCGGGCAGGCTGATGAAACCGAAGGGCTGGCTCGCCCAGATCACGACTTCCTCGGCGAGGCGCGACAGGTGGATCGCGGCGATCGACGCCGAGGCGCAAAATTCGAGCGCGAAGTCGCGGTCCGATACCGCGTCGATGCTGTTCGCCATCGGGCGGTCGAAACCGAGCGCCGATGCGGTCGCGTCACGGTCGAGCGGAAAGCTGGTGCCGGCGAGCGCGGCGGCACCGAGCGGAGATTCGTTGAGGCGGCGGCGCGCATCGGCGAAACGCGTGCGGTCGCGGCCGAACATTTCGACATAGGCAAGCAGGTGATGGCCGAGCGTCACCGGCTGCGCGACCTGCAAATGCGTGAAGCCCGGCATGATGCTGCCCGCATGTTCGTCGGCGCGCGCGAGCAGCGCCGTCTGGATCGCTTTCAGTCCCGCATCGATCCGTTCGCACGCGGTGCGCGTCCACAGGCGGAAATCGGTCGCGACCTGGTCGTTGCGCGACCGCGCGGTGTGGAGCCGCCCCGCCGCTTCGCCGACCATCTCCTTCAGCCGCGATTCGACGGTCATGTGGATATCTTCGAGGCTGAGGTCGACCGGAACGCCGTTCGCCGCAAATTCGTCGGCGATCTGCGCAAGGCCGCGGTCGATGACCACGGCGTCGCCCGCGTCGATGATTCCCGTGGCACCGAGCATCGCTGCATGCGCGCGGCTGGCGGCGATATCTTCTTCCCACAGGCGCTTATCAACGGGGATCGAAGCGTTTATCTCTTGCATGATCGCCGCGGGACCGCCACCGAAGCGACCGCCCCACATGCTGTTGCTGTCCGGAGTATTCGCCATTCGCCGCGTTCCAAGCCCGTATCTTGCCATTCTCACCCTGCTGCTCGCGGGCTCGATCGCGGGCTGCGATAGGGAAAAGCAGGCGGGCGGGCAAGCGGCGCAAGGCCAAGCAAATGTTTCGGCGGGCCAAGCGAAGGGCGTCGATGCGTTCGAATATCAGATCGATCGCAGCCACAAGGGCGAAGCCGCGCCCAAGGCCGCCTTCAGCGGCCCCGACGACGCGGCGGTGACCCTCGCCGCCTTCCGCGGCAAGCCGCTGCTCGTCAACCTGTGGGCGACGTGGTGCGCGCCGTGCGTGGCCGAGATGCCGACGCTCGACGCGCTCGCGGCGAACAGCAAGGACCGGATGACGGTGATCGCGGTCGCGCAGGACCTGAAGGGCGCCGAAGTCGTCGATCCCTGGTTCCAGAAGGCCGGGCTGAAAGCGCTGCAACCCTATCTCGACCCCGAAAACGGTTTGCTCGACGCCGCGAACAGCGCGCTGCCGACCAGCATCTATTATGACGCCGAAGGCCGCGAAATCTGGCGCGTCGTCGGCGCGATCGACTGGCAGGGTGCCGAGGCGAAGGCGCTGCTGGCGGAAGCGAAATCCTGAAAACAAGAAAGGGCGGGTGCCCCATGACACCCGCCCTTCCCTGCGACCCGGAGAAGGCTCCGGGAAAAATCGAACGGCTTAGCCGCCGACCGTCACGCGGCCGGTGCGATAGCCTTTCTTGCGCATTTCCTTCACATAATCCTTGTCGGCATCGACGACTTCGACCGTCCATTCGTCCCACGCATCCCAGCGGTCCTCGCGGTCGGTGGCGTGACGAAGGTCGCTGCGCAGCTCTTTCTCGGCCTCCAGAATGTCGGCCTTGTAATTATACCATTGCTGGTTGACGACGCCCGCGATCGGCGCGGTGCGGATGTGCGGTGCCTCGAATCCCGGCGGCATCGAGCCATAGGGCACGGCAGCCACGGCGGCGGTGGCCGGGAGAGCCAGGATTGCGGCAAGGGTGGTCCATTTTTTCATCGTCCATCTCCTGATTGCCTGCCCGCGTGCGGGCCGGTCAGGGGAGTCAACGAAGCATCGCGCGATTTTCTTCCCGGCTGATCGCCGAAATGCCACGGGTCGCGGCGGAATCGCCCGAAAAGAGCTCAGCCGGGATGCGCTTCGTCGCCGACGGCCGACCGCAGGAGGCCGCGAAACACGTCCTGCGCGCTGCGTTTACCCTGCGTCACATCATAGACGTCGCGTGCGATCGGCATGTCGAGACCATGGCGTTCGGCGAGCGCGATCACCGTCGGCGCGCTCTTCACGCCCTCGGCAACCATGTTCATGCCCGCGATGATCTCGTCGATCGGCCGCCCCTTGCCGAGTTCGACCCCGACATGGCGGTTGCGCGAGAGCGGGCTGGTGCAGGTGGCGATCAGATCGCCCATGCCGGTGAGGCCCGCGAAGGTTTCGGCGCGGCCGCCCATCGCCACGCCGAGCCGGGTGATTTCGGACAGCCCGCGCGTCATCAGCGCCGATCTTGTATTGTCACCCGCGCCCAGCCCGTCGCCCATGCCGACCGCGATCGCGATGATATTCTTGAGCACGCCGCCCAGCTCGCAGCCGAGCAGGTCGGTGTTGGTGTAGACGCGGAACAGCCCCGAGTGGAAAACCGGCTGGAGCGCGCGCACGACGATCTCGTCCTCCATCGACAGCACGCTCGCCGCCGCCTGCCCCGTCATGATCTCGCGCGCAAGGTTCGGCCCGGTGAGGACGCCGACGGGATGACCGGGCAGCACTTCCTCGATCAGCTCGGTCATGCGTTTGCCCGAGGAGAGTTCGAGCCCCTTAGTCAGGCTGATCACCGGCACCCATGGGCGAAGGTGGTTGCGCGCTTCCTCGAGCACGGCGCGGAAACTGTGCGAGGGTACCCCCATGACGAGAACGTCGGCGCCCGCGACGACCTCGGCCATGTCGTGCGTCGCGCGCAGCGCGGCCGGCAGCTTGATGCCTGGCAGATATTTGCGATTCTCATGGTCGGCGTTGATGCCGTCGACGGTTTCGGCATCGCGCGCCCACAGGGTGATCGGCGCATTGCGCGACACCACCGATGCGACCGTCGTCCCCCAACTGCCCCCGCCGAGCAGCCCCACCTTCAACCGCATTCCGCTCTCCCGTCATTTTCGGAAGAGACTGACGCGCATTTCAATGCTTGGCAAGAAAGCCCTTCATCACCACGGCGGTCGCCTTCGGATCCTCGATCATCGGCACATGACCGACATGCTCGAAGATGTGGCTCTGGCTCCCGGCGATGCCCGCTTCGAGCACGGGGACGCAGCTCACATCGAGCAATTGATCGTGGCGCCCCCAGATAATCAGCGTCGGCACCCTCACTTCGCCGAGGCGGCCATTCAGCGGATGGTCGCGCCCCTCGGTTGCGATGACCCAGAAGATCGTGTCGAGCTGGTCGCGATATTTGAGGCCGTCGGCGTAGAGCACCGGCTTCAGCCGCGACGGAATGTAGGGTGGCTTGTGGACGACCATCGCCACCAGCCGGTCGGCATCCTCGAGATTGGCGAGGACGAGCGGATTATAGTCCTCGTTCGCCGCCTGTTTCTGAAGCTCGCTTTCATGTTCGCCGTTGACGCCCGCATTGTTGAGCAGGATCAGGCTGGCGAGCGCGTCCGGATAGTCGATCGCGTAGCGCAGCGCGATCCAGCCGCCCATGCTGTTGCCGCCGACATGCGGACGCGACAGGCCGAGCGTATCGGCGAAGGCTTTCAACCGCGCGGTCTGCGCCTGCAGATCATAGGCGAGGTCGGGGTTGCGTTCATTCTCGCCGAACCCCGGAAGGTCGGGCGCGATGACATGATAGTCGCGCGTCAGATAGGGCGCGATCATCGACCAATTATCCTTGTCCCCGGCAAAACCGTGAACAAGGAGCAGCAAGGGCTTCGACGGATCGCCGCCCTCCAGATAGGGCCAGCGACGGCCGTCGACGACGACGCTCTTCTGCACCATCCCGCCACGCCGCCGCAGCAGAGCGCGCCCGATCGCGACGAGACGGCCGGGGAAAACGAAATACATCAGCGCGAGCGCGATCAGCGGCGCGAAGATCAGGACGAGCAGGATTCTCATGCGGCGGGCGTACCTTTCACATGCGCGTCGAACCAGCCGATCAGGTCATCGAGCACCGCGTCGCGTTCGGGCTCGTTGTAGATTTCGTGGAACAGGCCCGGATAGAATTCGAGGCGCTTGTCGGTCGAGGCGACATTGGCGAACAGGTAGCGCGAGCCCGCAGGCGCGGTCAGCCGGTCGGCCTCGCCATGCTGGATCAGGATCGGCAGGCGGATTTTCGGCGCATCGGCCTGTGCGACCGCCATCGCATCCATGAATTCCTTGCCGAGCCGAGCACCGATCTTGCCGGCGTAGACGAGCGGATCGGCCTGATAGGCCTCGACGACCTGCGCATCGCGGCTAACGCCGGTTGAATCGAGGGAGAGCACGCCAAGGCGCGGAAAGAAGCGCGAAAGGAAGCGGCTGATCCAGATCGTGAAGCGCGACGGCGGTTCGGCGGGCAGGATGGCGGGACCCGACAGCGCGGCGGCGACGAAGGCCTGCTGGCGCTCGACGAGGAACAAGGTCGCGATCAGCCCGCCCATGCTGTGCCCGAGCAGCAGGCGCGGCGTATCGGCATGATTGACCTCGACGAGGGTCAGCAATTCGCTCATCCCGTCGAGAAAGGCCGAAAAGCGCGGCACGAAACCGCCCTCGCCGTCGGATTGACCATGGCCCCAATGGTCGATGGCATAGATTGCATAGCCGGCGCCGGTCAGCCGTTTGGCGACATGTTCATAGCGCCCGGCATGTTCGGCATAGCCATGCGCCAGCAGGACGATGGCGCGCGGGCGACCCGCAGGAAGCCAATGGGTAACGTGGAGCTTTGCCCCCGCACCGGCTGAATCGGCCGGCAGGATCACCGCACCCGCCGCCATGCTCAGCGCACCGACTTTTTGAGCGCCGCGCTGCGATGCCCCGGACCGTCGTCGCCCGCCTTGTCGATCTTCGCCAGTATCGCTTCGAGCGCGCGGCTGATCGCGGTCTGGGTGCGAACCATCTCGATCTTCGGCCAGGCGGTCCGCATGCCGGTGTCGATCAACTCGTCGATATCCTCCTGCCCCAGATCCGAGAGAATCTTCGTCGGCGACCAGAATTTGGGCGGGCGGATGATATTGATGTCGCCGGTATATTCCTGATTGATCACCGAGCGCGCCATATTGGCGATGCTGTTGAGCGGCGGGATCAGTTCGAGCGGCTTCTGGAAAATGACCATATTCGCGTTGAGCCATGCCTTGAACGTGGTCATCGACGCATGCTGGATCGCCTCGATCGGCGCCATCTGCTTGCGCGTGTCGGTCGCGAAGGGCAGCGCGATCGGGTTCGCCTGGCTGACGATATGGTGATTGACGCCGTACAGCCGTTCGAGCCGCTTGGTCGGGATGTCGTGCGTCACCGATCCATCGACCCAGCGCCGGTCGGGCTGGTAGGGAACGCGGTTGCCCGCATCGTCGCGCGCCATCAGCATGACCGGCGGAAAGACGCCGGGAACCGCGCACGATGCCAGCACCGCCTCGCGGATGAGCACGTTCGGCGCGGTGATCGCGTTCAATAGCCGGCCGTTCTGATGCTTTTCGGCGGGCGCGACCGAGACATTGAGATGGCGCCCGCTGACCTCATAGGCCTCCTGAAAGGTGAGGTCGGGGATCAGGTCGGCAAGCCGCTCGCGCACCTCGTCGGGAGCAAGGCGGCGCCCCTCGGGATCGCGGTCGGGATTGGCGAGGCGTTCGCTTTCGAGGAAGGCGCCGATGTCGGTATTCTTGCGCGTGCAGACGACCGCAGCGACGATCGACCCGCCGCTCGCCCCCGACATGATCGATGGCAATACGCCCTCTTCCCACAAAGCCTTCACGACGCCGATATGGAAGAAGAGGAAGCTGCCCGAGCCCGAGAGCAAGAGCGCCGAGCGGCCGTAGCAATGCTGCGCACGGCGGAAGAAGTCGCGCTTTTCCTCGCGCGGGATCGCGCGAGACGCGGCGATCTTGTCGAGCGAGGCGACGACCTCGGCGACATAATCCTCGATCAGCTTTTTCGTGCCGAAGCGCGCCTTCTGGTACAGGCGCTCGTGCCCCATGCCGTCGATGTTGCCGTGGATGCCTTCGTTGAGCACGAAGAGCAGCCCCTTGACGTCGCCCGCTGCCGACAGTTTACGCAGCTTTTCGAGCCGCGCGCGGATCGCCTTATAATCGAAATGCTTGCTTTCGTCGGCGTCGCGCCACGCCTGAAGCCCCGATTTCCGGTCATGCTCATGCGCCGCTTTGGTCCAGGCGGCATAATCGGGCGCGGTCACAAGATCGCGGTCGGCGCTGAGCGTCGGGGTGAAAAGCATTCGGTAATCCTGCGAGAGCATCGTTATTTTTTCGGATTCTTGCCGGTTGCGTTGCCTTTGGCAACCGGTTTCACCCTGCCCTTTGTCGCAGTTTGGGCCGCAGCCTTTGGTTTCGCCTTGGGCTTCGGAGCGGGCTTGGCCGCCGCTTTCGGCTTTGCCGTAGCGGCTTTGGGCTTTTCGGGCTTCGGCGTCGCCGCCATCAGGTCGGCGAAACTTTCGTCGATACATTCGCGGAAGAAGGCGATATCGGGCATGATCGCGCGTTCGCCGATGATCGAAAAGGCGATGCGGCCGTTATAGCTCGGCGTCGCGACAAACAGCCCCATATTGTTCGCGAGCGGCGCCATGCCGTGCTGCTGCACGAGCTGCGCGCCCGCCAGATAGAGCGGCACCTGCGCGCCGGGCACGTTCGAGATGAAGAGGTTGGTGCCGCGCACCGCGAAGCGCTCGCTGGTGACGAGCCGCGCGACCGCCGCCATCGTCGCGCCCGGAATATGCTGCGACAGGTCGGTCATGATTCGCGCGCTGACGCCCGCTTTGGCCTCCTTTGCCTCGACCGTATAGTCGCGCACCGCCGCAAGCCGTTCGAGCGGATCGGCGATGTCGGTGCGCACGGGCACGCTCATCGCCGACACCTGATTGCCAGGGGTCGAGGCTTTGCCGCCCTTCCCGCGCAGATTGATCGGTGCGACCGCGACAAGGCTCTCCTTTGGCAGTTCCTTGTGCTTCACCAGATATTTGCGCAGCGCGCCGCCGACGGTCGTCAGCACGACATCGTTGACCGTCGCGCCGGGCACTTTCTTGCGGATTTCGGCGACGTCGGCGAGCGCGACCGTCGTTGCGTCGAACATCTTGTGCGGGCCGACGGGCACGTTGAAGCGCGTTTCGGGAACCCCGGCGGTCATGCCGCCCTCGGCGATCGATTTCCGTGCCGACGAGATGATCGCGGGCGACATCTTCATGAGTGCATTCATGAACTTGACCGGCGACTGCATCGACGCCGACCAGGCGCGCGAGAGCGTTTCGGTGCTCGACGGCGCCTTGCCGAGTTCCTCGACCGGCGGCGGCTCGGCTATCGCGGGCGTGCCCTTCGCATCGATATCGCTCATCGCGATAAAGGCGTGCGCCCCCGATGCACCGTCGACCGCGGCGTGGTGGACGCGGTGGAGCATCGCGAAGCTGCCCTTGGGGATACCCGGAATGCGGTCGAGCCCCTCGATGATATAAATGTCCCAGAGCGGCCGGTTCATATCCATCGGCTTCGAGAACCAGCGCGCAACCGCGATGCAGAACTGCCGCCAGTCGCCGGGCTCGGGCAGCCGCGCGTGGCTCATATGCGCCTCGATGTCGAAATGCTCGTCCTCGACCCAATAGGGATGGTCCATATCGAACGGCAGCCGGTGAAGCCGGCGCTTGAACAAGGGCGAGGTGTCGACACGGCTTTCGACGTGGCGGATGATGTCCTTGAAACGCACGAAGCCGCCCGGCGCGGTCGAGGGGTCGTAGATATAGACCCCCATGATGTGCGTCAGATTGTTCGCGGTCTGTGTGTAAAGGAACTGGGCGTCCTGCGCGCTGAGCTGTTTGAGCATTTATCCTCCTGAACCCGGCAAGCGGTCGGCAAGCGCGACGGTCGAAAGCCGCATCGTTTCCATGACGTTGGCAAGCCCGCGCAGTTCCATCAGGAGCGCGCGGCGCGCCGCGAGATTGTCCGGCGTCGCCTCCCCGGCGAGCCCCATATGGCGCATCAGCGACAGGCCGTTGGCAAAGAGCAATTTGCCGATCGCCGCCTCGCTGCTGATCCGGCGGAGCAGATAGGCCTGCCGCCCTTCGACGAGCGCGGCGTCGAGCAAGGCTTTCTCGTCGACGACATCGCCGGGCTTCGCCCGCGCGAGCTGTTCGGCGACGACCGAATAGGCCTCGGCAAAGGGCAGCAGGATCGCGTGGCCGACGACCGGCTGGCAGCGGCGCAAAAGCTGCGCGATGCCGCGGTCGCCGCTTGCAAGCCGGCGATCCCACACGGGGTCGATGCGCCCCAGTTCGGCCTCGATCGCGGCGCGATGCTCGTCGCGCGGCGGATAGAAAAATTCGAATTTGAACAGGTCGCGGAGGCGATCGATCTTCGCCCAGAAGGCGGCGGTCGCATCGCCGCTGTCGGCGTCGCGCAGTTCGAACAGCGCGAGCTCGATCATCGCACGATCGAGGAAATGATGCGCGATGATGTTGCGGTAGTAGCTCGCCATCGGATGCTTGGCGGGGTCGATCGAATAGACATTCTCGCTCCCCGCTTCGTAGCGCGCGAGCAGTCCGCTTACGACCAGCGTATCGACGGTCTCCGACAGCGCGGCATCGTCACCGCTTTCGAGCTCTTTGCTGAGCCTTATGCCACGCGCGCGCGCCCAGTCGGTCACCGCGCCGATCGCGCCCAGCAGTTCGGCCGAAGTCGCACCGCGCGGCGCCATGCCGAGCAGGATCAGGCACATCACCGACGTGACGGTGAGCGGCGTGACGCGGTTCGCCTCGACCGCCACCGCAAAGGCGATCTGCTCGAGCGCGCGCTTGTCGTCGGGCCCCGGCGCCGTGTCGATGACGACCGGCTCGCCGATGTCGAGCCGGATACGTCCCGACGGCTCCTTCAGGCTCTTCATATAGCCGATGAACCACGACAGGCTCTCGGGCTTCTTGTTCCGCCCCGTCTGCTCCGCGGCATATTCCTCGACGTCGCGAATGAGGTCGAAGCTGGTGACGAAGGGCACGAAATGCACGCCGCGCGTCCCCGTCGCATGCGCCGCGTCGAGGACATATTTCATCAGGCCATATTTGGGCGGCATCAGCTTGCCGAGCCGCGAGCGGGTGCCCTCGAACGCCCAGCTCAGCGGAAAGCGCTTGGCGAGCAGCCAGGCGATATAGTGGCGCAGCACCAGCTTGTAGACGGGCTGATCCTGAAAGCTCCGCCGGATGAATATCATTCCCGAACGGCGGAAAAACTCGCCCATCACCGCAAAGTCGAGATTGGCGCCGCCGAAGCTGTGCAGCATCGGCAGGTCCTTTTCATAGGTCAGCCGGCTGGGCGTCGCGCCGTCAATATAGGTCTTGTGGGTGAAGAGGATCGCGGTCGGATGCTCGCGCAGGATGCCCCGCAGCTTTGCAAGCTCGGCCGCGTCGATCTCCATCTCGGGCGCATAGCCACCGAACATCATGCGATCGAGCCGCGCGCGCAGGTCGAGGAACAGCGCCGACGGCCGCGCGATGACCTCCTTCATCAGCGGCCGCGCCTCGCGGTAGAGGTCGGCGACGGGACGCCCCGTCCTCTCCGCGAGATCGGCAAGCGCGGCGCGGAATTTGGGGCTGGTGCGCAGGCCATCGGCAACGAAGCGCGGCACCTTGTACCGCGTTCCCCGGATCCCCCGCTCGGCCACGTCGAGCGCGAGCGCCGCCTGCCGCGCCACGAAACCGGCGAATTCGGGGCTGTCCGTCCCCTCGCCGTCGCCCCCGCCGGTCTGCGCGCAGAAACGCGTCCGCAGCATGTCGAGCGTCGCCGCCTCGCCGACCAATATCTGCGCACGGCGCCGGTCGCGGAGCAGGATGAGCCGCGACCTGAGCGGCCCCGGATGACGCGGATCGCCGAAAATCAGGTGGCGGAATTTGAGCGCGCGGTCCTTGTCGAAACCCGGAATGCGCCAGGCAACGCGCAGCGGCACGACCAGCCGCGACGGCGCACCGCCGAGCCGCGCCTGCAACACGTCGACGGGCAGCGCATGATCGCCGTCCTCGATATCGAGGCTTGCCCACACCGGCTCGTCATCGCCGCTCGTCGAATGCATCCAGTCGAGCAAGATGCGCCGCTCGACGCCGTTGCGCGCGTCGATGATATAAAGCCGGTCGGCCGCCTCCTCCGCCACGATCGGGTTGCGGGGCGTTCCATCGGCCACCGCTTAGCCGGTCTTTCCCTTGCGCGCCGCCGGTTTCTTCGCCGACGCCTTTTTCTTTGGGGCAGCCTTTTTCTCGGTCGCCTTCCTTGCTTTCGGCTTTTCGGCCTTTGTCTCGGGGGGCGTTTCGGTCGCCACCGATTCCGCCACGCTCTCTTCGGGCTGGCCCAGCGTGCGCAGGAACATGTTGCGCACGTCGCGCACATGGCTGTTGATCGTCCGCGGCGTCCATTTCGAGGTGTCGACCGGCGGCAGCACCGTGACGCGCACCGTAGCGGGACGCATCACAAACTCGTTCTTCGGCGCCACGTCGGTCGCGTTATGGATCACGATCGGGACGATCGGTACACCCGCCTGCATCGCAAGGTGGAAAGCGCCCTTCTTGAAAGGCTCGAGCTTCGGCGTCAGGCTGCGCGTTCCTTCGGGCGCGATGCAGATCGACTTGCCTTCTTGCCGGATCGCGTCGACCAGCGGCTCCATCGCCTTGATCGCGCTCTTGCCGTCGGCGCGGTCGACGAAGACGGTGCCGCCCCATTCCATCAGCTTGCCGAGGATGGGGATGTCCTTGATTTCCTTTTTGCCCACCCCGCCCATGTCGCGGCGGATGAGCTTGGCGAGGATCATCACGTCCGCCTTGCTCTGGTGGTTGAAGATGAAGACGCAGGGGCGCGAGGACCAGAGATTCTTCTCGTCCTCGACCTCGAGTTCGACCCCGGTGATCGCTGTCGCGAAATCGCCGAACAGCCCGATCGAGAAATTCGCCGCCTCGCGCTGCGATCGCGTCAGCGCCCAGATCGGCAGCCCCGCGGCAAAGGCGCCGACGAGCGAGCCGGTCGCGTAGATGGTGCGGGTGTAATCGATCCACGACGGCGTACCGCGGCTGGCGAAGCGCTGGACGGGCCAGTTGCGCTCGTCGGCGATGCCCTTCAGCTTCATATTCGGATTGAGCGGGCGCGGCTTGCCGACGCGTTCGAGCAGCTCGATATCGTCGTCGCTATCCGAATAGAAAAAGCTCTGGTCGAGATCGAGGCCATATTCGGCGGCCAGTTCCTCGGCAGCGAGCACCTTCCCCTCGCCGAAGCAGAGCGGCCGGACGATCTCGCCGGTGAAGACGCCATCCTCGATCTCGTAGGACGAACATTTGATATCGGCGATGCCAAGGTCGCGCGCGGTCGGTTCGATCTGGTAGATCGTTGCCGACGAGATGATCGCGACACGGTGGCCCTTCGCCTGGTGCGCCTCGATAATCGCGCGCGTCTCGGGGTAGATCTTCCGCGCGATATGTTTCTTGTAAAGCTCCTCGCCGAACTCGACGAAGCTTTCCTCGTCGACGCCCTTCATGAATTTGGCGGCGGCGGTCATCAGGCCCGAAAAGCCGATCTGCCCGAGACTGTGCTGCGCAACGACCTGCGCGGTCTCGGCAATCTCCTCGACCGACATTTCGCGGCGTTGGAATTTCTCGCGCAGCATCGCGGTCGCCGAATAGCCCGAGATGATCGTCCCGTCGAAATCGAAGAGCGCGGCGATATGCGGTCCGGATTCGGACGCGAGAACTTCTTCCAGATGCGGCTGTGGTCTTGGCACAGCAGTCTCCCCACAGGCGGCTATATTGCCGCTTATCCCTGCACGATGACAGGTAAAATGGGGTTAATCAATGGCCCGAAAGTGCCGACGCCTCGCGCGCCAGTGCTTCGATCCGTACCGGGTCGAGCGGACCCGACGGGACGACCCAGCTACCCCCGACGCACAGCACGGCTTCGAGCGCGAGCCATTCGGGAGCGGTGGCGGCGCTGATCCCGCCGGTTGGGCAGAAGCGCGCCTGACCGAAGGGACCCGCGAGCGCCTTCAGCGCCGGGATGCCGCCGCTCGTTGCGGCGGGGAAGAATTTGAAGCGTGAAAGGCCCATGTCCATTCCAAGCATGATGTCCGACGCATTGGCTGTCCCCGGAAGAAATGGAATGCGGTTATCGATGGCTGCCTTGCACAGACCAGCAGTGATTCCTGGCGAAACTACAAACTCAGCGCCAGCATCGATGCTCTTGTTCAGGTCGATCTGATTGAGCACGGTGCCTGCGCCCACGACCGCGCCCGGAACCGTCTTCATCGCGATAATCGCGTCGAGGGCGGCGGGAGTGCGCAGCGTCACCTCGAGCACGGGCAGGCCGCCCGCAACGAGCGCTTCGGCCATCGGAACCGCATCCTCGACGCGGTCGATGACGATCACCGGGATGACCGGCGCGAGGCGCATGATCTGCTCGATACCGCTGTCGGACATATTCACTCCATTCAAGATACGCCGTCGCCCACAAGGCGACGGATAGGGTTCAGACGACCATTTCCATCGCCGCGAGCACCGCCGAGCCGCCCTTTTCCGCCTCGTCGGCGTGATGGCGGAACAGCGCGAACAGTTCGCGGCCAACGCCGACCGCTGGCGGCGGCGCGGCGGCCGGCGTGCGCGATGCCCATTCGGCCGCATCGACGAGTGCAACCGCTTCGCCGTTCACCGCGCAGACGCGCACGATGTCGCCGTCCTGCAGATAGGCGAGCGGGCCACTCACCCCGTCGGGGCCGGGCAAGGCTTCGGGCGACAGATGGATCACCGCGGGCACCTTGCCGCTGGCGCCCGACATGCGGCCGTCGGTGAGCAAAGCGACGCGGAAACCCTTGTCCTGCAGCACCCCGAGCGCCGGGGTCAGCTTGTGCAGTTCGGGCATGCCGTTGGCGCGCGGCCCCTGGAAGCGAACGACGACGACGACGTCGCGGTCGAGTTCGCCCGCCTTGAACGCGGCCAGTACCTGATTCTGGTCGTCGAAGATCCGGCACGGCGCCTCGATCGTCCAGCGATCCTCGGCGACGGCGCTCGTCTTGATGATCGCGCGGCCGAGGTTGCCCGCGAGCAGGCGCATCCCGCCATCGGGCGAGAAGGGCGCTGAAACAGGACGCAGCATAGTATCGTCGCGGCTTTCCGCCGGCGCGGCCTGCCAGTGGAGTTCGTCGTTCACGAGCACGGGCTCGGCGGCATAATCGGCCATCGTCCCGCCGACGGTCAGCACATCGCCGTGCAGCAATCCGGCGCCGAGAAGTTCGCGCACGACATAGCCGATCCCGCCCGCGGCGTGGAAATTGTTCACGTCGCCCGCGCCGTTCGGATAGACGCGCGCGAGCAGCGGCACCGCATGGCTGAGCTCATCGAAATCCTGCCAGTCGATCACGATCCCGGCCGCGCGCGCGATCGCGGGCAGATGGATCGCATGGTTCGTCGAGCCGCCCGTCGCGAGCAGGCCGATCGCGGCGTTGACGATCGCTTTCTCGTCGATGCAGCGCGCGAGCGGGCGATAATCGTCGCCGTCCCAGCCGATCTCGGCAATCCGGTGCGTCGCGGCGCGCGTCAGTTCCTGCCGCAGCTTGGTGCCGGGGTTGGTGAAGGCGCTGCCGGGGATGTGGAGCCCCATCAGCTCCATCATCATCTGGTTGCTGTTCGCGGTGCCGTAGAAGGTGCAGGTGCCCGCGCCATGATAGCTCGCCGCCTCGGCTTCGAGCAGTTCGTCACGCGTCGCCTTGCCCTCGGCATAGAGCTGGCGGACGCGCTGCTTTTCCTTGTTCGCGAGGCCCGACGGCATCGGCCCGGCTGGGATCAATATCTGCGGCAGGTGGCCGAAACGCAGCGCGCCGATCAGCAAGCCGGGGACGATCTTGTCGCAGATGCCGAGCAGCAGAGCGCTCTCGAACATCGCGTGGCTGAGCGCGATCACCGTGCCCTGCGCGATATTGTCGCGGCTGAACAGCGACAGGTCCATGCCCGCCTGTCCCTGCGTCACCCCGTCGCACATTGCGGGAACGCCGCCCGCAACCTGCGCGGTCGCGCCGATTTCGCGCGCGAACAGTTTGATCTGCTCGGGATAGCGGCCGTAGGGCTGATGCGCCGAGAGCATGTCATTATAGCTGGTGACGATGCCGATGTTCATCTCGGCGCCCGACCGGATCGCGGGCTTGTCCTCGCCCGACGCGGCAAAGCCATGCGCGAGATTGCCGCACGAGAGGTTGCCGCGGTTGGTCCCCGCCTCGCGCTGGCGGTCCATCAGCTCGAGATAGGCGGCGCGGCGCGGGGCGCTGCGCGCGATAATGCGGTCAGTAACCTTGGCGATTACGGGGTTCAGATCAGTCATGCCAACTCGCTCCGTCGCGCTCGATCAGCGCGATCGCGCTCGACGGTCCCCAGCTTCCCGCCGTGTAATTTTGCGGCGCCATATCGACCGCGGCCCAGGCGTCGCGGATCGAATCGATCCACTGCCACTGTGCCTCGACCTCGTCGCGGCGCACGAACAAAGTCTGGTCGCCTTCGATAAAATCGAGCAGCAGGCGTTCGTATGCGATGCGCCGCCGCTCGCCGGCAAAGCTGTGCGAAAGCGAGACGTCCATCGTCACTTCCTTGAGCTTCACCCCGTCGCGGTCGAGCCCGGGCTGCTTCGCCATCACCTTGACCCGGATATTCTCCTCGGGCTGCAGGTTGATGATCATGCTGTTGGCGTCGAGCTTGCCCGCGCCGACACGCGCGAAGATGTTGTGCGGCACCGGCTTGAACTGGATCAGCACCTCCGACTTGCGCTGCGGCATGCGTTTCCCGGTGCGGAGGTAAAAGGGCACACCTTTCCAGCGCCAATTGTCGATATAGGCCTTCAGCGCGACGAAGGTTTCGGTGTTCGACGGATTGCCGAGCTCGTCGGCATAGCCCGCGACCGCGCCGCCGTTCACCGCGCCGCTGGTGTACTGGCCCTTGACGCTGTGCGCCTTCACATCCTCGGCGCTCATCTTGCGCAGCGAACGGAGCAGCTTGACCTTCTCGTCGCGAACCGCGGTCGAGGATACGCTCGCGGGCGGCTCCATCGCAATGATCGCGAGCAGCTGGAGCATATGGTTCTGCACCATGTCTTTCAGCGCACCAACGCCGTCATAATAGGAAACGCGGCCTTCGAGCCCGACGGTCTCAGCGACGGTGATCTGGACATGGTCGATCGCCTGTGCGTTCCACAGCGGCTCGAAGAGCATGTTGGCGAAGCGCAGCGCGAGCAGGTTCTGGACCGTTTCCTTGCCGAGATAATGGTCGATACGAAAGACGCGGTCTTCGGCGAAAGCGTCACCGACCTCGGCATTGACCTGCCGCGAAGAAGCGAGGTCGTGGCCGATCGGCTTTTCCATCGCGATACGGCATTTGGCGCAGGCGATGTTCGCGCTTTTAAGCCCCTGCGCGATCGGGCCGAACATCGACGGCGGGGTCGAGAGATAGGCGCCGATCGGGCGGACGAGCCGGTCGCCCAGCTGCGCGGCAAGCTCGTCATAGCCCGTGCCCGCTCCGGCATCGACCGGACAATAATCGACCCGATCGAGGAAGCCCGCGATCTGCCCGTCATCGAGCCGGTCGGCGGGCAGATGTTCGGTCAGCGCTTTCCGTACCATGTCGTGGCACGCCGCGCGGTCCATCTTCGACCGCCCCGACGCGACGATCGTCAGCGCATCTTCGAGCAACCCGTCGACATGGAGATTGTAGAGCGAGGGAAAAAGCATCCGCTGCGCAAGGTCGCCCGTTGCGCCGAACAGGATCAGGGTTTCGACTTTTACGCTCACTACAGTCCCCTTGGATAGTTTTTCAGAATTGAAGGATGCACCCCGCGAATGCAACGCGCATACGTAAGCCGCATACGATGTCGCCCCTTGGCAAATCGGACAACGCTGCCATAGGAATTCGCCATGCTCGACAGCCCTGCCCCTTATGATGTCATCGTCGTCGGCGGCGGTGTCAATGGCGCCGGCGTCGCGCGCGATGCCGCAGGACGCGGGGCGCGCGTGCTGCTGCTCGAAGCGAACGACCTCGCCGAGGGCACCTCGTCGAAGTCGACGAAGCTCATCCACGGCGGGCTGCGCTACCTCGAACATTATGAATTCGCCCTTGTGCGCGAAGCGCTCAAGGAACGCGAAATATTGTGGGGCATCGCGCCGCACATCATCCGCCCGCTGCGCTTCGTCCTACCCCATCGCGACGGGCTCCGCCCGCGCTGGCTGCTCCGGCTTGGCCTCTTCCTCTACGACCATATCGGCGGCCGCAAGAAGCTGCCCGCGACGCGTTCGATCGACCTTCGCCGCCATGCCGCAGGCGGGCCGTTGCAGCCGCAATATGTCAAAGGCTTCGAATATTCGGACGGCTGGGTCGACGATGCACGGCTGGTCGCGCTGAACGCACGCGACGCGGCCGATCATGGCGCGCGCGTCCGCACCCGCACGCGCGCCGAAATGCTGCGCTGCGAGGACGGGCTGTGGATCGTCGACGCGCGCGACGACCAGGGGCACCAATATCGCTTTACCGGGCGCAGCGTCGTCAATGCGGCGGGGCCGGCGGTGCTCGACCTGCTGAAGCGCGCCGACGCCGAACCCGACCATCAGATGCGGCTGGTGCGCGGGTCGCACATCGTCGTGCGCAAGGTCTTCGAACATGACTATGCCTATTTCTTCCAGCTCCCCGACGGGCGCATCTTCTTCGCCATCCCCTATGAACGCGACTTCACGCTGATCGGGACGACCGATCAGGATCATGACGGGCCGGCGAGCGAAGCGAAGGCGAGCGACGAGGAAATCGCCTATCTGTGCGAAGGCGCGAGCCTTTATTTTCGCGCGCCGATCACCCCCGCCGATGTCGTCTGGACCTATTCGGGTGTCCGGCCGCTGATCGAGGACGGATCGGGGCGCCCCGAGGCGGCGACACGCGGATACCGGATCGACCTCGACATGGCCGAAGGCGCGCCGCTGCTCACCATCTATGGCGGCAAGATCACCAGCTATCGCCATGTCGCCGAAGATGCGGCCGACGATCTCGCCGGGCAAATCGACGCGCTGGCGGGCAAGCGCTGGACCGGCAAGGCATCGCTCCCCGGCGGCGATTTTGCGACCGACGGCATTGCGGGATTGAAGGCCGAATATAAGCTCGCCCATCCCTTCCTGACCGCTGCAACGGTCGACCGTATCGCCCGCGCCTATGGCACCGATGCGAAGCGCTGGCTGGGCGATGCCGCCGGCTGGGAGGAACTCGGCGGCGAAATCGCCCACGGGCTCAGCGTCGCCGAAGTCCGCTGGATGGTGACACGCGAATGGGCGCGCACGACCGACGATATCCTCTGGCGGCGAAGCAAGCTTGGGCTGCATTTCACGCCCAATGACGTCGCTTCGCTCGCCGAGCACAGCGCCCGGCTCGTCGCCGAGGCGCGGCTCGCCGATCCGGAATATTTCGAGGGTCGCGTAAATAACTGACAAATATTGTCAGGTAGCGCGGCGTACCCGTCTTCCGCACGAAGGGAGACTATCGATGATCGACATGAACTTGACGCGCCGCAGCGCACTCGAAATCGCCGTGGCGGGCGGACTGGTCGCCATGGCCGGGTCGGCGGGAGGCGCCGGGCCTCCATCGGCGGCGGCGGCGAACGACTGGGCTTTTCTGGTCGGCCGCTGGAAGGTCCGCCACCGCAAATTGCGCGAACGGCTCACCGGCAGCAACGACTGGATCGAGTTCGACGGCAGCAGCGAGAATTGGCCGCTGCTCGGCGGCGGCGCGAATGTCGAAGACAATATCTTTTATACGCCGGACGAGACCTATCGCGGCGTCGCGCTGCGCGCCTTTGATCCCGCGACGAATTCATGGTCGATCTGGTGGCTCGATTCGCGCGCGACCGACCGGCTCGACGTGCCGGTGCGCGGGACATTCGAGAATGGCGTCGGAACCTTCCTTGCCGAGGACAGCTGGAAGGGCACGCCGGTGACGGTACGCTTCCGCTGGTCGGACATCACGCCGCAGTCGGCCAAATGGGAGCAAGCCTTCTCGACCGACGGCGGCGCGACGTGGGAGGTCAACTGGGTGATGCAGTTCACCCGCGCCTGACGCCGTCAGGCGACGAGTGCGAGCGCGTCTGCACCCGCCGGGAAATGGGGCCGGCCGCTCTGGTCGTGAACCGCTTGCCACACCGCCTTCGCGACATCGGCCTCGGTCGTGAACAACGACGGTTCGGCCATGCCGGCGAGGATCGGTTCGGCGTAGGACCAATAGGGCTGCGGCAACACGTCCTCGAGCTTGATTTCGGTATTCTGCGCAAAGGCGGTCGTCGGACCATAGCCGGGCTCGACCAGCTTTACCGCGATGCCGAGCGGCGCCAGTTCGTGCGCGAGGCTGCGCGTGAAGCCCTGGATCGCGGTCTTGCTGCCGGTATAGGCCGCGGCGAGCGGAAAGGGCGCGAGCGTCGTCGTCGAGGTGATGTTGACGATGACGCCCGAACCGCGTGCCCGCATCTGGGGGATCACCGCCTGCGTCATCGCGATCGTGCCGAGCGTATTGGTTTCGAAAATGTCGCGGATCTTCTGCAGCGGCGAATGTTCGAGCGCGCCGAACAGGCCGATGCCGGCATTGTTGACGAGCACGTCGATCGGGCCCGCAAGTTCGAGCGCGAGCGCGATGCTGTCGGTGTCGGTGACGTCGAGGGGGAGGATGCGGAGATGGTCGGAAGGTGTCAAAGGTGCCGCGGAGGGGTTGCGCATGGTGGCGACCACATTCCAGCCAAGCGCGTGAAAATGACGCGCGGTTTCAAGGCCATAGCCCGACGAGCAGCCGGTGATGAGGATGGTTTTCATTTATGTTCCTTTCTCGGGTGATGAAAGGACGCTAGACGGCGCATGTCGGACTATCTATAATCTGAAATCCATATTTCATTCGAGATAGTCCATATGACCGATCCTTTGTCCGACCTGATCGCGCTGCTGCGCCCGCGCACGGTGTTTGCGAAAGCTATCAGCGGCGCCGGTCGCTGGGCGGTGCGCTATGGCGATTTCGGGCATCCGGGGTTCTGCACGGTGATTGAGGGCGCCTGCCGCCTGTCGGTGGACGGCGCCGATCCGGTGATCATCGAGGCGGGCGATTTCGTGTTCCTGCCCGCGACGCCGGGCTTCACCATGGGCGGGTTCGAGCCTGCCGAACCGGCCTTCATCGATCCGCACGCGGCGGCCGACCTGACCGGCGAGGTGCGCCACGGCCGGCAGGAGGGCGCGCCCGATGTGACGATGCTCGGCGGCTATTTCGTCTTTGAATCGCCCGATGCCGCGCTGCTGGTGTCGCAGCTTCCCGCGCTCATCCACCTGCGCGGTGCCGGGCGGCTGGCGACGCTGGTGCGGCTGGTGCGCGAAGAGGCGGGCGAAGAGCGGCCCGGATGCGACCTGATCCTGTCGCGGCTGGTCGAGGTGCTGATCGTCGAGGCGCTGCGATCGGTCGAGGGCGACGATGCGCCGCCGGGGCTGCTGCGCGGCTTAAGCGATCCGCGGCTTGCGGCAGCGATCCGGCAGATCCACGGGGCGCCCGCGCGGCCGTGGACGGTCGCGGCGCTCGCGAAGGAAGCGGCGCTATCGCGATCGGCCTTTTTCGAGCGGTTCGCGCGCACCGTCGGCGTGCCGCCGATGGAATATCTGCAGGGCTGGCGGATGAGCATCGCCAAGGATCTGCTGCGCCGCCGCGCGGGCAAGCTCGACGAGATTGCCAGCCAAGTCGGCTATGGGTCGGCGAGCGCGTTCAGCACTGCCTTTACCCGCCACGTCGGATTGCCGCCGAAGCGCTTTGCGATGACGGCCTAATCGGCGCCGAACTGGTCAGCGAGCTTGGCGCGGCGGACCTTCCATGTTTCGGCGAGCACCGGCACGTCGCGGAGCGCGCGGAGATCGGCGACGCGATCCTTTGCCTCACCGCCGATGAGCAGGCCGAAGAGCGAGGCGAGCGGCCATTCGGGATACGGCCGGTCGACCAGCTCCAGATCATCGCCCGCGCGCACGATACCGGGTTCGAGCACGCGGTAATACCAGCCCGAGCGCCGCGTCTTCACCACCCCCGCCATCACGCCCTTGGTTTCGAAACGATGGTCGAGCTTCCAGCACGGCTGGCGCGCCTGCGTGACTTCGACCAGCGCACTGCCGAGGCGGAAGCGGTCGCCGAGGAAAACGCTGTTTTCGTCGAGGCCGATGGTCGAGATATTCTCGCCGAACGCCCCCGCCGCATCGAGCAGCGGCGGGGCGCCGAGCTGGCCGCGCCACCAGTCATAATGGTCGGCGGGATAATGGTGGATCGCCTTGTCGATGCCGCCGTGGACGGTGCGGTCGGCCTGTTCGTCGCCGACGAGCCCCATCGCATCGACCGCAACCGCGTCGGCAACCGGCAGCTTGCCGATCGCGCTCGGCTCGTCACCGCGAAAGGGGCGCGCCTTGCCCGTCAGGACAGCGAGAATCGGGGTCTTCATGCCGCCGATTGCATAGGCCAAGCGGCGGGAATGGCAATTGTCAGGCTTCGGCCAGCACCGGAGACTTTTGTCCGCGCGTCGCGAGCACGATCGCCAAACCGCCAAGCGCCATCGCTGCGCCGGCGAAGGAGACCGCCGGGTAGCCGAGCCCGAGGCCGATCACCCCGCCCCCGACCGCGGCGCCGACGGCGTTGCCGAGGTTGAACGCGCCGATATTGACCGCCGAAGCCAGATTGGGGGCGTCGGACGCCGCCTCCATCACGCGCATCTGGAGCGGCGGGACGATGGCGAAGGTTGCGACACCCCAGACGAAGATGGTGACCGCCGCAGCGAGCGGCTGGAACATCGCGCCCGCGAAGATGACGAGCGTCGCGGCGAGCCCGGCGAGCGAGACGATCAGGGTGCGGTCGATCGACTTGTCGGCGAAGACGCCGCCGAGCCAGTTGCCGGCGGTGAGGCCGAGCCCGTAGATCACCAGCATCGCGGTCACGAACAGCGTTCCCGCGTGCGTCGCTTCGGTCAGGATCGGCGCGATGTAAGTGAAGACGGTAAACATCGCCGACGAGCCGATCGCGGTGAGCGCGAGTGCGATCAGCACCTCACGCCGTTTCAGCACGCCGAGTTCGGCGAGCATGTTGCCGCCCGCGTCGCGGCCGATGTCGGGAAGCGCGAAACGCAGTGCCGCCATGGTGATCAGGCCCCAGACGGCAATCGCGCCGAAGGCGGTGCGCCAGCCGAACGTCTCGCCGACCCAGGGCGCGAGCGGCACGCCGATGACGTTGGCGAGCGTCAGCCCCATGAACATCGCCGCGACCGCGCTCGCCCGCTTTTCGGGCGGAACGAGGCTCGCCGCGACGACCGAGCCGACGCCGAAAAAGGCGCCGTGGTTGAGCGAGGTGATGACGCGCGCGACCATCAAGATCGTGTAATCGCCCGCGATGGCGGACAGGAAATTGCCGAGCGTGAAGATCGCCATCAGGCCGATCAGCAGCGTGCGGCGGTTCATCCGCGCGGTGGTGAGCGTCATCAGCGGCGCGCCGAGCATGACGCCGAGCGCATAGGCCGAAACGAGCAGCCCGGCGGCGGGGATCGAAACCCCCAGCCCTTCGGCCATGTCGGGGAGCAGCCCCATCGGGGCGAATTCGGTGATACCGATGCCGAAGGCGCCCGTGGCGAGCGCAAGGAGGGGAAAGTTGAGTTTCATGTCGGTTCTTCCGATCAGACGAGCGGCGGGTTGAGGCGCGCGAAGCCCGCCTGTTGCCGGTAGGGCGTGTGCGGATAGGGCGGCAGGACATCGCTTGCGGCGTCGAGCGCGGCGACTTGCTCCGCCGTCATTTCCCAGCCGACCGCGCCGAGATTCTGCCGGAGCTGCTCCTCGTTACGTGCGCCGATGATCACCGACGACACGGTGGGGCGCCGGAGCAGCCAGTTGATCGCGACCTGCGGCACCGTCTTGCCGGTTTCGGCAGCGACGGCCTCCAGCGCATCGATCACGCGGTAGAGCAGATCTTCGGTCACCGGCGGCGCGAACTGTTCGGTTTCGTGGAGGCGGCTGCCCGCCGGAACCGGGCGGTCGCGGCCGATCTTGCCGGTCAGACGGCCCCAGCCGAGCGGGCTCCATACCAAAGCGCCGATACCCTGATCGGCGGCGAGCGGCATCAGGTCGGCCTCGTAAGCGCGGCCGATCAGCGAATAATAGACCTGATGCGCGACGAAGCGCGGCGTGCCGCGCCGGTCGGCGGCGGCCTGCGCCTTCATCAGCTGCCAGCCCGGATAGTTGGAGACGCCGGCGTAGCGGAGCTTGCCCGCCGCGATCAGCGTGGCGAGCGTATCCATCAATTCGTCGACCGGGGTCGAGGCGTCGAAGGCATGAAGCTGGAGCAGGTCGATATGATCGGTGCCGAGCCGGCGGAGCGCGGCGTCGACCGCGCCGATCAGGCGGCTGCGCGATGCGCCCCAGTCCTGCGGCCCGTCGCCCATCGGCAGCCCGGTCTTGGTCGAGATCAGCACCGCATCGCGGCGGCCCTTGATCGCTTCGCCCAAAATCTCCTCCGACGCGCCGTTCGAATAGACGTCGGCGGTGTCGAACAGCGTGACGCCGGCGTCGAGACTGATGTCGATGAGGCGCCGCGCCTCAGCCGCATCGCTGGTGCCCCACGCCCTGAACAGCGGCCCCTGCCCGCCGAAGGTGCCGGTTCCGAAGCTTAGGGCCGGGACACGGAGCCCCGACGATCCCAATTGGCGATATTCCATGATCCACCCTTTCGATTGCGTGTTGAGCGCATAGATGGATGCGGGCACTCCGCCGGTGTAGCGTCGCGAGAAGCGAAAGATTTTTGAAATGAACGCAAAGATGGATGGAAGCGGCGACCGTGCGCGATCGATGGAAGTCTTTGCCGCGACGATCGCCGGGGGCAGTTTTTCGGCCGCCGGGCGCTGCCTGGGCCTGACGCCGTCGGCGGTGAGCCGGACGATCGACCGGATCGAGGCGCGGCTGGGCGTCCGGCTGCTCTTGCGTTCGACTCGCGCGCTGACGCTGACCCCCGAGGGCGAGGCCTATTTGCGCGCGGCGCGGCGCATCCTCGCCGATCTGGGCGATGCCGAACAGGCGATCGCCGATCAGGGCGCGCCGCGCGGGCGGCTGCGCGTCAGCGCGGCGCAGGCGCACGGGCGGCTGACGATCGTGCCGCTGATCGGCGAGTTCGTGGCGCTCTATCCGCACATCCTCGTCGACATCAGCCTTGCCGACCGGCTCGTCGACATCGCAGCGGGACAGGCCGACGTCGCGATCCGTTTCGGCCCGCTCGCCGACAGCCCGCTCACCGCGCGCAAGCTCGGCGAGAGCCGCCGCGTGATCGTCGCCGCCCCCGCCTATCTGGCAGCGCACGGCACGCCGCGCAGCCCCGAGGATCTGCACGATCATAATTGTCTCAACTTCAACTTCCGCCGCGCCGAGCCGGTGTGGCCGTTCCGCGACGGGACGCGGGACTATGCGCTTTCGGTGCAGGGCAATATCGAGGCGAATAATGGCGAGACGCTGGGGCAGCTTGCCGCCGCGGGGGTCGGAATCGCGCGCGTCGGGGCGTTCAGCATCGCCGATCAGATAGATTCCGGAGCGTTGGTGCCGATATTGGAGGATTATAATCCGGGCGACATCGAGGCGATCCATGCGGTGTTCGCGGGCGGCGCGAACACCCCGGCGCGGGTGCGGGTGTTCGTCGATTTCCTTGTCGAGCGGCTGGGGCGTGGGGGTTGAGGCGGCCAGATGTGACCTATGGCCATTGTGAGCCTCGGCGAAAGCCGGGGCCCATTTGCACCGGGGGAGATGGGCCCCGGCTTTCGCCGGGGTTCACAACAAAAAGCTTCCAATCTTCGTCACCCCGGACTTGATCCGGGGTCCAATGGCGACGACGCGGCGATGGATCCCTGATCAAGTCCGGGATGACGAGGGCTGATAGGGCCCGATTGCGGCCGCGCTCCACCTGCGTTACGCCCCAACGACAAATGGAGGTAGCAAATGCGCAATCAGCTTCAGCACGCCGTGTTGGCCTTGGCGCAGCCTGCCGAGGTTCAACTCGCGCTATTTCCCGATTTCGTCTGTAAGGCCGATGAATTGGCGTTGGATTTCGAAGATGGACTTTATGAACTCGTCGGGCACGAAAGTGACGTCAGCGCCGAGCAGCGAGCCGCGCTGGACGCCTTGGATAGCCTGCTTGTGTCGATGAGCGGACAACATAACGCTGCGTTCTGGACCGACGAGGCCGTTCGGTCCGACGAAAAATGGGAAGATATACGATCCGCCGCTAAGGCAACAGCAAAAATATTCGGTTGGGAACTACGTCCGCCTCCACCTTCGGGGGCAATTTATATCCCGGCCGGCGGCTAGTCTTGCTGGTGCAGCCATGACCAACGAGACAATCGATCTTCCCGTCCGCCGCCTCGGCCTTGGCGAACCCGGCGACGCTGACCTGACGCGCAGTATCGCGGTCGAGGCGCCGGTGTCGGTCGAGGTGGGCGGCATCGCTTATGCAGTGATGATGGCGACCCCCGCCGACATGGAGGATTATGCGGTCGGCTTTGCGCTGAATGAAGGTCTGATCGAGACGCCGGACCAGATCGGGCGCGTCGACGTCCACCCCATCGAAGGCGGCTGGGCGCTTCGCATCTGGTTGCCGCCCGAGCGCAATGCGATCGCGCTCGACCGCGCGCGCAAGCGGGTGAGCGAGAGTAGCTGCGGCCTCTGCGGAATCGAGAATATCGAGGAGGTGCTGCGCCCCCTCCCCGCCGTCACGGCGCGGATCGCGACCGACCGTGATGCCATCGCGGCGGCGCTGGCGGCGCTCGGCGCGCATCAGCCGCTCGGGCGCGCGACGGGGGCGGTGCATGCCGCCGCCTTCTGTTCGCCGGGCGGCGCGATCGGGCTCGTGCGCGAGGATGTCGGGCGGCATAACGCGCTCGACAAATTGATCGGCGCGATGGCGCGTGCGGGGATCGATCCGGGGACGGGCTTTATCCTGCTGTCGGCGCGGTGCAGTTACGAGCTCGTCGAAAAGACGGTGCGCGCGGGGTGTCCGATGCTCGTCACCATCTCGGCGCCGACGAGCCTCGCGGCGGAGCGCGCGGCGGCGGCGGGGCTGACGCTTGTCGCGCTGGCGCGGACGGACTCGGCGCTGATCGTGAGCGATCCGCACGGGATGATTGCGTGAGGACGCTCGGCGCGGTGCTGGCTGGCGGGCGGTCGAGCCGTTTCGGGTCGGACAAGGCGCTGGCGATGCTGGAGGGGCGGACACTGCTTGATCATGCGGCGGCGGCGCTTGCTCCGCATTGCGATGCTGTCGTGGTGGTCGGGCGGGGCGAGATCGCCGACTGGCCGCGCGCCGATATGGGACCGCTCGGGGGGATTGCGGGGGCGCTGATCCATGCGGCGGAGCGGGGATATGATCAATTGCTGACCGCGCCGGTCGATTGCGTGCGCCTGCCGGGTGATTTGCGGGCGCTGCTGGAGCCGGCGCCGGCGTTTCTGGAAACGCAGCCGGTGATCGGGCTGTGGCCCGTCGCCGCGCTGGACGTGCTTCGGGCGATGCTGGAGGATGCGGGCGACCTTGCGGTAAAGGCTTTCGCTCGGCGGATCGGCGCGCGCGCGGTGGCGAGCGATTTCGTGCCGCCGAACGTCAACAGCGCCGCCGACCTCGACCGGCTGACAGGGCTATGACCCGCCGATGGCGTTCACGGTGAACGCCAAGATGCCCATGTTGAAGATAAACGCCGCCATGCAGTGGCCGAGCACGACGCGGCGCATATGCGCGCCCGATATGGTGACGTCCGAGGTCTGGAAGGTCATGCCGAGCGTGAAGGCGAAATAGAGGAAGTCCCAGTAACCAGGTTCGTGCACCCCCGGCACCTCGATCCCGCGCTGGTCGCGGCCGTCCTTTTGCAGATAATAGAGATGCGCATAGTGGAGCGTGAACACCATGTTCGCGAAGAGCCAGGCGAGCGCGAGCGTCGCGACGATCAGGATGACGTCGGCGCGGTCCAGATCGCCGGGGCTCGCGATCAGCGTGCCGACCGCGAAGAGGATGACGAGCGAGAGGAGCACGGTGATCGCGAGCAGGCCGATGCGGTTCGCGTCATTGTCGGCGGCGCGGCGGCGCATCTGATCGGCATCGGCGCGGAACAGCGGCATCACCGTGCAGAGGAAGACGAGCGCGGCGGCGTCGAAACCGAGCAGGAAGGCGGCGCGCGGATCGACCCCGGCGGCGAGGGCGGCCGCGAGCGCCGCGACGAGCACGACGGGAAAGATCAGGAACCGGACGGGCGCGATATGCTTGCCGACGGCCATATGCGGCGTCAGCCCGCCGCCCCGACGACGCGCACCGGGATCGACTTCGCCGCCGGGCAGCCGCTGGTCTTGTCGTAGAAAGCGAGCGGGAGCAGCGGGTTGAGCTCGGGATAATAGCCCGCGACCGAACCGCGCGACATCGGATAGTCGATGATCGTGAGCCCGTCGACGCGGCGCGCGATGCCGTCGGCACCGATCGTTTCGAGCGCGACCTTTGTGCCCGCCTCCAGCCCGCGCGCCGCGATATCATCGGCGTTCATGAACAGGATCATGCGGTCGTTGTACACGCCGCGATAGCGGTCGTTATAGCTGTAGATCGTCGTGTTGAACTGGTCGTGCGAGCGCACGGTCGCGAGGCGCAGCATGTCGGGATCGGCGACCGGCGCGTTGACCGCGAGCCCGGGCAGCACGAGGAAATTGGCCTTGCCGTTCGGGGTCGCCCAGACGCGGCGGCGCGGCGGGATGTCGAGGTGGAAACCCATCGGCGCCTTGATACGCTCGGCAAAGCCTTCGTAGAGCGCGGGATAGACGGCGGCAATCTTGTCGCGGATCAGGTCGTAATCGTCGATGTAGCGCGCCCAATCGACCTTGCTGTTCGGTAGCGTCGCCATCGCGATGCGGCAGACGATTTCGGTTTCCGTCAGCAGATGTTCGCTCGCCGGGTCGAGCACGCCGCGCGAGGCGGTGACGTTCGACATCGAATCCTCGATCGTGACGAACTGTTCGCCCTTCGCAGTTTCGATGCGTTCGGAGCGCGCGACGACGGGCAGGATCAGCGCATCCTTGCCGTGGACGAGGTGGCCGCGATTGAGCTTGGTCGCGATGCCGACGGTGAGGTCGAGCTTTCGCATCGCCGCATAGGAGCGGTCGGTGTCGGGCACCGCGCGGACGAAATTGCCGCCGAGGCCGATGAAGACCTTGGCGGTGCCCGCGAGCATCGCCTCGACCGATTCCACCGTATGATGCCCATGCTCGCGCGGCGGTTCGAAACCGAAGACATCGCGGACCCGGTCGAGATAGGCCTGCCCCGGTTTCTCATCGATGCCGACGGTGCGGTCGCCCTGCACGTTCGAATGGCCGCGGATCGGCGAGATGCCCGCGCCGGGCTTGCCATAATTACCCTTCAGCAGCAGCAGGTTCGCGATCTGCTGGACGAGCTGCGATCCCTGCTGATGCTGGGTGATCCCCATGCCGTAACAGATAATCGTCGCGTTCGAGGCGATATAGATTTCGGCGCAGCGCCGGATCTGCGCCTCGTCGATCCCCGACGCGGCGACAAGGTCGGGCCATGCCTGCGCCTCGATATCGGCCTTCAGCGCGTCGAAGCCCGACGTATGTCGGTCGATGAAATCATGGTCGAGCACGGTCTCGCCCGCGGCCTCGCGTTCGAACAGCACTTTCATCATGCCCTTCAAAAGCGCGAGGTCGCCGCCGATCCGGATATGCACGAATTCGCTGGTTATCGCGCTCGACCTGAAGGTCGCCATCTGGACGATGTCCTGCGGCTCGGTGAACTTGATCAGCGCGCGCTCGGGCATCGGGTTGACCGCGACGATCGGGATGCCGCGCTTCCGCGCCTCGACCAAGGGCGTCATCATGCGCGGCGCGTTGGTCCCCGCATTGTGGCCGATCAGGAAGATCGCCTCGGCATGGTCGAAATCCTCGAGGATCACCGTGCCCTTGCCGACCCCGATCGAATGCGGGAGCCCGCGGCTCGTCGGCTCGTGGCACATGTTCGAACAATCGGGGAAATTGTTGGTCCCGAACTCGCGCACAAAGATCGAATAGAGGAAGGCGGTCTCGTTCGCCGTGCGGCCCGAGGTATAGAATTCAGCCTCGTGCGGGCTTGCCAGCGCGCGCAGATGCCGGCCGATCAACGCAAAGGCATCGTCCCAGCTCACGGGCACATAATGGTCGGTCGCGGCGTCGTAGCGCATCGGCTCGGTCAGCCGGCCCTGCATTTCGAGCCAGTAATCGGACTGCGCCATCAGGTCGGTGACGCTGTGCTCGGCGAAGAATTCGCGCGTGACGCGAAACTTCGTCGCCTCATGCGCGAGCGCCTTCGCGCCATTTTCGCAAAATTCGAGCTTTTTGGTGCAATGCGCATCGGGAAAGGCGCAGCTCGGGCACTTGAAACCGCCGGGCTGGTTCATCGACAGGAGCGCGCGCGACCCCTTGGTCACGACGCTCTGTTCGAGCAGCACCTTCGCGGTCGCCGCCGCCGCGCCCCAACCGCCGGCGGGGCTGTCGTACGTCTTGTATCGGGGTTTATCCTGCACCATCGCAGCAGGTTAATGCATAGGCGTCGGCATGGCCATCGGAGTTTGGCGAACCGGCATTTCGCTCATGACGACATCGAATACATGCTGATCTGCAGCGCGAGCCATTTGCCGAGCGACTGGAGCCGTTCGAGTTCGTGCTGTTCGAATACGCCGGAGAGGCGCGCGACGTTCAACGTCCCATAGCAATGCTCCCCGCACACCAGGGGGACGTCGAGGCAGCACACCAGTCCGATGCGGTGGAGCATTTGACAGTCGACGTCCGCCGATCTGGCCATGTCGTTGCAGACCTCCGGCCATTGCGCGCTGAAGACGCGACCGATCAGCGTCTTCTCTACCGAAACCAGCTGGCCATTCAGCAAAGGCTCGACGCCGTGCGCCGATACGATCTTCAAATATGCATCGTCGTGCCGAAGCGCGATCGACGCACGATCGGCGGACAAAAGCTGCCCGCTCCATCGCACGATCGCATCGAGCATCTCGTCCTGTCCCACCGACGCGGCGAGGTCGGCCACGAAGCGAACGGGTATAACGATCGATTCCTCGCCCGATTTGACAGCGCGGCCAGCCGTGGTTCGAGGCCGTCCACGCGACGAACGCATGGCCCGTTTCCGCAATGCCTCCGTCAGCACCTCCGGGTTCGGACGGGGCCGTGAAAACAGATAGCCCTGAATAAGATCGCAGCCCGCGGACTTGACGAGGTCGAGCTGTTCATATGTTTCGATGCCCTCCGCGACGACATCGAGGCCGAGTTCACGGCCGAGCCCTACCACCGCAGCAATGATTTTCCGGCTCCGCTCGTCGTCGAGCGCTTCCCGGATGAAGCAGCTGTCGAGTTTGATCTTGTCGAATGGCAGGAATTGAAGATTGCGCAGCGACGAATAGCCGGAGCCGAAATCGTCGAGCGCCAGCTCGATTCCCGCCGCCCGCAACCTGGCGATCTGGTCGATCACATCGCCTGTGGCTGCCAGCGCCGCCGTTTCGGTAATCTCGATCACGAGCCGCCCGGGCGGAAGTCCGGTTTCGGACAGGATGGCAAAGGTCCTGTCGGCGAAATCGCCTGCGAGCAACTGGAGCGGCGACACATTGACGGCTACGGGGGAAAGGTCTGGCCAGCCGGCGGCATCGCGGCAGGCGCTTTCCAAGATGCGCGAGCCCAGCTCGATGATCTGGCCTCCATTCTCGGCAGCTTCCAGAAGCGCGGCAATAGTGCACGGGGGCGGCTGGTCCCGATCACGCCATCGCAGCAACGCCTCGCGCGCTACCGTTTGAGAATTGGCAATGGATACAATATCCTGATAATGAAGTTCGAAGGCATCCTTGTGCAGGGCCGTTGCGGCGACGCACGAAAGGATGCCCGATTTCGCAGGGACCAAACAGCTTTCGAAATCATATGGAGGGAATCGTCCGTGGCTGTTCATCGGCCGCCCCTAGACGATGTCCGGCGAAGCGGACCGCGTTGCGGTTAGACGCGAGACGCGAATCTGTGGGAAGGGGTCGAGCGCGTGGTCAGATGCAGTGAACATCGCTTTCCCGTCGGCAGAAATGCCCGCGACTGCCAGTTAGCGGCGATGTTAAACAACGTTAAACGGGGGCGTTAACGATGCTCCCGCCCGACGATACGCATCGCGAGCCGCCGGCCGGCAGCGGTCCCGACAACGGCAACAATGCCCCCCCTCGCGATGCACCGCACCCGGATCCCGACCAGATCGCGGAAAGCCTCGACCGGATCGAACAGGCGGGCGCATTGGGGCGCGGGCGGTTGCCGACGCTTTTGCGATATCTGGTCGGGGAGGAGATGGCGGGCCGCGGCGAACGGCTGAAAGGCTATGCGATCGCCGTCGACGTCTTGCGGCGTGGCGAAGACTTCGATCCGTCGATCGACAGCCATGTGCGGGTCGAGATGATGCGGCTCCGCAAGGCGCTCGAGGAATATTACGCCTCGGCGGAAAATAGCGCTCCGCTCACAATCTATTTCGACAAGGGCAGCTATCGCCCCCGTTTCCGGACAAGCCGGCAGCCTGCGGCTCCGAGACCGAGACTGGCGCAGTGGGCGAAGCGCCGGCTCGCGGGTGCGCAGGCGAAATGGGCGTTTGCGGGCATCGCGCTTTTACTCGCGATCGGGTCGATGCTTGCGGCGGACCTTTTCCCGAACAGGACGTCGGGGAATTGCAGCCGCCCATATCTGACGCTGCGCCTGCTCGACTTTCCCGGGCGTGAGATCGTCCCGCTTCAGGGAAGCTTCAACGCCTTTCTGCAGGCCTATCCCCTCGTCAGGAACGGACGCGAGGGGGACGCTTGCACCTCGATGCGGCACCGACTTGAGCTCAAGCCCGCATCGTCGCCCGGCGCGGGGCAGGATATCCGCGCTTCGCTCTATCGGGACGGCGAGACCACTCCCTATTGGTCGCAAATCATCGCTCATGAAAATGCGGCGGCTGCCCCCGATCTGCTGATCGCCCGCGCCCTCTATCTTGTCGCATCGCCCGAGGGGGTTCTGCCGCAAAAGGCGCTGCAGCTGCCATGGCGCAGCGACGAAGCCAAACGCGACTATGCCTGCCGGATTTCAGCTCATTATTATTTTATCAACAGGTTGACCGACGATCCTGCGGACGAGCTGCAATGCCTCGAAACCGCGATGAAGGAGCCGGGAGCCTATGCCGACATATTCAGCCATTATGCGATGATCGTACAAATCCAACTGCTCGAAAGAAGCGGCAGGAAACCGCGCGATCCGGGCGCCCTGCGCGCCAGGTACAATGAAACGCTGGCACAGGCCTTTGCGATCGATCCCGCCGACTGCGGCGCCTTGACCGCGCGAATGCGCGAGTATCGGCGCAGCCTTCCACCCGACCTCGACCGGCTCGCCGCGACGATCCGGTCGGCCAAACGTCACTGCGCCGGAAACGCGAACATGCTCAATCAGGCGGCGATGGCCGAGGGATATTATTTCGGAAACTGGCCGGAATCGGCGGCACTTATCGAGAACGCCGTCGCTATCTCGGGATCGCAGCCGCAGTATCAATATGCCGAACTCGGTAACCTGATCGTCGATGGGCGATGGGCCGACGCCCATCGCCGGCTTCAGAAAAGCCAGTCGCTGATCAACCCGCTCGACGGCTTATGGCTGATCATGGTCGGGCGCCGGGCCGGCGACGACCATATGATCGAAGAAGGCCGGCGCTTCCTCAAAACGCGCTCGATGGATTCGCATGAGAGCGCCGCGAACTATCTTCGCGGGCTGGGATATCATCGATCGATTCTGGCCATCATGCTTGGCGAACTGGACGCCTATGCGCGGACGTCCGGCTGGACCTGAGGGGGAAATGCGCCGCCATCCCGAAGCATGGCACGGCCCGCAGCGTCCCGTTCGGGAAATGGCGCGCCCGGCAGGATTCGAACCTGCGACCACCCGCTTAGAAGGCGGGTGCTCTATCCAGCTGAGCTACGGGCGCGTGCGCAAGGCTGCGGGCAGCGCGAATAGCGCGGTTTGCGCGGGCTGCAAAGCGCGTTAAGCAGCCGTTTGATGACTGACGCCCCGTCCCCGACGAACCGACCGGTTCAGGTCAACGCCGCCAGCGTGCGGCATTTCCGTTATTACGACCTGCTGATGGCGGCGTTCGTCGCGATCCTGCTGCTGTCGAACATCATCGGCGCATCGAAGCCGAGCTTCGTCACGCTGCCGGACGGCGCCCAATGGGCCTTCGGCGCCGGCGTCCTCTTTTTCCCGATCAGCTATATCATCGGCGACGTGCTGACCGAGGTCTATGGCTATGCCCGGGCGCGGCGCGTCATCTGGACGGGGTTTGCGGCGCTCGCCTTCATGGCGTTCATGGCGTGGATCGTCGTCGCGCTGCCGCCCGCCGACGGCTGGCCGGGACAGGCGAGCTATGAATTCGTCTTCGGCAACAGCTGGCGCATCGTCATCGCATCGATGACCGCCTTTTGCGTTGGCGAATTCGCCAACTCCTATGTCCTCGCGCGGATGAAGCTGTGGACCGGCGGCAAGCAGTTATGGGCGCGCACGATCGGGTCGACGGTCGTCGGCCAGGGACTCGACAGCCTGATTTTCTACCCGCTCGCCTTTTACGGCCTTGCCGGCTGGCCGCCCGAGCAGCTTTACGAGGTCGTGCTGTCGCAATGGCTGATCAAGACCGCGTGGGAAGCCGCGCTGACCCCCGTCACCTATGTCGTCGTCGGCGCGCTCAAGCGCCGCGAAGGGGTCGACGTGTTCGACGAGGGCACCGATTTCAGTCCGTTCAAGGCGAAGGTCTGATGCGATGACCCCGATCGAGCTGGCGGCGCTGTTCACGCAGCAGAAGAGCTGGCTGGTCGCGTCGACCGAACTCAGCAAGGACGCGCTGCATATCTATTTCGGGCTGGCGCTGTTCGTCGCCGTCCGGTTGATGTGGCGACGGCGCGGCGGGTGGCTCGCGGCCTGGCTGGCGGTGCTCGCCATGGCCTGCGGCGGCGAATGGCTCGACATGACCGCCGAGGCGAGCCGGGCGGCGATCCAGCCCGACGCCGCGCACTGGCACGACATCTGGAACACGATCTTCTGGCCGACGGTGCTGCTGCTCGTCGGGCGCTGGCTTCAGTCGCCGGAAAAACCCCCGGCCGACGCGCAGGTATCAGGCGAGGACGCCGAGCGCGGCCTCGAACAGGCGTAGGCCGTCGGTGCCGCCATGCGCGCGGTCGATCGCGCGTTCGGGGTGCGGCATCATGCCGAGCACATTGCCCGCGGCATTGAGTACGCCCGCGATGTCGCGCGCCGAGCCGTTGACGCTGTCGGCATAGCGGAATGCGACGCGCCCCTCGCCCTCGATCCGGTCGAGCGTTTCGGCGTCGGCGAAATAATTGCCGTCGTGATGCGCGACGGGAATGTCGATCCGCTCGCCCGCATTATAGCTCGCGGTGAACAGCGACTGGCTGTTCTCGACCGTGAGCGGCACGGTGCGGCACACGAAATTGAGCCCTGCGTTGCGCATCAACGCGCCGGGCAGCAGCTGCGCCTCGGTCAGCACCTGGAAGCCGTTGCACACCCCGAGCACGGGAACGCCGCGGCCGGCGGCGTCCGAAACGGCGCGCAGGATCGGCGAGCGTGCCGCCATCGCGCCCGAGCGGAGATAGTCGCCGTAGGAGAAGCCGCCGGGGAGCGCGATGAAGTCGATGCCATCGGGCAGTTCGGTCTCGCGGTGCCACACCATCGCGGGCGCGCGGCCGGTGACCTGCTCCAGCGCAACCGCCATGTCGCGATCGCAGTTGGAGCCGGGAAAGACGATGACGGCGGTCTTCATGGGCCCTGCTCCTTTACGGGCGTTCGATGCGGTAGTTTTCGATCACCGTGTTGGCGAGCAGCTTCGAGCACATCGCGTCGAGATCGGCATCGCTCGTGCCGTCGGCGACGTCGAGTTCGATGAAGCGGCCCGCGCGAACGTCCGATACGCCGCCGAAGCCGAGCCCCTCGAGCGCATGATGGATCGCCTTGCCCTGCGGGTCGAGCACCCCCGGCTTGAGCGTCACATAGACATTCACTTTCATCGGGGCGGACCTTTGCTGTGCGGGCGGGAAGATGGGCGCGCCTATGCCCGCGAATCACTTTTCGGGCAAGGGCCGCAACGGCGAAAAAGTCGCTGTTCACATTGCGAACCAATCGCATCTTTGTTGTTGCGAATCCCTCGCACTATCCCTACATCAGCCTTGTTGAGAAGGATTCGCACATGGTCGTCTGTGTCTGCAACGCAATAAGGGAAAGCCAGCTGCGCGATGTCGCGCGGAATGGCCAATTGCGGTGCGCGAAGGCGGCCTATGCGCAATTGGGTCGCAAACCCAAGTGCGGACAATGCCTGTCATTCGCTCGCAATATCATCAGCGACGTCGCCGCGACCGCCTGATTTTTCTTGGTTTTCCGCCATTTTTGACCTTGGCCTGATGGGGGCCGGGCGCCTATAATGCGCCCACTCCATTCCAAGACAGAAATGACAGGACTGACACCATGAAGGGCGACGAAAAAGTCATCGATTTCCTGAACGAGGCGCTCAAGAACGAGCTGACCGCGATCAACCAATATTGGCTGCACTATCGCATGCTCGACAATTGGGGCGTCGCACGCCTCGCCGCGTTCGAACGCGAAGAGTCGATCGACGAGATGAAGCATGCCGACAAGCTCGCCGACCGCGTCCTCTTCCTCGGCGGCCTCCCCAACTTCCAGCTCCTCGGGCGGCTGCGCGTCGGCGAGACGGTCGAGGAAATCCTGCGCGCCGACCTCGCGGTCGAGGAGGAAGCGATCCCGCTGCTGAGGGACGCGATCGCGCATTGCGAAAGCGTGCGCGACTATGTCAGCCGCGACCTGTTCGCCGACATCCTCGAAAGCGAAGAGCATCATGTCGACGAGCTGGAAAAGCAGTTCGAGATGATCGAGCGCATGGGTATCGAAAATTACATCCAGCTCCAGTCGAAGCCCGTCAGCGACGACTGAGTGATTCGGCGGCGCCCAGGCGACGTCCACTCGCTAAGCCGTTGATAAGAGAGGCGCTTTCGGGCGCCTCTTTTTTCGCTTGTATTTGCGAATAATTCTCAATAGCAAGGTGGGGCAGTCCCCTCCTGCCGGCCGCTGCATCTTAAAGCTGCGCTTTAAAGCGGCCGGCATCTTTTTCCCGAAAAGGGGCGAAACGGACCGGGGAATTGCAAGGGCCGGGAGACAGAAACCATATGCACAGCAGCACGCTGATCCGCCAATTGACGCAGCAGCCGCTGGTGCGCGATCTCTCCGTCGAAGCCGCGCAGGCCGTGCTGGCACTCCGCTATTGCATCCTCTGCCGCCGCAGCGAACGCGACCCGATGCCCGAACTCGAACGGCGCTGGGGCAATATCCTCGCCGCGCGCCGCTATCGCCTCGTCGTCGAGGCGATCGGCCATGTCTGGCCCGAACCCTTTGCCGTCGCCCCGCCCTGCTGCCCGCGCGTCAGCTTCGACGAAGCGCTGCTCGCGGCGATGGTCGGGGCCTCGACGCGCCGCGACCGCGTCCATTTCGACTGGCTGACCGCCGAAATGCTGGGCAGCGATGCGCGCGAAATGCTGTTCGTCGCGCTGGAAAATTTCATCCGGGCACGCGCGCCGGGGCGCGTCTGATCTCGCTCCCGCAAGCAGCGGGAGAGACCGAAGGCCCTGCCCGCGCGAAACCGGTCCTGCCCCAAAAGCGCCGGCCGGCTCCAACCTGCGCCAAATCGGGACAGATTCATCACGGTTAACGGATTCGCCGAAACGCGACGATTTTGCTAACAAGCTGTTAACCAATCGGTTCAGGCCGGGGGAACAGGGAGTTTAGCATGCGTACGATCGTCTTGTTGGGTATGGCCGCAGGGTCGTTGTTGCTGGCAGGGCACGCCCGCGCCGAAGCGCCCGCGCTCGATTATGGCACTCCCGCCGATCCCGACGTCCGCGTCTACACCGGCTATCCCGACCGCGTGCCGAGCGAAGTCGACTATCGCACCGTCAACGGCACCTATGATGCCGAGGGCCGCTGGACCGGAACCTGGAACGGTACCTATGAAGCGCCCGACGGCCGCCGTTACGACGGCCGCTACGAAGGCACGGTCGAAGGCCATGGCGCCGGCTATCCGCCGCCGCCCGCCTATGATCCCTATTATGGCGGCGGGTACGACCCGCGCTACGACGAAGATATGGCACGCCGCTGTGGCCGGGGGGGCACGGTAGGCGGCGCGGTTGTCGGGGGTGTCGTGGGTGGCATCGTCGGCAACCGCATCGCCGGGCGCGGCAACCGCACCGAAGGCACGCTGATCGGCGGCGGACTCGGTGCGCTCGCCGGCGGCGCGATCGGCAATGCCTCGGACAAGAAAAAGTGCGACGAATGGATGGCGAGCCGCGAGCGGTATCGCGGCGGCTATTATCAGGGCGGCCCCTATCCCGGTGGCCCATATCCCGGCGGCTATGCGACGACCTACCAGCACGGCGGCTATGGTTACGGCTATGGCTATTACACCCCGGGCGTCGTCGTCACGACGATCATCACGAACGGCGCGCCGGTGGTGACCGAAACCGTCGAAACATCGACCCGCACCTATTATGAAAATGTGCCGGTGCGGAAACGCTATGTGGCGAAGAAGAAGTGGAAACCGAAACCCAAGCCGCGCTGCGTCTGCTGATTGCCCATATAGGTCTGGTCACCTGTATCTGGTCGAAGGCCCGCCGTCCCCGTGGATGGCGGGCCTTTCGCGTTCCGGGACTCGCTTCGCCGCGCATCGGCAACGGTTCAGCGGCGCGAAAGCATGATGCGCCTAGGGCGGGGACAGAGGGGGCCGGACCGTCCAGGGCCCCGCCGAAGGGGAGCTTTCCTCGATGCGTAAACTCACCAGCCTGACCACTGCTGCAGCGATCGTCCTGACCTCGGTCGGCCTTGCCGCCACCCCCGCCGAAGCGCGCAGCCGCCATGGCGGCTGGGGCTATCGCCACCACGACCGCATCAGCACCGGCGACGTGCTCGGCGGCTTGCTCATCATCGGCACCATCGCCGCGATCGCCAGCGCCGCGAGCAAGGACAAACGCGATCGCGCGCCCGACTATCGGTACGACCCGCCGTACCGCGACGACGAACGGCAGGAGGTGCCGCGCTACGAGCCCGACGCGCCGGACGCCGCCGCCCCCGGCGCCTATGGGCGCGGCGAGGCCGAAGCGCGCGCCGCCGACGCGTGCAGCTGGGCGGTCGAGGGCGAAATGGGCGAGGATGCACGCGTCGACAGCATCACCGGCACCAAAGCCTCGGGCGGCGGCTGGTACGTCACGGGCACCGCGTCGCGCCTCGGCGGCGAGGTGCGGAGCTTTGGCTGCAGCTATCGCAACGGACGCGTCGTCGACGTCAATTTCGGCTGACCCTGCCGGAGCGACAGCCAGGCCTCCCGCCCACCGGCGGGGGGCCATTTCTTTATGAACGCCAGCAAAACCAAGGCTGAACGCCAGATAAGCGCGGGGTTCAGCACGGCGTCACCGCGCGTCCGTTAAACCATCCTCAACAGGCCGCGATACGCCGCCTGCGCTTTTTGAGGAGACCGAACCATGGCTATTAAGACGAACCTGACCAAGGCCGCAATTGGTGCGGCCACCGCCGGCGCGATGCTGATGAGCGCCGCCCCCGCCGCAGCGCGTGACCGTTATGACCGCGACGGGATCAGCGCGGGCGAAATCATCGCCGGCGCCGTCGTGATCGGCGGGCTTGCCGCGATCCTGTCGGCATCGGACAACGACCGCTACGATCGTTACGACGACCGCTACAACGACCGCTATGGCGATCGTTATCGCGATCGCGGCCGCTACAACGACGCGCGCTACGGCTATGGCTATGACTATAACCGTTATGGCAACAGCCGCAGCGCGGTCAGCCAGTGCGTCAATGCCGTCGAACGCGGCAGCCGCCGCTATGGCCGCACCGACGTCACCGAAGTGACGAGCATCGACCGCAAGCGCGACGGGTACAAGGTCAAGGGCCGCGTCGTCGTCCGCGACGGCTTTGGCGGACGCTGGGGCCGCGGCGGCAATTATGACAATGGCAAGTTCAGCTGCGACGTCCGCTACGGCCGCGTCCAGGATGTGAAATTTTCGGGCCTGCGTTGATCAGGTCACCGGAAACGGCTTTCGGCCCGCCCATGCCCCGGCATGCGGCGGGCCTCTTTTTTGGGCCGCGATCCGAATTGCGGATGGCCGGTTTCGACCGGAAGCAGCCCCATCCATCATCGTCACCCCGGACTTGATCCGGGGTCCCGCTTGAGATCAAAGGCAATCAGCGCCTCAAAAGCGGGATCCCGGGTCAAGCCCGGGATGACGGAGAGAAAGAAGCAGCCGATAGAGTTGTGTACCCCGGCGAAAGCCGGGGCCCGGTAGCGCCGTGGGAAGATGGGCCCCGGCTTTCGCCGGGGTGCACATAAGAACCGCGAACGTCCGCTCCTCACCCCATAACCGACGCCGCCGGACAGTCCCGCAACGGAACACAAACGCGCCGCCGCCCCAATTGTCACCAGACATCTATAACGAAAATTTACCTTCAGCGGTTACGGTTGTGCCGGGACCATAATCATCGGTCGACGTGGGGGTCGGGCGACAGAGATGAGTCGCGCATGTCGAATCCCGAGGCTTCCCCGGCCTCTTCCGCTCCTTCCGACAAGCGCCAGCCGCGCCAGTCGCGCCTGGTGAAGGCGGCGCTCGCCTGCTCGCGACTCGGACAGTTCGACATCACGATCCGCAACGTCTCCGAAACGGGCATCGGCGGCCAGGGGCCCGCCGCGCTGCATATCGGCGAACGGATCACCGTCTTCCTTCCGGGCCACGACCCGATGCTCGGCACCGTCCGCTGGGTCGTCGACAAGAAATTCGGGATCGAAACCGATCGCGCGATCGACACCAGCCTGCTGCGCGCCGCGCACGGCGGCGCCGCGCCGGCGACGCACGCCGTCGCCTCCGGGTTCGAAATCATCCCGCCGCCCACCGCGCCGGCGCGCCGGCCCGGCCTCGTCCTCGGTGCGGCACAGCCCGCGCATTTCGGGCGCAGCGTCTGGACCAGCAAACCGCAATAGCGACGCGCAAAGGAAAACCGGCGCGGATCGCTCCGCGCCGGCTCCCCCGGTGTTCTAAATTCAGTGTCCGGCGTCAGGCGACGCGGCGCACCTCGTTGCCTTCGTCGTCGATGTCGCGAAGGACATAACCGCGGCCCCAGACCGTCTCGATATAATTTTCACCCCCACAGGCCAGCGCCAGTTTCTTGCGCAGCTTGCAGATGAAGACGTCGATGATCTTCAGTTCGGGCTCGTCCATCCCGCCATACAGGTGGTTCAGGAACATTTCCTTGGTCAGCGTCGTGCCCTTGCGCAGCGAGAGCAGCTCGAGCATCTGATATTCCTTGCCGGTCAGATGCACGCGCGTCGTGTCGACCTCGACCGTCTTGGTGTCGAGATTGACCGCGAGCTTGCCCGTCTTGATGACGCTCTGGCTGTGACCCTTCGACCGGCGGACGACCGCATGGATGCGGGCGACCAGCTCGTCGCGGTGGAACGGCTTGGTGACATAATCGTCGGCACCGAAGCCGAACGAACGCACCTTCGAATCCATTTCCGAAATGCCCGACAGGATCAGCACCGGCGTCTGCACCTTGGCGGTGCGCAGCTTCTTCAGCACGTCATAGCCGTGCATGTCGGGCAGGTTCAGGTCGAGCAGGATGATGTCGTAATCATAGAGCTTGCCAAGGTCCAAGCCCTCTTCCCCCAAATCGGTGGTGTAGACGTTGAAGCCTTCGGTCGTGAGCATCGTGTCGATCGCTTTCGCGGTCGTCGGCTCGTCCTCGATCAGCAGTACGCGCATTAGGCACCCCTTGACTGTTTCCCACGATAATCCCGCGAACCGATCGCATGACTATCAAGGATGTCACCGACCAACCCCCGTTGCAGGACTGCCGGAACATTAACCACGAAACTAATGAAGGGAAAAGGTTAATTTTGATTTAACCCGCAGAACTCCGCGAGTCGCGCCCTATTTGCAACAGTCGGTCACGGCGTTTTGGGATGATGGTGAAGCGCCACATAGCGATCATGTGCCCCGGTACAGGACATTTTGAGCGTGTCGACCAGATGGTCCGAGAGCGCGCGGACGCGCGCGGGGCGCAGCCGCGAGGGCGGCGACAACAGGTGCAGATGCGACTGCGGCAACGACCAGTCGGCCAGGATCGGGACGACCGCGCCCGACGCCAACGCGTCGGCGGCGATGAAATCGGGCAAGGCGGCAATGCCCACGCCCGCGACCACCAGCGGCACCGCGACATCGCCATTGTTCGCGAACAAGGGGCCCGTCGGCAGCACGGTCGCTTCCTCGCCCTTGCGATGGAAATGGATCGGCATCGCGCGCTGGCGGTGGCCGTAACCGATCAGCCGGTGCCCCGCGAGGTCGAGCGGATGTTTCGGGGTGCCGTGCTTTTCCAGATAGGCGGGGCTCGCGATCACCGACGCCGCGACCGGCGCGATCGTGCGCGCGAGCAGGCTCGAATCGGCGAGCGGCGATATGCGCAGCGTCAGGTCGATCCCCTCCGCGACCGGATCGTTGCGCGCATCGCTCAGCAGCACTTCGATCTCGACCGCCGGATGCCGGTCGAGGAAGGCTGCGAGCGGCGGGCCGAGCACCTTGATCCCAAAGCTCATCGGCGCGGCAAGGCGGATCGGCCCCGCGAGGTCGACGCGGTCGCCGCGCGCGGCTTCGGTCGCCGCGGTCGCCGCCGCGACCATCGCGCGCGCTTCGTCGAGCAGGCCCGCGCCCGCGGTCGACACTGCGACGACGCGCGAGCTGCGATGCAGCAGCGTGATCCCCAGCGACGCCTCGAGCCGCGTCACCGCCTTCGACACGCTCGCCTTCGACAGGCCGAGCGCGGCGGCGGCAGCGGTAAAGCTGCCGCCGTCGGCAACGGCGACGAAACAGGCCCAGCCTTCATAGTCGGGAAGCGCCACGCAATAGCTCCTGATTGGAAACGATGGTTTTCCATCTACGCTATTTTAGAAACGATCCAAGAGCCTATTTTGTCCTCAACACCAGCGCACCGGCACCACCGATATGCGCAGCGATCGACAAGATACGAAAGGACAAGGCCAATGATCGACATCCGCAAATTCGACACGCTGGGCCACGCCAACCACGGCTGGCTCGACGCCCGTCACCACTTTTCCTTCGCCAATTACTACGAGCCCGATCGCATGGGCTGGGGCGCGCTGCGCGTCTGGAACGACGATGCCATCGCCGCCCAGTCGGGCTTCCCGCCGCATCCGCACCGCGACATGGAAATCATCACCTATGTCCGCACCGGCGCGATTACGCACCGCGACTCCATGGGCAACAGCGGCCGCACCGCGGCGGGCGACGTCCAGGTGATGAGCGCCGGCACCGGCGTGACGCACAGCGAGTTCAACCTCGAGGATGAGGAAACGACGCTGTTCCAGATCTGGATCATGCCCGACCGCGACGGTGGCAATCCGGGCTGGGGCGCGCGCCAGTTCCCCAAGGCCGACCGGTCGGGCCAGTTCGTGACGCTGGCGAGCGGCATCGACGGCGACGAAGCGCTGCCGATCCGCGCCAATGCCCGTGTGGCTGCCGCGACGGTGGGGGCCGGGGAAAGCGTCTCCTACGACCTCGAACCCGGACGCCACGCCTATCTGGTCGCCGCCAAGGGCCGGATCCGGGTGAATGGCGAGGACGCCGATCCCCGCGACGGCATCGCACTCCGCGATGTCGGAAAGATCGAGGTCGAAGCGCTCGACGACGCCGAACTGGTCCTCGTCGACAGCCTCTAAAGAGCCCCCGGGTCGTCGCCATCCCCCTCCCCGGCGGCGACCCACCCCGTGCCGCGGGTTTCCCTTCGAAGCTCGCGGCACCCCCTCCCTTCCGAAATCAAGGAACAAGACAATGAGCCATATTCTCCGCATCGATTCGAGTGCCCGCCATACCGGTTCAACGAGCCGCCAGCTCACCGACCAGCTCGTGACCCGTCTGGTCGAGCAGGGTTATGGCGCCAGCGTCACCCGCCGCGACCTTGCCGATACGCCGCCCGCGCTGCTGACCGAAAACTGGGTCGGCGCCAATTTCACCGACGACGCCGACCGTTCGGACGACCAGAAGGCGGCGCTTGCCGCGTCGGACGAGATGATCGCCGAACTCGAAGCCGCCGACACGATCGTCATCGGCGTGCCCATCTATAATTTCAGCATCCCCGCCTCGCTGAAGGCATGGATCGACCTGATCGCCCGCGCCCGCCGGACCTTCCGCTACACCGAAGCGGGCCCCGAAGGCCTGCTCAAGGGCAAGAAGGCCTATCTGGTCGTCACCTCGGGCGGCGTGCCCGTCGGCAGCGATTATGATTTCGCCACCGGCTACCTGCGCCACGTGCTCGGCTTCGTCGGCATCACCGATGTCCACATCATCGCCGCCGACCAGCAGATGATGAACGGCGAAGCGATCAATCAGGCGACCACCGCAATCGACGGCCTGAAGCAGGCCGCCTGATACCCCGCCGCCGCCGCGCCTTCCTCCCGCGCGGCGGCGGTTTCATTGTGAAAGAAAGGACTGAATGATGGCCAAGGTACTGGTGCTCTATTATTCGAGCTACGGGCATGTCGAACAGATGGCCGACGCCGTCGCCGAGGGCGCGCGCGCCGCGGGCGCCGACGTCGAAATCCGCCGCGTCGCCGAAACCGCCCCCGCGGCGGTCGTTCAGGCCGCGGGCTTCAAGACCGACACCGCGCACCCGCTGCTGAGCGACCCGAACGAACTCGCAGATTATGACGCGATCGTCGTCGGCACGCCGACGCGCTTCGGCCGCATGTCGAGCCAGATGGCAAGCTTCTGGGACACCGCCGGCGGCGTCTGGGCGCAGGGCAAGCTCAACGGTAAGGTCGGCGCCGCCTTCACCTCGACCGGGTCGCAGCATGGCGGTCAGGAAACGACGCTCTTTTCGGTCCTCACCAACCTGATCCACTTCGGCATGACGATCGTCGGCCTCGACTATGGCTTTTCCGGCCAGATGGGCGTCGATGAAGTGAAGGGCGGCGCCCCCTATGGCGCGACGACGATCGCCGGCGGCGACGGTTCGCGCCAGCCGGGCGAAGCCGATCTTGCCGGTGCCCGCTATCTCGGCGAGCGCGTCGCGCGCACCGCCGCCAAGCTGATCGCCTGAACCGATGCGCCGTCTCCCGAGCCTTTTCCTTTCGCACGGCTCGCCGATGATGGCGCTCGAGCCCAGCCCGGCGCGGGACTTCCTCGCCGGGCTGGGTGCCCGACTGCCGCGCCCGCGCGCGATCCTGCTCGTATCGGCGCATCATGATGCGGCGTATCAGGGCGGCCGCGCGACGGTGACCGCGTCGCCCGCGCCGCCGACGATCCACGATTTCGGCGGCTTTCCCGACGAGCTGTTCGCGATGCGCTATCCCGCGCCGGGCGACCCGGCGCTGGCCCAGCGCGTCGTCGACCTGCTGGCCGGGCATGGCCTTGCCGTCACCGCCGATCCCGAACGCGGGCTCGACCATGGCGCGTGGGTGCCGCTGTCGCTCATCTACCCCGATGCCGACATTCCCGTCGTCCAGCTTTCGATTGCGTCGAACGCTTCGCCCGAATGGCATTTCGCGCTGGGACAGGCGCTGGAACCGCTCCGCGACGAAGAGGTGCTGATCGTCGGATCGGGCAGCATCACGCATAATCTGCGCGCGCTCTTCTCCGCCCGCCTGCCGATCGATGCCCCCGCGCCGGCGTGGGTTACCGACTTTACCGACTGGATCGCGGAACGGATGTCCGCGGGGGCCCTCGACGACGTGCTGCACAGCGTCGACCGCGCGCCGCACGGGCGCGACAATCACCCGACGGCAGACCATATATTGCCGCTGTTCGTGGCGATGGGCGCGGGCGCGGTACCGTTGAAGGCCGAACGGCTGCACCACAGCGTCACCTATGGCCTGCTCGCGATGGACGTTTACGCTTTCGACTGACCGGCAGGCCCGCGCATTTTCGTTGAGGGCCGGATTCACGGTATCGGCAAAAGCGCGAGGCGCTTCCCCCTCAACCGATCAGGCCCTATAGCGCGCCATGCTCCTTTCAGACCGTGTCCTGTTCCTCGATGGCGAGGCCCTCGTCATCGACAAGCCCGCGGGCCTGCCCGTCGACGCTCCGCGCGACGGCAGCCTCAGCCTCGAAAACCATCTCGACCTCTTGAAGTTCGGTTTCAAACGCTGGCCGCTCGCGGTTCATCGGCTCGACCGCGACACCTCGGGCTGCCTGCTCCTCGCGCGCAATCCCAAGGCGCACGGCCGCTTCACCCGCGCGTTCGAGAGCCGCGAGGTCGAGAAGCAATATCTCGCGATCGTCGACGGCGTGCCCGACGGCGACGGCGGTACGATCGACCTGCCGCTTTCAAAAGTTTCGACGGCCGAAGAGGGCTGGCGCATGGTCGGCGATCCGAAAGGCAAGCCCTCGATCTCGCATTGGGAAAAGCTCGCTGTCGTCGGCGATCGCGCCCTGCTCCGCTTCCGCCCCGAAACCGGCCGCACGCACCAGCTGCGCGTCCATGCGCTCGAGGGGCTCGGCTTTCCGCTTGTCGGCGATCCCGTCTACGGCCGTGGCGGGACAAAAACGCGAACCCTGCTCCATGCCGAAAGGCTGATGGTAAAACGTGACGTCAAGCCGCCAATAATTGCCGAGGCGCCCTTCCCCGACAGCTTCATCGCGATGGGCTTTGCGGCGCCGGAGGGAGCGGAGCCGACGCGTGGCTGAGATCCCCGAAAGCGCGATCAGCGAGAAGTTCCTCGCGGGGTCGGGCCCGGGGGGCCAGAATGTCAACAAGGTCGCGACCGCATGCCAATTGCGCGTCGATGTCTTCGCGCTGGGGCTCGCGCCCGATGCCTATCGGCGGCTCAAGACGCTGGCGGGAAGCAGGATGACCGCCACGGGCGAACTCGTCATCCTCGCGCGCAGTTTCCGCACGCAGGAAGCGAACCGCGCCGACGCACGCGCGCGGCTGAACGAACTGGTCGACGCCGCGCTTGTCCGCCCCGAACGGCGCATCAAGACCAAACCCAGCAAGGCAGCGAAGGCGAAACGCGTCGACAGCAAGAAGGCGCGCGCGAGCATCAAGGCGGGCCGCGGCCGCGTAAGACCCGATCAGTAAACACGATTTTTACGCATAGCCGTTACCCCTGCCGCCGGAACAACGACGGAGCGGCACGATGGCCGATATGATGAAATCGATCCTGATGGGGCTCGGATGCCTGACGATCCTCGGCTTCGTCGGGTGCAGCATGATGGGCGCCGGGGTGATGGTCGCCGCCGACCGTGCCGCCGAACGCGGAAGTCTCGGCGAATCGAAACCCGCCGAAAAGTCGCCCTGGGACAAGTGAAAGCGGCGCAGCGCGCCGATTGACAGCGCAGCGCCGCGCGGCAATCAGGCCGCATGAACCTCTATCGTCTCGATGCCCCGGCGCGCGCGATCGCCGCGACTTTTGGCGTCGATGCGGGCGACGATCCCTGGGCGGGCGACTATGTCACGCCGGGGCGTCCCGCACCGGTGATCGCTCCCGACAATCGCGGCGGCCCGCGCCGTTACCTGCGCCCGAAGCTGTGGGGCGTCCCGCCCCCGCCGCAGGGCACGCAGCCCGTCGCGACGGTCCGCAACCTGTCGAGCCCCTTCTGGATCGGCACGCTGCGCCATCCCGAGCTTCGCTGCCTGATCCCCGCGACGAGCTTCGCCCTGTGGTCGGGGCCGGCGGGCGCGCGGCGCCAGCGCTGGGCGTCGGTTTCGGGCCGGTCGATCTTCGCCTTCGCGGGCATCCAGCGCCAGAATGACGACTGGCCGGGCTTCGCGATGCTCACGACCGATCCGAACGGCCTGCTCGAACGCCTGGGCCCCGGCGCGATGCCGCTGATCCTGCATGCCGAGGATCATGAGCGCTGGCTGACCGCCGAATGGCGCGATGCGGCACAGCTTGTCACGCCCTTTCCCAGCCATTTGATGGCGGTCGGGGACCGGCCACCGATATAGCCGATTTTCACCATATTCCTTCACTTTAAGGTAACCAACGGCGGCGTAAGAGAAGTCGAATCAAGAGTACGCTGGGACCAAAGCAGTGTTGGGAAATCGCACCCTCGAAGCCAGTAAGGCGCCTCCATCGGCCCGCCGTGACGAACGCACGTCGGTCGACGGCCGCGCCCGCTTTCGCGAAGCTGGATCCAATCCGTTCGATGCCGAACTATTCGACCTGTCGGCGAACGGTTTCCGCATGTTCACCTTTTCGCGCCAGGCGATCGGCAAGCATATCTGGGTGAACCTGCCCGGGCTGCAGCCGGTCGAAGCCGTGGTGCGCCGGCAGGACGGCAACAATTACGGCTGCGAATTCGTCAATCCACTGCACCCGTCGGTGGCCGACCATCTGAAGGCGAAGCTGGCGAAATAATCGCCCGCATTGCACCCGGGTTCAGCCGGCGGGCTTTTCCGATTTTTTGAGGATATGTTTCCATTCGGCGGGCGTTACGCGCCCGACCGACAGTCGCGACTGTCGGATCAGGTCCATGTCGGCGAGCGCCGGATCGGCCTTGATCGCCGCGAGCGTGACCGGATGCTTCAGCGCCCGCACCGGGGCGACGCGAACGATCACCCACGGCGATCCCTTTTCCGCGGTCGGATCGGGCGAGGCGGTCTCGGTGATCGTCATGATCCCCACGCATTCCTTGCCGATATTGCTGTGATAAAAGAGCGCCTCGTCGCCGAGCTTCATCGCCATCAGGTTGAGCTTCGCGGTGTGGTTGCGCACCCCGTCCCACATCCCCGTGCCGTCCTTGACGAGTTGTTCCCACGCATAGGCGTCGGGTTCGGATTTCATCAGCCAATATTGCTTTGCCATGGCCGGGGGCTTAGCCGAGCCGCGCGCGGGACGAAACCGCCTTTTTCCCTTTAACCGCAGCCGCGCAGCGCCTAAATCGCGACTCATGACGCGCCCCGACGGGCGCCGCCCCTATCAGATGGACCTATCTTTCATGACCGCTGCCGTTCCCGTCATTTCCATGTCGCTTCCCGCCGATCAGTTCGCGAAGGATTTCGGGGCGTCGTTCGAACGCTTCGGCTTCGCGATGATCACCGACCATGGCATCGACCCCGAGCTGATCGACGAAGCGTGGGACAAGGCGAAAGCCTTCTTCGCGCTGCCCGAGGAAACCAAGCGTGCCTATCATATCGCCGGCGGCGGCGGTGCGCGCGGCTATACGCCGTTCGGGACCGAGATCGCCAAGGGCGCCAAGGAAGTCGACCTCAAGGAATTCTGGCATGTCGGCCGCGACCTGCCCGCCGGCCACCGCCTCGCCGCGCAGCAGCCGAACAATGTGTGGCCAAAGGAAGTCGAAGGCTTCCGCACCGCCTATGACAAACTCTTCGCCGAATTCGACCGCGTCGGCGGCCGCCTGCTCTCGGGCATCGCACGCTACCTCGGCCTTGCGCCCGATTTCTTCGACGACACCGTCGCCGACGGCAACAGCGTGATGCGCCTGCTCCACTATCCGCCCGTCGAAGCCCCCGCCAAGGGCATCCGCGCCGAAGCGCATGAGGATATCAACACGATCACCTTGCTGCTCGGCGCCGAAGAGGCGGGGCTGGAGATCCTCGACAAGGACGGCAGTTGGCTCCCCGTCTCGCCGCCGCCGGGCGCGATGGCGGTCAATGTCGGCGACATGCTGCAGCGGCTGACCAACAACAAGCTGCCCTCGACCACCCACCGCGTCCGCAATCCCGACGCGGGCCGCGCGAGCGTCGCGCGTTACTCGATGCCCTTCTTCCTGCACTTCCGCTCGGACTATCCGATCGAGACGCTCGAAAGCTGCGTCGACGCGTCGCACCCGAACCTCTACCCGACGCCGATTACCGCGGACGACTATCTGCAACAGCGGCTGCGCGAGATCGGCTTGAAGAAGTAAGGGAGCGGCGTCAGCGCGTTCGCGCGAAGCGGTTCCGCCCGCGCCACAGCTGGAGCAGCCTGGCCCCGTCGCTGCCATGATAGGGAAGCAGGTTACCGAGCGCCGATACAAAGGCGACGACCATCAGCATCGACGCCAACGCCGCCGCGCCTTTCCCTCGCTCACCGGCCGAAATTTCGGCGACGATGCGTTCATGTTCCTCCGTCGACGGCAGGTTGCTTCGGATTCTCACGGAGTTTGCCGACGCCTCGTCCACGACGGTCGCGACGACCGGGGCAGGCGATGCGGCGATCGGCGGCGCAAACCACATCGCGGTCGTTAGCGCGACCAGCGCAAGTGCCGCATCGGCAAGCGGTCCAGCCGCGGCGACGATACCATATTGCCGCCGCGTCCAGTCTTCCGCGGGCGGACGGTAGGCGACATACCCTCCCAGATCGCCGCCCTTCGGGAGCGCCTTCAGCGCAAAGCGCCTCGACGGCGGCGCGTAGGTCAGGCCGAGAACCGATATTTCGATCACCGTTCCGCGCTGCCCCCATACCGCCAGCGCATGGCCGAGTTCGTGAACCATCGTCACGAGAAAGGACAGGCAGAGAAAGGCGATCAGCACGCCATAGGCACCCCACGATGGCGGAGCATATTCATGCAGCCCACCGATCAGCATCAGCGTGAGGATGAGGCGCAAAATGGAAAATCCGAATGCGCCCATATTTATCGCTCTGCCCAATAATCGAACACCGCCTGCTGCTGCTCGCGGATAAACCGCGTCGCTGCCGCGCCCTCCCACGGGCCGTCATAGCCGAGCAGCAGCGCCGTTCCGCCGACCCACCAGCCCTGCCCCGGCAGCCGGTCGCTTTCGCGTACCACCAGCACCGCCATGTCGGGTTCGCCGTCCAGCGCGCAGAGGCGATCGACCTCCTCGAGCGTCCGGCACACCGCGCGCATCTTGGGGCGGGTGAAGCGAAAGCCGAGGTCGCCGAGCAGTTCGGAATAGCTGACGCTGCGCCCCTCGCGCGCCGCCGCGGTCAGGATCGCGCGGATGCGCGGCGCATCGCCGAGCGCCGACACATCGGCCGGGCGTTCCTCGCCACCTAAGCCTTGGTCTTTGGCGGCCAAGGGATGAATCCGGAGGTTCGCGCGACATAGGCGGCATAATCGGGCCGCGTCTTGTGCAGCCCCTTTTCGAGCAGCGCCTTGCCCGACCACCGAGTGAGGGTGAAGGTCAGGAAGACCGGCCCGATCAGGCTCGCAAGCGCCAGCCCCCAACCGAGGTCGAGCGTCACGAGCCAGATGCCCCACCACGCCAGCGCGTCGCCGAAATAATTGGGGTGGCGCGTATAACGCCACAGGCCGGTGTCGAGCACCCTGCCCTTGTTCGCGGGATTCTTGCGAAAGGCGTCGAGCTGCGCGTCGCCGATGCTTTCGAACGCGATGCCGATCAAGGCGGCCGCAGCGCCGATCCAGCCGATCGCACCGACGCCGGCTGCGGGATCGCCCGCGCTCGCCCAGATGCCGAGCTGCGCGGGCAAGCAGGTGATGAACAGCAGCGGCGCCTGCGTCAGGAAAACGGTAAGCAGCGCGGCCTTCGCCCAGCCCCATTTCCGCTTCTCCACCGTATGCGCGAGGATCTTCCGGTAGCGCGGGTCCTCGCCATGGCGCGCCCAGCGGACGGTCAGATGGATCGCGAGCCGGAGGCCCCACAAGGTCGTGAGGCCGAGCAGCAATTTCGCGTGCGGCGCGTCGAACCCCGCCTGCCATGCCGCGCCCCATGCAAGCAGCACCATGCCGAACGCCCAGAAGGCGTCGATGAACGACACGTCGCGGATGACGACCGATATGCCCCACAGAATCAGGATGACGCCGATCAATCCGGCAAAATTGGTCCCGAGCAGCAAAAGGGCGTCGATCATGCGCGCAAATCCCGTTCCTCTTCGACCCCGACTATATCATCGATCGACTGCACCGCCCGCTCGGGAAATTTGGGGATGCAGCCTTTATACGTTTCGAGCACCTTCAGCATGTCCGCGCGAAAGTCGCCGGTGGGCCAGATCAGCGGGCCGAGCCCGCCGGTCTTCTTGCTGTAGTCCATGAAACCCACGACGAGCGGCACCTTGGCGGCGAGCGCGATCTGGTAGAATCCGGTGCGCCATTTCTTCGTCTTGCCGCGCGTTCCCTCGGGCGCGACGGTCAGGATGAATTCGGCGCGGCGCGCGAACTCGTCGACCATCTGCTGCACGACATTGGTGCCGCCGCGCCGGTCGACCGGGATGCCGCCCATCTGTTTCATGAAGCCCGCGAGCGGCCAGCGGAACAGCGACAATTTCCCCATGAAATGGGGCTTCAGCCCAAGGTCGCCGGCAAGCCCGAGGAAATTGACGAAGTCCCAATTGCTCGTATGCGGTGCGGCGATCAGCACGAAACGCCGCTGTTCGGGCACGCTGCCCTCGGCCTTCCATCCGCGCATCCGGTACAGCAGGAGCAACAGCCGGCGCACGCCGCGCGCCACCAACCCCGGTGGGTTGTCATCGATTTTGGTCACTTCGGCTCCTCTCCCCCGCCCCGATTGCGCCAAAGCCCGCCGCGGCGCAAGGGGCACGCGCATCGCGGCTTGCAGCGCCGCCGTCTTTCTGCTCCTTGCGTCTACAAACAGGGGAGAAATCGATGAAAACGCTGTCCGCGTTGCTGACGTCCGCCATGCTGCTCGCCGCGCCCGCGCTCGCCGCCGAGGCGCAACCGCGCGCCGATCAGCTCGCCTTCCGCGAAATCTACAAGGAACTGGTCGAAACGAACACGACGCTGTCGTCGGGAAGCTGCACGCTTGCCGCCGAACGCATGGCGGCGCGCCTGAAGGCGGCGGGCATCCCCGACAGCCAGCTCACCCTGTTCGCGACTCCCGAAAATCCGAAGGAAGGCGGCCTCGTCGCCGTCTATCCGGGCACCAGCAAGGCAGCCAAACCGATCCTGCTCGTCGCGCATATCGACGTCGTCGAGGCGAAACGCGCCGACTGGGAACGCGACCCGTTCGTGATGGTCGAGGAAAATGGCTATTTCTATGGCCGCGGCACCGCCGACGACAAGGCACAGGCGGCGGTGTGGGTCGACACCCTGATCCGGTTCCAGCAGGCCGGCTACAAGCCCAAGCGCCCCGTGAAAATGGCGCTGACCTGCGGCGAGGAAACCAATGGCGCGTTCAACGGCGTCGAATGGCTCGCCGCGAACAAGCGCGACCTGATCGACGCCGAATTTGCCTTGAACGAGGGCGGCGGCGGCGACAGCGACGGCAAGGGCAAGGTGCTCGGCCAGTCGGTGCAGGTCGGCGAAAAGACCTTCGCCAATTTCCGCCTCGAAACGCGCAACCCCGGCGGGCACAGCTCGGCGCCCGTGCCCGACAACGCCATCTACGAACTCGCGCGCGCGCTGACGAAGATCGACGATTACGACTTCCCGGTCGAGATGACCGACACGACGCGGCGTTTCTTTGCCGAGGCGGGTGCCGCCCGCGGCGACGAGACCGGCCGCGCGATGGTCGCGCTGGCGAAGAACCCCGCCGACAAGGCGGCCGAGGCGATCGTCAACAAGGACCCGTTCCTCCACAGCAATCTGCGCACCACCTGCGTCGCGACCTTGCTCGACGGCGGCCACGCGCCGAACGCGCTGCCGCAGCGCGCGGGCGCGAACATCAACTGCCGCATCTTTCCGGGGCACAGCATCGAATCGATCAAGGATGAACTCGGGCGCGTGATCGGCGATCCGGGCGTCACGATCACCCAGCTTCCGCCCAAGCGCCCCGCGCCGCCCGCGCCACCGCTCGACCCCAGGATCATCGGCCCGATGCAGAAACTGGTCGACAAATATTGGCCGGGACTGAAAGTCATCCCGTCGATGGCCAATGGCTATACCGACGCGACCTTCCTCGGCGCGGTCGGCATCCCGACCTATGGCATCCCCGGCATGTGGGGCGACCCCGACGGCAATGGGGCGCACGGCCTCAACGAACGCATGGAAGTGCGCTCGGTCTATGTCGGGCGCGACTATATGTTCGATCTGGTCAAAGCTTACGCGGACAAGCCCTAGCCGACGAATGCGCGCTCGATGACAAAGTCGCCGGGCGCGGCGTTCGAGCCTTCCTTGAAGCCCAGCTCCTCGAACCGTGCCTGAAGGTCGCGGATCATCGCCATGCTGCCACACATCATGATACGGTCGGTTTCGGGGTCGAACTGCGTCGGCCCGGTCAGCGGGTGGCCGAAAAGCGAACCATCGTCGATCAGCGCATCGATGCGGCCCGTCGTGTGGAAGGGTTCGCGCGTCACCGTCGGCAGGTAGTGGAACTGCAGCAACGCCTGATCCTGCACCAGCGGGTCGCCCGCAAGCTGGCTTTCGAGCTCGTCGCGGAACGCGAGGTCGCTGACCTGCCGCACGCAGTGCACGATCACGATCTGGTTGAAGCGATCATAGATATCGGGATCGCGCGCAAGGCTGAGGAAGGGCGCGAGGCCGGTGCCGGTCGAGAGCATGAACAGCCGCCGGCCGGGGGTCAGCGCGTCGGCAACAAGCGTGCCGGTCGGCTTGCGGCCGAGATAGACCGGATCGCCCGGCTGGATGAGCTGGAGGCGCGAGGTCAGCGGGCCGTCGGGCACCTTGATCGACAGGAACTCGAGCTCGTCGGCATAGGCGGGGCTGGCGATCGAATAAGCGCGGAGCAGTGGGCGTCCTTCACCCGGCAGGCCGATCATCACAAATTCGCCCGAGCGGAAGCGGAAGCTTGGCGGACGGGTGATGGTGAAGCTGAACAGATGCTCGTTCCAGTGGCGCACCGAACGCACCTCCTCGACGGTCAGCGAGGCGGAGGGGGCCAGCTTGGCGGCTTCGGCAATACGGTCACTCATCACTTTGAACTTTCCTGATGTGTCATGGCGCCGGCCGCGAGGGCCGGCATATCGAATCCCGCCGCGACCAGCCGGTCGACCGTCGCCCCCATCGCTCTTGCGATCGGGCCGACGCTGCCGTCCTCGGCGAGCAAGGCCAGGGTCGCATGGGCATTTGCGGCGCTCTCAAGCGAAAAATCGCGCCAGAGTCCAAGCAGAATTGCTTCATCCTCTGAAATCTGGAGGCATGGCATCGGCGCAAGCGCCAGCGTTTCGACTGAATCGCCGGCGAGCAGCGCCATCGCGATATGGAAGTCGGGCAGCGCGCCGGGCACCTCGACGGCGGTAAAACCCCGATAGAGCATCTGCGGCGCGCATTGCCCGCGCTCGGCCGCCGAAACCCATGCGCGCATCGCCCAGAGCAGGAAACGCCCGCCGTTGCAGAGACTTTCCACCGGCCGGTCGACAAAGGCGTACATCGATTCCCTTTCCAGCGCGCGCATGATGCGGCACCGGGGGGCTTATATGTTATTGCGAGTCATTTGCAATTTAGAATTTCGTTTTTGCGTTTTGGCGAAACGACCTTTCCGACCAGAAGCTCATCTATCCTGCATCGTCACTCCGGACCTGATCCGGAGTCCATGATTTCGGCGCCGCGATGAATCCCGGATCAGGGTCCGGGGTGACGAAAGCGAGAGAGGGTGTGGCGGCTGACGGCCCCCGGGCTGTCCTGCGGGGTGCAGTCTCAGGGAAGCGGCATCCCCAGTGCCGCCGACAGGTCGGCGAGCGCCTGTTCGCCGCTCGTCACCTTGATCGCGTGCATGCCGAGCTGGCTCGCGGGTTTGCAGTTGATGCCGAGGTCGTCGAGATAGATGCATTCGCCCGGTTCGACGCCCAGCGTCTCGCACATCATCTGGTAAATGCGCGGGTCGGGCTTGCGAACCCCGGCCTTGCTCGATTCGATGACGTGGGCGAAGCGCGCCATGATGTCGGCGACCTCGATCGCGGCTTCCGCGCTGCGCGTCATGCCCGCGCCCTGGATTCCCATCTTGCCGCCGGGGACGTTGTTCGTGATGCAGGCGATGGTGAAGCCGCGATCCTTCAGCGTGTCGAGCGCCGCGACCATCGCTGGCCGCACCGCCCCCGCGATCACCGCCAGCACCGCTTCGCCCTCCAGCTCATGGCCCAGCGCGCGCGCTTCTTCGGCGAACAGCGTGTCGAACGCCGCGGCGTCGATCTCGGCGCGCTCGAACTTCGCCCAGGCGTTGTCGTCGGGGTTGGCCGCGTTGACGCGGCGGACGAAGTCGCGCGGCAGGCCGCGCTCCTCCTCGAGTCGGTTGAACGCCTCGAAGGGCGAGGCGGTGATGACGCCGCCAAAATCGAAGATCACGGTCGTGAAGCGACCCATAGATGGTTCCTGTCGTCGGGAGAGTGAAAGATCAGCGCAGCATGATGCTGGCGCGCGGTGTGTCGGTGCCGAAGCTTTGTTGGGCGACGCGCACGCCGGCGGCTTCGAGCGCGGCGCGGCGCCCGTCGGCGCGCGTTGCGAGGATCGCGGGTTCGAACGTCATGGTGCGCGCGTAGCAGGGAAGCGCGGCAATCCGGTCGAGCCAGGCCGCGGTCTTCGGCCAGCGCGCGGGATCGGGCGTCCAGCCGGCGATCGCCGCGTTGCGCAGCGGGCAGGCGATGGCGAGGTCGGCGACGCCCACACTATCGCCGAACAGGAAGCCGGCCGCCGGCGCGTGCGCCTCGATCCAGTCGATCGCCTCGGGCAGGTCGTCGTTCGTGACCTTCGCGAGCGCGTCTTCGTCGGGCGGCCGCTTGAACACATGCGGTGCCACGACTTTCGGAAAGAAGAGGCCCCAGATGCAGAGATCACCGAGGCGGCTGTCGCCATATTCCTCGATCCAGCGCGCCTGCGCCCGTTCGCGCGGGCCGTCGGGCAGCACCGGGACATCGGGGTACGCCTCGTCGAGATATTCGGCGATCACCGTCGAATCGTTCACGACAAGGTCGCCGTCGATCAGCACCGGGATCCGGCGCAGCGGGCTCAGCTTCGAAAAATCGTCATTGCCATAAAAGGGCGTGATCGGGTCGAGTTCGTAATCGAGGCCCTTCAGATGCAGGATCGCGAGGATCTTGCGGACATAGGGTGAGACCGGGCTGCCGACGATCAGCATGGCGATATCACGATCCCCGCTTTCGGGTCGGCCTTGCCGGCGAGCATCTCGCGATAGGCGCCGAGGGCTGCTTCGCCGCCGGTTCGTTTGTCGATCGTCGCTAGGCGCGGCGCGACGTCCATGAAGGCGAGCCAGGCCTCGGCCATCTTTTGCGCGAACGCCGCGCCACCCCAGTCGGCGATACGCTTCTGGCTGCGGCCGGGTGCGAAAAAGCCCTGCCGCTCGGGACCGGGGAGCGCGGCCTCGCCGGCATCGGAGTCCCAGTGCGACTTGCCGACGATGATCGAGGCTTTCAGATTGCCCCCGAAATGGCTGTGCACCGCGCGCGTCACCGCGCCATTGCCCGCCATGTCGACAAGTGCCGAGGATGAGGCGGGATTGAGCGTCATGATGTCGTCGTAGGCGATGACCCGGTCATAGATGCGCTGCGCATCGAGGTCGGCGACATTCGCCTTGCTGGTCAGGCCGATCGTTTCGGGGCGATGGCCCGCGCGCCGCGCGAGCGAGAAGCCAAGCCCGATCGCGGTCTTGCTCGACGCGCTCGCGATCAGGATCTGGTCGGCGCCATAATCGCCCTCATCCTCGAACTGGTCGGCGATCAGCCAGCCGGTCAGGAACAGCGGGCGGAAGACGGGCCAATAATCATGGTCGGCGGCGCGATAATCGTGCAGCGCCCCGATCCGCTGATAATTGTTGTAAATCGGCGGCAGCGTCGTGCGCCGTGGGGTGACATCGACGAAGCCGCCCGGGCCCGCCTTGCCGACATTGAGAACCGCATCGCTCGCCATCGGATAATAGCCGTAGAAGCGGTCGCCGACCGCCACGCCCTCGGCCGTGCTTTCGGTCACTGTCGCAAAGCCCCACACGGGCAGGCGGCCGGGCGTATCGCGCTCGGCAAAGAAATCCCAATAGCCCTGGTCGTTACCGAACAGGCCGGCGGGCTTGCCGAACACCGCATAGGTGATGTTGTTCGCGGTCATTGCATAGCTGTCGATCCGGACGCGTACCTGTCCCGGCGCGAGCGGCGTATCGGGATCGCTCACCAGACTTGCTTGCGTGATATCGTCGCGATCGATGTCGATCGCCCAGCTCGTTGCGCTCATGTCCGGACCCCTCCGATTGACTTGCCCGCGGTCGCGGGATGTCCGATAGTCATACAGATGGCACCGCCCCTGACAATCGCGGTCAAACGCATTCACGAACCGGCCGGTCCCGGGGATGGCACGCGCTTCCTTGTCGACCGGCTGTGGCCGCGCGGCGTGTCGAAGGAGAAAGCGGCGCTGGCCGCCTGGCTCAAACCGCTGTCGCCGAGCGATCACCTGCGCAAGCAATTCCATGGCGAAACCGCCGATTCGGACGAAGCATGGGATGCGTTCCGGCTCGACTATTTCGCCGAACTCGACGCGGGCGGCGTGGAGGTGAAGGCGGCGCTCTTCACGCTCGATGCCGCGGTGCAGGCCGGGCCGGTGACATTGCTCTATGCCGCGAAAAGCGAGGCGCGGAACAATGCCATCGCGCTGCGCGAATGGCTGGAGCGGCGCTAGCCCACCGTCGTTCCCAGCAGCGATCCGATCGCGATCGTCGCGGCCATGGCCATCGCACCCCAGAAGGTGACGCGAACAACGGGGCGCAGCATCGGTGCATTGCCGGCCCGCGCGCCGAGCGCACCGAGGAGTGCGAGAAACAGGAGCGAAGCCCCCGACACCGTCCACGGCAGCGAGTCGCCGCTGTCGACCAGCACGGTCGCGAGCGGCAGCGCGGCGCCGATCGCAAAGCTCGCGGCCGAGGCTGCGGCCGCCTGCACCGGCCGCGCCGCCATCGCGTCGGTCAGGCCCAATTCGTCGCGCAGATGGGTGTCGAGCGCATTGTGCGCGGTCAGTTGCGCCGCGACCTGTTCGGCCAGCGCGCGATCGAGTCCGCGATCCTGATAGATCAGGGTCAGTTCCTCGAGCTCGAACTCGGGGTCGGCGGCAAGATGACGCTTCTCCAGTTCGACATCGGCCTTCTCCGCATCACCCTGCGAGCTCACCGACACATATTCGCCCGCCGCCATCGACATTGCGCCCGCGACGAGTCCCGCAGTGCCGGTGACGAGGATCGACGATTGCGACACGCCCGCCGCCGCGACGCCCGCGATCAGGCTTGCGGTCGACACGATCCCGTCGTTGGCGCCAAGGATCGCGGCGCGCAGCCAGCCGATCCGCGTAACGGCGTGGGTTTCCTCGTGCATCTGCGGCGCTCCCTGCTGTGGGGAGGCGCCACGAGGTCAGCGGGCGCGCTCCGACTTGAGCCCTGCTGCCGCGATCCCGGCGGCAGCGCAAGCGGCATCGTCGGCGGGCGCTTCGCCCGAGGCTCCGACCCCGCCAAGCCGCGTGCGGCCATCGGCGCTGAAGATGGGCACGCCGCCCGCGACCGTGACGACATGCGGCGCATCGGCGAAACCGGGCGTGCCTTTGGCGGCTTCTTCCATCCCGCTCGTCGGGAAACCCCACGCCGCGACCGCGCGGGCCTTTTCGAGCGAGAAGTCCATCATCCCGAAGGCATTGCCGTCCATCCGCCACATCGCGACGGGGTGCCCGCCCAGGTCGACGACCGCGATCGCATGGCCCTGCCCCTTGGCGCGCGCATGCGCGGCGCAGCCCTTGACGATCGCATCGGCCTGTTCGGCGTTCAGCATTTGGGCATTCGCGGGCGCCGCGATCAGCAGCGCCGCCACCAGTATCACCCTCATCCTCGCCTCCCCAATGGGGCGCGGGGTCAGTACTGCAGTTGCAGCCCCGGCCTGGCCCAGCGCGTCTTCACGAGCCGGCCCGTCCCCGACAGGGTGATATAGGCATCCTGCCGGTCGGACCCGCCGAAGGCGATGTTGGTGGTGAAGATATCGTCGGTCGCGACAAATTCGACGAGCGCGCCATCGGGGCCGACGACCGAAATGCCGCACTCGCCGATCGTCGCGACGCAGATATTGCCGTTCGCCTCCATCGCGAGGCTGTCGAAGAATTTATAGCCCGCGGGGCGATAGAGCGGGATGCCGGGTCCGCCGGGGCCGGCAGCATCGTCGACCTTGCCCGGCGCGACGATGTTGAACTGGGTCAGGCGGCAGGTGTAGGTTTCGGCGGCATACAGCTTGGTGCCGTCGGGCGAGAGGCCGATGCCGTTCGGATTATAGCTCGGGAAGATTACTTCCTCGATAAAGCTGCCGTCGGCCTTGGCATAGAAGATGCCGACGATGTCGTGGCAGCGCGCGGCATAATCGACCTTGCCATGATCGGTGAACCAGAAGCCGCCATGTGCGTCGAACATGATGTCGTTGGGGCCGCGCAGCGTCACGCCATGGTCGCCCGATTTGTAGAGGATCTCGACTTCGCCCGTCTCGATATCGATCCGCTCGATCCGCCCGCCCGAATAATCGTCGGCGATGCCGTGCGGGGCGAGATAGCCGTTCGATTCGACATAGTTGAACCCGCCGTTGTTACAGCAATAAAGCTTGCCGTCGGGGCCGATCGCCAGCCCGTTGGGGCCGCCGCCGGGTGTCGCGATGACCTCTTTCTTCCCGCCGGGCCAGCAGCGCGTGATCCGCTTCGCCTCGATCTCGACGACGATGACGCTGCCGTCGTCCATCACCACCGGCGCCTCGGGAAAGCGCAATCCGTCGGCGATCAGTTCAAACTCGGCCATCCTCGTCTCCCTTGCTCTTGCACTTTGGCTGTGCTTTGCGCGCATCATGCCCGTTCGCACGCTCTTCGCCACCAATTTTTACGAGGCCGATATCGGCTCATCCGACCTGCTCGAAGAGCTGGAGGAGAGCTGCCGCCTGTTCGCCGAAGAGGATGGCGCGGGGAAGGCGTGGAGCCGTGACCACGGCTACAAAGGCTATACCAGCTACGCGAGCCTCGGCGATCTGCCCGAGCGCGATCCGGCCTTTTACGACCTCAAGAAGCTGCTCGACAAGGAAGTGAAGGCGTTCGCCAAGGCGTGCCACTTCGATCTCGCGAAACCGCTCAAGCTCGACAGCCTGTGGGTCAACATCTTGAAACCCGGCGGCACGCACAGCGGGCATATCCATCCACACAGCATCGTATCGGGCACCTTCTACGTCGCGGTCCCGTCCGGATCGGGCGCGCTCAAGCTCGAAGACCCGCGCCTCGCGATGCTGATGGCGGCGCCCGGCCGCACCGACGAAGCGCCCGAGCATCTTTTGCCCTTCGTCTACGCCGAGCCCTCGGCGGGCCGCGTCTTCTTGTGGGAAAGCTGGCTGCGTCACGAGGTGATGCCGCATTCGGGCAAGGGCGAACGGATCAGCATCAGCTTTAACTATCGCTGAGCGGCCTTATATGGGCGCCATCCCCCATTTCCTTGCGCAAGGATCTTATATGACCGCGACCTACGACGCCGACCTTCAGCTCTTCATCAACGGCGCCTGGCGGAGCGGCGAGGGACGCGACGAGCGGCCGGTCTATAACCCCGCGACCGCGGGCACGATCGCCGAACTGCCGGTCGCGACCGCCGCCGACCTCGACGAAGCGCTCGCCGCTGCTGACCGCGGCTGGCCCGTATGGCGCGCCAAAACCGCCGACGAGCGCGCCGCGCTGATGCACAAGGCTGCGGGCATCATCCGCGAACGCGCCGAGCATATCGCGACCTTGCTGACGCTCGAACAGGGGAAGCCGATCGCGGAAGCGCGCGGCGAAGTGCTGTCGGCGGCTGGGCTGTTCGACTATTTCGCCGAGCAGGGCAAACGCATCGAGGGCCGCGTACTCCAGCGTCCGCTCGGCCAGCGCGCGATGGTCACCAAACATCCCGTCGGCCCCGTCGCGGGCTTCAGCCCGTGGAACTTCCCGGTCAATCTGATGATCAAGAAGATCGCCCCCGCGCTCGCCGCGGGATGCGTCGTGATCGCCAAGGCGCCCGAGGAAACCCCGGGCTGTACCAGCGCGATCATGCGCTGCATCGCCGATGCGGGCATCCCGGGTAACGTCGTCCAGCTTGTCTACGGCGACCCCGACCAGATCAGCCGCCACCTGCTCGCCAGCCCGGTGATCCGCAAGGTCAGCTTCACCGGCTCGACCGCGGTTGGCAAGCATCTGATGAAGCTCGCGGCCGACGGGGTGAAGCGGATCACGATGGAGCTCGGCGGCCATGCCCCGGTGCTGATCTTCGACGATTGCGACCTCGAAGCGACGCTCGACAAGGTCGTGTGGCAGAAGTTCCGCAACGCCGGGCAGGTCTGCATCTCGCCGACGCGTTTCTATGTCCAGCAGGGCATCTACGACGCCTTCGTGAAGGGCTTTGCCGAACGCACCCAAAAGGTGAAGATCGGCAGCGGCCTCGACGCCGATACGCAGATGGGCCCGCTTGCCAACGCGCGCCGCATCCCCGCGCTGGAAGCGCTGGTTGCCGACGCCAAGGCGAAAGGCGCGCGCGTAATCGCGGGCGGCGAGGCGACGGGCAACGGCTATTTCTTCCAGCCGACCGCCATCGCCGATGTGCCGATCGAGGCCGATGCGATGAACAACGAACCCTTCGGCCCGATGGCGCTGATCCGTCCGTTCGGCACCGAGGATGACGCGCTCGAGCAAGCGAACCGGCTACCCTACGGTCTCGCCGCCTTCGCCTTCACCGAGAACGGCCGCCGCATCAACCGCATCGTCGACACGATCGAGAGCGGCATGGTCGGCGTGAACAGCTTCGTGATCTCGACGCTCGACATGCCGTTCGGCGGCATCAAGGAATCGGGCTTCGGCAGCGAAAGCGGGCCCGAAGGGCTCGACGGCTATCTCGTCACCAAGGCGGTGCATATTTACTGAGCTAGTCGCGCTCCAGCGCGACGAAATCGCGATCCATCGGCGCGAGGTGTGCGCCGCCGTCGACGAAGGTCGTCTGTCCGGTCACGGCTTCGGCGCGTGCCAGATACACGACCGCGTCGGCGATCTGTCCCGGCGTTGGCAATGCGCCGAGCGGCATCCGCTTCGCAAGCCGCTCGACCTGCGCCGCCGAATAATCGTCGGTCGCCATTGTCAGCCCGGGCGCCACCGCATTGACCCGCGCGCGACTTCCGAACGCGACGGCGAGCGTTGCGGTCGCCTGCCACAGCGCCGATTTCGACAGGCTGTAGGCGATCTGGTCGGGCACCGGATGGACGACGCGCTGATCGACGATATTGACGATCGCCGGGCGTTTGCCTTCGCTATGTGTGACCAATGCCTTCGCCAACATCACCGGGGCGTGATGATTGACCTGCATCATCTCGGCGAGCGTTGCGGCCGAGAGGTCGGTCCATTCGCCCTCGGCGAACAGCGCCGCGTTGTTGACGAGCAGGTCGGGCGCGCGACCGAATTTTTCGATCACCGCAGGGATCAGCGCGTCGACCGCCGCCGGGTCGGCGAGGTCGGCGGCGAAACGATGGCTCGGCGCACCGGTCTCGGCGAGCGCCTCGGCCAGCACCGGATCGGCGTCGCCGGGGCTGCGCTTGTGGATCGCCAGCGCATAACCTTCGCGCGCGAGCCGCGCCGCGATCGCGGCGCCGACGCGGTGCAGCCCGCCCGTGACCAGAGCGAGCTTTTGCGTCACTTGCGGACCCGCCGCATCGTGATGCCGATCTCTTCGCCTTCCTCGGCGATCGCGAGCTTGACGATCTTCACCTCGACCTCCTCGACCTTCTCGTCCTGCAGGAACAAAGTATCGATGATATGGTCGGCAACGCTTTCGATTAGCACGAAATGCACATCCTTTGGGATGCCCTCGGTCGCCGCGAATTTGAGGTGCATATAATTCTTCGAGCGGCTGAGCGGTGTCGTCGGCTCATAATGATCGGCCATTGCCAGCTTTGCGCGCACCGAGATGCGTAGCGGCTGCGGCAGGTGGGTTTCTTCGGAATAGATGCCGGTCAATATGTCGACGGTCAGCCCGTTCACTTCCAGCCACAATGTATCGGTCACAAGAAATTCCTGTCCGTCGGGGGTTTGCAAGCGTTCCCCCGGTCCCTAAAGCGCCGCCGCATTAGCGAAAGGGTATGCGTTGGTCGAGCTACTTCCATTGTCCGATATCGAGCCGCAGGCGGTCGAGGATCTCCTCGACGCCGCTTTCGGATCGGATCGCTTTGGACGAACCGCCTACCGCATCCGTCAAGGCATGGATGCGGTTCCGGCCCTGAGTTTCGCCGCGGTCGAGCATGGCGCGCTGATCGGCACGATCCAGTGCTGGCCGGTCGCCCATCGCGCGGCGGATGGCACGACGACGACGCTGGTGATGGTCGGGCCCGTGGCGGTGCGCCCCGACGCACAGCGTGGCGGGCATGGCCGGATGCTGATGGCACAGATGCTCGAAGCGGCGGAAACGAAGGCTGACAGCGCGTTGATGATGATCGGCGACCCCGAATATTACGGCCGCTTCTTCGGTTTCACCGCCGACGCAACGGGCGCATGGGATTTGCCCGGCCCCTATGAGAAGCGCCGCCTGCTCGCGCGGGCGGTGAACGGGCACGACCTGCCGGCGGGCGCTGGGATGATCGGGCCGCGCTGATCGTGCATGGGGTTGCGCGGCGCGCGCGCCCCCCTATGTCGGAGGGATGGTCAGCCCTGCGCCCTCGCTTCCCAAGGCCTTCTCGCAGCTTTCGCTGGCCGAGGCGGCCGAACTGCTGGCGGCGCGCAAGCTGCCGCCGGTCGAAAGCTGGCATCCCGAGCGCGAGGGCGACAGCGCAATGGAGATTCGCGGCGACGGCAGCTGGTATCATGAGGGCGGCCGGATTAACCGCCCCGCGATGGTCCGGCTCTTCTCGACGATCCTCCGCCGCGAGGCCGACGGGAGCCATGTGCTCATAACCCCTGCCGAAAAGCTGGGCATCGCGGTCGAGGACACCCCTTTCCGCGCGGTCGAGATGAAGAGCGAGGGCGAAGGGAGCGCGCGCAAGCTCGTCTTCCGGCTCGACACCGACGATCTTGTCCTGGCGGGCGCCGAACATCCGCTCAGCTTCGGCAGCGACCCCGAAAACCCCGACCCGCGGCTGCACGTCCGCGGCGCGATCGGCAACGGGTTGGAGGCCCGCATCGACCGTGCGCTCTATTACGAGCTCGTCGAACTGGCGCTGGCTGCGGGCGAAGAGCCGCCCGCGATCTGGTCGAACGGCGCCCGTTTTCCGTTGGTCGACGCCTGATGCTGTCCGACAAGCTGCGCGCCGCGCTCGACAATCTGCTGCCCGAGGCGGGCGAGGATGAAACCTATCTCGGCATGCCGACACTGCGCGATGCCGCAGTGCTGATCGCCTTCACCGACCGACCCGATCCCGGCGTGATCCTGACCCAGCGGCCGCAATGGCTGCGCAGCCACGCGGGGCAGGTCGCCTTTCCCGGCGGCAAGGTCGATCCGGGCGACCGCGACGCGATCGACGCCGCGCTGCGCGAGGCCGAAGAGGAAATCGGGCTCAACCGCCGCGATGTGATGATTGCGGGGGCGACCGAGGCCTATCGGTCGGGGAGTGGCTATCTGATCACCCCTGTGCTCGGCGTCATCCCGCCCGACCTGCCGTTCGACCCCAACCCCGAAGAGGTCGAGGACTGGTTCGAGGTGCCGCTCGACATCCTGTTCGATGAGGGCAATTATGCGCGCCAGCATGCGAATTGGCAGGGGCACGACCGCCATTATTACGACATGGACTGGCAGGGACGGCGGATCTGGGGCGTGACGGCGGGAATCATCATCAATCTGGCGCGGCGCTTGCCCGCAGGGTGGCACCGGTGACTCAGTTGCCCGACGCCGGGTGGCGCGACCGCGCCGGGCTGCGTCGCATCGTCGCGGCGCTGACCGCCGACGGCGGCGCGGTGCGGCTCGTCGGCGGCGCGGTGCGCGATACGCTGCTCGGCCTGCCCGTCGCCGATATCGACCTCGCGACCCCGCTGTTGCCCGACGAGGTGACGCGGCGGCTCGCGGCGGCGGATATCAAGGTGATTCCGACGGGGATCGCGCATGGCACCGTCACCGCGATCGCGAGCGGCGATCATCACGAGATCACGACGCTGCGCCGCGACGTCGAAACCGACGGGCGCCGCGCAACGATCGCATTCGCCGACGACTGGCGCGACGATGCGGCGCGGCGCGACTTCACGATCAATGCACTTTACGCCGATCCCGACACTGGCCGGATCGACGACTGGTTCGGCGGGATCGACGATCTGCAGAATGGCTGTGTGCGCTTCATCGGCGATGCCGCGACGCGGATTGCCGAGGATCATTTGCGTATCCTGCGCTTCTATCGCTTTGCCGCGCGCTTCGGCCGCGGTCCGCTGGAGCCCGCCAGCCATGCCGCGGTGATCGCCGCGCGCCAGTCGCTCAAAAGCCTGTCGCGCGAGCGGATCGCCGACGAATTGCTGAAGATATTGTCGCTGCCCGACCCGCGCGTGATCGTCGGCCAGATGGCGGCGGATGGCATTTTCGAGGTGCTGTTGCCCGAACTGGATCCCGCCTTTGCGACGGCGTTCGACCGGTTGCTGGCCAATGAAACGGCCGTGGACGCAGCGCCGGCGCCGCTACGCCGCCTGTCGGTGCTGCTTCCCGCCGACGCCGCAATCGCCGAACAGGTGGCGAGCCGGCTGCGGCTGTCGACGCGGCAACGCAAGCATCTGGCCGCGCTCGCGGCGCGTCGCGGCGATGTCGTCCAGCCCGCGCGGCAGCTTGCGCATGCGATCGGAATCGATGCGGCGTGCGATGTTCACCTGATCGCGGGGTATCCCGATGCGGTGCGGGCGCTCGCGGGATGGGCGGTGCCCTCGCTGCCGGTGAAGGGCGGGGATATCGTCGCGCGCGGGGTCGCCGCCGGGCCCGATGTCGCGCGCATCCTGAAAGCGGTCGAGGCCGCGTGGGTGGCAGAAGATTTTCCGGACGCCGCCCGGGTCGCCGAGCTTGTCGATCAGAAGATCGGGCGCACCAGCGACTGACGCCAGTAATCGAGCGCCGCCTTGCTATCCATCGGCCGCGCGAACAAAAACCCCTGTCCGAAGTCGCAGCCGAGCGCCGACAGCAAACGTGCCTGATCGGTGGTCTCGACGCCTTCTGCGGTGGTGCGCATGCCGAGCACCTCGGCAAGGCTCTGGATGGTCCTCACAATCGCGACCTTGTCGCGGTCGTCGACCATATGCTCGACAAAACTGCGGTCGATCTTGAGCACGTCGATCGGCAGACGCTGAAGATAAGCGAGGTTCGAGTAACCGGTGCCGAAATCGTCCATCGCGACGCGGGCGTGCAGCGCCTTCAGCTGGCTGAGCACCGACAGCGCGAGGTCGGGGTCGCCGATGATCGCGCTTTCGGTGAGTTCGATCATCAGCCGTTCGCCGCCGATGCGATGCTTTTCGAGCGCTTCGCGCACGACGCCCGCGACATCGTCGCGGACGAGCTGGATCGCCGAGACATTGACCGAGAAATAGGCGTCGACGATCGTGCCGTTCTGGCCGTCCCATTCGGCAAGCGTCGCTGCCGCCTTGCCGATCGCCCATTGGCCGAGCGGGACGATCAGCCCCGAATCCTCGGCGATGGGAATGAACTCGGCGGGTGAAACCGAATGGCCGTTGCTGTTGTCCCAGCGCGCGAGCGCCTCGAACCCCGCGACGCGTCCGCTCGACATTTCGATCAGCGGCTGGAAGGCGAGGTGAAGCCGATCCTCCTCGATCGCGTTGCGGAGCTCGGTTTCGAGCCCGAAGCGGTTGTCCGAAAGCATCGCGGCTTCGGGTTCGTAAATTTCGATACGATCGGTCTGCTTCGCGCGCTTCAATGCAATCTGGGCATGGCGGATCTGATCGGCGACATCGGTGTCAGCCGCCGGTTGTATTGCGCAGCCGAGCGCGCAGTCCACGCTGACTTTCAATTCGCCGATCCGGAAGGGGTGATCGAAGCATCCGCGGATGCGCCGCGCCATTTCGCGCACATCGGCGCGCCCGCCGGTGACCCGCGACGAAATGGCGAATTCGTCGCCCCCCGTGCGCGCCAATATGTCGCCGCTACGCAGGCTGGATTTCAGGCGCCTTGCGACCGTGATGATCAGTTCGTCGCCCGCCATCGGGCCGATATGTTCGTTGATGCGCGAAAAGCGTGCGAGGTCGAGCAGCAGGATCGCATGATCGGCGCCGGCGCCCTCGGCAGCCGTGCGCTGTTCGACCAGCTCCTCGAATCCGGCGCGATTGGGCAGGCCGGTCAGGCTGTCGGACACCAGTTCGCGGCGCAGGTTGCGCTCGGTCATCATTTCCTGTGTGCGATCGATCAGCGTCAGCAGGAACAGCCCTTCGTTGCCCGCTTCGGTGGGCAGCGGGCCGATCGATCCGCGCAGGTCGCGGGCGGCGGGGCCGTCGCCCAGCTGGCAGGAAAATTCCTGTGCCTCGTCGGCATGTTTCGCGGCCCGTTCGATCGCGCGGAGCATCTCGATCGGGGCATCGACGCCGGCGGGAGACAGTTTCAGCCGGTCGAAGGCGGCATTGCTGGCATGCAGGCGGAAATTGCCGCGGCCCAGCGGGCGGACGAGCGCCGCCGGGACCGGCAGGGCGTCGATCCATCCGACAAACAGCGAGGGCCGGTCTTCACCGGTTCGATCAATAGGCATAACAGCGGGTTTTAAGCGACCTTTCCCCATTGGTCCTTGCGTAGTTGCCGGGGAGTAAAGAAGCTATTTACGGCAACACCAAAATACGGTCAGTTGAAGCGGTTGTTGCGGGGAAAGCCCGTTGGCGGCATCCGCCCGGCCGCACCGCGTGCGACACGCCAGGGCGCAAGGTCGGTTTCGGTCCGCGTGCGCCCCGTATCGCCGCCCATCGCCCAGCTCAGACCCTCGACAAAGGCGAAGCTGATCGCGTCGGACAGGCCGCCGTCGCGATAGCGTTGCAGCATCACGCCCTGACCGCGTGCCATCACCGGCACTTCGCCAAGCGGGAAAACGACGAGCTTGCGATTTTCTCCAACCGCCGCGACGCTGTCGTCGGTGGATGCGATCGGGCGGACGACCGCAAGCGACGCCTTGGGCTTCAGGTTGACGACATTGCGGCCCTTGCGTGTTTCGGCAACGACTTCGGCCATTTGCGCAACAAAGCCGTGGCCGCTTGTCGAGGCGAGCAGCAGGCGGCCTTCGGCGCTCGCCGGGATCAGCGCAACGATTCGTGCCTCGGGATCGATGTCGACCATCAGCCGCAATGGCTCGCCGAAACCACGGCCGCCGGGCAATTTGTCGGCGCCGACGGTGAAGAAGCGCCCGTCGCTTGCAGCAACGAGCAGCTTATCGGTCGTCTGCGCGTGCGCAGCGAACAACAGCTCGTCGCCTTCCTTGAACTTGAATTCGCCCCACTGGTCGGGCGCGACATGGCCGCGCTGCGCGCGGATCCAGCCGCGCTTCGAGAGGATCACCGTCACCGGTTCCTTCTCGATCATCGCGTCGAGCGGAATCTCGCGCGTCGGTGCGGCTTCGGCGATTGTCGTGCGGCGCGCGCCGAGCAGCGTTTCGAGGCCATAGACTTCGCGCAGCTTCTCAAGATCCTTGCGCAGCCGGGTTTTTTGCCGCGCGGGGCTTTCGACGAGCTTCGCCAGCTCTTCGCGCTCCGCAGTCAGGTCGGCCTGCTCGCGCTTCAGCTCCATTTCCTCGAGCCGGCGGAGGCTGCGCAAACGCATGTTGAGGATCGCTTCGGCCTGCCGGTCGGTCAGGATGAATTCGGCGATCATCACCGGCTTGGGTTCGTCCTCGGTACGGATGATCTCGATGATCCGGTCGAGGTTCAAAAAGGCGATGATATAGCCGGCGACGAGTTCGAGCCGGTCGTCGATCTTGTTGATGCGATGCTGCGCACGGCGGACGAGCACGATGATCTGGTGCTGCAGCCATTCGGTGAGCAGCTGTTTCAGCCCCATCACCTTCGGCGTGCGCGTCGCGTCGAGGACGTTCAGATTGAGCGCGAAACGGCTTTCGAGGTCGGTCAGCCGGAACAGGCTGTCCTTGAGGACGTCGGGATCGACGTTGCGGCTCTTGGGTTCGAGCACGATGCGCAAATCCTCGGCGCTTTCGTCGCGCACATCCTCGAGGATCGGGAGCTTCTTGTCGGCGATGAGCTGGGCGATCTGTTCGATCAGCTTGCCCTTGGCGACGCCATAAGGGATTTCGCTGATCACGAGCTGCCAGGTGCCGCCCGACAATTTTTCGATCCCGCTGTCTTCCCAGCTGCCGTCGCCGAGCTTGCCGGTCGAAAAACGCGCGCGGACACGGAAGCCGCCGCGCCCGGTTTCATAGGCGTGGAAGATCGTCTCGGGGCTGTCGACCACGATGCCGCCGGTGGGGAAATCTGGCCCCTTCACATGTTCGAGCAGCTCCGACAGTTCGGCGTTCTGGTTCTCGATGAGCAGCAAGGCGGCGCCGATTACCTCGGCGGCGTTGTGCGGCGGGATGTTCGTCGCCATGCCGACCGCGATCCCGCTCGCGCCATTGGCGAGCAGGTTCGGGAACAGCCCCGGCATGATTTCGGGCTCTTCGTCTTCGCCATTATAGGTCGGGCGGAAATCGACGGTGCCCTCGTCGAGCCCCTGCATCAGGTCGATCGCGACGCGCGTCAGCCGCGCTTCGGTATAACGATAGGCGGCCGCATTATCGCCGTCGATGTTGCCGAAATTGCCCTGGCCGTCGACGAGCGGGTAGCGGAGCGAGAAATCCTGCGCGAGGCGGACCATCGCGTCGTACACCGCGGTGTCGCCGTGCGGGTGGAATTTACCGATGACGTCGCCGACGACGCGCGCGGACTTTTTATAGCCCTGGCTCGGGTCGAGCCGCATCGCGCGCATCGCCCACAAAAGGCGGCGATGGACGGGTTTCAGCCCGTCGCGAAGGTCGGGCAACGAGCGCGCGGTGATCGTCGACAGCGCATAAACGAGATAGCGTTCGGACAGCGCGCTGTCGAACGGGGTATCGATATTGCCGGGCTCGGAAGGAGGAAGATCGTCGTTGGTGGTCGCCATTGCGCAGAGCCGATAGCAAGGCTGGCGCGCCAAGGCAAAGGCTTGCGTTGACGCGGCGCGACACTAGCTTGGCATATCCACAGCGGAGCGATGACATCTTGACCGAAACCACTGGCGCCGTTCGCAAAAGCATCTGGTCGCGGGCAATGGAGATGGCGTTGCAGGCGCCGCCCGAACGCAACCGCTACGTCGACTTTCTCCGTGCACTCTCGATTCTTGCCGTCGTGGTCGGCCATTGGCTCGTCGCCGCGCCCTATATGAAGGATGGCGCGGTCGAGGGCGGGCATTTGCTCGGCATCCTGCCATGGACGCAGTGGCTGACCTGGGGTTTTCAGGTGATGCCGCTCTTCTTCCTTGTCGGCGGTTTCTCGAACGGCATGTCGTGGGCGGCGACGCAGCGCAGGGGCGGCAGTTACGAAAGCTGGTACAGCGGGCGATTGCAGCGGCTGATCAATCCCGTTCTGCCGCTGTTCCTGATCTGGACGCTCGTCGCGATGTTCGGAACATTGGCGGGGATCGAGCGCGGGGTGGTCGCGATGGCGGCGCAGCTCGCGCTGATCCCGGTGTGGTTCCTGTCGGTCTATCTGATGGTCGCGGCGGTCGTGCCGCTGACCTGGCGTGCGTGGAAACGCTGGGGTTTCGCCTCCTTCTGGGCGCTTGTCGCAGGCGCTGTCGCGATCGACGTCGCGGCGCTGCGCTTCGATGTTCCCTACGTCAATTTCCTCAACTTCGCTTTCGTCTGGCTCGCGATCCACCAGCTCGGCTTCGCGTGGAGCGAGGGGCGGTTGGCGCCGCGCAAGGCGCTTTTGTGGGGCTTGAGCGGATCGATCGCGCTGGCGCTGCTCGTCGGGTTCGGCCCCTATCCGGTCGCGATGATCGGCGTGCCGGGATCGGACCTCAGCAATTCGATGCCGCCGACGCTTGCCCTGCTCGCGCTCGGCATCGCGCAGGCAGGTTTCGCGCTCGCGCTCGAACCCGCGGGGCGGCGGATGCTCGACAATATCCGCATCTGGACGAGCGTCGTGCTCGTCAACGGGATGATCATGACGATCTACCTCTGGCACCTCACCGCCTTCGTGCTCGTCATGGTCGCGGCGTGGCTGCTCGACGGGATCGGGCTCGATGTCCAGCCGGGGAGCGCGGCCTGGTGGCTGGCGCGGCCGGTCTGGTTCGCGCTCTATATAGCCGCCTTGTTTCCGCTGATCATGGCGTTCGCGCGCTACGAACGCGCGAGCAAGGATAGCGGCGAGGTGCCGCACTGGCGGCTGATCGTCGGGCTGCTGCTGATCTGCGCGGGGCTCGGCGCCACCGCGGCGATCAGCATCGCGAGCCCGATGGGCGTGACCGGGGTGCGGCTGTGGCTCGTCGCGCTGCCGTTCGTGGGCGCGGCGGTCGCGCAGTTCGGCCCGGTGCACCGGCTGGCGCAGTCGCGGGCGTGATGTCGCCATTGGAGTGGTCAGCAGCCGTTCGGTTCAGGTAGCGGCATTGGCGAGGTTGAGCTTCGCGGCGCGTTCGAAGATCTGCATCAGCACCGGTTCGGTGTCGGCAACGCGCATCGCGACGTGAAACTCGACCGGAGCGAGCGCAGGCATGGCGGCGATCGGGACCAGCGTGCCGCTTGCCACCTCCCCGCGCACCATCGGCTGCGGGAAGATGCCGATGCCGCCGCCCGCCTTTGCGATGTCGATCATCGTGCGCGCGTTGTTGCAGAGATTCAGCGATTTCTGCGCGATGCGCGACGCCTCGATCGCCTCGCGCATACGGCCATGGATCGGCGAATGGCTGGCGAGCGACCAGACGGGCAGCATCGCCTCGCCGCCGGCAAAAGCCGATGCGACGGCGGGGCTCGCGAGCCAAACGAGTTCGACCGCGCCGATCGGTCTCGTTTTCAGCGCCGGATGCGCGATCGGCCCCGCGGCGAAGGCGATGTCGGTGCGCCCGGTCAATAATTGCTGGATCAAATTCGCGGTGAGGTCGATTTCGATTTCGAGCCCGACACCCGGCATATCAGCCTTGAGGCTCGCGACGAAGGCTGGAAGGCAACTCGCCGCCGCGATCTCGCCCGCGCCGATCCGCACCACCCCGCTCGCCTCTGCGAAACCGCCGCTGCCAAGCAGCGCGACCTGCATGTCGCGAAGCAGCGGGTCGCAGTCGCGCACCAGCTTGCGCCCCGCCGCCGTGAGCGACATCGTCCGGCCGTCGCGGCGGAACAATGTCGTGCCCAATCTCTGCTCCAGTTCGCGCATCCGCGCCGACACCGCAGGCTGAGTCGTGTTGAGTCGCTCGGCCGCGGCCGAAAAGGTGCCGAGGCGGTCGATCCAGAGCAGGGTTTCGAGGTGATAGAGCGAGACGCGATTGATAGACATTGTCTATGTATAATCCAAAAATCGAACAATTAGAATTGATGGATCAAATGCGCCAATGTCGCACTCGACATTCCCGCAAGGAGGCTCCTTCATGGCGAACAAGCAATATTCCGACGCAGCAGCCGCGCTCGACGGCCTCCTCTTCGACGGCATGCAGATTTGTGCGGGCGGCTTCGGCCTGTGCGGCATCCCCGAACGGCTGATCGACGCGATCCGCGATGCCGGAACGAAGGACCTGACCATCGCGAGCAACAACGCCGGGATCGACGGCGAAGGCCTCGGCAAGCTGCTCCGCACCAAGCAGGTCAGGAAGATGATCTCGTCCTATGTCGGCGAGAATAAGGAGTTCGAACGGCAATATCTGGCGGGCGAGCTCGAGGTCGAATTCTGCCCGCAGGGCACGCTCGCCGAACGCTGCCGCGCGGGCGGTGCGGGCATTCCCGGCTTCTACACCAAGACCGGCGTCGGCACGCTCGTCGCCGAGGGCAAGGAAGTGAAGAATTTCGACGGGCAGGATTATATCCTCGAACGCGGTATCTTCGCCGACCTTGCGATCATCAAGGGGTGGAAGGCCGACGAGAGCGGCAATTTGATCTTCCGCAAGACCGCGCGCAACTTCAACCAGCCGATGGCGACCGCGGCCAAAATCTGCGTCGCCGAGGTCGAGGAAATCGTGCCGACGGGCAGTCTCGATCCCGATGCGATCCACCTGCCCGGCATCTATGTGAAGCGCCTCGTTCTCGGTGCGCCCTACGACAAGAAGATCGAGTTCCGTACGACGCGCCCGCGCGAGACAGCGTGATGCGGAGCTCCGCCATGGGCGCCGCGCTGCTCCTTGCAGGGTGCGCGAGCGCGCCGGCAGAGGTGGCAACGGCTCCGGCTCCGCCCGCTCCTCTGCCGGCTCCCGCACCGACCGAAGCCGCCAAACCGCCGGTCGCGCTGCAATATCTCTATGGCTCGCCCGAAGCGGCGGTGGCGGTGCGCGCGACCAACGCGCGGATCGCCGACTATGGCCTGTGGCGGATCAAGGCGCGGCCAAAGGACAGCGTTGTGCTCGCGGCGGGTGCCACGATGGACGCGCCGGCGTTCGCGCCGTGCGGCAACAAGCCCTTCGCAGCCGTGTTCGACGCCGACGAGACGTTGATCTGGAACCTCGGCCCGATGCGTATTTTCGCGCAATCCGCCTATGATCCGAAAATCTGGGACCAGTGGGAAAAGACTGGTGCGGGCAGAGCAGCCGCGATGCCCGGCTCGGTCGAGATGGTGAACAAGCTCCGCGCCGCGGGGATCACCGTCATCGCCAACACCAACCGCAGCGCCGCCAATGCCAGGGGCAGCGAGGATACGCTGCGCGCCGCGGGGCTCGGCGATTTCAGGCATGGCGAGACGCTGTTCCTGATGGGCGACGACGGCAGCGGGTCGAGCAAGGATGGCCGCCGCGCGGCGATCGCGTCGAAATATTGCGTGATCATCCTCGGCGGCGACCAGCTTGGCGATTTCAGCCAGCAGTTCAACGTCAAGGATCTGCCCGCGGCGCAGCGCATGTCGCTCGCGACGAGCACTGCCGCCACCGCACTCTGGGACAAGGGCTGGTTCCTGTTCCCCAACCCCGTCTACGGCCCATGGGAAAAACTGGGCTGGGACGACGCCTTCCCCTCCGACAAGCAATGGGAGCCGAAATAATGGCCTGGACGCGTGATGACATGGCGGCGCGCGCCGCGAAGGAACTGCAGGACGGCTATTACGTCAACCTCGGCATCGGCATCCCGACGCTGGTGGCGAACCATATTCCCGCCGGGATGACGGTGACGCTGCAGTCGGAGAACGGCATGCTCGGCATCGGCCCCTTCCCCTTCGAGGGCGACGAGGACGCCGACCTGATCAACGCGGGCAAGCAGACGATCAGCGAAGTGCCGCAATCGGCCTATTTCAGCTCGGCCGACAGCTTCGCGATGATCCGCGGCGGCCATATCGACCTGACCGTATTGGGTGCGATGGAGATCGCCGAAAATGGCGACATTGCCAACTGGATGATCCCGGGCAAGATGATCAAGGGCATGGGCGGCGCGATGGACCTCGTCGCCGGCGTGAAGAAGATCATCGTCGTGATGGAACATAATGCCAAGGACGGCAGCCCGAAGTTCATCCCCGCATGTACGCTGCCGCTGACCGGCAAGAATGTCGTCGACATGATCATCACCGACCTCGCCGTGTTCAAGCGCGACGACCATGACAGCCCGTTCCGTCTGATCGAGCTTGCGCCGGGCGTCACGGCCGAGGAAGTCGCCGAGAAGACCACGGCGCATTATATTGCATAATGTCGCGACCAATCCCGGCACCACCTGGCTGATCGTCGGCGGGTGGCTGTCGGTTCTGGCCGCGCTGCTGCATATCGCCTGCATCTTCGGCGGCCCCGACTGGTACCGTTTCTTCGGTGCCGGCGAAAGGATGGCGCGCTCCGCGGCGCGCGGCGACCTGCAACCGACATTGATCACGCTGACCATTGCCGCCGTGCTGCTGGTCTGGGGCGCCTATGCCTTTTCGGGTGCCGGCCTGCTCCCGCGCCTGCCGCTGCTCAGGACCGGGCTGGTCGCCATCACCGCCATTTATCTGCTCCGCGGACTGGTTTTTGTGCCGCTCCATCTGTGGCGGCCGCAACATAGCGATGCCTTCGCAATCTGGTCGTCGCTGATCGTGCTTGCCTATGGCGCCGTATATGCTGTCGGGATGTGCAAGGCGTGGCGCCATCTTGTGCCCTGAATGCGCCCGCCGGGGGTGACGGCGGGCGAAGTCGCGGTTAAGACGGCGCCCATATATAAGGTCGCAGTCCAGCCACGAGTCCATGAAGCGCTTTTTTATCGTTTTGATCGCTGTCGCCGCGCTGGTCCTGACGGGCTGGTTCGGCCTTCACGTCTCCGGCGGCGGGCACATGCTCGCGAGCGTCGCGATCCCGATCAAAGCCCCCAAAGACCTGCCCGACACGCCAGCGGAATGGCGCGGGAAAATCGACTATAAGGCGCTCGACCGCCAATTGTCCGATCTGGCGCAGCGCCCCGAAATGGCGGGGCTGGCGGTTGCGGTGGTCGAAGACGGCGAACTGCGCTTCGTTCGCACCTATGGCGTCGCCGATGCCTCGACCGGGGCGCCGGTCACGCCGCATACGCTGTTCCGCTGGGCCTCGGTTTCCAAGACCGCGACGGGTGTTCTGGCCGCCGCGCTGGCCAGTGACGGCAGCATCGATCTCGATCGGCCCCTCACGCGCTGGAACACCTCGCTGCGTCTGCCGGGCGGCGGCGAGGAGCGGGTGACGCTGGACGATCTGCTCGCCCAGCGCACGGGCCTCACCAAAAATGCCTATGACGAAAAGCTGGAGGAGGGACAAAGCCCCGAACTGCTGCGCGCAAGCCTCGCGCTCGCGCCGCTGCAATGCGACCCCGGCACCTGCCACACTTATCAGAACGTAGCGTTCGACGCCGCGAGCGAGATACTGGGCGAGGCGGCGCACAAATCCTTTTCCGAAACCGTCGAGGATCGCTTTTTCCTGCCCCTCGGCATGGTCAGCGCGGGCTACGGGATGCAGCGGCTGACCGATGCCAGGGATTGGGCAAGGCCGCATCGCGGCTTGCAGGTTCGCCCGGTCAAGGAAGCCTATTGGCGCGTTCCGGCTGCCGCGGGCGTCGAAAGCGATATCGTCGATTTCGCGACATGGATGCAGGCGATGATGGGCGCCCGTCCCGACGTGCTGCCGTCGCCGGTACTCGAACTGGCCCACCGGCCACGCGTCGGGACCGCGCGTCTCTATGGCGGGGCGCTGCGCCAGGCCACCAGCGATGCCTCCTATGCGCTCGGCTGGCGCAATTTCACCTATGCCGGACACCGGCTCGCCGGCCATTCGGGGGCGGTTTCGGGCTATCGCGCAACGATGATTTTCGAACCGTCGACGCGGACGGGTGTCGTTGCGCTGTGGAACAGCGACTGGGGCTTTCCCTTTCGTATCCCGTTCACCGTGATCGACAGCTATCACAAGCGCGCCGATTCCCGCTGGCTCGATCTCGGCGAATTGCCACCGGTGACGGGTAGCGCGGCCGCTACCGGCCCCGCCACCGTGAATTTGAAAGAATAGCGGCCGCTGTGTATCAGGCGCGCATTCGAACCCGAGGGGAGAATCATCGATGCGCGTGCTGCTGACCGGATCGTCGGGCTGGCTCGGGCGCTGTCTCGCGCCGCTGCTCGCCCGGAACGGCCATGAAGTCACAGGGCTCGATGTCGTTCCCGGCCGACATACGCAGGTCGTCGGGACCGTCGCGGACCGCGCGCTCATCGACCGAACGATGAGCGAATATGGCATCGAAGCGGTGATCCACGGCGGCGCGCTGCACAAACCCGACATCGTGCGCTACCCGCGGCAGGCGTTCGTCGACGTCAATGTGACCGGCACGCTGAACCTGATCGAAGCGGCGGTCGCGGCGGGGAACGACCGTTTCCTCTTCACCTCGACGACCTCGCTGATGATCCGCAGCGACGTGCGCGCCGGCGCGGGCGCAGAGGGCGCATGGTGGATGGACGAGGATTTCGGCCCGATCGAACCGCGCAACATCTATGGCATCACCAAGCTCGCCGCCGAACAAGCATGCCGGCTGGTTCACCGCGAACATGGCATCAACCTAGCGATCCTGCGTACCGGGCGCTTCTTCCCCGAGGATGACGATACGCACGAAGCCCCGGCGGGCGAGAATTTGAAGGCGAACGAACTGCTCAACCGCCGCCTGACGGTCGAAGATGCCGCCGCGGCGCATCTCGCCGCGCTGGAGGCTGCACCGCAGATCGGCTGCGACACCTTCATCCTCTCGGCACCGCCGCCCTTCGCGCGCGAAGACGCCGAGGAACTTGCCCGCGACGCCCGCGCGGTGATCGCGCGCTACCATCCCGACGCGGCCGATCTCTATGCCGCCAAGGGCTGGGTGCTTCCCGATAGCATCGACCGTGTTTACGACCCGTCGCGCGCCGAACGCCGCTTCGGCTGGCGCGCCGCGAGCGACTTCGGCAGCGTGCTTGCCGCCCTTCGCGACGGCACAGCGCTGCCTTTCGCGCACGATCCCGATTATACCTCCCCCATCATCGCACAGGAGCAGCAGCCATGTATGTGCTGATCACCGCCAACCGCAATTATTCGAGCTGGTCGCTCCGCCCGTGGGTGCTGATGCACGCGCTTGGGATCGCGTTCGAGGACCAGATCGAACCGTTCAGCAACCCGATCAACTATGACGAGTTCCGGAGCTTTTCGCCGACCGGACAGGTACCCGCGCTGCTCGACGAAGGGCGCACGGTCTATGATTCGCTCGGCATCACGCTTTATCTTGCCGACCGGCATGAGGGCGTGTGGCCGACCGATCCCGATGCCCGCGCCTGGGCGCAATGCGCGGCGGCGGAAATGCACAGCGGTTTTTCGGCATTACGCAATGATTGCACGATGAATGTCGGCGTTCGCGTCATACCCAAGCCGCCGTCGGGCGCGCTTCGGCTCGACATTGCGCGCATTCGCGAATTGTTCGCCGAAGGCCTGTCGCGTTTCGGCGGGCCCTTCCTCGCCGGCGACCGGTTTACCGCGGTCGACGCGTTCTTCGCGCCCGTCGCCTTTCGTATCCGCACCTATGGCCTCGATGTCGGCGCCGGACAGGCATGGGTCGATCATCTGCTCGCGCATCCCGCGATGCAGGATTGGGAACGGCAGGCGCTCGCCGAAAGCTGGCGCGAGGAGAGCCATGAAGCCGAGCTGATGGCGGCGGGCGCGATTACCGCCGACTATCGCACCGCCTAGTCGGCAAGCGCCTCGCGCACGACGGCAACGCCGGCCTCGCGCTGCGCCTTCAATTCAGCCTTCAGCTTCGCCGGATCGCGCGCGAAGACGAAGCCGAAGCTGACCCCGCCCTCCTTGCCGATCGTCGCATGGTGGAGCTTGTGCGCCTGCACGAGCCGCTTCGCATAGCCGCGCCGCGGCACCCAGCGGAAATAGCGCTGATGAACGAGCCCATCGTGCACGAGCGTATAGATGATGCCGTAAAAGAGGATGCCGAGCCCGATCCATGTACCCGGCTCCCACACATCGGCGCCCATGATCATCGGGCTGCCGATAACGAACATCGAAATGCTCATCGCGGCGCCGAAGATCGCAAACAGGTCGTTCTTTTCCAGCAGCTTGTCATGCGGCTCATGATGGTCGCGGTGCCACGCCCAGCCGAAGCCGTGCATGATATATTTGTGGCTCGCCCACGCGACCCCCTCCATCGCCACGACGGTGGCGAGCACAAGAAGGATGATGGCGGGCGTCGACATGGTCCTGTTATACCCGATCAGGCGCGACCGAAAATTGCGTTTTTGATCGCCACTCGCTTGCATTGTTGTTCCACAGGCGTAAGTGAACCCGCATGACTCGGCCCCGCACCCTTTATGAGAAAATCTGGGACGCGCATGTCGTCGAACAGCGCCCCGATGGTACTGCCCTGATCTTCATCGACCGTCACCTTGTCCATGAAGTCACCAGCCCGCAGGCGTTCGCCGGGCTTCGCGCGAGCGGCCGTACGGTGCGCCGCCCCGACCTGACGCTTGCCGTGCCCGACCATAATGTGCCGACCACCGCGCGGCTCGACGCGAACGGCAACAAGCTGCCGATCGCCGATCCCGAGAGCGCGGCGCAACTGGCGGCGCTTGAAAAGAACGCGCCCGAGTTCGGCATCCGCTACATCGACGCGGTCGCGCCCGAGCAGGGCATCGTCCATGTCGTCGGTCCCGAACAAGGCTTTTCGCTGCCCGGCACGACGATCGTCTGCGGCGACAGCCACACCGCCTGCCACGGCGGGATCGGCGCGCTCGCCTTCGGGATCGGGACGAGCGAGGTCGAGCATGTCCTCGCCACGCAGACCTTGCTGCTCCAGCCGTCGAAGACGATGGAAGTGCGCGTCGAGGGCGAGGTCGGCCCCGGCGTGTCGGCGAAGGACATCATCCTCCACATCACTGGCGTCATCGGCGCTGCGGGCGGCACCGGCCATGTCATCGAATATACCGGCAGCGCGATCCGCGCGCTCAGCATCGAGGGCCGTCTGACTGTCAGCAACATGGCGATCGAGGGCGGCGCGCGCGCGGGCCTGATCGCGCCCGACGAAACGACGTTCGCCTATCTCAAGGGCCGCCCCTATGCGCCGAAGGGCGCCGACTGGGATGCGGCGGTCGCGTACTGGAAGAGCCTCGCGACCGATCCAGGCGCGACCTATGACAAGACCGTCGTTATCGACGCCGCCGACATCGCACCGAGCGTGACCTGGGGCACCAGCCCCGAGGATGTCGTGCCGATCACCGGCGTCGTCCCTGCACCCGGCAGCTTCGCCGATCCGTCGAAGCAGACCGCGGCCGCCAAGTCGCTCGCCTATATGGGGCTCGAACCGGGCACGCGGATGCAGGACGTCCCGATCGAGAATATCTTCATCGGCAGCTGCACCAACAGCCGCATCGAGGATCTGCGCGCCGCCGCGGCGGTGATCAAGGGCCGCCACAAAGCCGACAATGTCAAATGGGCGATCGTCGTCCCAGGTTCGGGGCTGGTGAAAGCGCAGGCCGAGGCCGAGGGGCTCGACCGCATCTTCACCGACGCGGGGCTCGAATGGCGCGAACCCGGCTGTTCGGCGTGCCTTGCGATGAACCCCGACAAGGTGCCTGCTGGCGAACGCTGTGCCTCGACGAGCAACCGCAATTTCGTCGGCCGTCAGGGGCCCGGCGCACGCACGCATCTGGTCAGCCCCGCGATGGCGGCGGCGGCGGCGGTCACCGGCAAGCTCACCGATGTACGGGAGCTCCTGGCATGACCCCGCTCGACAAGGTCGAAGGCCGCGCGATCCCCTTCGGGCTCAAGAATATCGACACCGACGTCATCATCCCGGCGCATTGGCTGAAGACGACGACGCGCGAGGGCATGGGCCGCGGCGCGTTCGAGGCGATCCGCAAGGATCCCGACAATCTGTTCGACAGCGCCGAATATAAGGGCGCGCCGATCCTGATCGCGGGCGACAATTTCGGTTGCGGGTCGAGCCGCGAGCATGCCGCTTGGGCGCTTGGCGACCTTGGTATCCGCGTCGTGATCGCTCCCAGCTATTCGGACATCTTCTCGGGCAATGCGGTGAAGAACGGCATCCTGCCCGTGGTCCTCCCGCAAGCGGCGATCGACCGGCTGATGGAGGTGGCGGCGACCGATCCGGTGTTCGTCGACCTCGAGCATCAGACGGTGACGACGCAATTCCAGGACCGCTTCACCTTCGAGATCGACCCGTTCCGCAAGATGTGCCTGCTCGAAGGGCTCGACGAGATTTCGCTGACCGAAAAGAGCGACGCCGCGATCGGGGCGTATGAAAAGCGGCTCGATGCCGACCGGCCGTGGATGCGGCCCGCGGCATAAGGCTGAAACAAACACCATAGAGGAGAAGATGATGAAGGCTCTCTTGTCGACCGCAACCGGCGGCCCCGAAACGCTGACGCTCGGCGAACTGCCGCGCCCGACCGCCGGCAAGGGCCAGATCGTGATCGATGTGAAGGCCTGTGCGGTCAATTTCCCCGACGTGCTCATCATTGAGGATAAATATCAGTTCCGCCCCGAACGCCCCTTTGCCCCCGGCGGCGAAGTCGCGGGCCTCGTCGCCGAAGTCGGCGAGGGCGTCACGGAGTTCAAGGTCGGCGACCGGGTGATCGCGGGCTGCGGCAATGGCGGGATGACCGAGGCGGTCTCGGTTTCGGTGCATAATGTCTATCACCTGCCCGAAGCGCACGACTTCGCCGAAGGTGCCTCCTTGCTCATGACCTATGGCACCAGCATCCACGCACTCGTCGATCGCGGCCATATCAAGGAAGGCGACACCCTGCTCGTCCTCGGCGCCTCGGGCGGCGTCGGCATCGCGGCGGTCGAACTCGGCAAGGCATTCGGCGCGCGCGTCGTCGCCGGTGTGTCGAGCGAGGAAAAGGCCGAAATCGCGCGTCAGGCCGGCGCCGACGAGGTCGTCGTCTATGGCCGCCAGCCGTTCGACAAGGACCAGTCGAAGGAACTCGCAAACAAGTTCAAGGAAGCGGTCGGCCCGGGTGGCGCGAACGTCATCTACGACGCCGTCGGCGGCGATTATGCCGAGCCCGCGCTGCGTTCGATCGCATGGGAGGGCCGCTATCTTGTCGTCGGCTTCCCCGCCGGCATCCCGCGCCTGCCGCTGAACCTGACGCTGCTGAAAAGCTGCGATGTCGCCGGCGTGTTCTGGGGCGCCTTCGTGATGCGCGAGCCGGCGCGCAACCGCGCCAACATCGCGCGCCTGTTCCAGCTGTGGGAGCAAGGCAAGATCCAGCCGCGCGTCACCGAAAGCTTCAGCCTCGCCGATGGCGGCAAGGCGATCGCCAAGCTCGGCGACCGCACCGCGGTCGGCAAGCTGGTCGTCACCATCTGAAATATCGTCCCGCCCCGGCGTTGACCGAGGCGCTGCGTGACCTCGCGGCGCCGGGGCGGATCGAGGTGCGCGTGACGCCCGGCGCAAGCCGCGACGAGGTGAAGATCGATGGGGGCCGGGTGCAGCTTCGCGTCACCGCGCCGCCCGCCGATGGCGCAGCGAATGATGCTGTCCTCCGCCTGCTCGCCGCGGCACTCGCCCTGCCGCGAAGCGATCTGACGCTGCTGCGCGGTTCGACGGCGCGGATCAAATTGATCGGCGTCGCACTCGCTTCGTCGCATTTCGGGCAGTCCGGTTAACGCTTTGGCAGGGGCTGGCCCCTATATCCGGCAGCAGGACTAGCTGGGGCCAAGGTGCATCGATGGCGACTCGCCGACCGACAGTGGCAGACAACCGGAACGAGAGCATCGCGAACATCTCGCGGACTCGCCGTGCGCAGCTTGTTGCCGAGTTCGAGGGCGAGCTCGGCATCGACTATAAGGCGCGCGCCGCCGCTGCCGAAGCCGAACGCCGCTGGCAGGTGCGCAAGACCTTCATCGTCTGGACCGTCGCGCTGATCTTCTTCACCGTCGCGTGCCAGAAGCTCTGGGTCATGGGCCAGAATGTCGACCAGCCCTTTTCCGACATGAACCCCATCGACAATCTTCTCGGCAAGGATTGACGCGCCTGCGCGCGGCAACCCGGAAGTTGCCGCGTTAGACTCCCCAACTCGCTGGAGAAGCCCGCGGCTAGTAAACGCGCGCCTTCGGCTTGATATATTCGACGTCGTCCGACAGCGTATATTCGTGGACCGGGCGGTAATCGAGGCGGACGCCGCCGCCCTTGCCGCCCCAGCCGTCGAACCATGCGACGGTGTGCTTCATCCACGTCGCGTCGTCGCGGTTCGGGAAATCCTCGTGCGCATGGGCGCCGCGGCTTTCCTTGCGGTTGAAGGCCGAATGCATCGTCACCGTCGCCTGGCTGATCAGATTGTCGAGCTCGAGCGTTTCGATGAGGTCGGTGTTCCAGATCAGGCTGCGGTCGGTGACATGGACGTCGTTCATCCGCTGATAGGTCTTGGTGAGCTTTTCCTTGCCCTCTGCCATCAGCTCGTCGGTGCGGAACACCGCTGCATGCTGCGACATCGCACGCTGCATCTCGGTGCGGATTTCCGCGGTCGGCGAGCCGCCATTGGCGTTGCGGAAATGGTCGAGGCGCGCGAGCGCGAGGTCGGCGCTATCCTTGGGCAGCGGCTGCTGCGCCGCGCCGGGGGTCAGGATTTCCTTGAGGCGATGGCCCGTGGCGCGGCCGAACACGACAAGGTCGATGAGGCTGTTCGAGCCAAGGCGGTTCGCGCCATGGACCGACACGCATGCGGCTTCGCCGACCGCGAACAGGCCGGGGACGACGGTGTCGGGGCCGTCCTTGCCGAGCGTGACGACTTCGCCATGATAGTTACAGGGGATGCCGCCCATATTGTAGTGAACCGTCGGCACGACGGGGAGCGGCTGGCGCGTCAGGTCGACGCCTGCGAAAATCTTGCCGCTCTCGGTGATCCCCGGCAGGCGCTCGGCAAGCACGGCGGGATCGATATGGTCGAGGTGCAGATAGATATGGTCGTTGTGCGGCCCGACGCCGCGGCCTTCGCGGATTTCGAGCGCCATCGAGCGCGAAACGACATCGCGCGACGCCAGATCCTTCGCCGACGGGGCATAGCGTTCCATGAAACGCTCGCCTTCGGAGTTGGTGAGATAGCCGCCTTCGCCGCGCGCGCCTTCAGTGATGAGGACGCCCGCGCCGTAGATGCCGGTCGGGTGGAACTGGACGAATTCCATGTCCTGCAGCGGCAGGCCGGCGCGCAGCACCATGCCGCCGCCGTCGCCGGTGCAGGTGTGCGCCGAGGTCGCGGTGAAATAGCAGCGGCCATAGCCGCCGGTCGCGAGCACCACGGCCTGGCTGCGGAAGCGGTGGATGCTGCCATCCTCCATGCACAGCGCGATCACGCCGCGGCAGACCTTGCCGTCGGGGCCGTCTTCCATGATCAGGTCGAGCGCGAAATATTCGATGAAGAAGTCCGCGTCATATTTCAGCGACTGCTGATAGAGCGCGTGGAGCATCGCGTGGCCGGTGCGGTCGGCCGCGGCGCAGGTACGCTGCACCGGCGGGCCTTCGCCCATATTCTGCATATGGCCGCCGAAGGGGCGCTGATAGATGGTGCCGTCAGCGTTGCGGCTGAACGGCACGCCCGCATGTTCGAGTTCGTAGACCGCGTTCGGCGCCTCGCGCACCATATATTCGATCGCGTCCTGGTCGCCGAGCCAGTCGGAGCCCTTGACGGTGTCGTACATGTGCCACTGCCAATGGTCGGGCGAATTGTTGCCGAGCGACGCGGCGATGCCGCCCTGCGCCGCGACGGTGTGGCTGCGCGTCGGGAACACCTTGGTGATGCACGCGGTCTTGAGGCCCGCTTCAGCGCTGCCCATCGTGGCGCGCAGGCCCGAGCCGCCGGCGCCGACGACGACGGTGTCGTAGACATGGTCGATGATTTTGTAGGCGTCGGTCATGTCACATACCCCCCGGAGCAAGCCCGGCGGCGGGCGCAAGCGCGATACGGACGATGGCGAAAATGCCGTAGGCAGCGCCGCCGATCGCGTAGAAGTTCAAAAGGACGAGCGACAGCAGGCGCGTCGCTTCGCCATGAACATAATCCTCGATCAGCACGGTCAGGCCAAGCCGCAGGTGCCAGAAGACGCTGACGACCATCAGGATGAGAGCGAGCGCGACCATGGGATTCGACGCCCAACGCAGCACCGCGCCATGATCGGTCATCGGCAGGCGGAGGAAGGAGACGAAGAGGAAGCCGACGAGCAGGATATTGCCGAGCGCAGTCAGCCGCTGTTGCAGCCAGTGGTGCGAGCCATGGCCCGACGAGCCGAGCCCGCGAACCTTGCCAAGGTGCGTTCCGTTACCCATTGAGCGCCTCCGCAAAGATATAGAGCCAGGTCGCGGCGGTCGCGAGAAGCGCGCCAACGATCACGAGCATCGACCAGAGCTTGTTGGTCTTGAGCTCATAGCCCGCACCGGTATCGAGCACGAAGTGGCGCAAACCCGAAAAGAGATGCTGGAAAAAGGCCCACGTCAGGCCGATCAGCACGACCTTGCCGAGCAGGTTGGTGACCATGTGGAAGGTGCCGGCGTCGGGGCTGGGATCGTGCCAAACGCAGGCGACAAACGCCGCATAGGCGTCGGGTCCTGCGGCGAGCGCGCCGAGCCACCAGAGGAACAGGAGTGCGCCGACAATCGCGAGTCCGTCGCCGCTCGCGCGGTGGAGGATCGAGACCGCCATGGCGGGCCCCCATTTGTACACCTGTAGATGCGGAGAGCGCGGACGCGCGCTCGGTTGGTTTCCAGCCATATCAGCCCTGTCTTGACTCTAATCGGTCGATGCGGTGCCGGTTAAGCCTTCCTGCCACGATATGCAATTGCTTAGGAGCATAGGGGATTAAATCCTTTGCCGGGCGGTGGCGGCGGCGTTTCCGCGCGCTTGCCTCAGCCCGTGACGCCCGACCGCCGCAAGCGGACGATCTGGATGGTCAGGCCGACGACGAGCAAGGCGAAAAGCGCTCCCTGCGCACCCAGCAGCAGCGGCGAGTCGAGCCGGGTCACGAGAGGGTGACCGTCGGGCACGCGGCGCAATATCTCGGTGACGGTGGGCAGCATCAGCAGGAAGGCGGTCAGGCTGAGGCTGATCGTTTCGATATAGCGCTTCGCGCGCGGCGACCCCGGAAGCCGGTCCACGCCGTAGCCGACGAGGAGCAGCGCCAGCGTGATGCCGCCGATGGCATAGCTGACCGGCTGGCGCGCGATCAGGAACACCGAAACGGCGCCGATGACCATGAAAAGGAAATAGGCGGCGCCGCTCGCCGAGCGGGGCACGATCCGTCCGTGGCGGAGGAACATATAGGCAGCGAGCGGGATGGCGGGGAGGCTGCCGAGCGTATGCACCCAGCCGAGCGTCGAAATGCCGAACATCGAAAATCCTTTCCAAAAAAAACCTACCTTCCGATTGGTAGGCAAGCCACATAAATGCCGTCATGCGGGTCGCAGCGCGGCGCGTTTATACGAGCAATCGTCCGAGAAGCGGCGCGAGCGCCTTGCCGAACATGGCCGGCTCGCCATAGGCGCGTGCCGACAGCATCGCGCCATGGACGGTCGCCATGAACAATTCGGCCTCGTCCTGCGGCGACGCGGCGAGGCGAATCCGGCCCATCTGGCCGCCGCGTTCCAGCACCGCGGCGAGCCAGTCCGAAAGCGTCCGGAAATGCGCCCGGATCTCGACGAGGACATCGTCGGGCAGGACGGGGATCTCGCTCGCCAGCAGCGCGCAGATGCAGATCGGGGCGCTGGCGTCGCCTATGCAGGCTTCCCAATAGCCCGCATAGGCGCGGAGCCGGTCGCCGGGATCGAGACGATGCGCATCGATCGCCCCAAGCCCTGCCCGCGCCTCGTCACGGTAGCGCGCGACCAGCGTACGGACGAGATCGGCCTTGGCCGGGAAATGATGGTGGATGCTCGCCTTACGGATTCCGACCACCTTGGCGATGTCCGCGTAGCTGAAACCATTATAGCCGCCTGTGATGATCAGGGCGCGCGCGGAGGCGATGATATCGTCGGAAGTGCCGGACATGCTCGTTCCCTACCTTCTAGTAGGTAGTATGTCAATCGGATCGATGGCTGATAGCGACCGGAAGCTGCCTCTCCATCATCGTCACCCCGGGCTTGACCCGGGGCCTGCCTTTCCTTTCACCGTCAGCCAGAAGAAAGGCGGGTCCCGGGTCAAGGCCCGGGATGACCGAAGTGGGGTAGCTCAACGTCCGCTCTCCACCCCAA
>NZ_DASZAU010000002.1:0-634637 GCF_035944815.1 Sphingopyxis sp.
CGCGCCTTCGACGACCTGATCGCCGGCATTGTCGACATAGTGCCAGTCGTCGCCCGCACCGCCGGTGGTCACATCGACCCCCGTACCGCCGAACAGGCGATCGTTGCCGCCGAGACCGAAGAGATAGTCGTTGCCGGCACCCCCTTCGACCGTGTTGGCGCCATCATTGCCATAGATGGTGTTGGCAAGTTCGTTGCCGGTCAGGTTGATCGCGGCCGTTCCCGCATGGTTGTCGGTCGAGAAAATCTCGATCTCCGCACCCGCACCCAGACGATAGTTCGTGCTGGTGAACACCCGGTCGACCGCCCCCTCGCCGACGCCGTCGACCACCTGGTCGCCCATATTGTCGACGAAGTGCCAGTCGTTGCCCGCACCGCCGACCGTGACGTCGAGGCCTGCGCCGCCGACCAGCTGGTCGTTGCCGCCCAGCCCATAGAGCCGGTCGTTACCGCTCTCGCCGCGCAGGATATTGGTTCCCGCATTGCCATAGATGGTATCCGCCAGTTCGTTGCCGGTCAGGTTGATCGCGGCCGTCCCCGCATGGTTGTCGGTCGAGAAGACTTCGATCTCCGCCCCGGCGGTCAGCCGATAGCTGGTATTGGCGAACACGCGGTCGGCGCTTCCCTGCCCGATACCGTCAATCACCTGGTCGCCCATATTGTCGACGAAATACCAGTCGTTGCCGAGACCGCCGGTCGCCGTGTCGGCGCCGCCGAACCCGTTGAGCTGGTCGTCGCCGTCGGTACCCATCATGACATCATTGCCCGACGGATCGAACTGCGGCTCCTCGGTGGGGAGTGCGGCTTCCTCATCGACCGCGGACACCCGGAACTGCGGCAGCCCGCCGACACTGGTAAAGGTGATGGTGTGGGTGCCGTTGCTGGCGATCGTTTCGCCCGACGGCCCGGTGCTGAACGCATAGTCGGTCAGCACCGATCCCGCCGGGAGTTCGATCACATCCTGCGGCCGCATCGTGCCGAGGATGACGTCATTGCCGCCGAGCGCCTTGAACACGATGCGATGGTCGGATTCGAGGCCCGACATGTCGATCGTGTCGCCGTCCTCGCCCCCGTTCACCGTGATCGTGTTGAAGTTGAGGCTGGTGCCGGCGAAGTTGCCGACGACAGCAACGGTGTCACCGCCGCCCGCGCCGCCCGGCCCGCCGCCGGGTGCCGGCGAGGTAACCTGCCGCGTGTTGATGCGGATCTCCTCGATATTGTCGAGTTCCGCGATCACCGAGGCGAAGTTCGTCCCGTTGCGCGTGATCACCACCTCCGTATTGGCGTTGAGGCTGGCGATATTGTTGCCCGGCAGGGCATCCCACGCCGCGCGCGTATAGATGGTGAAGGTTTCGGCCCCCGTCACCCCGTTGAGTTGGAACGTATCGGTGCCGGCGCCGCCATCGACGAAATCACGGCCCGCATTGCTCGTCTGGGTGATCAGGTCGTCGCCGTCGCCGCCATTGATCGTGTCGGCACCCGCGCCGCCGTCGATCGTGTCGTTGCCGGTGCCGCCGTTGATCGTGTCGTTGCCGCCGGCGCCGTTCAATATATCGTTCCCGGCGTTGCCGTTGAGCGTATCGTTGCCGCCGAAGCCGAAGACAGGGCTGCCGCCGTCGGCAATATCGTCGCCCGCCGTACCGTTCAGCGTGTTGTTGACCAGCGGGATGCCATCCCAGTTGACCCCGACCGGCCCGGTTGCCGCCGAAACGACACTTTCGGCCGTCCCACCGCCATCGGTGAAGTTCACGACGACGCGCAGTTGCAGCCCTGCCTGGTCGCCGAACGAGGTCAGCAGATTGTCGTCGGGCGTAAAGCTCGCCCCGGTCGCGCCGCCGATATTGGTCCACGTCGTCCCGTCGGCCGAGCTTTGCCATTGATAGCTGAACGCGCCCAGGCCGTTGCCGTCGGCGATCGACGATGTGTCGGCGGTCAGCGTCTGGCCCTCGGTGGGGGTCGCGTCGCTGATCACCGGCGCCCCGGTCGCGGGGATCGGCAGATCTTCGACCGCGATGTCGATCGTCCCGCCATTGCCGTCGGAGAAACGCAGCACTTCGATGTTGAAGAGCCGGTCGCTGCCGTCGGAGAGCGGACGATTCTGGATCGTTTCTTCCGGAATATCCTCGCCATTCTCGTCCTCGCCGTCACCGGGATCGGTGAAGCCGGTGTGGTCGATGGTCAGGCTGCCGTCGGCGTTGCGGGTGATGGTGTAGTTTTCGAGCACGTCGGTATAGACCGCGACGTCGGTGTCCGTGTTCGCGATGTCGCCGTCGATGATCTCGCGGACGATCGAGAGCTGGCCGGGGTTGATCTCGCCGGCGACCATGCGCGCGGCGATTTCGGTCATGCTGTCGACGCTGAAGGCCTGCCAATTGTCGGTGGGCCGCGGGGTGACGAGGATACGGACGTTGAGCCAGCGGTCGCCATCGATGATGTCGTCGCCCGCCAGCCCCTTGATCGTGTCGCTGCCGCCGCCGCCGAGCAGGATGTCGCCCGCCTGCGACGTGCTGAAGATCACGCGCTCCTGCACGCCATTTTCGTCGAGCACCGCGACCGTCTGCCCATTGACCACCTTGGTCACCGGGATGCCCGCGCCGAGATGCGCGACCAGCACGTCGAGCCCGTCGATCAGGTCGACATTCTTCGCGAGCAGGTCGTTCGAATAGGAGTCGAGCGGCGAGTCGGGGCCCGGGATCGCCGCGGTATTCTGAAGCTCGCCGCGCGCATTGGTGGCGCGGCTGCGCCCCGTCAGCGTATCGTCGAGATCCCAGCCCGACAGGCCTTCGACAAGGTCGAAGCGGTCGCGCAGGATGAAGGCTTCCTGCGTCTCGAAGATCGGGATGCCGAGGTCCGAATTGGCCGCCGTGCTGTCGCCCTTGTGGATGCCCCAGTCGAAGCCCGCCTGCCCGTTCGAGCGCTGGATGCCTTCGTTGTTCTGGAACATGATGTCGTCGCCGGATTCGGCGTCATAGTCAGTGTCGCCGCTGCCGCCGTTGAGGACGTCGTGGCCGATGATCGACGAGTTGAAGAACAGCTCCGAATTCTCGCCCGACAGCGTGTCGAAACGCTGGCCGCCCTCGATCCAGTCATTGCCTTCGTTGCCGAGCAGGAAGTCGCCGCCCGAACCGCCGAGGATGAAATCGTCGCCCGTGCCGCCAAAGGCTTCCTTGCCGTCGGGGCCGGTGATGATGAAGTCATTGCCCTGGTTGCCGAACAGCAGCGACAGGCCCGAACCGCCGTGGATGACGTCGTTGCCTTCGTTGCCGTGGAGGAAGTCCGCCTCGCCGATGTCGGTGCCGGCGTTGGTGATGATGTCGTCACCCTCGCCGCCGAACACCTTGTCGACGCCGTAGCCCGCCTCGATCCGGTCGTTGCCGCCCTTGCCCCAGATGGCATCGTCGCCGCCGCCCGACACGATGACATCGTCATTCTCGGTGCCGCCGACGACGAAATGCTCGTTGCTGTTGATGCGGATATATTCGGCAACGCCGTCATTATTGGCATCGATGCGCTGGACCAGTTGCGAGAAGCCGCCGAGGAACGGGTCGTCCGATACCGGATCGGCGCCCAATTGCTTGCTGATGTCCATTTCCAGCTGGGGCATCTCGAACGCCGAGAAGAGATTGCCCGGCAGCGCGGTCGAATGATCGTCGCCGAGGTCGGTATTGCGCATCACCAGTTCGGCGAAAGTGTTGTTTTCCAGCTCGTTGAGCAGGTTGAGCCCCTGCGTGCGCGACAGGTAGTAGAAGCGGTCGGCGTCCTGCAGGTTTTCCATCGTCATCTGGAAGACGAAGGCGAAGGTCGAGCCGAGCATGCCGCCGAACGCCATCTTCTTTTCGGCGAGGCCGCCGATCCAGAAATCGATGTCGTTGAGCCCGCCGAGCTTCGCGTCATTGGCATAGGCCCCCTCGGCATTGAGGAAGTCGAGCCGGTCCGCCGGTGCGCCCGCGCCGCCGAGCACCAGCAAGGTCGCCGCCTCGCGCAATTGTTCGACCGTCTTCGGATTGTCGGCGGTGTTGAGCACCGATTCATGCGTGCCATAGGCCGCGATGAAGTTGATGATCGACGCCGGATTCTTGAGATTGAGCGCGAAATCGGCCCAGCTTTCATAGGGTTTCAGCAACGTGTCGCCGGTCGCGTCGAAGAAGCGCTCGCGCGCGGTCTGGAGCGACGGCATGCCGACGTCGCGGCCGCGCGCGAGGTTGATCGTCGCAAGATCGAGCGGGATGCCGAGCAGCTGGTTGCGCAGCACGTCGGTGACGAATTCGTCGATTTCGCTGCCGACCTGGCGGCTCATGCCCCGGATGATCGCGCCCGACGCCTGTTCGGCGGTGCCGAGCGAGTCGTACATGACGGGATTCAGGAAGCCGTCGAACAGCGTGATGTCGTTCTGGACGGGATTGCCGTTCTCGTCCATTTCGATGACCGCGATATCCTGCCGCAGCATCGAATGGCCGAAGCGATAGACGACATGCGCAAATTCGGCAGCGATGCTGGGATTGATGTCGGCCGAAGGCTCGAACACGAAGGCATCGATGTCAGGCTGCATCATGCGGCCGAATTCCTCGAACACCAGATGCTGATATTCCATCTCGTTCGTGAAGCGGCCGACCTGGAACAGGCGTTCGCCGTCCCAAACCAGCGATTCCGACAGCGTCGCGATGGCCGCGGGATTGCCGCTCGTCAGCGTCGCAAATTGCGTGTCGGTCAGGTCGACCAGCAGCCATTCGTTGATGAAGGCGCGGTCCATCGACGCGAGCGTCACATCCTTGGTGTGCTCGACGATGCGGTTATGTTCGGCATGGAACACCTGATGCACCGCGGTCAGCGCGATATTCTCGTTCGCGCGGCCGTCGCCGGCGATGAAGTGGCGATCGAGCAGTTCATTGTCATAGGCCGTCGGACCGCGCTGGCCCTGCGGCCCCGGCGAGCCATCGGCATTGGCATAGCCGAGCGCCGAGTCCGTGTCGGCCTGCAGCACGCCGCCGACAACGATCGGCGCCGCGGCATGGGCAATGTCGTCGAGAAACGCGTGCCCGGTCAGCACGACGCCTTGCGCGCTGACGGGCGCCGCGGGATTGCCCTCGCGCAGGACATCGTCGGCGGTGCCGAGCTGGCCGTCGGGCCCCATGCCGACGACGAGCTGCGGATAGCCGTTCGCGCCGGGGATGAAATTGCCATAGGGATCGGTCGCGATCAGCGGGATGTTGCCGACGTTGAGGTCGGTGAGTTCGATCCCGAGAACGGTGCGCGCCTGTTCCTTGATGTCGGCCCACGTCGCGAGACCGCCGTTGCTGCCTTCCAGCAGCAGGCCGCTCGAAACCGGCGTTCCGTCGGGACCGGGGATATATTCGCGCATGAAGACCTGTTTCGACGCCGACGAGGCATAGGTCTGGTTCTGGTCGACCCAGGGCGTCGTCAGATTCTTCGGCCCCGGCCCGTCGTCGGCGGTGCCGAGGACACCGTCGGCGCCGGCGTTCACCGTCACGCGGGTGAGCGGGATATAGTTCTGGCCGCCCGGAACATAGAGCGGGTCGTCGGGCGACAACGGCACATAGACCGTGCCGTTGCCGCCCTTCGCGACCAGGTCGAGCCCATGATCGAAAAACTGTCCGAAGATCGTCATCCAGCCGTTGAACGGCGACGACAGGCCTTCGTCGGGCGACACATTGGGCAAAAAGACGGTGTTGCCGTCCATCTCGACGCCATGTTCGGCCAGGACCGCGTCGAGCGTTTCCATGGCGAGCAGATATTCGGGCGAAGGTTCCTCGCCTTCCGCGGGGGTGGCGACCGCCCGGAACGCGGTATGCGCATCGACGATCTCGCTCAGCGCCGCCATCAGCGCCGACCCCGACATGCCCGCGTGCGTCAGCGCCGCGGCGATCGCGGCGGGGTTGTTCAGCGTCTGGTCGACGACGAGGTTGGAAATGATACGCGGGTCGGCGTCGATGACCGTGCCGCTGCCCGGCCCCGGCTGCGACCCGGTGCGGGTGCCGGCGTTGCCGTAATTGTTGTTGGTGTACCAGCTGACGCCCGTGTCGTCCGCCGTCCCGAGGATCCCGTCGGGGCCCGGCCCGTTCGGCATCGGATTGAAGTCGTAACGGTCGCCGTCGGCGTCATTCATATATTCCGGGGTGAAAATCCCCGGGAAGGACTGGTCGGCGGCGCCCCAATTCTCGCGGCCCGGCAACAGATTGTTATAGCTGCCATCGACGGTCCGCAGGCCGTAAGGCAGCAGATGCGCCTGCGCGAACCCGTCATTGCCGTTATAGCCCGCGACCAGCTCGGCGAGGTCGCCGCCCGCCGCATGCGCCTCGGCGATCTGGATCTGCTTCAGGATGAAAGTGAGGTCGTGCTTCGTCAACTGTACCATGTCTCGTCTCCGCTCACGCGCGTCTCGCCAGGGCGAGCGCGGTCACCCGCAAGATCATGCGGATGTCAGGTTGAACATTGAGCTGGTGCGGCCCCCCGCCAGCATTCTCGTCATAGTCGACCCCGAAAGACCGAATCGCGGGAATTAATAAAAAGCTAATATCGTTCGCCAAGGGGAGTCGACTGGACTTTAAGTATTAGTCCAAAACGAGACTCGATGAGTCTTCGGTATTACGATATCATCCGAAATATCTAGATATTGGTCGAAAATTCCGGTTTCATGCTATGAAACGCGCGCAAATATGCTGTTACCCGAAGGCGCGCCTGGGCAAGTCCTCTTCGTCGATCCGTTGCCCGAATCCGCGAATGGCCTCGTCGAAGATCAGGTCGCGCTGGCCGCTTCGGCTTTGCAGCACGGCAACCGCGCCGACGCGATTGTGCACGCCCAGCTGGCGGAACGCGGCCGCGACATGGACCTTCACGGTGCTTTCCGAGATGCGCAGCGAATAGGCGATTTCCTTGTTCGATTTGCCCATCGACATATGCGTCAGCACTTCGCGCTGCCGCCCGGTCAGTGCACCGACGGACGTGGCCCGCGCCTTGCCGACCATATTATCGGCATCGACATGGCCGACGGTCGGCGGGACATAGACCTGCCCCGACATCACCAGTTTGAACGCGTGGAGCAATTCATCCTGTTCGAGGTCTTTCGGAATATAGCCATGCGCTCCGTCGGCGATGGCGCGCAACGCGACCTGTCGGTCGCGGCTCCAATCCATCACAACCAGCGACAGCAGCGGATACCGCGAACGGAGGCTGGACAGGCCGCCGGCATCGTTCGCGTCGAGGTCGACCCCGCCCCCCATGACCAGCAGGACGCGCCCGGGCGTGGAATCGAGCCAGGCACGCGCATGATCGAGGGTATCGGAGGTTTCGATACGACAATCGGGAAACCCGGATTGGACGATGGAAGCCAGCCCGCTGCGACACAGGAGCTCGCGCTCCACGATCAAAATGGTCGATATGGCAAGCAAGGCTTGTCCCCCCAAAATCACGAACGGTTGCGACCCGCTGTGAAAGCCGGATAGCCTTTTGCCTCCTCTTGCTTCGAGCTATTCCGCCTGGACGACCCGGCCCCACCGAATCATCCAACCCGGCATCATAACGCGCGAAGCTGACCGAATACTGACAGCGTCAACAACTAATTAAGCCTTTGAACCAGAGCAGAAATCCATCTCGATCGACCGCTCTTCGGGGTCGGTTCGCAGCACGCCGTCATGGACTTCAACGATCCGACGAACGATCGACAGGCCAAGCCCGGCACCGTTTGTGCTCGCATTTTCCGCGCGGCAAAACCGGTCGGACAATCGATCCAGCATCGCCGTATCGAGACCGGGTCCGCCATCGACGACCCGCAATCTGGGGCCCGGACCGCACACAACGACCACCTCGTCGCCGGGCGGCGTCACACGAACCGCATTCTCCAGCAGGTTGCGAACCGCCGCGGTGATCGCCTCCGGTCGACCCGCGACCGGCAAGCGCCCCTCGTCGCGATAGGCGAGGCGAACCTTGCTGCGCGTTGCGTCGACCGCTGCCAGCTTGATCGCCTCCATCGCGGACTCGCGCAAATCGACCGGGCGAAACGGCTGCGGCGCGGCGGCATAGGCATCGAGCTGCGCGAGGACGAGCAATTGCTCGATCAGCCGGTTCATGGCCGACAGGTCCGCAATCACCGGCGCCGTTCCCGGGGTGTCGAGCCGCTCGATCTGCAGCATCACCACCGCCAGCGGCGTTTTGAGCTCATGCGCGATGTCGGCGGCGAAGCCTTCCTGGCGCTCGGCCGCATCGTCCAGTTTCGCGAGCAACGCGTTGATCGCCTCGGCGAAGGGCAAGGCTTCGTCGGGCAGGTCGTCCACATCGACCCGAAAGCCGCGCTCGCGCCCCGTCGCCTGATGGATGCGCTCGGCCGCCTCGTGGAGCGGATCGAGCGCGCGGCGGATCAGCCAGGTCGTGGCCGCCACCAACGGCACCAGCAGGACGATGATCGGGAATATGACATGGTCGACGACTTCGTGCGCGATGCCGATATGACCGAAATCCCGGCGGATATCCTCGCGCGCCAGCTCGAAATCGACGATGAGGAAAAGCGCCAGCACGATGCTGCCGATCGCGGCCATCCACGCGAACCCGACCCGCAGGTCCGCGAGGATGGAGCGACGCGACGCCTTCACCCGCCCTGCTCCACCATCAGATAGCCGACCCCGCGCAACGTCACCATCTGGTCGCGGGCACCGCCCCGGGTCATTTTTTTCCGGAGGCGCGACACCAGCACTTCGATCGCATTGGGGGTGACGGGATCTTCGAACGAATAGAGCGACGCCTCGATCTGGTCGCGCGTCACGACGCTGCCCGCCTTGATCATCATCAATTCCAGCAACGCGGCCTCGCGCAGGCTCAGGCGGAGCGGCATGCCGTGGCACATCGCCGATCGCTTGACCGTATCGAACTCGACCGGACCGATCCGCATCACCGTATTCGACCGGGCCCCAGGACGGCGCAGCAAGGCCCGAATGCGCGCCGTCAATTCCTCGATCGCAAAAGGTTTGACCAGATAATCGTCCGCGCCGGCATCGAGCCCCTTTACCCGGTCGCCCAGCGCCGAACGCGCGGTCAGCATGATGACCGGCGTCGCGACGCCGCCGGCACGATGCGCCTTCAGCCATTCGATCCCGTCGCCGTCGGGCATCGACAGGTCGAGGACGATCGTATCGAAAGAGATATTGGCAAGGAATTCGGTCGCGCTCGTCAGGTCCGGCGCGACGTCGCAGCACAAGCCGATCGCCTCGAGCCCTTCCGCCGTCAGCGTCCCGATCCGCGCGTTATCCTCTACGATGAGTATCCGCACAACATCCCCCGAAGCGAATGCAGCATCGCATCGTGTCGAGGTCAAGAAGAAGCCGCTAATCCTTTAGACTTAAGCCGCCCGGCCAATAGACGCGGCTTCGGGTTGCGGCTTGTATTCCCAAGGGGATGACGCTTATGGACAGGCAATGATCCGAAAAGAGACTTTCGTTTTGATATTGCTCGGAACCCTGTCGCTTTTGTGGTTGGTCCTGCACGTCTTCAACATTCTTTGATTGAAACGGAAGCCGGCATATCCCGGCCATGTCCCGATCAAGCCTGCGGAGCCGGTCAACCGGCGGCGAGTGCGCCGCGGATCAGCATGGCAAGGGTGCCCGCCGCTTCGCCCTCGTCGAATTCGCCGCGAATCATCCCCGCCGACAGCGCCTCGCCCGCCCCGACCAGCCCGACGCAGCGGCGATGCAGTTCGTCCGCCGCCAGCGCGCTGTGCGGCTGCAGCGCCGATACGAACAGCTGCACATAATAGTCGACCAGTTCCTGATGCACCGCGCCCATCTCGTCGCTGCCCGATAGCGCGGCACCGACCGCGTGCCACTCGCCGCTCGTATCGGCATAGCAACGCATATAGGCGGCGGCGAGCCGGGCCGCGGTTTCGGCAAAGGGCCGCGTCTCGGCGCTGAGCGCCTCGCGCAACGCGTCGACGTTGCGCATGTCGATCGCCTTGTAGAGCGCGATGAGCAGCCCCGCGCGCGTCGCGAAATGGTCATAGGCGATCGGTTTCGATACGCCCGCGCGCTCGGCCAGATGGCCAAGCGTCAGCCGGTCCGCGCCCTCCTCGCGCACGATGACCAGCGCCGTTTCCAGCAGTTGCTGGCGCCTTTCCTCTTTCGACAACCGCCCCGAAGCCGACCGTTGCGCGGGTTTTCCAAAAAAATTCGCCATCGCCGGGATCGCCCCCTTGTAAAAGCTACTAACAGTAACTTACTTATCGTAACCTACCTTTGGTAATAAAGGTAATGGGACTAAGGAGATTTTGCAATGTCGGCACATCCCATCCTCCTCGTCGGCGGCTCCGGCATCGTCGGCCGCTGGACCGCATCCTTCCTGCGCGGAGCCTATCCCGACGCACCGCTGCTGATCGGCGGCCGCGACCTCGCAAAAGCCCGCGCGGTCGCCGCCGAAATCGGCGGGGCCGAAGGCGTCGCGCTCGATCTGGCCGCGCCCGACCTCGGTCTCGGCGATCGCCCGCTCGCCGCGGTCGCGATCTTCCTCAAGGACGACAGGCTCGCCGCCTTGCGCTTCGCGCAGGCGCGCGGCGTACCGCATCTCAGCATCTCGTCGGGGACGTTCGAAATCGGGCCGGAGGTATCAGCCTATATTCACCGGCCCGACGCGACGCCGGTCGTGCTCGGCGCCGAATGGCTCGCGGGCGCCGCGACGCTCCCCGCGCTCGAATTCGCCAAGGCCTTCGCGCGCGTCACCGCCATCCGCATCGGCGCGCTGCTCGACGAACAGGATATCGGCGGCCCCGCAGCCGATATCGACATGCACCGGCTGACCGAATTCGCCCCCGCCGCGCTCACCCGCCGCGACGGCGCCTTTTTCTGGCGCGTCGGCGGCGAGGCAAAGGCGCGCTACACCGCGGTCGACGGCACCGATATGGAAGCCTTCGCTTACTCGCCCTACGACATCGCGGCGCTCGCCGCCGCAACCGACGCTCCCGATATCGAACTCAACGTCGCGGTCGGCCTCAGCTCGACGCGCCGCCGCGGCGAGCCGATGTCGACCGAGATCGCCATCGACCTTGCGGGCGAGGACAGCGCCGGCCGGCCGCTGCGCACGCGCCACACCATTGTCCATCCCGAGGGGCAGGCACCGCTCACCGCGCTCGGCGTCGCGATGATGCTCGAACGTCTCGTCGGTCTCGACGGACGGCCCGCGACCCCGGCGGGCCTCTACTTCCCCGAACAGCTCGTCGATCCCGTGGAATGGCTCGCGCGGCTCGAACGGATCGGCGGCACCGTAACGCAGCAGGCGGTCGCATGATGCCCCCCGATCCCGTCCTCATCGTCGGCGGCACCGGCGCACTGGGCCGCAAGGTCGCCGAATGGCTCCGCGCGCGGAACCCCGGCCTGCCGCTGCTCATCGCCGCGCGCGACCAGCCGCGCGCCCGGGCGCTCGCCAACGAACTCGGCCGCGCGGAGGCGACCGCGACCGACCTGTCGCGCGCCGACCTCGGGCTCGGCGACCGCCGCGTCGCGCTCGTCGTCCCCGCGTTCAAGGATCACGCCCATGCGACCTATCGCTTCGCGCAGGATCGCGGCATTCCCTATCTCGCGCTGTCGGAGGCGGCGTTCGAGATCGGCCCGCTCGTCGCGATGCACATCCACCGCCCGGCGACCCCGCTGCTGCTGATCGGTCATGTCCACGGCGGCCTGCCCGCGATGACCGCGCTCAAACTGTCGCGCGGCTTCGCCCGCGTCGACGCGATCCGACTGGGGGCGATCTTCGACCCCGCCGACCCCCTGCCCCCCGGCGCCGAGGTCGACATGGCGCGGATCATGAAGGCGGGGCCGCCGCCGCTCGCGCTCGTCGGCGGACGCTGGACCTGGCTGTCGGCGGGCGATGCGGTCGCCATCCGGCGCGGGGGGGACGAACGCGTCGCGGCCGAAGCGGCGGGTCTCACCGACAGCATCGGCCTGTGGGGCGCCACCGGCGCGCGCTCGGTGCGGCTCGACATGGGCGAAGGCACCACCGCGCCGGGTACCGAGGGCAATCCGGGACACGAGGTGATCATCGAGATCGACGGCAGCGACGCCGACGGCACCGCGCGCACCCGGCGCTGGATGCTCACCGACCCCGACGGCAATGTCGCCTTCGGCGCCAAGGGCATCGCGCTCGCGGCCGAACGGCTGCTCGGGCTCGACGGCAAACCGCCGCCGCCCGCGGGCCTTTATCTGCCCGAAACGCTGTTCGATGCCGACGCCGTCGCCGCGCAACTGCCCGCGCTCGGCCTCCGGCTCGCAGAGATCGGTTAGGGGCGATGGTCTCCCCGGACCTCGCCCCGCCCCGCCCCGGCCTGCCCCGCGCGCCGGCGGCGGGGTCAGCCCGGCGGCGCGGCGATCGCGCGCAGCTTCTGCCGGTAGCGCGCCGGCGAAATGCCGACGCGGCGACGGAACAGCTGGCGGAAAAAGGCGGGATCGGCATAGCCGACTTCGGCCGCGACCGCCTCGACCGGATCGTCCCCGCTTTCCAGCATCTGCTTCGCTTCCTCGATGCGCAGCGCCTGCACATAGTCGATGGGGGTATAGCCCGTCGCGATCTTGAAGCGCCGCTTGAAGGTGCGCGCGGGCAGGCCCGACCGTTCGATCAGCGCCGCGACCGGATTGTCGACATCGTAATGCGCGCCGATCCACGCCTGGCATTCGTGGATGACGCCGTCCTCATGCGCGCGCGGCTGTGCCATCGCGGCATAGGGAAGCTGCCCGTCGCTGCGGTCGCCAATCAGGAAGATGCGCGCCACCCGCGCCGCTTCCTCGGCCCCGCAAAAACGCCCGATCAGATACAGCGACAGGTCCTGCCAGGACGATGCGCCCCCCGTCGTGATCAGCCGTCCGTCCATGCCGCTGTCGCACAGGATGCGGTCCGCGCGGTACCGGACCGCCGGATAACGATCGCGGAACAGCGCCGCCGCGCTCCAGTGCGACGCCGCGTCGCGCCCGTCGAGCAGCCCCGCTTCGGCGAGCACGAGCGACCCGCTGCACGTCGAACAGACCAGCCCCGCGTCGCCCACCCTCTCTTTCAGCCACGCGATCTCGGGCGCCCAGCGCTCGGCCGGGTCGCCGCCCAGCGGCAATTCGATGTCGGCGACGATGATCGCGTCGACCGCGCCGACGTCGGCCAGCGCCAGATCGGGGTGGATCGGCAGCCCGACGACGCTGCGGAACATCGCGGCGTTGCGCGCGACGATCAGCGGACGAATGCGCCGCGCCGTGCCCGGCTGGCCCGTCAGTGTCGTCCACAATCCCCCCGCCGCGGCGAGCACCTCGAACAGCCCGTGGATCGCGAGCGGCGCCGAATCGGGCATCGAAAGGATCGCGACGGCGAAAGGCGGCATGTCGACATTTTGGGGCATGGCGCGATGTGGCACAAATGCCCCGTTCTTGTCCAATCTCGCTCTTACTGCGTCGGCGGCGGTGCGGCACATCGGCATGTGTCCAGCACAGCCAAAGGAATGAAGCCATGACCGTAACCCCCGCCATCGCCGCTATCGTCGAAATCGAGAAATATTATCCCGTCGGCCCCGATCGCGTTTTCGCCGCCTGGGCGTCGGCCGAAGCGATGCTCGCGTGGAGCGCCCCGCCCGAAGGCTGGACGATGCACTGCGACGCCTTTGCGCTGGCGGTTGGCCACACCGACGAGTGGCGTTTCGGGCTTGTCGGCGAGACGCCCTATATCAACCGCAACCAATATAGCGCGATCGAGCCCGGCCGCCGCATCGCCTACACCACCACGTTGTCGCACGGCGACCGGCTCGAATTTGCCGGCGCGGTTTGCGTCACCTTCGACGCCGTGCCCGACGGCTGCCGCCTCACCTGCATCGAAACCGGCATTCACCTCGATCACGACGACCGCGAGGGCCATCTCGACGGCTGGAACGGGATGCTCGACGCGCTCGGCGCCTACCTTGTGCAGCCTGCCGACGCCTGAACCCGAAGGGAGATTTTCATGCACGCCCTGCTCGTCACCCATCGCACCAAAGCCGGCCAGCGCGACGCCGTCGAGGCGATATGGCGCCAATATATGCGCGCCGCGGTCGCCGAAAATACCGGCCACCTGCTCTACGCCTATAATTTCGGTACCGATCCCGACGTCATCGCGGCTTTCCAGATTTTCGCGTCGCAGGAGGATGCCGCGGCCTTTCTCCGCACGCCGGGCTACGCCGCCTATCTCGCGGAAAGCCGCGACCTGCTCGCGGCGCCGCCCGATATCCGCCCGCTTATCCCGCGCTGGATCAAGGCAGGCGGCGATCTCACAGACCTTGTCGCGCCGTAGCTGTATTACTATGTTAATACACATCGGCGCCGGCACCCCGCCGGCCGAAGTCAGGGACAGGACAGATCATGCCGCATAACCGCCTTTCATCGACCCTCCGCGCCTGCATCGCGACCGCCGCGCTTATCACCGCGACGGGCCCGGCGCGCGCTGCGGAGACCAGCGAATGCCATGTCGGCAGCTACCGGCTCGCCGACGGGCGCATCGTCGACATCGCCCCGCTCGAAGGCGACCGGCTGCGCTGGCGGACCTTCGACGGCGCGGTCGGCGAGCTGAAGCCGCAGCCCGGCGGCGGCTGGCAGAGCCTCTACGGCTGGACCGGCCGCCCCGACGGAATCGCGGTTGACCCCGGCGCGTGCGGCGACGACCGGATAAGCTTCGCCGGATCGGATGCGCGGCGGCTGTCGTTCGACGTCACCGAGCGCGATTTTACGGGCCGCGACGGCGTGACGCTGAAGGGGCGGCTCGTGATGCCGCAGGGCAAAGGCAAAGTCCCTGTCGTCGTCCTCGTCCATGGCGCCGAACGCGATGCAGCGCTCCGCTTCAACTTCCTCCAGCGGCTCTTCCCCGCCGCCGGGATCGGTGTCTTCGTCTACGACAAGCGCGGCACGGGCACGTCGGGCGGCATCTATACGCAGGATTTCGACCTGCTCGCCGACGATGCGATCGCCGCGATGGCGACCGCGCGCAAGCTCGCGGGCAAACGCGCGGGGCGCGTCGGTTATCAGGGCGCCAGCCAAGGGGGCTGGGTCGCGCCGCTTGCCGCCAATCGCGCGCCCGCCGACTTCGTGATCGTCAGCTTCGGCCTCGCGGTCAGTATCCTCGACGAGGATCTCCAGCAGATGGAAATGGAACTGGCCGACAAGGGCTATCCGCCGGAGATCATCGCTAAGGCACAGGAAATCGCGCGCGCGGCAGGCGAGATTTTCGCGAGCAACTTCAAGCAGGGCTATGCCGAGTTCGACGCGGTCCGCGCCAAATATCGCGGCGAAAGCTGGTACAAGGACGTCCACGGTCACATCACCTGGCTGCTACTCCCGCACGAGGAAGCGGCGATGCGCGCCGAGGGCCCCAAATATGACTGGGGCACGCCCTTCCGCTACGACCCGATGCCGACGCTGACCGCGAACAAGACGCCGCAGCTCTGGGTGCTCGGCGGGCGCGACTATCAGGCGCCCGCGAAGGAGACGAGCCGCCGCCTCGGCACATTGATCGACGCGGGCAAGCCCTTCACGCTCGCCGTCTACCCACAGGCCGAACATGGCATCACGCTGTTCGAAACCGCGCCCGACGGCGCGCGCGTGTCGACCCGCTTTGCCGAGGGCTATTTCGCGATGATGCGCGACTTCATCAAAGATGGCGGAATCGGCGCGGACTATGGCGACGCCCGGATTTCGGGCGGGGGCAAGCGTGACTAGCGACCCGAATTCGCCATCGCTTCCCGGCAATCTCCAGCAGGCCTTCATCGACAATGGCGGGGCGCCCGTCGCGCTGGGCGCGGAGCAGATCGTGCAGGCGGACCGATGGACGCTGACCGGCGACGCAGTCGTCGAAATCCGCTTCACCGGGAAGCCCGTCCCCGGCGCTTCGGTGCGGTTGAGCATCAGGAAGCCGGGCCGGATCCTGCTGAGCGACGGGTCCCCGGCAGCTGCGCTCGCGGTGTACGACCAGCGCGGATTGCCCCGCTCCGCCCGGCATAGGGTCAGACCGAATGGTTCATCGCTGCTTGTCTACAACGCCTATGCCGTGATGCGCGGCGGCCGGTCTTTCGAGGAGAGCTGGACCGGCAATGCCGGGATGATCGTGACCCGCCTCGCCGAAGACCGGCGGCGTTATGAATGCAGCGACGGGACGGGCGCCTTTGCACGCGGCGATCTTGTTTTCGAAATCGGCCTGCTCGGCGCCGACGCGCCCCTGTTTCCCGACGATGCCCACCCTGCCCGCCCCGGCCTTCTTGCAAAGCTCCGGGCGAGATGGGGCGGCTAATTCGAGGCCGGTTCCACAATAACCCCGCCCCTCCACCGACATTACTCACGACCAAGGAACAGAAAATGGAAACGCTTCTCCGCATCGACAGCAGCCTGCGCGGCGACCGGTCGCTGAGCCGCCAGCTCACCGGCCGCTTCACCGCAGCCTGGCGCGCGCGCCACCCCGGCGCTCCGGTGATCGAGCGCGATCTCGGATCGGCGCCCCCGCCGCTCGTGGACCAGCAATGGATTGCCGCGGCCTTCACCCCCGAAGCCGAGCGGACCGAAACACAGCGCGCGCTGCTGGCGCTCTCCGACGACTATCTTGCGGAGGTCGAGCGCGCATCGATCATCGCGATCGGCGCGCCGATGTATAATTACGGCATGCCGGCGGCCCTCAAAAACTGGTTCGACCATGTGATCCGTATCGGCCGCACCTTCAGCTTCGACCTGGCCCGCGGCGACTTCCCGCTCGAACCGATCCTGTCGGGCAAGACGCTCGTCATCCTTTCGGCGCACGGCGAGTTCGGCTTTGCGCCGGGCGGGGTACGCGCCGCGATGGACCATCTGACGGGGCATATAGAAACCTGTGCCCGCTATCTCGGCGTCGGCGTGGTCCATAAGGTCGCGATCGAATATCAGGAGTTTGGCGACGATCGTCACAAGGCGTCGGTCGAAAATGCGCTGGCCGCGGTCGATGCCCTCGCCGCCGTCCTTGAAGCTCCCCGGACGGCTCAGCCCGAACCGGCTGGTCAGCCCGCTTGATCGGCCCGCGATCGAGGGTATCGTTATCGCTATCCGGGCAGGCGCCGTCTGCCCGATCGATTGAGGAGCGAGAGAGATGGACCGCATCGAAACCGAAGCGTCGGGCGGTTGCCAGTGCGGCGCGGTGCGCTGGCACATCACCGCGGTGTTCGACACGTCGCACATCTGCCATTGCCGCATGTGCCAGAAGGCGGCGGGCAATTTCTTCATCGCGCTGATCGGCGTCCCGCGCGACGCGATGCAATGGACGCGCGGCGAGCCGGCGTGGTTCGCCAGTTCGGACAAGGCGGCGCGCGGGTTCTGTCGCAACTGCGGGACCCCGCTCGCCTATGATTATCACGAGAGCAGGCACATCAACCTGACGACCGGCTCGTTCGACGATCCGGCGCAATTCCCGCCGCGCGTCCAGTTCGGGGTCGAAGGCCAGCTGCCCTTGTTCGAGGACCTGCCAATCAAGGCCGAGGGCACGACCGAGGACACGATGAGCGATCTTGTCGGCGCGATCCGGGCGAGCAACCATCAGCACCCCGACCATGACACAAAGGCCTGGCCGATGGTGTGAGGTCGGCCGCGCGCGTCAGACGCCCGCGCGGATCAGGTGATCGAAGGCCGAGAGCGACGCCTTCGACCCTTCGCCCATCGCGATGACGATCTGCTTGTAGGGCACCGTCGTCACGTCGCCCGCGGCGAAGATGCCGGGCTGGCTCGTCGCACCGCGCGCATCGACCTCGATCTCGCCGCGATCGCTGAGTGCCACCGCATCGCCGAGCCATTCGGTGTTCGGGATCAGGCCGATCTGGACAAAAATGCCCTCCAGCTCGACCAGATGCTCCTCATCCTTGTTGCGGTCGCGATAGCGCAGGCCGACGACCTTCTCGCCATTGCCGAGCACTTCGGTGGTGAGCGCCGAGGTGATGATCGTGACATTGGGCATGCTGCGCAGCTTGGTCTGGAGCACCGCGTCGGCACGGAGCTGGCCGTCGAATTCGATCAGCGTCACATGCGCGACGAGCCCGGCAAGGTCGATCGCCGCCTCGACACCCGAATTGCCGCCGCCGATCACCGCGACGCGCTTGCCCTTGAACAGGGGGCCGTCGCAATGCGGGCAATATGCCACGCCCTTGTTGCGATATTCGGCCTCGCCGGGGACGCCCATCTGGCGCCAGCGCGCGCCGGTCGACAGGATCACCGTCTTGCCCTTCACGCTCGCGCCGCTCTTGAGCTTCACTTCGTGGAGGCCGTTGGCGCCGCCCGGGATCAGTTCGGCGGCTTCCTGTACGTTCATGACGTCGACGTCATAATCCTTCACATGCGCCTCGAGCTGCGCCGCGAGCTTCGGTCCTTCGGTGTGCTGGACCGAGACGAAATTCTCGATCCCCAGCGTGTCGAGCACCTGCCCGCCGAAGCGTTCGGCGACGATGCCGGTGCGAATGCCCTTGCGCGCGGCATAGATTGCCGCCGCCGCGCCGCCGGGGCCGCCGCCGACGACGAGCACGTCGAACGGCTCCTTCGCGGCGATCTTCTCGGCCGCGCGGGCGACCGCGCCGGTGTCGAGCTTGGCCACGATCTGCGCGAGGTCCATGCGGCCCTGCCCGAAGGGTTCGCCGTTCAGGAAGACAGCGGGCACCGCCATCACCTGACGCCGCTCGACTTCGTCCTGAAACAGCGCGCCGTCGATCGCCGTGTGACGGATATTCGGATTAAGCGCCGCCATGATGTTGAGCGCCTGCACGACGTCGGGGCAATTCTGGCACGAGAGCGAGAAGAAGGTTTCGAAGACGAAGTCGCCTTCGAGGGCGCGCACCGCGTCGAGCAGTTCGGCCTCTTCCTTCGGCGGATGGCCGCCGACGTGGAGCAGCGCGAGGATCAGCGAGGTGAATTCATGCCCCATCGGCAGGCCCGCGAACGCGGCTTCGGCGCGGCCCTCATCGGCACGGATCGCGAAGGATGGGCGGCGGGCGTCGTCGCCGTCGAACCGCGCGGTGACGAGGTCCGACTGCGCCGCGACCTCTTCGACAAGGCTGCGCATCTCGGCCGACTTGGGCGAAGCGTCGAGGCTCGCGACCAGCTCGATCGGGCGGCGGAGGTTGCCGAGATAGGTTTTGAGCTGGGCGGCCGTGTTGGCGTCGAGCATCGGCATGGGGAGAGCCTTTCGGACAGGGGCAAGGGTTCGCCGCGGGGGAACGGCGTCGGAATTTTTTGTTTTTACAGGAGGCTGAAGACCGGACGGACGCCGTCCGCCCGGTCCTCGCAAATCGGCTTAGATCTTGCCGACGAGTTCGATCGAGGGAGCGAGCGTTTCGGCGCCCTCTTCCCACTTCGCCGGACAGACCTGGCCGGGGTTGGCGCGGACATAGACCGCAGCCTTGATCTTGCGGACGAGTTCTTCCGCGTTGCGGCCGACGCCTTCGCTGGTGATTTCCATCACCTGGATCACGCCGTCGGGATCGACGACGAAGGTCGCGCGGTCGGCAAGGCCCGAATCTTCGCGCAGCACGCCGAAGTTGTTGGCGAGGACGTGGTTCTGGTCACCCAGCATGTGATAGTTGATCTTGCCGATCGCCGGCGAGCTGTCGTGCCATGCCTTGTGGCTGAAGTGCGTGTCGGTCGACACCGAATAGACTTCGACGCCAAGGCCCTGAAGCGTGGCATACTGGTCGGCGAGGTCTTCGAGCTCGGTCGGGCAGACGAAGGTGAAGTCGGCCGGATAGAAGAAGAAAACGCCCCACTTGCCCTTGGTGTCAGCGTCCGTCACGGGGACGAACTTACCCTGATGGTACGAGGTGGCGTTGAACGGCTTGATCGAGCTTCCGATGATACCCATGGGAGAGTGTTTCCTTTATTTGCTGCACTGCAAAATGATTTGCAGGGGCCAGCTATAAGGACGGGCGCGCGCACTCAACCCCAATTTTCCGGGCACACTTATCGGTTTAATCGATCATAGCGCGTAGTTCACGCAAAACTGCGATTACCGACGGATATCCTCGGCCGCGGCGAGCAAATCGATCACCTCGGCGTCGAAATCGTCGGGCTTACCCGGCGTGATCTTGCGGAATCGCTTCGCGCAATAAGCTGCGCGCGGGCCCAGATCGGGGACGTCGCGGAACATCAGCGCGGTCCCGGACTGCCCGCCGACGAGGTCGGGCATGTCGGTCCACACGGTCCGCACCGTGAAGACGGCGCCCGGGCGCACCTCGGGCGGGTAACGCTCGTGCCGGCTGATGCACAGCGCCAGGTCATCCACTCGCCAATCGTCCGTCATAATCAACCTCATGGTTGTTACGCAGCGTTTGACGCAGGCTATCACATAAGGCGGCCGGTGCGAAGCATTCCGTCGGGCGACGTTCCGATCGCCAGTCCCGCGATGGCCGCGCTGGGCGTCAGGCCGAACAGGCGGAAAAAGACCCGCGACAGATGCGCGGTGTCGGCGAACCCCGCATCCATCGCGGCGGTGCGCACCAGCGCGCCCTCTGCCATCATGCGCGTCGCGTGCTGGAGCGCCGACCAGAGCTTGTAATCACGAAACCCCTGCCCCGTCGCCGCCTTGAAATAGCGCAGCGCCCGCGTGCGTTCCATGCCGAGCCGGTGCGCCAGTTCGTCCTGCGACATGCGCCACATCGGATCGGCTTCGATCGCGCGGACGACCGCCGCGATATCCGCCGGAATATTGCGGCGGGAGGGCGCCGCGAGCCGGCTGCGCAATTCGGCGAGCGCGCCCGAATCGCCGTGCATCGCCGCGTCCGCCAGATAGGCGAGTGGTGCGCCAAGCCGCCCGGCGAGCGGCGCATCGAACGGGAAATCGAGGCCGCCGAGATAGAGGACATCGGCGCCGAACGCCGCCAGCTCGACGCCGTGCTTCACGCCCGACCGGACGATCAGCAGGTCGCCTTCGACACATTGCCCCTCGCCCGCCAGCCGCAGCGGCCCCGTCCGTCCGCGCAGGATTGCGGTCACCGGATTGGCGTGCGCCGCGAGGCTGCGGCTTCCGACCGGAAAGCAGGATGTCGGGAAAGGCGACACGGCATCGGCCATGGCGCCTTATCCCCCCGCGCCGCGCCGCGCGCAATCGCGCATCTATCGCGCGACGCCGGCCCGTGCGAAGGCCGCGGCCATCTCTGCCCCGTTCGGATAGACGTCCTTGCGCAGCACCTCGCCGTGCGCATCGAGCGTGATGACGTCGAGCATCCGCACACGCGCGGTAAAGGGCGTCCCGTCCGGCTCGGCGAGCGAAAGCAGCATCGTCCATTCGAAGACCCAGTGATCGGGACCGAAAAGCAGCCGTTCGCGTTCGAGCGAAAAATCATAGGTCGCGAACAAGCCGCGACAATGCGCCCGCAGCGCCTCGCGCCCCGCGACGGCATCGCTCCCGTCGTGCAGGCAAAAGATCGTATCGGGCGCATGCAGCGATGCGATCAGGTCGGCGTCGCGCGTTTCCCACCCGACATGATAACGCTCGAACAAGGCCTCGACGGCAAGCGGGCGTTCGATTTGTGCGGTTTCGGCCATATATTTTCTCCCTTGGCGATGCGCGGCAGAATAGCCTGTCGCGGCGCCGCCGCGTTGAACAAACGTGCGCGCGCCCGCGTCCAGTTTTCGCTCAATTCCTCCGGGCGGCTGTGATACGCCCGCATCCGGGCAGGGGAGAAATATGGCAACAGCATCTGCAAGCCGCGCGAGCGCATCGCGCCTGACATGGCTGGTCGGGCTCATCGCACTGTCGGTGCTCCTCAACTATGTCGATCGCGGCGCGATCGGCGTCGCCGCGCCGCTGATGAAGGACGAACTGAAGCTTTCGGCGACGGGCTTCGGCTTCGCCGTTTCGGCCTTCTTCTGGGTCTATGCGCCCGCCTGCCTGCTTGTCGGCTGGCTGTGCGACCGGTTTTGCGTGTACCGCGTCTTCGCACTCGGCGTCGCGATCTGGGCGATCAGCACCGCGCTCACCGGCTTTGCCGGCGGACTGGTATCGCTGATTATCCTGCGGCTGTTCCTCGGGCTTGGCGAGAGCATCGCCTTTCCCGGCAGCAGCAAGATTTTCGCCGCCGAAGTCCCCGTCGAGCGCCGCGGCATCGCCAACGCATCGGTCTCCGCCGCGATCGCCTTCGGCCCTGCGATCGGCGTGCTCACCGGCGGCGCGATCCTCGGCGAGTGGGGCTGGCGGCCGGTCTTCTGGATTTTCGGGGCGGTGACATTGCTATGGCTCATCCCCTGGCAGATCGCCTCTGCGCCGCTGCGTTCCAAGGGTCTCGCTGCACCGGCGAGCGAGCGCGTGTCGATCCGCCGCCTGATCCGCATGCCAACCCTGTGGCGGATGGGGATCGTCCATTTCCTGTCGAACTACGGCTTCTATTTCCTGCTCGCCTGGCTGCCGCTCTATCTCGTCAACACCGCGGGCTATTCGATCGCCGAAATGACCGCGCTGACGACGCTGAGTTTCACGATGCAGGGTATCGTCGCGCTCGCGGGCGGCTGGCTGTCCGACCGGATGGTCGCGCGCGGCGCCGACGAGGGCGAGGTACGCCGCTGGATGATGATCGCGGGGCAACTCGCCATCGGGACTGCGACCGCCGGCATCGCGGTCGCCGACGGCTATGCGATGCTGGCGCTCTGGCTGGCGGTCGCCGGCTTCGGCGCCGGGCTGATCGCAACGAACATCTTCGCCGTCGGCCAGATTTTCGCCGGGCCGCGCGCGGCGGGAAGCTGGATCGGCGTCCAGAATGCGCTCGGAAATATCTCGGGCATCGTCGGCCCGATCGTCACCGGGCTGATCGTCGATTATCTCGGCGGCTACGGCTACGCCTTTGCGACGGCGGCGGCGCTGTCGCTGCTCGGCGCGTTGCTGTGGTGGAAGATGATCCCCGAAATCCGCACGCTCGACCTTTAAGCCGCGCGTTCGAGGTCGAGCAGGAACGCCTTCGCCTCGAGCCCGCCCGCAAAACCGGTCAGCTTTCCGTTCGACCCGACGACGCGGTGGCACGGCGCGATGATCGAAATCGGATTGCGGCCGTTGGCGGCGCCGACCGCGCGCGATGCGCCGGGGGCCCCGAGCTGGTCCGCGATCTCGCCATAGCTGCGCGTCTCGCCGAACGGGATGGCGAGCAGCGCCGCCCATACGCGCTTCTGGAAATCGGTTCCGGCAAAGGACAAAGGCACGTCGAAGGCGCGGCGTTCGCCCGCGAAATATTCGCCAAGTTGCCGCTCGGTTTCGACCAGCACCGGATGATCCGCGTTTTCCTCCAATGTCCCGAGCCGGACCCGATCGGGCCGGTCATTCTCCCACAGGATCGCGGCGAGCCCCCGGTCGTCGGCGACAAGGGTCAGTTCGCCGACCGGCGACCAGATGGTTTTGGAATGGTAAGTCACAAGATGTTCCTTCGGTTGTCATTCGCTGTCGCACTTCGATGCTGAAATTCCTATGGCGGAGGCCGCGCCGCCGTGCGTCCCGAATCTTGCGCCCAACGTCGATGGAAAGACTGTCATGACCCCCACCGCCACCATCCTGCTCCTCGGTTCGGGCGAACTCGGCCGCGAATTCGTGATTTCGGCGAAGCGGCTGGGGTGCCGCGTAATCGCATGCGACAGCTATGAAGGCGCGCCCGCGATGCAGGTCGCCGACGGCTTCGAAGTCTTCTCGATGCTCGACGGCGACGCGCTGCGCGCCACGATCGAAAAATATCGCCCCGATCATATCGTCCCCGAAGTCGAAGCGATCCGCACCGAGATCCTCGCCCAAGTCGAGGCCGAGGGCTTCCATGTCGTCCCCTCGGCGCGCGCCGCACAGCTCACGATGAACCGCGACGCGATCCGCGACCTCGCCGCGAGCGAGCTCGGGCTCAAAACCTCGACCTTCGAATATGCGACGAGCCGCGAGGAACTGGTCGCAGCGGCCGAACGCATCGGTTTCCCGCTCGTCGTCAAACCCGTCATGTCGTCGTCGGGCAAGGGCCAGAGCACGGTGAAGGACGCGAGCGGCATCGACGCCGCGTGGGACTATGCCGCTGCGGGCATGCGCGGCGACCGTCTCCGCGTCATCGCCGAAGCCTTTATCGATTTCGATTACGAGATCACCCTGCTGACGGTCCGCCACAAGGATGGCGTCAGCTTCTGCCCGCCGATCGGCCACCGGCAGGAACGCGGCGACTATCGCGAAAGCTGGCAGCCTGCCGCCATGTCCGATGCGGCGCTCGCCGCAGCGCAGGCGATGGCGACCAAGGTCGTCGATGCGCTCGGCGGCCACGGCATCTTCGGCGTCGAATATTTCGTGAAGGGCGACGAGGTCATTTTCTCCGAACTCTCGCCGCGCCCCCACGACACCGGCATGGTCACCCTGATCTCGCAGTCGCTGTCCGAATTCGACCTCCATGCCCGCGCGATCCTCGGCCTGCCGATCCCGGCGATCGCGGTGCCCGACGCGAGCGCCAGCGCCGTGCTGCTCGCCGACCGCGACGCGGCCGATTTTGCGATCACCGGCCTCGCCGACGCGCTCGCCCTGCCGAACGCCGCAACCGCGGTCGACGCCCGCATCTTCGGCAAACCCGTCACGCGCCCCTGGCGCCGCATGGGCGTCGCGCTCGCTCGCGTGGTCGGCGGCACGACCGACGACGCGCGGGCGGCCGCCGTCGCCGCGGCGGCCAAACTGGCCATCGACTACCGCGATTGATCCGGTAAGCTTGGGCATGGCCACCCGCCCTGCCCTGCACCTTCGCTGGCTTGCCATCATCGCGATCCTCGCATCGGTCGTCGGCGTGCCCCTGATCTTTCAGGATGAATTTGTCGCGATCAGCGACCGCATTCTCGCCGCGTCGGACGAGCGCCCGTTCGCGGCGGGCGCGCTCATCGTTAGCGCACTGACGCTCGACGTCTTCCTGCCGGTACCCAACGGCGTCACAACGACGCTGGCGGGCGCCGCCTTCGGCTTCGTCATCGGCGCGCTCGTCATCTGGCTCGGGCTGATGGGTGCATGTCTCGCGGGCTATGCAATCGGGCGCTGGGCCGCCCGGCCGCTCGCCGCGCGTCTCCTCGGCGCCGGCGATCTCGAGCGCGCGCACCGGCTCGCCGAGCGTGCGGGCCCGGTCGCACTGATCGTATCGCGGCCCGTTCCGATCCTGTGCGAAGCGATCCCGATCGCCGCCGGACTTGCCGGCATGGCCTTGAAGCGCTTCGCGCTCGCCGTCGCGCTCGGCAATCTCGGCGTCGCGCTCGTCTTCAGTGCGATCGGCGCGGCGGCGATCGAGCATGGCTCAACCGGACTCGCGATGCTCGGCGCCGTCGGCCTGCCGCTCGCGGCGTGGCTCGCCTGGCAGGGTGCCGAACGCTGGCGGGCGCGGCAGGAGCGCTGAGTTTTACGCCGCCGGGCGCGGCAACCGCACATGGACGATAAAGCCCTTCGCCGGCCGACGGAAACTTATCTCGCCGGCGTGGCTGTTCACGATATCGCGGCTGATCGCGAGTCCCAGCCCCGACCCGCCCGTCTCGCGGCTGCGCGATGTTTCGAGCCGCTCGAACGGCTGGAACGCGCGTTCCTCATATTCGGGCGGGATGCCGTCACCCTCGTCGTGTACATCGACCGCGAAGGCCTCGGCGGTGACGGCAAGCCGGACTTCGACCGCGCCGCCATATTTGCAGCCATTGGCGATCAGGTTGGAAAAGGCGCGCTTCAGCGCGACCGGGCGGCAGGGCAGGTCGGCATGCTCGGGGCCGCTGTACGAAACCCGATGGCCGAAATCGCCATATTCGTCGGTCAGGCTGATCAGCAGCACCGCCAGATCGGCGACCTCGACCTTCTCGCTCAGCGCTTCCGACCGCATGAACGCCAGCGCGTCGCCGACCATCGTTTCCATCTCGTCGACGTTCAGCAGCAATTGCTCGCGCTGTTCCGGATTGTCGACATATTCGGCCATCAGCCGGAGCCGCGTGAGCGGGGTGCGCAAATCGTGCGAGATCGCCGCGAGCATCCCCATGCGTTCGTCGATGAACCGCTTCAGCCGCAGCTGCATCGTGTTGAAGCTGTCGGCAATCGCAGCATATTCGGGGAGGCGCATCTCGCCGATCAGCGCCGGTTCGCGGTTGCGCCCGAGCGAATCGATCGCCGCGGACAGCCGCGTCAGCGGCACGACGATGCTGCGCGCGATCCATACCGAGAAGAGGATGACGATCAGCAGGTTGCCGACGATACCGAAGGCGATGCGCGTATAGTGGCGCCACGATGTCGTGAGGTTGCGCTGCGTCACGGCCAGCCGGCTGCCGTCGTCCAGCGCTACCGAAATGACGAGTTCGCCAAGCACGCTGCTTTCGCTGCTCGCGAGCGTTTCGGAGCGGAGCACCGCCGGAAGCTCGGGAATGACGACGATCGCATTATGTGCCGACCGTTCCGTATTCTGCTCGTCATAAACCTGCGTCACGACGGCAACCCGCGCGGCGGGAATGCCGACAGCCTTGGCGATCGATCGTCGCAGGCCGTCGGCAAACAGCGAACCCGATTCCTGCGCGATCGGCGACGCGGCGCGGGTCACGGAAAAGTCGAGATATTGCGACGCCGCCAGCGCCCCAAGCGCCTTGTCGCGGGGGGCGCCTGCACGCGTTTCGGCAACACCCGCGGCACTCGCAACCGAATCGATCAGCCAGGCGCGTTCGACCATCACGAAAGGCGGCGGCGGGATCAGATATTGCAGGCTCTGGTTGAGCAGATAGGCCGCGCCGACCGTGAGCACGATCGCGATACCGATCCGCGGCGCCAGCCTCAGTCGCGAGACGCGCGGCCGGAACCCCACCCCCGGGCTACGCATAGGGCGACGCTCCGCTCTCGACATCGGCGGCGAAGAAATAGCCGCCGTTGCGGACCGTACGAATGAGCGACGGCTCCTGCGGATTCTCCTCGATCTTGCGGCGAAGCCGGCTGATCTGGACATCGATGCTGCGATCGATGTTGAGGTTGCTGCGCCCGTGGACGAGGTCGAGCAGCTGGTCGCGGCTGAGCACATGCTGCGGATGCTGCGCGAGTGCGGTCAGCAGGTCGAATTCGCCCGTCGTCAGGTCGACGCGCGTACCGCGCGGCGAGGTCAGCGCGCGCTTCGTGAGGTCGAGCGTCCAGCCGGCGAACCGGAAGCGCGCTTGCTTGGCAACCGCAGCCGCCGGCGCCGCAGCCATCGTCGCGCGGCGCAGCATCGCGCGAATCCGCGCGAGCAGTTCGCGTGGATTGAACGGCTTCGCGACATAGTCATCGGCCCCGAGTTCGAGGCCGATCACCCGGTCGGTTTCGGTATCGCGCGCGGTCAGCAGGATGATCGGCACGGGGCTCGATGCGCGGAGCCGCTGGCAAAGGGTAAAGCCGTCGTCGCCGGGCATCATGACATCGAGCACGACGACGTCGAACGCGTGCCGCGCAAACTGCTCCATCATCTGCCGGCCGCCGTCGGCCATCGTCACCCGCAGGCCGTGATCGCTCAGATAGCGCGCCAGCATCGTGCGGATATGACGGTCGTCGTCGACCACAAGGATATGCGATTGCCGGGCTGTCGACATGCCGCGACGATAGCCGCCGGACCGCGCCAAGTCTCTAGCCGACACATATTGAAACAAATCGATACGGGCGCGTTATCGGCCCGGCCGGGCGGCGGTCTAGATCGACGGGGCCTTGTCCATCCCCCGGAGATTCCATGAACATTCCCCGATCAACCGACACCCCCACGCTGAAACAGTCGCTCGCGATCGCGGCGAGTGCGGCGGCGGTCACCGCCGCCTTCCTCTTCGCCCCCGCCGACGTCCATGCACAGGAGCCCCCGGCCGATGGCGGCGACTGGAATATCGTGCTGGGGGCAGGCGCTATCTATGCGCCCGACTATGAGGGATCGAAGGACAATGAGGTCCTGCCCTTCCCCTATCTCTCGGTAGGGTACAAGGACATCGCCTATCTGCGCGGGCCCGAGGTCGGCGTGAACATCGTCCGCGTCAGACCGGCCGACGATGTGAAGATCAGCCTCGGCCCGGTCGCGCGCTTTCGCCGCGACCGGGCCGAAAAGCGCAATGCTGCGCTTGCCGGGCTCGGCAAGGTCGACACCGCGATCGAGGTCGGCGGCGCGGCCCGGCTCGACGTCGGGCCGGCGTGGGTCGCGCTTTCGGTGGCAAAGGATGTCGCCGGCGGTCATGAAGGCGTGGTCGGGACCGCGTCGGGCGGCGTCGATTTCGACCTGTCGGATGATCTGTCGCTTTCGCTGAGCGGCACGACGAGCTGGGCCGACGAAAAATATATGCGCGCCTATTTCGGTGTGACGCCGACGCAGGCCGCGCGCAGCGGGCTCTCCGTCTATACGGCTGGCAAGGGCATCAAGGATGCCGGCGCGAATATCGCGCTGACCTACCGCCTGAGCGACCATTGGATGATCGCCGCGACCGGCGGTTACACGCGGCTGCTGAACGATGCGAAGGACGCTCCGCTGGTGCGGCTGCGCGGATCGCCCGACCAGTGGCAGGGCGGCGTGTTCGTCGCCTATCGCTTCTAACGAACGCGAGACCTGCGGCATCCCTCACCCTCTCCGCAGCCCGTCTCGCAGCCGCCTGCTCCCGCGACTATCGCCGGGGCAGGCGGCTTGTTAGGATCACGCCATGACCAAGGACATTGCGGTACGCCGCCTCGACCCGGCCGACATCGCGGCGATGCGCGCGCTGAATGCACTTTACGGCGATGCATTCGAAGACCGCGAGACCTATCGCGCCGATCGTCCGGACGACGATTGGCTGACGCGCCAGCTCGGCATGCCGACCGTGATCCTGTTGGTCGCCGAGCAAGACGGGGAGGTCGTCGGCGGTCTCACCGCCTACGACCTCCCCAAGCTCGAGGCGGCGCGCAGCGAAATCTATCTCTACGACCTCGCGGTCGCCGCGGCGTATCGGCGCCGCGGCATCGCTACCGCGCTGATCGCCGAACTCCAGCATATCGCTGCCGAAACCGGGGCATGGGCGGTGTTCGTTCAGGCCGATTATGGCGACGATCCGGCGGTTGCGCTCTACGCGAAGCTCGGCGTCCGCGAGGATGTGATGCATTTCGACCTGCCGCCGCTGCCGCGTCGCTGACGGGACGAAAAAGGGAACATCGCGCTAGGCCGCCCGCACCTCCCCTGCTACATCCGCGCGATGTCCGACAAGAATCATCTCTATCTGGTCGATGGCTCCAGCTACATCTTCCGCGCCTATCACCGCCTGCCGCCGCTGACGAACCCCAAGGGAGTGCCCGTCGGTGCGGTGTATGGCTACACGACGATGCTGTGGAAGCTGGCGAAGGATTTGCACGACGCCGATGGACCAACGCACCTCGCCGTCATCCTCGATCATTCGAGCCAGTCGTTCCGCAACGAGATTTACGACCAGTATAAGGCGAACCGCCCCGAACCGCCCGAGGATCTGCGTCCGCAATTCCCGCTGATCCGCGACGCGACGCGCGCCTTCTCGCTGCCGTGCATCGAGATGGAAGGCTTCGAGGCCGACGACCTGATCGCGAGCTACGCCGAAGCCGCGGTGCGCGAGGGCTGGGACGTCACCATCGTCTCTTCCGACAAGGATCTGATGCAGCTCATCCGCGAGCCCAGCGAAGGTCCGCAGGTCGACATGCTCGACACGATGAAAAATGTCCGCCTCGGGCTGGAAGCGGTGAACGAGAAGTTTGGTGTCACCCCCGACCTCGTCGGCGACGTGCTCGCGCTGATGGGCGACAGCGTCGACAATGTCCCCGGCGTCCGCGGCGTGGGTCCCAAGACCGCGACCAAGCTGATCCAGGAATATGGCAATCTCACCGCCGCGCTTGACGGCGCCGAGGGTATGAAAGCATCGAAGCTTCGCGACAATCTGATCGAGCATCGCGCGATGGCCGAATTGTCGCGCATCCTTGTCGACCTGAAACGCGACGTCGCGCTGCCCGACGCGCTCGACACGCTGAAGCTCGGCGCGATCCCGCCCGAACCTTTGAAGCTGTTCCTCGACGAACATGGCTTCCGCTCGCTCTCGGCAAAGCTCGACCTCGGCGCCACGCCGGGCGGCCCGCCGACGCTGCCGCGCGCGGCTGCGGCTCCGGCGGCGGCGCCCGCCGGACCGTCGATGCCGACGCTGCCCGCGATGCCGCCGATCGACCGCGCGCTTTACGAAACGGTGACGACGGTCGAGGCGCTCGACCGCTGGATCGCCGAAGCAAAGGCCGCGCATGTCGTCGCGATCGACACAGAGACCGCGACCCTCGACAGCGTCACCGGCACCCTCGTCGGCGTCAGCATGGCGACCGCGCCGGGCCGCGCCTGCTACATCCCGCTCGGTCATGGCGGCACCGACATGTTCGCCGAAAAGCCCGAACAGATCGCGATGGACGTCGCCATCGGCCGCCTCCACGCACTGTTCGCCGACGATGCGGTGCTGAAGGTCGGGCACAACCTAAAATATGACATCGGCGTGCTCGCGCAGCACGGCATCACCGTCGCCCCTTATGACGATACGCTGGTGATGAGCTTCGCGCTCGACGCGGGCAAGCATCAGCACGGGCTCGACGAATTGTCGAAGCTCCACCTCGATCATGTCTGCATCTCGTTCAAGGAAGTGTGCGGCACAGGCAAGTCGCAGATCAGCTTCGCCGAGGTACCGCTCGACCGCGCGACGCAATATGCGGCCGAGGATGCCGAGGTGGCGTGGCGGCTGTGGAAGCTGCTCAAGCTCCGCCTGCCGGTCGAGGGCGGGACGCGCATCTACGAGATGGTCGACCGCCCGCTCGCGTCGATCGTCGAAGGGATGGAGCGCGCCGGCATCATGGTCGACCGCGAATATCTCGCGCGGCTGTCGGGCGAATTCGCGAACGAAATGCTGCGCATCGAAGGCGAGATCCACGCGCTCGCCGGCCAGCCCTTCGCGATCGGCAGCCCGAAACAGCTCGGCGAAATCCTGTTCGACAAGCTCGGCCTGAAGGGCGGGCGCAAGGGCAAGTCGGGCGACTGGTCGACCGACCAGAGCGAACTCGAACGCCTCGAACGCGACGGCGTGCCGATCGCGCGCAAGATATTGGAATGGCGCCAGCTCGCGAAGCTGAAGTCGACCTATACCGACGCGCTGCAAGGGCAGATCAACGCAACGACCGGGCGCGTGCACACCAGCTACAGCCTCGTCGGCGCGCAGACCGGGCGCCTGTCGTCGACCGATCCGAACCTGCAGAATATCCCGATCCGCACCGAGACCGGGCGCCAGATCCGCGACGCCTTCATCGCCGCGCCGGGTCATGTCCTGATCGCCGCGGACTATAGCCAGATCGAGCTCCGCCTCGCGGCGCATATGGCCGACGTCCCCGAACTCAAGGAGGCCTTTGCGCAGGGACAGGACATCCACAGCGCGACCGCGATCGAATTGTTCGGTGAGGTCAACCGCGACACGCGCGGCAAGGCCAAGACGGTCAATTTCTCGATCCTCTACGGCATTTCGCGCTGGGGCCTTGCGGGCCGGCTCGAAGTCACGCCCGACGAGGCGCAGGCGCTGATCGCGCGCTATTTCGAGCGCTTCCCCGGCATTTCGGACTATATCACCGACACCCTCGAAAGCGCGCGCGCGAAGGGCTATACCGAGACGCTGTTCGGCCGGAAGACATGGTTCCCGCGCATCAAGGCGGCAAACCAGAACGAGCGTGCGGGCAGCGAACGCGCCGCGATCAACGCGCCGATCCAGGGCACCAGCGCCGACCTCATCAAGCGTGCGATGGCGCGTATGCCGAAAGCTTTGGCCGACGCCGGCCTCGCCGACGTCAAGATGCTGCTGCAGGTCCACGACGAACTCGTGTTCGAGGCGCCCGAGGACAAGGCAGAAGCCGCGGGCGAAGTGATCCGCGCGGTGATGTCGGGCGCCGCCGAACCCGCGCTCAAACTCTCGGTCCCGCTCGAAGTCGAGGTCGGGACCGGCCGCAGTTGGGGCGAAGCGCATTGATCGGCATGGAATTTCCGAATTGCAGGTCGGCACGACTTGGGGCAGTCGAGACGCAATCGGGATAAATTTCGGGCGGCGAACGGAGATTCATGCCGCCCGGCACGGGGGGATTTCGGGGGACAATGATCGTCGGTATCGATCTCGGCACGACCAACAGTGCCGTAGCAGTGTATGAAAATGGCGAAGCGCGGCTCATTCCCAATGCCTTGGGCGACCTGCTTACACCGTCGGCCGTTGCCTTGCTGCCCGACGGTACGACGCTCGTCGGCAAGCCGGCGCTCAATCACTGGCCGGTCAAGCCCGGCGAAGCGGTCACCAGTTTCAAACGCTACATCGGCACCAATCGCACGATCAAGATCGGCCGCTTCGCGTTCAAGCCCGAGGATCTTTCCGCGATCGTCCTGCGCAGCCTGAAAGAGGATATCGAAGCCGCAACGGGCGAAGAGGTGACCGAGGCGGTCATCACCGTTCCCGCCTATTTCAACGACAAGCAGCGCAAGGCGACGCGCCGCGCCGGCGAACTGGCGGGGCTCAAGGTCGCGCGGCTCCTCAACGAACCGACCGCCGCCGCGCTTGCCTTCGGCATCGCCGACAAGGAAGACCGCGAACCCTTTCTCGTGTTCGACCTTGGCGGGGGTACCTTCGACGTGTCGATCGTCGAAATGTTCGATTCGATCGTCGAGGTTCGCGCATCGTCGGGCGACAATCGGCTGGGCGGGGACGATTTCACCAACGCGATCATCGCGCACTGGATGGAAACCCACGAATTTCCGTCGGACGTGCGGCGCAACCTGCTCGACGCGCGGCTGTTCCAGGCGGCCGATGCCGCACGGCGCGCGCTTTCCGACCAGCCCGAAGCAAAGGTCAGCCTCGTCCTCTCGGACAAGTCGTTCGACCTGTCGATCACCGCCGATCAATTCGAAAAGCTGGCCGAACCGCTGCTCACGCGCCTCCGCGATCCGATCCTGCGTTCGCTGCGCGACAGCAATTTGCGCATCGAAAATCTCAGCGACATCGTGCTCGTCGGCGGCGCGACGCGGATGCCGATCATCCGCAAGGCGATCACCAAGATGTTCGGCCGCTTCCCCAACCATGTCGTCCACCCCGATCATGCGGTGGCGATCGGCGCGGCGATCCAGGCCGGGCTCGTCAGCCGCGACGCCGCGCTCGACGAGGTCCGGCTGACCGACATCTGTCCCTTCACGCTCGGGATCGAGGTGACCGAATATGACAGCCACGGCCGCCTGCGCGGCGGGCTGTTCTCGCCGATCATCAGCCGCAACAGCCCCACGCCGATCAGCCGCACCAACAATTATTCGTCGATGGCCGACAACCAGAAGGTCATTCGCCTCAACATCTATCAGGGCGAATCGCGCGAGGTCGCGAACAATATCCTGCTCGGCACGATGGAAATGGCGATCCCGCCGCGCCCGGCCGGCGAAGTGTCGATCGACTGCCGCTTCACCTACGACACGTCGGGCATGCTCGACGTCGACGTGACCATTCCCGACACCGGCGAAACCAGGTCGATGCTGATCATGGACGAGGTCGACCAATTGACCCCCGAACAGCTCGAGGCACGGCGCACCGAGCTCGCGGCGCTCAAGACCCACCCGCGCGACGTCGCCGAAAACCAGTTCGTCGTCGGATGGGCGGCGCGGCTCTATGAAGAGTTCATCGACGACCGACGCGACCATATCGCGCGCATGATGCTCGATTTCGAAGGCGTGATCGAACGGCAGGACCAGCGCGCGATCGAGGAGGCCCGGGGCAGGCTGACCGCGGCGCTCGAGGAGATGGAACGGGACTACCGGCTGTGACCGACATGTCCTGGCCGTGGAGCCTGCTGGACATCGCGCGTACCGACGATCGCAAGACGATCCGCGAGGCCTATGCGCGCAAGCTCAAGGCGCTCGACCCCGACGCCGCCCCCGAGGCCTTCATGGACCTGCGCGAAGCGCGCGACGCCGCGCTGTCGGGCGAATTTCTCGATGCGGCGCCTCCCGCCGGCGATCTGGCGGGCGAACTCGACGATCTGCTCGCCGAAGCGCCGCGGGTCGAAGCGGAGTTCGTCGACGACCCGGTGGAACGCCCGCAATTCAGCGTCGAATATGACGAGCGCGACGACCAGCGCTTTCACCGGATGGTCGAGCTGTTCACCGCCGAGGGCGATCTGGGCGACGCCGACGCGGCCGAACTCCAGCGCCATCTGGACGCCCTGTTCGCCGACGACCGCATGGCCGACCTCGGCCATTTCGCGCGCGTCGAGATCTGGCTCGCCGAACTGCTTGCCCAGCGCTATCCGCGCGCCGCGCGCCTTTTCCCGCAGGTTGCCGAGCGTTTCGAATGGAACGAGCGCGCGCATGAGCTCGGCATCCATCCGGCGATCCCCTGGCTCGTCGGCGCACATGAGGGGCAGGCGCTCGTCGACGACATCCGGCGACGCGATCACCCCTATCATCGCGAGTGGACCGAACTGGTCCAGGGGCGCGTCAAAGGCCCCCTTTTCTTTCGCGCGATCGATCATGGCCGGATGGGCAATCTGATCGCAACGGTGCGCCGCGACTTTCCCTGGCTGGAACAGGATCACTGGCAGGCCGACCTCGTCGCGCGGTGGGAAAAACGCATCGAGGGCCGCGACGTCAAGGGGCCCGGCGTCTGGACATGGATCGCGCTCGTCTTTTTCGCGCTGGCCGTAATCGGCCGGATGGCGGACAACGGCCAATCCGTTCGCATAATCGACGAGCCCGCTGCAGGAGCCTATAGCCAAACCGATCCCGACGTCGCCTTTGCAACTTATGTGCAAGCGCGTCTGCCGCAGGCATTTGCGGATGATCGAGACCCTTCGCGGATCCAGGCCCGCAATCCCAAATTATACGAGCAGATGGAAGAAGTCTGGGCGCTTCACAAAGATCGCCCCGCCGCATTCGAAGCGGAAATGGCCGAAATGATCGTCGATCAATATTTTACGATCCTCGGTCGATTGCCCGCCGAACAGAAGCTCGAAGAAATTGCACAACGCCAGATCCTGCTGGGCAGGATCGGCGGCGATGCGTCTGTCTGCGCCAAATTTCTTCGTAAACCTGGGGACTTCTTGAATAGCCCCGTCAATTCTAACGTCGTCCCGCAGAGCTATCGTTATCATATGTACGCGATGGTCTATGACTGGCTGCCGCAGCTCCCAGCGGCGAAACCGTCGCTCCCTTGGACACCTTCGGACGAACTGCTGAACAAGCTGGCATCGGAAACCGGATTGTCGCCAGTCGCGTTGCGGCGCGCGCTGACTGACAAGAGAGCGCCCGACGGGGATGTTTGCGCCGCAACGCAGGCGCTCTACAATCGGATACCTCTAATCCCCGAATCAGAAGCTGGCGCCATCCTGTCGGCAATTCTCAGGTAAGCCATGCTCTTATCCCTACTAACCTTGTTGGCCGAGCTGCAAGCTCCTGCAACGCCACCCGGTCCCTCCGCTGCGACGTTGCAAGTGGCGGAGCGAGGACCGCCCGTCGCCGACACCGACCTGCGCGAATTCGCCGCGATCGCGGGGCGCAAGGTCGTCGGCCGCCCGGTCGGCGGCCCCTTCGTCAACGCCGACAAGGTCCTGTTGATCGCGCGTGACGACAAGGGATTTCCCGCGATCGCCGCGAGCATCGGCTTTTCGGCGCGCCAGTCGCTGCCGCCCCCGCCGCCGGGCACGCTCGCAGTCGTCCGGCTGCACCAACGGTCCGAAACGATCGTCCCCGGCCCGACGCCCGACGATCTCGCCTTTGTCGCGACCAATAAGCTGCCGCTGTTCGTGATCGGCGAATGGGCGCGCCCCGCACCGATGTGGGAAGTCGCGTGGATCGACGGTGCGGTGCGGTTTCGCACGATCGGCGAAGTCGGCGAAATCGGCCCCTGGCAGGAATGACCCGTTCGGCAAGGCGGCGCCTCCGCGCGCCGCGCCGACCGCCCCGCCCTTTCGCCCTGCCGACTTTCGTTCTATGACGGGGCGATGACATCTGACTGGCACCTTTGTGACAGCCGGTAACAAAGGGTCCACATGAGCAAGTTCGAACCCGTCGCCAAGGCGCCGGTCCGCATCCAGCAGAATATCCTCGCGCGCAGCGAGCGCCGCCTGCTCAACTGGCTGTGCGCCAGGCTGCCCCGCTGGGTTACCCCCGACCAGCTGACCGCCCTCGGCTTCGTCGGTGCCTGCCTCGTCGCTGCGGGCTATCTGCTCAGCTGGTTCGACAGCGAATGGCTCGGCCTCTCGCTCGCCGGCTATATCGTCAACTGGTTCGGCGACTCGCTCGACGGCAGCCTCGCGCGCTGGCGCGGCATCGAACGCCCCAATTACGGCTATTTCGTCGACCATAGCGTCGACGCGCTCGCGACCTTCCTGATGATCAGCGCGATCGGGATGAGCCCCTATATGCGGCTCGACGTCGCCTTGATGGGGGTCATCGGTTATTTCCTGCTGTCGATCCACACCTTCATTTCGGCCAAGATCCTCGGCGAATTCCGCCTGTCCTACATGGCGGGCGGCCCGACCGAGCTACGGCTGATGCTGATGGCGATGACCGTGCTGATGCCGATCGTCGGCGGAGACGATATCAAGGGCACCAACTTCTCGTCGTTCGACCTGTTCGCACTCATCGTCGCCAGCATCCTCGTGACGCTGTTCATCGTCCAGACGTCGGCAACCGCGCGGATGCTCCGCCGCCGCGGCGGCTAAGTCCATTTTACCTCAGGGCCGCACCCGCGCCTGCGCATAGGTGCCGAGCAGGCGCAGCGACTTGGTCTGGAAGTCGAGTTCCTCAAGCGCGCGGTCGATCCGCTCGTCGCCCGGGGCGCCGACGATATCGGCATAGAATTGCGTCGCCGCAAAGCTGCCGCCCGTCTGATAGCTTTCGAGCTTGGTCATGTTGACGCCGTTGGTCGCGAACCCGCCAAGCGCTTTGTAAAGCGCCGCCGGAATATTCTTCACCTCGAACATGAAGGTCGTCATCACCGGCCCTTCGATCGCCGAAAAATCGGGCAGTGGTTCGCGCGCGAGCACGACGAAGCGCGTCATATTATGGTCCGCATCCTCCATCCCCGTCCCGTGCAGCGTCAGCCCGTAAAGCTCGGCAGCGTGCGGCGGCGCGAGTGCGGCCAGCCCCACCTCGTCACTGTCGGCGACCCACGCCGCGGCGCCCGCGGTGTCGCTGTGCGCGACCGGCGCGATATTGTTGGCACGCAGCCAGTGGCGGCATTGGCCGAGCGCCTGCTCGTGGCTCATCGCGCGCGTCACGGGGCCAAGGTCGCGGCTCATCAACCCGTAACGGATCGGCAAGAAATGCTCGCCGATGATCGACAGGCCGGATTCGGGCAGCAGAAAATGAATGTCGGCAACGCGGCCGTGCAGGCTGTTTTCAATGGGGATGATCGCACGGTCGACGCGGCCGTCGCGCACGGCATCGATCGCATCCTGAAACGCATAGCAGGGCAGCGGCAGCGAGTTCGCGTCATATTCGCGCGCGGCGAGGTCGCTGTTCGCACCCGGCGCGCCCTGAAACGCCAGCCCGCGCGCGGGTTCGGCGAGCGCAACCGCCCGCATTTCGTCGACCAGATGCTGCGCCGAAGCCGAATAACTGCCCATGACTGCCTTCCAAGGGTGGAGCCGCGGCGCATAGCCGCCCGGTCGCGGCCGCGCAACCGGCGCCCGCACACTTCGCCCCCTCACCCGATTTCATCCCCTTGCGCCGCCGTCGCCGCGCCAGTAAGGGAGCGTCCAAATCAAATATGCGCCCGGCACACGGGCGTCAGCTAACGGGGCTGCTAGAGCATGGACAATCGCAACAATACTATTGCCGGCTGGGTGCTGTTTGCCGGCATTTGCGCGCTGGGCCTGACCATCGGGTCGCAGATGTTGTTCGCGAGCCACGCACCGGAAAAGCCCGGTTTCCCGATCGAAGACGCCGAAGCCGGCGCGGGTGGCGGCGAATCGGCCGTTCCGCTCGCCAACCTGCTCGCCGCCGCCGACCCGGCAAAGGGCGAAGCGGTGTTCGCGAAATGCGCTGCCTGCCACACGATCAATTCGGGCGGTGCCAACGGTATCGGCCCCAATCTGTTCGGCGCGCTCGGCAAGACCCACGGCCATGTCCCGGGCTTCGCCTATTCGGACGCGCTGAAGTCGGTTCCCGGCAATTGGGATTTCGAAGGCATGAACGCCTGGCTGACCAGCCCGCGTAAATATGCCCCCGGCACCAAAATGTCCTTCGCGGGCCTGTCGAGCCCCGAAGACCGCGCGAACCTGATCGTCTACATGAACACACAGGGTTCGAACCTGCCGCTTCCCGCCGCCGAAGCCGCGCCCGCGGCTGCCGAAAGCGCCGCGCCGGCCGAAGGCGCAGCAGCGGCACCCGCCGCCGAAGGCGCGGCCGCCCCGGCCGCCGACGCAGCGGCAGCAGCCCCCGCTCCGGCCGAAGCCAAGAAATAATGCGGATCGCGCCCGTCCTGCTGGCGGGCGCGCTTGCGCTCGCCGGTTGCGGCAAGAGCGACGAACAGGGCAGCGCATCGGCGCCGGCGGCGTCCGGCTCAGCCCCCGAAACCCCCGCCGTCGCGCCGACGGCGGCGATGGGCGAACAGGTCTTCAAACGCTGCGTCGCGTGCCACACGATCGACAAGGGCGGTGCAAACGGCATCGGCCCCAATCTCCACGGCGTCGTCGGACGGCAGGTCGCCTCGCACGACGGCTTTTCCTATTCGGGCGCGATGAAGGCCAAGGGCGGCGCCTGGGACGAGGCCGCGCTCGACGCCTATCTCAAATCGCCTATGAAGGATGTTCCGGGCACGCGTATGGCCTTTGCGGGCGTCGCCGACGATGCCGACCGCAAGGCGCTGATCCTCTATCTGGAAAGCCAGAAATAGCGTTACATCGCCCCCGTCTGCGCGGGGGCGATGGACGGCTCAATGCTGTTCAATATTCGCGTAGAAATCCTGGATGATTTTCCACGCCTCGTCGGCGGTCTCGACGAATTTGAACAGGTCGAGATCGCGCGCGCTCACCACGCCCTCTTCGACCAGCGCATCGAAATTGACGACGCGGTGCCAGAATTCCTTGCCGAAGAGCACGATGGGGATCGGCTTGATCTTGCCCGTCTGGATCAGCGTCAGCAGCTCGAACATCTCGTCGAAGGTACCGAAACCGCCGGGGAAGACGCAGACCGCGCGCGCGCGGAGCAGAAAGTGCATCTTGCGCAGCGCGAAATAGTGGAACTGGAAACTCAGCGACGGCGTGACGAAACGGTTCGGCGCCTGCTCGTGCGGTAGCACGATGTTGAGCCCGATCGATTCGCGGCCTTCGTCGTCGGCGCCGCGGTTCGCGGCTTCCATGATCGACGGCCCGCCCCCCGAACAGACGACGAAATGGCGGCAACCATTATCGTCGCACGGATATTGGCTCGCGAGCCGCGCCAGCGCGCGCGCCTCGTCATAATATTTCGCCTTCGCCTTCAGTCGGCGGGCGATGTTGCGTTGCACATCGTCGGTCGCGGCCGCCTCCAGCGCATCGGCCTGCGACGGCTCGGGAATGCGCGCCGAACCATAGATGACCAGCGTCGACTCGATGCCCGCTTCGTCGAGCAGCAATTCGGGCTTCAGCAGTTCGAGCTGGAAGCGGACGGGACGCAAATCCTCGCGCAGCAGGAAATCCTTGTCCTGGAACGCCAGCTTGTAGGCGGGGTGCGCGGTCTGGGGGGTGGTGGTCGCCTGCTTGGCGAACTGCGCGTCGTCCTTGGCTTTGTGGAAACGTGAACGATGGGGTTGTTTATCTTCTGCCATTGGCGGACGGCTAGCCGGTTCGGCCGGCTTTGCCAAGCTCAGCGGCAGTAACCGTTGCCGCTCATGTCGAAATGGAAATGATTATAATGCGCCGCATTGTAGTCGGGGCCGAGCACGGTCCCGAAGCGGCGGCAGCCAGACTTGTGGAGCGCACGCAGGAACTCCTGCGACGGCTTGTCGCCCTTCCACCCGCCGTCGAGCATGATGCGGCGTCCGTCGGCGAGCACGAAGCCCGACACGTCGATCGCGTTCGAATAGGCGTGCTGCGACAGACGCCCCGACCGGCCGCCATAGATGTTGCGGCAGCTATAGGTGCCGAACGTCTCGATCTTCACGACCTCCTGCCCGAAATATTTGCGCGCTGCGGGCTTCACCGCATATTGCGCCCAGGCCGCGAAATTCTTCGCCAGCGGACAGGTCATCGCGCCCAGCCCCGACACCGGCGTGCCGACATCGAGCAGCTTCACCGAATCGATCGACGTACAGCCGCCGCCATGATCCTGATTGGGCAGCGGGGTGAAGCGCACGCCGGCCTGCTTCAGGTCGAACGCGCATTGCTGCGCCTCGGCGCTGGTGAAAGAGGGGGTGCCGACGGCTTGCGGACGGCTCGGTTTGCTTGCCGTGGGACGCTTGCTGCCGCTGTTCTTCATCGCTTCCGGCGCACCGAAACAGGCCGAAAGCGCCAGTGCCGCGCAGGTCGCGATCAATATCCGGGGCTTCAGAAACATCGGGATCGGCATGGCCGTCAAAATACCGACGAAATGGTTAACAAGCTGTATACCTATTTCTCCACTCGTCGAAAATTTCGCGCGGCCCGTGCAATTTGTTTGACAGTTGCGCCCCCGACCCTAAACGCGGCGCCGGGCCACGCGGCCCCAACGCCGCGCGAGCTCTCTGCAAGGAGAGACTATGATGAGTGAAGTGACGACGCCACAGGTGCGCCCGACGCGCCCCTATTTTTCCTCCGGACCCTGCGCCAAGCCGCCGGTCTGGTCCCCCGAAAAACTACAGACCGAATCGCTCGGCCGCTCGCATCGCGCGAAGATCGGCAAGACGCGCCTCGCCTATTGCATCGACCTGATGCGCGAGATGCTGCAGCTTCCCGACACGCACCGCATCGGCATCGTGCCGGGCTCGGACACCGGCGCCTTCGAAATGGCGATGTGGACGATGCTCGGCGCCCGCCCCGTCACGACGCTCGCATGGGAAAGCTTCGGCGAAGGTTGGGTCACCGATGCCGCCAAGCAGCTCAAGCTCGACCCCACCGTCATCCGCGCCGACTACGGCCAGCTTCCCGATCTGACGCAGGTCGACTGGTCGAACGACGTGCTTTTCACCTGGAACGGCACCACCAGCGGCGTCCGCGTCCCGAACGGCGACTGGATCGCCGACGACCGCGAGGGCCTCTCCTTCGCCGACTCGACCTCGGCCGTGTTCGCTTACGACATGCCTTGGGACAAGATCGACGTCGCGACCTTCAGCTGGCAGAAAGTGCTCGGCGGCGAAGGCGGGCACGGCGTGCTGATCCTTGGGCCCCGTGCCGTCGAACGGCTTGAGAATTACACCCCCGCCTGGCCGCTGCCGAAGGTGTTTCGCCTCGTCAGCAAGGGCGCGCTTGCCGAGGGCGTGTTCAAGGGCGAGACGATCAATACGCCGTCGATGCTTGCGGTCGAGGATGCGATCTTCGCGCTCGAATGGGCGAAGTCCTTGGGCGGTCTCGACGGGCTCAAGGCCCGCAGCGATGCGAACGCCGCCGCGCTCGACAAGATCGTTTCGGAACGCGACTGGCTCAGCCACCTCGCCGCCGATCCCGCCAGCCGCTCGAAGACTTCGGTCTGCCTGTCGGTTGCAGGTGCGGACGAGGGCTTCATCAAGGAGTTCGCCGGGCTGCTCGAAGCCGAAGGCGCGGCCTATGACATCGCGGGCTACCGCGACGCGCCTCCGGGCCTGCGTATCTGGTGCGGCGCGACCGTCGACACCGCCGATGTGGAAGCGCTCGGCCCGTGGCTCGACTGGGCCTACGAAACCCTCTCCGCGTAACAATTGTTCGTCATCCCCGCGAAAGCGGGGACCCAGAGCGTGCGTGGGCCAACCCCACACTGGGTTCCCGCTTTCGCGGGAATGACGAGGTTAAAGGATCATAGACATGACCGCACCCAAAGTTCTGATTTCCGATAAAATGGACCCCAAAGCCGCCGCGATCTTCAAGGAACGCGGCATCGACGTCGACGTCATCACCGGCAAGACCAAGGACGAGCTGATCGCGATGATCGGCGACTATGACGGCCTCGCCATCCGCTCGGCCACCAAGGTCACTGCCGACGTCCTCGCCGCCGCGACGAACCTCAAGGTCGTCGGCCGCGCCGGGATCGGCGTCGACAATGTCGACATTCCCGAGGCGTCGAAAAAGGGCGTCATCGTGATGAACACGCCTTTCGGCAACAGCATCACCACCGCCGAACATGCGATCGCGATGATGTTCGCGCTCGCGCGCCAGATCCCCGAAGCCAATGCCGGCACCCAGGCGGGCAAGTGGCCGAAGAACGACTTCATGGGCGTCGAACTCACGTCGAAGACGCTCGGCCTGATCGGCTGCGGCAATATCGGCAGCATCGTCGCCGAGCGTGCCCTTGGCCTCCGCATGAAGGTCGTGGCCTTCGACCCCTTCCTGACCCCCGAGCGCGCGATCGAACTCGGCGTCGAAAAGGCCGATCTCGACACTTTACTTGCCAAGGCCGATTTCATCACGCTGCACACGCCGCTGACCGACCAGACGCGCAATATCCTGTCGAAGGAAAATATCGCCAAGGCGAAGAAGGGCGTCCGCATCATCAACTGCGCGCGCGGCGGGCTGATCGACGAGGCGGCGCTCAAGGACGCGCTTGAAAGCGGCCATGTCGCGGGCGCCGCGCTCGACGTGTTCCAGACAGAACCGCCGGCGGCCGACCATCCGCTGTTCGGCGCGCCGAACTTCATCTGCACGCCGCACCTTGGCGCGTCGACCGACGAAGCACAGGTCAATGTCGCCATCCAGGTCGCCGAGCAGCTGTCGGATTATCTGCTCACCGGCGGCATCACCAACGCGCTCAACGTCCCCAGCCTGTCGGCCGAGGAAGCGCCGAAGCTGCGCCCCTATATGAGCCTCGCCGAAAAGCTCGGCAGCCTCGTCGGCCAACTCGCACACGACAACCTCACCACCATCTCGGTCGAGGTCGAGGGTGCCGCCGCCGAGCTCAACCTCAAGCCGATCACCGCCGCGGTGCTCACCGGCCTGATGCGCCGCTATTCGGACAGCGTGAACATGGTCAACGCCCCGCACCTCGCGCGCGAACGCGGGCTCGATGTCCGCGAAGTGCGCCACGATCGCGACGGCGATTATCACACGCTCGTCCGCGTCACCGTCGCGACCGAAGCCGGCGACCGCTCGGTCGCGGGCACGCTGTTCAGCAACGGCGACCCGCGTCTTGTCGAGATGTTCGGCATCAAGGTCGAGGCCGATCTCGACGGCCATATGCTCTACATCGTCAACGAGGACGCGCCGGGCTTCATCGGCCGCATCGGTACCGCGCTCGGCGAAGCCGGGCTCAACATCGGCACCTTCCACCTCGGCCGCCGCGCCGCGGGCGGCGAAGCGGTGCTGCTCTTGAGCCTCGACTCGCCGATGCCCGAACCGCTTCTGTGGCAGCTCTGCCAGCTTCCGGGCGTGAAGACGGTGAAGGGCCTCAAGTTCTGACCATCCGGCGGGAGCGGTTGAAACGCTCCCGCCACCCGCCTAAGGCCAGCTCCATGACCAAGGCCCCTGCCCTGCTGCCCGAAGGCCTCCGCGATCGCCTGCCCACGCAGGCCGAGGCCGCCTCGCGCGTCACGCGCGCGCTCGTCGATGCGATGCGCGCGCACGGCTATGGCCGCGTCTCCCCGCCGCTCGCCGAATTTCGCGAGACGCTCGGCGGCGACGACGAGCGATCGACCCGCGACCTCCTGCGCTTCACCGATCCGGTGTCGCAGCGCACGCTCGCGCTGCGCCCCGATATCACGCGGCAGGTCGGCCGCATCGCGACCTCGCTGCTCGCCAAGGCCCCGCGGCCGCTGCGCCTCTGCTACGCCGGACAGGTCGTCAAACTGCGCGCCAGCCAGCTCCGCCCCGCGCGCGAGATGCTCCAGGTCGGCGCCGAGCTGATCGGCAGCGACAGCGTCGCCGCGGCGCGCGAAATCGTCTCGGTCGCGATCGACGCGCTCGAAGCCGCGGGCATCGGGCCGGTTACGATCGACTTCACCCTGCCCGACGTCGTTGACCTGCTCGCGAACGGCCCGCTGCCCGTCGATGCCGATATTCAGCAACTGCGCGACGAACTCGACGCCAAGGACGCCGGCGCGCTGACGCGGATCGGCGCCGCCGCCTATCTGCCCTTGCTCCGCGCGACCGGCCCCTTCGATCGGGCGATCGCCGACCTCCGCGCGTTCGACACTGCGGGCGTCCTAGCCGCGCGCATCGATGCGCTCGAAGCGATCGCCGCGCCGATCCGCGACCGCGTCACGCTGACGCTCGACCCGACCGAACGCCACGGCTTCGCCTATCAAAGCTGGTTCGGTTTCCAGATTTTCGTGCCGGGACAGGGCGACGCGGTCGGCCGCGGCGGCGGCTATTCGATCCCCGTCGGCGAACAGGAAGAATCGGCCGTCGGCTTCTCGCTCTATCCCGATCCGCTGATCGACGCGGGCCTCGGCGCCGAGAATGACGCCGAACGCCGCATCTTCCTGCCCCTCGGCCACGACGCCGCGCTCGCCGCAAGCCTGCGCGCCGACGATTGGCAGACGGTCGCCGCGCTGTCGGAGAGCGATGATGCGCGCGCACTCGGCTGCGGTTATGTGCTGACGGCGGACGGCCCGGTCGAGGCCTGACTCACCGTGTCCCCCGGCGAAAGCCGGGGCCCATGGACAGGTTGCGCGGCATTTCTGGGCCCCGGCCTTCGCCGGGGATCACGCGCCTAGAAATCCGCCCCGCCGAAACGCGCCACGCCCTGATTGAATCCCGGCGGGTCGAGCACGGTCACGTCGAGTTCGACCGGTTCACCGATCCAGTGCGCAAGGCTGGTGTGGTCGGCAAGGTCGTCGTCGGTCAGCGGATGAACCAGCGCGCGCAGCCCCGTCGCCTCGATCGCCGCGATAACGGCGTCCTGCGACCGGGCGAGGAAGTGCACCTCATATTGCGCGATCGGATGCGGACCGACTGGACGGTCGGTCATCGCCCCGACGAACAGCATGGCGGGATCTTCGCCGAACGCGTCGCGCAGCGCCACCGCAGCGGGCCGCTCGGCGGGATCATAATAGATATGCGCATGATAGGGCGCGTCGGGGTTCGTCATACAGGCATCGCTTTCTGGGTCGCGTCGCCCCGGACCTGATCCGGAGCCTGCGAGCGTTGAAGGGAAAGGTCGATCCCGGGTCAAGCCCGAGCATGAAAAAGGAGAATGAGCAAGCATGCGCTTGCTACCCCGGCCCGCCTTCAGCGCAGCGTCATCGTGTCGCCTTCGACATTCACCGCCGCGAGGCGCGACAAATAGCTTTGCCCGAGCAGCGACACCCCCATATCGGCATCGACCACCGCCGCCTGCACTTGCCGCACTTCGAGCCCTTCGATTTCGACGCTGTCGAGCATCACCGTGCGCATTGGCACGTCGCCGCCCGCCGTGCGCGCGGTCCCGCTGACCGGCAAGCTATCGACGTCGATGCCGATCGCTTCGGCATCGCTGCGCGTCAGCGCGACGATCGACGCGCCGCTGTCGACCAGCATCCGGATATTGGTGCCGTCGATTTCGGTGTCGGCATAGAAATGCGAATCGCCCGAACGACCGATCAGCACCTCGCCGGGCGAGTCCGCCCGGCCTTCGGCTTCGGCCGCGGCCAGCGCCCGGTCCTTGCGAACCTTGTGCGTCGTCCAATTGTCGTGATTGCCCGAAACAGCGGTCGATGCTTCGACAGCCCGATCGGGCGACGATCGGCCGGCGATCCCCGCCATGCCGATCGACGCTATGGCGATCACCGCCGCCAAGCCAAGAAAACGCCCGATCATGACGCGCCTTTTCGCAGGCACTTATTGGTTATTGGTTAAACGGGCGCCTGTTCGATGAACGCCCGCCAGATCGGGGTGTCGCCGCGGATCGAATAAGCGATCCGCGCGCAGGCATAGGTGCGTCCCGGGCGGTTGTCGGCTTCGATCGCCGTCGCGGGCCAGGGCCCGGCCCCGTCGCCGCCCGCCGACCAGCACACCAGCGCTTCGGCCTCTTTCCCAGCCTCGATCGCCGCACGCTCGTCGGCGCTCAGCGACGCGGGCGCGGTCCAGCCAAGGATCGCGCGGTGCGTAAAGCCCTTCGAGAAAAGGGCATGCAGAAACGGGCTCTGCCGATCGACGAGAAGGCTTTTGACGCGCGCACGGTCGGGCGCCGACAGCCATTGGCCGCCGAGCAGCGGCGCCCACGCGGCCTCGTCGCGCGAACGGAGCGCGGCGACCAGCTCGTCGGCCGCCGCCGCAAAGCGCGGGGTCCACGCCGAATCCGCAGCCAGCGGAACGAGTCGGGAAGCCGGCGCCGCCACCTCGGGCTCGGTCGGCAACAGCGAAGCCGGTGCCGCAATCGCGGGCGCCGAGGAGGCGAGGATGGCGACAAGCGCCGACGAAATCAGCAGGAAGCGCATGGCCGGCAATCTAGCAGCAAAGGCTGCATCTGTCATGAACCGGCGGCGAGCCCTTCGCGCATCCACGCCGGCGCTGCGGCGGCGTCGACATTCTCGGTCCGCCGATGCTCGACCGACCAGCCGAGTTCGGGATAGGCGATCACCTGCCTTTTCTCGTCGGCCTCGCTCAGCGGCACCACGACGAGCCGCCGGTTGACCTTCTGCCGCCAGTTCATCCGCGCGGTATTTTCCTGCCCGACGTAACAGCCCTTGGTGAAGCTGACGCCGTTCAGTTCGGCGGCATTGCATTCGAGCCAGAGCGTCGTCCCGTCGCCAAGCTCGGCGCGCCCTTCGGTGACGCCGAGCGCCAGCCGGTGCGCTTGCCACCGCGCGTCGGCTCCCTCCGCGCCCGCATCCGCGGGCGCAAGCCAGCGCTGCCCCAGGTCGGGCAGGCGCGGATCGACAACGCCAAGGTCGCCTTCGGGCGCCCAATGGACACAAAGATCGGGCTCGCGCTCGATCGTGATCGCGCGGCGAAGCCGGTAAAGCGTCAACCGCTTGGCCAGATCGCCCGCCGCATCGCGCTCGCAATCGATCAGCACATCGTCGCCGTCGCCCCAGATCAGGAAATCGAACAGCGCCTTGCCCTGTGCGGAGAGCAACGCCGCCCACACCGGCAAATTGCCCGATGTGTCGTTGGTGACGAGCCCCTGCAGGAAGCCGCGAACGTCCTCCCCCGACAGACGGATGAGGGCGCGGTTGATCAGGGTGGTATTGGCCATGGCGATAATCTAGGGACGCGGCAGCCAAAGCCAAGCCCACTATCGACGAGTCTTTTTCGATGACCGACCGCCTGACGATCCGCCGCCCCGACGACTGGCACGTCCATCTGCGCGACGGCGCGATGCTCGACCATGTCGCGCAATATACCGCGCGCCAGTTCGCGCGCGCGATCGTCATGCCGAACCTGTCGCCGCCGGTCACCACCGCCGAAGAAGGCCGCGCCTATCGCGACCGGATCAACGCCGCGGTACCCGCCGGGCTCGACTTCACGCCGCTGATCGTCGCCTACCTCACCGATCACAGCGACCCGGACGAGATGGCGCGCGGCCATGCCGAGGGCGTTTTCACCGCCGCCAAACTCTACCCGGCGCACGCGACCACGGGCAGCGCGCACGGCGTCACCGATGTCGCAAACATCATGGGCGTGCTCGAAAAGATGCAGGAGATCGGCATGCCGCTCCTGATCCATGGCGAAGTCACCGACACGCACGTCGACATCTTCGACCGCGAAGCGGTGTTCATCGAACGCACGCTCGAACCGCTGGTGCGCGCGCTGCCCGGCCTGAAAATCGTTTTCGAGCATATCACGACCGCCGAAGCCGCCGCGTTCGTCGCCGACGCGCCCGCCAATATCGCCGCGACGATCACGCCGCAGCATCTCCATATCAATCGTAACGCGATGCTCGTCGGCGGCATCCGCCCGCACGCCTATTGCCTGCCCGTCGCCAAGCGCGAGCATCACCGGCTCGCGGTGCGCAAGGCGGCGACATCGGGCTCGCCCAAATTCTTCCTCGGCACCGACAGCGCGCCGCATGCGGTGCATACCAAGGAAGCCTCATGCGGCTGCGCCGGCATCTTCAACGCGCCCTATGCGATCGAAAGCTATGCCATGGCCTTCGATCAGGACGGCGCGCTCGCCAATCTCGAGGGCTTTGCCAGCGAGCATGGCCCGCGCTTCTATGGCCTGCCGCTCAACGAGGGCACGATCACGCTCGAACGCGCCGACGTCGTCGTCCCCGACCGGATCGGCGAGGTCGTTCCCTTCCACGCGGGCGAAACGATCGGCTGGCGCTTCGTCGGCTAGGCCGCGGGGACCTGCCGCTCGGCGCGCATCTTGCGCCACATGTCGAAGCTGAACACCGCGATGCTGACCCAGATCAGCAGGAAACAGGCGAGCTGCACGGGTTTCAGCGGCTCGCCGAATATGAACAGCCCCAGCAGGAACTGCACCGTCGGCGCCAGATACTGGACAAAGCCGAGCGCGGCATAGCTCATCCGCCGCGCCGCGGTCGCGAAGAGCAAAAGCGGCACGGCGGTGACAATCCCGCCCGCCATCAGCAGCAGGCTGATCGACGAGTCCGATCCGAACCCGCGCCCGTCGCCCGCCCACAGGTAAAAGGCCGAGACCGCCAGCGACGGGATGAGCAGCACCGTCGTCTCGACCGCGAGCCCCGGCAGCGACCCCACCGGTGCAATCTTGCGGATGAGGCCATAGATGCCGAACGAGAAAGCCAGCGTCAGGCTGATCCACAGCGTATCGAGTGCACCCGCAAGCAGGATCGCGACGCCGACACCCGCGATCACGACCGCCGCCAGCTGCAACCGCGACAGCCGCTCGCCAAGAAAGATCATGCCCAGCATCACATTGACGAGCGGGTTCAGATAATAGCCGAGGCTCGCCGCGAGCACATGATCGGTGAAGATCGAGAAGATATAGACGAGCCAGTTGACCGCGATCAGCACCGCGCTGGCGATCAGCAGCCGCAGCGTTCGCCAGTCCTTCAGCGCGGTCATATATTCGCCGATCTGCTTGCGGAACAGCATGATCATAAAACAGAGCGGCAGCGACCAGATGATCCGCTGCGCCAGCACCTCGACCGGCGGGACGCTGCTCAGCAATTTGAAGAAAAGCGGGACGAAGCCCCAGATGCCATAGGCTGCGAGCGCATAGGGCAGCCCGCCCTGATTGCTCCCCGACGGGGCCGGTGTCTGTGCCATCGCTATCCGGACTGTCTAAAGGATCAGATGATGCCGCCGCCGAGCATCAGGCGAATGACGCCGATGACGATGACGACGATGTTCAAATTGCGCCCCGACGTGCTGTTCGACATCGCCCCCAGCGCGAGCCCGACCACCGCAAAAGGCACGATCACCCAATTCGCCCAGCCAAGCAGCGGGATGAACGCAAAAACGGCCAGAACGAGGGCGATAGCGCCGATGACGAGCGAGGCGATATTGAGCATGGCCGGACTGTCGCATGCCGCCGGCGATGCGACAAGACCCTTTCGGTTCGTCGATGGAAGCGCTCGTTTCGTCTTGTTGCCGCAGGTTCATGCAACGGGGCACGGACCCGGCTCGTTCTCCCTTTCGAAGCGCCCGGTCCCGCAAGGGAAGGAGGCGCGGAACCAGGAAAGGATATATGATGCGTACTCTTACCAAAGGCCTGATGGGCGCTTTCGTCGCCGCCAGCGTCCTTGGCACGACGCCGCTCCACGCCGGCGTCACCTCCGCCGCCAAGGCGCCCGGCTATCACGAGTTCGAACAGTCGTCGGACTTTTATCGCAAGCGCAAGGATCGCCGTTATTATGCGCGTGACGAACGCGTCAACCGCGATACGCGCATCTGGCGCGACAACGACGGCCGCTATCGCTGCAAGAAGGACAATGGCACGACCGGCCTTCTGATCGGCGGCGCAGTCGGCGGCCTCGCCGGCCACGAAATTGCCGGCGGTGGCGACAAGCTGCTCGGGACCGTTCTCGGCGCCGCAGGCGGCGCGCTGCTGGGCCGCGAGATCGACCGCGACAAATATCGCTGCCGCTAAGGCTTATCGCATCCGTCTCGAGTACGGGTTCGAGACCCCTCCAGCCCGTACACGCTGATGGCGAGGGCACCGGTTAACGCCGGTGCCCTCAAGCGTGCGCACTTGCCCAAATCACCCTCTTGCCGCAGAAGCATGGGCCACCTGCCGCGGGAGAGAATAATGTTGAACGGCCCCCTGCTCGTCACCGAGCGCCTGATCCTCCGCCCGCCCGCCACCGAGGATTTCGACGGCTTCGCCGCAATGTGCTCCGAGGAAGAAACGATGCGCTTCATCGGCGGCACCTGCCCGCGTGCGTCGGCCTGGCGCATGTGGTGCACGCTGGCCGGCGCCTGGCACATTCGCGGCTTTTCGATGTTCTCCGTGATCGAACGCGCGACCGGCGAGTGGGTCGGGCGCCTCGGTCCGTGGGAACCCGACGGCTGGCCGGCGCCCGAAATCGGCTATGGCGTGCGCGCCAAATTCGCCGGCAAGGGCTATGCGCTCGAGGGTAGCGTCGCCGCATGCGACTTCGCCGTCGAATTCCTGAAATGGCCCGAGCTGATGCACAGCATCGATCCCGCGAACACCCGGTCGCAGGCGCTCGCCAAACGGCTGGGCGCAACGAACAGCGGCCCGACGCGCCTTCCCGCGCCCTTCGAGGATGCCCCCGTCGACGCCTGGACCCAAAGCGCCGACGCCTGGCGCGTCAAGCGCAAGGAATTCCGGCCGTGAGCGACCGGCATGTCGATCCCGAACGCGCACAGTTCGACGCGTTCAAGGCGTTGCCGCGCGACACGGTGATCCACATGCTCAACCTCGTCCGCTTCAGGGACCGGGCAAGCTATCCCGACGGGCACGCGCTCGCCGGACAGGGCCTGACGGGCGCCGAGGCCTATCGTCATTATGGCGCCGACAGCGGCCCGGTGTTTGCGCGCGTCGGGGGCCGCGTCGTCTGGACCGGCACGATGGAAGCGATGGTGATCGGGCCGGTCGGCGAGCATTGGGATGCGGCCTTCATCGCCGAATATCCGAACAGCGGCGCCTTCATGGAAATGGTTACCGACCCGGTCTATCGTGCGGCCGTCATTCATCGTCAGGCGGCGGTCGAAACCTCGCGCCTGATCCGCTGCGCACCGAAAGCGTCTCGCTCCGAGACAGTTTTCGGCTAATATAGCCCCGCCCGTTAACGCATTTTATTTGGGCCTTTTTGATCAGGATCGGGCATTCCCGGTAATCGATTAAGGGAGTGTTAGCGATGATGTTGCGCGGAAAATGGCTTGTCGCCGGCCTGCTGATGGCGACGGTGCCGCTCGCCGGTTGCCGGGACAACCCCAACGCGAAGGCCGAACTGGCGCCGCTCGACGACGGCCTGACCAACGCCGATCCGGCGATCAAGGGCTCGCTCGAAGACAAGATCATGGTCGACCCGAAGCTTTCGGGTCAGTCGAACAAGAATGCCGTCGGCCCGGGCAACAAGCCGGTCGACGGCGGCGTTCCGGGCGTCGCGGGCGGCAAGGCCGCAACTGCGGCCGAAGCCGCGGCCGCGCAGGCGGCGGGCAAATTGCTCACCGCGCCGAAAGCGCTGCCCTTCGAGGCCGGATGCGACGGATGCGACGCGCAGAAACGCCCCGTCACCATCGGCGCGCTCGCCCGCGAACAGCAAAAGGGCAGCTGCGACGCCAAGCTGACTTACGGCAACCAGTGGGCGGACCGCCTGCCCGCCGCGTTCAAGCTCTATCCGCGCGCGACGCTGCGCGAAGCCGCCGGCGTCGCGGGCGGCAAGTGCAACATCCGCGTCGTCAATTTCCAGACCGCCGCGTCGATGCAGGCCGTGCTCGACTATTATCATACGATGGCGGTGCGCGCCGGCTACACCAGCGATCATCGCGTCAACGGCAGCGAGCATATGCTCGGCGGCACCAAGGGCGACCTCGCCTATGTCGTGATGCTGCGCCGCGACGGCGGCATGACCGACGTCGATCTGGTGGCTTCGGGCGGAAAATAAGCGCGCGGCAACGCCCCGCTAACGGGACAAAGTGAAAAGGCCCCGGGGAGAGGGATCCCGGGGCCTTTGTCATGCTTGCGTGACGAGCAAGCGGTCAGATCTTGTCGCCGAGCGCGCCCTGGACCTTGCCCTTCAGATTCTGGGCTTCGCCCTTGCGCTCCTGCGCCTCACCTTCGGCGCGCAGGCGCTCGTTGTCGGTCGCCTTGCCGATCGCCTGCTTGGCATTGCCGGCGGCTTCATTGGCGATGCCTTTGGCTTTTTCGGTCAGTTCACCCATGGGGATTCTCCTTGGCTTGCGAGGCGGAGGGGAGCGCCTCTGCCAGACCAACGGGCCGGCACGCGCCCACGTTCCCGGCGACGGGACCAAGCGTTCAGGAGAAGGGTTGGCCGGGGCTAGGGCTTTATACCGAACAGCCTGGCCGCATTGCCCTGCCGGATCTTCGCTTTCTCTTCCGGCGTCAGGTCGAGCCGTTCGAGCGCGTCGAGCGTCTGCGCCAGCGAGAATTGCGGGTAGTCCGACCCGAGCAGGATATGATCGATGCCGACATTGCGCATCGTCCAGATAAATTCTTCCTCGATCGGCGAATCTGCCGCCAGCGTCGCCATCGCCGAAATGTCGAAATAGATATTGTCGCCGAACAGACCCTCGGCGGTGCGCGCCATTTTCAGGATATTCCAGAAACGGAAATTGAGCCCGCCCATATGCGCAAAGACGAACTTCGTCTTCGGCGCCGCCAGCGCGAGGTTGAACAATTTTTCGCTGTCGCCGCCGGGGACGATATTCGCATTGTCCATCACGACGGTGATGCCCAGCTCGCCCGCGCGCCGGACGAGCGCCAGCACGCGCGCATCGGCAGGATCGAATTTCTGCGTGTGCGGATGGATCTTGAGCAATCCGATCCCCAGCCCGGCAACGCGCTGCAACTCGTCGAGCGCCGCCTGACCGTCATAGGGATGGACGGTTGCGATCGGCACCATGTTCGGATGCTTTTTTGCGAGTGCGAGCAGCGCATCATTATGCGCCCGAATGCTGTCCGGATTGCCCGCGAGCGCCTGATTGTCCGGTCCGCCGAACCACATGCCGCCGAACGCGCCGACCGTCAGCCCGGCGCCTTTCACCTGCGCCTCATAAGCCGCGATCGATTTTTCACCGTCCCACAGGTGGACGTGGCTGTCGATGGCGGGCTGGGCTGCCGCGACCGCGGGAGCGAACAAAAGCGCGGCGGCGAGCGACAGGCGCATCATGTCAGATCAACCCCGCGAGCGGGCTCGACGGATCGGCATATTTGCGCAGCCCCATGCGTCCCGCGAGATAGGCATCGCGCCCCGCCTCGACCGCCAGTTTCATCGCGCGCGCCATGCGGATCGGGTCCTTCGCTTCGGCAATCGCCGTGTTCATCAGCACGCCGTCGCAGCCGAGTTCCATCGCCACCGCGGCGTCGCTCGCGGTGCCGACGCCCGCATCGACCAGCACCGGCACCGACGCCCCTTCGACGATCAGGCGGATCGTGACGCGGTTCTGGATACCCAGCCCCGATCCGATCGGCGCGCCCAGCGGCATCACCGCGACCGCGCCCGCATCCTCGAGCTGCTTCGCGGCGATCGGATCGTCGACGCAATAAACCATCGGCAGGAAACCTTCCTTGGCCAGCACCTCGGTCGCCTCCAGCGTCTCGCGCATGTTCGGATAGAGCGTCTTCGCCTCGCCCAGCACCTCGAGCTTGACGAGGTCCCAGCCCCCCGCCTCGCGCGCCAGCCGCAGCGTCCGGATCGCGTCGTCGGCGTTGAAGCAGCCCGCGGTGTTCGGCAAATAGGTGATCTTCTTGGGGTCGATATAGTCGGTCAGCATCGGCGCGGTCGGATCCGACACATTGACGCGGCGGACCGCGACGGTGACGATCTCCGCTCCCGACGCCTCTACGGCAGCCGCATTCTGTTCGAAATCCTTGTATTTTCCCGTGCCGACGATCAGCCGCGACGAGAACGTCCGGCCGGCGACACTCCACTGATCCGCTGACAACTCAACCGCCTCCTACGAAATGCACGATTTCCAGCGCATCGCCCTCGGCGAGCGCGACGTCGGCAAGCGTCGAGCGCGGGACGATCGCGCGGTTGCGCTCGACCGCGACCTTTTTCACGTCGAGCCCCAACGACGCGACGAGGTCGGCGATGCTGCCTTCGCGCACCTGCCGGGGTTCGCCGTTGAGAATGACCGAGATCACGCTGGAATCCGCCTCGCTTTGCCTTTTTCCGAGCAGCCCATATAGGGAGAGCGCATTTCGCCGCAACCGAAAGACCGTAGCTTGTCCGAACTTCCGACCGTCTATGTCCTCTCCGGCCCCAATCTCAACCTGCTCGGCACCCGCGAGCCCGAAATCTACGGGCACGATACGCTGAACGACATCCACGCACGGCTCGAAACGCAGGCTGCGGATCTGGGTTTGCGCGTCGAATGCCGCCAGACGAACCATGAAGGCGTGCTGATCGACTGGCTGCACGAGGCCTATGTCGCGGGTGCCAAGGCGGTATTGCTCAACGCGGGTGGCTATACCCACACCTCGATCGCGATTCACGACGCGATCAAATCGATCAAGGTGCCGGTGATCGAGGTCCATCTTTCGGACCCGATGAAACGCGAAAACTTCCGCCATGTCAGCTATGTGGGCATGGCGGCGGTCGACCATTTTGCAGGCCATGGCGCGAACAGCTATACGCTGGCGCTGGACGCCGCCGCGCGACTCTGACAATAGGACGCATCAAAAACGGGGTCCGAGCGTCCTGAACAATGGACGCCGCAACAGCAGGAAAAGATTCTCATGGGTGACCATAAAGAGCACGGCATCAACATCGATCCGGCTTTCGTCCGCGCACTGGCGGAACTGCTCGACGACACGCAGCTGTCGGAAATCGAGGTCGAGGACGGCGACCGCAAGGTCCGCGTCGCGCGCACGCTGACCGCCGCGCCCGTCGCCTATGCGCCGGCTCCCGTCGCAGCGCCGGTCGCCGCCGCGGCACCCGCCGCGCCCGCCGCAACCCCGGCCGCCGCAGCACCTGCCGCCGACAATTTCGCCGACGCGGTGAAATCGCCGATGGTCGGCACCGTCTATCTCTCGCCCGAACCCGGCGCGCCGAACTTCGCCACCGCCGGTTCGGCGGTGAAGGCCGGCGACACGATCCTGATCATCGAGGCGATGAAGGTCATGAACCCGATCACCGCGCCGACCTCGGGCACGCTGAAAGCCGTGCATGTCGAGAACAGCCAGCCGGTCGAATTCGACCAGCCGCTGTTCACCATCGGCTGAGCCCCAATCGATGGCCATTGAAAAGCTCCTGATCGCCAACCGCGGCGAGATCGCGCTGCGTATCCATCGCGCTTGCCACGAAATGGGTATCAAGACGGTCGCGGTCCATTCGACCGCCGACACCGACGCAATGCACGTCCGCCTTGCCGACGAAGCCGTGTGCATCGGCCCGCCCGCGGCAAAGGACAGCTATCTCAACATCCCCGCGATCATCTCGGCCGCCGAAATCACCGGCGCCGACGCGATCCATCCGGGCTATGGCTTCCTGTCCGAGAATGAGCGTTTCGCCGAAATCATCGAAGCGCATGACATGGTCTTCGTCGGGCCGAAGCCCGAACATATCCGCACCATGGGCGACAAGGTCGAAGCCAAGCGCACCGCGGTCAAGCTGGGCCTTCCCGTCGTTCCGGGGTCGCCGGGCGCCGTCACCTTCAGCGAGGAAACGAAAAGTCTCGCGAAGGAAATCGGCTATCCGGTGCTGATCAAGGCCGCCTCGGGCGGCGGCGGACGCGGCATGAAAGTCGTTCCCGACGAGGACAGCCTCGAAAGCCTGATGGGTCAGGCCTCCAGCGAAGCGGCGGCCGCGTTCGGCGACCCGACCGTTTATATGGAAAAATATCTCGGCAACCCGCGCCACATCGAATTCCAGGTGTTCGGCGACGGCAAGGGCAATGCGATCCACCTCGGCGAACGCGACTGTTCGCTCCAGCGGCGACATCAAAAAGTCCTCGAAGAAGCCCCCTCGCCGATCATCTCGGCCGAGGAACGCGCACGCATGGGCAAGGTCTGCGCCGACGCGATGGCCGAGATGGGCTATCGCGGCGCCGGCACGATCGAGTTCCTGTGGGAGAATGGCGAATTCTTCTTCATCGAGATGAACACGCGCATCCAGGTCGAACATCCCGTGACCGAGATGATCACCGGCTTCGACCTCGTCCGCGAACAGATCCGTATCGCAGGCGGCGCGGGCCTGTCGGTCAAACAGGAAGACCTCGAATTCCGGGGCCATTCGATGGAATGCCGCATCAATGCCGAGGATCCGCGCACCTTCCTGCCCTCGCCGGGCAAGGTGACGAGCTATCACGCGGCGGGCGGCATGCACGTCCGCGTCGATAGCGGGCTTTACGCCGGCTATTCGATCCCGCCCTATTACGACAGCATGATCGGCAAGCTGATCGTCTATGGCCGCAGCCGCGAAAGCTGCATGATGCGGATGCGCCGCGCGCTCGAGGAAATGGTGATCGGCGGCGTCAAGACGAACATCCCGCTCCATCAGGCGCTGCTCGCCGACCCCGATGTCATCCACGGCGATTACACGATCAAATGGCTCGAAGAATGGCTCGCTCGGCAGGATGAAGAGGCCAAGGCCTGACGTTCCTCTTCCGTTTTTCGTCATGCCGGACTTGATCCGGCATCCATTCCGCACCGCCGCGATGGACCCCGGATCAAGTCCGGGGTGACGAGATTGCGGATGAGACGGGCTGTGCGGCAGCTCACTTTAACTGTGGATGGTTTTTGGCTATGGGCTCTAACCATGGTCAAAAACTCTCCTTTTTCGGCGCGTCCCGCTGCCGCCTTTCTCCTCCCGCTGAGCCTCCTCGCTGTCCCTGCCCTTGCGCAGCAGGGGGTCAAGGAGGATTCGGTCGTGCTCCAGCCCGACAAGGTGAAGGACGACGCGCCCGTCGTCGAAACCGCGGCCGAAGCCAATTTGCCGAGCTGGTCGAAGCAGAATGCCGAGGCGCTGCTCGTCTCGGTCGAGGGCATCGGCGCCGAAGGCCTGTTCGCCAAGGATTATAATCCCGACGCGCTCGCCGCGGCGATCATGAGCGACGATCAGGCGCGGCTCGACAAGGTCGCGACCGACACCTTCCTGCTGCTCGCGACGCACCTGCGCGACGGCCGCACGCCCAATGCCGCGCGCAAACAATGGTTCATGGTCGACAGCGACGGCGACAGCGAACCCTTGCTCTCGCTGCTTGCCGGCGCGCTGGGCGCCGGAACGGTCAGCGAAACGCTCGCGACGCTCGATCCCGTCCACCCCGATTTCGCGGTACTCAAGGCGTCGCTTAAAAAGGCGAAGACCCCGGCCGATGCCAATGCGATCCGCGTCAACATGGAACGGTGGCGCTGGATGCCGCGCGCGCTCGGCGAACGCTATGTCGTCAGCAACGTGCCCGAATATCTGACGCGCGTCGTCCATGGCGGCACGATCATCGCGACGCACAAGGCCGTCGTCGGCAAGAATTCGACCCCGACGCCGCAGCTCAACCCGATGGCGACGGGCGTCATCGTCAACCCGACGTGGACGCTGCCGCGCAGCATCATCAACGAGGGCATCGGCGGAACGATCGCGCGCAACCCGTCGGCGGCGCGCGCGCAGGGCTATACCTGGACGGGCAGCGGCAAGACGCTGTCGGTCGTGCAGCAGCCCGGCGCCAACAATGCGCTGGGCGTGATGAAGATGGAGATGCTGAACCCGCACGCCATCTACCTCCACGACACGCCGTCGAAGGGCGCGTTCGGCGCCGCCGCGCGCGCGTTCAGCCACGGCTGCATCCGCACCGAGCGTGCGCTGCACTTCTCGGGCCTGATGGCCGTGATGTTCGCAGGGAAAAGCCCCGAGGAATTCGGCGAAGCGATCGCGAGCGGCAAGACGACGCGCTTCGGCTTCGACAACCCCTTCCCCGTCTATGTCGCCTATTGGACGGTCATTCCCGACGGCAAGGGCGGCGTGAAGAAGCTCGCCGACATCTATGGCCGCGACGCGCCCGTGGTCGCGAGCTTCGCCAAGCCCGGCCGTCCCACCGCGACGATCATCGCCCCGACCCCGCCCGCCGTCGTGCCGACCGTGCAAACGACCGCGCGCGCAACGACGCCGGGGACTTCAGGGATTTATTGAGCGGCATCCGGTTTCGGGCGGGAGCGGACCCATCGAGCCTCGTCACCCCGGACTTGATCCGGAGTCCACGACTTCGGCGCTGCGATGGATCCCGGATCAAGTCCGGGATGACGAGGGACAGGAAGCAACGACAGCTTCCCACCCCAAAGCCGACGTTGACCGCTTAATCCGCAGTCTTCGGCAACACCCCGTTAAACGTGCTCGCGCGGCGCAGGTTTTCCGTGCCCGGCAGCGGATCGGCAGGCGGCAGTTCGAACGGCTTGGGCATCGGCGGCGGTTCGCTCAGCCGGTCGGCGAACAGCAAGCGCCCCGGCCCGAGCTTGTAGAGGATCATCGGCAGCAATTCCTCGCCGAACACGAAGCAGCCTTCGCTGCGGCCCAGCTTGCCCTGCGTCGCAATCAGCGCCGGATCGGCGTACCAGGCGCCGTGCACGACGATCGCACGCGCATCGGCCGAATAATTGTCGGGCTCCAGCCCGGCGAGCCGCATCGACGATCCGTTCGCGCCCCAATAATAGTCGCTGGTGCGATAAGCACCGCGCGACGTCGCGAGGCTGCCGACGCGGTTCGAAAAGCTCTTGAGCCAGCCGTCGTGCTGCGGGTCCGACCCGCGCCCGTGCGTCACCGGGAACATGTCGACCTTGCCCGCGACCATATCGACCAGCGCAAAGCGCGGGCGCGACGACGGCAGGCCGAAATCGACGACGCCGACGCGGTCGCTCTGCGGGATATTGCGTCCCTGCAGCGCGAGCTGCTTTTTCGCGACGGCGACATAATCAACCGGCGGCGGCAAGGGCGCCGCCGGCTGTTGAATCCAGTTGGGCAGCTGCGCGCGCGCCGGTGCGGCGGCCAGTGCCCCCGCTCCTGCAAGTCCCGCCAGCAACGCCCTGCGATCGATCAATTCATTCACTTGAGTAGCAACCCCGCAATGGCCGCCCTTTGGCGGTCCCTCGACTTTGCATAAGTCGTGTTCGGGCCGCGAAAGGCAAGCAGGTGGTTCCCCTTCATGCGGGAAGATGTGCCATATATGCCATGAATAGCGAGTTTACGCTGCTGCAAGGCTGCGTTAGGGGTTCGCGCTATGAACGCGACCATCTGGCACAACCCCGCTTGCGGCACCTCGCGCAAGACGCTGGCGATTCTCCAGGAAACGCCCGGCGTCACGCTGACCGTCGTCGAATATCTCAAAAATCCGTACAGCGCCGGCAAGCTGCGCCAGCTGTTCGCCGACGCCGGCCTCACCGCGCGCGACGCGCTGCGCCTGCGCGGCACCGATGCCGAGGAACGCGGCCTCAATGAGGCCGGCGAGGATGACATCGTCGCCGCGATGGCGGCCAACCCCGCCTATGTCGAACGCCCGTTCGTCGAAACCGACAAGGGCGCGCGCCTCTGCCGCCCGCAGGACCGGGTGCACGAAATCCTCTGACCGCTTCGGGGCCGTTACAGCGGCAGAGGTTCTGCCTCTTCCTCCTCGTCGGCATGATCGGCCAGACCGGCATCAGCGCGTGTTTTGCGGAACACGCTTTCCAGTTCGTGCGGCAGGGCAAAATAGGCCCACAGCCCCGCAATTGCCGCAGAAAAGAGGGCCCTGACCAAAGCCATCTGGGTCAACCCGCCTCGCATCACGTCATGGATGATTTCGACCGGCAGGTGAAAAGCGAATGCCGCGATCACCATGCCATAGGCATAGAGGCCGCGGCGTTGATCGATACACCTCAGCTGTTCGAGACGCCGGATGAGTGCCAATCCGCCTATGGGGCGCTTCGCCCGCAGGGCACACCACACACCCGCGTGGCAGGAAATGATCGTCAGCAACGCTAGGTTGAATGCTGCGGTGCTGGAGATATCCACGCCCGAGCGGGCCAGAAAATAGGCCAGCAATCCACCTGCCAACTGCACGGGAGCGTAGGCCGACAGGAAGCGAAGGGCGATTCCGCGCACCGATTTACCTTCTCCGGCCACGATGTCCGCCTTGGCAAACCCCTGCGCCAGATACACGCGAATGGCCTGATGGCCGTGCTCGGTGAGCACCCACGCCTCCATGCCAAGCTTGCCCAAGCCTTCATCGATCGTGCCGGGCTCGGCCATGCCGAACGAGTGCAGCACATGATAAAATTCGCTATGCGCCGATTTGGACGCCGTCAGCTGCTGACCGCCGGGCTCGGCCAGCATCTGGACAAGGCACGACCGGTCCCCCTGCGAAAGCCGCTGGAAGCTGTACCATATGATTTTGCCGTCGTAGTCCAAGCGCGCTGCCCCCCCGCGAATTTCGGCAGCCTATGACGGAAACCTTGTGTTGCTGTTAAGACGTCGCCCCCGACCGTGACAGGCCTTGGATCGCCACGGCAAAACTGCCTCTACCCCGCCGTCGCGAACCAGATGACATGCCGCGCGCCCTTGCCGTTGCTCCGCGCGCGCACCCCGACCTCGTCGACCCGGAATCCCGCCGCCGCCAGCCGCCGTGCAAAGCGCGCGTCGGGCGCCGCCGACCAGATCGCCAATATGCCGCCGCGCGTCAGCGCCGCCTTTGCCGCCGCAAGGCCCGCGGCCGAGTAGATCCGGTCATTGGCTTCATGTGTCAGCGCATCGGGGCCGTTGTCGACGTCGAGCAGGATCGCGTCATATCGCCCGCGGCCGCTCGCGATCGCCGCCGCGACGTCGCCGATGACCAGTTCGACCCGCGGGTCGTCGAGAGCGCCCGCCGCCAGCTCGGCCATCGGCCCGCGCGCCCAGTCGATGATGCCGGGGACCAGTTCGGCGACGGTAACCCTTGCGTCAGGCCCGAGCGCCGCCAGCGCCGCGCGCAGGGTAAAGCCCATGCCATAACCGCCGATCAGCAGGCGAACCGCCTTGCGCCCCGCCAGCCGCGCACAGCTCATCGCCGCCAGCGCCTCTTCGGATCCACTCATCCGGCTGCTCATCAGCTCGTTGCCGCCGATCGCGATGATGAAATCGCCGCCGCGCCGGAACAGGCGAAGCTCGCCGCCGCCGGGCACCGCCGCCGTATCGATCAGTTCGCGCGCCTTCACTTGCCCTCGCCCGTCATTGCATCATTCCCCACTGCCATCATGCGGCCCATTCGGCTGGATCGGACTCTTCGCCGATCAACGCAAGGCCGTGCGCGATCGAGGTGAGCTCGCCGCCCGTCGCGATCCGCTCCGCGCCGAAGCGGCGATCGAACAGCGCACGGATCGCGGGGATCAGAGACGAACCGCCGGTCAGGAAGATGCGGTCGATGGCATCCGGAGCAACGCCCGCCCGCGCCAGCGCGGCGTCCATCGCGGCTTCGATGCGGCGAAGGTCGTCGGCGATCCAGCTTTCGAAATCGGCGCGGCGCACCTCGGCCCGGATGTCGACGCCGTCGCCGGCAAAGGCGAATTCAGCATGGCCGGCACCCGACAGGGCGCGTTTGAGCCGGCCGACCGCGTCATAGAGCGGGAAGCCCTGCTCATGCTCGATCAGCGCGATCATGCGCCCGATCGGTTCGGGATCGACCGCATCGCGCTGCAGCCGCCGCAGTTCGTCCAGCGTCCGGCGATTGCGCATCAGCGCGAGGCGCGACCAGTCGGCGAAATCGGCGAAATAGCCGCCCGGTATTTCGAGAAGCTTGTCGAACGAGCGGTAATTGCCACCCTTGCCGAGCAGCGGCAGTACCAGCCTGTCGACGATGCGGTAATCGAAACGGTCGCCCGCGATCCCGATCCCCGACGAAGCGAGCGGGACGCAGCGGCGCGCGCTGCCCGGTTCCGCGACGCGGACGATCGAAAAATCGGTCGTGCCGCCGCCGAAGTCGGCGACGAGGATCGTCGCGGGCTCGGTCAGCCGCGAGGCATAGCTGTGCGCCGCGCCGAGCGGTTCGTGCACATAATGGATCTCGGTGCCGAACGCCGCGAGCATCAGGTCGTAACGCTGGCGTGCCAGCGCCGCGTCGGGCCGTGCGCCGGCATATTCGACCGGGCGGCCGACGATCACCCGCCGCGGCCGCGTATCGAGCCGCCCGCCGGCGTGCGCGACCAGCCGCTGCAGGAACAGCCGCCCCATATCCTCGAAGCGGTACGGCTTGTTGAAGATCATCGCGCGTTCGAACGACGGGCTCGCCGCGACGCTCTTGAACGACTGGACGAAACGGCTGTCGAGCGGCGACTGGAGATATTCTTCGATCGCCCACGGCCCCGCTTCGTGCGCAACGCCCTGCCAGGCGCGCTCTTCCTCCCAGAAGCAGAGCGCCGACCGGAACACCGCGCCGGTCGCCGCGTCGCCCGCAAACTCGACGAGCTGCGTGTCGCCGCTACCGTCGGCCAGCGCGACGACGGTGTTGGTGGTGCCGAAATCGAGCCCGAGCGCGCTCGCGACCTGGTTGCTGTCCATGACGATACCTGTGGGATGAGCCGGGGATCGGCGCGGGGCCGGCGCCTATTGCATAAGGTCCGCCGAGGAGCAAGCTGCGCGAGCGCGCGGCACCTGCTCCCCGGATGGAAATGACTAGTCTTCTTCCTCGACCCAGAAAATGAATGCGTTCTTGGCATCGAAACCGATCAGCCCGCAGTCGAATGTCGCCGATGTCAGGGGATTCCAGCCCATGGACTCGCCGCTACCCCACAACCCGTTGCTCAGGAAAACGCCATCATGCGCCATTTCGCGAAGCGCCGTTTTTGCGCTATCGATCTCATTCGCATCGGGGTCGGCCTGACCGTAAGCAAGGCTCACCGTGCCTGCCACCGCCAGAACATGCGCGGCTTGTACCCGGTTCAGCTCCGGGAGGCCGTTGTAGACGAAGGGATTGTCGCGAGCTGTGGGATATCCGATCTTGTTCGCGATCATCGCGGGAATATCGCCGGCGTGCCCCTCAGGCCGCGCGCCGATCCACCAACGCGCATCGCTTCGGCTGGCATAGCTTTCGAACAGATGCGCGAGCGACTGCATCCCGGCGGTTAAGCATGGTACCCCGATCGCTGCCACCCTTTTCGGCCGCGCAGGCCCTTATCCCGCCCCGATCCGCCCGCCCGCGATATGGAAGCGGGTAACTTGTCCGGGCATGTCGTCGAACAGCGCCGCCTCGGTCCCCGTCAGCCAGGCCTGACCACGTTGTCCCGCCAGCCGCTCGTAGAGCGCACCGCGGCGCAGCGGGTCGAGATGCGCCGCGACCTCGTCGAGCAGCAGCACCGGTCGCTGTCCGCGCAGCCGCGCGACGCAATCGCTGTGCGCGAGGACGAGCGATAGCAGCATCGCCTTTTGCTCGCCGGTCGAGCAGCGCGCCGCGGCGCGGCCCGTCGCGGCATGAACCGCCGACAGGTCGTCGCGGTGCGGTCCCGCGGTCGCGCGCCCGGCGGCGGCGTCGATCCGGCGGCGGCCCGCGAACAGCGCTTTCAACGCCTCGACCTCGTGCGGCGCGCTGCGTAACTCGCCCTCGCTGTCGACGAGCGTCAGTAGCGGGCGGGCAAAGGGCGCATCGGGCAGCGCGGCGAGTTCGGCCGACAGGGCAGCGAGCATATGCTGGCGCGCCGCGTCCATCGCGGCGCCATGTTCGGCGAGCTGCGCCTCGAGGCTGGCGAGCCACCCCGCGTCGGCCGCCGACAGGTCGGCGAGCAATTTGCCGCGGGCACGCAGCGCCGCTTCATAGCGGTTGCTGTGCTGCGCATGACGCGGGTCGAGCGCGAGCACGAGCCGGTCGAGGAAGCGGCGGCGGTTGCCCGCAGTCTCGACGAACAGCCGGTCCATCGCGGGCGTCAGCCATAATATCGCAAGCCATTCGCCGAGCGCGGTCGCGGCGCCCGCGGCGCCGTTGATGCGCACGATGCGGCGTCCCGGATGCGCGGGCTCGATCCCGGTGCCGAGCGCGACCGGCGGCAGGTCCGCGCCCGCCTGCACTTCGGCGAAGACGGCGAAGCCCCCGCTCGCCCCGTCGCGCACCATGTCGGGGAGCGCGGCGCGGCGCAGCCCGCGGCCCGGCGCGAGCAGCGAGATCGCTTCCAATATATTGGTCTTGCCCGCGCCATTGTCGCCGTGGAGTGCGACGAGCCCCGCCGCGGCCGCCATGTCCGCGCCGGCGTGATTGCGAAAATCGGTCAGCGAAAGGCGGGTCAGCGTCATCCTTTCCCGCGCCTACCGCAGCGCCCGCGGCGACGCCAGCCCGCCTCGCGTGGCCATAGAAAGAATATTTTTCGCTTATCGGAAATTTTCGCCATTTTAGCGGAATTTTCGCGCTGAAATATTATGTCGGATGCCGAAAAATCCCACTTAACCGCCAATGAATGAAATTGGCACGGGCCGTGCATTGCTGCTGGCATCCACCGGATGGCCCGGATGGAAGGTTCAAGGAAGGATTTTATCATGGCTCATTTCAACGTTCACGCCGTCAAGAGCTACGCACTTGCCGCTTTCGCTTCGGTCTATGCCTCGGTGATGCTGCTCGCGATCGTCGGCCAGAATGGTGCGCAGGTCGGTTCGCTGGTCGTTTGATCGGCGAACCCCACCACTCTTCGAAAACGCCGGCCCCCGGGCCGGGATGGAAAGGAAAGAAATGAAACAGGGTTTTCGCAAGAATCGTCGCGACGGGATGATCTTCGGCGTGTGCGCCGGAATGTCGGACCAGTTCGGTATCGACGTCTTGTGGACGCGCGTCGGCTTTGTCGCCCTGACGCTTCTGGGCTTCGGCCTGCCTTTGCTGCTGTACCTCGCCGTCGCGATCCTCGCGCCCTAGGACAGCCCGGGCCGGCCGCCTTACAGGCGCAGTCGCACCGGCCCGCATATTTCCACGATCAGGGGCCCGCCGGTCTGACCGGCGGGCCTTTTGCTATTTCGGCAGCGCCCAGCGCACGGCAAAGGCAAACTGCCGCCCCGCCACCTCCAGGCCGTCGGCGGTTTTCGGCTGCAACTTGATCGTCGATGCCAGCTGGTAGGTCGAAAAGCGCAGATCTTCCATCAATTGCGCGGTATAGCCCGGCACCTCGGCGGGATTGGAAATCACCATGCCGCGATCGCGACACAGCAATTTGAGGTCAGCCCCGATGTCGCACGTCACGCGAACCTGAGCATTGACCGAATAGCGCATGGCAATCGCAGGATAGAGCATCTGAAGCAGCCGGCCGTCGAGCGGCTCGGCGAAGGCGACATTGCCCATGGTCAACGCCGGTTCCGGTGCAGCTGCAAAGGGCGGGCGTGCGTCGGCGGACGCGACGACCTCCTCGAAGAAGCGAATGGAAAACATCGTGCTTCGGTCGCCGGGGAACAGGCGGAGCGTTTTCACGCGCCGCGCCGCCGCCCTGAACAGCGCGGCATCGACCCGGTCGGCCGAACGCACCGCCTTGTCGCTCGCCTCCAATATCCTGCCCCAGTCGACACGCTCTTGGCCGAGCGGTACGAGCGAGGCCGGTACACAATTGCCCGGCCCTCCCGATGGGACAAATATGATGCAGGCCAAGCGAACGGGAACCGGCCTGTCCAGCGCGACCTCCAACTCGTCCCATGTTGCGGCGCGGACCGAGTCGCTGATCGGCACGCGGATATCCGCCGGCTGTACCGCCGCATAGGCCACGGGCAGCATATTCTCATCCGCAGGCGCCACCGCGCCGGATGCCGCGGCTATCAATCCCAACATAATCGTCATTCTGTGTCCCCCGATGATGACATTGGGAGCACAGAATAACGGCTGGGGAAAGCGCAAAGGCGACACGCCGCCAAACGGCCGGGGGGCATCCTCGGGTCACCCCTTGGGCAATACCGTGAAGCTGTAGGGAATATACAGGAACACCTCATTCTCGCTCGCCTGGTTCCACACCAGATGGCGATCGAGCCCGGTGACCGTCACGCCATAATCGGCACCGAAGGCACTGCTCGTGCGGCGCGATTCCTCGGCGATCAGCTGTACGACCGGCCCGCGATACTGGTCGGGGTTGATGATGGTCAGCTGCATCGCGCCATTCTTTTCGACGAGCGAGCGCCCCGTAGCGGGAACCGCCTTGATAAAGCCGTCGATCCGCTGGAGCGCGCTGTCCGCCGGTCCCGCGAGCTTCGTCTTGACCACCACCGCGACCTCGCTGGTGTCCGAGCGGCGCCCCATGCGCAGCGGCAGCTCGCGATAATTGGCGAGCGTCACCGGGGTCAGCTCGAAACTGCCGGTGACCAGCTCGACCCCTGCGGCGTCGGCACGGCGGATCGCCGCCTCCAGCATCGCGTGGATTTCCTGCCGCCGCACAGCAGCGTCGCGCGAATCCGAGGTGACGAGAATGTCCTGGATCGCGCCGTCGGCGAGCCGCCGCAGCCCGATCACGGGCACGCTTTCCTTGAAATAGCCGTCGCCCGACCCGCGCGTCGACGACACGCGCACCTCGCCGCGGATATTGCTGCTGTCCTGCGCCACGGCGCCGCCGGCGGCCACCGCGAGCAGCAAGGCCGCGGACATCGCCCAAGTCTTTCCGATTTTCATATATCCACCTCGCAACAAAGAAGTTGCGACCCGGAGGCGGGATATCAGCACCCACCCTGCCGGGAGATGAACGGCGAGATCGGCGGGAACGGGCATAAATTTCCTCCCCGCTCGCTGGGAGGGGGACCGCCGCCGAAACCGGTGGTTCGAGGGGGCTCTCGGCCCAAGACGCGGCTTCAGGCCGAGGGGCCCTTCGTCAGCGCTTCGCGCTGCCACCTCCCCACGCGTTGGGAGGATCGGCTCGTTTCCACGCCAAAGCTGAAATCGGCATCCCCTGCACCCCAAAGAAAAAGCCCCACCGGATCGCTCCGGCGGGGCTGTTTTCATGGCCAGGCCGAAAGGCCGAGGGGCTTATTCCTCGCCTTCGCCTTCGGGGCGATCCAGCACCGCGACATCGTCGGTGGTGAAATCGTCGCCCTGCACCTTGCCGAGCGGATCGTCGCCGATCGCGGCTTCGGGACCCTGCGCCAGTTCGGCGGCATGTTCCTCGGCGGCGGTCGCCGGCGCGATCAGATGCTCCTGGTTCGCGGCGCGCATGGCGGCGCGAAGCGCGGCATCCTTCGACGAGGCGGTGACGCGGACGCGGTTCATGGCAGCGCCGGTACCCGCCGGGATGAGGCGGCCGACGATGACATTTTCCTTGAGGCCCTGCAGCGAGTCGATCTTGCCCTGCACCGACGCTTCGGTGAGAACGCGGGTCGTCTCCTGGAAGGATGCGGCCGAAACGAAGCTGCGGGTCTGCAGCGACGCCTTGGTGATCCCGAGCAGGACCGGGCGGCCCTCCGCGGGAACGCCGTTCTTCGGCAGCTTGGCGTTATATTCCATCATCTCCAGATAATCGAGCTGTTCGCCCGGCAGCAGCGTAGTGTCGCCGCCCGACGTGATCTCGACCTTCTGCAGCATCTGGCGAACGATCACCTCGATGTGCTTGTCGTTGATCTTCACGCCCTGCAGTCGATAGACTTCCTGGATTTCCGCGACCAGATATTCGGCCAGCGCCTCGACGCCCATGACGTCGAGGATGTCGTGCGGGTTCGGCGAACCGCTGATCAGCGCGTCCCCGCGCTTGACCATGTCGCCTTCCTGCACTTCCAAGACCTTCGACTTGGGGATCAGATACTCGATCGGATCGCCTTCTTCCGGAACGATCGCGATCTTGCGCTTCGCCTTGTAATCCTTGACGAATTCAATGCGGCCGCTGATCTTCGCGATAACGCTGTTGTCCTTCGGAATGCGCGCTTCGAACAGCTCGGCAACACGCGGCAGACCGCCGGTGATGTCGCGCGTCTTCGACGCTTCGCGGCTGACACGCGCCAGAACGTCGCCTGCCTGCACTTCCTGACCGTCCTCGACCGACAGCATCGTGCCGACCGCGAGCAGGTAGCGCGCTGCTTCGCCCGACTGATCGTCGAGCAAGGTCAGGCGCGGCTGCAGGTCTTCCTTCTTGGCGCGGCCCGCCGAACGATATTCGATCACGACGCGCTGGGCGATGCCCGTCGCTTCGTCGACCTGTTCGACCAGCGTCTTGCTGTCCAGCAAGTCCTGATACTTCACGACGCCCTGCTTTTCGGTGATGAGCGGCATGGTGAACGGATCCCATTCGGCAATCCGGTCGCCCTTCTTCACCTTCTCGCCGTCCTTGTGCATGATCTGCGCACCATAGGGCAGCTTGTGCGTCGCGCGTTCGCGGCCTTCGGCGTCGATGATCGCGAGCTCGCCCGAACGCGACAGCGCGAGGCGGCGGCCACGCTGGTCGACGATCGTCGCCATGTCACGATATTCGATCGTACCGTCCGAAATCGCTTCGGCGTTCGACTGTTCGTTGACCTGCGCCGCTCCACCGATGTGGAAGGTACGCATGGTCAGCTGCGTGCCGGGCTCACCGATCGACTGCGCGGCGATAACGCCGACAGCTTCACCGATGTTGACCGGCGTACCGCGCGCAAGGTCGCGGCCATAGCATTTGCCGCAAACGCCCAGCGTCGCTTCGCAGACCAGCGGCGAACGGATCTTGACCGACTGGACTTCGGCGTCCTCGATCCGCTGCGTCGTCGCTTCGTCGAGCAAGGTGCCGATCGGCGCGATGATGTTGCCGTCCTTGTCGGCGACGTCTTCGAGCGTGGTACGGCCGAGGATACGCTCGCCGAGCGAGGCGATCGTCGAACCGCCCTGCACGATCGCGCGCATTTCCATGCCGCGTTCGGTACCGCAATCTTCCTCGATCACGACGCAGTCCTGCGACACGTCGACCAGACGGCGGGTCAGGTAACCCGAGTTCGCCGTCTTGAGCGCCGTATCGGCCAGACCCTTACGCGCACCGTGGGTCGAGTTGAAATACTCGAGAACGGTGAGGCCTTCCTTGAAGTTCGAGATGATCGGCGTTTCGATGATCTCGCCCGACGGTTTGGCCATCAGGCCGCGCATGCCGGCAAGCTGCTTCATCTGGGCCTGCGAACCACGAGCACCCGAGTGCGCCATCATATAGATGGAGTTGATCGGGGCCAGACGACCCGTCTTCGGATCCTTCGGCTCGGCGCGGATTTCGTCCATCATCGCGTTCGCGACCTTGTCGCCGCACTGCGACCAGGCGTCGATCGCCTTGTTGTACTTTTCCTGCTGCGTGATCAGGCCGTCCTGATACTGCTGCTCGAAATCCTTCACGAGGGCGCGGGTTTCGTTGACCATGCCTTCCTTGGACTCGGGGATGATCATGTCATCCTTGCCGAAGGAAATGCCGGCCTTGAACGCGTTGCGGAAGCCCAGCGCCATGATGGCGTCGGCGAACAACACGGTCTCTTTCTGGCCGGTGTGACGATAGACCTGATCGATCACGTCGCCGATTTCCTTCTTGGTCAGAAGGCGGTTGACGACGTCGAAGGGCACAGTGTGCGACTTCGGCAGGCATTCGCCGATAAGCATGCGGCCCGGCGTGGTCTCGAAGCGCTTGAGATACTCGTTGCCCTGTTCGTCGGTCTGGGGGACGCGGCTCACCACCTTGGTGTGCAGCGTGACCGCGCCGGTGAACAGCGCCTGATGCACTTCGGCCATGTCGGCCAGAAGCATCCCCTCGCCCGGCTCGCCTTCGCGTTCCATCGAGAGATAGTAGAGACCGAGAACCATGTCCTGCGACGGCACGATGATCGGCTTGCCGTTCGCGGGGCTGAGGATGTTGTTCGTCGACATCATCAGCACGCGCGCTTCGAGCTGCGCTTCCAGCGAGAGCGGCACGTGGACCGCCATCTGGTCACCGTCGAAGTCGGCGTTGAACGCGGCGCAGACCAGCGGGTGAAGCTGGATCGCCTTGCCTTCGATCAGCACGGGCTCGAACGCCTGGATGCCGAGGCGGTGAAGCGTCGGGGCGCGGTTCAGAAGAACCGGGTGCTCGCGAATGACTTCGTCGAGGATGTCCCAGACTTCCTTGCGTTCCTTTTCGACCCACTTCTTCGCCTGCTTCAGGGTCATCGACAGACCCTTGGCGTCGAGGCGCGCGTAGATGAACGGCTTGAACAGCTCGAGCGCCATCTTCTTCGGCAGGCCGCACTGGTGCAGCTTGAGTTCGGGACCGGTCACGATGACCGAGCGGCCCGAATAGTCGACGCGCTTGCCGAGCAGGTTCTGACGGAAGCGGCCCTGCTTACCCTTGAGCATGTCGGACAGCGACTTCAGCGGACGCTTGTTGGCACCCGTGATCGTGCGACCGCGGCGGCCGTTGTCGAACAGCGCGTCGACGGCTTCCTGCAGCATGCGCTTTTCGTTGCGGACGATGATGTCCGGCGCGCGCAGTTCCATCAGCCTTTTGAGACGATTGTTGCGGTTGATCACGCGGCGATAGAGGTCGTTGAGGTCCGACGTCGCGAAGCGGCCGCCGTCGAGCGGCACCAGCGGGCGCAGTTCGGGCGGAATGACCGGCACGACTTCGAGGATCATCCACTCGGGACGGTTGCCCGACTCGATGAAGCTCTCGACGACCTTCAGGCGCTTGATGATCTTCTTGGGCTTCAGCTCCGACTTGGTCGTCGCAAGCTCTTCCATCAGGTCGACGCGTTCCTGCTCCAGATCGAGATTTTCGAGGAGCACGCGGATCGCCTCGGCGCCGATGCCGGCCGAGAAAGCGTCTTCGCCATATTCGTCCTGCGCGTCGAGCAGTTCGTCTTCGGTCAGAAGCTGGAACTTTTCGAGCGGGGTCAGGCCGGGCTCAAGAACGATATAGGCTTCGAAATACAGCACGCGCTCGAGCTGCTTCAGCTGCATGTCGAGCAGCAGGCCGATGCGCGACGGCAGCGACTTCAGGAACCAGATGTGCGCGACGGGCGCGGCGAGCTCGATATGGCCCATGCGCTCGCGGCGAACCTTGGTCACCGTGACTTCGACACCGCATTTTTCGCAGACGATGCCTTTGTATTTCATACGCTTGTACTTGCCGCACAGGCATTCATAATCCTTGATCGGACCAAAGATGCGCGCGCAGAACAGGCCGTCACGCTCGGGCTTGAACGTGCGGTAGTTGATCGTTTCGGGCTTCTTGATCTCGCCGAAAGACCACGAGCGGATGCGCTCGGGGCTCGCGATGCCGATCTTGATCATGTCGAAGGTTTCGGGCTTCGCGACCGGGTTCATGAAGTTGGTAAGCTGGTTCATATGTCTGCTCCATCTTCCCCTCTCGCTTGACGCGAGAGGGGTGAGGAAAAATCTTATTCGGCGGCTTCGGGAAGGGCTTCCGGACCTTCGTCATCGTCTTCGTCCGCATAGGACGAAAGCTCGACGTTGAGGCCCAGCGAGCGCATTTCCTTGACGAGCACGTTGAAGCTTTCGGGAATGCCGGCCTCGAAGGTGTCGTCGCCCTTGACGATCGCTTCGTAAACCTTGGTGCGGCCGATCACGTCGTCCGACTTCACCGTCAGCATTTCCTGCAGCGTGTACGCCGCGCCATAGGCCTGGAGCGCCCAGACCTCCATTTCACCGAAGCGCTGGCCACCGAACTGCGCCTTACCGCCCAGCGGCTGCTGGGTAACAAGCGAGTACGGCCCGATCGAACGCGCGTGGATCTTGTCGTCGACAAGGTGATGCAGCTTCAGGATATACATATATCCCACCGTCACCTTGCGGTCGAAACGATCGCCGGTGCGGCCATCGTACAGATCGACCTGACCCGACCGGTCGAGACCCGCGCGCTCCAGCATCGCCGACACGTCGCCTTCGCGCGCACCGTCAAACACCGGGGTCGCGAAAGGCACGCCCACCGACAGGTTCCCGGCGAGTTCGACGACCTCTTCGGTCGACCGCGCCTTGATCTCGTCGGCATATTCGTCGCCATAGGCCTGCAGCAGCGCTTCGCGCACCGCTTCGGGCGGGGCGCCCGCTTCGGGCTCGGGGTTCGCCACGCGCCAGTCTTCGAGCGCCGCGGTGATCTGGCGACCGAAGCCGCGCGATGCCCAGCCAAGGTGCGTCTCGAGGATCTGCCCGACGTTCATGCGCGACGGCACGCCCAGCGGGTTGAGCACGAAGTCGACGTGCGTCCCGTCTTCGAGGAACGGCATGTCCTCGATCGGCAGGATGCGGCTGATGATGCCCTTGTTGCCGTGACGGCCGGCCATCTTGTCGCCCGACTGCAGCTTGCGCTTCACGGCAACGAAGACCTTGACCATCTTGAGCACGCCCGGGGCGAGTTCGTCGCCGCGCTGCAGCTTTTCGACGCGATCTTCATACTTCGCGCTGATCCGCTTGATCGCGTCGTCATACTGCGCCTTGATCGCTTCGAGCGCGGCCTGCGCATTGTCTTCGACAACCGCCAGTTTCCACCAGTCGGCACGGTCGAGATCGACGAGCATTTCCTCGGTGACCACATCGCCCTTCTTCAGGCCCTTCGGCACTGCGCTGGTCGCCTGACCGATGAGCAGTTCCTTGAGGCTCGAGAAGGTCGCGCGGTTGAGGATCGCGCGTTCGTCGTCGGCATCCTGCTTCAGGCGCTCGATCTCTTCGCGTTCGATCGCGATCGCGCGTTCGTCCTTGTCGATACCGTGGCGGTTGAAGACGCGGACTTCGACGACCGTGCCCGACACGCCCGGCGGCAGGCGGAGCGAGGTGTCGCGCACGTCGCTGGCCTTTTCGCCGAAGATCGCGCGCAGCAGCTTTTCTTCCGGCGTCATCGGCGATTCACCCTTGGGGGTGATCTTACCGGCCAGAATGTCGCCCGGGCCGACTTCGGCGCCGATGTAGACGATGCCCGCTTCGTCGAGGTTGCGGAGCGCTTCCTCACCGACGTTCGGGATGTCGCGCGTGATGTCTTCGGGGCCAAGGCGCGTGTCGCGCGCGGTGACTTCGAATTCCTCGATGTGGATCGAGGTGAAGACGTCGTCCTTCACGATGCGTTCGCTGATGAGGATCGAGTCCTCATAGTTATAGCCGTTCCACGGCATGAACGCGACGAGCACATTCTTGCCGAGCGCCAGTTCGCCGAGTTCGGTCGACGGACCGTCGGCGATGATGTCGCCCGCGCGAACGACTTCGCCCACCTTCACCAGCGGACGCTGGTTGATGCAGGTGTTCTGGTTCGACCGCTGGAACTTCTGCAGGCGATAGATGTCGACGCCCGACTTGCCGGGTTCGACCATATCGGTCGCACGGATAACGATACGCGTCGCATCGACCTGGTCGATCACGCCGCCGCGGCGTGCCGCGATCGCCGCGCCCGAATCGCGCGCAACGGTTTCTTCCATGCCGGTGCCGACGACGGGCGCTTCGGCCCGGATCAGCGGCACAGCCTGGCGCTGCATGTTCGAACCCATGAGTGCGCGGTTGGCGTCATCGTTTTCGAGGAACGGGATCAGCGATGCCGCGACCGAAACGAGCTGCTTCGGCGACACGTCCATCAGCGTGATCTGGTCGCGCGGCGCCATCAGGAATTCGCCCGCTTCACGCGCCGAGATCAGCTCGTCGATGAAGCTGCCGTCGGGGTTGAGGTCGGCGTTCGCCTGCGCAACCGTGTGCTTCTGCTCTTCCATCGCCGACAGATAGACGACTTCGTTCGTGACCTTGCCGTCGACGATGCGGCGGTACGGGGTCTCGATGAAGCCATATTTGTTGACGCGCGCAAAGGTCGCGAGCGAGTTGATCAGACCGATGTTCGGGCCTTCGGGCGTTTCGATCGGGCAGATACGGCCATAGTGGGTCGGGTGAACGTCGCGGACTTCGAAGCCTGCGCGTTCGCGGGTCAGACCGCCCGGCCCAAGCGCCGACACGCGGCGCTTGTGCGTCACTTCCGACAGCGGGTTGGTCTGATCCATGAACTGCGAGAGCTGCGACGAGCCGAAGAATTCGCGAACCGCGGCAACCGCCGGCTTCGCGTTGATCAGGTCGTTCGGCATCACGGTCGACACGTCGACCGAGCTCATGCGCTCCTTCACGGCGCGCTCCATGCGGAGCAGGCCGACGCGATACTGATTTTCGAGCAGCTCGCCGACCGAGCGGACACGACGGTTACCGAGGTTGTCGATATCGTCGATTTCGCCCTTGCCGTCCTTCAGGTTCACCAGTTCCTTGACGACGGCGAGAATGTCCTCGCTGCGCAGCGTGGTGACCGTGTCCTCGGCATCGAGGCTGAGGCGCATGTTCAATTTCACACGACCCACAGCCGACAGGTCGTAACGCTCGGGGTCGAAGAACAGGCCGCCGAACAAGGCTTCCGCGGTTTCGCGCGTCGGCGGTTCGCCGGGGCGCATGACGCGGTAGATGTCCGACAGCGCCTGGTCGCGGTCCTCGGCCTTGTCGGCCTTCAGCGTGTTGCGGATCCAGGGGCCCGTGTTGTTGTGGTCGATGTCGAGCAGGACGAGCTTGTCGATGCCCGCGGCGTCGAGCTTTTCGAGATTGTCGGCGCTCACTTCGTCGCCGGCTTCGATGTAGATCTCGCCGGTCGACTCGTTGATCAGGTCATAGGCGCTGTAACGGCCGAAGATTTCCTCGGTCGGGATCAGCAGCGTGTCGAGACCGTCCTTCGCGGCCTTGTTGGCAAGGCGCGGGCTGATCTTGTGGCCGGCGGCGAAGACGACTTCGCCGGTCTTGGCGTCGACGACGTCGAACGCGGGCTTCGAACCGCGCCAGTTTTCGACGACGAAGGGAACCTTCCAGCCGTTTTCGGCGCGCTCGAAGACGAGGCGATCATAGAAATGGTTGAGGATTTCCTCGCCCGACATGCCCAGCGCGTACAGCAGGCTGGTGACCGGCAGCTTGCGCTTGCGGTCGATACGGACGTTGACGATGTCCTTGGCGTCGAATTCGAAGTCGAGCCACGAACCGCGATACGGGATCACGCGCGCGGCGAACAGGAATTTGCCCGACGAGTGGGTCTTGCCGCGGTCATGGTCGAAGAGCACACCCGGCGAACGGTGCATCTGCGACACGATGACGCGCTCGGTGCCGTTGACGAAGAAGGTGCCGTTCTCGGTCATGAGCGGCATGTCGCCCATGTAAACGTCCTGCTCCTTGATATCGAGCACCGAACGGGTGTCGGTTTCGCTGTCGACCTCGAAGACGATCAGGCGCAGCGTGACCTTCATCGGCGCCGCATAGGTGATGCCGCGCTGGCGACATTCCTCGACGTCATACTTCGGCTCTTCGAGCTCGTAGTGGACGAAGTCGAGTTCGGCGGTGCCGGCGAAATCGCGGATCGGGAAAACGCTGCGCAGCGTCTTTTCGAGGCCCGAAACATAACCGATCGAGGGATCCGAGCGCAGGAACTGCTCATAGGATTCGCGCTGCACCTCGATGAGGTTGGGCATCTCCACCGCTTCGTGGATGTTGCCGAACAGCTTACGGATTCGCTTGCTTGCGGTTGCTTCGAGGGCCTTGCCCACCGACTTCGCCTTGGTCGCCATAAGTGATTGTCTCGCCTTGATAAAATAGCTCGCGAGCGCAGGAGAGACGCAAAAAGGCCGCGACCAACCGTTGCCGGTTTACCGCAGCTTTCCAACGCATCTCGAAATCCCGAACGCCCTATCCGTACAGCCTGCCGCGCAAAGTCAGGCTCTATCTCGGACGATCGGGTATGCCGGCCATATAGGATCAGGGGTGCGGAGTGTCAACGGGAGCGGGACGAAGCGAGGGTGCGAAAATCGGCTTGGGGGTGGAAAGCGGACATGGCCTTGGGTAGACCTCGGCCATGTCTTCAACTCGGTTTATAGACGGCGACCGGCCAACCCACGAAGAGGTGGAGGCAGCCGCACGGCAACTATATATGTCCGGAGACGAGCATGGCTGGTGGCCGGATAGCGTTTCTGACTACGATTCTCTCGATCCCGTTGGCAGGGAGGAGTTTGACGCCATCGTCGAACGCATCTTGATGTCCGCTGCCGCAGCTAAGCGCAAAGCCGCGAGCGGCTCCTCGTAGATGGGGTTTTCCGCAACCGGCCCTTAGCCGCGCTCCCTAAAACACGCCTTTCAGCAACGCCGCCGGGTTCCGCCGCAACGCCGCCTCCTCGCTCGCCATATAATGGAAAATGCCCTTCAGCGCCTGCTGCGTCACCGACCGCGTCAACCCGTCGCGCGACAGCCCGGCCGAGGCCATCAGCTGGTTGCCCTGCGACAGCTGGTCGAGCTGGCGATAAGCGCCGACGCTTTCGAGCGCCGAGCCGACGAGCGGTGACACCTTGCCGAACAGCACGTCGCCCGCGCTCCGTTCGAGGTAACGCGTCGCGCCGTCATTCTTCGACACCAGCCCCGGCGCATCGGTCCAGCGCAGATTGTCGATCGCGGCACGAAACACCGGCTTCGCCTCGCCCGCCGCCTTGCCGCCGGCATCGTTCAGGCTCTTGGTCAAATTGGTCGTGAGGCCGAGCTTGTCGCCCATGCCAAAGAGTTTGGACGCCAGCTTGCCACCCGCCCCCGGCAACAGGATGCGCACCGCCGTATCGCGGTAAAAGGCGCCGGGCTCGGCCAATTTGTCGAGCGCGCCGTCGGACGCGCCCGCGATCAGCCCCTTCACCCCGCTCTTCGGCAGCTTCGCCATCGCCCAGGGGGCATGCGCCAGCGCCAGCATTCCCGCCGCCCCCGCCAGCAGCATCCGCCGCGTCGTCATTGCGTCGTCCCATTCCATCGCCCATCTCCCGTCCGTCGATATTCGCACGCGAAGCCTATCAGCAAAGCCTTGATCGCCAAAGACAAAGGCGCACGAGGTCCTGCGGAATCGAAACGGGCGGCGCCATCGCACCGCCCGTCCGCTTGGTTGTCCAAAATCCGGGTGTTTACCGGCCCTGCGCCCAGCCGTGGAATATCCCGCCGGTCAGCCCCGACCACCACGGCCAGACATGGACCAGGCACACGCCGTTCGCGGTCTTGTTCTGGCGGATCAGCAGCCCCCAATAGAGGCTGAAGTGGAGCAGCGCGAGCGCGACCCAGCCGCCCGCCGACTGCAGGACGCCCTTCCACGTCAGCTTGCCGAAGTTCGACAGGAAATATCCGATCATCGCCGTCGCCGTCGTGCCGCCGGTGCCGAGCAATATCTCTTCGATCCTGTCGGCGCATTTGCGGTCGAGACAGATGCGCACACCCCAGATGCCCTCGATCGACCAACTCGCGTTCATCAGGCATTCGGCGGTGCCCTTGATGATCGCCATGATGTCGTCCTGCGTCTGTTGCGGGATCGGCGGCGCGCCCTGGTTGCCGCCCTGGTTCCCGCCGCGCGCCGGCGGCGGCGGCGGAACCCGGCCGCCGCCGGCCCCGCCGCCCCCGCCGCTGCCCCCGCCCGCGGGCGGCAGCGCGATCGGGTCGAAGTCGAGGATATGGCGCCGCCCGGCCCATTCGCCGAGCCGCTCGATCACCGCATCTTCGAACAGATAGGGCGGCGGGTCGCCGAACTTGCCGCTGCCGAGCAGCTTGCGCACCGTATCGGTAGATGCGAGCGGCCGGAAGCCGAGCGCCTGCCAGTCGGACGAACCGAGCATGCCGGCGACGTCGCGCCGTTCGAGCGCGCGCCAGGGCATCGCGATCTTCTGCTTTTCGTCCCCGCCGGCGAGCTGGACGAAGCCGTCCTGCACCATCGTGACGACCTCTTCGCCGACGACCTTCGCATCGTCGCCCAGAAATTTGGCATAGGCGGAAACGATCGCGTCGGGATTGCCGATATCGGCGCGGCCGCTGGCCGGGTCGATCACGATATTCTTTTCCATGATGCCGATCAGCGCGCGCGATCGCTCGGCGGCCTCATTCGCCGGCCCCTGAAAGGCCTCCAGACTTAAGCGGTCCATATCGAACTCCTCTCGATAGATTGAAAAACGACGATTTTGTCCCACCCGGAAACAGGTCGGACGGATACCGGAGCCGTGCGTCCTTATTTGCGCTGCGAGCCCTGCGATTGGTTCCGACATGGCTTGCCTACCGGACCGGGCCGGTGCTTTTCTTCCCCCTGACAGGGGGGAAATGGCGAGTGACCCAAGGCACTGCCCGACCACCGAAATCCCTGCATCACCGGCGTCGCGATCGATCCTCTTCGACCAAGGGAGCATAAGCTTGACCATGGAACGGACCGCGATGCGCCCGAGCGGCGCCCTCTCCCACCTGTCGCAATTGGCGCGGCTCGGCTTGCCCAGCCGCACCATCATTCCTGAAATGCTCGCCACATTGGCGCGCCTCGTCCCGAGCCATTTCTGCATGTTCGTGTGGATCGACAGCCGCGGACGGCCGGTCGATTTCCACCTTCCGTGGATCAATGCGCAGGCGATCGAGGCGAACAGCTCGCTGCTGACCTGCTACGACATGGAGGTGCCGAGCTTTACCAGCCTCGTGCGCGGCGGCCGGCCCTATGGCTTCGCCGCCGAAGCGTGCCGCAAACCCGATTTCGCTAGCTCCTTTTTCTACAACGAAGTCTGCCGTCCCTATGGCGTCGGTCATGGTTTCGACGTCTTCGTGCGCGACGGCCGCGCGGTGCGCGGCGTCGTGCTCGCCACGCGCGAACCCGGCAAATCCTATTATTCGCGCCGCGATGTCGAGGCGCTGATGGGCGCCGCCCCCGCCTTTGCGCATGCGCTGGCTGCCGACAATCTCGACCTTCCGGCGTCGACCGCTTTCGCCGACGACGCCGAACGCGCGGTGCTGACGCTCGACTGCGACGGCCATATCGTCGAGGCAAGCGGGCGGCACGAACAATTGCTGCGCGCGCTGCTCGACCTGCGTTTCGACCAGCGCTTCAGCCGCACCGCCTTCGCGTCGGCCGCCCCCGACTTTTTTGCGCCCCTGATCGCCCAGGCCGCGCGCCAGCCGACGGTCGTCCGCATGACGCCCTACGGCCGCATCGTCATCCGCTTCTATCCCGTCACGCGCCCTGCCGGCGCCGCCGCGCGGCAGCCGGATAGCGACCAATTCTACGCGCTGATCGAACGGCAGGTGCCGCTGGCGCTCGCGGCGATGAACCGCCTCGCCGCGTTCGATCTGTCGCCGCGCGAACGCGAGGTCGCGCGCCACATGATCGCGGCCGAGCCGCCGCAGCGCATCATGCAGGCGATGGGGATCGGCTCGCACACGCTGCACGACTATCGCCGCCGCATCTATCGCCGCATCGGGGTCGGATCGCGCGAAGAGCTGGCGCAGCGCGTGATGCAATAGGGCAAAACCAACCGAAATTACCGTATTGCAATATGTAATTTATCGATTATCGATATGTCATATATCGAATATCGGGAGATTCGCGATGTTGCAGTGGAGCCGGCGCCTGCTTGCCGGGCTGAATATCCTCAATTGGGTGGTGGGGCTTCTGATCGTGGCGGGCCTCGGCTTCGTCGCCTTTGCGGTGCCCGACATGATGACCGCGGCGCTCGACGGCAAGATGACGCATCCCGAAGCTGTGGTGGGGTGGCTGCGATGGGTCATGATCATCACCGCCCCCGTCATCCTGCTCGCGCATATCATCCTGACGCGATTGATCGCGATGATCGACGACGTGCGCGCGGGTAATCCCTTCGCCGCCGCGAACGCCGTGCGCCTCCGCCATGTCGCCTGGGCGCTGCTCGGCATCCAGCTGCTCGACCTGGCCTATGGCTTCGTCAGCATCGCGGCGAGCGAGCGGACCGGCGAATATTTCGGCTGGAGCTTCGGGCTCACCGGCTGGCTCGCGGTGCTCATGCTCTTCATCCTCGCGCGCATCTTCGAACGCGGCGCGGCGATGCGCGAAGAGCTGGAGCAGACCATCTGATGACCATCCGCATCCAGCTCGACGACATGCTGTGGCGGCGGCGCATGACGCTGACCGAACTCAGCGAACGCGTCGACATCACCGTCGCCAACCTGTCGGTGCTCAAGACCGGCAAGGCCAAGGCGATCCGCTTTTCGACGCTCGACGCGATCTGCCGCGTCCTCGAATGCCAGCCCGGCGAACTCATCCTTTTCGATCCCGAAGGCGCGCCCGATGAGGACTGATATCGCATCCATCTATCGCGGCGCCTGGGCCTTTGCCTTCGCCTGCCCGCTCCTCTTCCTCATCCCCGTGCTCGTCGAATTCGCGCAGCATGTCGTCGAATGGCGGGCGGGCATGTACGACGGCATCGCCGGCGCCAAGGCGGCCGAGGCCGACCCGCTGCGACTGCAATTCGGCTTCGCCAAGACGCTCGCGATCCTGCTCCCCGGCTAATGGTTCACCCGCTATATGCTGTTCGACCGCGACGCGGCGCGCGCGCGCCGCATCGAATGGCCCGCAATCGGCCTGTGGCTCATCCTGTTCGCGCTCAACGGCCTGCAACAATGGTGGACCTTGTTCGGCCCGTCGCTCACCGGCCTGCTCGGCCTCACCGGCACCGCCGCGCAATGGACGGGTTATGCGCTGGCCTTGCTCGGCGGCATCGCCGGCATCTATTTCATGGCGTGGACCGTCGCGTGGACGCTCGGCAACACCGCCATCGGTCCGATCCGCTCGGTCCGGATCGTGGCGGGCAGCTTCTGGCGGACGGTGCTGCTGATCCTCGCCGGCGTGGTGCCGCTGATGATCGCGCATTATGCGCTCAGCTTCGCCGCCATCTTTGCGCCCGCCATCCTCGACTGGCCGTTACTGCTGCTCGACGCGCTCGTCGTCGGCTTGCTCGCCCTGACGATGGCGGGCAGCAACGCCGTCGCCGCGCGCCATGCGGCGGCGAGGAAAGGGGTCGATCTCGCGAACGGGACCGCCCGCTAAAAAGGGCACTCGCCGATCGCTCGCGGCGTCTTTCGTTCCCGAAACGGCACGAAAACGCCGTTTTTCGGCCCGCCACGCTCGCTTCGTCGTGTCCGACGCACGGCGCGTCCCCCTTGGCGTGGCCCTTGCGCCCCTCCGCGCGTTGAATGGGCAGACGTTCCATCAACATCAAAGGAGACCGAAAGCGATGCGGAAATTCGCAGGCTTTGTTGCAACCATTTCTCTTGGCATCTCGGCGATCGCCGCCACGCCCGTTCTGGCGCAGGATGCCGCCGCCGCGACCGTCAATCTGGCGGCGGGTACCAGGGTTTTTGATTCCGAAGGCGCCGAACTCGGCACCGTCACCAGCGTCGCCGGCGCCAATGTCGTCGTCGACCTCGGCGAAGGCAAACAGGTGACCCTCCCCTCCAATGCATTCGGTCAGCTCGAAAAGGGCCCGACGATCGGCGCGACCAAGGCACAGGTCGTCGCCGCGGTCGATCAGGCGAATGCCGGCAGCGAGGCAAAGCTGACCGAAGCGTTGCAGCCGGGCGCCGACGTGCGCGGCGTCGGCGGCGCGACGATCCTCGGCAAGGTCAAGCTCGTTGCGCAGGACGGCGTCGTCATGACCACCCCGACCGGCGACGTGAAACTGCCGCGTAACGCCTTTTTCGTCGGACAGACCGGCCTCGCCACCAGCTTTACCGCCGAACAGTTTGCGGCTGCGATGAAAGAGGTGAACACCGCCGCCGCCGCCGACGATGCCGCGGTCGCCGCCGCGCTCACGCCCGGCGCCGAAGTCCGCAGCCTCAAGGGCGCGGCCGTCCTCGGCAAGGTGAAGTCGGCAAGCGCCGACGCCGTTGTGGTCACCACCGCGTCCGGCGACGACGTCAGCCTGCCGCGCAGCGCCTTCCTGATGTCGCCCTCGGGTCTTGCCGCCGCCTACACGGCCGAGCAATTCGCCGCTGCGGTCGCGCAGGCAACGGGCGAAGCCGCGCCGCCGGCCGACGCGACCGCCGACGCGGCGCCCGCTTCGGCCCAGAAACCGGCCAACTAATCGGTCAAATATAGGAAGAGGGGCGCGGACGACAGTTCCGCGCCCCTTTTTCATGCGCTCTCGCCAGACCGTCCGGCGCATCGATCGCAAATATGGGATGGCCGGTTTCGACCGGTTGCTGCCGCCTCTATCCTCGTCATCCCGGCGAAGGCCGGGATCTCGCCGACGCGTCATTTCGAGAGGGTGAGATCCCGGCCTTCGCCGGGATGACGGATATTAGGAGTGGCAGCTCACCACCCCTAAGCCGCCTTGCGCAGCCGGTTCCGTCCCTCGCGCTTGGCGACATAGAGCGCCTGATCGGCACGGTGCAGCAATTCCTCGATATCGAGTTCGCCGTCGAAAACCGCCAGCCCGACGCTGATCGTCGCGTCGGGAATGCCGTCTTCGGCCGCCGTGCCCGTTTCGACCGCCTTGCGCACGCGCTCGGCGATGATCTCGGCGGCCTGCGCGCTCGATCGCTGCAGGATACAGACGAATTCCTCGCCGCCGATCCGGCCGACCATATCCTCGTCGCGCAGCGCCGCCTTGGCGCGCTGCGCGACGCGGTGGATCACCTTGTCGCCCGTGGCATGGCCGTGCGTATCGTTGATCCGCTTGAAATGGTCGATGTCGAAGATCGCGACCGCCAGCGGCGCACCATTTTCGCGCGCGCCGACCAACGCCTTTTCGAGGAAGGCCAGCGTATGGCGGCGGTTGGGCAGACCGGTCAGCATGTCGGTGTTGGCGACCCGCTCGGCCGCACTGCGCGCCGCCTCCAATATACGGGCATTTTCGACCGTCTCGGTGACATCCTGCACCGTGCCGAAAATCCCGATCGCGCGACCTCCCCGATCCATTTCGATCGATCCGTGCGATTTGACGTGGCGGATCTCGCCGTCGGCGCGCCGTATGCGTCCCTGAAATTCAAAGGGCTCGCCCGACGCGACTGCCCGCTCCAATATTTTTCGAACCTCGGCGGCGTCCTCGGCGACATATTGTTTGACGCTGTAATTGACGTCGACCGGGCTGCCGGGTTCCAGCCCGTGGATGCGATAGGCCTGATCCGACCATTGGATCGTCCAGTGAAGCAGGTCGACGCGCCAGTGCCCGACCAGCGCCGCCGCCTCGGCCTGCAACAGCCAGCGGTTGCTCTGCTCCAGCCGCTTCGCCAGCCGCTGGCGCACGATCAGCATCGCGGCGAGCGGCAGCGTCGTGAACAACAGCGACAGCAGGTAGAATTGCAGGAAAAAGACACGGACCTTCTGCTCGCCCTCGATCGCGGCGATCGGTCCATAGCCCTGCCCGGTGAGCAGCGACGCGATGATCGTCACGAGCAGCATCCCCGCCGCTGCGCCGAACGGCCCCAGCCGGTACGCCGCGGCGACGACCGCGATACACGGCAGGAAGGTCGCGGGAAATTGCGATTGCGAAAAGGCGAGGATCGTGACGAGCCCGGCGATCGTCAGGATCGCGGTCGCTTCCAGCTTCATGCCGCCCGGCGCATTGCCGAACACCTTGGTGCCGACCATCCGCGCCAGCATGACGATCGGCGGGGTGACGATCAGCATGCCGAGCAGCACCGTCGTCAGCCATGACAGGAAGAAATCGGCGCCGTTCCCCGTCAGCGCCCAAGCGAGGCTGGCGCTCGCGACGCTCGATATGAAGGCGGCGAAACAGAAATTGGCGACCGACCGCGGGACCATGAACGACAGTTCGCCCGTTTCGCGGCGGCGCAGCAACCACAGCGCGAGCGCGGCTTCGCAGGCGTTCGACAGCGTGAACGCGATACATATCCATGGCGGGGTACCGCCCAGCAGGTTCGCCGCCATGCTCGCCGACACCATGCCGGCAAAGCCGGGAATCCGCCCGCGCACGGGCATAAGCAGCAACAGGGCAAGGAAATATCCGCTCGGCGGCCACACCGCCGCAATATTGTCGGCGCCCTTGGTCGCGTGCAGCGACAGGCTCGCCAGCAGGAAATATCCCACCGCGGTCAGCAGCAACCAAAAGACCGCCTCGACTCTGGGGGACAGCGACCGGGTCATGACACCAGCTAACCGAAAACGGGAAAATAAACCGCTAATATTGTTGGCGCCGGCGACTCCGCGGGATCAGCCGACGCCGCCGAAGGTCAGGCCGACAACTTCGGCGACCTTCGCTTCGTCCCATTCGATCCGCCGGTCGAGAACCAGCATCGCGAGGCCGTGGACCAGCGCCCAGGCGTGCAGCGCCGCTGTATCGGGATCCTTGACCCCCGGAAGCGCTTCGCCGACGCCCGCGCGAAGCAGGTTATAGGCGACCTCGCCGCCGTCGTTGCTGCCGTCGGGGCAACGTTCGGACATCTGGCGCGTGAAGCTCAGCCGGAACACCGCCGGCTCGTCGTGCGCGAAGCGGACATAGGCGATGCCCGTCGCCTTGAACCCCGCGACCCCGCCGCCCGCCTTCAGCCAGGCCTGCGCCTGCAGCGCGCCCAATCGCCGCAGCCCCTCGTCGGCGAGCGCGTCGAGCAACGCCTCCTTGTCGGGAAAATGCCGGTACAGCGCGGTCGCGCTGACCCCGACGTCGCGCGCCAGCGCGCGCAGGCCGAGTTCGCCGCCGTCGCCCGCCTCGAGCCGCTTGAGCCCCGCCGCGATCACCGCCGCGCGCAGGTCGCCATGATGATAGGCGCCCGACGCCTTCGCGCGCTCGCCTTTTATGTTGACACTGTTATCTTTGCTTGCCATATGTTGTCACTGTAAACATATCGAGTCGCCGGCGCAACCCCACGCTACGCGGCACCTTCGCCAACTTCCGTAAGGAGCATCGCCATGGCAAGCAACGTCGAAACCCTCATCCGCGGCGCCGTCACCAAAGGCATCGTCAAGCTCGCCGACTTCAACCGCAAACGGCTCCCCCGCCCCACCGACGCGCACCCCTTCCTCACCGGCATCCACAAGCCGATGACCGAGGAATTCACGCTCGAACAATTGCGCGTCGATGGTGAAATCCCGCTCGCACTGACCGGCCGCTACCTGCGCAACGGCCCCAACCCCGCCGCCGCGCCCGACCCCGCCAGCTATCACTGGTTCACCGGCGCCGGCATGGTGCACGGCATCCGGATCGAGGGCGGCAAGGCCGACTGGTACCGCAACCGCTGGGTCCGCGGCGCCGAGGCGTGCGAGATGCTTGGCGAAGCCATCCCCCCCGGCCCGCGTCACGCCACCAACGACGCGCCGAACACCAATGTCGTCGGGATGGCCGGCCGCACCTTCGCGATCGTCGAGGCGGGCGGCAAGCCGGTCGAACTCGGCTACGAGCTTAATACGATCGCGCACAACCCCTTCGACGGCACACTGGTAAACGGCTATACCGCGCACCCGCATCACGACCCCTTCACCGACGAGATGCACGCGATCACCTACCGCGGCGACGAACCGAACAAGGTGTGGCACGTCGTCCTCGACAAAGACGCGCATGTCGTGCGCGAGGAAGCGATTGCGGTCAGCGACGGCCCGTCGATCCACGATTGCGCGATCACCGAAAACCATGTGCTGGTCTTCGACCTGCCGGTGACCTTCTCGATGAAGATGCTGCTCGCCGGCTATCGTTTCCCCTATGCGTGGAACGACGCGCATCAGGCGCGCGTCGGCCTCCTCCCCAGGAAAGGCAGCGGCGACAGCATCGTCTGGGTGCCGGTCGAGCCCTGCTATGTCTTCCACCCCGCCAACGCCTATGAAACCGCCGACGGCAAGGTGATCGTCGACGTCGTGGCACACGAGACGATGTTTGCGCAGTCGAAGCGCGGCCCCGACAGCGAAAAATCGCGCATGGAACGCTGGACTATCGATCCGGTGGCCGGCACGACGACGCGCACCGTAATCCACGACCATGCGCAGGAATTCCCACGCTACGACGAGCGGCTGACGACGAAGCCCTATCGTTACGCCTATTCGGTCGCGATCCCCGACGGCGCTTCGTCCGAATGGGCGCTCGCCGAGACGCGGCTGTTCAAGCACGACCTCGACAAGGGGACGACCGCCATCCACGATTTCGGTCCCGGCCGCCATCCCGGCGAGTTCGTCTTCGTTCCGCGCAGCGAAAACGGCGCCGAGGACGATGGCTGGCTGATCGGCCTCGTGGTCGACATGAAGGACGAGACGACCGCGCTCGTCATCCTCAACGCCGATGATTTCAGCGGGTCACCGCAAGCCGTCGTTCACCTGCCGCATCGCGTTCCGCCGGGTTTCCACGGGAACTGGGTCGCGGACTGACGACATCGGGGCGCGTCATCAGCGCCTCGGTGATGCGAAGCGACCGTTCATTGTCGACGTCGATCGCCGTCGCCCCGTTGCGGACCAGCAGCGGGGCGATGTCGACTTTCAGCCGGCGCGACAGGCGCGCGAAGACATGATGGATCGGGCCGAGGCCGAAACGGAAGCGGAGCAGGTTGAGCAGTCCGAAAGCGCGCAATATGCGCAGCGGTTTCTTGACGAACTGCCCGCCGCCGCGAAAGGCTTCGACCGCGCGTAATGCCCCCGGATGGGCGATCCAATAGGCATTGCAGTTCGATACCGCGACGTCCGAAAACTCGTAAAACCGCCGCTGGCCTTCGGGATGGACCGCAAGCACATCTTCGCGCCGCGCGAGCGCCACGCCGGCATCGACGCCCAGCCGCCCTGCCTCCAGGCCAATCTCGGCGATCGTCGCGGGCGTGAGCATGCAATTGTCGGCGGTCGTCACCAGCAGCGGAAAGTCCGCTACGCCCGCAACCGCAAGAACCGAATCCGCCAGATTGTCGGCAGCGGGGACAATGATCAGGCGGCGACCGAGCAGGTCGATAACCGGATCGTCCAGATCGTCGAGCAGCGCGCCATGGTGGGTCGACACGAACACCTGCCCGGCCGGGCTGTCGGCCGCACTTTCCAGCACATGCGCGATCATCGGCCGCCCCGCGACGGGGACAAGGCATTTGTCGGCGACGCCATAAGCCTCGGCCAGCGGATCGGCCGCGCCGGAACGCCGCCCTGCGAGGATCAGGACCGACCCGCTCATGCCGCGTCGCGCCGCGTCGCGGCCGGCGCAATCTGGCGGATCATGCTCTCGGCGACGATCGTCTCGATCAGCGCCGCGTGCGTGAAGCCGGCCGCGACAGCCGACCGCGAGAACAGCTTTTCCGACCACAAATTGCAGTTGAGATTGACCTCGAGCAGCCGGACGTCGCCGCTCTTGTGATCGACGCGGAACTCGAACCGGCCATAGTCGAACGGACGAAAAACGTCCGCCATCCGTGCGGTATAATCGATTATCCGGTCGGCGATGGCGCGGTCGTCGAACCGCTTGATGCAATATCCGACATTGTCCACCAGATCGCGCTTTTCCTGATAGGTGCGCAATTGGGTCGGGTCGTCCTGTTCGAAGATCATCATCGGCAGCATCGCGGGTTCGCCATCCAGCGTGATCACCGGCACCTCGACATCGCTGCCGTCGATAAAGGGCTCGACAAGCGCGTCATGGTCGAGCGCATGGATTTCGGCGACCGCCTGCGCCAGTTGCCCCCGGTCGTGCGCGTCGCGAACGCCCCATGAGGCGGAACTGTTGTTGGGTTTGATCACCCAGCGCCGTGCGGGCGGACAGCGCGACACGTCGACCGGCGCTCCGCGGCGAAAAAGCGCCCATGGCGCCGTGGGCACGCCGCGCGCGGCGGCTTCCAGCTTGGTCAGATGCTTGTCGTCGGACAGGCCTCGCACGATCGGCGACGCGCCCAGATAGGGCAGGCCATGCCGGTTGCACAGCAGTGGCAGCAGCATCTCCGAATTGAAGAAACCGCCGCGATTGAGCAGCGGAAAGACGAAATCGGCAGCCGGCCGATCGAAGAGCGCGGCATAGCTGTCGGCGATCAGCAACGCGATGCCGAGCCCTTCGAGCGTCTCGCGCATCTCGCGATGATAGGGCGCATGATTGCCGTCGTCGGCATGCAATCCGCCGGTCCAGCGCGCATGTTTGGCGATGAACAAAAGGCGCTGCGTGCCGCGCAGGTCTTCGGGCAGCCGGGTGGGCGCAAGATCGGTCGTTTTCATGCGCGGCGTTGACCATGCGAAGGTTGCGCGCGAATGACGAATTGGTGACGCGGCCGACGCAAAAGCGCAAAATCGCTGTCATCTGCCAGCCTTTTCGCTCGGAAAACGGCGACTTTTCACCGCATCGACAATGGCGACCCGCGCCGTTCGCCTGACCGCAAAACCGGTCACACGGCGCGACCAAAGGTGCCCAAATCATCACCGCACCGTTCGGCGCGCACGATTCATCGTGGAAACGGCGTCCGGCTGGCAGCATTTTTCGCGGCCTGTTCGTTCGTCCTTCACTATGACAAGAAATATCGCCCTCTCCCGCCCCGCCATGAGCGCGATTGCCGCGTTCCTGGTCCTTTCCACCCCTGCCGCCTTTGCGCAGGAAGCCCCGACGATCACGATGACGCCGCCGGTGGCCGCGCCCACCGCGCCGACGCCGCAGACCCCGCCGACGGTTGCCGAACCGAGCACCACGGCGCCCGCCGCCGCTCCGCAGGCCGCGCAACCGGCCGCGCCCAAGCCGGTGATCCGCGTGCCGCTGGATATCACCCCGGCCGAAACCGCGCCGGTTGCCGAGGCCACCGAGCGCGCTGCACCCGCCCCCAAACGCGCCGAACGTGCGGCACCGCGCGCGAAGGCCGCACCCGTTGCAGCCGCCCCTGCCGCCGCAACGGCGACCACCGCGGCACCGGCGGCGGCGACCGAAGCGCCGTCGACCGATGGTCTGGCCCCGATCGCCGCGCCCGTCGCAGCGCCCGTCGAACCGACCGCGGAAGCGGTGCCGCTCCCGGCCGAAAAATCGGCTTCGACCGGTAGCGAAATGCCTTGGGAACTGGTCGGCGGAGCCGCCGCCCTGCTCCTCGCCGCGGGTGCCGGTCTGGCATTCGCACGCCGCCGCCGCGCCGACGATATGATCGCCGAAGACGCACCCGTTTATGCCGACGAACCTGCGGCCACTGAGCCCGCGGCTGCGCCGGCGGCGACGGGCGAAGCCCGTCCCTGGGTGACGCCGGCCTACGCGCCGCGCGAAGACATGGCCCCGCGCACGGTTCCGGCTTTCGCCGCGGCGCCGAGCGGCAGCATGGGCCGCCACGAGGCGATGGCCATGGCCGGCCCGACGCCCGACAACCCCTTTGCGACGCTGAACAAACGGCTCAAGCGTGCGCGTTTCCTCGACCGTCAGGAACGCCTCGCTTATGAAGCGACGCTGGGTCAGCAGAAGGATATGACCCGCAAGCCGGTCAGCGCATGGGAAATCTCGCAGCGGCCGGCCGCACCTGCGGTTCCGGAACAGGAAGTCCGCCGTCCCGAACCCGCGCGCGGTCGCCCGGATCTGCGTCCCGGCTTCGCCCGCAACTGACCGGCGAGCTTTCGCCAAATGAAAAAGGGCGGTGCCTCGCGGCACCGCCCTTTTCTTGTCGCTGGAACCCGGCCGGATGAACCGGCCGGTTCCCGAACCGAATTACTTCAGTTCGACGGTCGCGCCGGCAGCAACCAGCTTGGCCTTCAGCTCTTCAGCTTCTGCCTTGCTGGCGCCTTCCTTGACGGCCTTCGGTGCGCTTTCGACCAGCGCCTTGGCTTCGCCGAGGCCCAGACCGGTGATCGCACGGACTTCCTTGATCACGTTGATCTTGTTGCCGCCGTCACCCGTCAGGATGACGTCGAATTCGGTCTGCTCTTCAGCAGCCGGGCCAGCGGCAGCGGCCGGGCCAGCGGCGACGGCGACAGCAGCGGCAGCCGAAACGCCCCACTTTTCTTCGAGCAGCTTCGAAAGTTCAGCAGCTTCCAGAACGGTCAGCGCCGACAGGTCTTCAACGATCTTTGCGAGATCAGCCATTTTCATTCTCCATCAGAACCGGGATATCCCGGTAGTCAGTTTCAAGGTTAGTTCGAAATCACGCTGCTTCTTTGGCGGCATATGCGCCAAAAACCCGCGCCAGCTGGCCCGCCGGGGCTGCGGCAATCTGCGCAACCTTGGTGGCCGGAGCCTGCACCAGACCGATGATCTTGGCGCGGAGCTCGTCGAGCGAGGGAAGCGAAGCCAGCGCCTTCACGCCATCCACGTCGAGGACCACGTCGCCCATGCCGCCGCCAACGATTTCAAGCTTGTCGTTGGTCTTGGCAAACTCCACGGCGATCTTCGCAGCCGAGACCGGATCGGTCGAGGTTGCGAGGGCCGTGGGACCGGTCAGCAGTTCGCCGATACCGGTATAGGACGTGCCATCGAGCGCGATTTTGGCAAGACGGTTCTTCGTGACGCGAAAGTCGGCCCCTGCATCGCGCATCTGCTGACGCAGCACCGTCGACTGGGCGACGGTCATGCCAAGGTTGCGGACGACCACAACCGAAGCAGCTGACGACAGCGTAGCGTTCAGCGAGGATACGGCTTCGGCCTTTTCCGTACGATCCATGCCTATACTCCACTCATCTGCCCGGATGCGCGGGCGCCGAAACGCACACGCCGCCGGGCGGCTAACACACGCAAAAGCCATGCAAGCCAAGGCTCGCCTGTCCTTCACGCAACGATGTCCGATGGGGTCGGTCAAGACGCGTCACCTGATCGAACAGGTGGGCGACCGAATAAGACTGTTCCCCGTCTCGGCTGGAAATTAAGAAGGGCATATTCCCTTCACCAACTGTCTCGGACGGAATTGCCGTAGGCGGACCCGCGGCAACACGGTCGCGGCCAATAGCAGCGACGGGCGCAGAGTCAAGGCCGATCCCGCTGAACGACCTCACATCCCCGCTTGGCGGGCCCCGGTGCGACGGTTAAGGCGCACCGCCATGACAAGCATCCGGCAATCCACGCCCGCCGACGGCGAACGCGTCGTCCAGATCTGGCGCGACGCCGTCGATGCGACGCATGACTTCCTGACTGCGGCCGACCGCGCGGCGATCGAAACCGAGGTCCAGGCCTTCCTGCCTGCCGCGCCGCTCTGGCTTGCGGTCGATGCCGCGGACCGGCCCGTCGGCTTCATGTTGCTCGACGGCGCGAGCATGGAGGCGCTTTTCATCGATCCCGCACACCGCGGCACCGGGATCGGGCGCGCGCTTGTCGAACATGCGCTCGAACGCCACGCAGCGCTCACGACCGAAGTGAACGAGCAAAATGGACAGGCCGTCGGCTTCTATGAGCGATTGGGCTTCGTCGCCGTCGGCCGGTCGGAGCGCGACAGCCAGGGCCGGGCCTATCCGCTGATCCACCTGCGCTTCGGTACGCAAGCCTGACCAGAAAAGCGCGGCGCGCGGCGGAAGTTGTCGAAGGTGCCGCGCAGCGCGACAAGCGCCCCTTGCAAACTTCGATTTAAGATATATCTTAGACGCATCTAGAATCAGTCTAAGGAATGAAAATGATATTCTATGCAAAAATGGATCGCCGCGGCTGCGGCGGGCGCCATGCGATGCACCGCGGGGGCCGCGGGTTCGGCCATGGCTTTGGTCACGGCTTTGGCGGTGGACGCCGCGGCGGCGGTGGGCGCGGCGAACGCGGCGAGCGGCGGCGGATGTTCGACGGCGGCGAACTGCGGCTGGTGCTGCTCAAGCTGATCGCCGACGAACCGCGCCACGGCTATGATTTGATCCGCCACATCGAGGAACTGACCGGCGGCAGCTATGCGCCCAGCCCCGGCGTGATCTACCCGACGCTGACGATGCTCGACGACATGGGCCAGATCGAGGCGCAGCAGAGCGACGGCGCCAAGAAGCTGTTCGCGATCACCGACGCCGGTCGCGCCGAACTCGACGCCAATAGCGAGATCGTCGAAGCCGCCCTCGCGCGCCTGAGCGCGGTCGGCGAGGAAACGCAGCGCACCGACCCCGCATCCGTCCGCCGCGCGATGGGCAATCTGAAGGCGGTGCTGATGAACCGGCTCGGCGATCGCGACCTCGACAATGCGACGATGCACGATATCGTCGCGCTGATCGACGAAGCCGCGCAAAAGATCGAACGCCTGTGAAGGAGCAAGGCATGACGACATCGTCGACCGCGCGTGTACCGACGGCGCATGCGAGCAAATATCTGCAGCAATTGTGCAAGCACTGGCAGCATAATCTGGCGGTCGAGTTCACCGCCGATCATGGCACGGTGACCTTCCCCCGCGATGCCCGCGGGGCCGACTGGCCCGGCGACGCGCTGGTGACCTTCGACGCCGGACCCGACGCGCTGTCGGTCCGCATCGACGCCAGCATCGCCGGGCAGCGCGAGGGGCTGGAAGGTGCCGTCGCCCGCCATCTCGACCGCTTCGCCTTTCGCGAGGCACCCTTGCCGTTCGACTGGCAAGCGGTATCATCCTGACGGAACGCGGCCCGCATGGGCCGCGTTAGCGTTGCGACACCGAACCCAAGGAAAGGATTATCCGTGACCGAGCCCCAAGGCCTGCTTTGCCCGACCTGCCGCGTAAATCTGACGATGTCGGAACGCCAGGGGATCGAGATCGACTATTGCCCGCAGTGCCGCGGCGTCTGGCTCGACCGCGGCGAACTCGACAAAATCATCGAGCGGAGCGAAGGCGCGGGCGCACCGGCACCGCGCGCATCGGCGCCGCCTCCCCCGCCGCAGCCCCAATATCGCGAGCGCGGCTATGACGACGACCGCCACTATGGCAAGCCGTACAAGAAGAAGAGCTATACCAAGAGCTTCCTCAGCGACCTGTTCGACTGATCACCCGACCACCGCATGGCGGCGGGCATAGAGGAAATAGACGGCCAGCCCGCCGACATTCCACACGAGGAACCATAGCTGGGTCTGCATCGGCAGGCTGAAGAACAGATAGATACAGCCGAGCACCGCAATCCCGCCGACCACCCAGGGCAGCGGCGTGCGGAAGGTGCGCGGTGCGTCGGGAGCCCGGCGGCGCATGATCAGCATACAGATCGACACCGCGGTGAAGGCAGCCAGCGTCCCCGCATTGGCGAGCGCGGCGAGTTCGCCGAGCGGAATGAAGCCCGCCAGCACCGCGACGACGATCGCGGTGAAGATCGTGATCCGTACCGGCGTGCCGCGCGACGACAGCTTCGCCAGGCTCGCGGGAAGCAGCCCGTCGCGCGCCATCGTGAAGAAGATGCGGCTCTGTCCATAAAAGAAGGCGAGGATCACCGTCGGCAGCGCGATGATCGCCGAGATGGCGAGATATTGCGCCGCGAGCGGGCTGCCGAGTTCGCGCAGGATCAGCGCCAGCGGTTCGGGACTGTTGGCAAAGCGCGTATAGGCGATCGCACCGACCGCAGCGACCGCCACCCCGATATAGATGACGACACAGGCGAACATCGACCCGACGATCCCGATCTTGAGGTCGCGGTCGGGGTTCTTCGCCTCCTCGGCCGCCGTCGCGATCGCATCGAAGCCGTAAAAGGCAAAGAAGATGATCGCCGCCGCGGCCATCACCCCCCGCTCGACCCCGTCGGGGCCGATATGCTTGGCAAAGCCATAGGGGCTGAAGGGTTCGAGATTGGCGGCGTTGAACGCGGGGAGCGCCACCGCGACGAACACGATCAGCGCAACGACTTTCACCAGCACGAGAATGGCGTTGAGCGTCGCGCTTTCGCGCGTTCCGACGAGCAGCAGCCCGGCGACCACCGCGATGATCGCGATCGCGGGCAGGTTGACGATGCCGTCGAGTTCGGGGCCCTGCATCAACGCCATCGGTACCCCGGCCCATGCCTCCAGCAGGGGCGCAGCATAGCCCGACCAGCCGACCGCAACGGCGCTGACCACCAGCGAATATTCGAGAATCAGGCTCCACCCGACGACCCATGCGAGCAGTTCGCCGATCACGACATAGCTGTAGGTATAGGCGCTGCCCGAAGCCGGGATCATCGTCGCCATTTCGGCATAGGCGAGCGCGGCGCAGGCGCAGATCAGGCCCGCGATGCCGAAGGACAGGATAACCGCCGGACCCGCCTTGTCGGCGCCCACCCCGATCAGCGTGAGAATGCCCGTACCGACGATCGCACCGACCCCCAATGCGATCAGGTGCGGCCAGCCGAGCGTCCGCGCCAGCGCCTGTCCGCCTTCCTCCCGTTCCGGCAAAATCGGTTTGCGGCGAAACAGGCTGTCGGTCATGCGGTGGGCTCCCTCGAACGTCATTTTATGCTTGGCGCCGCTTGTAAGGGAATGAGGCTTCAGCGCAAGATAACAACAACTGGGTGCGATGCCGGTTTTGGGGTGGTGCGCGGGCGTTGCAGTGATGAACTGATTTCCCCTCCCGCTTGCGGGAGGGGCAGCGAGGCTTGCCAGCTTGCTCGCTAGCCGCAGCGGGGTGGGCTGATCGCGGCGTTGCTGCCCACCCCCGACCCCTCCCGCAAGCGGGAGGGGAGAATGAGCGTCCGCAATCGGTCGTTAGCGGACCGGATTAAAGTAAAGCCTCGATCGCCGCGGCCAGCTTCGCGTCGCGTTCCGACAATCCATCAGCGTCGTGCGTCGTCAGCAAGATATCGACGCGATTGTAAACGTTCGACCATTCGGGATGATGGTCCATCTTCTCGGCGATGATCGCGACGCTCGCCATGAAACCGAACGCCTGCGCGAAATCGTCGAATTTGAACCGGCGGGTCATCGCGTCGCGCGTCGGTTCGTGGGTCCATTCGGGAAAACGGGCGAGCAGCGCGGTGCGGGCGTCGTCGTCGAGCTTCTGAACCATGATTATCTCCGACTGGTCAATGTGTCGCGCTCGCCATAAGGAAGGGCGCGATGAGCGACAAGCCTGCCCTGCCCGATTTGCCTGCCGGATGGACCGGCGGCGCGCCCGATGCCGATGCGCTGTTCGCGATGGCCGAAGCCGCGCTCGACACCATGCCCGCGGTATTTCTGCCGCATATCGAAGGCGTGGTCGTTTCGGTCGAGGAATTTGCCGACGACGAGACGCTCGCCTCGCTCGATATCGAGCATCCCTATGATCTCACCGGTCTGTACGAAGGGCGCCCGCTGACCGAGCGCAGCATCGGCGAAAGCGGCGGCATGCCCGACCGCGTCACCCTCTATCGCATCCCGATCCTCGTCGAATGGATCGAAACGGGCGAAAAGCTCGAATGGCTGGTGCGCCATGTCCTGATCCACGAGATCGGCCATCATTTCGGCTTTTCGGACGACGATATGCACGCGCTGGAGGCGATGACGTGAGCGCGCCTCCGCGCGCGGGGGCAGTGACCGAGCTTCTGCGGCTGGACAATGTCGCGTGTATCCGCGGCGACCGGCTGCTTTTCGAAAATCTGTCGCTGGTGCTGAAACGCGGCGACGCTCTGTGGCTGCGCGGTCCCAATGGCGCAGGCAAGTCGAGCCTGATCCGCCTCGCCGCCGGGCTGCTGCGCCCCGCCGCGGGAACGGTCGAACGCCGCGAGCGCATCGCGCTGATCGACGAGGCATCGGCGCTCGACGCCGAACTGCCGCTGCGCCACGCGCTCGATTTCTGGGCGCGGGTGGATACGGTCGACGGGCATAGCGTCGACCGCGCGATGGACGAAATGGCGCTCGGCAGCCTCGCCGAAGTGCCGGTATCGATGCTGTCGACCGGCCAGCGCAAGCGCGCCGCGATGGTCCGCGTGATCGCCAGCGGCGCGCCGATCTGGCTGCTCGACGAACCCGCGAACGGCATGGACGATGCCGCGCAGGCACGGCTTGTCGCGGCCATCGCCAGACATCGCGCGAACGGCGGCGCGGTGCTGCTGGCGTCGCATTTCGCACTCGGCGTTCCCGATCTCGCCGAACGCGACATGGGGGCGCTGGCATGACCGCGCTGATCGCCCTTTTCTGGCGCGACCTCCGCCGCGCGTGGGCCAGCGGTGCCTTGTGGTTGCCGGTGCTGTTCTTCCTGCTCGTCGCGACCGCCTTTCCCTTTGCGGTCGGTCCCGACGCGCCGCTGCTGCGCCGCGCGGGCGGCGGGATGGTCTGGGTCGCGGCGCTGTTCGCGGCGCTGCTGCCGATCGACCGGCTGGTGAAGCCCGACAAGGACGCCGGCGTGCTCGACCAGCTCGCGGTGCGCGGTTTCGCCGACGAGGTCGTCGCGGCGATCAAGATTGGCGCGCATGCTATTGGTTTCGGACTTCCTTTGTTGATTTCACTCTTCCCGGCAGCAGCGCTGCTGGCGCAGGACGCAGCCCGCGTCGAACTGCTCGCGACGGGTATCGCCATCGCCATCCCCGCGCTCGCCTCGCTCGCGGTGCTGAGCGCCGCTCTGACCGCGAACCACAAGGGCGGCAGCGCGATCGGCGGGCTGCTCATCCTGCCGCTCGCGGTGCCGATGCTGATCTTCGGCGCCGGGATGCTCGACCCGTCGGGGCGCGGTGCGGTGAAGCTGCTCGCCGCGACTAGCCTGCTGCTGACGGTGATCGGGCCGTTCGCCGCGGGCGCCGCACTCCGGGGCCTGCGCGAATGACGCGCCAGTCGCTCGCGCATATCGCGCTCGTCGTGCGCGACTATGACGAGGCGATTGCCTTCTATGTCGAAACCCTCGGCTTCACGCTCATCGCCGACGATTATCAGCCGGCGCAGGACAAGCGCTGGGTGCTCGTTGCCCCACCGGGCAATCCCGAAGGCGGCGCGACGATCCTGCTCGCGCGCGCCGCGAACGACGAACAGGCGACGTTCATCGGCAACCAGTCGGGCGGGCGCGTTTTCCTGTTCCTTCAAACCGACGATTTTTGGCGCGATTATCAGCGACTGCTCGACCGGGGCGTAAGGATCGAGCGCACGCCGATGGAGGCCGATTACGGCACGGTCGCGGTCTTCCTCGACCTCTATGGCAACAAATGGGACCTGATCGCGTTTCGCCGGGCCGGTTGAGCGACCGGCGCCGGACTTGGCGGGAAACGACCGGAAGCAGCCCGATCCATCATCGTCACCCCGGACTTGATCCGGGGTCCCGCTTGAGATCGAAGGCAATCAGCGCGTCAAAAAGCGGGATCCCGGGTCAAGCCCGGGATGACGGAGAGAAAGAAGCAGCCGATAGAGTTGTGTACCCCGGCGAAAGTCGGGGCCCGGTTGCGCCGTGGAGAGATGGGCCCCGGCTTTCGCCGGGGTGCACATAGGAACCGCGAACGTCCGCTCACCACCCCAAAGCAGACACTATCGCCCGAACAGCCGCGCCAACCAGGCGTCGACCGTCACCGTCGGCGCATAGCCCGGGTCGCCGAGCCGCCGGTTGATCTCGGCATGACCCTGCAACCCCTCGCCGGGGAAGCTTGCGCGCTCGACCTTGCTCCCGCCCGCCGTCAACGCCTTGCCGAGCGCCTCGGCCTGTTGCACCCCGTCGGGGCGCTGGACGTGAAGCAACAGGAATTGCGGCGCATTGGAGCCCCCGGCCTGCAGCGTCGGCGACAGCGCCCGCTGCCGCGCGGGATCGGTCCCGAACGCTTGTTTGTAGGTCGCCTGCATGATCGGCGGCCCGTCCTTCATCTGCGCGGGCACGTCATAGGCCGCGCCGTCGATCGGGATCACGCCGGCGATGGCGGCAAAGCCGAGCCCCGCGCCGCGCAGATACCGTTCGTCGGTCCCGACGAGCGCGACGAGATGCGCGCCCGCGCTATGCCCCATCAGCGCGATACGCCGCCGGTCGATCCCGAGCGCATCCGCCCGGTCGGCCAGCGCCTTCACCGCGGCGGCAACGTCGGCCGCCTGTTGCTCGACGGTGGCGTCCGGCACCAGCCGATAGTCGATGGAGGCAAAGGCATAGCCCCTGCCCGGATAATGGTCCGCCTTGAACCGTCCGGTCGCATTGTCCTTGCTGCCGCGCTTCCAGCCGCCGCCATGGACGAAGACGATCAGCGGCGCGGGCCCGGCCGCGCCCTTCGCGCGCCAGAAATCGAGCCGTTGCAGCGCGTCGCCGCCATAAGCGATCGTCTCGCTCCCCGGTGCTTTCGGTCCGTCGTCAGCCCCCATGCGCTCGGCGATCCGTTCCCTCATGCGCTCGCGCAGCGTCTCGCGCGCGCCGGCAAAGGGGCCGGGTATCATGATGCTGGCGGCGGCAAAGGCCGTAATCAGGGCGTATCCCGCCCGCTTTCCTGTCGTCATCGTCCGGCTCCCTTGCCCCTCCGCGCGACCTTCTGGCCCGGATTTGTCGCAAAAACTTGCCACCATGCCTTGCCTCCCCGGTCAAATCCGCTAAGGCCGCGCCGGGCCGGCGCTGGTCGCCTTGAGGCCTGGTTCAGCAGGACAGCATCATGGCAAATGTTACCGTCATCGGGTCGCAATGGGGCGACGAGGGCAAGGGCAAGATCGTCGACTGGCTCGCCAGCCGCGCCGACGCCGTCGTCCGGTTCCAGGGCGGTCACAATGCCGGCCATACGCTCGTCGTCGGCGAACAGGTCTACAAGCTGTCGCTGCTTCCCTCGGGCATCGTCACCGGCACGCTGTCGATCATCGGCAATGGCGTCGTGCTCGATCCGTGGGCGCTCCGCGACGAAATCGCCAAGCTGCGCGGTCAGGGCGTCGCCATCAATCCCGAGAATTTTGCGATCGCCGATAATTGCGCGCTGATCCTGCCCTTCCACCGCGACCTCGACGCGCTGCGCGAAACCGCCGCGGGCGCCGGAAAGATCGGCACCACCGGCCGCGGCATCGGCCCCGCCTATGAAGACAAGGTCGGCCGCCGCGCGATCCGCGTCTGCGACCTCGCGCACCTCGACAAGCTTGATCCGCAGATCGACCGTCTGACCGCACATCACGACGCGCTGCGCGCCGGTTTCGGCGAACCGCCGATCGACCGCGAGCGCCTGAAAGCCGATCTGGCTGAGATCGCCGACTATGTGCTCGAATATGCGCAGCCTGTGTGGAAGCGCCTGAAAAAGGTCCGCAAGGCTGGCGCGCGCATATTGTTCGAGGGTGCGCAGGGCGTGCTGCTCGACGTCGACCACGGCACCTATCCCTTCGTCACCAGTTCGAACACCGTGAGCGGCACCGCCGCTTCGGGCTCGGGTCTCGGCCCCGGCGCCGTCGGCTTCGTGCTCGGCATCGCCAAGGCCTATACGACGCGCGTCGGAAGCGGTCCCTTCCCGACCGAGCTCGAGGACGAGATCGGCCAGCGGCTCGGCGAGCGCGGGCATGAATTCGGCACCGTTACCGGGCGCAAGCGCCGCTGCGGCTGGTTCGACGCGGTGCTCGTGCGCCAGAGCTGCGCCGTGTCGGGCGTCACCGGTATCGCGCTGACCAAGCTCGACGTGCTCGACGGGTTCGACACGATCCGCATCTGCACCGGCTATCGTCTGCGCGGCAAGATCCTCGACTATTTCCCGGCGCACGCCGCCGATCAGGCCGAAGTCGAGCCGATCTACGAGGAAATGGACGGCTGGCACGAATCGACCGCGGGCGCGCGCAGCTATGCCGACCTGCCCGCGCAGGCGATCAAATATATCCAGCGCGTGCAGGAACTGATCGAAACCCCGATCGCGCTCGTGTCGACCAGCCCCGAACGCGAAGACACGATCCTGATCCGCGATCCGTTCAGCGATTGATCCCGTGCTCCTCTCGCGCAAGCGGGAGGGGAGGCCTAGGCCATCCGCCGATAGCGCCCGATCAACCGCAACCGCGCGGCAAGCCAGACGAGCAGTCCGAGCTGCACCGCGCCGGTCGCGAGGATCAGCATGCCATCGGGCCCGCCGAGTGCGGGCAGCGCGCGTAGCAGGCTCGCGCCCGTCGACACCGCGATTGCCGCGCCCGCCAAGAGCAAGGGCGCGCGCATCGCCGCGCCGTCCGCGCGCCGTCGCCAGGCGGCGATCAGCGCCGCGGCGCCGATCAGGAAACCGATCCCGTCGATCAGGCTCAGCAAGGTCGGCTGCGCGAACGGGTCGAACCCCAGCGCGATCGAGCGCCAGCGCATGAACAGGAAGGTTGCGAGCGCCAGCCAGCCCGCCGCCTTCAGCGTCTGTCTGAGCCGCCCGGGCAGCGCCGCACTCGCATAGGAGCGCGCGATATCCTCGACCGCGCCGAAGCGGCGTTCGGCCTCGTCGCGGGCCATCCCCGCCGCGGCCATCTCGTCGAGATATTCGGCGAGATCCTCGTGCGCGCGTTCGGCGAGCTTCCGGTCGAAGCCCAGTTCGCGCTGCAACGCGGTTGCATAGTCGCCGCTCACGCGGGGCTCACGTCGAGGAAGGCGCCGACCGCCCGCGAAAATTCGGCCCAGCCCGCCCGGCGCTCGCCCAACGCATCGTGCCCCGCCCGCGTCAGCGAATAGACGCGCTTGCGCCGCCCCGCCGGCGGATCGACCCAGTCGCTCGCCAGCAGCCCGGCGAGTTCGAGCCGGTGGAGCGCGGGATAGACCGTCCCCTCGGGCAGGTCGAAATGGCCGCCGCTCCGCCGCCGGATCGCCTCGATCACCGCATAGCCGTGCGCCGCGCCGCGCTCGAGCGTCGCGAGGATGACATTGTCGAGATGGCCCTTGAGCATTTCGGCATTCATGCCGCGCTTTTACCCCTTGTAACGCTAGGGGTCAATCTATACCCTAGCGTCACTAGGTATGAAGCAAGGACATCGTCGATATGCGCAACGATCGAGCAATTCCGGCCGGCCCCGCCCTCTTCCTCGTCATCGCCGCCGCGCTCGCCGCGATGGCGGGCGGTATGATCCTCGCCGACGGCGGCGGGGTCGACGGCGTCCGCCTCGCGATCCGCGCCACCGCGCGCACCTCGCTCGCGCTCTTCCTGCTGGCCTTCACCGCATCGGCGATCTTCAGGCTGTGGCCGGGCAGCGCGACGCGCTGGCTGCTCGCCAACCGACGCTGGTTCGGGCTCGGCTTTGCCTTCTCGCACCTCGTCCACGCCGGCGCGATCTTCCTGCTCCACCGCTGGCATCCCGACACCTTCGCGCTGCTCGTCCAGCCGAAGACCTTCGTCACCGGCGGGATCGCCTATCTCTTCATCGCGCTGCTCGCCGCGACGTCGTTCGACCGCGCCGTCGCCGCGCTCGGCCCCCGGAACTGGAAGCGCGTCCACACCATCGGCATCTGGGTGATCTGGATCAGCTTTATCTTCACCAACGGCAAGCGCATCCCCGCGAGCGCCGCTTATGCGATCCCGGTCGCGATCCTCTTCGCCGCACTGGCGCTCCGCCTCCGGGCCGCACGGCGAGCCCGTCACGCCGCCGCCTGACCACTTGCCCCACAGCGGCGAAGGCGTAGGATCGCGCCATGCGCCGCCTCGCCATCCCGCTCCTGCTGCTGCTCGCCGCCTGCAGCCCCGCGAACTCGCAGCCCGCGCCGCCGGTCGGGACCAAGGCCGACCGTCTGCTGGTCGACAAGAGCGAGCGCGTGCTGATCGCTTATGCCGGCAACCGCGAGATCGTCCGCTATTCGGGCATCCGCTTCGGCGACGCGCCGACCGGTCACAAGCGGTTCGAAGGCGACGAGCGAACGCCCGAGGGACGCTACACGATCAACGGGCGCAATCCGAAGAGCGCCTATCATCTGTCGCTGCGCATATCTTATCCCAACGCCGCCGACCGCGCCTATGCCAAGGCGCGCGGCCGCTCGCCCGGCGGCGACATCTTCATCCACGGCCAGCCGAACGCATGGCCGGGGCCGCCGATCGCGCGCGACTGGACCGACGGTTGTATCGCGCTGTCGAATGCCGGGATAAAGCAGCTGTGGGATATCGTGCCCGACGGCATCCCGATCACCATCCGACCCTAGGAACCATCATGCCCCGCCACATTCTTGTTTTCTATGGCAGCTATCGCCGCGACCGACACGGGATCAGGCTCGCCAACTGGCTTGTCGATGCGATCAAGGCGCGCGGCGACAGCGCCGAACTGATCGACGCGAAAGCCGTCGACCTCCCGATGCTCGACCGCATGTACAAGGAATATCCGAAGGGCGAGGCGCCGGCCGCAATGGAGGAGCTCGCGAGCAAGATCCGCGCCGCCGACGGCTTCCTGTTCGTCACCGGCGAATATAATTGGGGGCCGCAACCGGGGCTCAAGAACCTGACCGACCATTATCTCGAGGAATGGTTCTGGCGGCCCGCCGCGATCGCCTGTTACTCGGCCGGCTCCTTCGCCGGGGTGCGCGCGATGATGGGGTGGCGCGACATTTTGGGCGAAATGGGGATGGCCGTGATTTCGTCGATCCTGCCCGTCGCACGCATCGGCAAGACCTTCGACGCCGACGGCGCACCGATGGGCGACGAGGGCAAGCAGCTCGAGCGGCTGTTCCCGCGCTTCGCCGACGACCTGAACTGGTGGATCGACGCCGCGAAGGCCCAAAGGGCGAAGGTCGATCCGCCTTACTGAACGGGCTTGAGCTCGCTGTTAAGCCGCAAGCTAGCGCGCCAGAAGAAGAAGGCGGGGATGAGGCCGAGCCAGGCGGCGCCGTACAGCACATAGCGCACGCTCTCGACGCCGACTGCCGGCTTCAGCATTTCCGACGCGATGCCGAACAGCAGCGGGCCAAGGCCGAGGCCGATCAGGTTCTGCAGGAACAGCATGACCGCGCTCGCCATCGCGCGCGCCTGCGGCCGAACGAGGCCGTGGACGCAAGCGAAGGTCGGACCATAATAGGCCGCGTTGAGCACGGTGGGCACGAACAGCAGCGCGATCGCGACATGCCATTCGTCGACCCAGTAACCGAGGAACAGGATCGGCGCCGCGATCGCCATCCCGACCGCGGGCGTCGTGAGCATGTGCCGCTTGTCGACCTTGCCGAAGCGGTCGGCGAGATAGCCGCCAAGCCAGGTCCCGAAAATGCCCGCGATGCCGAGCGCGACGCCGAGCAGCAGCCCCGTCTCGCCGGGGCTCAGACCATGCGAGCGCTGGAACAGGATGAGCGCCCACACGCCCTTGCCATAGCCGAGAAAGGCGGTGAACGACGAAGCGATCGCGATGTAGAGGAAGGCCCGGGTGCCGAAGACTTCCTTGAGCGCGCCCCCGACCGAGAATTCGGCCGGCGCGGCGGCCGTACCGGCCGGAGCCTTGTGGCGGACTTCCTTGATCATCATGGGCAGGACGAGAGCGAGCAGGATACCGGGCACCCCAACCACCATGAAGGCGATGCGCCACCCCCATGCGTCGGCGATGAGGCCGCCGACGATCAGGCCCAGCAGGCTGCCGATCGGGATACCGAGACCATAGAAAGCGATCGCCGAGGCGCGTTTTGCCGGCTCGACGCGATCGGTGATCAGCGAATGCGCGGCCGGCGTGCACCCTGCCTCCCCCACGCCGACGCCGATGCGCGCAAGGAGCAATTGCGTAAAATTCTGCGCCATGCCGCACAGCACGGTCATGCCCGACCAGATGGCGAGCGAAACCGAGATCAGCCCGATACGGTTGGTCGACGGCTTGTCCGCATAACGCGCGATCGGAATGCCGAGGAACGTGTAGAAGAGCGCGAAGGCCAGGCCGGTGAGCAGTCCGATGTCGGCGTCCGAAAGCGACAGGTCGCGCGCGATCGGTTCGGCGAGGATGTTGACGATCTGGCGGTCGAGGAAGTTCAGGATATAGACGGCGAGCAGCACCCACAGCATGCGCCGTACCGGCGTCGCCGCTTCACCGGCCGGTACCGTCGCGGCGGCGGCCATCGCGTCATTCTGGCTCATTTTTTTCTCCCGTGGCGCCATGGGTGCAGACCGCGCCCCTCCCTGTCAACGCCGTTGGGGCAAAGCGAAAATCGCCACTTGCAATTGCCGCTACGGCTGCCAGCCTGCGGCCCATGCAAAAAATTTCGCTGTTCGGCGTCGTCGCCCTGCTCGCCATCGCCCCCGCCGCGGCGATGCCGCCGCCGCTTCCCGACGTCGAAGGCAAGGATGCCGCGACGCTGCGCGCCGAAATGGAGAGCGGCCAGCTCTACGAAGGGCTGATGCTGTCGGTCTATCAGGACCGGATCGGCCGGCTCGACGACTATGGGCCCAAACTTGAGGCCGTGATCGTCAACCTTTCGCAGACCGAAGCCTATGCCGAGGGGCAAAGGCTTTACGACGAGCGCAAGGCGGGCAAGGTGCGCGGGCCGCTGCACGGCATCCCGATCCTGCTCAAGGACAATATCGAGACTGCGGGCCCGTGGGCCACGACCGCGGGCTCGCTCGCGCTCAAGGACAATGTCACGGGTCGCGATGCACCCATCGTCGGACAGCTGCGCAACGCCGGCGCGATCATTCTCGGCAAGACCAACCTCAGCGAATGGGCGAACATCCGTTCGGACAATTCGACGAGCGGCTGGAGCGCGATCGGAGGGCTGACGAAGAACCCCCACGCGCTCGATCGCAATGCCTGCGGATCGTCGTCGGGCAGCGCGGCCGCGGTCGCCGCGAGCCTCGCCCCGATCGCGATCGGAACCGAGACCGACGGCTCGATCACCTGCCCCGCCGGGGTCAACGGCATCGTCGGCTTCAAGCCAAGCGTCGGGCTGGTCAGTCGCACGCATATCGTGCCCATCAGTCATACGCAGGACACCGCGGGCCCGATGACGCTGACCGTCCGCGATGCCGCCGCAGTGATGAACGCGATCGCGGGCAGCGATCCCGCCGATCCCGCGACCGCCGAGGCCGATGCGCGCAAGACCGACTATGTCGCCGCGCTCTCGCCCGGCGCGCTGAAGGGCAAGCGTATCGGCGTGATGCGCGACCGCGTGGGCGAGCGCGCCGATGTCGCGGCGCTGTTCGACGCGGCGCTGAAACAGATGGAGGGCCTCGGCGCGACGCTCGTCGACATCGCCGACAGCCGGTCGGGGAGCGAAGGGCTCGGCGCCGCCGAGTTCGAAATCCTGCTCACCGAATTCAAGGCCGATCTTGCGACCTATCTTACGACATTGCCGGGCGCGCACGCCCCGCGGACGCTCGCCGACGTCATCGCCTTCAACAAGGCGAACCCCGAAGAACTCAAATGGTTCGACCAGTCGATCTTCGAAATGGCCGAGGGCAAGGGCGGCCTCGATAATCCCGCCTATCTCGCCGCGCGCGAAAAGGCCGCCCGGCTGGCAGGCCCCGAAGGCATCGACCGCCTGCTGAAGACGCACCGCGCCGACCTGCTCGTCGGCGTCACCAACGGCCCCGCATGGGTCAGCGACCTTGCCAAGGGGGACAGCTATAACGGTCCGGGCACCAGCCAGCTTCCCGCGGTTGCCGGCTATCCGCACCTCACTGTGCCGATGGGAACGGTCGACGGCCTGCCGATCGGCCTCTCTCTCATCGGCCCGAAATGGAGCGACGCGGAGATATTGGCCGCGGGCTATGCTTATGAACAGGCAAGCCGCAAGCGCGTAACGCCGACCTTTCGGGCCAGCGTCGGACCCTGAACCTTACGCCGGCTTTTTGAAGCGCATCATGAAGCGATCGGTCTTGCCGCGGATCGCCGGATCGAACACATTCTTGCTGTGGTCGTCGGCCGTGAGGCGCAGCGCCTCGCTCTCGCCGTCGAAGACGAAACCCGCGCGCTCCATGTCGGCGCGCACTTTCGCGGGGTCGATGCGGTGCAGCTTCTCGACCACCTCGCGCGTATCGCCCGCCGGACCGACATGGTCGACGACGATAACCGATCCGCCGGGCCGCACCGCGCTGAACCAGTTGGCGAGCATCGCATCGACGTCGACGCGCGGAAAATCGAACTTTTCGCTCTGCCAGTAGAGGTCGTGGTAGACGAGGTGCGTGAAGATCATATCGACGCTCTTCGGCGCCAGCACGATCGTGTTCACCGGCCGCACCATCGGCGCCATGTTCGGATAGGCCTTGACGATGGTCGCCCAGGTTTCCGCCTTGTGGAAACGCGGCGAGTTCATCGGAATGACGGTGCCCTTCGGCCCGACGAGATCGGCGAGCATCTCGCTGTAATAGCCATTGCCCGCGAGCAGGTCGGCGACGGTCGCCCCGCGCTTCACCTGCGCAAAGGCCAGCACATCGGCGGGATGGCGTCCCTCGTCGAGCTCGCGATTGTCGGCAAGCCGGGCCTTGTCCGCGACCGCTGCAGCGACGGCCTTGTCGGGCATGGCAGCGACGGCGGGCGCCGCGAAGAGCATCGCGGCGCCGACGAAGGGCATCAAAAGTCGATATTTGCGCATGATATCTCTCCCCTTTATCTCCCCGCTGTGGCGGCCGTCCGGGGCAAAGGCGAGCGCGCTTCGACGAGCCGCCGCCCATTGTCTATCAGCGCCGGTCGCGCCGCTTCTTCCAGCCCATTTCTTCGAGCTCGAGCAATTCCATCGGCACATGGATCGCACGCACCGCCAGCCGGACCTCGACGAGGAACAGGATTAGCGAGATCAACAGCAGCAGCATCGCAACGGCAAAGGCCCATGACGCGGCGACGCCAAGGTTGATGCCGGTAAACGCCTGTGTGAAAAGCAGCGCGACGAGCAGGCAGACGACGATCCCGCAAGCGACTGCCGAGAGGATCGAATTGTTGATGATCCCCATCCTTCGGTCGGCGATGCGCAGTTCGGCGACGATGCGGTCATGCTCGACGCCTTCGGTCTCGGCCCAGCGCTCCATCAGGTTGCGCGAGCGATCGACAACGCGCGCCAATCGCCCCGCAATCACGTTGAGCAGGCTGCCGGTCGCCACCAGCAGGAACACCGGCGTGACCGACAGCTGGATCGTCTGCGCAATCGCGCCGGCGTCCATCATCCCCCGGCTGCGACCGACGGCGTGTTGACGCCGTGCATCGCAAGGAATTTGCGGACGTTGCGCGCGGCCTGCCGGATGCGCTGTTCATTTTCGACCATCGCGATGCGGACATAGCCTTCGCCGTCCTCGCCATAACCGACGCCCGGCGCGACCGCGACCTTGGCATGGGTCAGGAGCTGCTTCGAAAACTCGAGGCTTCCCATCTCCTTGAGCGCGGGCGGCAGCGGCGCCCAGGCGAACATCGACGCCTTGGGGCTGGGGATGTCCCAGCCCGCACGGCCGAAGCTTTCGACCATCACGTCGCGGCGTTTCTGGTACAGGTCGCGGTTCTTCTGGACGATATCCTGCGGCCCGTTGAGCGCCGCGCACGCCGCCGCCTGGATCGGCGTGAAGGCGCCATAGTCGAGATAGGATTTGACGCGCGTCATCGCCGCGATCAGCCGCTTGTTGCCGACCGCGAAACCCATGCGCCAGCCCGCCATCGAATAGGTTTTCGACATCGAGGTAAACTCGATCGCGACATCCTTAGCGCCCGGCACCTGCAGGATCGAGGGCGTCGGGTTGCCGTCGTAATAAAGTTCCGAATAGGCAAGGTCGCTGAGGACCCAGACCTTATTCTCCTTCGCCCAGGCGACGAGGCGTTCGTAGAAGGCGAGGTCGACGGCTTCGGCGGTCGGGTTCGACGGATAGTTGACGACGAGGATCGACGGGCGCGGCACGGTGAAGGCCATCGCGCGGTCGAGCGCGCGCCAGTAATTCTCGTCGGGCGTCGTCGGCACGCTGCGTATCGTCGCGCCGGCGATGATGAAACCGAACGTATGGATCGGATAGCTGGGGTTCGGCGCGAGCACGACGTCGCCGGGACCGGTGATCGCGGTCGCAAGGCTCGCGAGCCCTTCCTTCGACCCCATCGTCACGACGACCTCGGTCTCGGGATCAAGGTCGACGTTGAAACGGCGGCCGTAATAATTGGCCTGCGCGCGGCGGAGGCCCGGAATGCCCTTCGACTGCGAATAGCCGTGCGCGTCGGGCTTCATCGCCACTTCGCACAGCTTTTCGATCACATGCGCGGGCGGCGGCAGGTCGGGGTTGCCCATCCCCAGGTCGATGATGTCCTCTCCCGCGGCGCGGGCGGCCGCACGCATCGCATTCACTTCGGCGATGACGTAGGGCGGCAGGCGCTTGATGCGATAGAATTCATCTTCGGACATGGGAAACTAGAACAACTCCTTTGCGTTACTTGTGAATTGACGCGAGCGGCAATCTCGCCAGCCGCATCGCGGCTTGTTATAGGCATAATATCCGCACTGACCAGCAGGAACGAGCATGAGCGATACGGGTAAGAACGACACGATCGAAACGCCGAATCCCTTCATGCCGTCGCCCGAAGACATGCAGCATTGGGCGAGCGTGATCGGCCGCGCGCAGCAGATGATGCTCGAATATGCGCTGGGTCAGGTGAACGACGGCAACGCCGGTGCCGCCGCGCTTTTCGACCCCGCCCGATGGATCGACAATCCGGCGACGAAGCTCTGGACCGAACAATCGTCGAAGATGTGGGATCAGGGCGTGGCCTTCTGGACCTCGCTCGCCAGCATCGGCCAGCCGATCGCGCCCGATGCCCCCGCGCCCGAAAGCAAGGACCGCCGTTTCGCGGATCCCGACTGGACCGCCAACCCCGTCTTCGCGATGATCCGCCAGACCTATGGCCTGCTCGCCGAACAGATGCTCGCGACGACGCGCCAGCTCGACGGTCCCGACCCTGCGGCGCGCGCGAAGATGGAATTTGCGGCGAAGGCGATGGCCGACGCGATGGCGCCGACCAACCTTGCGCTCACCAATCCCGAGGTTATCCGGCGCGCGGTCGAAACGCGCGGCGAAAGCCTTCTCAAGGGCCTCAAGCACATGCTCTCCGACCTGTCGCGCGGGCAATTGAGCCATGTCGATCCCGACGCGTTCGAGGTCGGGGTCAATATCGCGACGACGCCGGGCAAGGTGATCCACGAGACCGACCTCTACCAGCTCATCCACTATGCGCCGACGACGAAGGAGGTCTTCACCGTCCCGCTCATCATCTTCCCGCCATGGATCAACCGCTTCTATATCCTCGATCTCAATCCCGCGAAAAGCTTTGTCGCCTGGGCCGTCGAACAGGGGCTCAGCGTGTTCATGGTCTCGTGGAAATCGGCCGACGCGTCGATGACCGAAATCGTCTGGGACGATTATATCGCGGCGCAGGTCGACGCCATCGACACGGTGCGCGAATTGCTCGCCGTCCCCGCCGTCCACACGATCGGCTATTGCGTTGCGGGCACGACGCTCGCCGCCACGCTCGCGATGCTCGCGGCGCGCGGTGAAGCCGACAAGGTCAGGTCGGTGACCTTTTTCACCGCGCAGGTCGATTTCGAACATGCCGGCGACCTCAAGCTGTTCGTCGACGACAGCTATCTGGCCTTGCTCCAGCAACTGTCGGCGCCGGGCTTCCTCGACGGCCGCTATATGGCCGCGACCTTCAATTCCTTACGCGGGCGCGACCTGATCTGGAATTACGTCGTGAGCAATTACCTGCTCGGCAACGACTATCCACCCTTCGACCTCCTCTACTGGAATGGCGACGTCACCAACCTGCCCGCGAAGTGGCATCGGCAATATCTGGTCGACCTGTATCGCGACAACCGGATGGTGATCCCGAACAGCCTGTCGGTGATGGGCACGCCGATCGACCTCCGGAAGATCGAGACCCCCGCCTATATCCAGGCGGGCCGTGAAGATCATATCGCGCCGCTTGCCAGCGTCTGGCGACTGATGGATCATTTGTCGGGACCAACGACCTTCCTGCTCGCCGGATCGGGGCATATCGCCGGGGTCGTCAATCCGCCCGCTGCGGGCAAATATCAATATTGGACCGGCGACAGCGACGCCGCCACGCTCGACGATTTTGTTGCGGGCGCCCGCGAGACGAAGGGCAGCTGGTGGCCGCACTGGATCGACTGGATTTCGGCACAGGACAGCGCAAAGACCGCCACAAAAGGCGCGCGCTTCCCCGGAAAAGGTGCTAAAAAGGCGATCGAGGATGCCCCCGGCCGCTATGTCAAACAGCGGTAATATCGGGACATTACAAGGCCAATAAGGTTGCGATCGGAATTTTTTTGTGCACTGCACAAAAATCTCTTGAAATCGCCGAACCACTCCTATATTGTGCACTGCAACATAAAGGAGTTGTCCCGATGGCTACCAAGATGGATAGTGCCGAAAAGGCTTTCGAAGCCGCGACGCTGGAAACCGCCGCCAAGCCGGTGGCCGCTCCTGTCGCTCCGGTTGTCGAAGCCGCTCCTGCGGTGAAGGCTCCGGCGCCCGCAAAGACCAAGACCGTCGCGGCGAAGGCCAAGCCGGTCCAAAAGAAAGCCGCAAAGCCGGCAGCAAAGAAGGCCGCTCCCAAGAAGGCGGCTGCGAAGACCATTGCCCCCAAGACCAAGGTCGCGCCGAAGCCGGCCGCCCTCGCCACCAAAGGATTCAAGACCATGAACGACACCGTCAAGAAGTTCGCCGAAGACGCCAAGACCCGCGCCGAAACCCTGACCGCCGACTTCAACGAGAAGGCGAAGGAAGCGTTCGCGAAGTCGAGCAAGTTCGCCGAAGAAGCCGTTGAGTTCAACAAGGCGAACGTCGAAGCGCTCGTCGAAGCCGGCAAGATCGCTGCCAAGGGCATCGAAACGCTCGGCCAGGAAGGCGTGACCTATGCTCGCAAGAGCTTCGAAGACACGACCGCCGCGCTGAAGGGCTACACCGCCGTCAAGACCCCGGCCGACTTCTTCAAGCTCTATGCCGAAAACAGCAAGAAGGCGTTCGACGCCGCCGTTGCGCAGACCTCGAAGACCAGCGAACTCGTCGTCAAGCTGACGAACGACAGCTTCGCGCCGATCTCGAACCGCGTTTCGGTCATCACTTCGAAGATGAAGGCCGCCTAAGGCGCTTTCAGCTTCCAAAGTTGGCGCGGGCACTCCCCCCTCCCCTCCCGCCTGCGCCGACACCCCCAAGGCCGCCCGCTTCTTCGGAAGCGGGCGGTTCTTGTTTTGGGGCGAGGCACCCCGCTGGCGAACAAGAGGTTAAAATCGGCGCGCGCGCCCCTTGCGCTTCGCCCGCGGCTTGCGATATTCCTGCGCATGATGTTTCCAGTTTCGACCATCCCCCCCGTCCGCGCCATGGCGGAGTCAAAGAACGTCCGCGCGATGGCGGACAAGGACGAAGGTACGCCGGGCACCCCCGGGGTCGGCATCGCCACGCGCACACGCGCGAAGGCCAAAAAGCCGTCGATGTACAAGGTGCTGCTGCTCAACGACGATTATACTCCGATGGAGTTCGTCGTCATGGTGCTCCAGCGTTTCTTCAACATGGACATCGAACAGGCGACGCAGGTGATGCTGCACGTCCACCAGCAGGGCGTCGGCGTGTGCGGCGTGTTCAGCTACGAAGTCGCCGAGACCAAGGTAAACCAGGTGATGGACGCCGCGCGGCAGAACCAGCACCCGCTGCAATGCACGCTGGAAAAAGCCTGAGCTAAGCCGTTCGCGCGACCTGCTCGGCTTTGAGCGCCGGAGACGCTTCGCCCTTCAAATCGCCACAACCCAGCTCCGCGCCGCACCCCGGGCAGATTTTCGCGGTCCCGACATCGGTGCCGCACGTCCGGTGCACATAACGGATCGCGGGCCCGTCGCCCGTTTCGCCGGGGGCGTAGGCCCAGCGTTCCGACCAGTTCCGCATCGCGTACAGCACATCGAACAAATCCTTGCCCTTGTCGGTCAGCCAATAGTCGTGGCGTAGCGGCCGATCACTGTATGGGCGGCGCTCGGCGACGCCTTCCGCCACGAGCATCTTGAGCCGCGCCGAAACCAGTTGCGGTCCAAGCCCCGTGTTCGCGGCGATGACCTCGAACCGCCGCCTCCCGAATAACAGCTCGCGCAGGATCAGCAGCACCGCGCGGTCGCCGAGCAGTTCGGCCGACCGCCCGACGGGGCAAAATGTATCCGACAGATCGGCGCGTTTGGGCACGTGTCACCTTTCCTCTTGTCACTATGATTATCATAGTTACTATGCAGCACAAGAGGAGAGTCGCATGACCAACCCAGCAGCCGTCATCATCGGCGCCGGCGACGCCACGGGCGGCGCCATCGCCCGCGCCTTTGCCGCCGAAGGCCTCACCGCCTGCGTCAACCGGCGCGAGCGCAACGCCGACCAGTTGGAAGCGCTGGCGCAATCGATCCGCGATGCCGGCCACGAGGCGCGCGCCTTCCCCGCCGATGCCCGCGACGAAGAGGCGATGATCGCGCTGTTCGAACGGGTCGAGGCCGAGGTCGGCCCGGTCGAGGTCGCGGTGTTCAACATCGGCGCCAACGTCAATTTTCCGATCGTCGACACGACCGTGCGCGTCTACACCAAGGTCTGGGAAATGGCCTGCCTCGGCGGCTTTCTGATGGGCCGCGAGGCCGCGAGGCATATGACCCCGCGCGGCCGCGGCACGGTCCTCTTCACCGGTGCAACCGCAAGCTTGCGCGGCGGATCGGGTTTCTCCGCCTTTTCGGGTGCCAAGGGCGCGCTCCGCATGCTCGCCCAGTCGATGGCACGCGAACTCGGGCCGCAGGGCATCCATGTCGCGCACACGATCATCGACGGCGCGATCGACACCGAATTCATCAAGGGCCGCCACCCCGATTTCGACAAGGCAAAGGCGCAGGACCTCATCCTCAACCCCGACGCCATCGCCGCCAATTATGTGATGCTCCACAGGCAGCCCAAAAGCGCCTGGACGCACGAACTCGACCTCCGCCCCTGGGGAGAAAAATGGTGAGCAAGACACTCGAACTGATCTTCGATTTCGGTAGCCCCAACGCCTATCTGTGCATGAAGGCGCTGCCCGAACTGCTCGACCGCACCGGCGCCGACCTTGTCATTACGCCGTGCCTGCTCGGCGGCATCTTCAAGGCGACGGGCAACAAGGCGCCGATGATCCAATATGCCGATGCACCCGCCAAGCTAGCTTATGAAAATCTCGAAATGCGCCGCTTCATCGAACGGCACGGGCTCTCCAGATTTCGCCTCAACCCGCATTTCCCGGTCAACACGCTGACGATCATGCGCGGCGCGATCGTCGCCGACGACGAAGACACGCTCGACGACTATGTCGACGCGGTGAACCGCGCGATGTGGGAGGACGGCCTGAAGATGGACGATCCCGAAATCGTCGCAAGCTTCCTCTCAGCCAACGGCTTCGACGGCCCCGCGCTCCTCGCGCGGACGCAGGAGCCCGACATCAAGGCGAAGCTGGTGGCGAATACCGAAGCCGCGGTCGCGCGCGGCGTGTTCGGCATCCCGACCTTCTTCGTCGGCAGCGAGATGTTCTTCGGCAAGGACCGGTTGACGCAGGTCGAGGAAGCGCTCGCCTAGGCCTGCGCATCCTGCGGCGGCCGTCCGGCAACCCAGATGCCGGCGACGATCAGCGCGAGCCCGGCGACATGGAACGGGTGCAGCCGCTCACCGAGGAACAGCATCGCGAGTCCCGCGCCCATCAACGGCATCACATTCATATATTGGCCCGTCGCCGCCGAACCGATCAGTTCGACCCCGCGATTGAAGAAGAGATAGGCGAGGAAGGACGGGAATATCGACACATAGGCGATCGCAAGCGCGCTCCCCATTTGCGGCACGATCCGCACGCCCGACCAGAGTTCATGCGCGTAAAATGGCACGATCACCGCGATGCCGACGACCATCGACGCCGCCAGAAAGCTCAACGGATGCACCGACGGCCGGCGCCGGAGCAGCACCGAATAGAGCGCCCAGAGCAGCACCGCCCCGCCGATGATCGCATCGCCGATGTTGAGCTGCAGCCCCCACAGCATCGCCGGATCGCCGCGCGCGATGATCGCGAGCACGCCGACGAGCGAGATCAGCACACCGGCGATCTGGCGCAGACTCGTGCGGTCGCCCATCACCAGCGCACCGACGATCAGCACGAGCGCGGGCAGCGCCGACTGGATCAGCATCGAATTGAGCGCGGTCGTGCTTTGCAGCCCGGTATAGAGCAGGATGTTGAACGACCCGATCGCCAGCGCGCCGAGCAGCGCGACGATTGCCCAGTTCGCGCGGATCGCGGGCCAGTCGCGCTTCAGATGCGGCCAGGCAAGCGGCAGGAGCAGCACCAGCGCGATGGCCCAGCGCCAGAACGACAGCGCCGCGGGCGGCACCAGATCGCGCGCCGCGCGGCCGACGATCGAATTGCCCGCCCAGAACAGCGCGGTGACCGTGAGCAACGGATAGGCGCGCGACCAGATTGTCGCCGCAAGGCCGCCGTTGTTCGCCATGCTGTACCGATCCCTCTTACCCCAACGCGCTCCCGTCTTTCACGGTTCGAACGAAAGATGCAATCGGTGCGGATGACGGTTTTCGACTGGTTGCGGCCATCCCTATCCTCGTCATCCCGGCGAAGGCCGGGATCTCGCCGGCGCGTCATTTCGAGAGGGTGAGATCCCGGCCTTCGCCGGGATGACGGATAGCGGAACGGCAGTTCCCCACCCCATAACAGCCTTTGCCCGGCCCGAACGGGGCCGCTCGCCAGCCCTTAGGTGAAGTCGAGCTGGATGATGTCGCTGGGCGTCGCGCGGCAATACATTTCGACCTGCTTCGCACCGTCGGGATAGGTCGCGGTCATCGTCGCGCGGATACGCCAGCCGCCATTGCCCTGTTCGAGCGAAACCAGCTTGTCGTATGACAGCTTCGTCCCGCCCGTCGCGCCGATCTGCCGCGCCGCGTCGTTCATGCAATTCTGGACCGAGGGCCGCGCAGCGCTCGGCAGGCCGCTGAGGTTCGCGCTCAGCGTCGCCGGGCCGCGGGCGGGGTGCGTCATCTGGCTTTCGTCGGCCGTGCCGTCCGCCTTCTTCTTGTTCTTGCTCGCGAGCAGCGCGAGCAACCCGCCGGCGACGACGATGCCGCCGATGATCAGCCCGGTGCTCGGCCCCTTGTCCTTGTCTTTTTCGGGCGGCCGCGTGTTGCGATAGCCATAGCCGAACTGGGCGCGGCAACCCTTGTCGACCCAGATATAATCGTTCGTATAGCCCCACTGGCGCCCGGCATTGCACTTGCCTGCAATCTTGCGCGTGAGCTCGACGCGATTGTCGGTCCGCACGCTGCATTGCTCGTAACGATATTGCCAGGATTCGCAGTTCAGCGTCCCCGCAAAATCATTGCCCGGATAGCCACCGCCGCCGGCATAGCCGTAACCGAATTCGGCGCGGCAACCGCCCGAAACCCATATCTGGTTGGCGTCGAAACCCCAGTCGCGCCCCTTCGAACAGCGCCCGCCGATCACGCGCGTCAAATCGACGCGATTGTCGGTCCGCACGGTGCAGCGTTGCTGGCGGTTACCGTAGGATTCGCAGCGGATCGTCCCGGCATAGCCCGGATCATATCCGGGCTGCGTCGGCGGGGGCGGATAGGGATAGGTGGTCGCCTGCGCGAAGACCGGGACCGTCATTTGCGATGCGATAAGCGAAGCCGCAGTAACGGCTGTGACGACTGGATTGCGCATGCCCTTGTCTCCCCTGTTGAACCTGTTTCGCCGCGAGCCCTTATCCTGTGATCTTTGCGCGATAGTTTCATAATTTCCCGTCGAACGCCATGCGCAAAGCACGGCCGGCGAGGAAGGCTTAACCATGCTTTCCTTCTTCTGCGGGTTCGACTAATTTGGTTCCGCCCCTGGGTCGCACCACAACAGGGGATCCGATTATGAGCGTTTCGATCATCGACGGCAGCGTTGAATCTGTCGACCTCAGGCGCGCCCGCGGCGGGCTCAGCATCTTTCGCAGCATCGTCTTCCAGCAGGACGGCGTCGGACCGCGGACGATCCGCAATGCGGTCGTGACCGACAGCATCGCGGCCGAACTCGCGCCCGGCACACGCGGCCGCTTCTACATCTACAACGCGTTCGATTTGAAGGGCGTCCACGGCGTCCGCACCGCCGACGGGCGGGACATCTATGGCTTTCCCGGCAACAACCAGAACATATTCCTGATCCTGGCCATCGTGAATATCCTGTGGATCGCGCTCATCGTCACGACGCGCGACGCGGTTCCGATGCTCGGCGTCGCGCTGCTGATCCTCGCGGTCGTCGGCTATATCTTCATGGGCAAGGGGCGGCGCGAGGCACAGGCACAGTTCGAGGGCGACGCGGGCTATCGTTCCACATAGCTAGTCCGCTTGCGCGGCCCCACGCATGCGCTAAAGACAGCCGATGGATCAAATCGTCATTCGCGGCGGCCAGCGACTCAAGGGCCGTATCCCCATCTCCGGCGCCAAGAATGCGGCGCTCACCCTGTTGCCCTGCGCGCTGCTCACCGACGAGCCGTTGACGCTGCGCAACCTGCCGCGCCTTGCCGACGTCGACGGCTTCGGCCACCTGCTCAACCAGCTTGGCTGCTCGACGACGATCGAAGGATCGCGGCCCGAGGACTTCGGCCGCGTGATGACCGCGCGCGCGACGACGCTCACCTCGACCGTCGCGCCCTATGACATCGTGCGCAAGATGCGCGCGTCGATCCTCGTCCTCGGCCCGCTGCTCGCACGCGCCGGCGAAGCAACCGTGTCGCTGCCCGGCGGCTGCGCAATCGGCAACCGCCCGATCGACCTGCACCTGAAAGCGCTCGAGGCCTTTGGCGCCGAAATCGAGCTCGCGTCGGGCTATGTGAAGGCCGTCGCGCCCGGCGGTCGTCTGACCGGCGGCAAATTCACCTTCCCCGTCGTGTCGGTCGGCGCGACCGAAAATGCCGTCATGGCGGCGGTGCTCGCCAAGGGGACCTGCGTCCTCGAGAACGCCGCGCGCGAACCCGAGATCGTCGACCTGTGCAACTGCCTCGTCGCGATGGGGGCGCATATCGACGGGATCGGCACCGAAACGCTGACGATCGAGGGCGTCGACCGCCTGCATGGCGCGACCTACCGCGTGATGGCCGACCGGATCGAGGCGGGCAGCTACGCCTGCGCCGCCGTCATTACCGAGGGCGATGTCGAACTTGTCGGCGCCAAGGCGGACGAGATGGACGCAACGCTCGCCGCGCTGCGCCAGGCGGGCGCGACGGTCGAAGAAACCAAGGGCGGCATCCGCGTCGCCATGTCGGGCCGCGCCGAGCCCGTCACCCTGTCGACCGCCCCCTATCCGGGTTTCGCGACCGACATGCAGGCGCAGTTCATGGCGATGGCGACGCTCGGCAAGGGCGCATCGCTATTCACCGAAACGATCTTCGAGAACCGCTACATGCACGTCCCCGAACTCGCGCGCATGGGCTGCGATATCGATGTCCGCGGCCGCAGCGCGGTCGTGCGCGGCGTCGACCATCTGGTCGGCGCGCCCGTGATGGCAACCGACCTCCGCGCGTCGATGAGCCTGATCATCGCCGGCCTTGCCGCGCAGGGCACGACCGAGGTCAACCGCGTCTATCACCTCGACCGCGGGTACGAACGGCTCGAGGAAAAGCTGCAGGCCGTCGGCGCCGATATCGAACGGATCAGCGCGGGATAAGGCGCACCCCTTTCTTTTCGTCATCCCGGCCTTCGCCGGGATGACGATTCAGGAATGAACGCTCGCGCCCTCAACGCGCCGCCGTCAGGCGTTCGGCGCGGCCATAGCTACCGCGTGCCTTGCCCTTGATCCAGTCGCCGAGCAGCTTGAGATAGCCGTCGGTGATGCGCGTCACGCTCCGCGAACCGTCGGCGGCGGTCGTATATTCGAACATGCCGTGATCGGTGTCGGGGAACAGATAGACGTCGAACGGCTTGCCGCCCTTCGCGAGGCCGAGCAGCGCGCCGCGTGTCGTTTCGATCGGCGCCTCGCGATCCTCGCCCGCGAGCACCCACAGCAGCGGCGTATCGAGCTTTTTCAGCGCCGCGACCGCGTCATAATCCCAGATCAGTTCGAGATTGTCGAAACGCGCGGCGCCGACCCGCTTGAGCTCGTCGTTCGGCATGCGCGCGATCGCGCCGCTATATTCGCCATCGATCTTTGCCGCCCAGGGCTTGTCTGCCATTTCGCGTCGCGCCGCGTCGAGCGCGTCGTAGCCGCTGCGGAAATCGGACAGTAGCAGGCCCGCCGTCGCCTGCGACAGGCGGGTAACCAGCGCCTCGGCATCCTTGCCCAGCCCCGCCGCGCGTACCTCCGACACCATCTGCTCGCGATCCTCCTCGATCGGCGAGGCGACGAGGCCGAAACCGATCGCGACAAAATCGGCTTTCGTGCGCGTCGCGGCGAGCGGCGCGACCCAGCCGCCCTGGCTGCCGCCGAAGAAACCGGCGCGGCCATGGCGGCCCGCCGCCATGCTGCGCGCGGTGTCGAGCGCCTTTGCGGCATCGGCGGCGAGCAGCTCGAAATTCTGGGTATATTCGCCGTCGGACCCGCCCGTCCCGCGCTTGTCGTAGACGAAGACCGAAATCCCCTGCGCCGCCATCGCATAGCCATAGACGCCGCCGATCGGCGAGCTGCGTTCGGAACCATGGACCATCACGACGAGCGGGCGTTTGGCATCGGCGCCCGGCGGCTCGATCAGCACGCCGGTCATCTTGGTACCGACGCTGTCGAAGGTCGCCGGCGTTTCGCGAAAGGCGATCGGCGCCCAAGGCTTGCCGTTTACCGAGACGTCCCCGGCGCCGCAGGCCAGCGGCGCGCCGCTATCCGACGTCGCGCCGCGCTGTCCGTCGCGGAACAGGTAGCGCAGCCCCGGGGCAGGCACGGCAGGCGACTTTACCAGGACGACGAAATCGCCGTCGGGCGCCGCATAGGTGCCCGGCTGGCAGGCCGTCTGGGCGAAAGCCGGTGCGGCGGAAAGCGTTGCGGAAGCGAGAAGCAGCGAGGCAGCGAGTTGTTTCATTTCACCGTATTATTATACCAATACACTGAAATCAACCGGTCTCGCGCTCGACCGCCACCGACACCATATTCCCGCTGACCGATGGCCGTTCGGGGCGTTTGGCGACCGCGATCACCAGCCCGATCAGCGCGACGACGCCGCCCGCGATCGACAGCGTCGCCCAGCGATATCCCTCGAACGCGGTCGAAAAACCCATCGCGATGATCGGGATCAGCACGCTCGACCAGGCCGCCTGCCCCGGCCCGACCGCGCGGATGACGTTGAAATAGAGCGGAAAGGTTACCGCGCTGGCGATGATACCGAGATAGAGCACGCCGCCGATATAGGTGGCGGTCGGCTCGATCACCGGCGGGCCGGTCGTGATCCACGCATAGCTGCCGTCGGCGACTGCGCCGAACAGCATCGCCCAGGCGATCATCACCACCATCGATTGTTCGCGGGCGATCCGCGTTCCCTGCATCACATTTGCGGTCGATGCGCTCATCACCCCCGCAAGGGTCAGCGCGGTACCGAGCAGCACTTCGCCCGCGCCGATCTCCGCCACGCGATATTCGTGCAGGATCATCAACCCGACGCCAACGATCGCAATCCCGGCGCCCGCAAGGAACCGCCCCTCGAGCGGGGTCTTGAGGAAAGCGCGGCCGAGCAGCGTATTGGGCACGATCAGCAGCGCGAACAGCACCGCGACGAGCCCCGACGTAATATGCTGTTCGGCGCGGTAGACGAAATTGAAGTTGAAGGTGAACTGCGCGACCCCCAGCGCCACAGCAAAGGCCATGGCCCGGGGCTCAAGCCCCAACCGCTCGCGCCGGACGATCGCGAAAGCGAACATGGCGAGCGCCGCAACCGCGAAGCGATAGGTCACCGACCAGCTCGGCGGGACGATTCCCAGCTGCCCCTTGATGACGATCCACGTCGAGCCCCAGATCAGCGTCACCAGTGCGAAGGGCAGCAGGATACGCGGGCTGAGCAGCGTCGGCTGCTCGCCGGTCATAGCGAGCCGATCGCGGCTGCAAGCGGGGCAACCGCCTGCGCATCCTGGTCCCAGCTGACGACAAGGCGCGCCGCACCGTCGCCCCAGTCATAAAAATCGAACCCGGCGGCGCGCAGCTTCGCGGCTTCCTCAGCGGTCAGTCGGACGAACAATTCGTTCGCCTCGACCGGATACATCAGCCGGCTGCCGCAGGCGGCCGCGAGTTTCGCCGCGCCGGCATTGGCGGCGCGCGCATTCACCAGCCAGAGATCGTCCTTCAGCATCGCACGAATCTGCGCCGCAACGAAGCGCCCCTTGCTGAGCAGATGACCGCCGCGCTTCTTGAGTTCGCGCACTCCGGCGCCGCCGCTGCCGCCGAAGAAGACGATCGCCTCGGCCATCATAGCGCCATTCTTGGTGAAACCGAACGACAGTGCATCGACCCCGGCGCGCCATGTGACGTCGGCGGGCGCGCAGCCGAGATGGGCCACCGCATTGGCAAAGCGCGCACCGTCCATATGGAGCTTCATGCCGTTGCTCTTGGCGATTTCGCTGATCTCGCCAACCTCGGCCGCGCGCCACGCAAGGCCGTATTCGGTCGCGTTGGTGATGCTGATCGCGGCGGGCTGAACCTGATGCACATCCTTCCGGATGCCGGCGATGCGCGCCTTCAGCGCCTCGGCGTCGATCTTGGCCCCCTGCCCCGGCAGGGTCATCAGCTTTGCGCCGCCCGAATAAAAGGTCGGCGCCCCGCACTCATCAACCTCGATATGGGCTTCCTCATAGCAGAGGATGCCCTGCCAGGGCCGCACGAAATGGGCGAGAATGATGCTGTTCGCCGCGGTGCCGGTGGGGATCCACACGACTTCGCATGTCGTCTCGAACAGATCCGAAAAGGCCGCGTCGAGCGACTGGCTGAGCGCATCGCCATCATAAGCGGTGTCGACATGATTGGCAGCCGCCAGCGCATCCATCACCACGGGATGCACGGTTGCAGCATTGTCGGAGAAAAAACGGGTCGCAGTCACGACTCGCGCCTTAGCGCAGTCGTGACGCCATGCTAACCCTTGATTTCGGTTCCCAGCAGAAGATCAACGGTCGCGCTTCGCGAGCAGCTTGAGACGCAGCGCATTGAGCTTGATGAAGCCCGCCGCATCCTTCTGGTCATAAGCGCCGGCATCGTCCTCGAAGGTCACATGGCGTTCGCTGTAGAGGCTGTTCGGCGACTTGCGACCGACGACGCTGGCGTTGCCCTTGTAGAGCTTGAGACGAACGGTGCCGCTGACCCTTTCCTGACTGAGGTCGATCGCCGCCTGCAGCATCTCGCGCTCGGGCGCGAACCAGAAGCCGTTGTAGATGAGCTCGGCATATTTCGGCATCAGCTCGTCCTTGAGGTGCGCCGCGCCGCGGTCGAGCGTGATGCTTTCGATGCCGCGGTGTGCGCGCGCATAGATTTCGCCGCCCGGCGTCTCGTACATGCCGCGCGACTTCATACCGACGAAGCGGTTCTCGACGAGGTCGAGGCGGCCGATGCCATGCTTGCGGCCGAGGTCGTTCAATACCGCGAGCAAGGTCGCCGGCGACATCGCTTGGCCATTGAGCGCGACGCCGTCGCCCTTTTCGAAATCCATTTCGATATATTCGGGCGCGTCGGGCGCGTCCTCGGGATTGACGGTGCGCGAATAGACATAGTCGGGGGTCTCGTCCCACGGATTTTCGAGCACCTTGCCCTCCGACGAAGTGTGGAGCAGGTTCGCGTCGGTCGAGAAGGGGCTCTCACCGCGCTTATCCTTGGGTACCGGAATCTGGTTCTTTTCGGCGAAATCGATCAGCGCGGTGCGGCTGGTGAGGTCCCATTCGCGCCAGGGTGCGATCACTTTGATGTCGGGGTTCAGCGCATAGGCGCTGAGCTCGAAACGCACCTGGTCGTTGCCCTTGCCCGTCGCACCATGCGCGACGGCGTCGGCGCCGACTTCCTTCGCAATCTCGACGAGCCGCTTCGAAATCAGCGGGCGCGCGATCGAGGTGCCGAGCAGATAATCGCCCTCGTAACGCGCATTGGCGCGCATCATCGGAAAGACGAAATCGCGGACGAATTCTTCGCGCAGGTCGTCGATATAGATATGCTCGGGCTTGATCCCCATCAGCTCGGCCTTGGCACGCGCGGGCTCCAGTTCCTCGCCCTGCCCCAGATCGGCGGTGAAGGTGACGACCTCGCAGCCATAGGTGACCTGCAGCCACTTCAGAATGACGCTGGTATCGAGGCCGCCCGAATAGGCGAGGACGACGCGCTTGAAGGACTCGGACATGGGCACACCTTTGGCGAGGGAAAGACGCGGGCGCGGCTAGCAGTCCGCCGCCAAAGGTGCAACCGGCTTGGGCTCCTCAGGCCACACGCGTCCAGTCCATGAACCAGCTGTCGTCCCAGGTCTTGCCACCGTCGCGCGACGTGCCCTGGAACCAGCGGCAGCTTTTGGCAGTGATCCGGTCCCATACGCCGCGATAGAGTTCGGGGCCCTCAGCGCCCTCGCCTTCGGACAAGAAGGTTCCGGCCCCATTCTCGAACACGCCGAGCTGGCCGGGCACCGCGACGACACCCGACCTAGCATTCACCCAATGATCGGACCAGATTTTCTTTTCGACGTCGAGCAGGCGGAGCCCCATGCCCGAAAAGCCGCGCGCCGGGATACGCAGTTCCTCAACGCTGGCGATGCCGCCGAGGATGCCGACGACGGTCGCCTCGGCGGGGAATTCGATCCACTTTTCACCCTCGCGGAACTTGTTGTGGATGCGCCACTCGCCGGTCAGGAAATCGAAGTCGCCGGGCTTGCCGACAGGGGCGGGGTTGATGGCGGCCGCGGCCGCGGCGGGGATCAGGCTGGACATAAAGGCTCCTGTTGCAAGGGTGATCAGGGCCCGCCGACAGACGGGAAGATCGGGCATCGTGACGTTCCTTTCAACCCGATGCCTACGCTCGTGATCCTGACATTCTCTGTCAGTTATTTTCTGCTACAGTGAAAAAATGCGCGCGAGCCGCCTCCTCTCGATCCTGATATTGTTGCAGCTGCGCCAGCGGCTGACCGCCGCCGACCTCGCCGCCGAATTCGAAGTGTCCGAGCGCACCATCTATCGCGACATCGATGCGCTGTCGGCGGCAGGGGTGCCGGTGTATGGCGACCGCGGCCCGGGCGGCGGTTTCCAGCTGCTCGACGGCTATCGGACGCGGTTGACCGGCCTGTCAGCGGACGAGGCCGAGGTCGCGACGATGATCGGCCTGCCCGGCCCGGCCGCCGAGCTGGGGTTTGGTGCCGCGACGAGCGCGGCGCGCGGCAAGCTGCTCGCGGCGATCCCGGGCGGCGGCGGCGCACTCGCCGACCGCATGGCGGCACGCTTTCACCTCGATCCGGTCAATTGGTATCGGAGCCGCGAAAGCCTGCCCGCGCTGCCGGCGATTGCGCGTGCGGTTTTCGACCAGCGCGTGCTCACAATGCGCTATGAAAGCTGGCAGGGGCTGCGCAACTGGACGGTCGAACCGCTCGGGCTCATACTCAAGGCGGGTAGCTGGTATCTCGCCGCGCGCGGCGTGGGAAAGATACGCATCTTTCGCGTGTCGAACATCCACGCGCCCGAGGCAGGCGGCGCGACCTTCGACCGGCCGAAGGATTTTCACCTGCCGACATGGTGGCAGGCCGAACAGGCGCGTTTCGAGGCGGAGCTCTTCGCGACCGCCGCGACCCTCCGCGCGTCGCCCGAGGGGTGCAAGCGGCTGGCGCGGCAGTCGCCGCGCGGTGCCGACGCGGTTGCTGCGGCGGAACCGCCCGACGCGCATGGCTGGCGCCGGATGGCGCTGATGGTCGAGGATAATGACCATGGCGCGCGCGAGATGATCGCACTCGGCGCCGAGATCGAGGTGATCGCACCCGACGGCTTTCGCCGCCGCATCGGCGCGCTCGCGAGCGAGATCGCCGCGCGCCACGCCTGACTGGATTTGCCGCCCTGCTTCGCTATCCTGCGAAACCGGGAGGACGCCATGAGCAAGGATGAGATCAAGACCAAGGCGACGGAGGTCAGCGTCGCCGATTTCATCGCCGCCGTGCCCGAGGAACGCCGCCGCGAGGAGGCCGCGGTGATCGACGCGATGCACCGCCGCGTCACCGGCGAGGAGCCCAAAATGTGGGGTCCCTCGATCATCGGCTATGGCAGCTACGACTATGTCTATGACAGCGGCCGTTCGGGCACGATGTGTCGCGCCGGATTTTCGCCGCGCAAGGCCGCAATGACACTCTATCTGATGGGCCACTACGAGAAACGCCAGCCCGAGGCGGATGCGCTGCTCGAACGGCTGGGCAAATATAAGAATGGCAAGTCGTGCCTCTATATCAACAAGCTCGCCGACATAGACCTCGACATTCTCGAAAAGCTCATCCTGCTCAGTTGGGACGTGATGAACGAGCGTTACCCGAACTGACCTCCGTCAGGGCAGCACCTCGCGCAGATCCTTCAGGCTGCGCACGGGTCGCGGCGGGCCGATATTGCCCCATATCCTGACGCTGGCGACGAGCAGGAACAGGCTGAAGCCGCCGGTGACGCCGAGAAAGATAAAATCTTTCCCCTCGATCGGGCCGCGCATTATTTGCAGCGTGTCCCAGGCAGCATAGGCGATAAACGCCGCAGCAAGGACCATGAAGATCGAATAGAAGATGGTTTCCCAGCGTTGCAATCCGCGCTCGACGCGGTCGAAACGGCCAACCTGCTTCATCGCGCGGGCGAGTTCGAGGATGAGTTCGCCGTAGATGATCTTGCCGAACGAGGTCGGTGCCAGCACCAGCTTGCGTTCGCCGGCGCGCCAGATCAGGCAGCGATAGGAATCGGCCCAGCGAAACTTCCCCTGGTCGACGCTCGCGCGGATACAGTCGATGTCGACCAGCGGAATTTCGATACGCCCACGCCGCGAGCCGGTGAGACGCAGCGCCGGCGTTTCCCCGCCAAGGATTTCGGCTTCGATCCGCAAGCCCTTCAGCCCGGCGCGGCGCATCGTCCAACCATTGCGCAACTCGAACCGGTCGATCCGGGTGAGTTCCTCCTCTTCGGTCATCGATGCCCCTCCCCGCTCCAATTCCCGGCGCGTTGTGACCTCAGTTTACGCCCCTGCCGATATAATCCCGTTCGGCTTCACCAATATAGTCGCGCGTCAATGACAGCGCGTGGCGGCTGCGCGCGAACTGGATCTGGTAATTGCCCATCCCGCCGCTCTCGAACGCCGCCGTGGCCCCCGCGAGGTAGAAGCACCACATGCGGAAGAAGCGCGCGCCCATCATCGCGACGATCTCGGCCTCGTGCGCCAGCGTCCGCGCATACCATTGGCGCAGCGTCAGCGCATAATGGAGGCGTAGCGTCTCGATATCGGTGGCGATCAGGCGGCTCTTCTCGCTGGCGGCCAATGTTTCGCTGAGCGCCGGGATGTAACCGCCCGGAAAGATATATTTGCGGGTGAAGGCATCGGTGGCGCCGGGCTTGCCGAAACGGCCGATCGTGTGGAGCAGCATCACCCCGTCGGCGGTCATCAGGTTCGCGGCGGCGCGAAAGAAGGTTTCGAAATTGGCAGCACCGACATGCTCGAACATGCCGACCGACACGATGCGGTCGAACCGACCCGGCTCGCGCGCGGCAAGGTCGCGATAGTCGATCAGTTCGAATTTGACCCGGTCGGTAACCCCCGCCGCTTCGGCGCGTTGCTGCGCTAGCGCGAGCTGTTCGTCGGACAGCGTGATGCCCAGAACCTCGACCTGCTCGAGTTTCGCGAGCGTGATCGCCATGCCGCCCCAGCCGCAACCGATATCGAGGATGCGCTGTCCGGGCGCCAGCGCGAGCTTTGCCGCGATATGTGCCTTTTTCGCGACCTGTGCTTCCTCGAGCGTCATATCCGGCCGTGGCCAGTAGGCGCAGCTATATTGCATGTCTTCGTCGAGGAAGAGGCGGTAGAGGTCGTTGCCGATGTCGTAATGATGCTTGACGTTGGCGCGCGACCGGCGCTGGCGGTTGATCGAGCCGATCCGTGTCTTCACCCATTCGGCGCGCCGGCCGAGCCAGGTCTTGTCGTGCAGTCTCGCGCCGCGATCCCATGGTGTGTTTATGCGGATCAGACCGATCAGGTCCATGATGTCGCCCTGAACCAGCTCCATCTCGCCGTCCATGAACGCTTCGGCGGCGCCGAGCCGCGGATCGAGGATGATGCGGCGCATCCCGCGGCGGCTGGTAAAGCGGATGGCGACATCGGGAAAACCGGGCGCCGGCCGACCATATTCTTCGCGCGCGCCATCGGGCGCGACGACGGTCAGCCGCCCCTGACGAATGATCCGGGAGAGAAACGGACGCAAGATCGACATATTTTAACGACTGAACAGCCAATGCAAAAAATGGTTCCGGTCAGATTCCCGCATACCATTCATAATCGATGCGATCTTCCCAATAGCCGCCCTTACCCGCGCCGATTCGGTCGAGGCTTGCGACCGCCTCGATCGCATTCACATATTTGGCGTGCTTGTAGCCAAGCTGGCGCTCGATGCGCAGGCGCAGCGGCGCACCATTGGCGATCGGCAACACAACACCGTTAAGCGCCCACGCCATGATCGTCTGCGGATGCAGCGCATCGACCATGTCGCAACTTTCATAGTAGAGCGCATCGCCAAGCCGATCGGCGCAGCGAAAAACGATATAGCGCGCGCTGTCCTTCACCCGTGCGGCGGCAAGGATGCGGCTGAGCTGCGGCCCGGTCCACTGGCCGATCGCGCTCCACCCTTCGACACAGTCGTGCCGGGTGATCTGCGTGCGCTGCGGCATCGCGCGAATATCGGCCATCGAGATTGACAACGGGCGCGCGACAAGGCCCGTGACCTGCACGCGCCAGTCGGCGAAGCCCGCCGCGGCATGGGCGGCATAGGCGTCGCCCGGCGGCAGCTTTGTTCCGTTCGGCCGGAAGGTCGGCGACAGGTCGGCGCGGGTGAACTCGCGCGCGAGCGCGTCGCGGTCCGTCAGCGCGCGCTGGCTGGCGCGGTTCATCTCTTCGCCCATCGACAATATCTTGCGCACCGCCGGCGCCTCGTTGATCGCGTCGCAGCCCGACAGCAATGGCAAGGCGCCGGTTGCGGCGACAAGCCCGCCGGCGCGTGCGATCAGCTGACGGCGCGGCAGGACGATCCCGCTCATGCTGCCTCGTCCTTCTCGGGCGGCAGCCGGAACCAGCCGGTCAGCATCGAGCGGATTTCGTTCACCGGCCCGGCGAGCAGCACCATCGCGATATGGACAAGAAAGAAGGCGCCCAGCGCCCATGCGGCAAGAAAATGGATCGACCGCGCCGACTGGCGCCCGCCGAACAGGTCGAGCAGCCAGGGCGCCGACGCGTTCATGCCGGGCGACATGGTGAGGCCGGTGGCGATCATCAGCGGCAGCAGGACAAAGATGACGCCGATGTAGCTGAGCTTCTGGAGGATATGATAGCGGGCCGCGGCTTCACCCCTCGGGAAGCGCAGCCGTGCATGATCCTTCACATCCTGCCAGATATGGCGCGGCGCCCATTCGGCGCGGCGGACGTGCAGGTCCCTTTTCAGATGCCCGCCGACGAGGCTCCACAGCATGTAGAGCGTCAGGCTGATCGCGAGCACCCACGCGAACAGCAAATGCCAGCGGCGCCCGTCGGCCAGGCTATAGGTGGTAGGGATCGTCGCCCAGCCCGGAAAAGCCCAGGTCTGCTGGGCGCCCTCGGCATCGGTCCAACGTCCGAGCACCCCGGTGGTCTCGATCCGCGTGTCGCCGATACGCACGAAGCCGGTCTTCGGCGTCGAACCGACCGCCAGCCAGGCATAGTCGGGGTTGGCACCATATTGGCCCCAATAGAGGCGCGGGTGCGCGTTGAAGATCATCAGCCCGCTCATCAACAGGATGAGCAAGGTCACGGCATTCAGCCAATGCCAGATGCGCGCCGGCAACCGGTGGCGATAGACGCGCACCGGCCCCGGCTTTTCGGGAGCGACGGGAGTTTCAGCCTCGGCCATGGTCCCGGTTCGCTCCATCACGCCGTCCGGTTACGCGACGGCCTTCGCTGCATATTCCTCGCGATAGTGGTTCCGCAAGCTGACCTTGTCGATCTTTTCGCTGCCGAGCTTGGGCAGCGCGTCGTTCGACATCCAGATCTGGCACGGCACCTTGTAGGGCGCGAGCCGCGCGCCGAGGAAAGAAACGAGGTCGTCGGCGGCCACGCTGCTGCCCGGCTTCGTCCAGACGACCGCACCGACGCATTCGCCGAGGCGCTCATCGGGAAGACCGAACACCGCGCATTCGTTGACCTCGGCATGCTCGTAGATCGCCGCCTCGACTTCCTGGCAACTGATATTCTCGCCGCCGCGGATGATGATGTCCTTCTTGCGGTCGACGATGAACAGATAGCCGTCGGCGTCGAGATAGCCGAGGTCGCCCGAACGGAAATAGCCATTGTCGAAGAAGGCCGCCCTGGTCGCGGCTTCATTGTTCCAATAGCCCTCGAAATTGCACACCGACCGGATGCAGACTTCACCGACCCCGCCTTGTGCAACGTCGTTGCCATTGTCGTCGAGGATCGCAAGATCGACAAGCGGCTTCGACGCCGGGCCGGTCGACATCGGCTTTTCGACGTAGTTTTCGTTGATGATGCCGCACCCGACCGCGTTGGTTTCGGTAAGGCCATAGCCGAGAAGCGGCTTCGCCTCGCCCATTTCCGTCGCAAGGCGCCGCACATGCTCGGGCGGGCGCGGCGCGCCGCCGCCGGCGTAGCTCTTACACGTCGACAGGTCGTAATTCTTGCGGTTCGGGCTTGTGAGGATTTCATAGCTCATCAGCGGCACGCCGACGAAATAATTGACCTGCTCGTCCTGGATCAGCCGCATCGCCTCGTCGGCATTCCATTTGGGCATCAGCACCAGTTTGCGGCCGAGCGCGAAGCTCTGCAGGAAAACCGGGATTTCGGCGGTGACGTGGAACAAGGGCGTGCAGATCAAAGTCGCGGGCTGGATATCCGACATCTGGCCGTCTTCGGTCAGCAGGTGGACGATGCTCGCGGTCTGCGTCACATAGTTGAAGATCGCCTGCACCACCGCTTCGTGCCGCGAATAGGCGCCCTTCGACTGGCCCGTGGAACCCGAGGTAAAGAGGATGGTGGCGAGATCCTGCCCGGTCAGCGTCGGCAGCGCCGTCGCCGCGCTACCGCCGGCACCCGTGATCGGCGCGATCGCCTGCTCGATCGGCTGCGTCACGTCGAGCGTGACGATCTTCGCGCCATGCTCGACGCCTTCGAGCCGCGCCGCGCGCTGCGGGTCGGCGATCACCAGCCGGGCTTCGCTGTCGATGATACCGGCAGCGAGCTCGCCGCCCTGCCACCAGCCGTTGAGCAATGTCGCGCAGCCGCCCGCCATCAATATGCCGATATAGGAAACGCACCAGGCGTTGGCGTTGCGCATCGCGAGCCCGACACGGTCGCCGCGCTGGACGCCATGCCCCTCGACCAGCCCCGCCGCGACCTGCCGCGCCGCCATATAGACCTGCTTGAACGACAGCCGTTCCTCGCCTTCGACGAGGAAGGTCGCATCGCCATGCTGCGCAGCGAAAAAGGCAACATAGTCCGCCAGATTGGTCGGCGCATTGCTGATAATCGGAAGCTGGTGGCCGAAGCGTTCGACGGACCCGACCTGGATCGGTCCGCCCGGACCGGTGATCAGATTATAGGCGGCTTCCAGGCGCAAATCGAGCGCAGATGGCATCTTTCATCTCTCCTCTTGGTCTCGCTCGCCATACCCCTTATGGGGAGGCCTCTCCTGGGGAAGGACAGCGCGACTATATGTTTCTTTTTGCAACCTTAGCCGAAGCAACGCAATATGTGAACTTTCACGATCTCATGGGGGAGAACTCCGAGATCGCGTTCAGCGTCTTCGGCTTGCCGATCCGCTGGTATGCGCTTGCCTATCTAGCCGGGATTTTTATCGGCTACTGGTATCTCTTGAAGCTGATCGCGCAGCCCGGCGCCCCGATGGCGCGGCGTCACGCCGACGACATGATCTTCTATGCGATGCTCGGGATCATCCTCGGCGGGCGGCTGGGCTATGTGCTGTTCTACAACCTTGGGAACTATATCGAAAAGCCGCTCGAAATCTTCAAACTATGGGATGGCGGCATGTCGCTCCACGGCGGCGTCATCGGCGTGCTGATCGCGATCTGGTATGTGACGCGCAAGGAGAAGCTGAGCTTCCTGCGGTTCTGCGACTATGTCGCCTGCGTCGTGCCCTTCGGGCTCTTCTTCGGCCGCCTCGCCAATTTCGTGAATGGCGAGCTGTGGGGCCGCGCGACGACCGTGCCTTGGGCGATCATCTTTCCGGACAGCGGCACTATGGACCCGCGCCACCCGAGCCAGCTCTATGAAGCCGGGCTCGAAGGGATCGTGATGATGGCGATCCTCGCCTTCTTCTTCTGGCGCACCGACGCGCGTTACAAGCCCGGCTTCCTGTTCGGCATGGCGGCGATCATCTATGGCCTCAGCCGCTTTGCGGTCGAGTTCGTGCGCGAACCCGACGTCCAGCTCGGCACGCTGTCGTGGGGGCTGACGATGGGACAGACGCTCACGGTCCCGATGCTGCTGGGCGGCTTCTGGCTCGTGGCGACCGCCAAGGGCCGCCGCCAGCGGATCGAGCCGGTCGCCGGAACCGACAGCATTGCGTGACGGCCCGCCGACCCCGGACGAGTTGATAAGCGAAATCGCGGCCGCCCGGCCGATGAGCGTCGCCGACTATATGGCGGCGGCGAATGCTCATTATTATGCGACGCGCGATCCGCTCGGCGTCGCGGGAGATTTCACCACGGCGCCCGAAATCAGCCAGATGTTCGGCGAGATGGTCGGCATCTGGATCGCCGACCTCTGGTCGCGCGCGGGCAGCCCGCACTTCCATTATGTCGAACTCGGGCCCGGCCGCGGCACGCTCGCGGTCGACGCGCTGCGTACGATGGCGCGCTTCGGCTGCACGCCGCTGGGCGCCCAACTGGTCGAAACAAGCCCGACATTGCGCGCTGCGCAGCTCGCGCGCCTGCCCGCGGCGCAGCATCATGACGAAATCGACGCGCTGCCCGACGACGCGCCGCTGATCATCGTCGCGAACGAATTTTTCGACGCCCTGCCAATCCATCAATATATCCGCACCATCGACAGATGGCGCGAGCGCATGGTCGAGCGCCAAGATGGAACGGTGACACCCGTTGCAGGCGACGTTCCGGCCGACGAAGCCATTCCACCGGCGCTGCGCAGCGAACCTGTGGGAACGATCGTCGAAACGACGCCCGCGTCGGCAGCGATCATGCAGCGCTGCGCCTTTCGCCTCGCGCGACAGGGCGGCGCGATGCTCGCGATCGACTATGGTTACAGCGGTCCCGCCGCGGGCGACACGTTGCAGGCTGTCAAGGCGCACCGCTTCGTCGATCCCTTCGCCGATCCGGGCGAGGTCGACCTGACCGCGCATGTCGATTTCACGACGCTCGCCGACGCGGCACGGAGCGCCGGTGCAAGCGTTACCGATCTCGTGACACAAGGTGCGTGGCTCGGGCGGCTCGGCATCGACGCCCGCCTGCAATCGCTCACCAACGCCGCGCCCGCCCGCGCCGAAGAGTTGAAGGCCCAACGCGACCGTCTCGTCGAGCCGCGCGAGATGGGCGACTTGTTCAAGGTGATGGCCTTCACCGCACCGGGCTGGCCCGCGCCCGCAGGATTTGCAGGAGACGCCGCATGACCGCCATCCAATTGGCACAGCCCGCCGATGCCGAGGCGATCGCCGCCTTCGCCAACGGCTCCTTCACGCACACGTTCGGGCATATCTACGATCCTGCCGACCTCGCGACCTTCCTTGCCGGCTGGAACCCGCCCGACCGGGTGCGCGCGCAGATCGCCAGCGACGATCATGATATCGCGGTGGTCCGCAGCGAAGCCGGCGCGATCCTCGGCTATATCAAGATGGGCCCGGTCGATTTCGAACTGCCCGCAGAGCAACCGACCGACAATGCCGTCGAGCTACACCAGCTCTATGTCGCCGAAGCCGCCAAGGGCACCGGCGTCGCGGTGGCGCTGATGGAATGGGGTATCGGCTGGGCGCGCGAACGCGCCTCGACGCTCTACCTCACCGTCTTTACCGAAAACGATCGCGCGCAGGCCTTTTACCGTCGCTATGGATTTTACGACGTCGGCCGCAACGCGTTTCGCGTCGGCAATCATATCGACGAAGACCGCTTCTTCAGGCTCGACCTGTGAGCGCCGCTTTCGTCACCGCACCGACGCTGGACGGTATCGCGCACGGCTTCTTCGGACGCCGCGGCGGCGTGTCGGCGGGCGACCTTGCGTCGCTCAACTGCGGGCTCGGGTCGAGCGACGATCCGGCGCTGATTGCGGAGAACCGCCGGCGCGTGACGGATACCGCACTGCCGGGCGCGACGCTGACCGGCCTTTATCAGGTTCACGGCAATCGCTGCGTCATCATTGACGAAAACAGCGACCTTGCCGCGCGTCCCGAAGCCGATGCCCTCGCCACGCGCACGCCCGGCGTCCTGCTCGGCATATTGACCGCCGACTGCGTCCCCGTGCTGTTCGCCGACCGCGACGCCGGCGTCGTCGGCGCGGCGCATGCCGGCTGGAAGGGCGCGGTCGCGGGGGTTACCGATGCGACGCTCGACATCATGGAAAGCCTCGGCGCGCGCCGCGCGAATATCGCCGCCGCGATCGGCCCCTGCATCGGGCGCGCCTCGTACGAGGTCGACGACGGCTTTGTGCAGCGCTTCCTGACCGACGATCCCGCGAACGAGCGCTTCTTTGCTGCGGGCAAGCCCGGCCATGCGATGTTCGACATCGCCGCTTATGTCGCGGCGCGGCTCGCCGCCGCCGGCCTAACGCGAATTGCCATCGGCGGGCAGGACACCTATGCCCAGGGGCAGGAGTATTTCAGCTATCGCCGCGCGTGCCACAATGGGGAAAACACCTATGGCCGCCAGCTATCGGTGATCGGACTGGCGGGAGGATAAGAGGCAAGATGACGCGCACGCGCTGGTTGGGATTGATCGGCGGGCTCGTCGTTTTCGGCATCATGCTCCTGGCTCCCGCTCCGGCGGGCATGGAGCTTACCGCTTGGCGCGTCGCGGCGCTGACCGTCCTGATGGCAATCTGGTGGATGACCGAGGCGCTGCCGCTGACCGTCACCGCACTCATTCCCTTCCTCACCGTGCCCGCCTTTGGCGTCATGGACGCCAATGCGATCGCGAAGGAATATTATTCACCGATCCTGTTCCTGATCCTCGGCGGCGCCTTCCTCGCGCTGGCGATCGAGCGCGTCGGGCTGCACCGGCGGCTGGCGCTCGCCTTGCTCAAGCGCGCGTCGCCGACCGCATCGGGCCTGCTCTTTGCCTTCATGGCGGCAACCGCACTGCTCAGCATGTTCATCTCGAACACCTCGACCGCGCTGATCATGATCCCCATCGCGCTCGCGGTCGTCCGCGCCGGCGGGGTGCACGAGGGCGAGACCGAGGGCTTCGCCGGTGCGGTGATGATGGGAATCGCCTTTGCCGCATCGATCGGCGGGCTCGGCACACTCGTCGGCAGCCCGACCAACGCCATCGCAGCAGGGCTCATCGAAAAAGCGCTGGGCCTGCGCATCGCCTTCCTCGACTGGGCGATCTACGGCGTCCCCATCGTCCTCTTGTCGACGCCGATCGCGATGTGGATTCTCGCACGCGTCCAGCGGCTTGCCGACCATCCCTTCGACGGCACCGCGGCGGCGGCGGCGCTCGGCAATCAGGCGATCTGGTCGACCGCCGAACGGCGCGTCGTCCCGATCTTCCTGCTCGTGCTCGTCGCGTGGATCGCGCAGCCCTGGCTCGAGCCGATGCTGCCGAAGGGTGCGCTCACCGACGGCACGATCGCGGTCGCTGGCAGCCTGCTGCTCTTCATCCTGCCCGACGGGACCGGCCGCCCGCTCCTGCTCTGGAAGGAAGCCGACCGCGCGCCATGGGGCGTCATCATGATGTTCGGCGGCGGTCTCGCGCTTGCCGCGGCGATCACCGCGAGCGGGCTCGCGGCCTGGCTGGGTGCCGTCCTCGCCCCGCTCGGCAGCGTGCCGACGATCCTGCTCGCGGCGACGATCGTCGCACTCACAATCCTGATCACCGAATTTGCCAGCAATGTCGCAACCGCGAGCGGGATCATGCCCGTGCTCGCGGCATTGATCGCGGCGACGGGCGCCGATCCGGTGCTGCTCGCGCTACCCGTCGCGATGGCGGCGAGCTGGGGCTTCATGCTGCCGTCGGGGACCGGCCCCAACGCGCTAGCCTGGGCTACCGGCCACATCGCGCTGCCGCGTATATTGAAGGCCGGGCTCGCACTCGACATCATCGGCGTCCCGCTCTTGATCGGGGTGATCTGGGCCATCGCCATGCTGGGTTGAGCCGCGCAATATAGTTTCAAACGAAACTTCGGACGCTATAAGGACGGCAACATTCAAGGAGCATCCCCATGGCCATGCGCGGCAAACCCAAGACGAACAGCAAGAAAATCGGCGACAAGGACCTCAGCCCCGCGACGCTGATGATGGGACTCGGCTATGACCCGACCCTCTCCGAAGGCTCGCTGAAGCCGCCGATCTTCCTTACCTCGACCTTTGCGTTCGAAAGCGCGGCAGCGGGCAAGCGCTTCTTCGAACATATCACGGGCAAGCGCGAAGGCCCCGCCGACGGCCTCGTCTATTCGCGCTTCAACGGTCCGAACCAGGAAATCCTCGAGGACCGGCTTGCGGTCTGGGACGGCGCCGACGACAGCCTCGTCTTCTCCAGCGGCATGTCGGCGATCGCGACTTTGCTCCTCGCGCTCGTCGGCCAGAATGACGTGATCGTCCATTCGGGCCCGCTCTATGCCGCGACCGAAACGCTGATTGCCCGCATCCTGTCGCGCTTCGGGGTCAGCTTCGTCGACTTCCCCGCCGGCGCGACGCGTGAGGAAATCGACGCGATCCTCGCGCGCGCCAAGACGCTTGCCGACGAAAAGGGCGGCAAGGTAGCGCTCGTATATCTCGAAAGCCCGGCGAACCCGACCAACGCGCTCGTCGACGTCGAGGCGGTGCGCGCCGCACGCGATGCCGCCTTCACCGGCGAGCAGAAGCCCGCGATCGCGATCGACAACACCTTCCTCGGCCCCCTGTGGCAAAAGCCGCTCAATCAGGGCGCCGAACTCGTCGTCTACAGCCTCACCAAATATGCCGGCGGCCATTCGGACCTCGTCGCGGGCGGGGTGTCGGGGGGTCAGGCGCTGATCAACGCGATCCGCCCGATGCGCAACACGATCGGCACGATCTGCGACCCCAACACCGCGTGGATGCTGCTGCGCAGCCTCGAAACGCTCGAACTCAGAATGAGCCGCGCGGGCGAAAATGCGCTGAAGGTCTGCACCTTCCTTCGCGATCATCCGAAGGTCGAAGGCCTCGGCTATCTCGGCTTCATCAGCGACGCACGGCAGAAGGATATCTACGATCGCCACTGCACCGGCGCGGGATCGACCTTCTCGCTGTTCATCAAGGGCGGCGAGGAAGAGAGTTTCCGCTTCCTCGACGCGCTCAAGATCGCAAAGCTCGCAGTCAGCCTTGGCGGTACCGAAACGCTCGCCAGCCATCCGGCGGCGATGACGCACCTGTCGGTTCCGGACGAGCGCAAGAAGGCGCTCGGCATCACCGACAATCTGGTGCGCGTGTCGGTCGGGATCGAGGATGCCGACGACCTGATCGCCGACTTCGCGCAGGCGCTGGACGCGGTCTAACCACGGACCGCAGGAAAAGCGCGTGTCCCCGCGAAGGCGGGGCCCCATCTCCCGCCGCTTCAGAATAGCGCCGACCGGTGATGGGCCCCCGCCTTCGCGAGGGAACATGAACATGGTTTAGCGTCGCGTCCGCCAGTCGACGACCTGCCAGCCCATTTGCGGCGCGAGCTGCTTCAGCTTGCGCGACGGCGTCGTCGCGACCGCTTCGTCGGCAAAATGCAGCATCGGATGGTCGGAGACATGGTCCGAATAGGCGCGGACATGCGCCGCCTCGCGCGTGATCTCATTGGCCGCGAGCCAGTCCGAGATGCGCGCGAACTTCGCCTCGCCATAGCAATTGTCGCCGGCGATGCGCGCGTGGATATGATCGGCGCCGTCGGGTTCGTCGAGCCGCGTCGCGAGGACATCGTCCATCCCCAGCCGCCGCGCGATCGCATCGACATAAAGATGGAAGGACGCCGTCGCGAGAAGCAGCCGATACCCCGCCTCGCGGTCGGCGGCGATCTGCTCGAGCGCAGCCGGATGCAGTCCGCGCGCGACGACCTTGTCGGCATAGCTTTCGGCCAGCGGGGCGATTTCGGTGCGGCGAAAACGCTTGCCGACAAGCAGGCGAAGATTGATCGCCTTGAGCCGCGACCGATCGATCAGCCGCAGCGACCAGGCGGCGCCGGCGAGCCCGACGAGCGGCAGGAGCAGCAGTCGCCATTGCTGGCGCTGCCGCGCAACATGGATGAGGAACCCGCTGTAAGTCCCTGAACGCGTTATCGTCCTGTCCATGTCGTACATCGCGACACGGTGCGCATAGTCGGGGGGCGGCGTGGCGAGCGGATCTTCCATCCCCAACCCATAGTATGACCCCATATCGCGGCCAAGGCCTGACAAGCTGGACCATGGATTCACTTGCCGTGCGGGGGCAAATAAGCCAGTGTCCCCCGCACGATGGTGGCCCGGGCGGATTTCGAACATAGCGACGGTGTCGATGGTGCCGAGGTTCGCTTCACCGGCCGGTTGACGCTGGCCCGTCTCGGGGACGTCCCCGCACGGCTCGAAGCGCTCGGACCGATCGCGACGCTCGACCTGTCGGCGCTCGAACGCATCGATACCGTCGGCGCGTGGATCGTGACGCGAACGGTCAACGAACATGGCTCGAAGATCGTCGGCGCGAGCCCGGAGGCCGAACGGCTGCTCGACGCGCTTGCGAGCGACAAGAGCGAATATCGCGTCCACCGCGACCGCCGCCCGGCGTGGGTCCGGATGCTCGAACAGGTCGGTACCGCCAGCGTCGCGATCTGGCACGAACTGGTCGGCATCGTCGGCTTTTTCGGCGCGATGATCATCGCACTCGGCACCCAGATCCGCGCGCGCCGTCGCCTGCGCTGGAACGCCGTCGTCACGCGTTTCCAGACCGTCGGCGTCGACGCGCTGCCGATCATCGGGCTGATGAGCTTCCTGATCGGTATCGTCATCGCCCAGCAGGGGGCGGTGCAACTCGAACAATTCGGGCTCGAGGTGTTCACGATCAACCTCGTCGGCCGCGCGTCGATCCGCGAGCTTGGCTTGCTGATGACCGCGATCATGGTCGCGGGACGTTCGGGATCGGCCTTCGCCGCACAGATCGGCACGATGAAACTGACCGAAGAGGTCGATGCGATGCGCACGATCGGCGTATCGCCGATGGAAGCGATCGTACTGCCGCGCGTCGCGGCGTCGACGATCACCATGCCGCTGCTCGGCTTCTATGCCAGCCTGTGCGCGATTGCCGGCGGCGGTGCCTTTGTCTGGATCGGGCTCGACATCCCGCCGCTCACCTACATCCAGCGGCTGCGCGAAATCATTCCGATGACCGATTTCTGGATCATGCTGATCAAGGCCCCGGTGTTCGGCATATTGATCGGCGTCACCGGCTGCTACGAAGGCATGCAGGTTCGCCAGAACGCCGAGGAGGTCGGGCAGCGGACAACCTCGGCCGTGGTCGCCGCCATCTTCCTCGTCATCGTCCTCGACGCGATGTTTGCCGTCTTCTTCTCTTCGCTGGGGTGGAATTGATGAACGGCGAGGTCGAACAGGAGATCAAGGAGGAGCTTGCCGCCGCCGACGCGGTGCGGCCCGAAAAATTCGAGACGGCCATCTGCATCCGCGGGCTCAAGAACCAGTTCGGCGACGCCGTGATCCACGAAAATCTGGACCTCGACGTCCGTTCAGGAGAGATTCTGGGTGTCGTCGGCGGATCGGGCACCGGCAAATCGGTGCTGATGCGTTCGATCATCGGACTCCAGACGCCGGCCGCGGGCGAGATCGAGGTCTATGGCAAGACCCTCGACACGATCGCCAACGAAGAGGAATCGCGCGACCTGCGGCGGCGCTGGGGGGTGATGTTCCAAGGCGGCGCGCTGTTTTCGACGCTCAGCGTCGCCGAAAACATCCAGGTGCCCCTGCGCGAATATTATCCGCGGCTCGACCAGCGATTGCTCGACGAAATCGCCGCCTACAAGGTCGCGATGGTCGGCCTGCCCCCCGACGCGGGGCCGAAATATCCCGCCGAACTGTCGGGCGGCATGGTCAAGCGCGCCGGCCTTGCGCGCGCGCTCGCGCTCGACCCCGCGCTCCTGTTCCTCGACGAACCGACCGCGGGGCTCGACCCGATCGGCGCCGCCAAGTTCGACGAACTCATCCGCGAACTCGCCGACACGATGGGTCTTACCGTCTTTCTGATCACCCACGATCTCGACTCGCTCTATGCAACCTGCGACCGGGTTGCGGTATTGGCAGAGAAGAAAGTGATCGCGGTCGGAACGATCCCCGAACTGCTTGCCACCGAGCATCCGTGGATACAGGATTATTTCAATGGCCCCCGCGGGCGCGCAGCCGCAGGCTGCAACATCGCCACCGAGCGGCAGGATAGGAAAAGCTGATGGAAACACGGTCGAACAATGTGCTCGTCGGCGCTTTCGTCCTCTTCTTCACCGCGGCGCTCGCCTTTTTCGTCGTCTGGCTCGCCAACGACAGCGGCGGCGCAAAGCGCGAATATGATATCTTCTTCAAACAGTCGGTCGACGGACTGAACAAGGGCGCGCAGGTCCAGTTTTCCGGCGTGCCGTCGGGACAGGTGCGCGAAATCGCGCTGTGGCCCGACGATCCGCAGTTCGTCCGCGTGCGCATCGAGGTCAATGAGGGCGTGCCCGTCCTGCAAGGCACGACCGCGGCACTGGAAGGCGTGGGCTTCACCGGCGTGTCGCAGATTTCGCTGTCGGGCGCGGTCAAGGGCGCGCCGCCGATCGCCGACAAGGGGCCCGCGGGCAAACCGGTGATCCCCGCACGCGTCGGCGGTCTCGGCGAACTGCTCAACACCGCGCCGCAATTGCTCCAGCGCCTGTCGACGCTGACCGAACGGCTCGCCGAACTCGCCGACGATGAAAATCAGGCGAGCCTTCGCGGCATCCTGAACAATGTAGAAGCCTCGACCGCGATCCTCGCGCGCAACGGCCCGGCGATCGAACGCGCGCTCGCCGACACGCGCATCGCGATCCAGCAGACGGGTAACGCCGCCGAACAGATCGGCAATCTCGCCGCATCGGCGCAGGGCACGATCGATCGCAACGTCGACCCGGCGATGGCGAACCTGCGCGACACGCTGAAATCGGCCAACGCGTCTATGGCGACGCTCGAGGCCGCAATCTCCGACGCACGGCCGGGGCTCAAGACCTTCAGTGAAACGACGATTCCCGAGGCCAATGCCCTGATCCGCGACCTGCGCCGGACTTCCGCGTCGCTATCCAGTTTGACCGACAAGCTCGACCAGCAGGGTGCCGGCGCGATCATCAGCGGCAGCAAGCTGCCCGATTACAAGCAATGAGGACCGAAACCATGATCCGCCGCCTCCGCGCTCCGCTGCTCGTCGCTGTCGCCGCCGTCTCGCTCTCGGCGTGCATCGGCCTAGGCGGCAAGACCCCACCCTTCCTGCTGACGCTCGATGCCGATGCGGCACCGACCGCGGGCGGCGCACGCACCGCGTCCGAAGCCGCGACGCTGACGATCCTGATCCCCACCGCGCCGCAAAAACTGCGCACCACGCGCATCCCGGTGCAGCAGGACGGCGCGAGCGTTACCTATGTCAAGGACGCGCAATGGGTCGAGGCGCCATCGCGCCTGTTCCAGCGGCTCGTGTCCGAAACCGTGTCCGCGCGGACGTCGCGCGTCGTGCTCGACGAAGGCCAATATCTGACCGCCCCCGGCGAACAGCTCGCGGGCCAGTTGATGGAATTCGGTGTCGATGCGGCGACCAACGAGGTCGTCGTCGTCTACCAGGCGATGCTCGTATCGGCGGGCGGCAAGACTGTCACCCAGCGCCGCTTCGAGGCGCGCGAGGCGATCGGCGGCAAGGTCGAGGCCAAACCCGTTGGCGAAGCGCTGACGCGCGCCGCAAACAAGGTCGCGGGCGAGGTGACCGGCTGGCTGGGCACGTAAAAACATTTCTTCGCCCGTAGCGTTTTCGATTACCTGACGGGTAATCGCTTCGGGTCGATGCCCTCCCTATCGTCTCTCCATCGTTTTGACAGGAGAGACAGATGAACAGACGCCAGATCATGTCGTTCGCAGGCCTCGTCGCGGCGGGGGCGCTCGCCGCGCCGCTGCGTAGTCATGCCGCCGCGCCCGCAGCAAAGCGGTCCGCCGAAAGCTTCGTCGCTGCGAAGGACGGGACGTCGCTATTCGTCCGCGACTGGGGCGCGGGCAAACCCGTGCTCTTCCTCGCCGGATGGGCGCTGCCATCCGATTTCTGGGGATATCAGATGCTTGGGCTGGCACGGAAAGGTTATCGCGCGATCGCCTATGACCGCCGCGGGCACGGCCGTTCGGCCGACCCGGGTCAGGGTTACGACCATGACACGTTGGCCGACGATCTGGCGTCGATCATCGACGGGCTGGCGCTGGATGGCGTCACCATCGTCGCGCATTCGATGGGCGGCACCGAAGTGGCGCGCTATTTCGCCCGGCACGGCGGGCGCGGCGTCGCGCGTGTGATACTCGTCGGCACGATCACGCCCTGCCTGGTCAAGCGCCCCGACAATCCGGGCGGCATCGACCCCGTGACGCTCGCCGCCGGCACAGACCTGCTCGCGCGCGATTTCCCGGCGTGGATCGCGGCGAATACGAAGCCCTTTTTCACCCCCGACACCTCGGCCGCCATGGTGGCATGGGGCCAGGATATGATGATGTCGACGTCGCTGCTCGGTGCAGCGCAGCTCGCCCAGGCCAATTTCGTTACCGATTTCCGCGCCGACGTGCGAAAGATCGGCGTACCGACGCTGATCGTGCACGGCAACCGCGATGCCTCCGCGCCGCTCGCGATCACCGCGAGGGCCACCGCGGCGCTGCTTCCCGGTGCGACGCTCAGCATCTACGAAGGCGCCCCGCACGGCCTGCCGCTGACGCATGTCGAACGCCTCAACGCGGATATCCTCGCCTTCCTCGCGAAAGCCTGAGCGCCCTCGCGGGTTGCCATTCCGCATCCTCGGCCCTAATGGCACCCGCCTGCACAGCCTCTTCCGGGTTTCCGGCTGCGCCCTTTCCTTTCGAGCCCGCAGACTTGAAAGGACCGTCCTATGGCGTGGATCATCCTCGCGATCGCCGTTTTTACTGAAATTATCTGGGCGCTCAGCCTGAAATGGGCCGCGACGATCGGATCGTGGCAGGCGTCGATCGTCCCCGTGTCGCTGAGCTTCCTCAACATGGCGCTGCTCGCCTTTGCGATGCGCGGCATTTCTGCCGGAACCGCCTATGCCATCTGGACCGGACTCGGCGCCGTCGGCGTGATCATCGGCGGCATATTCTGGTTCGGCGAGAAGGTGAACGGCGTCCAGATCGGTTTCATGACGTTGATCGTCATCGGCGTCGTCGGAACCAAGCTCTTCTCGTCGACCTGAGTTTATCCAAGCAGGCTCTTCGACGCCTGCTCGGTGACGTCGCGCGACAGGCCGGGCTGCGCGAGAATGCGTTCGAGTTCGGCCTTCATCAGCGCCTGCCGTCCCTCGTCGAAACGCTTCCAGCGGCCGAGCGGCGGGATCATCTTCGCCGCGGTCTGCGGATTTTTGGGATCGAGCGCGATCACGAGGTCGGCAATCAGCCGGTACCCCGCGCCATCGGCGCGATGGAAGGCGGCCTGATTGCCCGTCAGCGCGCCGTAGAGCGAGCGCACGCGATTGGGGTTGGCGAGCGTGAAGTCGGCGTGCTGCGCAAGCTCCTTCACCGCATCGACGGTGTCGGGGCGCAGCGACCAGGCCTGCACCTGGAACCATTTGTCGAGGACGAGCGGATTGTCGCGATAGCGCTGATAGAAGATATCGAGCGCCGCCACGCGCTCGTCGCTGTCGCCATGCGCGAGCGTCGCGAGCGCGGCCTGGCGTTCGGTCATGCCGTCGGTATTCGAGAAGATACTGAACGCCAGCGCCGGAATGTCGGCCATGTCGGTCGCCGCCAGATAGGCCAGCGCAACGCCGCGCAGGCGGCGGCCACCCTTGGCCGCCCGCGACAGGTCGGTGGCGGACGGCGCGGCACCTGCAAGGATATCGCGCCATTCGCTTTCGAGCGCCTTGCCGATCGCAGCCTGCAGGGCCAGCCGCTCGCGGCGGATGGCATCGGGATCGACCGTCACCATCTGATCGCCGATGAAGGCTTCGCTCGGCAGCAGCACCGCCTCGGCGACAAAAGCCGGATCGCCGGCGCGGCCCGCCAGCGTCTGCGCGACCGCCTCGACCACCGCGCGATTGTCGGCGCGCTCGCCCGACACCGCTGCGACGAGCGTGTCGAGAATGAGCTGCTGCAACGCCTCGTAGCGCGCGAACGGATCGTCGTCATGCGCCGCGAGCCAGGCCAGCTCGCCGTCCTCGCGTGCGAAATCGACGATCACCGGCGCCGAAAAGCCCCGGTTGATCGAAAGCATCGGCCGGCTGCGATATTGGCCGAGCGGCACCGCGAGTTCGGCGCGATCGAGGAGCACTAGCTGTTCGGTCTCGTCGCCGTGCCCGCCGTCGAGGTCGAACGCCTTGATGCGCAGCGGGATCAGCATCGGCGCCTTGTCGGGCTGCCCCGGCGTCGGCGGAACCGTCTGCGACAGGTGCAGCGTGCGCTCGCCCGTGGCGGCATCGGTATCGATCCGCGCGGCGATGCGCGGCGTCCCCGCCTGTTCGTACCAGCGGCGGAACAGCGTCAGGTCGATCCCCGCACCCTCTTCGATCGCGCGCACGAAATCCTCGCACGTCGCCGCCTCGCCGTCGTGGCGGTCGAAATAGAGGTCAGTGCCTTTGCGGAAGCGTTCGGGGCCGACCATCGTCGCCATCATGCGGATGATCTCGGCGCCCTTGTTGTAAATGGTCGCGGTGTAGAAGTTCGAGATTTCCTGAAAGCTGTCGGGGCGGATCGGGTGCGCGAGCGGACCCGCATCCTCGGGGAATTGCGCAGCGCGGAGCAGGCGGACATCCTCGATCCGCTTGACCGGCGGCGACCCCATATCGGCGGAGAAATTCTGGTCGCGAAAGACGGTGAAGCCCTCTTTAAGGCTCAGCTGGAACCAGTCGCGGCAGGTGACACGGTTGCCCGACCAATTGTGAAAATATTCGTGCGCGACGACGCCTTCGATCCCGTCATAGTCGAGGTCGGTCGCGGTGTCGGGGTCCGCGAGGATATAGCGGGTGTTGAAGATGTTGAGCCCCTTGTTCTCCATCGCCCCCATGTTGAAATCGCTGACCGCGACGATGTTGAAGAGGTCGAGGTCATATTCGCGGCCGTAGACCTCTTCGTCCCATTTCATGCTGTCCTTGAGCGCCTGCATCGCATGGCCGGTCCGGTCCTGATCGCCGCCGCGGACCCAGATGCCGAGTTCGACCTCGCGCCCCGACATCGTCGTGAAGCGGTCGCTGTTGACGACAAGGTCGCCCGCGACGAGCGCGAAGAGATAGGAGGGCTTCGGCCAGGGATCTTCCCACAGCGCCCAATGATCGCTCCCCGCTTCGCCCTGTTCGACGCAATTGCCGTTCGACAGCAGGATCGGGAATTGCGCCTTGTCGCCCGTCATCCGCACCTTGTAGCGGCTGAGCACATCGGGCCGGTCGGGGTGGAAGGTGATGCGACGGAAGCCTTCGGCCTCGCACTGGGTGCAGAGCATGCCGTTCGACGCATAGAGGCCCGACAGCTGGGTGTTCGATGCCGGGTCGATCAGCGTATCGATCTGGACCGTCGCACGCGTCCGGTCGCCGAGGTCGACGATCAGGTCGCCGCCGTCCATCCGCCAGTCGTTCCACACGTCGCCGTCGACGCGCACCGCCGCCGGGGTCAGCCCATCGCCGCGCAGCACCAGCGGCACCGGCGCAGCGGCATCGCGTACCACCGACAGCGCGGCGCCGACCTTCGTCGCATCGATCCCCAGAGCAAAGTCGAGCGCGATGTCGGGGATCGACCAGTCCGGCGCGCGATAGTCGCTGCGATGGATGGTGACGGGGATGGCGGGCGTGGAGGAGGCGTCGGTCATCTGTTCGATCTAGGCATCGCGGCGCGCACGCGCAATAAGGCGCGCCATGGGACAGATGCTGATTTTCGGAATGGGCTATGCGGCGAGCCATCTCGCCGGGCGCCTGCGCGCACGCGGATGGGAGGTGACGGGAACAACGCGCGACGGACGCGATGGGAGCCTTGCTTTCGGCAACCACGGCGCGGTGCTGACGGCGCTGCGGTCGGCGACGCATATCCTCTCCTCGGTTCCGCCGGTCGATGGCGAAGACCCCGTGCTTGCGCGTTATGGCGAGGCCGTCGCGCTCACCCCCGCGACATGGGTCGGGTATCTGTCCTCGACCGGCGTATATGGCGACACGGGCGGAGCCTGGGTCGACGAAAGTGCGTCGATCAAGGGCCGCCGCCTCGACCGAAATGCTGCCGATGCAGCATGGCAAGTGCTACGTAGCGATGTCCGGGTCTTTCGCCTGCCCGGCATCTATGGTCCGGGCCGCTCGATCCTCGAGCGCATTGTGGAAGGCCGCGCGCACCGCATCAACCTGCCGGGTCAGGTCTTCAGCCGTATCCATATCGACGATATCGCAGGCGGCGTCATCGCCTCGCTGCGGGGGCCGGCGGGCGTCTACAATCTCGCCGACGACGAGCCCTGCCACCAGAACCGACTGGTCGAATGGGGCAGCGCGATGCTCGGCGCGCCGCTGCCGCCGCTCCAGTCGCTCGACGAAGCCGGCCTCTCATCCGCCGCGCGCGCCTTTTATTCGGAGAACCGCCGTGTCGCGAACGGCAAGGCGAAACGCTTGCTCGGCTGGAGCCCGCGCTATCCGAGCTTTCGCGAAGGGCTGGCGGCGAGCGCCTAGATCAAAACATCGACCGTGTGGATCAGCACGCCGACGAGGCCGCCAACCAAAGTCCCGTTGATGCGGATATATTGCAGGTCGTCGCCGACGGCATTTTCGAGCCGGTCGGTGATCGTCTTGGCATCCCAGCCGCGGATCGTGTCCGACACCAGTTTGAGCGCGGTCTCGCCATAGCTGTCGACCATGCCGACGACGGCGCGGCGCGCGTAGCGATTGAGCGTGCGCTTGATGCCCGCATCCTCGCCCAGCATCGCGCCGAACTGCGTAACGAGCTCTCCGATGCGGCCCGCCAGCATCGTGTCGGGATTGCGCGCGGCCTTGAGCAGCGCGCTACGCCCCTGTTCCCAGAGGCCGTCGAGCCAGCGCTTGACCGCCTTGTTCTCGAGCAGCTCGTCGCGGACCTTCGCGACCTTCGCCTTCACTTCGGGATCGTGCTGCAGGTCGAGCGCCATCTTCGCGAGCCCTTCCTCGACGCGGATGCGCAGCGGGTGCGTCTCGTCGACCGCCATTTCGCTCAGCAGCTTCGACAGACCGGCGACGATGCGGTTCGAGATGCTTTCGTCGAGCCCGGTAAAGCGCACGATCGCATTCGAATTGTCGTGGACCATCTGGTGGATCAGATGCTCGTTGAGTTCGAGCGTCTTCGATCCCCATTTGACCATCGCGTCGAGGAGCGGTTGATGGCGTCCTTCGGCCAGCGCGGCCTGTAGCGCCTGTCCGAGCAGCGGCGCGACGTCGAGTTCGCGCAAGCGGTCGGCGATCGCCGATTTGACCATGCCGCCGAGCCGCTGCTGATCGAGCGCACCCAGACCATCGGCGATGATGCGCGACGCGCCGAGCCGCAACCGCCCGCCGCCCTCGCCGGGTTCGGACAGGAATTTGCCGACCGCGCCCGCGACATCGACCGTCTGCATCTTGCGCGCAATCAGGCGCGGCAGCAGGAAATTGGTGAGCAGGAAGCGCGCGAGTGTGTCGCCGATGCGGTTCTTGTTGCGCGGGACGATGGCGGTGTGCGGGATCGGCAGCCCCATCGGATGGCGGAACAGCGCGGTGACCGCGAACCAGTCGGCAAGCCCGCCGACCATCGCCGCTTCGGCAAAGGCGCGGACGAAACCAATCGCCGGATGGACGTCCTGAAAATATTTGGCGCCGATGAAGACGAACGCCATGACGACGAGCAGGCCCGTCGCGACGACGCGGATATTCGACCCTTTCGCCGGAATGGCGACGCCAATCGGGCGGGGAAGTATGCGGTCGGTCATAAAAACCAAATGGCGAATTGCCGCAAAGGTTGCAACCGGCGCAGTGGCTTACCGCGCCGGCCGATCACCCTTACTCCGCCGGTTCGGGCGTCGGCGCGCCGTGCGGTTTGGTATCGTCGCCCTTCCGGTAGGTGAGCAAATTGCTCGAGAAGAAGCGGCCGAGACGCTTTTCGATGCTGTCGGCAAGGCTGAAGCCCGCGGGCACGATGACCAGCGTCAGCAAGGTCGACAGGATGAGGCCGCCGATCACGACAACGCCCATCGGCGCGCGCCAAGCCCCGTCACCCGAAAGCGAGAGCGCGGTCGGTACCATGCCCGCGACCATCGCGACCGTCGTCATGACGATCGGCTGTGCGCGCTTGCGTCCGGCGTCGAGCAGCGCCGCGCGCTTTTCGACGCCATGATCCATCTCCTCGATCGCGAAATCGACGAGCAGGATCGAGTTTTTCGCGACGATGCCGAGCAGCATGAGCAAGCCGATATAGACGGGCATCGAGATTTCCATGCCAGCAATCCATAGCCCGAGCAGGCCCCCCAGCGGTGCGAGCAACAACGACGACATGTTGACCAGCGGCGATACGAAGCGGCGATAGAGCAACACCAATGTCGAAAAGACGAGCAGCAAGCCCGACACAACCGCGATCAAGAAATTCATGATCAGTTCGGCCTGCCATTTGGCGTCGCCCTGGATGACCTTGCGGATTCCCTGCGGCATCGTCTTGACCGCGGGCAGCGCATCGATCTTTTTCTGCGCGTCGCCCGTCACCAAACCCGGCGCGAGGTCGGCGCCGATCACGATACGCCGCGTCTGGTTATAGCGGCGCAATTCGGTCGGCCCGGCGCCGAAGCCGATCGTCGCCACCGACTTCAGCGGCACCGTCGTCCCGCCCGCCGTCGGGACGGGCAGATTCTCGATCGTTGCCAGCGTACGCCGCGAATCTTCGGACAAGAGCACGCGGATCGGGATCTGGCGATCGGACAGCGAAAATTTCGCTGCGTTCTGGTCGATGTCACCGATCGTCGCGATGCGGATCGTCTGGCTGAGTGCCGAGGTCGTCACGCCGAGTTCGGCGGCAAGGTCGAGCCGCGGGGTCACGATGATCTCGGGACGCGGAATATCGCCTTCGATCCGCGCGCCGCGCAGTTCCTTCAGCTTCTCCATCTGCGACACGATCAACCGTGCGTGCTTTTCGAGCGCGACCGGATCGTCGCCGCCGACGACGAAGGTGATATCGCGGCCCGAGAAACCGCCCGACTGGCTCTGGAAATGAACCCGCGCATCGGGGATCGCCGCCATTTTCGGCTGCAGGCTGCGTTCCCATTCGACGCTGCTGATCTCACGCTTTTTCTTCAGCGTGATATAGACCCCGCCATCGCCGACATTCACCTCGTAGAAGGCGTTTTCGACATTCTTGTCCTTCGACAGGATTGCGCTGATCTGGTTCGAGATATGCTCGCTCTGCGCAAGCGTCGATCCCGGCGGCAGCTCGTAGCGGATCTGGCTGTAGTCGCTATTGATCGTCGGCTGGAACTGCTGCGGCAGGACCATCAGCAGGACGACGCTCATGACGAGCGACAGGAAGCCGATGCCGACGATCCAGACGCGATGGTCGAACAGACGCGCGTAGGCGCGTTGGGCAACATATTTTGACCATTTCGTGAATGCATATTGCCGTAGCCCGACCAACCACGCCAGCCCTCCAACAAAAGCGACCGCGGCTGTGGCGACGACGTACGTCACGAAAAGCTGAACGGGCGTCAAAAGCAAAAAATACATCGCGGGATTTGGGGCGTCGCCGGATGTCACCGGCTGAAAGAACATCAATATACGACCGACGAGCCACAAACCGCAGACGACCAAAGGAACCGCCACAAAGCTCCATCGCGTCGGCACCTCTTCATAACGCGCCTTGATCGCCTTCTGCTTCGAACTGTCGAGCGTCCACGCCAGCAGGCGTTCGTAGCGATCGACCCACGGGCCCGACGCGTGATCCTGTTCGCCCTGCGCCGACAGGAAATAGGCAGCGATCATCGGCGTGATCATGCGTGCGACCGCAAGGCTGACGAGCACCGCGAACACGACGGTCAGGCCGAACTGGATGAAGAACTGGCCCGACACGCCCGGCATCAACGCAACGGGCAGGAAGACCGCGACGATCGACATCGTCGTCGCGACGACGGCAAGGCCGATTTCGTCGGCCGCGTCGATCGACGCCTGATAGGCGGTCTTGCCCATGCGCATGTGTCGGACGATATTCTCGATCTCGACGATCGCATCGTCGACGAGCACGCCCGCAACAAGGCTCAAGGCGAGCAGCGACAGGCCGTTCAGCGAAAAGCCCATCATGTCCATGAACCAGAAGGTCGGGATCGCCGACAGCGGGATCGCGAGCGCGCTGATCAACGTCGCGCGCCAGTCGCGAAGGAAGAGGAACACGACGACGACGGCGAGCACCGCGCCCTCGATCATCGCGAGCATCGAGCTGCGATATTGTTCCTTCGTATATTCGGTGCGCGTGAAGAGGATTTTGAATTCGACCTGCGGGTTCGATTTCTTGATCTCGGCGAGCTTCTTCATCGTCTCGTCGTGGATCGTGACGTCCGATGCGCCCTTCGCCTTTTCGATCGAGAAGGAGAGCACCTGCTTGCCCTCGATCTTTGCAAGGTTCCGCTGTTCGGCATAGCCGTCGGTCACCGACGCGACGTCGGCAAGGCGGATCGTGCGGCCATTGCCGATCGAAATGCGTGTCTCGCCGAGCTGGAAGGCGTTTTCGGCGTTGCCGAGCACGCGCACCGCCTGTTCGGAACCGGCGATTTCGGTGCGCCCGCCCGCGGCGTTGACGTTCACCTGCCGCAGCTGCTGGTTCACCTGGCTCGCGGTCAGGCCATAGCTTTGCATGCGCGCGGGATCGAGGATGACGCGGATTTCGCGATTGACGCCGCCCGAGCGGCTGACCTTTGCCATGCCGGGGATCGAAAGCAGGTCCTTCGCCACCGTATTGTCGACGAACCAGCTCAATTGTTCGAGCGTCATGTCCGACGTTTCGACCGCGAAATAGGTGATCGGCCCGCCGGCGGCATCGACGCGCACGACCTGCGGCTCGAGAATGCCGTCGGGCAGGTCGCTGCGGATCTGCTGCACCGCCTGGTTGACGTCGTTATAGGCGCGGTCGATCGGGGTGCCGATCGCGAACTGCACCATCGTGCGGCTGTTGCCCTCACCGACATAGGAGGAAAGTTCGTCGACCCCGCTGACCGCGCGCACCGCGGCTTCGACGCGCTGGGTGACCTGCGTTTCGAGTTCGGACGGCGCCGCGCCGGGCTGGACGACGACGACCTGCACCATCGGGAATTCGACGTCGGGATTGTCGTTGACGTCCATCCGGTTGAAACTGACCACCCCCGCCAGCAGCAGCAGGATGAACAGCACGATCGGCGGCACCGGATTGCGGATGCACCAGGCGGAAATGTTGCGAAAGCTCATGATCAAACGCCCTTGTGCACGAAATATCTATCCGCCGTCCGGCCCGGTTATTGCGACGATTTCTGGACCACCGGCTTCACCTTGTCGCCGGGATTGAGGAAAGCGCCCGCCAGCGCGACGACCTTTTCGGTGCCCGTCAGGCCCGACGCGATCGACACGCCGCTGTCGGTCACCGTGCCGACCTTCACCGGCACGCGCTTGATCACATTATTGCCATCGACGACCAGCACGAAATTGCCGTCGACACCGCTCTGCACCGCGCTTTCGGGGAGCAGCGGGGCTTCGGCGGTGCCCGCGATCAGCCGCGCGTCGGCAAAGCCGCCAGGGCGCAGCGCGTCGCTGTAGGGAACCGCGATGCGCACCGTGCCCTGGCGCGTGTCCATGTTGATGACCGGCGACTTCTGCCACACCTGTCCGGCGATGCTCGCGTCGCTGCCGACCGGCGTGACGGTCGCACGCGTGCCGACCTTGACGCGCGCGAGGTCGGCTTCGGCCATCTGCGCCAGCATTTCCATCTCGCCGCCGCGCGCCATGCGGAACAGGATGCCGCTGCCCGCGCCGACGATCTGGCCGGGTTCGACCTGGCGCGTCAGCACCAGCCCTGCCGCGGGCGCGACGATGTTCAGCCGCGCGTTGCGCGCGGTCGCTTCGGAATATTGCGCCTGCGCGACGCGGACGCGCGCGTTGGCCGCATCGCGGGTCGCACGCTTGCGGTCCATGTCCGCCTTCGAGATGAAGCCGCGCCCGACGAGCGCCTGCGCGCGTTCGAGTTCGGCCTGCGCGAGATCGGCGTCGGCCTGCGCGACGCGGATCGACGCGGCAAGGCTTGCGGCCTGCTGCGTCTGCACCGACCGGTCGATCACGGCGAGCGTCTGTCCCGCGCCGACCCACTGGCCGGGCTCGACAAGGACGCGGACGACCTGCCCGCCTTCGCCCGCGACACCGACGGGCATTTCGCGGCGTGCCGCGATCGTGCCGTTGGCGGAGATCGCCGCCTCGACCGACACGCGGCCGGGAATGACGACGGTGACGTTCGGGATCGTGGCATTGCCCTGCCCCGCGGCATCGGCCGCACCCTTGCCGTGGGTGAAGGCATAATAGGCCGCCGCGAGCGCGAGCGCGATGAGCACCAGCGCAACGATCATCAGCGTCCGCTTGCGCCGGTTGCCGGCTTCTTCATAATAGCTTTGCGTGCCCGCCAGGCTGTCCATCACATCCACTTTCCGCTCGTAGTTCACGCCGAAAACCCTCCCTGCTTCGCACGGCATCAAACCGCGACAGGCGCAAACGCGCCCGTCCCCCGACCCCGCACGACAGGATCCTTCCTCAACGAGGTGTATTACCTAATTAAATCACCACTGGCAAGAGGCGAAACTTTGCCCGAACCTCTGCCCCCCGGCCGCGCGGTCATAGAGAGGTTCTGCCCCGATTTCCAGTCGTTACGGACATGAAAAAGGGCGGCTCGCCAGGTGGCGGCCGCCCCGATTTCGGCGCCGGTTCCGAGGAGCCGGCGAACCGCTGGACCGACGATCAGCGCAGACGGCCGCGCCGGACGAGATTGACGATCCCGAGCAGAACCACCGCGCCGATGAAGGCGGTGAGCAGGGTCATCGGATCGAACGCATTGCCGCGCAAATGTCCGCCGCCAAGGAAGCTGCCGAACAGGAAGCGGCCGAGGATCGACCCCAGACAGCCGACAATGATATTCAGGAAGATGCCCTGCTGGGCATCGGTGCGCATCACGATGCTGGCCAGCCAGCCGATAACGCCGCCCATGATGATTGCGATAATCCAAGTCATATGATGACCCCCTACGATCGTTTCTGCCGCCTGCTTTCGCAGACGCTTATGTGGTAACGCAAATATCTGAAATCGCCTAGCAGAATGGCGACGGCGCGATCAGCCCCGCCGCCACGCCGCTCAGCGGACGCTGCCGCGCCGCACGAGGTTGATGAGCCCCAGCAAGACCACCGCGCCGATGAAGGCCCAGAGCAGACCGACCGGGCTGAACGTGTCGAGGCTCGCCCCCATGCCGAAGAAGCTGCCGAGGAAATTGCCGAGGAAAGCCCCGACAATACCGACGACGACATTCAGTATGATCCCCTGCTGCGCATCGGTGCGCATGACGATACTCGCCAGCCAGCCGATGATCCCGCCGACGATCAATGTGATGATCAGACCCATGATATGTCCCTTCCTGAACCGGCCGGGCAGACGCCGACGCCCGGCGAAGCTGTGAACGTCCGGTCGCGCCCGGACATCGTTTCAACGATGGTCAAAGAATGCGGATGGGGCGCGAAAGGTTCCCGGCCGGCTCGCTGCCGAGCGCGGCCGGGAAAGTGGGATCGGTTCCGGTTCGGGAACGTCTCCGGGTCGCGGGATCGGGATAAGCAGGCGCGCTTGACGGGAATGTGACGAATGTCACAGGCCGCAAAATAAAGATGCGAGGCTGGCCGGGCGCGGCGGGAGGCGCTCCGCTGCGCCGGGGGGCGCCAAAACCCCGCTGCGCAAACGAAATGGGGGCCGGCATCGCTGCCAACCCCCACTATCCGGTTTTGCCCCACGCACTCCGCCTCACTTCATCCCGGTCCGCTTTTCTTTCGATCAGCGGCCCGCAAAACGATGCGTTGCGGCGCACGCCGGAACAATCCGGCGACGGTTTGGTCGGCCCCCTTTCGGGGGCCGGCCGCACCTGGAAAGCCCTTCATCATCTCTTCCTGCGTCCGCCGAAGCGGTCGCTCTCCAAGCGATGGACTGCGTTTCCTGTACCCGATCGGGTTCGCATCAACTCGTGGGAATCGCTGCGTTCCGTGACCAGGCTACCGGTCGATTTCCTCGTCAATCCAGTCCGTTCTCTTCAGGCTAATCTTGCAACTACCCTTGATGTCCCGGCGGTCTGTCGTCTCTGTCGTCCGATGATTTGAAGCTGACATGAAGCGTTCGGGGCGCCAACAGAAAATCATTGAAATGCGGCCCGGGATCACTCCTGCTTGTGGATAAGTCCGGCATTAGCAACAAGCGGATTCACCGCAGCATTTTTGTAACAGCATTGCAGCATTTTGATGCCGATCCTGCGCCGCGAATCATATCGCCCGGGGTCGCGAATCGAAACGTTGCGAGTCGCGACTCGGCCGCCCGATAAAAAAGGGCGGGACACGAAGATCCCGCCCTTGCCCGAATCGGAAGGCTCATCCCTTGACGGTCACCTCGACCCGGCGCGCCGCCGAATTGTCGGTTCCGGTCGTCGTCGCCTCCGCCGGTTTTTCGAGCACGACACGGTCGGCCGCGAAACCGAGCTTCTCGAGCGCGGCCTTGACGCTTTGCGCACGATTCTTCGACAGTTCGGCATTGGCCGCGGCATTGCCCGTCGGGTCGTTATAGCCCGATACCGCAAGTGTCGCGGCGGGATTGCTGTCGAGATAGGCCTTCACTGCCGACGCCGCCGTGGTCAGGTCGTTCGACACCTCCGATTTGCCGGTGTCGAAATAGACCGTCAGCATCGGCTTGCCCTCGCGATCGGCCGCCACGACGCCCGCCCCCTCGGGGATGGCCGCTGCGGTCGGCGTCGCGGTATCGACGGGCGGCACCGTTTCGCTGACCGCTGCCTGATCGGCCGGCGGCGCAACCGCCGCTTCCTGCTTCGAACAATAACGCAGCCCGAAGAAGATCAGCGCAGCGAGCACGAGCGCGAGCAGGAGCCAGCCAAGCCAGCCCATGCCGCCGCCCTCGCTCGAACCAACATCGCCGCCCCCGCCCGAATCCACATTGCCGTTTCCATAGGCGCGCTGCGGACTGGCGGCCGCGGGTGCCGGAGCCTCGGGCGCGGCGACTGGCGGCACCGCCGCGGCTGGCGCAGCAGCCGGCTCCGCCGCCGCGGCGGCCGAGGCCCCCGCGAGGCCGGCAGCCGCCAGTGGCGCGGCCGATGCCGTGGCGTCATCTTTTCCGGCATCCTCGTCCGGACCGCCAGCCGATGCCAGCGCGGCCGCCGCCCCGGCAGCGCCCGCGGCACCTGCCGTGCCACCAAAGAGCGTGAGCAGGCCGAAATGCTGCGCAAGGAGATAATAGACGGTGACGCGGTTCTTGGTCCGGTCTTCCTTCATCCGCTCGCCGACACCCGCGATCGCTGCGTCGAGCGTCGTGTCGTCGTCGGTCAGCCCCAGCTTTTTCTTGAGGAAATTCTCGCGGACGCGGTCGGTTTCCTTCTTGTCGCTGAAGGAAACGAGTGAAGAATCGCGATTTCGAAGCGCGATGCCGAGATATGCGACGATTTTCGACACCACCGCCTCGTCGGCGTCCGCGACATATTTCCTGACATCCGCCAGCCAATCTTCTGCCATGCGATTTTCCTCCTGCCAGACGCAAGGGTTCGCCGTCAGACGCTCGCACGGGGGGCGAGACTCGCGCCTTAGGAGGCGGAACTTACATTATTTTCCGCAAAAGCAAAAAAAGGCGCCGCGGCTTCGGCTAGCGCTTGCCGAGGTCGCCCTTGCCCACCGTCCCCGACGCCATTTCGAGCATCCGGTCGAGGCTCTTGCGCGCGGCGAGGCGAAGCCCCTCTTCCATCTCGATCTGCGGCTTCAGGTCGCGCAGCGCGAGATAGAGCTTCTCCATCGTGTTGAGCGCCATATAGGGGCAGATATTGCAGTTGCAGTTGCCGTCGGCGCCGGGCGCACCGATGAAATTCTTTTCGGGCAACGCGAGTTCCATCTGGTGGATGATGTGCGGCTCGGTCGCGACGATCAGCGTGTCGCCGGGGAAGTTCTTGGCGAATTGCAGGATGCCGCTGGTCGACCCGACATAATCGGCATGATCGACGATGTGCGGCGGGCATTCGGGGTGCGCCGCGACGGGGGCATCCGGATGCTGCGCCTTGAGCTTCAGAAGCTCGGTCTCGCTGAACGCTTCGTGCACGATGCACACGCCCGGCCACAGCAGCATGTCGCGCCCGAACTTGCGGTTGAGATAGCCGCCAAGATGCCGGTCGGGGCCGAAGATGATCTTCTGCTCGGGCGGGATCTGGCTGATGATCGTCTCGGCACTCGACGAGGTGACGATGATGTCGCTGAGCGCCTTCACCGCTGCCGAGCAGTTGATGTAGGTCAGCGCGATATGATCGGGGTGCGCTTCGCGGAAGCGTTTGAACTGTTCGGGCGGGCAGCTGTCTTCGAGACTGCAGCCTGCGTCCATGTCGGGCAGGATCACCGTCTTTTCGGGGCTGAGGATTTTCGCGGTCTCGGCCATGAACTTGACCCCGCAGAAGGCGATGACGTCGGCGTCGGTGTCCGCCGCCTTGCGCGACAGTTCGAGGCTGTCGCCGACGAAATCGGCCAAATCCTGAATTTCCGGCTTCTGATAATAATGCGCGAGGATGACGGCGTTGCGTTCCTTGCGGAGGCGTTCGATTTCGGCGCGCAGGTCGAGGCCCGAGAGATTCTCGCGGATGGGAGCAGTCATGGCATTTCCTTATATGGCTTAGCCTTGGCGCACCCCCTACACCGCGACCCGCGACAGGGCAATTGACCGCGTCAGCCGGCCAGCCGCTCCGCAAGCGCGATGACGGGAGGCGTCATCGCCAGCAGCGATATGGCAACCCGCGTCGCAATGACAACCGCCGCGACCGCCCAGGTCGCAGGATGCACCGCGCCGCGGCTGCGCCGGTCATAGCCGGCGACGATCGCGACCACCGCGAGTTGGCAGAGCGCGACCGCGGGTTCGGCCCACGGCCCCATCAGCGGAATGGGCAGCAGCCGGCCGAGCGCGGGTTCGAGGATGACGATCGTCGCCCCGATCATCAGGCGCCGGTGCCAGTCGGAAGCGCGCCGCCGCCGGATCGCCCAGCCAACCATCGCACCGAAGACCAGCGATTCGGTGACAGTGAGCGCAAGGAAATAGGGCGGCGTGAAAAAGGGCGGGAAGCGGCCCAGCATCAGCGAGGCGATGCCCGTGAAGATGCCAAGCAGGGTGATGAAAATCGCGAGCAGCCCGCCGATCCGTCCGAGTTGCCGATGCAACGCGAGATTATCGCGCGAAACGAGTGTCGGCTGCGCGATCAGCAGCGCGAGCCAGGCAAGCATCGCGACGCCATGAACATGCACCCAGAAAGGCGCCGCGACAGGATCGACGAAACCCCTGAGCGCGAACTGGACGAAACCGAAGACGATGAAGACCGCAAGGCCGATCGCCAGGCGATGCCAGAATAGTTCGGCGCGCGCGGCGCGCTCCGCAGCCGTAGCCATGCCAATCCCCCTGCCCGACCCGGACGGAGGATAACAAAGCCGCGCGAACGCGGAAAGACGGGAATTAGCGCGCCGGGCCGTCGGCGAAGCGCGCCGTGACCTTCGCGTCGATCCCCGCGGCCTTCAGCGGCATCGCAAAGCTCTGTTCGACCGCAGTACGCGCGGCGCCCTGCGCGAGACGCATCGGGGTCGTCCCCTTCGCCTGCTTGATCAATTCCTCCTGCGCTCCCTTGCGGTTCGCCGCGTCGAGCGTGCGTTCGGCGTCGGTGAGCGTGAGCAGGATTTCGCCGTCGCGATATTCGCTAATCGCGTCGATATCGATCTCGGGCCCCGCGATCCGTAGCGGCGGCAGCGTGACCGTCAGCGCATTGGTCGCGCCGTCCCAGGCGAGGTCGGACTGTTTCAGCCTGCCGAGATCGAGCTCGTAACGGACGGTGCCGGGCATGATCAGAGTCTTTTTCGCGCTGAGCCCAAGGCGGCTTTGCGTCGAGGTCACGACCGCGACATAACGCGCGGTGAAGGGCACAAGCACATTCTGCTCCTGCAAGCCTTGCAGGCTTGCCGCGACGACGGTCTCGGGATCATAGCCCTTTTGCCAGTCGCGCCAGGCCGTGACCGCCCACCAGACGGCGACGAGCATCAGCGCCGCCGCCGCAAGCAGGATCAGGCGCGGCAACAGGCGCGGTGCGGGTGAGGAAGCGGGCATCGTCATGGCGTTGTATAGACCGAACAGTCGGGCGCCGGGCGATCCATTTCGTATCGCCCCGTCGCGGGGTTATAATGCAATATACGCGCGTAGCTGCACTCAAGATCCTTCCAATGCGCCAGATCGCTCTTCTTGAGCTTCGTACCGCTATTGTCCTCGGTGCGCCGCGACGTCTGCGGATAGGCGGTCGCGGTCGTGCGAAGGGTGAGCGCGGGCAATTCACCGCCATCGGAGGCCGCGGCGCCGAGCGCGCCGGTGAAGCTATATTCGTCATGGCACGCGCCGAGCCGGTCCTTCATATCCTGTTCCGAAAAACAGGCACGGATCATCAGCGAGCTGTCCCAGACGGTGTCGAGCACCTCCACCAGACCGGCGGCATGCGGCGCCATGCCGACACGCAGCAGGTGGAGCCGCCCGCCCGAACCGCCGCCGCCCGAATACATCGCGCGCTCCTCCTCGATAACACCGACGAGAAACTCGGCGGCGGGCTTTGCGCCCTCCTCATTCGCCGCGGGGACGGGGACGATGTTCGGCCACAGGCTGATGCCCTTGCCGTCGGCACCATAAGGCAGCGGCAGCGAAATTACGCCGCCATCGCCCGCCGCAAGCGACGAGAGCCGGAGTTCGCGGCCGCCTTCGTCCGTCCCTTCTCCCGGCAGTTCGAGACACAGGCTCTTGTCGGGAAGGCAGCGCCGCCCGTCCTCGTCCACGACAAGTTCGACGACGACATTGGCGGGCGCAGCGACGGGCTGCGCCGCGGCGATCAGGAGCGGCAGGAGCATTCAGGCGAGTTCCCATTCGTCATTGTGCACACGCACGACGCCGCGCGCCTCGAGATCGAGGAGATGCGCGAGCACCGAGCGGCCGGCGGCGCCGGTCAGCCGGGGATCTAGGCCCTTGTACATATGCTGCACCATGACCGGGATCACAGCGGTCCCCTTCTCGAGTTCGCGCAATATCTGCCGCTCGCGCTGCTTACGGTGACCGAGCATACCGCGCACAAGTTGCCGCGGTTTCGTCACCGCGGGACCGTGTGCGGGATAATAGACGCGGTCGTCGCGGTCATAGAGTCTGGACAGGCTCGCCATATAGGCCGCCATGTCGCCGTCGGGCGGGCTGACGACGCTGGTCGACCAGGCCATGACATGATCACCGGTAAAGAGAGCGCGCGTTTCCACCAGGCCGAAGCAGAGGTGGTTCGAGGTGTGGCCGGGCGTCGCGACCGCCTCGATCGTCCAGCCGTCACCCGAAATCCGGTCGCCGTCGGTGAGGATGCGATCGGGCGCATAATCGGTATCGAACGCCGAGTCCGCACGCGGCCCGTCGTCGCGGAGCGCCAGCGGCGCACAGCCGATGATCGGCGCGCCCGTCGCCTCCTTCAGCGGTGCAGCGGCAGGGCTGTGGTCGCGGTGCGTGTGGGTGCACAGGATCGCGGCAACGCGCTGCCCCTCCACCGCGCGCAGGATGGCATCGACGTGCCCCGCGCCATTGATGTCGGCGGGGTCGCCGATGCTGAGCCCCGACCCCACCGGTCCGGGATCGATCACCGCGACGTCGCTGCCCGCGCCGACGATCCACGTCTGGGTGCCGGTAAAGGTATAGGGCGACGGATTGGGCGCGAGGACGCGGCGCACCAGCGGTTCATGCTGTTCGCACTCGCCGGCGCGGATCGTATCGGGCCAGGGCTTTTCTTCGCTCATGGCCTCCATGTGGCACTGCATCCCCGAAAGGAAAAGGGAGCGGGCGCGAAAAAGGGATGACGCGAAAAAGGGGGCGACATGGGCCGCCCCCTCTCCCGCCCCAGCCGCCGGCCCCACCGGGGAGCAAAGACCGGCGTCGAAGCTATTCGGTCCTAATGGTCCGATTTCTCCATTTCGGCGATCGCCTTGTCGAGGTCGGCCGCGACCTTCGCACGCATATTGTCCGACAGGTTGCTGTCGCTCTCGAGGAAGCGTTCGCGCGCTTTCTTGAGCGCCGAGAGGCGCTGCGCCCTTGCCTCGGGACCATCGGCGCAGGCGATCATCACATAGCGGCTGCGCTTGTTGCCGGCGACTTCCTCGCGGTCGACGGTCGGCGCGGCCTGACCCGACCCGCAGCGGGCTACCGCCATCGCATGTCCCTGGGCCGGTGCCCAGGCAACCGGCGGGCGGGGAGCCCTGGGCGGCAGCGGCGGCCGGGGCGGCAGCGGCGGCATGGGCGCGAGCGCGGTGCGCAGGCGCTCCTTGCGCTTCGCCTCCAGCTTGTCGGCGATGGCTTCGGCCTGTTTGCCGTCGATACCCTGTTCCTTCAGCGTCGCGAGCACATCGTCGCGCGACAGGCTGCCAAAGGTCCGAAATTCGATCTGCCGGGCCTTGGGCGCCTTGCCGTTGGTCGGGGCGATCGTCACGGTCTTCGCCTTGTCGCCTTCGCCGTCGCGGCGGATGACGATCCGGTGCATTTCGCGCCTTTTGCTATCGCCGGACGTCGTGACGCTTTCGGTCACATCCTCACCGGTCGAGGTGAAGACCATCGCGTCGGGCGCCGGCGGCGCTTCGGGCGGCGGCGGCACGTCGACGGGCGGCGGGGGAGCCGGCGGTTCGGGAATCTCGGCGACCTGTGCGCTGGCCCGCGCCGTGCCGGCGGGGACGAGCGTCGCGGTCGTCGCGAGCACCGCAAGCGCCGCGCCACCGATCAGCAGCCGGCCGGTCAGGCTGCGCTTCTTCGAAATATCCTGTTGCAACAACATCGTCAGCCTCTCCTGCAGATTGTCATGGACCGCCATCGGCGCTGCGAGCGACAGCCGCGAGCCCACCGCCGCCTTGGCGATCGCGGTCGCATAGCTGGCGGTGCGTGCGCCCCGCGCATCCTGGTCGGCCATCGTCAGCACGCGCGCGTCGCACGCGGCTTCCTGATCGAAGCGAAAGGCGCGGATCGCCCGCCAGGCGAAGGGGTTGAACCATTGCGACGCGAGCAGGACGAGCGCGGCCGCATTCGCCCACAGATCGCCATGGCGGTGGTGCGCCAGTTCATGATCGATCGCGAGCGCGCGTTCTTCGGCGACATAGCGGGCAAAAAAGTCATGCGGGACGGCAACGAAGCGGCGCCACAAGCCAAAGGCCACCGGCCCATCGACCGCGTCGGTCATCACCAGCCGGATCGAACCGATCGGTTCGAGCTCGACCGCCTCGGCCAGCACGGCGGCGCGAAACCGGTGGTGCGAAAGCATCGCCATCGCGAGTACGACGACCATGCCCGCCGCCCAGAGCAGGACGACATAGGGCATCACGTCGACCAGCGACCATGCCGCAGGCTGCACCGCGGCGGCGGTATCGACCGGTAACATCACGACCGCGCCGGCGTCGACAACGCCTGTTGCCACCGGAACCGGCTCGGCAAAGGGCAGCGGCGGCAGCACCAGCCGCAGCGCGGGGATCAGCCACAGCATATAGGTAAGTCGCGGGCCGAAATGCCGCGCAAAGGGTTTGCGGACGAGAAGCACCGCAAGGACGAGGAGCGTGGTGGTGAGCATCGTGTCGCCCCACAGCTGCATGAGCGTTGCGGCGTTCATGACTTGAGCTTCCTCAACAGCGCCTCGATCTCGGCGATATCGGTATCGGTGAGCGCCTCGCGATCGGCGAGATGCGCGATCAGCGGGCTGACCCGCCCGCCGAACAGGCGGTCGACGAAGCGCTGCGATTCCTCGCCGACGGCATCGGCGCGTTCGACCGCGGGGCTATAAAGATAGCGCCGGCCATCGGCTTCGGCCGTCACCGCGCCCTTCTGGACCAGCCGGGCGAGCAGGGTCTTCACCGTCGCCTGCGTCCAGCCGTTGATCTTGCCGATGCGCGAGGTCAGGTCGGCGGCGGTCTGCGGGGCTTCCTCCCACAGCGCCGACAGCACCTGCATCTCCGACTCGCTTGCTCGTTCTGCCATGCGGACCCCTCCCATTGGCGTCGTCGACTACGACACGACTACAAATGTAGTCAAAGGGCTGAACGCTTGCTGAACGAAGCTGAACGCCAGACTGTCGGGATTTTTGACACTCGGTCGGCACGGTAAGAAATTGCTAACCAGCGTCCCGCACCGAAAAGCGTACGAGCGCAGATTTGGCACGGCCCTTGTATGATATCATATGTTCCCGAGTGTTCCGCTCAATGGAGCGGTGGGGGACATCAGTCTGGTCCCTGATGTCCCCTGCCCCCACCCGGGAAAACCCCACTTGCCCCCGATGCAGACGGGGGGCGGAGCGGCCGAAAGGCCCCGCCCCCCGGACGCTTTTCACCCGAACAAAAAAAGGACGGACCGCGGCGGCGGCCCGTCCAGCAATATGGCCGCCGCGGACGGCGGCCACCCCATTTCGATCATTCGGCGTCTTGCTGCTCAGCCTCTTTCTTGAGCTGACCTTTGGTCATGCCGGTGACGAGGACGTCGCCCGACCCGGCAAAGCTCGCCGCCGGAAGCGTCGCGACGCGGTCGCCGACCTCGACCGTCACCGCCTGTACGACGCCGCGGCCGGTCTGGCGCACATCCTGCACATAGCCGATCACCTTGCCGCGGGCGTCGGTGACCGCCATGCCGGGTTCGACGGCAAACATGCCGGCGCTGCTCGCAGCACCGCTGCCCGCGGCGGCGAGCTGGCCGAGACCGCCCTGGAAGCTGCCCGCGACCGATCCGGCGCCACTCGCGCTGCCCGAGACGCCTGACAGCGCTGGGCCCGTCCGGTCGCGGACAGTCCCGACCGCTCCGCGCGCGGTGCCCGTTGCGGTCGAAGCCGCGCCCCTTGCCGCGCCGACCGCGCCCTGCGCCGTGCTGCCGACGAAATCGGTGCCGACCGCCTGCGCATCGACGCTGCCGCTTCCCGACGCGCTGCCGGCGCCACTCGCGTTGCCACCGAGACTGTTGCCGAGCAGGTCGCCGCCGCCATTCGCCGAACCCCGGCCGTTCGCATCGGCATTGCCCTTGCCGCGCACGCGGCCCGAACGGCGATCGACCTGCGCCTCGCCGCGTCCCGATCCGCTCAGTTCGCCGGCGCTGCCGAGCGTGCCGCCGATCGGTCCGGTCGGGTTGCCGAGCGTTCCGCCCAGCGTGCCGCCGAGATTGCCACCCAAATTTCCACCAAGCCCGCCGCTGCCGCCAAGCAGCTGCGCCGAGGCCGGCGCCGAAAGCGCGATGGCGGATGCCGCGATCGCCGCGATGAAGAGATGTTTTGCCATTGTCCTGCTCCTGAATCCGGCCCGGAGGGGTTGGGCCTTGCAGGGAGAACGACGGGGATTTCGGTTTTCTTCCCGAAAAAGTTCGAAGCCGGGCTTAGCGGCCGCCGCAAGTGCCGCAAATCAGGCCATGACCATAGATTTTGTCGCGGCCTTTCCTGCCGAGATCGCGCGCCTCGAACACCAGCCCGCTGACCGCCGGCGCGATCCTGTCGATCGATGGCGCCGGATAGCGGAGCGCGAGCCGTCCGGCGACGAGCGGCGCGGCGAAAGAGGTCCCGCGCAGCCGGTCGCTGCTGGCCGCGCCGGTCGCCGCAAGCACCGCATCGCCCGGCGCCGCAAAGTCGATATGCAGGGCGCGCCCCGCTTCCGGCAGGGCGCGGTCCTTTGCATCGACCCCGGTCACGGCGAAGACCCCCTTATAGGACGCCGGATAGACCGGCGGCGCAGCAGGTCCGTCGTTGCCGACCGCCGCGACGATAAGCATCCCGCGTTGCTGCGCGCGGCTGACCGCAGCCGACAGCAATTTATTGTCGGGTCCGACAAGGCTGATCGTCGTCACCGCGACTCCGCTTTGCGCCAGCCAGCCGAGCGCGCGGGCGATGGCACTCGCATTGCCGCCCGCCGCATCGCTGCCATAGACATCGGCGGCGAGCAGGCGCTGGCCGGGCGCGGCGCCCTGTACCGTTCCGGTCCCGACCAGCAGCGACGCCACTGCCGTTCCGTGACGGCTTGCCGACGGGGCGCCTTTGGCGAAGCCGCGCTGCTCGACCCGCCCCGCGACCGACGGATGCGCCGCAACGCCGCCGTCGATCAGGCCGATCCGGGCGAACCCGCCCGTCGCGGCAGACGCCAGCGCGGCGTGCGGCAGGGCGCCGCCCGGTCCGCTGGCGAAATAGAGATTGTCGGCATCGACCTCCGCCTCCGGCAGCAGCTTCGCAAGCTGTTTGCGGGCACGCGCAAGGCCGCGTCCCTCGGGAACCCGAAACCGTGCGATGTCGAGGTCGAGTCCGTCGATGCGCTCTTGATCGACCAGCGCGAACCCCGCCTTGCCCGCCCGCGCGATCATTGCCGCATCGACCCCGCTCGCGACGAGCACGCCGCGCACCGCGGGTTCGCCGCGTTCGTCGAGTTCGATGGCGTCGCGATTCGTCCTGACCAATCCGATGATCCGGTCGAGCCGTACCCGTACGAGCCGGTCGCCGACGTCTGCCAGCCGGCCGGCATCGAGCTCGGGCAGCGGCGGCAGGACGCGCCCCACCTCGGGCAGGTGCACCGACGGCAGGGCGATCTGCGCGGCGACATGCGCGCTCGCTCCGCCGAGCAGGAGGCCGAACAAGGCCAGAGAGGTCACCCAGTATCGCATCGCAGTCTCACAAGGGCCGGCGTCGGAACCGGTTCCCGAAAAAATTTAGCAGGTCGCGGAAGAAACGATAGAAGGCCGACGTTTCTTCCTCGAACTACCGAAAAGGCGACAATGCGCTTCGAAGAGGAACTGGTCGAATTGCTGCCCCGTCTGCGCCGCTTTGCGCGCGGGCTGGCGCGTCACGCAAGCGACGCCGACGATTTGTGCCAGGCGGCGATCGAGCGCGCGTTGAAGTCGCAGGATCAGTGGCAACAGGGAACAAGACTGGATAGCTGGATGTACCGCATCACCCGCAATCTCTGGATCGACGAGCGCCGCGCCGCGGGCCGGCGCGGCGTCCATACGCCGATCGACGACGCGGTCACGCAGATCGCAGGCGACGGCGCGGCGGAGGTCGAGGCCGGGACGCTGCGCGGCGATGTCGACGGCGCGATGGCGCGCCTGCCCGACGAACAGCGCGAGGTGGTGATGCTCGTCCTCGTCGAAGGCTATGCGTATCGCGAGGCCGCCGACATGTTGGAGGTGCCGATCGGCACCGTGACCTCGCGCCTTGCCCGAGGGCGCGAGACGCTGGTGCATTTGCTCGGAGAAGCCGCATGAGGTTCGATCCCGCCACCGTCGCGGCCTTTGTCGACGAAGAACTCGACGACCTGACCGCGCGGCGCATCGAACGCGAGGCGGAGAGCGATCCCGCGCTGGCCGCCGAGATTGCCCGCCACCGCGCGCTCAAGGCGCGGCTCGCAGCGCATTATGCGCCCGTGGTCGACGAACCGGTGCCCGAACGGCTGCGCGCGCTGCTGACCCCCGACGTAGCGGCCGACGCCAGTCTTGCAGCACGGCGCGAAGCGAAACGGGCGCGCTTCGCCCCGGTGCATTGGGGCGCGATAGCGGCGTCGCTCATCCTCGGGCTCACGCTGGGGCTGCGGCCGTGGATGCCCGCCGCGAGCGTCGCCGAAGCGGATGGCACGGTGGTCGCGGCAGGTCCGCTGGCCGCGGCGCTCGATACGCAACTTGCCTCGAACCAGCCGCCCGACGCAGCGGTGCGGATCGGGCTCAGCTTTCAGGACAAGGACGGGCGTTATTGCCGCAGTTTCGAAAGCGCATCGCTGGACGGCATCGGGTGCCGCGATAACGGACGCTGGAATCTCGAGCGAACGATGCAGGGACAGGCGGGCACCGATTATCGGCAAGCCTCGTCGGGCGAACTCGCGGCCGCTGCGGCCGCGATGATGACGGGCGATCCGCTCGACGCCGCCGCCGAACAGCAGGCACGCGACGAGGGTTGGGCGCGCCGCTGAGCCTTCAGCTGCGCGCGGGTTCGTCGATCCCGAACAGCGCGGCGAAATTCGCACGTTTGGCGAGCAGGTCGGCGAGCGTATAACCGTCGAGCACTTTCATGAACGCCGCGAGCGCCTCGGCGAGCGCGCCGGTCAGCCCGCACGCGGGCGCGATGATGCAGCTGCCGCAGTCGACGAGGTCGAACCCTTCCTCGGTGTGTCGCACCACCGCACCGACATTGATCACGGCGGCGGGCTTCGCCAGCCGGATCCCGCCGAAGCGCCCGCGCACGCTTTCGAGATAGCCGGCGTTCACAAGGTCGTTGACGACCTTCATCAGATGGTTCTGTGAAATGCCATAGGCGCGCGCGATTTCGGAGATCGGACTCAGCCGCGCCACATCCTGCGCCCCCACATAAAGGAGCACGCGCATCGCATAGTCGGTGTAGCGCGTCAGGCGCATCCTGGTCCTTCGAAAATGTCGGTCACGCCATAATATGCATTTTTGTTGCATGTTTCAAACTTCACGCATACATGCGCATCAAATACATGATTGGAGCGAGTCGTGACACGGGACGACCAGATCGATGAAGCCGCGCTCGAGCGCCTGATCCCGGCCTTTTATGCCCGTGTGCGCGCCGATGCCGACATCGGCCCGTTGTTCAACGCGGCGGTGGACGACTGGCCGGAGCATCTCGAAAAGCTCGTCGCCTTCTGGTCGTCGGTGATGCTGACGAGCGGGCGCTACAAGGGCAGCCCTGTCGCCGAGCATCTGAAGCACCGCGAGGCGATCACCCCCGCGATGTTCGACCGCTGGCTCGCGATCTGGGCCGACACCACGAACGAGCTGCTGGCGCCCGCCGCCGCGCACGCGCTGCAGGCCAAGGCCGCGCGCATCGCCGAGAGCCTGCAACTCGCGCTGTTTTTCCGTCTCGACGACCCTCGCCCCCGGGCGGCCTGACGCTTCCCTTTCCCCTCCGCACCAAAGGATATCTTATGCGCACCGCTTCCGCCCACGCGATGACGATCGTCAAAGCCACCGCCCCCGCGCTCGAAAAGCACGGCCTTGCGATCACCACGGCGATGTATGCGCGCCTCTTCGAGAACAAGGATATCGAGGCGATGTTCGACCGCGCTGCGCAGGCGAGCGGCGAACAGCCGAAGCGGCTGGCCGCAGCGATCCTGGCTTATGCGAAAAATATCGACAAGCTGCAGAACCTCGGCACCGCGGTGTCGCGCATGGTCGCGCGGCATATCGAAACGGGCGTGAAGCCCGAACATTATCCCTATGTCGCCAATGCCCTGCTCCCCGCGATCCGCGACGTGCTGGGCGCCGAGGTCGCGACCGACGAAGTGCTCGCCGCATGGGGCGAGGCCTATTGGATGCTCGCCGACATCCTGATCGCGGCCGAGGCACAGGCATATGAGGATGCCGAAGCGGCCTAAAGCGTCCGATTGCGGATGTTTCAATATTGCGCGAAGAGGCGGGAATGTCGGCTCGGATAGAATTTCAGCGCACTGCTGATCCGCACCTAATCGCGGACGTGCGAATGTATGAAACTGATGCGGGCGGTCGCAAGGGGCCGGCGCTTCCCGGATGGGTTTGCCCCGTAATGATCTCGAAAGATCAACCGTTGGAGGGCTGGGATGCTTTTCTGTTGTTACGCGATCAGCCCATTTCACCCGGTGAATGTCGTCGCATAGGCATCCATTTCGTGTTTGGCGAAGCCGGTGCAACCGCCGCCCGAGAAGCCGGCAAATTCTATCTATGGGAAGGCGGTTTTGTCGGCGAGGGTATCGTCGTAGCCTGATTTCCTTAGTCCGCTCACCACCCCAAAGCCGACAAACAAAAAACCCGCCGGAGCCAACGCGCCGGCGGGTTCTTGTTGCTCGGACGATGCGCGGGCTTATTCGGCGCGTGCGGGAATCCCGGTCATCAGCGTGTGAAGCTCGCCCGCTTCCCACATTTCCATCATGATGTCGCTGCCGCCGATGAACTCGCCCTTTACATAGAGTTGGGGGATCGTCGGCCAGTCCGAAAATTCCTTGATGCCCTGGCGGACTTCCATGTCCTGCAGCACGTCGACCGTCTCATATTCGATGCCGAGGCGGTCGAGCATCGCGATCGCGCGCGACGAAAAGCCGCACTGCGGGAACAGCGGCGTGCCCTTCATGAACAGGAGGACGGGGTTGTCGGCGACCAGCTTGGCAATGCGGTCGTGGGTGGCGGGATCGCTCATTTCATGTCTCCGGTGGCGCGGTGCGCCGAAAATGTTTCGCTTCCGGTCCCTATGAAGGAACTGCGGTGGTCAATTGCAAGGCATGAAGTTCGCCGCCCATCCGGCCGCCGAGCGCCGCATAGACCGCCTTGTGCTGCGCCACGCGCGTCATCCCGCGAAAGGATTCGCTGACGACATGCGCCGCATAATGGTCGTTGTCGCCCGCGAGGTCGGTGATCGCGACCTCCGCGTCGGGAAACGCCGCGACGATCATCGCCCGCAGATCATCTTCGCGCATGCCCATGGCGAACGTCTCAGTTCTGGCTGTCGATGAACTGGCGGCGCGCCTCGGCGGTCTTGTCGTTCAGCACCGCGCGGATTTCGGCATCGCTGATTTCGACCGCCGCCGCGGTCAGGTCGCCCGCGAGCTTGCGGATGACATCCTCGTCGCCCGCTTCCTCGAAATCGGCCTGAACGACGGCTTTGGCATAGGCGTCGGTTTCCTCGGGGGTCAGGCCCATGCGTTCGGCCGCCCATTCGCCGACGAGACGGTTGCGCCGCGCGGTGATGCGGAACTGCACCTCCTGGTCGCGTGCAAATTCTGCCTCAAAAGCCCGTTCACGATCGTCGAATCCGCTCATCTTGTCCTCACCGGAATGGAATGTCCCCCCGCAGATAGGTTGCGGGCCGCGGTGGCGCAAGCGGCCTGTGCCGCAGATCACTTCCCTTTCGCTTACGAAGGGTTTAGGGTCCGACGTCAGGGAATGGGTCGTACCGCAGCAATAAAAGACTGCGCCTTGCCGGCATAGCGTCGGCACGGCGTTTCTACGCTTGTGTTTGGGGGATTGGTGATGACCGCTCGACGTCCGCATTTTGTGCCGATTCTGGCGCTGCTGGCTTTGGCCGCGCCCGGAAGCGCGCTCGCGCAGGGCGGCGACCCCACGCTGCGCGACAGTTTTTCGATCGGCGACCAGGGTGGATCGCTCTGCGAAGTGCAGGCGACGGTCCGCGACGGCGTCATCAAGGGAATGTTCGACCGCGCCTGGACGATCATCTGCCGCGATGCGAGCCAGCCGGTCGGCACCGTCCGCCTGCTCCGCGCAACCCCCGCCGAGACGCAGGCGCGGATCGATCAGGGCCGCGCCGGCACCATCGCCTGCACCGCCGAGGGCGCCTGCACCGTGCAGGGCAGCAATGTCGCCTGGACGACGCGGATCGAAGCCGCGGGAAACAATGCCTATAGCGTAGAGGGGTTCGCCGCTTATGGCGACGCGCTCAATATCGCGCTCGAATCGATCCGCCAGCGCAAGGTCGTCCCGGGCGTCATCAAGGTCGCGACGACATCGGTCGGGAGCAACGACGGCTTCGCGCGCACGCTCGCAGGGACGATCGACGTCGACAAGGCACTGGCCGAAGGGTATCGGCGCAACCACAGCGGCGATTATGCCGAAGCGGCCGAATTTTTCGAGGCGCTGTCGCGCCGCGCCTCCGAAGAGCAGGCCGCGGCCGACCTCGATCCGACCGAATTCACGCTCAACCGCGCGCTGCAGGAATCGAACCTCGGCGAATTTTCCGAAGCCGAACGGCTGTTTACCGAGGTCGAGGCGACCCCGACGAGCGATCCGGTCCAATTGCGCCTCCGCCGCAATTTCCGCGCGATCCATGCGCTGAACCAGCGCGATTACGACGGCGCCGCCGAACTGCTCCGACGGCCGATCCCGCCGCTGACGGGTGCGGTGAGCGTTGCCGGCGATGCGGTCACGCTGACCCCCGAAATCGTCGCCGGCGTGAACAGCGGCAGCAGCGCGCGCGCAATCCGCCAGACGTCGGACCGCGAACGGCTCACCCCGCTCGAACGCGCGCAGATCATCGACGCGCAGGCGGTTCACCTGCTCGGCACCGTCGAACGGCTGCGCGGCGACGCCCGCGCGGCCAAGGCCGCGCAGATCAAGGGATTGTCGGACGCGCTGGCCGTTCGCGAAGGCCGCGTGACATCGATCATCCGCCTGCGGTCGCAGATGCTGGGCGAACTCGCACTCGCCGAGGAAGCGCTCGGTGACAATAGCGCCGCCGACGCACGCTTCCTCGAATCGATCAATGCGCTGGCGATCGAATATCCCGAAACCAACGCGCTCGCTTCGGCCCGCGCGCGCTACGCCGCCTTCCTGACCCGCCGCGGACAGGACGACAAGGCGCTCGGCATTTATCGCGAAGTCGTCACCGCGCTCGCGGGATCGCAACGTTCGACGACCGGCATGGCGAATATGATGGCGCCCTATTATCGCCTGCTCGCCGGCCGCGCGGCGACCGATCCGGCGGCGGTCGGCGATTTCTTCGTCGCCAGCCAGTTGCAGGTCCGCCCCGGCGTCGCCGACACGCAGGCGGTGCTTGCCCGCGAACTGTCGAGCGGCAGCGACGAAGGCGCGCGGCTGTTCCGCCAGGCGACGACACTGAACCGCGACATCGAACGCGCGCGGATCGAGGATGCCCGCCTTGCCCAGCTGCCGGAATCGCCCGAGGTCAACGCGCTGCGCGCCGACATCAAGACCCAGCTCGACAATCTCGGTTTCCAGCAGGCCGAAACGATCGTCGCGCTGTCGGCCTTTCCGCAATATCGCGTCGTCGCGCCGGGCAAGCTCGACCTCCCCGAATTGCAGCAGGTGCTGCGCGCGGACGAAGCCTATCTCAAGATGCTCGTCGTCGGCGACGCCGTTTATGCGATGCTGATCGAACAGGGCGGCGCGCAACTCTGGAAATCGGACATCAGCGCGTTGGGGCTCGACACCGCGGTCGACACGATCCGGTCGACCATCTCGATCGTCGAGAACGGCCGCCGCGTCACCTATCCTTTCGACGCCGCGACCGCGTACAAGCTTTATGGCCAGCTGTTCGGCCCCGTCGCGGCGCGACTGCCCGCGGTGCCGCACCTGATCTTCGAACCCGACGGCGGCATGCTGCGGCTGCCGGTCAACCTGCTGATCACCGCCGATACCGGGCTCGCCGCCTATGAACAACGGCTGCTCGATCCCGACGCCGACCCGTTCGACATGCGCCAGATCGCCTGGCTCGGACGGACGACGCGCCCAAGCACCGCCGTCTCCACCCTCGCCTTCCGAAATGCACGGCAGGCGGCGCCCTCGACCGCGAGCCAGCAATATTTCGGGCTCGGGCAGAACCAGCCGATCAGCGGCGCGCTGCCGTCGCTCGGCACCCGCGGCACGGCGGGCGGCAGCATCGATGGCGATTGCCAGTGGGACACGTCGCTGTGGGCGCGTCCGATTTCAGCCGACGAACTCGTCACCGCGCGCAATGCGATGGGCCGCGAGGCGGCAACGCTGCTGACCGGCGGCGCCTTCACCGACACGGCGGTCAAGAACCGCACCGACCTTGGCGATTATCGCATCATCCATTTCGCGACGCACGGCCTCGTCACCGCGCCGCGCCCGGCGTGCCCGGCGCGCCCGGCGCTCGTGACCTCGTTCGGCGGGACCGATTCGGACGGGCTTTTGACCTTCCAGGAAATCTTCGATCTCAAGATCAACGCCGACCTCGTCATCCTTTCGGCGTGCGACACGGCGGGCGCTGCGTCGGTTGCCGCGACGCGCGAGGCCGGCCTGTCGGGCGGCGGCAATGCACTCGACGGACTGGTCCGCAGCTTCATCGGTGCCGGCGGGCGGTCGGTGATCGCAAGCCATTGGCCCGCACCCGACGATTTCGACGCGACCAAGCGGCTGATCGGCGGCCTGTTCGCGGCCAATCAGGGGACGAGCGTCGCCGACGCGCTGTGGGGGACGCAGACGCGGCTGATGGACGACAAGCAGACCTCGCATCCCTATTATTGGGCGGGTTTTGCAATCATCGGCGATGGCGGCCAAGCGCTGCTCCACGGCGGCACCGCGACCGCAGCCGCCCCTGTCGGGGAGGCTGCCGGCCGCGCCGCCCGCTGATATAATGACGACAGCCGAAACCATCTCTTCCGAAGCGAGCCCTGCTGCGCCCGACGGCCCGCCGGCGGCCGTGCCGCTGCGCAAAAGGGTGCGCCGGCTGGTCATGCAGCTCGGCCCGTCGCGCATGGCGGCAACGATCCTGTTCCTCGCCGTCGCGGTACTGATCGCACGGCTGAGCTGGCAGATGCCGCTGGTCGATGCCGCCGAGCGCGCGCTTTACGATGCGCGCGCGACGCTGATGGCGCCGCATGTCGAGCAGGACAAGCGGATCGTCATGATCACCTATAATGACGAAACTTTGTTCAACACCGGCATCCGCTCGCCGCTCGACCGCACCCTGCTCGCCAATGCGCTTGGCAATCTCGACCAGATGGGGGCGAAGGCGATCGGAATCGATATCGCGTTCGACTCGCCGCGCCCCGACGACGACCTGCTGAAGACGCAACTGCGCGCGATGAAGACGCCGACCTGGCTTGCCTATGCCGAGCAGGCGAGCAATCCGAACACGATCTTTTACGAACAGCAGAAGTTCCTCGAATCCTTCATCGCCGACGTCACGACCGACAAGACGAAACCGACGAGCGTGCTGTTCCGCACCGACGACGACAGCGTGATCCGCAACTGGCCCGACCGGCCGAAGAATTTGCCGCCGCTGATGTCGAACGCCTTGGCTCCGGTCGATCCGGCGCACGCGAATTTCCAGGGCAATATCCGTTTCCTGGTGCCCGCACGCGCGGCGGAGGGACAGGAAGAGCCTGTTTTCGCCAATATCCCGATCGATACCTTCGCGCTGCCGATGGATGCCGACATGCGCGCCGGCTTCTCCGAACTCGTCAAGGACCGCTATGTCCTGATCGGCGGCGACATCATCGACAACGACCAGTTCAATACTCCGCTCAGCCGGTTTCCCGACGCGATCACGGGGCAGCACGAGACGATGATCGGGCTCGAGGTCCACGCGCATATGCTCGCGCAGCAGCTCGACGGAGCCTGGACCCGACCGATCGCGGGCCCGGCGCTGTGGGCGCTCGCGATCCTTGTCGTCTTTGCCGGCGGGCTCACCAGCCTGATCGACCTGCGCGCACGCTGGGTCGCGCTCGCCTTTCTCGGGCAGATGGCCTTCTTCATCGCCTTCCCATTCTGGCTGCAAGGCCGCGGCGTCGACACGACCACGCTTCCCACCTTCGGCTGGGCGATCGGCTGGCTGTTCGGTTACGCCGCGGTCGGCACCGCGGCGCGCACGGTCGGGTCGCGCCAGCGCGCCTTCGCACAATCGGCGCTTGGCAAATATCTCCCCGCCGATGTCGCGGCGCAGATCATGCGCGATCCCGATCAGCTCTCGCTCCACGGCGAACGGCGCAATATCTTCTGCGTCTTCACCGACCTCGAAGGCTTTACGAAGCTCAGCCATGCGGTGACGCCAGAAACCGTCGCGCGACTGCTCAACGAATATCTCGACCGCCTGTCGGACATCGTGCTCGCGCATGGCGGAACGATCGACAAATTCGTCGGCGACGCGATCGTCGCCTTCTGGGGTGCGCCCCTCAGCCGCCCCGACGACGGGCCGCAAGCGGCAGCGGCAGCGCTGGCGATGTATGAAGCCGGCGAGAAATATCGCACCGACCTTGCCGCCGAGGATGTGCCGCCGATCGGCATGACGCGCGTCGGGCTGCACGTCGGCGATGCGATCGTCGGCAATTTCGGCGGCGAAGGGCGCATCCAGTACACCGCGCTCGGCGACAGCATGAACACGGCATCGCGGCTCGAGGCCGCGAACAAGGGGCTGAAGACCGGCGTGCTGATCTCCGCCGAGGCGGCGGCGCGATCGGAGCGCGACGACCTCGTACCGATGGGCCGCGTGACGCTTCGCGGCCGGGCCCAGCCCGTCGATGTTTTCACGCCGCGCCCCGATCTTGTCCCGGAACGGCGCGCCCGCATCGCGGCGCTTGTCGCGGCGCACGCCGCGGGCGATAAAAATGCCTATGTGACCGGCGCCACAGCGCTGGCGGGCGAATTTGGTCAGGATGCATCCATCATGTTCCTGATAGAACGCCTGAACGAGACCGAAATAGGAGAAAGCTATGTCCTTTCCTGACTTGCCGATGCAGCGCCTCGGCCTGACCGCCGCCGCCGTCATGGCGGTCGCGATGGTCGGCACCGCCGCCGCGCAATCGATGGTCGTCCGTTCGACCGGGCCGTCGGCGGGCAAATATCCGACCGGCGCCAAGCTGAAATCGACCGACAAGCTGACCCTTGTCGCCGGTGACAAGATCGTGCTGATGCAGGCGGGCAAGACGCGCACGCTGTCGGGACCCGGCACCTTCGGCGCGACCGGCACGGTGCAGGCCAGCCAGTCGCTGGGCGGCAATGTGACGCGCATGCTGGCCAAGGGGCCGACGATGCGGTCGCGCGGCGGATTTTCGCGCGACGCAGGGACGCCCCAGCCGGCGGATCTGCGCGCGCCCAATCTCTGGCTGCTCGACTATCGCGAAGGCGGCACCTTCTGCGTGGCAGACCCCGCGACGCTGATGCTGTGGCGGCCGAACATGGAAGGCGACACCGCGCTCGAGATCGAAAGCGCGGGGAAAAAGGCGACGGTGGCCCTGGTCGACGGCGCCAATTTCCGCAAATGGCCGGTCGATGTCATGCCGGTGCAATATGGCACCGACTATCGGCTGTCGGGCGGCGGGCTCGCCCAGCCGGTGACGGTTCGCTTCGCGGCGATGGACAATATACCCGACACGGTCGAGGGATCGGTCGACATGCTGATGGTCAAGGGCTGCTCGCCGCAGCTCAACCGTCTCGTGGACACGGTGTCGGAGGCTGAAGCAGGGCAAGGTTGAACGGGGCGGGCGGGCATTGAACCCATCCGGTCCATCTGATAACAATCAGAAGAAAAGCCGCTACTTGCTGGCGGAACCTTTCCTTGGGTCGAAATTCGCGCTGCCGGTTTCCGGCAGAGCCGTTTGAATTGGCGCGCCGCAGCATGGCGGCGCCCGGCGTACGCAAGGGGTGGTGATGATCACGGGGGAAGTGGGACATATTGCAATGGCGCGGCCCGACCGGGCAGCCATTCGCCGGGCGTTGATCGGTTCGGCAACGCTGCTGGCGGCGGCACTGCCCGCCGCCGCGTGGGCGCAGGCGACACCGCAGATCCCGACGCGCGAGGAAATCCAGCAGCCGGTGCTGGCGCCGGTGACGCAGCCGAACGAACAGGTGGTTTCCACCGACGACAGCATCGAGCGCGCGCCCTGCCCGCTCGCCAACCCCGAATTTGCCAATATCCGCTTCACGCTGCGCGGCGTCGAGTTTTCGAACGTCGAGGGCATCGATACGGCGATGCTCGCGCCGAGCTGGTCGGACCGGGTCGGGCAGGAGCTGCCGATCGCGACCGTCTGCGACATTCGCGACCGCGCCGCGACGATGCTGCGATCGCGCGGCTATCTCGCGGCGGTCCGCGTGCCGGCGCAGACGATCGGCGACGGCATCGTCCGGCTCGACATCCTCGCCGCGCGCATGACGCGTATCGAAGTGCGCGGCGATGCCGGCGCGAACGAACGGCTCCTGCAACGCTATCTGTCGCGGCTCGACGACCAGCCGGTGTTCAACATCGTCGATGCCGAACGCTATCTGCTGCTCGCGCGCGATATTCCAGGGATGGACGCGCGGCTGACCCTGCGCCCCGGCAGCGCGCCCGGCGAAGTCGTCGGCGAAGTGACCGTCGCGCGTACCCCCGTGATCTTCGACTTCAATGCGCAGAATTTCGGGTCGCGCGACGTCGGCCGCTGGGGCGGCACCGCGCGCGTCCGTTTCGCCGGGCTGACCGGCATGGGCGACCTCACGACCGCGAGCTTCTACACGACCCCCGATTTCGACGAGCAGAATGTCGTCCAGCTCGCGCACGAGTTCCGCGTCGGCGGCGAAGGACTGCGGTTCGGTGCCAGCTATACCCATGCCTGGACGCGCCCCGACATCGCGGCCTTCCCGATCAAGTCGAAAACGCAGATCGTCAGCCTGTTCGCATCCTATCCCGTCACGCTGACTCAGGCGGAGCGGATCACGATCGGCGGTGGGCTCGACTTCATCGACCAGGATATCGGGCTGGGCGGCGTCCCGATCAACCGCGACCGGCTGCGCGTGTTCAACCTGCGCGCCGACGGCAGCTGGATCGACCCCGCATCGGTATCGGGGCGCAGCGGGTTCAGCCCGTCCGAGCCGCGCTGGTCCTATTCGACCTCGTTCGAATTGCGGCAGGGCGTCAACTTCCTCGGCGCAAGCGACGACTGCGGCCCGACCGGCGCTGCCTGCTTCCTGCCCGGCGCGGTGCCGTTGACGCGCGTCGAAGGCAAGCCCGACGCCTTCCTTGTCCGTGCAAGCGCGCTGGCCGAATGGCGGCCGGCAAAGCTGTTCACCCTGTCGGCTGCGCCGCGTGCGCAATGGGCCAGCGACCCGCTGCTCGCCTATGAGGAATTTTCGGGCGGCAATTTCACCGTCGGGCGCGGGTTCGACCCCGGCACCGTGATCGGCGACAACGGCGTCGGCGTATCGCTCGAAGCGCGTTACGGCTCGTTCGTCCCCGCGAATACCAAGAGCTTTGCCCTTCAGCCCTTCGCCTTTTTCGACGCCGCATGGGTGTGGAACAAGGACAATGCCTTCAACGGGCTCAATCCGCAGAAGCTCTATTCGGCGGGTGGCGGCGTGCGCGTCGCCTATGGCGACCTCGGCCGGCTCGACGTGACGCTGGCAGTTCCGCTCAATCGCGGCGGTTTCCTGACCGAGCTGCCCGATCCGCGGCTGCTCGTATCGCTGACCACCCAGTTCGGCGTGCGGGCGCGCTGATCATGACCTTTGCCCAAGACCCTGCATCGAGGACGACCGACATGCGTGCCACCGCCACTCCCTCGCCGAACCGCAATGGAAAGCGGCGTCTGTTCGAAAGCTGCGCGATCGCCGCGGGGATGATGGCGCTGGCCTATGGGGGGCCGGCTCTCGCGCAAGTAGCGGGATCGGGGACGGTCACCAACCTGCCCGCGGGCACGACGAACGGCACCGGGGTGAACCCGTCGACGGTGACCGTCAACGGATCGCAGAATATCGTCACCTGGACTCCGTCCAACGCGCCGGTCGACGGGGTGATCGATTTCCTGCCCACGGGCAACACGCTGAATTTCGTCGGCAATACGCCGGGCTATATCGTCCTCAACCGTTTCACCTCGGCATCGGGCGCGTCGATCACCGACCAGATCGCGCTCAACGGGACGGTGAACAGCACGGTCGGGGCGACCACCGGTCCGCGCGGCGGCAACATCTGGTTCCAGAATGCGGGCGGCGTCCTGATCGGCAGCAGCGGCGTCATCAACGTCGGCAGCCTCGTGCTGACATCGAACGATATCGACACGACGGGCGGCCTGCTCGGCCCCGGCAACACGATCCGCTTTCGCGGCGCGCCGGGAAGCACCGCATCGGTCAGCGTCCTCGGCGCGATCAATGCGAACAATGTCGGCAATCCGGGCAGCAGCTATGTCGCACTGGTCGCACCGCGCGTCGTGCAGGCAGGCGCCGTGCGCGTCGACGGATCGGCCGCCTATGTCGCCGCCGAACAGGCGGACATCCGCATCAACAACGGCCTGTTCGACATCAATGTGACGGTGGGCGCCGAAGGCGGCGACGTCATCACGCATACGGGCAGCACCAGCGGCCCCGCGCATCAGCAGGGCGATGTCGACCAGAACCGCATCTATATGGTCGCGATCCCCAAGAATGACGCGGTCACGATGCTCGTGTCGGGGCAGATCGGTTATGACGATGCGCTGTCGGCACAGGTCGACCCCGACGGCGCAGTGCGCCTGTCGGCGGGCTATAATATCACCGGCGGCGAACTCGACAGCGCGCCGGTCAATGCGACCGCCGCGAACATCACGATCAACGACACGCTGTTTCGCAGCGACACCGTCGCGCGCTCCAGCGGCGCGCTGGTCGGACAGCCGGTTCAGGTCTTGCCTCCGCCCGTCCTGCCCTTTGCCCCGCCGCCGCAGCAGGGCCGCATCGTCGTCCAGGGCAATGGCACCTTCATCGGCGACGCCAGCGCGACGTTCAACGTCAATGCCGGCCGCGCAGTCGGCGCGACGGGCAACTTCACCGTTCAGTCGGGCGGCGCGAACGGCGCCTCCGGCAGCGCGGCGGTCAACGTCAACGGCGGCCAGTTCGGCGCCGGCGGAAATCTGGTCGTCAGCGCCAACGGGCAGGCCGATGCCGTCACGGGCGATGCGACGGGCGGCACAGCCACGCTGAACGTAAACAGTGGCGGCCTCGCCACCGTCACCGGAAACATCACGGTGTCGGCCAACGCGATTGCCGGCTTTGATGCTACCGGCAACGGCGGTGACGGAACCGGCGGCAGTGCGACGATCCAGGTCTCAGGCACCGGAAGCGTGCTGCTCGGATCGGCCATCGTCGCGTCGACCGTCGGGGTCGGCGGTGGACTCTCATCCTCGGGGCCGGTCATTGTCGCGGACAATGGCGGAAGCGGATTTGGCGGAACGTCGCTGATCATTGCCGAGAATGGCGGCAGCCTTAGCGCCAGCACCGCCATTGGCGCCGTCGCAGCGGGCGCCGGCCAGATCGGCACCGTCCAGTCGGGCGACGGTCAAGGCGGCCTGGCATGGATCACCGTCACAGACCCGGGGACCAGCCTGCAATCGCCCCAAACGCTGCTCAATGCGGCCGGCATCGGCGGCACCAGCATATCCGATCCGACGCTCGGCACGTTCGACACGCTCGCCGGCGGGAATGGTCGGGGCGGAATCGCCCGGATCATCATGATCGCCGACGCAACGGCGACGGTCGACTTCGGCGCCACGGGCATCGATGCCAGCGGTTCGGGCGGATCGGCGGGCGGCGACAATGCGATGGGCGGCGACGGCCGCGGCGGCAGCGCCATCATCACGGCAAACGGCGGCGGCACCTTCCAGTTCGATGAGCTCACCGCCACGGCCGCGGGCAACAGCGGCAATGCCGCGTCGCTCAGCGGACAGACGGCATCCTCGGGCGATGCCCAGGGCGGGTCGATCGAACTCGGGACGGCCGGCGGGTCAACGATCGCGGTCAATACGAACGCCTTGCTCGATGTCACCGGAATCACGGCATCCGGCGAAAATGTCGGCAGCGGAACGGGCGGCAACGTCACCGTCTCGACGATCCAGGCCAGCAATATCAATATCGGCAGCGCGCTGATCGTCGACGCAGCGGGCGGCAGTTTCGGCTCTGCGGTCTTTGCCCAAAGCGCGGGCAGCGGCACGGGCGGCGACGTCGATCTGACCTCGGTCGGCGGCGGCGCGATCCGCGCCAATGGTTATGTCGTCAATGCCGGCGCCGGCGTCGTCAACGTCAGCGGTGCCAGCGGTGCCGCACAGGGTGGCACGATCGATGTCTCCGCCTCGACCGGCGGCCAGATCCTCACGACCGGCAGCAGCGGCAGCAGCAATGTCTTCGACACGAGCGCGTTCACCGGCGTCAGCGCCGCGGGCAGTTCGGCGACCGGCGGCACGATCCAGTTCATTGCCAATGGCGGCGCGATCAATATGGCCACTGGCTCGACCCTTGCCGCGGGCGGCGTATCGGGCGGCGCGATAAACCCCGGACCCAATAATCCCGTCGGACGCGGGGGCACGATCCTTGTCCAGCTCGTCGCCGAGCCGACCGGCACCAGCGCGATCACCCTCGGCGATTTCAATGCCGCCGCGAATGGCGCGACGGCGGTCGACATCGAAGGATCTCCGTCAATTCCCGACGAAACCGCCGGCAGCGGTCAGGGGGGCGACATCCGCATCGACGTGCAGGGCGGCACGCTGACCACCGCGTCGATCAACGCGTCGGCGAACGGCTTTGGCGGCAGCACCGCGGGCGGTGCGGGCGGCGCGCTGGGATCGGGAGGCTTCGCAAGCTTTACCCAGACGGGCGGCACGACGAACGTCGGCGACATGACGATCAGCGCCGACGGGTTCGGCGGCACTGCTCCGGGACAGTCGGGCGCCGGTCAGGGCGGTACCGCGATAATCGACCTCAGTGGCGGAACGATCACCGCGGCCGATATCGTCGCCACCGCCAACGGGCTTGGCGGCGACGGATCGACGGGCAATGACAACGACCCCGCCAATATCACCCCGGGCGGCCTTGGCGGCGCGGGGCAAGGCGGCGAGGCGACGATCAATATCGGCGGAACCGCCGTCGTCGACGCCAGCGTCATCCTTGCCAATGCTGCGGGGACCGGCGGCACGGGCGGCGAATTCTTCAATGCATCGAGCTTCGGCGGTTCGCCGGGCACACCGGGCAATGGCGGCGGCGGGACCGGCGGCAGCGCCACGGTCAACGTCACCGGCGGCACCACGACTGCAAGCGGCATGATCGCCGATGCGTCGGGCTTCGGCGGCGCCGGCGGCAACAGCTTCTTTTCGAGCAGCAGCGGCGGCGCAACGGGTATCGGCGTTGGCGGTCAGGGTGGCACAGGCCAGGGCGGCACCGCGACGATCGCGCTGGAATCGGCCGTTGCCGGGGTCGGCAGCACGAGCAGCATCGCGCAGGGCACCGGCGGCGCCGGCGGCAATCATAATGTCGGCGGCGCCGGCGGCGAAGGCTTTGGCGGACTCGCACAGGCCATCGTTACCAATTTCGACGCCGGGCAGCTTGCCGTGACGCTCGATTCGTCGGGCACCGGCGGCAATGGCGGCGATGGCCGCGACGGTGCGGGCGGCAACGGCGGTGGCGGCGGCGGCGGCGTGTCGCGCCTCGCGGCCGAAGGCGACGCGACCCTGACCGCGGTCGAAACCAATTTCATCACCAATGGCACCGGCGGCAACGGCGGCAACGGCCAGCTCGGCTTCGGCTCCTTCACGCTCGCCGCGCCGTCGGGCGGCAATGGTGGCGATGGCCGCGGCGGCACGCTCGAAGTCGCCGCCAATGGCGGCGGGACGGTGACGCTGGGCCTCGTCGTCGGCGATACCATCGCCCTCGGCAGCACCGGCACCGGCGGCAATGGCGGCAATGGTTCGGGCAGCGTATTCGATCCCAATGGCGTCGCGGGCGACGGCGGCGTCGGTGGCGGCGGTACCGGCGGTACGGTTCGCCTCGTCACCAACGGCGGAACGATCAGCTCGAACGGCGAATCGGTCGCCATCGATGTCGGCGGCGTTTCGGGCACCGGCGGCTTGGGCGGCACCGGCAATGGCGGGGGCACCACGGGCGCCAACGGCGGCTCGTTCGGCACCGCCGGCGGGCGCGTCGCGATCGAGGCGCTAAACAGCCTGACCGGACCGGGCGCGATCACGCTCGGCAATACCGAAATCAATGCGAACGGCGAGACTGCAGGGCGCATCGAACTGCGCGCCGAGGGCAATATCAGCTTTGCCGGGCTCGACGCCGAAGCCGCGGGCTTTGCGCTTCCCACGAACAACGACACCGACGTCGCGCCTGCGGGCATTTTCTTCGCGATGAACGGCGGGACGATCAGCAGTCAGGGCGATGCGTCGCTGACCACGGGCAGCTCGTTCGGCGCCTATGCGCAGTCCGACGGCACCTTCGACGTCAACGGGACGCTGACCATCAATGCGGTGGACCAGATCGATATCCGGCACGACTTCCGCGAAGGCGCGGCGCCGACGATCCGCGCCGGCGACGAGCTGACCGCGACCGCGGGCGGCATCAGCGGCGGGCCCGGAAGCCTGCTGGCCTCGGGCGGCACGCTGTCGCTGACATCGACGCTCGGCGCCGTCGGGGTCGGCGGACTCGACGCCGTGGATATCGTGATCGACGCCGCGGGCGCGGCGTCGGTCGAACATGCCGAAGCGGACAATGATTTCACCGCGACCGGCACCAGTTTCCGCACCGGGCTCAACTCGATCATCACTGGCGGCGACATTTCGGTCACCTCGCCGGGGACTATCGATCTCGGTAATTCGACGGCGGGTGGCTCGGTCTTTGCCGAGGGTCAGTCGATCGCCTTCACCGCGATCGATGCCGGCACGGTGGTAACGCTGCGCGCGCAGGGTTTCGGCCCGATTGACGGCGTCAACGGCGACAGCATCGTTGCCGGCGGCAATATCGCGCTGACCGGCCAGGGGATCACCGTCGACGATATCCAGACGACAGGATCGCTTTCGGCCAGCGCCAGCAATGGTCCGGCGACGCTCACCGCGGTCACGGCCGACGGCAACATCAGCGTCTCGGCGAACGGCAATGTGTTCGGGGCCTTCAACTCGGGCGGCAACATCAACCTGCGCTCGACCGCCGATATAACCGCCACCGCGAACGCGACCGGCGGCTATATCGATTCGTCGACCGGCTTCGTTTCGGAAGGCACCGCCTTCGCCGATGCCGACGGCAATGCGAATGTGACCGGCAGCGCCGCGACGATGTTCGGCGTGCGTACCGGCGGATCGGCCACGCTCGACACCGTCACGGCGGGCGAGGATGTGTTCGTACTGGCGGGCACGACCGCAAATCTGGCAAATGTCACGGCGGGCGACGACCTTTATGTCCGGGCCGACGGCGGGGTCACCATCCAGGCGTCGCAGACGACCGGTACCGGACCCGACGGCCGCAGCATCGTCTATCAGGCCTGCTGCTCGAACCCGACGCCCTTCCTGCAAGTCCAGACGAGCACGGCCGACCTGTCCAACGTCACGCTGCTCGCGCCGACATCGACGATCAATGCGACCGACGTCACCGCGTTCGATAATTTCACCGCCACGGCGGGCGGCGCCGTCACGGCGGGCGGGCTGATCCGCTCGGGCCTCGCGACGACGATCAGCGGCAGCGACCTTACGCTCGCCGCGATCACGGCGGGGACCGACATCACCCTTACCGCGAGCAGCGACGGCATAGGCGCAACCGGCGCGATCGCCGCCGGCCACGACGTCACCATCACGGCGGCGGGTGCGGTCGATGTGTCCGAATTCGACGCGGGCGACGATATTCGCGTCAACGCGGGCGGCGCGCTCACCATCGGCGGCGCCTACAGCTATGGCACCGGGGCCGACAATGAGGGCGACGGCAGCAACATCGTGCTGTCGGCGGGCGACACCGACGTCACCCACGCCGAATCCGACAATGATTTCATTGCCGACGTCGGCAGCTTCACGACCGGGCTCGATTCGATCATCACCGGCGGCGATATCATCGTGACTTCGGCCGGCGCGGTCGACATGGGCAATTCGACCGCAGGCGGCTTCGTCTCGGTCACCGGCCAGTCGATTGCGTTCACCATGATCGACGCCGGCGGCTCGGTCTCGCTCAGCGCCAACGACGACCTGCCGGGCGCGACGGGTATCAGCGGCGGCTCGATCGATTCGGGCGGCGATGTCGACCTCAACGCCCCGCGCATCGCGATCACCGGGACGGTCAGCGGTACCGGTACCTTCTCGGCGAACAGCTATGCCGGCCCGATCGCGATCAACCTCGCCGATTTCGACGACAGCATCTTTGTCTCGTCCGCGGGCAATATCACCGGCACCTATAATTCGGGCAGCGACATTCGCCTCAATTCGGGGGCGGGCATCAACGCCACCGCCAACGCCATCGGCTCGCAAAGCTCGAGCAGCGGCCCGCCGATCGCGGCGAGCGTGTTCGCCGATGCGGCGGAAAATGTCGTGCTCACCAACAGCAGCGCGTCGGGCATGTTCGGCGTCAATGCCGGCGGGTCGGCGACGCTCACCGGCGTCACGGCGGGCGAGGATATCTTCGTCCGCAGCGCCAACACCACGACGCTGACCAACCTTAGCGCGGGCGACGACCTGACCGTCCTCGCCGACGGCAACATCATCGCGTCGGGTCTCGCGACGACCGGCGCCGGTCCCGACGGCCAGACGCTGGTCTATGAAGGCAGCCCCGCCGTGGGCGGCGAATTCCTCGTCACCGGCTCGGCCCCCGACGGGTCGAACATCAGCCTGACGGCGGTCGGAAGCAGCATCGCCGTAAACAGCGCCAATGCGTCGGGCAATCTGACCGCCACCGCCGGCGGTTCGGTCACGTCGACCGGCTTGCTGCAATCGGGACAGGCGACGACCCTCACCGGTAGCGGCCTCGCTCTTGCGGCGATCACCGCCGGGACCGACATCGCGATCACCGCCAGCAATGACGATTTCGCCGCTACCGGCACGCTGACCGCCGGCAACGATATCGACATCAGCGCCGTCGGCGCGGTCAATGTCGCCGGCCTCGACGCGGGCGACGATATCCGCATCGGCATCGGAAACGACCTGACGATCGGCAATGCCTATAGCCGCGGCACCGGGACAGACGATGAAGGCGACGGCAGCAATATCGTGCTCGCGGCGGCGATAACCCGCGTCGACCATGCCGAGGCCGACAATGATTTCACCGCCAGCGTCGGCCGCTTCACCACCGGGCTCAATTCGATCATCACCGGCGGCGACATCGTCATCACGTCGGGGAGCGGCGTCGACCTTGGCAATTCGAGTGCCGGGGGCCTCGTCTCGGTCGGCGGCGAGACGATCGCTTTCAACAGCATCGTCGCCGGAAGCACCGTCAGTCTCAGCGCCAGCGGGACGTTCGGCGCCACGCCGGAAATCAGCGGCGGCAGCATCGACGCGGGCGGCGACATCATCCTGTCGGCGAACCGCATCGCGGTCACCGGCCCGGTGACCGGCGACGCCGGGCTGTTCGCCTTTGGCGGCAGCAGCGTCGCGATCGACCAGACCGATATCGCCGGCGATATTTCCGTGACCGCGGGCGGTGACCTGACCGGCAATTATGTGGCCGGTGGCAATATCACCCTGAATTCGGACGGGAATATCACAGCCACTGCGGTCGCCAATGGCGGCTATGTCGGTCCCAACGGGATCAGCGAAGGCTATGTGTTCGCCGATGCCGACGGCAATGTCACGCTGACGAACAGCAGCGCCGCCACGATGCTCGGGGTTCGCGCCGGGCAGGCAGCGTCGGTCAGCAATGCAACGGCGGGCGAGGATGTGTTCGTGACGGCGGGCACCAATGCGACGCTCGCGAACATCACCGCCGGCGACGATCTGACCGCGACGGCGGGCGGCGGCATCACGGCGAACGGCCTGACGACGACGGGTACCGGCCCCGACGGCCGCAGCGTGATTTACGGCCCCCTGTCCGCAGGCATCGACGCGCTGCAGATCACCACCTCGGCCGCCGACCAGTCGAATATCGCGTTGACGGCATCGACGGGCAATATCGGCGGCGGCGCAATGGATGCGTTCGACAATCTGACCCTCGTCGCAGCGGGCGCGATTACGGCTAGCGGAACCCTCCAGTCGGGTCAGGCAACGAGCATCAATGGCCGCAATGTCATCTTCAATGCCATCGACGCCGGAACCACGGTCGACGTGTCGGCATCGGGCACGACCGCCGGCGCCGAAGGCATCCGCGGCGTCGACATCAGCGCCGGCGGCGATATCAACCTCAGCGGAAACAGCATCGCCCTCACCGGTACGGTCGACGGCGGCGCATCGCTCTTTGCCAACGCGACGGGCGGCACCGCCGCGATCAACCAAGCCGATCTCGCCGGCAATATCGCCGTATCGGCCGCCGGCAACCTGTCGGGCAGCTATGCGGCCGACGGTAATGTCAGCCTGACATCGGATGCGAACGTCAATGCGTCGGCCATAGCCCGCGGCACCACCGCCGACGGCAATCTCTTCATCGATGCGGGCGGCAATGTCGTGCTGGCGAACAGCACCGCGGCGCGCATGTTCGGGGTCAACGCCGGCGGCTCGGCAGCAATCACCGGCGGCACGGCGGGCGAGGATCTGCTCGTCCGCGCCGGCACCACGGCGTCGCTGACCAATGTCACCGCGGGCGACGATGTCGATATTCGCGCCGGCGGCAATGTGACCGCAAACAATGTCAGCGCAACCGGCACCGGCGCCGACACGCGATTGCTGAGCTATATGCCCGGCAGCGGCTTCACCATCATGCAGGGCGAAGGCACGTCGTCAGTCGATGGGTCGGATGTCCGCATCGCCTCGACCAACGGCTCGATCGACGCCACCACGCTGTCGGCAGGCGACGATATTTCGCTGGTCGCCACCGGCGGCAATGCGACGCTGAGCGGCGCGACGACACTCGGCCTTGGCGTCACCGGCGGCAGCAGTAATATCAGCGTCCAAGCGGCCGACGCGACACTCGCGGGCCTCAATTCGGCCGACGATGTGCTGGTGACGACATCGGGGACGACGAGTGTCGACGGCGCGATCGTCGCGGATCGCGATATCGCGATCACCGCCGGCGCCGTGAACCTTGCGACGCTGGCGACGCCCGGCGGCAACGTGGTCGATACGCTGGCGGCGGGCCGCAACATCACTGTCGCGGCAGCGGACGACATCAGCGGCGGGCGCATCAACGCGATCGGCGATATCACGCTCACCAGCGGCGGCGCGATCGAGGTCGCCGGTATCTTCGGCAACAATGTCGCAGTCGATGGCGCAACGGGCATCACCGCCGATCAACTGTTCGCGGTCGGCACGACGACGCTGAACAGCGACAATGGCGCGATCGCGCTGAACACGCTGGTGTCGTCGGGCAACGTCGATGCAACCGCCGATTCGATCGTTATCAACGGCGGCAGCATGATCTTCTCGAACATCGTCACCGATGTCGGCGATGCGATCGTGCGCGGCGGCGACCTGTTCATCATCAACGGCAATATCGCCGGACGCGCCGAATTTTCGAGCAGCGGCGAGCGGCTCGGCGTCACCACGCTGACCGCGCAGAGCGCCGCGCTCGAAGCAAGCGGCGGCTTCATGACGCTCGACAATGTGGATGTCAGCGGCGCGCTGTCGGCCACAGCGCGGACCTCGCTCGGGATCACCGGCGTCGTCACCGGCCAGTCGATCTCGCTCGCGTCGGCCAATATCGACATCGCATCGACCGGCCGCGTCGGCACCGCAGGGGCGACCGGCGAGGTGTCGATCGCCAACAATAATCCGGACAACCAGACCTTCGTCGGCGGCACCGGCACGCCGAACGGCTATCATATCGACGCAAATGAGCTGACCCGCGTCTTCGGCAGCGACGTCGAGATTTTCGCGCCCGAGGTGCAAGCCGCGAGCGGCGGATCGGTCGGGTCGGCGGCGCCGCCCGACGTCATCGTCGACAGCTTCACCATGACCGGCGGCGCATCGGGGTCGAACCTCGGCGCCAGCGGCCAGCTCACCATCCGTACCCCGGGCAAGATGCGCGTGATCGGCAATGTCCAGCTGACCGGACTGACCGACGCCAATGCGCTGAACCTGCTCGCCGATGACGCGCTGGAAGTAATCCTGGGCCAGGGCAGCGTCCGCCTGATCAGCGGCAACGCGCCCGCCGGTCAGCTCAACATGGCGTCCGACGACATCATCGTCGCGACCGCCGATGCGATCGCCGATGTCGGCGCCGCGACGACCACCGACGCGATCGAAACACGCCTCGCCCAGAATGACGGCGTCCTCCTCGACGAAGGCGCGCTCTTCGCCCGCGGCATCCGTGCCGAGGTCGTCGGCGGTTTCTATGTCCAGAACAGCGGCGCCGGGACCCGCTTCGCCGAACGCCGCGGGATGACCTTTGGCGCCGGCGGGCTCGATGTGCTCACCGAAGGACCGTCGCGGATCGTCATCAACGGCGTCCATCTCGGCCCGAACGGACAGGTCACCGGGCTCGACACCATCCCGCTGCTGACGATCGCGGGCAGCGTGCCGGCTCCCGGCAGCTTCGATCCGCGGTCGACCTTCAACGGGTGCCTGATCACCGGCGCGGCCGCCTGTAACGCGCCGACCGGGAACAGTTTCCCGGTCCAGGACGTGATCGAGGAAGAAAGCGAAGGCGACAAGGGCGACGGCAACAACCTGCCCCAGCCGCTGATCACGATGCGCGACCTCGATCCGCTGAGCGGCGAGCCGCTGCTCGACGATCCGGTGACCGGCGCGGGCAACGACGATCTGTGGACGCCCGAACTCGACAGCTGCGATCCGGGGAGCGCATCGGGCGGAACCTGCCCCGCGGCGGAGTGAGCGCGGGCTAGGGTCCCGACCATAGCGTTTCGGTTGACGCTGACCCGCCGGACGGGGCATGGGCGCGAGGATGACCGACGCCCCTGCCCTCCCGCTCAAGCTGTTCAATAGCCTGACGCGCAGCCTCGAAGTCTTCGAGCCTGTCCACCCCGGCGTTCCTGGCGATCCGGCGAAGCCGGCGGAGGCGCGCGTCTACAGCTGCGGGCCGACGGTCTATAATTACCCGCATATCGGCAATATGCGCGCCTATGTCTTCGCCGATACGCTCGGCCGCACGCTGTCGTACAAGGGCTACAAGCTCACCCATGTCATCAATATCACCGACGTCGGCCACCTGACCGACGACGCCGACGCGGGCGAGGACAAGCTGGAAAAGGCGGCCGCCGAGAAAGCCCAGTCGATCTGGGACATCGCGCGCCACTATACCGAGGCCTATTGGGCCGATGTGAAGGCGCTCAATATCCGCCAGCCCGCGCACTGGTCGATCGCCACCGACTATGTGCCGCAAATGATCGAGTTCGCAAAAGCGATCGCCGACAGGCACTGCTACGAGCTTGATAGCGGCCTCTATTTCGACACCACGACGGTCGCCGACTACGGCCGCCTTGCGGGTCATGATCCAGCGCTCCTGAAGATTGCCCTTCAAATTTCCGACCGACTTAGAAATGTACCTTCCGATCTAAGCGATGCAGAGTTGAAAACTTATTTCTACTCCGCGGTGCAGGATTTTATTGAAACGGTTGAAGAAATTAGGGAAACCTCACCCGCGAAGCGCCTCCACTCCGAGCTCCTTGACATCCTACGCAAACTACCCGAACCCGCGTCACCGGACTTCACGAATGATTTCATGAAGCTGACCGAGAGGTTCGGTAAGTTCCTTGAGCGCGCAGAGGGCGAAAGCAGGATAGACCCTGTCGATGGCAAGCGTCATCCCGCTGACTTCGCCATCTGGCGCAAGACACCGCCGACCGAGACGCGCCAGATGGAATGGCCTTCTCCGTGGGGCATGGGCGCGCCGGGCTGGCACCTCGAATGCTCGGTGATGTCCGAAGCGCTGCTCGGCTTTCCGTTCGACATTCACACCGGCGGCATCGACCACCGCGAGATCCACCATCCGAACGAGATCGCGCAAAACCAGGCGCACAGTTGCAGCGACGCCAGCGGCGCGCGCATCTGGATGCACAATAATTTCCTCGTCGAACGCTCGGGCAAGATGTCGAAGTCGAGCGGCGAGTTCCTGCGCGTGCAGCTTCTGATCGACAAGGGCTACCATCCCCTCGCCTATCGCCTGATGTGCCTGCAGGCGCATTATCGCAGCGAGCTCGAGTTTTCGTGGGAGGGTCTGGGCGCCGCGCTGACGCGGTTGAAGCGGATGGTGATGGGTGTCGAGCGGCTGAAAGCCCAACATCTCGAGGCCAGTTCATCACAATGGTCACCCGCCTATCCCGCAGGCGAGTGGACACTGCAGAAATTTAAGGATGCGATGCCCTCTGGTTCGATCGAGGCGAACAACCTTCTCCAGTTCGACCGCGAGATTTCCAATGATCTCGGGGCGCAGAGCGCAATGTTAGAAATTGAGCTGGTTCTCGGTCCCGGCGCGAAAAAGCAATCGGCATCTGATCGGTTAAATACGCTCGCAGCCATTGATGACGTACTGGGTCTCCAACTTCTGTCCTTGTCGCGCGCCGACCTGCGCGTCCGGCCCAAGGCTGCGACCATTACCGAAGCCGAAATCGAGGCGATCCTCACGCGCCGCAAGGAAGCCCGCGCCGCGAAGGATTTCGCTGCCTCCGATGCGTTGCGCGACGAACTCGTCGCCGCGGGCGTCGAGGTAATGGACGGCGACCCGCTCGGCTGGGACTGGCGGCTTAACGCCGATTGAGGCTTGCCCCCGCGTTGCAGCCTGCTAGCTTCGTTGCATGTCGCAACTGATCTGCTGGCTGCTTGTCGGTCTTGTCCATCTGATCCCCGCGCTGGCCTTGTTCCGGCCGGCGTTGATCACGCGGCTCTATGGCGTCCAGCCCGACAGCCCGCTCTTCCTGCTGATGCACCACCGCGCCGCGCTCTTCTTCGCGGTGCTCGTCGCCTGCGCCTGGGCCACCTTCGACCCCGGCGGGCGCAAGATCGCGACGCTGCTCGCCGCCATCTCGATGCTCGGCTTTCTCTTTCTCTATCAATCCTACGGGCGCCCCGCACCGCTCGCCACCATCGCTCTCGTCGACCTGATCGGTCTCATCCCGCTGGCCTGGGCAGGCTGGCACGCTTTCCAGCAGTAGGAACATCATGACCAAGACCGTCACCGTCCTTTCGGGCCTGATCCGCCCGCTCGTCGAAAACCGCCTGCCGGGCTGGGTCGAACCCCGCTTCTTCCAGTCGAAGGAAGAGGCGCTCGAACTCGCACCGCACGCCGAAATCGGGTGGTTCGACGTGTACGACAAGAAGGACATGGCGGCGGTGATCGCCGCGGCGACGAGCCTCAAATGGCTGAACTCGATCTATGCGGGAGTCGACGGCATGCCGCTCGATCTGCTCGCCGAACGCGGGACGATCGTCACCAACGGCGCTGGCATCAACGCGATCACCATCGCCGAATATGTCGTGATGGGCATGCTCACCGTCGCCAAGGGTTACCGCGAGGTTGTGCGCGCGCAGGAGCGGCGGGAATGGCTTATGGACTCGCCGGGCAAGGTCGAGCTGTTCGGGTCGAAGGCGCTGCTCCTCGGCTATGGCGCGATCGGCAAGCTGATCGAGGAACGGCTGAAGGCCTTCGCCGTCGACGTAACGGTGGTGCGCCGCTCGCCGGGAGAGAACACGCTCACCCCCGACCAGTGGCGCGCGCGGCTCGGCGATTTCGACTGGGTGATCCTCGCGGTCCCGGCGACCCCCGAAACCGACGGCATGATTAGCGCGGCCGAACTCGCGGCGATGAAACCGACCGCGACGCTGATCAACATCGCGCGCGGCAGCGTCGTCGATCAGGATGCCCTCGTCGCCGCGCTCGACGCGCAGCGGATCGCGTCGGCCTTCCTCGACGTCACGACGCCCGAACCCCTCCCCGCGGACGACCCGCTCTGGAGCCTCGACAATGCACATATCACGATGCATCTGTCGGGCCGTGCCCAGGACAAGATGTTCGTCCGCTCGGCGCAGCGTTTCCTCGAAAATCTGGAGCGCTGGCACAAGGGCGAAGCGGTCGAACCCCGCGTGGACCTGTCGCTCGGCTATTGACCCGGCGCCGCAGCTGGGGTGATCTGCCCCATGGTCGCCGAACGCTTCCTTTTCGACAATTTCATGCTCGATCCGGGCGAGCGCAGCCTGCGGCGCGATGACACGCCCGTCGACCTCAATGCCCGCTATCTCGACGCGCTGGCGCTGCTCGTCCGCGAGGCGGGCAAGCTGGTGTCGAAAGAGCGTTTTCTTGCCGATGTCTGGCGCGGCGTCCCCGTCACCGACGAAGCCCTGACCCAGTGCATTCGCACGCTGCGGCGCCAGCTTGGCGACGACGCCGCGCGCCCGCGCTTCATCGAAACTATTCCCAAGCACGGCTATCGCTTCATCGCGCCGGTCGCGATCGAGGGTGCCACGGGTAAGGCCGGAAGCCCGTCCACGCCGGGGTCGTTCGACCTGCGCCAATATGCCTTCCTCGGCGGCGCCGGGACGCTCGGCGGCGGCGTCGCCGGGTTGATCGGCGGCCTGCTTTACGGCTTCGCGGCAGCGTCGCAGCCGCTTCCGCCATCGACGGGCGCCCTGTCGGTCTTTCTCGTCCTGCTCGCGCTGACCACCGCGATCGCCCTCATCGGCGGAGCCGGCGTCGCCTTCGGCATCGCGGCGTCGGGCTTTGCCGCCGGCCGCCGCAGCCTCTGGATCGTCGCCGGGGGCGCGGCCGGCGGCCTGATCGTCGGCGCGCTGGTCAAGCTGATCGGGCTCGATGCCTTTGGCCTGCTGTTCGGCCAGACGCCGGGCGACATCACCGGCGCGCCCGAGGGAGCCCTGCTCGGCGGCGGCGTCGGATTCGGCGCCTGGCTTGCAAGTCATCGCCGGCGGCTGCGCAGCATCCTTTTCGCGGCGGCACTGGCGGGCGGGCTCGGCGGGGTCGCCGCGATCCTTTCGGGCGGGCGGTTGTGGGCCGGCAGCCTCGACCTCATCGCGCGGCACTTCCCCGCATCGCGCCTGCGTCTCGACGCGATCGGCAGCCTGTTCGGAGAAGGGGGCTTCGGCCCCCTCGGCCAGATCGGCACGGGGATACTCGAAGGCGCGCTGTTCGGCGCGTGCATCGTCGGCGCGATGACGCTCGCCCGGCGCGCACTCGACCGGTCAGGCAGCGGCCTTGCGGAACAGCAACGCCGACAGCAGCCATAGCCCGCCGAACAGGCCGATCGCCAGACAAAGCTCGCGCACGCCTTCGGTACCCGGCGACGCGAAACCGGCCGCCCATCCGCCGACAGCCGCGACCGCCTGCGCAAAGGCCGCGACGACCATCGCGCGCGCCATCCCCGCCGCGCGAAAGCGCGCGACAGCCGACGCCGCGAGGGCAATCAGGACGACGATGAAAAAGATCAGATTATGCGGCCCCTCGTCGGCAAAGATCGCCACCGCGGCATTGACCCAGATGGTCAGGAAGCCGGCAGCAATCGCCACCGCGACGCCGAAACGATAGGCAAGGCTGCCACTGGCGCGCACGCCCAGTTCGAACAATATGCCCGCGACAAGGAACATCGTCCCTGCAAAGAGGAAGTCCGATCCCGTCCAGACGACCTCGTCGCTATACTGCATCGCGATCAGGGGAACGGTAAGCAGCAGCGCTGCGCCGCTCCATCCCACGATGCGCCAGTTGATGGCTTTTTTCCCGTCACTCCCGATATCCGTGTCCATGCTATGCCTCCCTATGTGAGGCGCCCGGCGTGTCGGCACGCCGGATGAACGTCATGAGCAAATCATGAGCAATCGCTGAAAACGGTCAGGACGGACGCTCGGCCTTCAATTCGCGCACGAGCGGCTGCAACCGCTCGTCATATTTGGCGAGCATCGTATGCGCGCCCGCATGGTCGTAGAAGCTGACCAGTTCGCGCCCGTTCCAGCGGTGGAGCGCATAGGCCGGGTCTTCGGCGACGATCATCGGGCGGTCATCGGGCCTGTTCTCGTCGATCGGCCGAAGGTCGAGCGACACCTGTGGCGCGGTCGACGAGCAGATCGCGATCGTGCGCCCTTCCCACGCGACGGTGACGCTGCGGTGCAGATGCCCGCAGATCAGGCCGCGAACCTGCGGGTGGCGGCGAACGACATCGGTGAAGGTCGCGACCCACGGTTCGTCGGGGTCGGTGTTCATCCACTCGATCCCGCTTTCGACCGGCGGGTGGTGCATCACGATATAGGTGGGCTTGGCGCTGTCCTTCGCCAGTTCGGCATCGAGCCAGGCGGCGCGCCGTTCGCAAAAGGCGCCGCCGTGGCGCCCTTCCTCGAGCGTGTCGACCGTCACCAGCCGCAGTGCGGGCAGGTCGATCGTGTACTGGACGAACCCGTTGCCGTCGTCGAACCCCGGAAAGCGCGCGTGGAAATTGTCGCGCAGGTCATGATTGCCGACGCTCGGCCAGACCGGGAAGGGACAGCGCGAAAAGGCGGTGACCAGGCGGCGGTAGCTGTCGTCGTCGCCGCGATCGGTGATGTCGCCGGTGGCGAGCAGCAGGTCGGGCCGGTTCGGCCCCTCGATCAGCACGTCGAGCACCTCGTCGAGGCGCTTGCGGTTATATTCGGCCGGATTGTCCAGATCGAACCCGATATGGATATCTGTGATCTGCGCGATCAGCATATCCGTCCCCTGCTTCCGCCGGTTCGCCCCGGCGACCCAAAACCTACCCGCCCCGCCTTGCCGCGTGCAAGGCAGGTGTGCGCCATGTCACTTCGTAAAGGCCCCGCCCCCCGGTTCCTGTGATCAGGCTCACACCATAGCTAGCGGCAAGGGGTTTATTTGTGATTGCAGCGGTATTTTTCCTGGCTCCGCGCGGCGGCATCCATGGTTTGCCGCCGTCCGAATGATATTCGTGGCACATCGCGCAGGGCGATTCGGTCGCAGTTTCGACCTTCACGACACGCGCGCCGCCCTCGCCGACATGGCAGTCGCGGCACTGGCGGAGGCCCGGGACGAGCAGGTCGGTCGACGCTTTCGACGCGGGCGCGGCGGTGTGACAGTCGGCGCACGCCGTCTCCTTGTGCGCGTCATGGTCGAACCACCCTTTCTGCAGGTAGCGCGGCGTCTGGCTCACCGCCGCGACGCGCCAGCCGTTCCCGGTCTGCGGCGCAAAGATCGTGTGGCAGTCGTAACAGGCCCCGCCCTTCGAAAAGACCGCGCGCACCGCATCCTGCGCGCGGCTCGGCCGCGTCGCGACCTCGTTGAAATAGATGTTGTAGACCTGCCCCTCGGCATAGGCGCCGGGACGCCGCCGCTGCATCCCGCCAAGCTGGAGCGGCCGCGCCGGCGGGGTCGAGCGATAATAGGCGGTCAGATCCGCAACGACCTGATCGGGCTCGCCATGGCGCAGCGTCCGCGTCACGCCGCCGACGGTCTCGAACGCAAGGCTGTGGCACATCGCGCAGTCGCGCTCCATCTCGACCGGCTTCACGCGCACCCCGTCGGCCTCGACACGGTGGCAATTTTCGCACTCGAGCTTCTTGCCGAAATCGTAACGCCCGCGGAAGCTCGCCGCCATACGCGCGACGCCGCCGGTCGCCTGCAAATGCATGTCGTGCGGGAATTTGAGGCCATTATAGTCGACGATGCCTTTGGCCAGCGTGGTGCGCACCAGCTTACCGCCCGGCCCCGGCCGCACGAGCGGGCGGAATTCGGGATGGCTCGTGCCGAAATCGGCCGCATCGGCCAGCGTCGTCGGATGACCCGCCGTCTTGAGCCGCGCCGACATGCCGTCATGGCAATCGGCGCAGAATTTCTGCGGCGTCGCGGGCATCGGCCCCGCACCCTCATGCTCGGTATGGCACTCGACACAGCGCCCCTGCGGCTTGTTGAAGGTCTTGGCAAAGCCGTCGAGGATGCGCTCACCCACCCCCGGCGGATGGCGCGCGGCGAGCAGCATCGCGGTCGGGGCATTGGCGTGCGCCATGCTCATCGCCTTATGCTCGCCGGTGTGGCAATTGACGCACGCCTTGTCGGTGACCGCGACGAACGGCTCGACGTGGCACGACTGGCAGTCGTTCTTCAGGCTGGCGTGCGCGCTTGACAGCGGCCCCGACAGCCAGGCGCTGTCGGCGTGATAACCGTCGGGGCGCTCGTTGACATTCTTGTAGCTGTACCACGCCCAGATCGGCCCGATCAGAAAGGCAAGCAGCATCACCGCCGCGAACAGCCACGCCCCCATGCGCTTGCCGAGCATGACACCCTGCAGCGAAAAGGCCTTGGCCTCGTCGACATCCTTCGACGATTGCGAGAGTTCGTCGATCCGCTCGACGAGCAGGATGATCTTTTCATCCTCGCGCGCGATCGTCAGCCGGTGGCCGCCGAAACGCAGCTCGCCGCCTGCGGCACTGTCGATATCGGCGATGGTCTCGGTCCGCCCATTCAGGTCGAAGCCCAGTCCTTCGCTCGCCGTAACGCGGACCGTCCGCCCGTCAGCGCTGCCGATCGTCGCATGATGCGGGTTCACCGCCAGGTCCGCGACATGGATCGTATTGCCGGCATCGCGGCCCAGCGTGATCGTGTCGCCGGGCAGCGCCGCGTCGCGGATGATCTGCTTGCCCGTCTTGGTCGTCGCGATGCGACGCAGGATGAAGCTCATCGTCCCCGCCTCACCAGTAGAAGAAGACGCTGATGATGTGCGCCGACAGCGCCGCGATCAGCGCAAAGGTCAGCGGCACATGCACATAGAGCCAGATTTCGAGCAGTCCGCGGATCCTGAGATGCTGGCGCAGCCGCGCCAGCGCCGCTTCCTTCTGCTTGAGCAGGCCGACGACCTTTTCGCGCGCCTCGGCATCGCTGCTGCGCGACAGGGTGAGCGTGCGCAGCGCCGCCGATGTCGCACAATTGGGGTAGCGGCCCGACAGGCGCGCGGCGATCCCGCCCGCGAACGGGTCCTCGTCGAGCGCGGCGAGCACCGGCGCCGTATCCTCGGGCGTCAGCGGCTGCGCGGCGGTGTGAAGCTGGCGGTCGAAGGCGCGGATCGCCTCGAGCATCTGCATCTGCGTCATCTGCTCGCGGTTGTTCGACAGCGCCTGCGGCAGCGTCGCATAGACGATCACGCCATAGAGCCCCGACAGGATCACGAGCATCATCAGCACCCACGCCAGCGTGTGGACGTTCCAGCCGAGCTGGAACCCCGTGTGCCAAGTGCCGACGACGATCAGGCTGAGCCCCAGATAGACATGCGCCGAGGTCCATGCCTTCAGCGACCAGTGATCGCTCGTCATCTTGCGCTTGCGATAGCCCAATGCGGTGAGCCACAGGATCAGCGCCGCGCCTATCGTCCCCAGCGTATAGCCGTACCAGCTGCCGCCATTGTGCCGCGGCGTCACGTCGATCAGCGCATAGCTCACGATGATGAGCAGGCAGAGCCCGCCCGAAATCTTCGCCCAGCGGAACCCCGCATAACGCAGGAAGCCCTCGTGCCGCCGTTCGCGGACGCGCTCGACCTGTGTTGCCTTGTTGCGGCGGCCCAAGAGCCTTCTGGGAAACAGGCTCGCCATCAGTCGGTGTCCTCGTCGAGCCGCGCGATCGACAGGAATTCTTCGGGCGAGACGCGGATCGCGGCGCCCGTCGGGCAGGCGCGCACGCACGCCGGGCCACCCGAAATGCCTTTGCACATGTCGCATTTGACCGCGATCTTCTTGGGCTTCTCGTCACCCAGTTTCTTCTTGGTCCATTTGGGCGACGGTTCGCCGGGCCCGGGACCGAAGCCGGTGAGCAGCCAGCGCAGCAGGCTCGGCTTCTCGGGCGGCGCCGCCTCCATGCGGATCACGCCATAGGGGCAGTTGCGCATGCAATTGCCGCAGCCGATGCAGCCGGGCTCCATGAACACCTCGCCGTCGGGGCCGCGGTGGATCACGTTCGGCGGGCAGTCGGCCATACAGTGCGGGTGTTCGCAGTGGCGGCAGCTCGTCGGCACATGCAGGTGCGCAAAGGTCTTGCCCGCCTCGCGGTCGAGCCGCGACAGCCCTTCATGGCTGTCGGCGCACGCCTTTTCGCAATTGTCGCAGCCGACGCACAGATTCTCGTCGATCAGCAACGCGTCGGTCGCCTCGCCGAGCCCCTCCTTCATGATGAAGCTCGCGGTGTCCGAATAGAGGTCCACCGCGCTCGAATAGGTCGCTTTGCGCGATTCGATGAAACTGTTCATCTGCGCGCGTTCGGCGACCGCCGCTTCGGTCGCTTCGCGCACCTGCGGCCGCGCGGCGAGCATCTTGCGGAAGCTTTCGCCGGTCAGCTTGATCACCTCGCTGCCGACCGCCGCCTTCACCGTGGCATTTCTGGGCTGCCCGCTGAGCACGCCCATTTCGCCGAAGAAGCTGCCGGCGGGCAGGTAGCGGAGGAAGATCGGTTTGCCGCCGATATCCTTCTCGACGACCATCGATCCCGAGCGGATGACATAGACATCGTCGCCCTGCTCGCCCTCGGTCAGCACGGTCTTGCCAGCGGGTACGCGCTCGACTTCGGCGGTGTCGACGACGGGGCCGAGGTCGTCGACCGTCAGCCCGCCCTTGAAGATCTGCAGCAGCTGGCGTTCGAGCGAGATGCGGTTGATCGCGCGCTTCGCACCGGGAACCGACGCCATCAGCTTGAGCGCCGCGGTACGCGACACTTCGACGAAAATCCCGTCGGCGCCGGCGCGGATCGTCGCCCCGCGCTTGCGGCCCGAAATCAGGCCGACCTCGCCGAATATCGATCCCTGTTCGATCGGCACGGTGAAATCGGGGCCGACCTCGACCTCGGCAAAGCCATCGGCGATCGCGAACAGCGACGATCCGGGCTCGCCCTTTTCGAACACGACATCGCCTTTGCGGTAGAAGGCGACCTTCGAATCGAGCATGAATTCGCGCATCTGGAGCGGCGACACATCGGCGAAGATGCTGACGCGCGTGCGCAGATAGTCGAGCCATTCGCTGACCGATTTCTTGTCGGGCAGGTCGGCAAAGATCGCCGCCAGATCCTTTTCGTCGGCCGGGGTCAGGCCGGTGTTACCATTGATGAACTCGACGACGTCATAGCCCTGGTTCATGCAATGCTTGATCAGCGGATAGCCCGCGAGCGCGCCGATCACGAAGATACCGGGCACGGTCGATTCAAAAGTCGGCGACAGCTTCGGAAAGGCCTCGCGGTCGGGACCGGTAAATTCGATCCCCATCGATTCGACGAAACCGCGCGGCGCGACCGATCCCAGCCGCGCGACGATGACGTCGCACGCGATCTTCTCGTCACCATCGGGCGTCTCAAGCGTCAGCCAGCCGGGCTCGACCTTTTTCGGCTGCGTCTCGGTGCGGATGCTCATCAGGCCGTTCTCGCCCGCCTCCATCATGTCGGAGACATTCTTGGCCTTCGCGCGCGCGAAATCCTTCGATCGGTTCAAAATGGTGACGGTGTTTTCAAGCGCTTCCTCGGCAACGCCCAGCGCGTTTTCGATTCCAGCATCGCCCGATCCGACGACGGTGATATGCTTGTCCTTGAAATCCTCGGGGTCGTCGACCTGATAGATGATGTGCGGCATGTCGGCGCCCTCGCAGCGCATCCGGTTCGGATTGCCCTGCGTGCCGATCGCCAGCACGATATTCTCGGCGTGAAAAACATCGCCCTTCGCGGTCTTGATCGCGAAGGCGCCCTTCGCTCCCGTCACCTCGGTGACGTCGGCATGCTTGACGACGTTCACCTTGTTGTGCGCGGCGTCCTCGTCCCAGTTGCCGAGGATATATTCGCGCGCGCCTTCGGCAAAACGGCAGTCGGATCTGAGGTCGAGCCGTTCGGGAGTCGCGAGGACGCGCTTGCCCTTCTGATATTTGAAGATGGTGTCGGAGAGATGGTCGGTCTTTTCGAGCAGGACATGGCTGAGCCCGAGCTGCCCCGCGCGCGACGCCGCGCTGAGCCCCGCGGGGCCCGAACCGATGATCGCAACCTTGACCGGCTCGCTCATGCGGCCACGCCTCCGCAGCCATGGCGAAGACGCGCGATCAAGATACTGGCGAACGCATGCACGGGCATCCCATTCCCCCTTATCGCTTACCCCTAAGCGACATAATCATGGATGCGACCCGGACTATTCTGTCCTCGGCACCGAGCTATGCCCTTGATAGCGGGAAAAGGTCAACCGGAGAGGCAAAGCTGCGAGACGTTCGCAACTAGGCCGGTCGACAGGATGGAGGGTGTGACCAAACGGCTCAGCGCAACGGCCGCACCTGATTGTCGACGCCCTGCACCGAAACACGGGGCTTGCCCTTGCCGCGAACCTGCCAGGTCACGACGTTCTCCACGCCCGACACACGAAGCTCCGCACCCGGAGGCAGGATGATATGGATCTCGTTGTCGACGCCGTTGACCGTCAGGCTGGGGCAATCGCCGACAAAGTTGATCCGGTTTCCCGAACCCGACACTTCGGCGGGGCGACCGCCGCAATCGACCTCGTTCGCCTGATCGACACCGTTGATCGACGCACCGTCGCGCGTTCCCGTGCCTTGGCGCAGCTGCGCCGCCAGCGGCGCGGCGACCAGCGCAAGGCTCGTTGCAAAGGCAGGAAACAGGAACTTCAAAGCGCCGCGAGATTGGAACAAGGTCGTCTCCTTTGTTCCCCGCCTCGAAAATCCCCTTGCCGTTCAATGACCTGCAAAAACAGTCGCGTCAACCGGCGAACGCCGGCGCGCGGTCAGGCCAGTTCGAACATCGCCGCGATGCGCTCCGACTGCGTCGGCTCGAAGCGCGACCAGCCGTCGGGGCCGAGCTTTTCGAGCGGGCGGAAGCGCGCCTTGTACGCCATGCGCGCCGACCCTTCGATCCAGTAGCCGAGATAGACATAGGCCAGCCCGGCGCGCGCCGCGCGCTGGACATGGTCGGCGATGATATAGGTGCCGAGCCCCTCGCGCATCGGATGGTGCGCGTCGAAAAAGCTGTAGATCATCGACAGCCCGTCGCCCTGCCGGTCGGTCAGGCAACAGCCGACGAGGCGGCCCTTGCTGCCGTCGTCGGTCGGTTCGCGATATTCGATCATATAGCTGTCGACCGGGGTCTGTTCGACCATGTCGGCAAAATCCTGCTCGTCCATGTCGGCCATGCCGCCGTCGGGATGGCGCGAGGCGAGGTAGCAGCGCAGCAGCGCATATTGCTCCTCGGTCGCCCAGGGCTTGCACGCGGTCGCGACAAGGTCGCCGTTGCGGCGCAAGTTGCGCTTCTGCGAATTGCTCGGCGTAAATTCGGCAGCGCACACCCGCACCGATACGCACGCCGAACAATCGGCGCAGCTCGGACGATAGGCGACCGACTGGCTGCGCCGGAAACCGATGCGACCGAGCGCATCGTTGAGTTCGTTCGCGGTGTTGCCGCTGAGTTCGGTGAAAACCTTCCGCTCGGTCTTGCCCGCAAGATAGGGACAAGGCGCGGGACTCGTCACGAAAAAGCGCGGAAAACGGAACGGTGCGGACACGCGGAAAAAACCTCCGGACTGGCGATGCGGAGCCCCCCGACGCGGGTCCGACGCGTTACTTGCACCAACTATGCCGCGCGCCGTCAATGGTGCAAAGCGCATTTACCATTTTAGTCCGTCCCGTTCTGAATCAACGGGAAAATTTTGTGAATCGCCCGGTAACTTTTGTGCCGGACTGAATCAAAAATGCAGATTGGGCTCTTTTGATCGCCATCCCGACGCACGCCGGAATGACGAAATGAGATGAGGTCCGTTGTCGCCCTCAGCTGTACCCGCGCAGTTCGTCGCCGGTCAGCGTTGCGACATGAAGCACATTGGTCGACCCCGGCGTGCCGAACGGCACGCCCGCCATCATCACCAGCTTCGCGCCCGCCTTGCAGATGCCGTGGCGCAGCGCCATGCGCTTGCCCTTGGCGATCATCTCTTCGAAGCTGCCAATGTCCTTGGTCGGCACGGCATGCGCGCCCCAGAGCAGGCCCATGCGCCGCGCCGCCTCGCGCTTCGGCGTCAGCACCAGCAGCGGCGCGCCCGGCCGCTCGCGCGCGACACGTCGCGCGGTCGAACCCGACGCGGTGAAACAGATGATCGCATCGGCCGCGATCGTCTGGATGATCGTGCCCGCCGCCTCGGCGAGCGCGTCGGCGGTCGTCGCGTCGGGCGCGGTCTCGGTGAAATGCAGGCGGCGATAATAATCGGGATCGCTTTCGACCGAGCGCGCGATCGAATCCATCATCGTGACAGCCTCGACGGGCCAGGCGCCCGCTGCAGTCTCTGCCGACAGCATGATCGCGTCCGCCCCGTCGTACACCGCCGTGGCTACGTCGCTTACTTCCGCACGCGTCGGCGAGGGCGAGACAATCATCGATTCGAGCATCTGCGTCGCCACGACGACGGGCTTGCCCATGCGGCGTGCGGTCGCGACGATCCGTTTTTGCAGCGGCGGCACCGCCTCGGGCGGCAGTTCGACACCCAGGTCGCCGCGCGCCACCATCGCCGCGTCGGCAAGCTCCAGGATTTCCTCGATCCGCTGCACGCCCGACGGCTTTTCGAACTTCACGAGCAAGGCCGCCTTGCCGCCGATCAGGCGCCGCGCCTCGGCGACATCCTCCGGCCGCTGGACGAACGACAGCGCGATCCAGTCTACATGCTGTTCGAGCGCGAAGGTCAGGTCCTTGCGATCCTTTTCGGTGAGCGCCGCGAGCGGCACGACGACGTCGGGGACATTGACCCCCTTGCGGTCCGAAATCTTGCCGCCGACCTCGACCACCGTCTCGAGCCGGTCCGGCGACACGCTCTTGACGCGGAGCACCAGCTTGCCGTCATCGACGAGCAGGCGCGTCTCGGGTTCGGCCGCAGCGAACAATTCGGGGTGCGGCAGATGAACGCGCGTCGCGTCGCCCGGCGCCTTGTCGGCGTCGAGCACGAACGGCTGGCCCTTCACCAGTTCGACCGGGCCGTCCTTGAAGGTCCCGACGCGCAGCTTCGGGCCTTGCAGGTCGACAAGGATCGTCGTCGGGCGGCCCGTATCCTTTTCGAGCGCGCGGATCGCGGCGATCACCTTCGCATGCCCGGCGTGATCGCCATGGCTCATATTGACGCGAAAGGCGTCGGCGCCCGCGCGGTGCAGTTCGGCGATCATCTCCGCATTCGCGCTGGCGGGGCCAAGGGTCGCGAGGATACGGACCTTGCGCTGACGGGGGGTAAAGCTCTGAACCACAAATGCTCCGATGACTGGAATAGGTTAGGGTCGGGAACGTTAGGGCAATGCCGCCTTGCCGCTGTCTAGGCAACAACCGTATAGCTATTCAATCATTGAAGGAGGAAGCATGTCCTGCAGCGACGACCAGACGACCGGCAACGATGCCCTCGACAATCTCGACGACGCCGTCGCCGCCGCGGCCTTTCGCCGTCTCGCTCGCTTGCTCCAGCATCGTAGCGACGCGGCGAACATCGACCTGATGGGGCTCGCCGGTTTCTGCCGCAACTGCCTGGGCGACTGGATCGCCGAAGCGGGGGGCATGGACAAGGAAGCCGGCCGCGCGATCGTCCACGGCATGCCGACTGCAGAATGGAAAGCGCGGCACCACGTCGCCGCCACCCCCGAACAGCTCGCGCGGATGGAAGAAAGCATGGCCAAAAATCCTCGCGGCCATTAGGGACGCGCCGAGGGCGATTCTCGCCACATGATCATCCAATCCAGCGGAGTATAAAATGAGCGAAGCCACCGTGTCCGACGAACAGCTGCGTCTTTTCATCGAGCGCATCGAGCGTCTGGAAGAAGAGAAAAAGGGCATCGCCGACGATATCCGCGACACCTATAACGAAGCCAAGAGCAACGGCTACGACCCGAAGATCATGCGCCAGATCGTACGCCTGCGCAAATTGCCGGTCCACGACCGCAAGGAAATGGAAGCGATCCTCGACGTCTATAAATCGGCGCTCGGCATCGACTAACAGCCAACCACCAATAGATCGAGGAGAGTGACGATGTTCAGCACCACGACCAACAATATCGAGGGCCGTCCGGTCCGCGAATATCTGGGCATCGTCACCGGCGAGGTGATCGTCGGCGCAAATTTGTTCCGCGACCTGTTCGCATCGATCACCGACATCGTCGGCGGCCGCTCGGGCAAATATGAGGATGTCCTTGCCCGCGCGCGTAAGGAAGCGATCGCCGAGATGGAAGCCGAAGCCGCGCGCCTTGGCGGCAATGCGGTGGTCGGCGTCGACCTCGACTATGAAGTGCTCGGCCAGAACGGCTCGATGCTGATGGTCTCGGCCAGCGGGACGGCGGTTGTCGTTTGACGCACCGCCCTTCGCCTTTCGCGAAGAAGGCCGCCAGCTGATCGACGATGCCAACGGGTTGCTTATAAGACTGCATCAGTGGCCCGAATATGAGTTCACCGTCTCGGTGCAGCCGGCACCAGGCCATCCCAAGGCCGATGCATGGCCGCTCCGCGAACGCGCTTTTCTGGAGTTCGGCATTGAGTTCGACAAGGCGTCGAATCGCCACCGGATCAGCTTCGCGCAGGCCCATCGCAACGTGAACGACCATTATCCGGGACGCTATTCTCAACTTCTCGAATGTGTGCTGCCCTTGGTCGGCCCCTTTTTCCTGCGCGAGGCGGGCTATGGGCGAGGAAAGCCCTTCGCGCCGCCTTCCGAGCGACTGCGGCCGATGCTCGCCGAACGAGGATCGTGGTTCGCGCATCGCGACGGCGATTGAACCCGGCGGCGCTCTGACCTAAGGGGTCGCACAGTTTCTCATAGCATTTGCGGAAGACCCATGGCCGGCCATAGTAAATTCAAGAACATCATGCACCGCAAGGGTGCGCAGGACAAAAAGCGCAGCAGCCTCTTTTCGAAGCTGAGCCGCGAAATCACCGTTGCGGCGAAGATGGGCCTGCCCGATCCCGACGCGAACGCGCGCCTGCGCGCCGCGGTCAATGCCGCCAAGGCGCAGTCGATGCCGAAGGACAATATCCAGCGCGCGATCGACAAGGCCGCGGGCAACGACGGCGATAATTACGAAGAGATCCGCTACGAAGGCTACGGTCCCGGCGGCGTGTCGCTGATCGTCGAGGCGCTGACCGACAACCGCAACCGCACCGCGACCAACGTCCGTACCGCGTTCAGCAAGAATGGCGGCAACCTCGGCACCTCGGGCAGCGTCAGCCACGGCTTCGACCGGCTCGGCATGATCAGCTATGGCGCAGGGGCCGGCGACGCCGACACGGTGTTCGAGGCCGCGCTCGACGCGGGCGCCGACGACGTCGAATCGTCCGAGGACGGCCACGACATCTGGACCAGCGTCGATAGCCTGCACGAAGTCGCGAAGGCGCTCGAAGCGAAGCTCGGCGAGGCCGAGGGCGTCAAGCTCGCGTGGAAACCGACGATCAAGAGCGAAGTCGCCGACGAAGCCGTCGCGCAGACCTTGTTCAAGCTGATCGACACGCTCGACGACGACGACGATGTCCAGACCGTGTGGGGCAATTACGAGATCCCCGACGCGGTGATGGAGAAGCTCGGCTGATCATCCTCGGTCTCGACCCCTCGCTCAGCTGCACCGGCTGGGGCGTCATCCGCGTCGAGGGCAGCCGGATCGGCCACATCGCCAACGGGCAGGTGAAGACCGACGCCAAGGCGTCCCTGCCCGACCGGCTCGCCTATCTCGACACGATGCTCGCCACCGTGATCGCCGATCACGCGCCGGCGTGCGCGGCGGTCGAGGAGGTCTTCGTCAACGACAATCCGCAATCGACGCTGAAACTCGCGCATGCGCGCGGCGTCGTTCTCCTCGGCTGCGCGCGCGGCGGGCTCATGGTCACCGAATATGCGCCGCGCCTCGTCAAGAAGGCGATCGTCGGCACCGGCGGCGCGGCGAAGGAACAGGTGCAGGCGATGCTGCGCGTGCTGCTCCCCGGTGCCAAGGTCGCGGGCGCCGACGCGGCCGATGCGCTTGCGGTCGCGATCTGCCATGCGAACCACCGGCCGCGTCATTAAACTTCGTCGGCCCGCATCAAGTCCGGCATGACGAGGAAGGGAAATTGATTCCCTTTTCGTTCTCCTCGCGCTAGGCACGGGCGATGATCGCGAAACTCACCGGACGGCTCGATTCCAGCGGCGCAGGCCATGCGGTGATCGACGTCGGCGGCGTCGGCTATCTGGTCGAGGCGTCGGCGCGCACATTGGACGCACTCGGCGCGGTCGGCGGCGACGTCACCATCCATACCGAAATGCTCGTCGGCGAGGATTTCCTCCGCCTGCTCGGCTTCGCCAAGGCCGAGGAACGCGACTGGTTCCGCCTGCTCACCAGCGTGCAGGGCGTCGGCGCGAAGGTCGCGCTGGCGATCCTCTCAGCACTCGAGATCGGCGACCTCCAGCGCGCGCTCGCCAGCGGCGACAGCGCAATGATCGCGCGCGCGAACGGCGTCGGGCCGAAATTGGCGCAACGGATCACGCATGAACTGAAGGACAAGGCGGGAGCGCTGGGCGGGATTGCCGGTTCAGGGCCGTCCCTCGCGGCAACCGCAGGCCCGCTCGGCGACGCCGTCACCGCGCTCACCGGCCTCGGTTTCAAGCCCGGCGAGGCGAGCGCGGCGGTCGCGGCCGCGAGCGAGGAACTGGGTGCGGGCGCCAGCCTCGACGCGCTCGTTCGCGCGGCGCTCAAAAAGGCAGCCAAGTGACCGAGCGCACCCGTAACGCCGCCTGCCGCTGCGGCCAGCTCCGGATCGCCTGCACCGGCGAGCCGATCCGCGTCTCGGTCTGCCACTGTCGCAATTGCAAGGCGCGGAGCGGCAGCGCCTTTGCCGCACAGGCGCGCTTCCCCGCCGATCAGGTTCGCACCGAAGGCGACGCGAAGCTCTACCAACATCCGGGCGGGAGCGGCACGCTCGCGGACTTCTATTTTTGTGGCAATTGCGGCTCTACACTGTGGTTCCTCAATCACCCGGAGCTCGACAGCTATGCCGTGCCGATCGGCAATTTCGAACCAGACCATGACTTCGAGCCGCAATTTTCAGTCTATGAGGATCGTCAGTTACCTTGGGTTTGCATCCTCGGCGAGGCAATAGAGCGTTATGACTGAGCCCGCCCTCACCACCCCCCAACGCACCCCCGAGGATGCCGACGCCGCGCTGCGGCCCAAATCGCTCGCCGAATTCGTCGGGCAAGCGGCGGCGCGCGAGAATCTGCGCATCTTCATCGAGGCGGCAAAGGCGCGCTCCGATGCGCTCGACCATGTGCTTTTCTATGGCCCGCCGGGGCTCGGCAAGACGACACTGGCGCAGATCGTCGCGAAGGAACTCGGCGTCGGCTTTCGCTCGACCAGCGGCCCGGTGATCGCGAAGGCGGGCGACCTTGCCGCGCTGCTCACCAACCTCGAGGACGGCGATGTCCTGTTCATCGACGAGATCCATCGCCTGTCGCCCGCGGTCGAGGAAATCCTCTACCCTGCGATGGAGGACCGTGCGCTCGACATCATGATCGGCGAAGGACCGTCGGCGCGGTCGGTGCGGATCGATTTGCCCAAATTCACGCTGGTCGGCGCAACCACGCGGCAGGGCCTGCTCACGACGCCGCTGCGCGACCGCTTCGGCATTCCGGTGCGGCTCAACTTCTATACGCATGGCGAACTCGAACAGGTGATCTCGCGCGCCGCGCGGCTGCTGGCTTTGCCGATCGCATCCGACGGCGCGCTCGAAATCGCCAAACGCTCGCGCGGGACGCCGCGTATCGCAGGACGACTGCTGCGCCGCGTGCGCGATTTCGCGACCGTCGCCGGCCATGCGGTCGTCGATGCCAAGGCGGCCGATGCCGCGCTCAACCGGCTTGAAGTTGACGCACTCGGCCTCGATGCGATGGACCGCCGCTACCTGACCATGATCGCCGATATCTATCGCGGCGGACCGGTCGGCGTCGAAACGCTCGCGGCGGGCCTCAGCGAACCGCGCGACACGATCGAGGATGTCATCGAACCCTATCTGCTCCAGGTCGGCCTCATCGCCCGCACCGCGCGCGGGCGCATGCTCAATGCGAGCGCATGGAAGCATCTCGGGCTCAATCCGCCCGCGGGGTCGCAGGACGGGCTTTTCGATCAGGCAAAATAGGCGGATTCCCGCGGCTTTCATTCTACCAACCGGCTCCGATCTGCGACGAACCGTTCAAGAGGGGTTTGCGACGAGTCGTTGCGAGGCTATCGGTTGGGATAATGGTAAACGCCCCGCCTCCCTTCATCCCCGGCGCCTTCGTCGGGGCCGAACATCATTTCCGGGCGCGCGTCTATTTCGAGGACACCGACCTCAGCGGCATCGTCTATCACGCCAATTACCTGCGCTATATGGAGCGTGCGCGGTCGGACATGTTGCGGCTTGCCGACATCGATCAGCGCGCGGCGATGGAGGCGGGCGAAGGCGCCTGGGCCGTGACCGATCTGACCATAAAATATCGCAGCCCGGCAAAGCTCGACGACGATCTGCTCGTCGTCAGCACGGTCAGGGCGGTGCGCGGCGCCAGCGTGATTATTTCGCAGCGCATCCTTCGCGGAACTGACACGTTAAGCGGCGAGACATTGACCGACGGGCAAGTGACCGCCGCCTTCCTGTCGCCCCAAGGCCGGCCGCGCCGCCAGCCTGCGGGGTGGGCCGACCGATTTACCGCCATCATGAATGGAGAGACTTTCCCTTGCTAGACAATATCTCGCTGGCCGCCGACGCGGCGACCCTGTCCCCCGTCGCGCTGTTCCTGCAGGCCGATATCATCGTGAAGGCGGTGATGATCGGGCTGCTGCTCGCGTCGATTTACGTCTGGGCAGTGATCTTCACCCACGGGCGTGGGGTCGGCAAGCTGATGCGCGCATCGGACCAGTTCGAGCGCGATTTCTGGCGCGCGGACAATATCGACAAATTTTTCGACAAGAACAGCGGCGAGGAACTGCCGAGCGCGAAAGTGCTTTCGGCGGGGATCAGCGAGTGGCGCCGGTCGACCAAGGGCAAGACGATCGACCGCGACGGGACGCGCGAACGCCTTGGCATCGCGATGAATTCGGCGGTTGCGGGCGAAGTCGACCGCCTCGCCGAAAAGATCGGCACGCTCGCGACGATCGGTTCGGTCGCGCCCTTCGTCGGCCTGTTCGGTACCGTGTGGGGCATCATGCGCAGCTTCACCGCGATCGCGGCCGAGAATAACAGCAGCCTCGCCGTCGTCGCCCCCGGCATCGCGGAGGCGTTGTTCGCGACCGCGATCGGCCTGTTCGCCGCCATCCCCGCGGTCATCGCCTACAATGCCTTCTCGCAGCGCCTGAACCGCCTTGAATCGCGCCTCGGTCGCTTTGCCGACGGGCTGCACGCGACCTTTAGCCGCGAACTCGAGGTCGAAGCCTGATGGCGATGTCGGGACCTTCGGGCGGCGTCGGCGGCCGGCGCGGCCGCGGCAACCGCCGTGCGCCGATGGCGGAGATCAACGTTACCCCGCTCGTCGACGTGATGCTCGTGCTGCTGATCATCTTCATGATCACCGCGCCCCTGCTCGCCTCGGCGGTGCCGATCGACCTGCCCGAAAGCCGCGCCAAGCCGGTCGAGACCGAGGAGCAGGAGCCGGTGCAGCTGTCGATCAATGCCGACGACACCATCTATATCGGCGACGAGGTCGTGCCCGAGGCCGAACTGCCGGCGCGGCTCGACGCGATCGTGCGCGAGAATGAAGGCAAGGACAAACCGCGCCAGATCATGCTCCGCGCCGACAAGGGGCTCGATTATGGCCGCGTCATGCGCATCATGGGCGAGCTCAACCGCGCGGGCCTGACGCGCATCGCGCTGGTGACGACGGGCGCGAACGAGGCGCCGGCGAATGAAGCCACGGTCACCGACGGTTCAGAAACCGGGCAATAGGGTCGAGAAATGGCCGAAATACGGGCAGTGAGGGGGAATGAAGGACGCGGCTTTGCCATCGCGGTGGCAGCGCATGTCCTGATCATCGGCCTGCTCTCGGTCCAGTGGACCGCGGGCGACCGCCGCTTCGACAACCCCCCGATGGAAGTCGACCTCGTCGCCGAGACCGCGGTGGAATCGAGCGCGCCAATCATCACCGAAGCGCCGCCTTCGGCCCGGCTGGGCGAGGAAGACGCGGTCGATATTGCCGCCCCCGAACCGGTACCGGCGCCGCCGCTCCCCGAACCGGTCGTTCGCCCGACGCCGGCGCCGACCCCCAAGCAGGTAGCGCGCCCGGTTCCGACCCCGCCGAAGAAGCAGCCGCCCGCAGTGAAAAAGGCACCGCCCAAGGCCGCGCCGAAATCGGCGCCGGCGAAAAAGGCACAGACGCGTCCGACGGGGCGGCTCGACGGGATCACCGACGGGCTCGGCCGCGAACAGACCAAGGCGCCGCCGAACAAGGGCGCCCCGGCGTCGAAAACCGCGGCCGAAGTCCGCCGGTCGATCGACGTCAGCATCAAGGCGGCGATCCGCCCGCGCTGGGACAGCTGCCGCGTCAGCGGGGTCGACGTCGACCAGCTGAAGACGGTGGTCAAATTCCGCCTGACGACGTCGGGCGCGCTCGCCGGCTTCACCAGCGTCACCACGACCGGCGACAATGAAAGCAACAAGTTCCAGGTCCAGCGCCATCAGGAATGCGCCAAACGCGCGGTCGAACTCGCCGCGCCATTCGACCTGCCCGAAGAAAATTACAGCTTCTGGCAGAATTACACGCTCGATTTCATCAAGAGGTAAGAGAGATGCTCCTCCGTCCGATCAGCCTATCGCTCGCCCTGCTGCTGACCACCGCGCCGGTGCTCGCGCAGACCGCCCCGACGCCGCCCGCCGTCACCGTGACCGAGCCGCGCGAAACCATCGAGGGGACGTTGTCGCAGGAACGCACCGTCATCGGCGTCCCCGCGCTGGCGACCTCCTCGGTCCAGACCGTCGCGGGTCTGCGCACCGACAGCCTTGGCCGCCAGATCGCCGAAGTCATCGCAGCCGACCTTGAACGCAGCGGCCTTTACGAACCGATCGGCCCCAGCGGCGTGCGCGCGATCGCGCGGTCGGAGGTCCAGGCGCCGCGCTTCGCCGAATGGCAGGCGCGCAATGCCGAAAATGTCGTCCACGGCTTCGTCGATGCGGGGTCGAACGGCAGCCTCATCGTCGGCTGCTATCTCTACGACACCGCGCTCGGCAGCGAACTCGTCCGCAAGGGGTTCGAGATCCAGCCCGCCGACTGGCGCCGCGCCGCGCATAAATGCGCCGATGCCATCTATTCGCGCCTGTCGGGCGAGGCGCCCTTCTTCGACAGCCGTGTCGCCTATATCGCCGAGAGCGGGCCCAAGGGGAATCGCATCAAGCGGCTTGCAATCATGGATTCGGACGGCGGCAACCACCGCTTCATCACCAACGGCCAGGCGCTTGCGATCAGCCCGCGCTTTTCACCCGATTACAAGAAGATCGTCTACGTCTCCTATCTGAACAACCGCGTCCGCGTCTTCATCTACGACGTCGCGTCGGGGTCGCAGAAGCTGGTGACCGAAAGTTCGAACGCAACCTTCGCGCCGCGCTGGTCGCCCGACGGCACGCAGATCCTCTATTCGATGGCGGTCAACGGCAACACCGATATCTACCGTATCTCGGCCAATGGCGGCACGCCGGTGCGGCTGACCAACACGCCGGGTATCGACGTCGGCGGCAGCTTCTCGCCCGACGGCAAGAAGATCGTGTTCGAAAGCGACCGGTCGGGCGGCCAGCAGGTCTATACGATGAATATCGACGGATCGAACCAGCAGCGGATCAGCTTTGGCGGCGGCCGCGCCGCGACGCCCGAATGGTCGCCGCGCGGCGACCTGATCGCCTTTACCCGCATGGGCGGCGGCGAATTCCGCATCGGGGTGATGACGCCGTCGGGCGGCAATGTCCGGATGCTGACGAACAGCTGGCAGGACGAGGCGCCGACCTGGTCGCCGAACGGCCGCGTGCTGCAATTCTTCCGCACCTCGCCCGGCCGCGAAGGCAAATCGAGCCTGTGGCAGGTCGACCTGACCGGCGTGAACATGCGCCGCCTGCCGACCCCGCAGGACGGGTCCGACCCCAGCTGGGGCCCGGTACTACCCTGACGATGGCGGAACCAAAGGGAGGTCCTGGGGTTCCAATATCGCGTCCTGAACGGGCTTTTGGGCCCGCAAGAACAGAATCTCCAACAACAACAAGAGGACAGAAGACATGACGATACGGAAAAGCACCGCGATGATCGCGGCGATCACCATGCTTGCTGTAGGTGCCTGCGCCAAAAAGGCACCCGAGACGCTTCCCCCCGTTCCCGAAGGCACCGGCGGCGATACCGGCGGCAACACCGGCACCGGCGTCGTTCCGGGTTCGCAGGAAGATTTCCTCGCCAGCGTCGGCCTCGAAGGCGACCGCATCTTCTTCGGTTTCGACCAATATAATGTCGACGCGCAGGACCAGGCGACGCTGCAGACCCAGTCGCAGTGGCTGCAGCGCAACCCTGCCGTTCGCGTCACGCTCGAAGGCCATGCCGACGAACGCGGCACCCGCGACTATAATATTGCGCTCGGCGAGCGCCGCGCCAACGCCGCGAAAAACTATCTCGCGTCGCTGGGTATCGACCCGTCGCGCATCAGCGTCATCAGCTATGGCAAGGAACGCCCGGCCGAACTCGGCTCGACCGAAGAAGCCTATGCCAAGAACCGCCGTGCGGTGACCGTCGTTATCGGGCGCTGAGCAGCGGCCACAACGGCACCGCCACAAAGGCGGCGGTGCCGGCAAAAACACCGAAGGGGATCCGTCGCTTTCCAAGTGACGGGTCCCCTTTTTGCTGTGCGCCAAGCGCCCAGGCAATCCCGCCGAGACTTGCGAGCAACACCATCAGCGGCAACGCTTGCCAGCCGAGCCACGCCCCGATCGCCGCGACGAGTTTCGGATCGCCGCCGCCCATGCCCTCGCTCCCGCGCGATCGCCGATAGGCCCAGGCGATCAGCGCGAACAGTCCGCCGCCCGCCAGCGCGCCGACCCAGCGATCGGTCAGCGACGTCCCGAGCATCGGCCCCGCCAGCAGCAGCCCCGCGACGGCAAGTATGGCGTTCAGCCGGTCAGGCAGCCAGAAATGGCGCGCATCGAGCAAAGCCAGCGGCAGCAACATCCAGCCGAAAATCGCCCATATCCAGCCTGCCGTTCCCGGCACGATCGCCAGCGCCATTCCGCCGATCAGCGCCGCGCCCAGCTCGACGCGCCAGTGAAACGGATCGATCGCCGTATCGCACGTCCTGCAACGCCCGTGCGACGCAAGGGGCGATAGCAAAGGAACGAGATCGAGCGCCCCCAGCACCCGCCCGCAACCGTCGCATTGCGACCGCCCGAATACCGAACGCCCCGCAGGCCAGCGCAGCACCAGCGTCGCGATAAAGCTGCCGAGGATCAGTCCGGTCAGCGCGGCAAAAGCGACGCCCGCGCCGAACGGCAAGGCATCGAGGGCGGTCACGTCAGAAGCGGCCCGAAGTCGCCAGCACGAACCCGCCTGGACCCGCCTTGAAGCCCAGCGCCGATAGCGCCGCCGCCATTGCCGGGTCGCGGTCGACGTTGATCGCGAACTGCGCGCGATACGCGCCGCTGCCGTCGAAGGACAGCGTCAGCCGTTCCATCCCCGACTGGCTCGCGAGCGCCGCCTGTGCGCGTCCGTTCGCGCAGGTCAGCGGTCCCGACAGCCCGCGCGACAGGTCGAGCCCCGCGATCGGCGCCGACACGGCAAGCTGGACGCGGCCCGCGGCGCTGACGCATTTGCCCGCTCCATCGAACTGCACGGTCGCGCCCTCGAAACGGATAGTATCGACGGGGATCATGCCGAGCCCGCCCGACATCGAGGTCGTTCCGCTGACGTCCGACACGCCGCGCGGGTCGCTCCCATGCAGCCGCCCGGCTAGTGCGCCGAGCCGTTCGTCCGCGCGCGAAAAGGCCAGTTCGACGCTGCCCCCGAGCAGGGCGAGCGGCGACAGGCTGGCGCGCACCGTGCCGAGCGGCAAGGCACCGAGCCGCGCCTCGATCAGCTCGCCCGACCAGACCGAACCGCGCACGTCGCGCGCGGTGATGCCCGCGTCGGTCGCGCCCGACCATGCAAGTGCGAGCCGCATCGGGAAGGTCGCGACAAGCAGCAGCAGCGCGAGCAGCGCCGCCGCGACAATCCAGCGCCGGCCCACACTCACTGGCCGCCCTTTCGGAGCTCGGCGGTCAAGCCGACGGTGCCGTCGGCGGCAGGGGTGATCGTCAGCTGGTCGACGATGAAGCCCTGCCCCTCGAGCGACGCGAGCCAGTCGGTCAGGACGGGCGCCTTTGCGGTAGCGATGGCAATCGTCGCCTGCCCGCTGCCCCGCGCCTCGTTGCGGTCGAGCGTCAGGCCGATTTCGCCCGCCGATTGCGCAAGATACTGGTCGATCGCAACCGCGTCGGCCGCCACGGCAACCGGTCTGGCGGGGCGATCGGCCAGCAACTGCACCTTGGCCGCCACCCGGCCTTCGCGCTCGATGGCCGCGCGATGCCGGCTCTCGAGATCGATAAATGCCGCAACCGCCGGGCGGCCGAGACCCCAAATGACGACGCCCAGCGCGAGCAGGCCCGCGATACCGACAAGCCAGCGTTCGCGTTGGGACAGGCCGACCCACCAGTTTTGCAGTCGCTCGGTCATGGTACCGCCCGGATCGTGATATTGGCCATCTGCTGCCCATCGCTGCCCGCCATCGGCTGCGCGGTGATACGGTAGCCGCGCGCCTGCAGCGCGAGCAGCACCTTGTTTATATCCTCGACGCGCGGCGCCGCGAGCGTCGTCGTCGTCGTGCCATCGGTCCGGTGCGACAGCGTCTTGAGCGTGACGCCCGGCGCGTCGCCCATCGCGTCATACAGCGCCGATGCGGGAACCGAGAAAGCGAGCGGGCCACCACCGGCTGCGGCGATACGGCGGTCGAGTTCGGCTTCGGCCCCCGTCGCATCGGGCGCCGTCACCCCGGCCTTCTTTGCCATCGCCACGACAGCATCGTCGGCTCGCCCCGTGTCCGAAGCAAGCCGCAACGCGTGGACAATAGGGACGAGCAAGCTGACGACGGCGAGCGCGATCGCAAGCCATTTCGCGCGCCGCAGCATCGCCGGGTCGACCGACCAGCTGCGCTTCGGTTTCCATCCACCGCTGAGCAAGTCGAGCGGCGGCACCGCGAGCGTCAGCAACAGCGCCTCCCGCATCCGGTCGGCATCGAGCGGCGCAATGTCATGATTACCCGCGATCAGCGGGTCGAGTTCGGGATCGGATAGCCAGGCCCGGTCGGCGGCACGAACGATCCGTTCGTTCCCGACCTCGGCCGTCCACAAGGCCTCGGACTCGGGCGGCGGCACGGCCGCGGCCGCCGGGATGATCGCAGCGGGCGTCAGTTCGCGCGCCTTCAGCCAGTCGGTCCACGCCGTCATCGCGGCGTGCGTCGTCACGGCGACCGGAACCGCTTGCCCCGCGTCGGCGGGCTCGCCCGCGACGACATGCAGCGCGGACGAATCGCCCAGACTGGCCTTCAGTGCGTCGATGCGCGCCACAGCGGCCGCCTGTGCCGGCGCGGCATCGGGATAGTGGAGCCAGCGCAGGGGTACGTCGGCGGCAGGCGCCAGCGCGACAAGCTGGTCGTCGGGAGCGTTGTCGCTCGGTTTTTCCCAGGCCGCGACCCAATTGTCGTCCTGGCCGCTGTCGACGATCACGCCGTCATCGACGCGCAGCCAGGCGGCGTCGGCGGCCGTTCCTTCATCGAGCGCCGCCAGCGGCGGCAGCCAGATCACCAGCGTGCGCGTCATCTCAGTCGGCCTCGCCCCAGTCGCGGCGCACGATCGTCGGAGCGGCGGCGCCGGCAGACGGCGCGCCACCATTGGCATCGATCAGCGAAACTGCGGTCAAGAAACCGTCCCCTATCGTCACATTCGTCGTCAGCGCCAGCCAGCGGCTGTTCACCCCCGCCTGTTCGGCCACGTCGGTCGGCGGCTTGCGCCCGGCAAAAGGACCCGCCTCCCAGAATCGTACGCTGCTGCCATAGCCGCCCGCGGGCCGCGCCGCCAGCGCCGCCCGCGCATCGGCGACGGTGATTTCGCCGGGCAGCAGCATCGCCACCAGCGGCGCCTGTTCGGGGCCCAGCGTGTTGACGTTGAGCCGCACCGGATCGGTCGCCGGCAACACGCAAATCCACGGTTTGAGCCGCGCGTAGATTTTCGGCGTGACGCCGCGCACCGCGCGCAGCTCGCTGATATCGGCCATCTTGCGGTTGGCGGGCAGATAGGCACCCTGCATCGAACGATAGGCATTATCCTCTGCGCCCAGCGGCCCTTCGTTGCTGTCGCTGTCGATCCAGTCGGCTGCGGCGCCGGCGATCGCCTGCGCCTGCCCGGGATCGATACCGAGCAATTTCATCAGCTCGCCGAACTGGCGCATCGACCCCGACCGCTGACTGAAACGCCCGGGGGTGGTTTCGGCGACAAGGCTGTTGAGATTGAAGCAATTGTTCGCGTCGGTCAGCTTTGCCCGCCCCTCGCCACCCGGCAGCGGCAGCGTGAAATCGCGCCCGAGCCAATTGCCCGCGAGCGTCAGTTTCGCCGGATCGCGCCCGACAAGATCGGCGACGCGACGCAGCGCGATCTGTTCGGCGGCAAAGGCATAGGCGCGGCCCTGATCGACCGTCGCGGCGCTGCCCGCGATCCGCGTCGCAAGCGTCAACCGGTCGAGCGCGGTCGCCGCGATCACCGCCATCACCGCGACGAGCAGCAACACGGTCAAAAGCGCGGCCCCGCGCTCGTCCTTCTTCCGCGACCTCATGGCGCCGGTATCCCTGCTGCGGGCGGCGGCGGCAGCGTCGGCGCGGTCAGGAACAACATGGTGAGCGCCTCGCGGCCGGTGCGCGTCAGCCGCACCTCGACCGCGCGGGGCAAGCGGTCGCCGGGCTCGGAGGTCCAGCTTTCACTCCAGTTTCCGCGTTCGTCGCGGTAGCGCACCGCAACCCCGGCGACGTCGGCGACCAGCCGGTCGCCATCGCCGAGCGCGGTGCCGTCGAGCATCGGCTGCGTCGCGCGCCGCCATTCGCCGCCGACCAGCGCATAGCCGACACGCTCGACATTCGGACGCGGGCCGCCGTCGAGCGCCGCTGCGCCGCCGTGAACGAAAGCAAAGCCGGTCGAGGATCCGACGAATGCCGGGATGGCCTCACCCGCCGGGCCGCGCGTCGGGCGCTGGACCGCCTGCGCCAGATCATTCGCCATCACGGCGCGCAGCCGGTTGATCCCGCCCATCGCCTTCAGACGTCCCTGCACCGCGTCCTGCGTATCGACGCTATTGCGGAGCAGGCCGACGCCCATCGCGGCGATCGCGGCGAAGATCGAGAGCGCGACGAGCATCTCGACGAGGGTGAAACCGCGTTCGCCCTTCATCGCGACGGCCGGATGATCGTGAGTGCCGCCTGCCCGTTGCCGCTTTCGGGACGGACGAGCAGGTCGATGCGCAGCAGGGCATCGTCGGCGGTCTTCGCAACGCGCTGTTCGACGCGCCAGTTGCGACCGGCGTTGGCGATCATGGTGGCGCTGTTGCCGATCGTCGGCGGCGCGGGGTCGGTCCAGAGTTCGACCGCGCGGTTCTGCGCGACGATACCCGCCATCGTCGTTTCGTCGAGATCGCCGGCCGAGCGCACGGCATAGGCATCGAGCCGCACGAGCGTGAGCGCGGCGATACTGATGATGCTGAGCGCGACGAGCATTTCGAGCAAGGTGAAGCCGCGGTCGCCCGACGGCGAAACGGGGCCGGCGCTATCGATCACGGCCGACCTCCCCCGTCGCCGATACGCGTACGACCTCGCGCGCGTCGCCGCCGGTGAGGACGATGGCTTGCGGCGTCGGGCTGATCCCGACGCGGTCGAACAGGATGCGCGCCGCGCCCTGCCCATTGCCCGCAGTGAAACGCACGTCGCCGGGCCAGTTCCGACGTTCGAACGCGCGGCCGGGAAGCGGTTGCCATTCGCCCGACATGCGCCGTTCGAAGCCATAACCCGAGGGCGCAAAATTGACCGCGACGCTGCGCCCCTCGATCACCGCGACGTCGCGCGCGGCGGCGAGGCGCGCAGCGAGGCGGTCGGCCTCGCTGCGCACGGTGCGTTCTTCGCCCGGAATGGTGAGGACGACGGCGGTCGCGGCAAACGCCATGATCGCAAGCACGATCATCAGTTCGACAAGCGTGAAACCGTTGGCGTCGGGACGCGCGCGCGCCTCAACCGTCGGTGCGAATATCCGCATTGTCGTCGGTCCCGCCGGGCGCGCCGTCGGCGCCGAGCGACCAGACGTCGAACGCCTTTCCGTTCGGCCCGGGCGCCTGATAATTATAGGGGCGCCCCCACGGATCGGCGGGCAGTTTCTTGATATAGCCGCCGCGGCGATAGCGTTCGGGCTGCGCGAGCGCGGGTGGTGCGGTAACCAGCGCGTTCAGCCCGTCGGTCGAGGCCGGATAGGTGAGGTTGTCGAGGCGATATTGTTCGAGCGCGCCTTCGAGGGTCGCGATATCGGCCCTTGCCTTCGTCACCATCGCCCTGTCCTGGCTGGGCAGGACGTTGACCATCACGACCGTGGCGAGCAACCCGATGATGAAGATCACGACCATCAATTCGGTGAGCGTGAAGCCGCGCTCGTCGGTCTTGCGGCGCCGCGCGGCCAAGCGACCGCGATCGGGGGTGGATGTATCGATCATCAGGCGGAAGATTAGCTTCATCAGCGACATTTTCATAGTCCGGCTAGGTTCTGCAACTGAAGGATCGGCAGCAGGATGGCGAGGATGATGAGGGCGACACACGACCCCATAACGACAATTATGACAGGTTCGAGAAGCGCCATCGACGCGGCCGTAAACCGGTCGAATTCGCGCTCGAGATAATCGGCGGCGCGCTCGAGCATGACTTCGAGCCGGCCCGCGCTTTCGCCGCTGGCGGTCATATAGACAAGCAGGGGCGGAAAGACCCCGGCATCGCGCAGCGCGGCGGACAGCCCCCCGCCCGCGCGCACCTGATCGACGATATTCGCCGTCGCGCCGGCCAGCGCAGCGTTGCGGATCGTCGGCACCGTCAGTTTGAGCCCTTCGACGAGCGGCAGCCGGCTCGATACCATCGTCGACAGCGTCCGCGCAAAACGCGCGGCGTAAAGGTCGCGAAGCAGGCGGCCGAACAGCGGCAGGCGCAGCAGGCGCGCATCGACCGCCGCCTTGAACGCGGGGCGACGCATCGCCGATACCCAGCCGAAGGCTGCAGCAGCAATGAGCAGCGCAATCAGCCACCACCAGTTCGCGGCGAAGCCCGAAATCGCAATCACCGCGCGGGTCAGGAAGGGCAGTTGCTGGCCGGTGTCGGTAAATTGTTCGACGACGCGCGGAACGACGAAGATCATCAGCGCGGTAACGACGCCGATCGCCACGACCGCGAGCACGATCGGATAGGCGAGCGCAGCGATCAGCTTGCCGCGCACCTCGGCCTGCCGTTCGAGCAGGTCGGCGAGACGCGCGAGGATGGTCGTGAGGCTGCCGGTCGTCTCCCCGGCCGCGACCATCGCGCGATAGAGCGGCGGAAAGCTGGCCGGCTGGCGCGCCATCGCATCGGCGAGGCGGCGCCCTTCGAGCAGGCCGGCATGGACGTCGCCGACGATGGCGCGCGCACTTTCGGCTTCGCTCTGCCGCGTCAGCGTGCGCAGCGCCTCTTCGAGCGGCGCGACCTCGGCGAGCGTCGCGAGCTGGCGCGTGAAGAGCGCCAGTTCCTTGGCCGACAGCCTGTTCTTGCGGAAAGAGAGAAGCGAACGGCCCGCGGGTTTCGCGCCCGCCGCTTCGACCGCGACGATATGGAATTTGCGGGCGATCAGGTCGGCGCGCGCCGCGTCGTCGTTCGCGGCGCTCAGCCGTCCCTTGCGTTCGCGGCCCTGGCTGTCGATCGCCACATAGCGATAATCAGGCATCGACATCCTCGCGCCGCGCAATGCGGATCGCCTCCTCGGCGGTCGTCAGCCCCTTGGCAACCATCGAACGCGCCGCCGAGGCGAGCGTCGGCGATTTCAGGAAGGCATGCTTCGCAATCATCGCCTCGTCGCCGCCGGCATAGATATAGCGGCGGACGGTTTCGTCGACCTTGATCGCCTCGAACACGCCGATCCGCCCCTTGAACCCGGTGCCGCCGCACTGGTCGCAGCCCTTCGGGCGCCAGATCACCGTGCCGATGTCGAGCCCGAGGATGGCGGCAACGCTGTTGTCGGCCTGCACCGGCTCGCGGCAATGATCGCAGAGTTTGCGTACGAGCCGCTGCGCGAGGACGGCGCGCAGCGTCGACGCGAGCAGGAAGGGTTCGACCTTGAGGTCTTTCAGGCGCGTGATCGCGCCCACCGCATCATTGGTATGGACGGTCGAGAGGACGAGGTGGCCCGTGAGCGACGCCTGCACCGCGATGTCGGCAGTTTCGCGGTCGCGGATTTCGCCGACCATAACGACGTCGGGGTCTTGGCGCAGGATCGCGCGGAGCCCGGCGGCGAAATCAAGCCCGACCTTGGCATTCACCTGCGTCTGGCCGACGCCGTCGACGGCATATTCGACCGGATCCTCGACGGTCAGGATATTGCGCTGGCCGTCGTTGAGCTGTTTCAACGCGGCATAGAGCGTCGTCGTCTTGCCCGAGCCGGTCGGGCCGGTGACGAGGATGATGCCATTGGGTTCGGCGAGCGCTTCCCGCAAAATCCGGTCAGCTTCGCCCGACAGGCCGAGGACGTCGAAATCGATCCCCGCCGCATCCTTGTCGAGGATACGCATCACGACGCGTTCGCCCGCGCGGCTGGGCAGTGTCGAGACACGGACGTCGACCGCCTTTCCCGCGAGCGTCAGCCCGATACGCCCGTCCTGCGGCACGCGGCGCTCGGCGATGTCAAGGCGCGCCATCACCTTGATGCGGCTGACGACGACGGGCGCGACATGCGGCGGCATGCGGAGGTGCTCGCGCAGCACGCCATCGGCGCGCATACGGACGACGAGCCCGCTTTCATAGGGCTCGATATGGATATCGCTGACACCCTGCCGCACCGCTTCGGCGATGATCGCGTTGATCAGGCGGATCGCGGGGGCGTCGTCGGCGCTGTCGAGCAGATCCTCGGCGCTCGGGATGCCGAGATCGAGATCGCTGCCGTCGAGCGACCCCGCCATCGCGGCGGCCGAGGCATCGACGGCATAATGATCCGACAGCAGCCGGTCGAAATCGGCGACATTCGCCGTCGCCACGCGCAGCGGCTGCGCGAGATAGCGCTTCACCTCGATCAACACCGCCGGATCGCTGCCCTCGCGCAATGTCGCAAGCCAGACGCCATTTTCGCCGGGCGCGATGACCACGCCGTGCGCGCGCGCAAAACCGTAGGGAATATCGACCGGCGCCGGGAGCGGCACGGCCGGTTCGATGTCGCTCACGGATATTCTCCGGTGGGAGGCGCCGGGGCCTGCGAAACCGACGGCGGGACGTCGACGGGCGCGATGCTGCCGCCTGCGCCTGGTGCGCCCGGCGTTCCCGATGCGGCGGCTGGGCCGACGGTCACGTCGGCCGCCGTCGGCTCGCTCGGGACGGGCGGCACGGTGCCCAGATAGTCGCGGACCAGCGTGTCGATCGCAGGCTCCTCGCCGGGGTTCCGTTGGAGCTGGAAGTCGCGGACATAGCCGTAGCGACGCGCAGTGAGCGCGGCATTATCCTCGCGATTGCGAAGGATCGTCGGGCGGATGAAGACCATCAAATTGGTCTTCGAGCGCGTCCGACTGCGCGATTTGAACAGCTCGCCGAGCAAAGGAATATCGCTCAAAAGCGGGATGCGTTCGATCGTCCGGCGCTCGTCGTCGTTGAGCAGGCCACCGATCGCGAGGATTTCGCCGTCGTCGACGGTCAGCACGGTTTCGAACGAGCGCTTGTTGAGGATAAGGTCACTGTTGCGCGACGAGACGGGCCCGGCGACGCTCGAGACTTCCTGCCGCAGGAACAGCTTGACCTCGCCCGCGCCGTTGACCTGCGGCGTCACGTCGAGCTTGATGCCGACCTCCTCGCGCTGGACGGTGCGGAAGGCGTTGTCGAAATTGTCCGAAAGCGCCTCGCCCGTCGTGATCGGCACTTCCTGTCCGACGAGGAATTTCGCCGCCTGGTTGTCGAGCGTGACGATATGCGGGGTCGCGAGCAGGTTCGACGTCGTGTCGGACTTCACCGCGTTGATGATCGCGCCGAACACTGTATTTTTGCCGATATCGCCCGCAAAGCCCGCAAAGCCGCCAGTCGCGGTGAGTAGCGAGGCGGCCGCAGCTTCCTGCAGGCTATTGCCGAGCGAGCTGTTCGTCTGCGTGACCGTGGTATTGCCGTTCACCGTCGTCGTCTGCTGCGAGAGCTGGTTCGCCGCATAGGCGCCGCCGAGCGTCAGGATGTTGGGTTGGGCATTGCTGTAGCTCGTCGCGACGAACGGGATATTCTTGCCGCCGAGCAGGAACTGGACGCCGAGCCGCTTCGCCGCATCGTCACCGATTTCGACGACGATCGCTTCGACCAGAACCTGTTGCCGGCGGCTGTCGAGCTGGCGGATCAGCTCGCCGAGCATGCGCTGCACGTCGCTGTTCGCCGCGACGATGATCGCGTTCGCGCCTTCGTAGCGCGTGACGATGGCGGGGCCGCGCGTCGCGATGCTGCCGCCCGAGCCGCCGACCGTGGTCGGCGCTGCGGGTGCGGCGGCGGGCGCTGCCGCCGCGGTGCCAGACGACGAGGACGAAGACGCCGACGAGGCCGGCGGGAGGCCCGCCTTTTGCGCCGGGTCGCTGCCGCCGCCGACGAGCTGCTGGATCGTCGGCAGCAGCGTTTCGGCATTGGCATGTTCGAGCCAATAGACGCGCAATTCGGTGCCGCCCGCCGCCTTCGCATCGAGGTCGGTCGCCATCGCGACGAAACGCGCGACGAGCGCCTGGTCACCCCTGAGGGCAATCGCGTTGCTGCTGTCGATCGGCACGATCGCGACGGGGGCCTGCGCCCCCTCGCCCGCCGCCGGGACCAGCGCCTGCAGCGCGGCGGCGATTTCGCGCGCGCCGGCATTTTTCAGCGTGACGATCTGGCTGGTCGACGTGTCGCGGTCGATGCTCGCCGCGAGCGCGCGGATGCGGCGGATATTGTCGGCGAAGTCCGCGACGACGAGGCTGTTGGCGTTGCGGTTCGCGGTCAGCGATCCCTGCGGGCTGACGAGCGGGCGCAGCGTTTCGACCGCCGCGACGGCGTCGATATGGCGGAGGCGGACGATTTCGGTGACGAACTGGTTCTGCGCCGCGCCGCTGCTGCCGATACGGCCGGGCTGCGCCGCGGCGCCGTCGATCGGCTGGACACGGTAGCTGCCGTTCGGGCCGGGCACCGCGACAAGGCCGTTCGAACGCAGCGTCGCGAGGAATATCTCGAAATATTCGCTGCGCGACAGCGGCCGGTCGGTGACGACCGACACCTTGCCGTTGACGCGCCCGTCGATGACGAAGGTCCGCCCGGTGATGCGCGCGGCGTCCTGGATGAAGGCGCGGATGTCGGCGTCGCGGACGTTGAGCGTATATTGCGCCTGCGCCGCGATCGGGGCGGCGGAAACCAGCGCGGCGGCGAGCATCAGGGAAAGTTTGAGACGCATAAGACCTATTGCTTCGAAAGGAAGATGGCGACGGGGACGACGCTGGCGCCGCGCTCGACCTCGAGCGCGATGCGCGCACCCGGCGCGAACTGGTTGGCGAGCGCGGCGGCGTCGCTCGCCGAGCCGATCGGCCGGCCGCCGATCGAGCGGATCACGTCGCCGGGACGCAGGCCCGCGGCGCGGAAGGCGGCGCCGTCGCCCTGCGGCTGGACGACGATGCCGGTCACGCGGCCATTTTCGGTGCGCGGCGCGAAGCCCACCCCGGCCTTGATGGCGGCGGGGCTCATTTCGCCGCTGGCGGACGCCCCCGCCTGCGCCGCACCGATTTCGGGTGTCGGCGCGGGCAGCGGCGTCGCGGGCGTGGCGACCGCGGCGGCATCGCCGCTCTGGTCGAGGAACAGGCTCTCGCGCGCCCCGCCGCGGTCGAGCAGGACATGGTCGAAGGCGACGCCGGCGAGCTTCACCCCCGGCGCGATCTCGTCGCCGACGGCATAGCTGTTCTGCACCCCGTCCTCGCCCGCGATGATCGCCGACCCGCTGCCGGTCGCTTCGTTGATATTGATGCCGAAGAGGGTGAGGCCAAGCGCGGTGACGGTGGCCGAAGCCGGCCCCTGTACATTGGTGCGGAAAAAGGGATCGAGGCTGGTGAACAGCGCGCGGCGTTCGGCGGGCGACGCAATCACCGCCGCCTGCGGCTGCCAGGCGCCGAGCGGCGACAGCGGGGTGAGCAGGGTCCAGAGCAGCCGAACGCATTGCCAGATCAGCAACGCGCCAAGCAGGCCGACGAGCAGCATGGGCCAGATTTCGCGCGGACCGCGCTTTCCGCCGCGCAACCACGCGGGCAGCGCACGCGGCAACCGAACGGCCGATCCGGACATCAGCGTTGCCATGAATTCTTCCCTGTCCCCCAACTGAAAGGCCGTGTTCGCGAATCGCCTAGGGGCGATTGGTGACAATCAGTTGACCGGAAGATTACAGTTTTTTGACGGACGGGCGAGTCCGGTGCGGTGGCCGGAGACGATCCTCCCCGCCGCGCGGCGACGGGGAGGAGGAAGGCGTCAGAACTTCAGCGACGCGCTGAGCGAGAAAGTCCGGCCCAGCTTGTAGCGGTTGAAGTAGATGCGGTTGTCGCCGAATTCCTGCAATTCCTTGTAGGTGCGGCCCGTGAGGTTGCGTGCCTCGAACTTCAGCTCGATTTCCTTGTTCAGCAGGTTGATCCCCTGCCGCGCGACGAAGTCGATCTGGATGCCGGGCTTTTCGCGAATGTCCGGCTGGCCCGACGGGCCGCGGCTGGTCACGCGCGGGCTGGCATAGGTGATGAGCAAGGTCTGCTGCGACAGCTTGTCCTGATCTTCGAGCCCAAGCTGGAAGTTGACCAGATGGTCCGACTGGCCGGTCAGCGGCGCGCCGTCGAAGAAGAAGTTGCTCGCATCCTGCACCACGCCGTTGATCACCGTCGTGTCGTCGGCGCCCACTTTGATTTCCGACTTGGTGAAGGTATAGTTGCCGATCAGCACGAGACGGCGGCTGGCCCAGAAAGGCGAGTCCGACAGGCTGTCGAGCGCGAAATATTTCTGCAGTTCGATCTCGCCGCCATAGAGCGTCGCTTTCGGCGCGTTCGCATAGCTGGTGTTGCCGATCGAATCGGTCAGCGAAGTATAGGCTTCGATCGGGCGATCGATCGACTTGTAGAAGCCGGCAGCGGTCAGACGCTGGTCCTTGCCGAAATACCATTCGTACCGCAGTTCGGCGTTCCACAGCTCGCTGTCGGTGAGCGACGGGTTGCCGCGGAAGTTGCGGTTCGAATCGGGGTCGGTGTAGATTTGCGCGACGAGTTCGCGGAACTGCGGCCGCGCGATCGTCTTGGACCCGTTGAGGCGCAGCTGCATATCGGGCGCCAGCTCCCAGGTCAGCGTGACGGCCGGCAGCCAATAATCATTGTTGAGGTTCGTCGACGTGATCGCGCCACCGCCGGTGCCGAAGAGATCGACGGGGTCGACCGTCTGCTTGCCGTCCTCGTACCGCACGCCGGCATTGATGTTGACGCCCGAAACCAGCTCGGCCTGGAGTTGCGCATAGCCAGCATGCGTCTTCAGCGCCGCTTCGAATGCCGCGGTGCCGTCCTGCGCCGAGGTTTCGACCAGCGTGATGTCATAGAGCTGGATCGTCGCGTCCGAGAGCAGATAGTCGGGGCGCAGCTGCGTGACCGCGACCGGCAGGCCCGAGGCGCGGAACTGGAAGGCGCGGCGAATCGAGGTCCGCTGGGTATCGCTATAGGCATAGCCGATCGTCGCCGAGATGCGCGGCGCGATCTCGTACGTCAGGTCGACGCCGCCCGACCACAGATCCTCGTTGAGGTCCGAGAAGGCGATCGTCGCGTCGCCGCGGTTGCCGCCAAGATCGTTGACGAACTTGTCGCCGGTCGGATCCTGTTCGGTCGGCAGGTTGGTGCGGACATAGGTGAAGCCGCGCTCATAGGGTGCTTCGCGCTGCGAATTGGCATAGGCGCCGCGCAGGTCGAGCTTCAGCCGGTCGAAATGGAATTCGCCGACGAACTGCGTATTGATCAGCTGGCGTTCGTACCAGGCGGTGTCCTGCTTCATGATATCGCGGCCGACCTGGTTCGCGTCGGTGCCGAGCGCGAGGCGCGCCTGTTTCAGCGTGTCGCGGATATAGAGGTTGGTCCAGCGCAGCTTGTGCTCGCCGATTTCGAGACCGAAACCGAGCAGGCCGTTCACGACGACGCGGTTGTCGGTGACGACACGGTTGTAGCTGGTCTGCGGGTCGCCCGACAGATCCTGTTCGACCGAGCTTTGCTGCAACGTGTCGCGTGTGCGCCACTTGTTGCTGATCCCCGCGGTCGCGATGATGCCAAGCTCGCCGTCGGCAAGCGCGATGTTCGTGCCGCCGGTGATGCCCGCCGACCAGTTGACCGGAATATGGTTGTTCTGCTGCAGCAACGTCGTCGGCGCGTTGACCAGTTCCATCTGGATCGCTTCGAGCTGGTCCTGCGTGAAGTCGGCGCCTTCGAGGATCGGCTTGCCGCTCGCGAACGCCGCCTTCAGCAGGTTCGGAACGTCGCGGGTGCCGTCGTCGAAGCCCGTCCAGTCGCTGTCGCTGCCATAATAGGTATAGCCAAGCTCGTTCGTCGTCTCGCTGTCCCAGCCGATCCCGCCGCTGAGCGTCAGGAAGCTCTCGCGCGGAATCGCCTTGGTCGTGAGGTTGATCACGCCGCCGCCGAATTCGCCGGGGAAGTTCGCCGAATAGCTTTTCTGGACGAGCGTCGAATCGATGACGTTCGAGGGGAAGATATCGAGCGGGACGACGCGCTTCAGCGGTTCGGGGCTGGGCAGCGGCGAACCGTTGAGCAGTGCGAGCGAGTAACGGTCGCCAAGGCCGCGGACATAGACGAAGCCGCCGCCGACGACGCTGAGGCCGGTGACGCGCTGGAGCGAACCCGAAATATCGCCTTCGCCGGTGCGCGCGATATCGGCCGAGGACAGGACCGACACGACTTCGGGCGTCGCGCGGACGACGTTGGGGGTATAGCGACCGGTGACGACGATTTCCTGATCGGCGCCGCCCGGGATCGAAACGTCGCTCTGCTCGTCATCCGCTGCCGCGTCGTCGGCAGGCGTTTCGGCAGGTGCGGGCGCATCGGCCGCGGGCTCGCCGGCGGCGTCCTGCGCGAGCGCTGCGGGCGCCACGAGGGCGGAACTGAGGAGGAGCAGGCTGGCGAAGATCGGCCGCTTGGTCATGATGGAAAAGTCCCCAAGGATATGCAGGAAGGGAGCGGGCCAGCCCGTCAGGCGTGCCCGCTCCCCGATTGGATCGCGAGCGATCAGGTCGTCGGGATGGCGCTGCAGCTGCCGCTCGACGTGCCGAAGTTGGCGGTCGTCGAGTTACAGGTCCAACCCTGGTACCAAGTGTCGTTGGCGTCGCGTACGGCGCCGACATAGGCGGTGGTGTCGAAGAAGGCGTTCAGCGTCTTCGCATCGAAAGCCGCGAAGCCGGTTTCGGTCGCGCCGTTGACGAACAGGTTGGTCAGCGACGGGACATAGTTCGAACGGTTGTTCGTGCCGGCTTCGAAGATCGTCTGGACCTGCGCGTCGGTGACGCCGCTGGTGCCGCGGAACGGCGAAGCGTTGCACTGCAGCGAGACCGAGAAGAAGCGCGGCGGACCGGCTTCGTCGAGTGCCGGATTCGCCGGGTTGACCGTCGTCGCGCTGTTGAGGCCGAGGCAGCGGAAGCCCGGCGCCACGATCAGGCCGTTGGCGAAGGTATAGTCGGCGCCGCCGCGAACGAGGATCGACACGCCGTTACCCGCCGCATTGTTGCGATGGATATAGGTGAAGTTCGAAATATTCACATTCTGGCGCGGCGTCGTGTCTTCATTGCCGTTCGAGTCGATTTCCATCATCGAGTCGCCGACCGCTCCGCCTTCGCGCTGCACGCCGATGACATATTGGATATTGCCCTTGTAACCGACGTCGGTGTCGAGGCCGTCATCTTCGGCGCCGGTGATCACCAGATGCTTGAGGTTGGGGCGGCCGCCGAAGATTTCGATGCCGTCGTCCGAGCTGTTGTGGATCTGGATATGATCGAGCTGCGTGCCCGAACCGACGCCCGACGGGGTCAGGCCCTGAAGTTCGCTGGCCGCCGACAGGATGAAGCCCGAATAGCGTATCTGGACATAGGACAGGCGGCCCGAATTGTCGGCCGGCTGCGCGCCGCCATAAAGCGCGTTCGACGTACCTTCGGTGTCGCGTTCGCAGGCGGCGGTGCCCGGCGTCGCGCCCGGAGCAAGGCAGTCGGTGATCGGCGCGCGGCCGAGCAGGACGACGCCGCCCCACAGCTGCGAGGTCTGGTCACCCGCCGAACCGACAACGTTGCCGCGGCCGGTGAAGATGATCGGCTGGGTCGGGGTGCCGACCGCATCGATGCGGTTGCCGCGGTTGACGGCAAGGAAGGACACGCCCGTCGCGCCGAAGACGGTGACTCCCGGGTCGATCGTCAGCGTGACGACATTGTTGGTGCTCGTCGCGCCCTGATCGGTGCCGACGTCGACGCGGCCGGGCAGCGAATAGATGACACCCGCGACCTTCGGGATCGCGGTGGTCGAGTTGAAGCGCGTCGGGAAGCCGCAGTTGCGCCATTCGCCGCCGGGGCCCGAAATCGTGCCGAGGTTCGAAAGCTGGTCGGCACCGGCGATCGTCGGGCAGTTGGCGGCCGGCGTAACGGTGGCCGGCGGAGTCGGGGTCGGAGTCGGCGTGGGGGTCGGAGTCGGGGTCGGCGTCGGGATGACAATGACGCCCTCGCCGGGCGAAGCGACGCCATCGGCACCGCAGGCCGCGAGAATGGAACAGGCCACGCCGCTGAGCATGACCAAACGAATGCGTGCGAAAGCCGCCATGAAAATCTCCGTTCCGGGTTTGCGCCCCGCGGACGCCCCTGATGAAAAATCACCGGCGAACGAGAAGAGAATGCCGCCTCGCCCCCGGTGACGCCGCCACTAGGGTGATTCGATGACGGTCTGACGCCAGAGCGGTGACAGTTGCATGACTCTTTTGAGTCGATTTGGTGACAAGGGCGGCGCCGCGCGGCAGCGGCCGCTGGCGCCGCAGTTCGCACCTGCAAAAATAAATCGGACCATGCTCGCTTGCATCGCCCGAAAAGCTTTGCTAGGCGCCCGCTCCTACCTGGTGCCGGACCCGATCCGGACCATCATGATGTGCGGTCGTGGCGGAACTGGTAGACGCGCAACGTTGAGGTCGTTGTGGCCGAAAGGCCGTGGAAGTTCGAGTCTTCTCGACCGCACCATCATAGCCAGATTATGGCGCTCAATTGTCGGCTTGAATGGCGGCGTTCCCGGGCGCCGATATGATGCAGAGACATGCCGTACAGACGCGCTGCGTCCCCGGACGAACTCCGCGATGTTGCACTGCAATCGACGCCTGCCGCTTCGACGAGAATGCGGCGCGTCAGCCGCTTGTATCGCGCTGCCCGTAGCGGCCGAACGCCGTGATGATCCGCGCCATTTCATCATCGCCGAGCAGCTTCGGGCCGCCGATCGCGAGCGTGCCGCAGTAAACGGCCGCCTGTTCCTCGATTTCCTCGGCAATCGCCATGGCGACGGGCAGGCTGGGTCCGAGCGCGATCAGGCCGTGGTTGGCCATCAGGCAGGCGCGGCGGCCATCGAGCGTCGCGGCGACATTACCCGCCAGCTCGTCGCTGCCGAAGGTCGCATAGGGCGCGACGGGCACGCTCGCCCCCCCGCCGACCGCGACCATATAGTGGAGCGGCGGGATTTCGCGGTGTGCGCACGCGAGGATCGTCGAATGGCGCGCGTGGCAATGGACGATCGCCTGTGCATCGGCGCGGCGCTGGTAGAGTCCCATGTGCATCCGCCATTCGCTCGAAGGCCTTGCGGCGCCCGGCGCCACGCTGCCGTCGGCCTTGACGAACACCATCGCTTCGGCGGTCAGCTGGTCGGGGGTCACCCCCGACGGTGTAACGAACATCCCCGCGCCGAAACGCACTGAGAGATTGCCCGAGGTGCCGCGGTTGAGCCCGCGCGCATCGAGCGCGCGCATCGCGTCGACCAGTTGCTGGCGGGCTTCATCCTCCGTCATCGTGCATCACCCCCTGTCGGCGTCGAATCCATGAACGCCAGCGTGCCGTCATAGCCTTCGAGCCGGCCCAATGTGCCGACGCCGAGCGCGACCTGCGCCGCGGTCGCCACCGCGAAGCGGAGCGCGGCGTCGACCTCCATGCCACGTCGCCGCCCGGCAAGAAATCCCGCGCACAGGCTGTCGCCGCAGCTCGTCGTGTCGACCGGCACGATGCGATGCGCAGCAGCGTGGACCTGCCGCCCGGGCAATACCAGCAGCGCGCCCTCGGCGCCCATCTTGATCAGACAGCCGCCCGCACCGCGCGCCATGAAATGCCGTGCCCCCGCGACCGGATCGTCAGTTCCCGCCATCGCGCGTACCTCGGCAAGGCTCGGCATGAACAGGTCGACGTGCGGCAACAGCGCGTCGAGATCGGCCTGCGCCGCCTCGCTCGGCGCGATGAGGTCACACGATGTGAAGGCGCCGCCCGCGCGCGCGTCGCGCAGCAAGCCGGCGCCCTGCCCCGCGACGCCGGGAAAGCCGACCGCACCCCAATGAACCGAGGCGGCGCGGCGGCTGGCGGCGGCGACGGCATCGGTAACCGGCGCAAAGATGCTCGCGCCCATCATGTGCCAGTTGGGCCGGTCGCCGTTCGGGCGGATCGGCAAGACCGTCGTCGAGGTAGGCCGCTCGCGGTCGGTTTCCAGCAGGCCGGTATCGACCCCCGCGGCATCGAACATCGACCGCACCAGCTGGCCCTGCGGGTCGGCGCCGACCGCCGAGGCGATGGCGACGTCGAGACCGAGCGTCCGTGCGACGAGCGCGGTCCCGCCGGCGGTTCCGGCGGGCGACAGCGCGATCGTCTCGACAAGCTGTCCGCCCTCACCCTCGGGCAGCGAGGCGACCGGATGGACGGTGATGTCGAGCGTCGTCAGCCCGATCGCGAGCAGGTCGAGCGGCTTGGTCACGGTCAGCCGTGCTCGGCCTGCGCCGCCGCGAGCATGACGAGGATCGGGTGCGGCTCGAGCGTCGCGCGGCGCGCCGCGACCGCGGCAAAGGCTGCATCGGCGGCCGCCAGCGTGGCGTCGATGTCGGCCTCGGTCATCGCCGCGCACAGGAACATATTGTGCCATGGGTGCATATAAATGCCGCGTGCCAGCATCTCTTCGGCCCAGCCGTAGCCGACGCGAAAATCGGGGTCGTCCGCGAACATGATCTGCGGCATCTGGACCGGGCCGGTCTGGCGCAGCGTAAAGCCATGCTTGTTCGCCGCCGCGTCGAGTCCGACACGCAGCCGTTCGCCGAGCGCAACTGTGTGCTCAATATAGTCGCTCTCTCGGATGATCCGGAGCGTCTCGATCGCCGCCGCCATCGGCACCGCCGACAGCCAGAAGGAGCCGGTCGCATAGATCGCGCCCGCGCCGTCGCGGCAGCGGTCCGATCCGAGCAGCGCCGAAATCGGGTGGCCGTTGGCAAAGCATTTGCCCCAAGCGGAAAGGTCGGGCTGGACGCCCAGTTCACTCCAGCTGCTGCCGCGCGCAAGGCGGAAGCCCGCGCGAACCTCGTCGACGATCAGCATCGCGCCCGTCTGGTCGCACAGTTCGCGCGCGCGTCGGGCATAGGCGGGCTCCGGCGCTTCCTGATCGATGAAGGCGTCGTGGCGGAAGGGCGAGGCGAAGATCGCGGCGAGGTCGTCGCCTGCGTCGGACACCGCCGCCTCGAGGCTCGCGACGTCATTGTAGGCATAGGTGCGGACATGCGCGCGGTCTTCGGCGACCGTGCCCGCGGGGATCGGCGTGCACCAGGGCGCGGCACCGTGATACGCACCCTTCGCCACCAACACGATGCGCTTGCCCGTCTGCGCTCGCGCGCTGCTCATCGCCATCGTCGTCGCGTCGGTGCCGTTCTTGCAGAACATCGCCCAGTCGGCATGCTCGACCATCGACACCATAGTCTCGGCGAGATCGACCATCAGCGGCGACGGCCCGGTCAGCGTGTCGCCCAGTTCCGCCTGCGCGCGCGCCGCAGCCTCGACGCGTTCGTCGCGGTAGCCGAGCAGGCTGGGACCATAGGCGCACATGAAATCGAGATAGCGGTTGCCGTCGGCATCCCAGATATAGGCGCCCTCGGCCTTGCTGAAAAATTGCGGGAAGCTGGCGGGCAGCATCCGCACCGATTCATGTCCGTACATCCCGTTCGGGATCACTTTCAGCGCGCGCGCGCGCAGCGCCGCATCCTGTACTCGGCTCATATCCATCTCGCTTGCTGATCAGAATTTCAGGACGGCCTGGAGGCCGTAGGTCGCGGGGTCGTTGTAATTGAGCTGGTCCATCGTCACGACGGGCGAGATGTAGGTGATGTAGCGCGTGCCGGTGAAATTCTTCGCCCACAGCGCGACCTCGATATCCTCGCCCGGCGACAGCCACGACAGACGGGCGTTGGCGACGCCATAGGGCTTGACGCGATTGGCCTGCAGATTGTCGGGCGTAAGGAATGTCTCCGACTGCAGGCTGCCATCGACGCGCAGGCGCACCGAACTATCGCCCGGCAGCGGCTGGGTCAGCGAAAAGCCCGCCGAGATCGCGACGTCGGGCGCATTGACCAACTTGTTGCCCGAATAATCCTCCGCCGCGAGCGCGGTGAAATCCTTGTAGCGCGCATGCAGCAGGCTGGCGTTGACGAAGGCGTTGAAGTTGCGCGACGGCTGCGCCTGCAATTCGATCTCGAGCCCGTAAAGTTCGGCGTTACCCGCGTTGAGCTTGCGCTGGACCGGCAGCACGCCCGACGTGTCGAACACGAACACCTGCAGGTCGCGATAATCATAATAGAAGGCCGCGGCGTTGAAGCGCAGCTTGCGATCGAGCAGGTCGCTCTTGAACCCCGCCTCATAGGCATAGAGCTTTTCCGAACGGAAGGGCTGGAGCTGTGCCGGATCGCTCGACGAGCCGCCCGCGAAACCGCCGCTGTTATAGCCCTTCGACGACGAGGCGTAGAAGAGCAGGTTGTCGGTCGCCTGGAACGACAGCGCCGCACGCCAAGACAGATCCTTGAAGGTCTTCGACCCGGTGAAGTCGAGCACCGGCACGGTGATCACATCGTCGAAGAAGCTGTGGAAATCGAAATCGATGCTGTCGCTCGAATAGCGCAGCCCCCCGGTCAGCGTCAGCCGGTCGGTCAGCTTGACGTCGGCCTGCGCGAATGCGGCCCAGCTTTCGGTCTTCTGCGTATAGGGATAGGCGAAATTGCCGATCGAATTGACCGGGTCGAGCGTGCCGAGCAGGTCGTCGGGATCGCGGAACACGCGCAGGATGTCGAACGCGCTTTCGGTGACCAGCTTGTCGTGGAAATAATAGCCGCCAACGATCCAGTTGACCGCATTGTCCCCCTTCGACTGAAGGCGGATTTCCTGGCTGAACTGCTTCGGCCGGTCGATATAGGTCGCGGTCAGCACATTGTTCGGGCTGGCGTCGGTATCCTCCACCGTGCTGCGACGGACCTGTTCATAGGCGCTGATCGAGGTCAGCGAGACGCCGCCCATGTCGATGCTCGCGGTCAGCGAACCACCGAACACATTGACGCGCTCCTGCCCCTCGATGTCGTAATCGCCGGCGTTAAGGTCGCCGTCGGTGTCGGCATAGCCGAGGCCGTCGAGCGGCACGCCGTCGGCGAAATTCGGGTTGCCGGCGAAGTCGACCCCCGATCCGCGGTGCTGGAACTGGCGCGCCCCGCCGCGGTTCTGCCCGCCATGGACGATCGCGCGGATCAGGATATCCGGACTCGGCGTGAAATCGACGATCGCGCGCCCCGCCCACATATCGAGATCGTTGAGCTTGTTTCCGGTCACGCGGTTGAGCAGCCAGCCATCGCGGCGGAGGTACGTGCCCGCGACGCGCGCCTTCAGCACATCGCCCGCGATCGGACCGCCGACCCCGCCCTCGACCTGAACCTCGTTATAGCGGCCGTAGGAGATGGCGGCATTGGCGCTGAATTCATCGGTCGGCTTGCGTGACGAAAAGCGGATCGCGCCCGCCGTGGTGTTGCGGCCATAAAGCGTACCTTGCGGCCCCTTCAGCACCTCGATGCCGTCGCTGTCGAAGACATTGAACAGCTTGCCCGCATTGGCGCCGAGGAAGACGTCGTCGACATAGACGCCGACCGCGCCGGTGGTGTTCGAGTTGAAGTCGCCGATGCCGACACCGCGCAGGAACAGCGAGGTCGTCGTTGCCGACGTGCCCGCTTGCGACGACAGGCCGGGGACAAGGATCGACAGGTCGCGCGGATCGCGGATACCGACCTCGGTCAGCGCATCGCCGCTGATCGCGGTGATGCTGATCGGGACGTCCTGGATATTCTGCTCGCGCCGCTGCGCGGTGACGACGATCTCGCCGATCCCGTCGTCGGCCGCCGCGGCCTGCGTCGATGCGTCCGCATCCTGCGCAAAGACCGTCGACGGTGCGAGCGCCAGCAGCGAGACCGAAAGCATTGCAAAACCGCGTGTCATCGACGTCCCCTTCTCCATATCGGAATATTTTCTGATTTTGTGAATGCGAATCCGCCAATCTGTCAAGAAAATTTCAAAACTGCGCGCCAAATTCGGAATTTTTGTTGATTTATGCGCGATTTTCCCAAAGATGGCGCTATGACAGGAGCGCGCATGACGAAGAATGAGGTGGCCCGGGCCGAGATCAGGCGCCCCGCGCAGAAGCGGAGCCGGGCGCGTTTCGAGGCGATTCTCGACGGCGCCGAACGGCTGCTCGACAGGCTGCCCCCCGCGGCGATCAGCATCCCGGCGATCGCGACCGAGGTCGGCATCTCGCCGCCGTCGATCTATCATTTCTTCCCCGAACCGCAGCTCGTGTTCAGCGCGCTCGCCGAACGCTATCTCAAGCGCTTCGAGGAAGGCGTACTGACCGAAGTGCCCGAGGGCGTCGAAAGCTGGCAGGACCTCCAGACGCTCCAGTATCGCGCCGGCCGGAAATGGTTCAACGAACATCCCGCCGCGCGGCAGGTGCTGCTCGAAGGCCCCGCCTGGTCGTCGGACATTCGTCTGCAGGATCTCGACAGCAATTTCGTCACCGCAGGCCGCAGCATCGAATTGATGACGCAGATGTTCGTGATGCCCGAGATTCCCGACCTGCACGACCGGCTGGTCGAGGTCATTGTCATCAACGATGCGATCTGGGCGCTGTCGATCCATCGCCACGGCCACATCACCGACGAGATGGAGGAACAGGCCCGTCGCGCGCGTATCGCCTATTCGCGGACCTTCCTGCCCGAATATCTGCCGCTTCGCGCAAAGGACCAGCCCGCGTGATCGCCGAGGGCTCGGTCGTCAGCGGCCGCACGCTCGCCCTTGCGATCCTGATCGGCTCCTGCGCGCTGCTCGTGCTCGGCGTGCACCCCGTTCTGCTCGGTGCGCTGGTGCAGGAAGGACGCCTTGCCGACGCACAGGTCGGCAATCTGGTGACGATCGAGATGCTTGCCATCGTTCCCGGTTCGCTTGCCGGCATCGCCTTGCTCCGCCGCGTCGGCGCGCGCGTCGTCGCGATTGCGGCAGGCCTCGCGATGGCGGCGATCAATATCGTCCTGCTGGGCCAGGCGGGCATGACGATCCTGTCGTTCGCCCGCGCCATCGCGGGATTCAGCGAGGGCGTCCTCGTCGCGGTCGCGCTGGTCGCCATATCGCGCGTGATGCGCGTCGAGCGCGCCAGCGCGATCTTCCTCGCGGTCCAGACGCTGATGCAGGCGGTCGTGGCGGCCGCCCTGCCCGCGATCACCATCGCCGGGTCGCGTGTCGACGCGGCGCTGATCGCGCTCGCGGTCGCCGGCGTGATCGCTGCGGCCGCCGCGCTGGCGCTCCCGGCCGCGCTCCGTCCGACCGAGCCCGATGGCGAACGCGGCGCTCTGACGCCCGCCAGCCTGACCGCCCTCACCTGCGCCGGCCTGTTCCTCGGCGCGATCGTGTCGGTCTGGGGCTATTTCGGCCTCTGGCTCATCCACTATGGCTATCCGCCGACCTTCGAAGGGACCGCCGTCTCGCTCTGCCTCGTGGCGCAGGTCGTCGGCGCGCTCGCCGCGGCGCGCTTTGGCGAAGGCCTGCCCAGTCGCCCGACCATCGTCGCCTGCGCAATGACCGCCGCGGCACTGGTCGGCGCCTTCTATCTCGCGCGCGGCAACGCGGCGGCGATCATCATCGTCAGCATCGCCTTCGGCTTCGTCTGGCTGTTCACCCTGCCCTTCTTTGCGGGCTGGCTTATCGAGATCGATCCCGGCCGGCGCGCCGTCCTCTATCTTACTGCGTTCCAGCTCGGCGGCGCGGCGCTGCTTCCGTCGCTCGCCGGTATCGCCGTCGGATTCTGGTCGATCGACGCCGCGCTGGCCTTTGCCGCGTCAGCTTTCATCCTCCTGACCCTCGCGGCGTGGAGCGCCGGAAGGATGAAGGCCCCGGGATGATATTTTACGGATGATGAGCGCGAGCCGCACTGCTCGCGCTCATCATCCCTAGCCAGTCGTCAAAGGCCGGCGCCGCCCAATTTATAGGTCAGCTGCATGAACACGCTGCGGCCGATGCTGTCGAACCAGCTGGTGTTGTAATAGGGGTAGCCCGACCAGGTCGGATCCTTCACCGGGTTCGTGTCGAAGACGTTCCGCACCGTCAGCGATCCGCGCATATGATCGGTGAAATCATATTGCAGCGTGGCGTTGAACAGATAGCTCGCCTTGATGAAGGCATCTTCGTCATAGTTGGGCAGCTTGCCGAGGCGCGTGCCCGAGAAAGTGAACTGCACGCCGTCGAGGGCCCAGGTCAGGCTGCCGTTCGACTTGTCGCGCGGCAGATAAAAGCCGCTGTCGGCGGCGAGCTTGTTCTCGACCGGGTCGCCCGTGTACTGGATTAACGTGTGTTTGAAGACATGGCTGTGCGCGAGCGACAGGGTGAAGTCGCCAAAGCTCGTCGGCAACGTGCCACGGAAGGCGACGTCGATCCCGCTCGTCTTTTCGCGCGCGACGTTGATCGGGTTGATCGAGATCGATTCAATCTGGTTCACGAGCGCGCCGCTGGCGAAGCGTTTGATGCGCGCGAGCGCAGCCTGACACGTCGGTGAGTTCGGATCGAGCGTGGTGTTACCGGCGCCGTCGGGGCGGCAATCGGCCTCGTCGCGGACAAGGTCGCCGGCGCGCAGGTCGTTGACCTGATTGTCGAGCGACACGCGGAAATAGTCGACCGACAGGCTGATACGCCGCGACGGTGCGAAGACGAGGCCCGCGGTCAGCGTCTTGCCGGTTTCGGCCTTGAGGTCGCGGTTGCCGCTGCGCTGCGCGACGATATCGACGTCATAATCCTCGCAATCGCTGATCCCTGCGCCCGGCGTATCCTGGCGGCAGGTATAATAGTCGATCACGCTGCTTTCGACATTGCCGGGGCCGGTGAACAGATAATGGAGGTCGGGCGCGCGGAATGCCGTGCCATAAGCGGCGCGGAACAGCAGGCTGTCCATCGGACGCACCTCGATGCCGCCATTATAGGTGAATTTATCGGCATTGCGTCCGGCATAGCCGAAGCGGTCGTAGCGGCCGGCGCCGGTCAGCGTGACGAATTCGAGCACCGGCACGCGCACTTCGCCGCCGATCGCGGCATGGCTGCGCTTGCCCGACCCGTCGCTGTCCTTCCAGCTGTAATAATAGTCGGTGAGCGCCAGCGGATCGGGGCGGAGATTATAACCCTGCTTGCCATATTCGGCGACGAGCGCGACGCCGACCGCGCCGGCGGGCAGCTGGAACAATTCGCCGTTGGTCAGCGTCACCTGCGCGTTGCTGGTCCAGCTGTACGGCCGATAGACGGTGTCGGCCGAGATGCTGTCATATTCGGCAGGGGTCAGCTGGCGATAAAGGTTCGCCGGGTTGGCGTTGAACGAGGGATAATCGTCGTCGCCGACGCCGTTCTGCGCGCCGAGGAAAAAATCCTTGGCCTTCTGGTTGATGATCTGCGGCCAGCGGACGATCGACTGGTAACGGCTGTAGTTGAACGAGGCCTCATAGTCCCAGCTCTTGCCAAGGCGGCCGCGAATGCCGGGCGTGATGCTGTACGTCGTCTGCTTGGCTCGCTGCATTTCGAACCCGCCGGTTTCCTCCGGCGTGAACTGGCGGCCCCAATCCTCGATCTGCCCCGTGAAGCTGTTGTAGAAATAATTGTCCGAGCTGCTCGACGTTTGTTCGAAGGCCCAGCTCGTCACGTCGTACATCAGCCGGACCTTGCTGATCCCGAACTGCGCGTCGACGAACAGCTTGGCATTGTCCGACAATTCGTAGGATGCCGACGCAAAGCTGTTGAAGCCCTTGCGGCCCGAGACGATCGTGCCGTAGCCGATCGATTCCTTGCTGCCGCAGAAATCGCCGTAACGCGGACGATTATAAAGCGCGACCGAACCGAAATTGAGGTTCGACAGCCGCTCGCACGTCCCGTCGTCGGGGGTGATATAATCGTCATTATAGTCGGCGCGATAGAATGTGCGGCGCGCGATCGCGGTCGAAGGGACAGGGCTGTCGTCGGTGCTGTCCTGGATCTTGCGCTGGAAACCCCAGAGCGGCCGCTGGTCGAGATATTCGACACCGCCGACGATGTTGAAGCGATCCGACGACCAGCCGCCGGTCGCGGTGAAGCGATGCGACAGGCCGCCGCCATGCTGGGTGCGACCGTGGCGATAATCGAGCGTGATGCCGTCGAGCTTTTCCTTCATCTTGAAATTGACGACGCCGGCGATCGCGTCCGAACCATAGATGGCCGACGCCGCGCCGCTCAGGATTTCGACCTTGTCGATCAGGCTGACGGGGATGTTCGAAATGTCGGTGAAATTGCTGCGCCCGATATAGGGCAGCGGAAAGTCGGCGATGCGGCGGCCATTGACCAGCACGAGCGTGTGGTTGGGACCAAGCCCGCGCAGGTCGACCTGCTGCGCGCCGGGGGTGAAGTCGGCGCTGCTGCCCGACTGCGGGCTTTGCGTTTCGCCGCTGTTCTGCGTCATCGCGGCGAGCAGTTCGGGAACGCTCGTATAGCCGTTGGCGCGGATCGCGTCGGAGTCGATCGTCGTGACCGGCGACGGACCCTGATCCTTGATCGTCGGGATGCGCGAGCCGGTGACGATGATCTCCTCTTCACCGCCGTCCTGCGCCATCGCCGGCGATGCCAAGGCGGGCACGCAGGCACTGATCGTCAGAAAAACCCGAAACGACCGCTTCCCGAAATTCACCATCTTCTAGCCCCTGTTTTGATCCGGGCGCGAATCAAACCCCGCGTGTCCGGCCCTCGCTGTTTCGTATACTCGACCAGAAACCGTCGATAATTTCAATCACTATGACATAATGGGAAATCATATTGTCTTTTCCCGTGGTCATTATGTAACATCCGGCCTTTGCGGGATGGACGAAGGGACGCGGGATGTTGCGATTGATCGTACGGGGGTTTTGGCTGTTGATCGCGGTGGCCGGGCTTTCGCTCGCACCCGCGGCGGCAAAAGAGGCCAGGGAAAAGCCGTACGAACATTATGTCTTCGGCAAATTGAACACGCCGACGCCGGGGCCGGTGTCGGGCGGGCTGCTGCTGATGGGCGGCGGCGACCGCAATATCGATGCGATGAAATGGTTTTTCGGCAAAGCCGGAAACGGCCATATCGTCGTGATCAGCGCATCCTATGGCAAGGAAATCGGCCAGGAATTCTTCCACGACATCGGCGGCATCCAGTCGACCGAAATCTTCGTCTTCCACGCCCGGTCGCAGGCGACGAACAGGAAAATCCTCGACCGGCTGAAAAAGGCCGACGGCATCTTCATCGCGGGCGGCGATCAGGCGCGTTATGTCCGCTACTGGCGCGGCACCCCGGTCGGCGACATCCTCAACGCACATGTCGCGGCAGGCAAGCCGCTCGCGGGAACCAGCGCCGGCCTCGCGATCCAGGGCGAGAAGCTGTACGGCGCGATGGACGACGGCAGCATCCGCAGCCCGGAGGCACTCGCCGATCCGTTCGGCCCCGCCAACACGATCGAAGGCGACTTCCTGCACTTCGCGCTATTGAAGGGCATCGTCACCGACACGCATTTCAAGGAGCGCGAACGGCTCGGCCGCCTCTTCGCCTTCGTCGCCAAGGCGCAGGCCGGCCGTCCCGCCGACGCGCCCGCGATGCTCGGCCTCGGCGTCGACGAAAGTGCCGCGCTCGCGGTCGAGCCCGACGGCCGCGCCCGCATCTATGCCACCGAACCCGACGGCTATGCGTGGGTGGTCGACGGCACGGGCCTTCGGGACCTGTCGCAGCGTGGCCCCCTCGATGCGCCACGCGTCAAGGTAACCGGCGTCGGTCCGGGGTCGGTGCTCCACCTACCTTCGGGCCGTGTCGATGCACCGGTGTTCGTGCGCAATTATGCGGTGCGCGCGGGCGAGATTGCCGAAGTCCCGCGCTGGTCGCTCGCGATCCACGGCGGCGCGGGCGTGATCGAACGCGGCACGCTCTCGCCCGAAAAGGAAAAGGCGTATCGCGCCGGGCTCGACGAAGCGCTGCGAACGGGCAGCGCGGTGCTCGACAAGGGCGGTGCGGCGCTCGATGCCGTCGCGGCGGCGGTGCGTGTGCTCGAGGACAATCCGCTGTTCAACGCCGGGCGCGGCGCGGTCTTCACGGCGGAGGGCAAGAATGAGCTCGACGCCGCGATCATGGATGGCAAGACGCTGAAAGCCGGCGCAGTCGCGGGCGTGACGCGCACGCGCCACCCGATCGACCTCGCGCGCGCGGTGATGGACAAGAGCCCGCATGTCATGCTGGCACGCGACGGCGCCGATCGCTTTTCGGTCGAGCGCGGGCTCGAACAGGTCGACCCCAGTTGGTTCCGCACCGAAGAGCGCTGGCAGCAATTGCTCCGCTGGCGCGAAAAACAGGTATCGGCGATCGATCCGACGCATCTGTTCGGCACCGTCGGCGCCGTCGCGCTCGACGCCGATGGCAACCTTGCCGCCGCAACCTCGACCGGCGGGATGACGGGAAAGCGCTGGGGACGCATCGGCGATTCGCCGATCATCGGCGCGGGGACCTACGCCAAGAACGGCCAATGCGCGGTGTCGGCGACGGGATCGGGCGAATATTTCATCCGCGAGAGTGCGGCGCGGCAGGTCTGCGACCGCGCCGCATGGAAGGGCGAGAGCCTGAAGGACGCCGCACAGGGCACGATCATGGCGGTCGGCGCGATCGGCGGCGACGGCGGGCTGATCGCGATGGGCCCCGACGGGCGCCCCGCCTTTGCCATCAACGACCTCGGCATGTATCGTGGGCAGATGAGCGCCGGGGGGACTCCACAGGTGGCGATCTTCGCCGACGAGAAGTTGGCCGATTGATGCCGCAATCGAACGTCAATCTCGACGAGATCGACGAACGCCTGCTCACCCTGCTGCGCGACGACGCGCGGCAGACGATCGCCCAGCTTGCCAAGGAACTCGGCCTGTCGCGCGGCACCGTCTATTCGCGGCTCGCGCGGCTGGAGGAGGAAAAGGTCGTCGCGGGCTACACGGTGCGGCTCGGCCACGCCTTCGCCGCGAGCCGCGTGCGCGCGCATATGATGATCAAGACGCTGCCGCGCTTCCACCGCGAGGTCGAGCAGGCGCTGGCGGCGCTGTCGCTGGTGCAGGCGATCCACGCGATCAGCGGCGAATATGACATCATCGCGATGCTCGAGGCCGAGGACGGCGTCCAGCTCAACGAACTGATCGACGAAATCGGCCTGCTCGACGGCGTCGAACGAACGACTACGTCGGTGATCCTCGCGACCAAGGTCGAACGCTAGGCCCTGCCGGTCAGGAAGCGAGCGCGATCCGGCGGCGCAGCAGGAACAGCCCGCCCGCAAGCACCGCGGTCGGCACCAGCATCAGGGTGAAGGCGGTGCGGCCGTCGAGATGCGCGAAGATCGCCCCGGTGATGATCGATCCCGTCGTCCCGCCGAGCGCCGAAAAGACGACGACGAGGCCCATCAGCGGCGGGTGCTGCCGATGAGGCATCGCGCTCAGCATCACCGAGATGATCGTCGGATAGACGGGCGCGAGGACGATCCCGATCAGCGGGAACAGGAAAGCGGCGACGGGCGCGTCGCCCCAGCCGTGGATCGCCCGCGGCGACAGCCCGTCGGCCAGCGGCAGCACGAGGATGATGAGCGCCGCGAGGATCGCGAGGCAGGTGTTGAGCACCGGATACCAGTCGAAGCGCGCCATCACCGCTCCGGCGCCGAACCGGCCGATCGCGAGGCACGCGGCGAACAGGCTCGCCGCCTGCACGCTCATTTGTGCGGGAAGGTGCAGCACCTCGTTGTTAAAGGTCGGCAACCAGGTCTGGATGCCCTGCTCGATCAGTACGAACAGGAAGGCGCAGGCGACGAAGACGAGCACGAGCGGCAGCGCGGCGAGACGCAGCATCGCCAGAAAGGCGGGGCCTTCGGCCGCCGCGGCCGCGTCGCCTTCGTGCGTGCGCGCTTCGTCGACGGGTGCCGACAGCAGCAGCGCGAGCGCCAGCGCGGTCACGGCGGCGAGCACCCAATAGGCATTCAGCCAGCGCAGGCCCGCCGGGTCGATGAACGCGCTGAACACCCAATAGGAGGAGAGCACGCCGAGCATGAACATGCCCTCGATCAGGCTGGTCAGGCTGGCGTGCCGGCGCGCATCGGCGGTGACGAGCCCGATCATCGAATAGACGACCACCTTGGCGACCGCGAACGCCGCGCCGACCATCGCGAAATGCAGCTGCGCCGCGCCGAAGCTGCCGATGAGCGGCATGACGAGACAGGCAAGCACCGCGAGCGCGAGCGCGGCGAAGAGCGAATTGCGCAGGCCAAGGCGCGGCAAATAGCTCGCGGTCGCGAAGGAGACGATCGCGATCGTGATATCCTTGAAACCCTCGAGCGTGCTTGCCTCGGGCTTGGTCACGCCGAAACTGGAGATCGACTGGAGGATCACCGTGCCGACGCTGTTGAGCAGCATCGCAAAGGCGACATAGGTCAGGATCAGCGCGGCGATCAGTCGGGTGCGGGCCATCGGCTGTCCTTAGAAAAAGAAGAGGTGGCCGCGAAGAGGCCGCGGCCACCCAAGGGAGGGATGATCCCCTAAAATTTATACGCCGCGCTGAAACGGAACGAGCGGCCGAGGATCGGGCGCGCGTTGACGACCTCGCCCCCGGTCTGCCCCAGCGTGCGCGGATCGCCTTCGGTCAGCCCGACCTTGTCGGTCAAATTGTCGGCGGTCACCGCAAAGCTCAGCGCCTTGTTGACGTCGACCGTCACACCCGCGTCGATCTTGAAATAATGCGGCAGCGACTGCGTGTTCGTGGTGTCGGAGAAACGGTCGCCGACATAGGAGAAGGTCGAATAGAGCGAGACCTTGCTGTCGTCGCCGAATTCGATGTCGTACGACGGGGTCACGCGCCACTGCCATTTCGGCTGGCGTTGCACGCGGTTGCCGCTGAGGTCGATCGTCCCGCCGCCCGCGAAGAAATCGCGGTATTTCGCGTCGAGCCAGGTGCCCGAGAAGGCGATCGCGAAATTGTCGACCGGGCGGATCTGGCCTTCGAGTTCGATCCCCGTGCTGCGCGCGCCGCCGATGTCGGCAACCGGCGCGCCGTTCTGGATCACCGTCGTCACCAGCCCCTTGAACTTCGTGTGGAACAGGGTGGCATAGAGCGAGACGAGATCGGTGCGGACCTTCACCCCGCCCTCGAAATTGTCGACGCGCGGCGACACGAAAATCCCGTCGCGCAGATTGTCGAAGAAGGGATTGGTGTTGCCGCGATTGTAGCGGACATAGGCGCCCACCGACGACGAAATGTCGTAGTTGAGCCCCGCGGTCCACGACCAGGCGCCCTTCTTGTACGCGATGTTGCGGAAGGTACCGTTGAGCACCGCGGTACCATTGTCGTAAAGCGTATCCGGATTGCCGTCGATATCGACCGAGCTGTTGTTCTCGATCGTCCCCGTCGCCTTGTAATTCTGGTAGCGGATGCCCGCGTCGAAGCGCAGTTCGGGCGTGATCTGATACTCGTCGACTGCATAAAAGGCATATTCGCGGCCGTCATAGGCAGCGTTGACGTTGAAAAACGACCCCTGCGTATAACCGTTGTTCGTCGCGACCTGGCCGTTGGCGAGCGTCAGGTTGAGCAGGCGGCCGTGGTTTTCGGCGGTCAGCAGGTGGATGTTGCCGAGATTCCACTGATCGTTCGACGAGAAGTCCGAATAATAGGCGCCGACGGTGAACTTGTTGTTGCCGCTTTCCCATTCGACCGCGAGGTCGTTGGTGAAATCCTCGATCTGCTTGCGCACGATCCACGTACCCGCACGGATCACCTGCGTGGTGCCGGCCACCGCCTGCCCGCCGTTGACATAGGTCAGGCTGCCGATCGTGCTGCCGAGCGAGGCGGCATAGGCGTTCGCGGTCATCGCGGTGCTGGCGGGGACGAGCCCCGTCGTGTCGGCGTCGCCATTGAGATAGCTCGCGCGATAGCGCAGCTGGAAGCCCTCGCCGATCTCGTAGTCGAAATTGGTGCCGAAGTTGACGAGCTTCGCGCCGCGGCCGTCGGCAAGGTCAGTGCGCGTGCCGTCGGGCAGCACGGCGAGCCGCGTTTCGGGGCCCGCGAGCACGCCGGTGCCGGGGTCGATATTGCCGAACTGGCGCACCTTGTCGCCGTCGCGGATCACCGGGATCGGCAGCAGCCACTGGCCGCGATCGCTCAAGTAGCGCGCAAAGATGAGGATCGAGCCCTTGTCGAGATCGTGGCGGATGTTGGCGGTGATCTGGCCGCCCTTTTCGGCGGTGAAGCCGGGGCTGCGAATACCCTCGCCGCTCGAATAATAGCCGCCGACCATGAAGCTGGTATTCTCACCGAGCGGCCCCGAAAGCAGCATGTCGCCGCGCAGGTCGCCATAGTCGGTGATGCTCGCCTTCACGAGGCCTTCGAAATCGCGCCCGCCTTCCTTCTGGACGAAGTTGACCGTGAGGCCGGGCTGGCCGTTGCCGAACAGCGCGCCGGTGCCGCCGCGGACCGCTTCGACGCGCTCGATCGTCTCATCGATGCGGATCAGCTGGGTGTTTTCGAGGAAGGACAGCGTCGGCGGCGAGAAGAAGGGAACGCCCTGCACCGTCAGCGTGACGAATTCGGCGTCGCCGCCCGACGGATAGCCGCGAACGAAGATGTTCGCGCCATTCTGGCCGCCCGAGCTTTCGGCCGACACACCGGGGATGACCTTGAACAGGTCGGCGGTGCTGTTCGGCGCGGCGCGCTCGATCGCGTCCGAATTGATGCTGGTGATCGCGAAGGCCGCGTCCTGCCGGTTGATGCCGCCGCCGGCGGTGCCGGTGACGACGATCTCGTCATTGGCCGCCGCCGCGTCGTCGGGCTGAGGCGCTTCCTGGGCGTGAGCGGTCATCGGCATCGCAAAGAGCGCGATCGACGACAGCAGATAAGTCCGCTTCAACATGAGATTTCCTCCACTTTTCCTGGTCTGGTTGAAAGACGTCCACGCGCCGCCGCTTCCCGTTCTGACGACAGGATCCGGCCGACCGAAAGATCGCCGATGGCGGGGATGTGCAGGTCGGCCTCGGGCAGCGCCTCTTCTGACCCGATGCCGATAGCCACCATGCCCGCCGCATGGATGGCCGAAACTCCGGCCCGTGCATCTTCGACACCGATGCACCGGTCCGGGGACACGCCCATGCCGGCGGCACAGGCGAGAAAAATGTCGGGCGCGGGCTTCGCATGCGCGACCGCGCCCGCGTCGGCGACGAAGTCGAACTCGCCTGCGATGCCGAGCAGGCGCACGACGTCGGGCGCATTCCGGCTCGCCGACGCAAGGCCGATTTTCAGGCCCGCGGCGCGGCAGGCGACGAACAGTTCGCGCACCCCCGGGAACAGGTTCGCCGGCGAATAGGCCGCCAGCCGCGCGCGATAGAGGTCGTTCTTTTCGGCAAGCATCGCATCGAAGCGGTCGGGATCGACCGACGCGCCGGCATGATCGAGGATCAGGCGCAGCGAGCCTGCGCGATCGACGCCCTTCAGCCGGTGATTGGTTTCGCGGTCGAACGCGAGCCCGTGCCGGTCGGCCAACATCTGCCACGCCTGATAATGATCCTCGGCGGTGTCGGTCAGCACGCCGTCGAGGTCGAAGATCACGCCCTTCAGGTCCGGCCGGGGCATGAAAACCGGATCGGCGCCGACCCGCAGCGGGCGGCCATGGTCGGCGACTTCGACGGGATCGCCCGAAAGCAGCCGATAGGTGCAGCCGGCCCGGTCGACACCGAGTTCGATCACGCTGCCGCGCCAGCAGAGGCGAAAGGAATAGCCCGTCCATTCGGCGGGAATCACGGGTCGGAACGACGGAGCCCCACCATCGAGCACCAGCCCGCCCCAGCCCTGCGCCAGCACGAGCCAGCTCCCCGCGAGCGCCGCCATATGGAGCCCGTGCGACGTGTTGCCGTGGCGATCCTCGAGATCGACGAACGCGCATTCGCGGTAGAAATCGAGCGCCTTGCCCGCCTGCCCGAGCCGCGCCGCCATCGTCGCGAAAGCGACCGACGACAGCGTCGAATCATGCGCGGTTACCTGCTCATAATAAGCGAAATTTCGTTCTTTCAGCGACAGCGGCATCGAAACAAGGTCCATCGCCATCGTCTGGACGACATTGCCCTGCTTGCTGACCTGGTGCCGGAACAGGATCATCGGGTGGAGCCCCAGCAGCAGGGGACCGCGCTCGGCGAGGGGCTTCAGTTCGGGAAGCTGCGGGCGGCCCAGAAAGGCATCGTCCTGCGGATTGACCGCCGCGAGCGCGTCGACGGGCAGCCACATCGTATCGGCCGCCGCACGCCATTCGGCGACTTCTGCCGCATCGAGGCCGATCGCCGCCGCCAGCATCGCATAGTCGGCGGGCGCCTCGCCGCGGAGCCAGTCGGCGGTCTCGGCAGCATAGGCGAGATGGTGCCGCGCGATCGCATTGGTGTAGAAATCATTGTCGACCAGCGCCGAATATTCGTCGGGGCCCGTCACGCCATAGATGCAGAAAGCGCCGCCGCGCCGCGCATCGAACGCGCCGATTTCCAGCCACATGCGCGCGGTTTCGAACAGCATCTCGGCGCATTGGGCGCGAAACGCATCGTCGCCCGTTGCGTTGACATACAGCTGCACGCCGTGCGCGATGTCGCCGTTGATATGATATTGCGCCGACCCCGTCGGATAGTGCGACGAACATTCGGCCCCCGCGATGGTGCGCCAAGGATAGAGCGCGCCGCGCCGGTGGCCAAGCGCCGCCGCATGCGCGCGCGCCCGATCGAGCTTCGCGGCGCGATAGGCGAGCAGGTTCCGTGCCCTGTCGGGCGCCTGCAACGCGAGGACGGGCAGCATGAAGGCCTCGGCGTCCCAGAAATAATGGCCTTCATAGCCCTCGCCCGACAGCCCCTTTGCGGCGATGCTGTGCGACGACGTGCGGCTGGCCGACTGGTGGAGCTGGAACAGGTTGAAACGCAGCGCCTGCGTCAGCGCGTCGTCGCCGTCGATCGCGAACGCGGCACGATCCCAGAGGCGCCCCACCGCCGCGCGTTGCGCTTCAGCAATCGCATCGAAGGATGGCGTCGGCTGGTCGGAAACCGCCGGTCCACCGCGCGCGCAGGCTAGCGCCACGACCCGGTCGATCACGAGCGCCTCGCCCGCGTTCAGATGGCGACGAACGCTGTGCCCGGCCTGCACGACCGAAACCTCCGCGTCGGGGCTGGCGACATGCTGGCGATAGGCGAGTTCGACGACATCCTGCCCGAACCGCGTGATGTCGGGCGTGTCCCCGGCTTCGGCCGGAAGCACGGTCCAGTCCGATTGCAAACGCCCCGAAATGCGCGGATCGTCTGCCTCGTCCTCTCCGACCGCGACTTCGGTGCCATAGGTGAGCAAGGCCTCGATGCCCGCCGCAAAATTGACCGGGACTATCGATATCCGCGACGTAACGCAGGCGCCGCCGTCGAGCGGGACGATACGCAGCGAGCGGATGTCGAGCAGCCGGCCATCGACCAGTTGCCAGCGCGTCCGCCGCAGCAATTGCCCGCTCTGCAGGTCGAGCTCAACGCGGTTTTCGACCGGCACGCAGGCGGCAAAGTCGACGGGCGCGCCGTCGACATGCAGCCGCAGCAACATCGGGCTCGGGCATTTGATGCGCGTATCGGTCGCGGTTGCATAACCGGGAAAGCTCTCGTGATAGACGATCGGCCGGCTGACGTACGCATCGGGGAGATAGCAAGCGGGCGCATCGGCGCGTTCGTCGGCGACGCCCTCGACGCCGACCAGTCCGTTGGCGAGCGCGAACAGCGCATGCGCCTGATCGCCGGCCGCATCTGCGCCGTCGCGAGCAAGCCGCATCGCTGCCGAAGCCGTTTCGGAAATTGCCACCGTCATCCTCGCCTGTCGACGCACTTCACTCACCGCGCGTTCTCGACGCCGGTTTCCCGCAAAATGGTATCGATGTCAAGGTATCGATACCATTTTGCGATTCATGTCGCGCTACGCGGCACTTTCGCAAACTTCCGCTAACTGTCCCGAATGATCAGCGACACCGGCATCGCACGCGACGCCACAGCCTTTCCGGTGACCTTTTCCAGCACCTTTTGCGCAAGCAATTCGCCGCCGACGGCCCAGTCCTGCCGGATACTCGTGAGGCGCGGCGAAAAGAGCGCAGCCCCCGGCGAATCGTCGAAGCCGACGACCGACACATCGTCGGGGACGCGATGCCCGCGCGCCTGCAAAGCCTCGATCGCGCCCATCGCGATCGCATCGCTGCTCGCGAATATCCCGTCGAAATCGAGGCGCTTTCCGTCGAGCAGCGGCGCCACCGCGTCGCGTCCCGCCGTGACGGTAAAGGCGCAGGGAATATTGCTGACGACCCTGGCATCCGAACCGGCGAGCCCCGTATCGAAGCCGGTCAACCGGTCCTCGGCCTCGCCATGTTCGGCATCGCCGAGGAACAGGAGCCTCCGCCGCCCGCGGTCGAGGAGATATTCGGCCGCAAGTCGGCCGCCTTCGCGATTGTCGCTGCCGACGACGATCCGTCCGGGCGGGCCATGTTCGGCGCCCCACACGACATAGGGCAGCCCGGTCGCCTCGATCACCGCAGCCGCGTCATCGTGAACGCCCTGCCCGAGCAGGATCACCCCGTCGGCGGACGGCGGCGCTTCGGAAAACAGATCGATGGTCGTGAGTACCATATTCTGTCCCGCCGCGGTCAGTTCCTGCAGGATCCCGCCAAGGAGCAGCAACGGATAGGGCTCGCTCATCAACCGTTCGTGCGACGGGGTCATTTCGATGACGACCGCGATCGTTCGCGTTCGCTGCTGCCGCAGGTTACGTGCCGAAACATTGAGCCGATAGCCCATGCGTTCGGCGGTTTCGCGGATCAGCTGCCGCGTGCTGTCCTTGACCGTCGGATGGTTCGAAAGCGCACGCGAAACGGTGATTTTCGCGATGCCCAGTTCCCGCGCGATGTCCGCCATCGTCGGGCGCGCATTGCCGCCGCCATCGGGACCGGGTCCATTTGCCATCGCAGTCCCTTACCGCGCGGCGGCGATGTTTCACAAGCCGCGAAGCGGATCAGTTGGTCCAGTAGATATAATCCTGTCCATCCTTCCACGGCGCATCGAGCGGCACGTCGATCCGCACCGGACCCTCGACAAGCCCCGGCCAGATCGGCTTCGCCATTCCCTTGTTCTGTGCCTCGATCATTGCGCGGAGCGCGGCGACGCGCGCGGGATCGCTCGCCGCGAGGTCGTGGCGCTCGGTCGGGTCGGTCGCAAGATTATAGAGGCGCGCCTTTTCGGGGCGCTTCGTTACCTGCAATTTCCAGTCGCCCGCGCGCACCGCGCGATAGTCGCCCGAACGCCAGAACATCGCGGGACGCTTCGCCGGTCCCGCCAATATATCCTCGCTGTCGATCGTCCGGTCGCCGGGCAGCGTCGCGCCCGCCGCAGCGGCGATCGTCGAGAAGATGTCGAGATGGCCCGTCACGTCGGCGCGCCGCGTGCCCGGTGCGATCGCACCCGGCCAGCGCATGAAGAAGGGCGTGCGGATGCCGCCTTCGAAGAAGGTCGCTTTCCAGCCGCGAAACGGCGCGTTCAGCGCGGGCATGCCATTATACCAGGCCCCGCCATTGTCGCTGGTGAAGATGACGAGCGTATTGTCGTCGATCCCCGCGTCCTTGAGCTTGGCCATCACGTCGCCGATGCGGCGGTCGAGCTGTGCGATCATCGCGCCATAGACGCGCGTCTTGTGATCTTTGACTTGCTGCAATTTGTCATAATCCGCCTTCGTCGCCTGCAGGGGCGTGTGCGGGGCGTTGAACGCCAGATACATGAAGAAGGGGCGGTTCTTGTTCGCCTCGATCGCCCTGATCGCCTCGTCGGCGAAATAGTCGGTCATATGCCCCTTGGGATGGAAACGCCTGCTACCGTTGAACGTCACCGCATGGCGCAAATTCGCCCAGATGAAACGGTCGATCGGGTCCCATGACAGCTTGGCGTTGACCGTATCGGGATCATCCTCGGGCAGGAACATCGCCGCACCGGCAAGGATCGCGAGGCTTTCGTCGAAGCCCTGCGCCTGCGGCTGCAGCTTCGGCGCTTCGCCCAGATGCCATTTTCCGATGTGGAGCGTGTGATACCCCGCTGCCTTCACCGCCTCGGCGATCGTCACCTCGCTCGCGGGGACGCCCATGTCGGGATAGGCGGGGATGTCGGGGGTGATGAGCTCCTTGTGGAAGATCGCGCGGTGCGGCCCGACGCCCTCGCCATGCGCCAGATTCTCGGCGAACTCGACCGGCACCGCGGTATATTCGAAGCCGAAGCGCGTCGGATAACGCCCTGTCATCATCGCCGCACGCGACGGCGAACAGGTTGCGTTGGCAGCATAGGCGGTGGTGAAATCGACGCCCTCGCGGGCGATCGCATCGATGTTCGGCGTCTTGACGGCGCCGGCCGCGACGCCGCCGCCGTTCAGGCTGATGTCGTTATAACCAAGGTCGTCGGCGACGATCAGGATGATGTTGGGCGGACGCTTGCCTTGCGGCGCTTTGGCCGGACCCTGCTGCCAAACCACCGCGCGGTTCGGCTGCACCGGGTCGTTCCAGTCCTGGATGACGCCGGGCAGGCGATATTTATTCGCCTCGAATGCCCAATATCCACCCGCCCCGACCAACGCGAGAACGCCCAGCGCAACCCACCGCTTCTTCATTTTCGTCCCCTGTCCGGTCCCGTCGGCTTGCCCGAAAACTATTGACACTATATGTGTCATTATATTGGTTGATATGCAAGATTGTTTGACCCCGGCGCCAAGCTGGGCCAGCGGAGGAAGCATGACCACGGGGGTGCGCAAATCGAGCGAGGCAAAGTTGGGGCCCGAGCGGGTCGACGGGCGGCGCGCGCGCGGCCGGTCGAGCCACAAGCGCATCGTCGAGGCGATGATGGAGTTGATCGTCGGCGGCGACCTGTCGCCAAGCGCGGCGCGCGTCGCCGAAGAGGCGGGTATCGGCCTGCGCACGGTGTTCCGGCACTTCGACGACATGGACTCGCTCTATGCCGAAATCACCGCGACGATCACCGAACGCGTGATGCCGATCGTCGTGGCGCCCTATCCCGACCAGGCGTGGCAAGCGAATATCCGCGAACTCGTCCGGCGGCGCATTCGCGTGTTCGAGACGACGCTGCCGTTCCGCCTCGCGGCGAACATCAAGCGATACCAGTCGCCCTTCCTGATGGGCCAGTACAGCAAGGTGGTGATGCTCGAACGCGAGCTGATCCTACGCCTGTTGCCCGGCGAGGTGCTGACCGACCGGATCAACGTCGAGGCGCTATGCACGACCCTGTCGTTCCAGACATGGCGAACGCTGCGCCACGATCAGGGCCTGTCGGCCGAGGAGGCCGGAACCGTGACGCTGCACATGGTCGATGCCCTGATCGCGACGATCGGCAAACGACCCTGATGCGAATGGGCAGGGCATTCCTGTCGGCCGTGCTGCTCGGCGCGCTGGCGGCCTGCGGCGAAGCCGGCGACACCGAAACGGCGACGACTAAAGCCCCCGCGTGCCCGGCGCTGCCGGCCGAGGATTATGTGTGGATCCCCGGCGCCACCTTCGCGATGGGCGCCGACGCGCACCTGCCCGAAGAAGGACCGGCGCGCGAGATCAGCGTCGCCGGATTCTGGATCGCGACGCACGAGGTGACCAACGCCGAATTCGCCGAATTCGTGAAGGCGACCGGATACAGGACGCTCGCCGAACAGGATCCGCCCAAGCTGCCCGGCGCGCCGCCCGAGATGCTGATCCCGGGCTCGGCGGTGTTCACCGCACCGACCGACGGCAATCCGAACTGGTGGCGCTGGGTCGTCGGCGCCGAGTGGCGCCACCCCGCCGGGCCCGCGACGAACATCGACGGACGCGAGCGCGATCCGGTGGTCCAGATCGGTTATGACGATGCGCTCGCCTACGCCAAATGGAAGGGCAAGGCGCTGCCCAGCGAGGAGCAATGGGAACTGGCTGCCGCGACGGGCGGCGCCGACCGCAATGTGCCCGTCGACAGGGCGGGCAAAGCGCTCGCCAACTATTATCAGGGCGCCTTTCCGGCGCGCGACCTTGGCACCGACGGCTTCACCGGGCGCGCACCGGTCGCCTGCTTCCCCGCCGACCGGCACGGCGTCCACGACCTGATCGGCAATGTCTGGGAATGGACGACAAGCAAGGCGGGCGGCGAGAGCAATGTCATCAAGGGCGGCAGCTTCCTGTGCGCCGCCAATTATTGCGCGCGGTACCGCCCCGCGGCGCGCCAGTTCCAGGAACGCAGCCTAGGCACCGATCATATCGGCTTTCGCCTGATCGATACGGCGCGCCCGGCGCCGGCGGCGCCAGCGCCAGGCAAGGGCTGAGAGCAGCAGGACGATCCCGCCGACCCACAGCCCGAGGCGGATCAGCCGCGGCTTGCCCTGCTGCTCGAACGCGTATCGGTTGATCTGTTCGTCGGCGGTGTATCCCGCGGGCATATCGAGCACGCCATTGGCTTTCGCATAGGCGCGATAGTCGGCCATCATCGCCGCGAAGCGATCGGGTTCGGCCGCGGCGAGGTCGCGCGTCTCGCCCGGATCGAGCTTGAGGTTGAACAGCCGCCATTTGCCGTCGCCGGTCGGGGCAAGATTGCGCACCAGCTTGTAATCGCCGCGGAACAGCGCCGCATTGCCCGACAGCTCATAGCCGAGCGGGGTGTCGCCATGGACGCTTCCCGCCGCGCCTTCCAGCATCGGAACGAGGCTGCGTCCGGTGACAGACTCGACCGCCTTGCCCTGCCAGCTTCCGCCATGACCGGACACGCCTGCCAGTTCGGTCAGCGTCGGGAGGATATCGGTGACATGCGCGAGGCCGTCGCTGATGCCGCCGGCGCGGATGTTCGCATGGCCCGGCCAGGCGATGATCAGCGGGACGCGCAGCCCGCCCTCGGCCGCGCTGAACTTGTATCCCGACAGCGGCGACGCCGCCGCGCTCGCCCAACCGGGGCCGATCGCGGCGAAACTGCCGCGCCGACCGATATTCGGGGTCGCGAGGTCATATTGCATGTCGAGGAACAGCCGGTTGCGCAGGCTGCCGAACGGATCGGTCGGCTCCGCCCCATTGTCCGAGAGGAAGACGAAGATCGTGTTCTCATAATCGCCCGTGGCCTTGAGATGCGCGACGAGGCGGCCGACCTCGCGGTCCATCGCGGTCGCCATGCCGCCATAGGCCTGCATCACGCGGATCGCCGCCGCACGCTCGTCGGTGTCGAGTTTCTTCCAGTCGGGCGTCGTCGCCATCGTCACCATCGGCCTGCCCGCGGGGACGATGCCGAGCGCCGCGGCGCGCTTCGCCCGCGCTTCGCGCAGCGCGGTCCATCCATCGCGGTACATCGCCGAATAGCGCGCGATGTCGCTGTCGGGCGCCTGCACCGGTATATGGTTGGCGAGGAAGTTGATCGAGGCGAGGAAAGGTTGGCCGCTTTTGCGGTCGGCCTCGATATAGTCGATCATCCGCTGCACGACGAAGTGCGACGAATAATAATCCTTGGGCAAGGTCGCGGGCTTGCCATTCTCGGTCCAGGCGGCGCTATCGTACATGCCCTCGATCGGGCGCTGCTCGAAATTGTCGGCGCCGGCGTCGGCAAGGCTGTAGGCGCGGTCGTAGCCGCGCGCGTGCGGCAGGCGCTTCGCATCGCTGCCAAGGTGCCATTTGCCGGTGAGGTAGGTGCGGTAGCCCGCCGCCTTCAGCAACTGCGCGATGGTCACGACGCGCAAGTTCATCACCGTGTCGTAACCGGGCTTGCCGCGATGCTGGTCGGGGATCGTCTCGGGCATGTTGCCGAGCCCGTTGCGGTGGTTCATCACCCCCGTCTGGAGCATCGCGCGCGTCGGCGAACAGGATCCCGCGACATGGAAGTTCGAGAAGCGCATCCCCGCTTGCGCAAGCGCATCGATATGCGGCGTCGCCATTTCGGAACCGAAGGAACCGACGTCGGAAAAGCCCCAGTCGTCGGCGAGCAGGATGACGATATTGGGATGCTTCGGCGCCGGTTCGACCGGCTGTGCCTGCGCGGGCGCCAGGGCGATCAGCGCGCCGATTGCGATGATGGCAGCACGCCGGGACCCGCCTAAGCGACCCGGCATTTAGTGGTCCTCCTGCGTACTGCCATCACTCCCACCCCCTCGGGATGTGACACTTACTATGTCAATATATTGGGGAGTCAATGGGGCGATGCAGGGAGCGGCCTTAGCGTTCGCGATACTCCGGCGCGCGTTTTTCGAGGAAGGCGGCGAGCGCTTCGCGATGGTCCTCGGTCGCCGACAGGATCACCTGCTGGCGATCCTCGATCGCCATCGCGGCGTCGAGACTCGGCGCGTCGATGTTGAGGTTCAGCGCCTGCTTCGAAAGGCGCAGGCCATAGGGCGAGGTCGCGAGCATCTCGTCCGCAAGCGCGAGGCCGCGAGCCAGCAGCGCATCCTGGTCGACGATTTCGCTGACGAGGCCGACGCGCAGCGCCCGCTCGGCGTCGATGAAGCGCCCGGTCAGGATCATTTCGGACGCGAGGCTGGCGCCGACGAGGCGCGGCAGGAAATAGCTCGACGCCATATCGCAGCCGCCAAGGCCGATGCGGATATAGGCGGCGTTCGCCTTGAACGACGGCGTGGCATAACGCACGTCGGACGCGAGCAGCAGCGACAGGCCGCCGCCGCATGCGGCGCCGTGCCCCAGCGCGATGATCGGCTGTGGGCACGCCCGCATCTTGCGATAGATATTGCCGATGCTGGTCTGTGTGCGCAGCGTACGCAATACCGGCGTCTCGTCGCTCGACCGGTCTTCCTGGATATCGAGCCCGGCGCAGAAACCGCGCCCGGCGCCGCGCAGGACGACGACGCGGACGTCGGGGCGTTCGGCGAGCCCGCCGAAATAGGCATTGAGTTCGTCGACCAGTCCTTCGTTCAGCGCATTGAGCCGTTCGGGCCGGTTGAGCGTCGCGATTTCGACCGCGCCGCGCGTCTCGATCAGCAACTCGCTCACAGCGTCTGCCCGTCGTCGACCGTGATCACGCTGCCCGTGATGCCGAGCGCGGCGTCGGAACAGAGCATCAGCAGCGGCGCGTGCAGGTCGCTCGGCGGCCGCATGCGCTGGCGCGGGAAGCTTTTCACCATCGCCGCGCCGACATCGCTATCGAACAGTTCGGCGGTCATTTCGGATTCGAAATAGCCGGGCTGGATCACATTGACGCTGATCCCGCGCCGCGCCCATTCGCGCGCCAACGCTTTGCCGAGGTGGCGCACCGCCGCCTTGGTCGCGCCATAGACCGAGGTCGCCGGAAATATCTTCTCGGCAGTGATCGATCCGATCAGCACGATGCGGCCGTGCTGCTTTTCGCGGCTGCCCGCCTTGTCGAGCCGCTTCGCGCCCTCGGTCGCGGTCAGGAAGACGCCGCGCACATTGGCGGCGAGCAGGAAGTCGACGTCTTCGACCGAGAGGCCCATCGCCATCTTCTCGGTCGCGACGCCGGCGTTGGCGACGATCGTGTCGACGGTACCGAAGGCCGCCTCGGCGGCGTCATAGGCGGCGATCGTCGACGCCTCGTCGGTGACGTCCATGCTGACGGCGATCGCCTGTCCGCCCGCGGCTTCGATCGCGGCGACCTGCTCCGCCAGCTTGTCGGCGCGGCGCGCGGCGAGCACGACCTTTGCTCCCGATGCGGCCAGCGCCCTGGCAAAGCCCGCGCCGAGGCCCGAGGACGCCCCGGTCACCAACGCGACGCGTCCCGTCAGGTCGAACTTCGGTAGCTCCGTCATCGCATTTTCCTTCCTTAGCTTTCTCAGCTTTGGTCCCGATTGACGTTCACGTCAACTGCATGGCCCGTCACAAGGAAAAGGCACGAAAAACCTGTTGACGGACCGATTTTGTTCTCTTAATGTTCTTCTTGTGCACAACGAACCTCATCCCCCGTCGCAGCTGCCGAGCGCGGCGGGCGGGGGATAAAGGTCTCCCTTTTCGCGTTCCGCTTCACGCCATGGTTCGCGTCGACGGGCAAAGGTCGGTTCGATCACACCCGACTTTGAGCGCCCCCAATCTCCGGCATTGATCGCGGCGGCAAACGCCGTCACAAACGGCCTCGTGGGATTGGACGAAACAAGGGGCCTCAAGATGACAGCACCGTTCGACCTCGGCCGGGATCGGAGCTGAGCCCGATGCACGCCGTCGAAACCTTCGAGCTCGTCCTCGGGTTGCTCGCGCTCGTCATCGGGCTGCACTGGCTGGCGCAGAAGCTGCGCTGGCCGCCCGCGACCGCGCTGCTCGTCGGCGGCGGCGCGCTTGCGTTCATCCCCGGGTTGCCGGAGATATCGCTCGATCCCGAACTCGCGCTCGTCCTCTTCCTGCCGCCGCTGTTGATGGACGGCGCCTATTTTACCGCACTCGGCCGTTTTCGCCGCCACCTTCCCGGCATATTGTCGCTGGCCGTCGGCGCCGTCGTGTTCACGACGCTCGTCGTCGGCGTTGTGGTGCACATGATCGTCCCCGAACTGCCCTGGGCGGCGTGCTTCGCGCTCGGCGCGATCGTGTCGCCGCCCGACGCGGTGTCGGCGCGCGCGGTGCTGAAAGGCGTCCACTTGCCGCGGCGGCTCGAAGCGCTGCTCGAGGGCGAAAGCCTGCTCAACGATGCAACCGGCCTGATCCTCTTCCGCTTCGCCGTCGCTGCAACGTTGAGCGGGGTGTTCCACACCGGCGAGGCGATCCGGAGCTTTGCCTTCGTCGCGATCGGTGGGGTGATCGTCGGCGCACTGGTTGCCGCGGGCTGGATTTTCCTCGCCAAGCGCCTGCAGGATCGCATGCTTGTCATGCTGATCACGATCCTGCTCTGCTGGGCCGCCTATATCGCCGGCGAAACCTTGCATGTGTCGGGCGTCATCGCGACCGTCACCGCCGGCCTCGCGATGGGCTGGTACCAGCATGAAATATTGTCCGCCGACGTCCGCCTCCGCGCCAATTCGGGCTGGTTCATCATGGTGTTCGTCCTCGAAGCCCTCGTGTTCATCCTGATCGGTTTTTCGCTGCGCGGCGCGATCGAGCGGATCGGCGGGATCGAGGCGATGCCGGTCGCCTGGGTTGCCGTGATTGCAGCCGTCGTGATCACCGTCGCGATTGCGCGCTTCGTCTGGATCTTCGGATCGGAAGCGATCCTGGGCGCCGCGCGCAAGCTCGGACTGGATCGCGCACGCCCCCTGGGCTGGCGACAGGCGACGGTGCTGAGCTGGGCGGGGATGCGCGGGGTCGTCACGCTGGCGGTGCCGCTGACCCTCCCCATAGACATGCCCGGCCGTGACCTGATGCTGATCTGCGCCTTCGCGGTGATCTTCGTCACCGTCGTCGTGCAGGGGTCGAGCCTCGGCATGCTCATTCGCGCCGTGAAGCCGGTCGACACCGATCCGCCCGCCAAAATGGCCATGCCCGCCGCCGAAGCCGCGATGGCGCGCGCGCGGTTCGCGGTGATCGAACGGCTCGCCTATGACGAGAATGGAACGCTGATCCATCCGATGATGCTCGAAGAACATCGCAAGCGGATGAACTTCATGGAACGTTATGAAGCCGATGCGAGCACCGCGATGGACGGGCTACGCTCGCATTTCGACGTCCTACTTCAGGCGATTGCGGCCGGGCGCGCGGAATTACTTCGCATCCACCGCGCGGGGATGATCGAGGACGAGGTGCTCCACGAACTCGAACGCGATCTCGACGTCGAAGAACTGGCGATGACGCTCCAGTTCGGCGCTCAATCATAGGCAATCGTCCGTATCTGCCCCGAGGGCTTTGCCGGTGCGAATTCGACAATATGCACTTCGGGGCCCGAACTCACGCCCGGCACCGGCCGCACGGTCAAGCGTAGCCGCCCCCCCGCGAGCAATTCGTCGTAGCGTCGCAATTCCTCGCGGTAATGCGCGGGGTCTGCGCGATAACGCAGATGGTTGGTCACGACAGCAAAATCGGCCCGGCAGCTGCCGAGCAGCGCCATATCGACATGCCCGATATCGACGATCGCGCCGCCCTGCCGCCGACCTTCGACGTCCGACTGGCTGATGCGGCCGGCGAGCATGTCATCGACATCGACGCAGCCCGCCGATCCCATCGGGAACAGCAATCGCCACGGTTCCTGCAAAAGGTCGAACGCCGGATGCTCGATCAATATCCGGCTTCCCGGCGGCGCATGCTCGCGCAGCCAGGCCGAGGCGAGCTGGCGGGTGTCGTGACGCCGGCCCGCCGCCTCGATCCGCTCGGCCACCACCATCGGGATCAGCAGCAGCACGAGCGCGGCAGGAAGTGCAACGCGTGCGCGCGGCGCGGGCAGCCAGTCGGCCATGGCGCACAGCGCGCGCGCCGCCGCAAGTGCGGCAAAGGGCAGCAATGGCACGATCCACCGCTCCCACCGCAGCGACTGGACCGCGATGACGAACAGAAAGGTCAGGCAGAAGGGCAGGATAACCCACGTCCAGCGCCGGCGATCGCCTGCGCCCCAAGCCATCCCCGCTCCGGCGAGCAGCAGGCCGCCGACCCCCAGCGACGAAAAGAGCGGGCCGGCGACATACCAGCCGAGATTGGCGAACAGCCCGCCGCCCGTCGCACCGGGATGAAGCGGCCGCGCTTCGCCCGACAGATTCTGCAGAAGGGTGGCATGGTCGATGAGCAGGAACGGCGACACCAGGAACAATGTCGCGATCGCCGCGAGGCCAGAGAGTGCCAGCTGCCTCCATTGCGCCGCGCCATGCCGCCGGCGATAGAGGGCGGCGCCGATGATGGCGACGCCGATGACCGCCGCGGGCCATTTCGTCGCACAGGCGAGACCGGCGAACAGTCCGGCGAACAGATAATCGCGGCGGCGGCCGTCCTGCGCGATCGCCAGCGCCGACTGCACGCAAAGCAGCATGAACAGGCTGGCCTGCACATCGGTGCGGATGATCTGCGAATATTCGATATGGACCGCGTTGACCGCAAGGATCGCAGCCGCGACAAGCCCGACCCGGTCGCCGCCTAGCCGCTTGCCGAGCCGCCAGGTCATCCACACGCAGGCGACCCCGAACGCCACCATCAGCAACCTCGCTGGCAGGAAGATGATGCCCGGATCGGCATAGACCGCCGCGGCGAAGGCATCGAAATCGGCGAAGCGCCCGGTGAGGACGCCAAGGCCGCCGACCAGCGAAACGACCAGCATCAGCGAATAGAAGGTGATCGTGCCCGGATGGCCGAACCATCCAGGGTTGAGCGTCGGCTTTGTCAGCATTTCGAGCGCCGTCGCCATGAACAGCGGCTCGTCGGGATCGTTGAGTGCGGGCAGCCCGAAACCGGCGCCGTCGATGCGGAGCAGCGCCGCGACGAGCAGGATCAGGCACAGTCCTGCCGGCCCGGTCAGGACCTTCCATGGCGAATTGCGGGCTGTGGGCATCGGGTCCGTCATGCTGTCGAGATCTAGACGTGGAGCGACGATGCAAACCGTAATATTGGCCGGCGGCCTTGGCAGCCGCCTCGGTGAAGAGACCGCCATCAAGCCCAAGCCGATGGTGGAGATCGGCGGGATGCCGATCCTGTGGCATATTATGAAGATCTATTCCGCGAGCGGATTCAACGATTTCGTCGTGTGCCTCGGCTATAAAGGCTATTTGATCAAGGAATTTTTCGCCAATTATTTCCTCCATACATCGGACGTCACGATCGACTTGCGCAACGGCAACGGCATGGAGGTGCATCACGCGCGCAGCGAACCCTGGCGGATCACGCTTGTCGAAACGGGGCCGACGACGATGACCGGCGGGCGGCTCGCCGCGATCCGCCCCTATCTCGACCCCGACGAGCCTTTCTGCTTCACCTATGGCGACGGCGTCGCCGATATCGACATTTCCGAACTCGTCGATTTCCATCGCACCCACGGGCTGCGCGCCACCGTGACGTCGGTCACCCCGCCGGGACGGTTCGGCGCGCTCGCCTTCGACGGCGACCGCGTCACCGATTTCCGCGAAAAGCCGATGGGCGACGGCGGCCGGATCAACGGCGGCTTCTTCGTCGCCGATCCCTCGGTTCTCGATCTGGTCGACGGCCCCGAAACGGTCTGGGAAAGCGGCCCGCTCGAGCAGCTCGCGCGCGGCGGCGAATTGATGGGTTATCGCCACGAAGGTTTCTGGCAGCCGATGGATACGCTGCGCGACAAGCTCTTCCTCGAAGACCTCTGGAACAACGGCGCAGCGCCGTGGAAACGCTGGTGAGCGCCGCATCGGCATCGCTGTGGGCCGGGCGCCGCGTGCTCGTGACCGGCCACACGGGCTTCAAGGGAAGCTGGCTCAGCCTGTGGCTGCACCATATGGGCGCCCATGTCACCGGCTTTGCCCTGCCCGCGCCGACCGCGCCCAGCCTGTTCGCGGCAGCGCGCATCGACGAGCTGGTCGACCATGTCGAGGGCGATGTGCGCGACGCCGACGCGCTGCGCCGGACCGTCGAAGCCTGCGCGCCCGAAGTCATATTTCACCTCGCCGCACAGCCGCTCGTCCGCCTCTCCTACCGCGAACCGGTCGAAACCTATGCGACCAATGTCATGGGCACGGTCCACCTGCTCGACGCCGCGCGGCATGTGGCGGGCGTGCAGGCGATCGTCTGCGTCACCAGCGACAAATGCTATGAAAACCGCGAATGGGTCTGGCCCTATCGTGAAAGCGACCCGATGGGGGGCCACGACCCCTATAGCAACAGCAAGGGCTGCGCCGAACTCGTCGTGTCGGCGTGGCGCAGCAGCTTCTTCGGCACCGCGGGCCCGCTCCTCGCCTCGGCGCGCGCCGGCAATGTCATCGGCGGCGGCGACTGGGCCGACGACCGACTGATCCCCGACCTGATCCGCGCGCTGGCATCGGGCACCGCACCGCTGATCCGGTCGCCCGCTTCGGTGCGTCCCTGGCAGCATGTGCTGGAGGCGCTCCACGGCTATCTGATGCTCGCCGAATATCTGCTCGCGGGTGAAAAGGCCTTTGCCGGCGGCTGGAATTTCGGTCCGTCCGACGAGGATGCCCGGCCGGTGTCTTGGATCGTCGAGCGCCTTCAGGCCGCATGGGGCAATCATCGGGCCGCGCTCGCCGACAGCGGACCGCAGCCGCACGAGGCCACGCTGCTGCGCCTCGATAGTTCCAAGGCGCGCGCCGAACTTGGCTGGCGCCCCGTGCTGCCGCTGGCGACCGCGCTGGAATGGATCAGCGAATGGCACAAGGCGGTCGACGATGGCGCGGATGCGCGCGCAACGACGCTGGCGCAGATCGACCGCTATGTCCGACGACAGGGGCTGGACGGGACGGCGCGCGCCGCAGCCTAGGGCGCGCTGCGGTCCCGAAAGGTGACGCGGTTGTGCCAGAACCAGCTGCCGATCACGAGGACGATCGTGAAGCCGAGCTGTGCAACGATCGGCGAGATACCGCCGACCTCGACGAGCAGCGGCAGCGCCGCCCAGTTCGCGGCATAGTTGAACAGGTAGAAGCTCGCGAAGGCGGCAAATTCGCGCAGGATATTGCCGCGCGTGCGGAATACGCCGAGCTTGTAGGTCGCGAAGGAAAAGCAGAGACAGATCGCCTGCGCGATCCCCAGCGCGATCATATAGTGCGCGCGAAAATAGGGTACCGCCCAGAGCAGCAAAGGATAGAAGGCGAGCCCGAACAGCGTGTTCAGGCCGCCCGCAACGAGGAAGCGCAGCGGCCGTCCGAGCGGAACCACGCGGCCAAGCATCGGATCAATCCTCGTCGATCAGCGCGATGCGCATATTCTCTGCCAAAATCTCGCGCGGCAGGAACGGCGACAGATCCTCGAGCGCCGACGATGTGATACGCCCGTCGGGGTGCTGTTTCGCGCCCAGCTTCGGCGCAAAGGGCACATGCTCGTCGACGACGATTTCGCAGAAGGCGGGACCGTCGACGGCCAGCGTCGACGCGATCGCATCGGCAAGGCCCGCGTGCGTGTCGGTCCGCACATAGGCAAAGCCGAATGCCGCCGCGATCTTGGCGAAATCGGGGAAGGTCACGTTACTCTTCGGGCCACCGCCGACCTCGACGCCGTTGAAGAAATTGCGCTGCGTCTGGAAGATCGAGACATAGCCGCTGTTGTTGATCAGGATGACCTTCACCGGCAGGCCGTAACCCGCGATCGTCTGCATTTCCTGCAGGTTCATCATGATGCTGCCGTCGCCGGCGATCGCGATCACACGCTGCTTGCCCCCGGTTGCCGTGCAGACGCCGATCGCGGCGGGCAGGTCATAGCCCATCGTCGCGCAGCCCGAATTGGTCCAGAGCCGCTGTCCGGGGCGCAGATGCGCCGCCTGGAACCCGATCACGCACGCGCTGCCGTTGCCCGTGACGACGACGTCATCCTCGCCGAGCTGCGCGAACAGTTCGTCCATCGCGACATAGGGATGCACGAGCTGGTCATGCTCGCGATATTCGGGAAGCACGGCCGGGAAACGCCGGACCCGCTCGCGCGCCCAGCCGAGCCATTCGGTGTGCGCCGCGGTCGGCCCCGCATAATCCTGCGCCAGCAAGGCGGGGATCAGGTCGGCGAGGTCGGCGACCACCGGCATGTCGGGGACGACGTTGGGCTTCGCAAGTTCGACCGGATCGATGTCGACCCAGATCTTGTGCGCCGCGCGCGCAAAACTCTGCCAATTATAGCTGACCTGCCGGATGTTGAGCCGGCTGCCGAGGACGAGCAAAAGGTCGGCGCTCTGCGTTACCATATTGCCGCCGCGATCGCCGACCGTGCCCGGCTTGCCGCAGTTGAGCGCATGGTCGGTCCACAGCGCGTCGTGCGCGTTCCAGCCGGTGACCACGGGAATACCCAGCCGCTCGATCAGGGTCAGGAAGCCTGCATGGGCACCGCTCAACCGGACGCCGCTGCCGGCAAAGACGACCGGGCGCTCCGCCCTGGCGATCCGCGCGAGGATTTCGGACGCCGCGGCATCGACATCGGTCGCTTTCCACGGCTCGTCGAGTTCGGCAGGATCGAAGCCGGGGAGCAGGTCGTCGGGATCGATCTTTGCCGCCTGCACGTCGAGCGGGATGTCGAGCCACACCGGACCCGGCCGACCGCTCGTCGCCAGATAGATCGCCTTTTCCAGATGATAGCGGATCGACCGCGGATCGGTGACCATCGCCGCATATTTGGTGATCGGACGGATCAGTTCCTCGATATCGAGTTCCTGATCGCCATATTGGCGGAGCGGCAGGCCGGTGTGGCGCACCGTCGTCTCGGTCTTCACCTGCCCCGAAATCACCAGCATGCCGATCGAATCGACGAAGGCGCCGTAAACGCCGGTGATCGCATTGGTGCCGCCGGGCCCCGAGGTGACGTTGACCACCGCGAGCCGATTGGTCAGGCGATAATAGGCCTCCGCCGCCATCGACAACGCCTGCTCATGATGGGTGAAGGTCGTCGTGAGCGCCGGATGCGTGCCGAGCGAATGGTTGAGGTGCATCGCCCCCCCGCCGGTCAGCATGAAGATGTCGGCGATGCCCTTGTCGGCAAGGGTCTCTGCGACCCAGTCGGAGAGCTTGATCTGGCTCATTTTTTCCATCCATTGAAGATTGCGGTGCGGCGGATCGCCGCATCGAGGGAAACGGTCGGCGCGACGCCGAGCGTGTTGCGGATCAGCGCGGTCGAAGGGACGTAGCGGCCGGGGTTCCAGCCGGCGTCGGCGCGCCCCATGACCTCGACGCCCGGACCGCCAAGGACCGCGACGGTGCGCCGCGCGAGTTCGGTGATCGATACCGCGTCCTCCGAACCCATGTTGAACGTCGCGCCCGGCGGCGCACGAAGCAGCACGAGCCACAACCAGGCGGTGAGATCGGCGGCGTAGAGGTAGGATCGCACCGCAGTGCCCGCGCTTTCGATCCGGATCGGCCGCCCGGCCATCGCGTCGCGGATAAAGTTGCCCGCCGCAAAATGGATGTCGAGCGACAGCAGCGGCCCCAGCAAGGCGAAGATGCGCGACGTCACGATATCGAGCCCGAACTGCTTGCCATAGATCGCGCACAGCATTTCGGCAGCGCGCTTGCCCTCGCCATAGGCCGATTTGGGATCGCGCGGATCGGGTCCGCCCATCCAGTCCTCGGCGACATGGCCGACGTCCCACGGCTGGGCGCCGTAGACGGCGCCCGAGCTGAGGAACAGCATCCGGCCCACGTCCCGTTCGACCGCCAGATCGAGAATGCGGCGGGTGCCGGCAACGATCGTGTCGAACATGCGGCGCGGATCGTTCGCATTGAGCGCCGCGCTCGCGTCGGTCGCCGCGTGGACAATATGCGTGAAGCGCCCCGGCGGCGGCACGAAATCGACGACATCGCCGGCGAGAAACGCGAAGCGCTGCGCCAGATGCGGCGCGCGCGCGGCAAAACCCGCAGGGTCGCGGCTGAGGATCAGGACCTCGGCATCGATCCCCGATCGCGCCAGCGCCTCTAGCATCCAGCGACCGATGAAGCCGGTGCCCCCGGTCATGAGGATACGCGCACCGGCAAGCTGGCGCCAATGGGGCGCGAGTTGCCGGTCGATCGCGGCGAGATCTTCGGCGAGGATCATGCGGGCACCAGCCCGAGCGACGGACGGTGGATGCGATGCGCGCGCGCCACGCGGACGATACTGTCGAGCGACAACGCCCAGACGATGAGCACAACGAACCCCGGCCGGATGAAATGCCCCGCGGTCAGCCCGAAACTCGCGGTGACCGTACGCTCGCCCAGCCAGCTGTTGCTTGTGACGTCGAGCACGGTCGCGAGCGGCCAGTCGCCGGCGAGGCAGAGCAGATAGGCCGCCGCGATGGCGATGGCCGGCCCGGCGCCCTTCCATGGCTCCATCAGCACGAGAAACAGCAGGAACAATTGGGTGTAGCCGCCGGGCGACTGGGTGACGAGATAGGCGCCGAGCAGGATCGCGGCGATGCGGTGCGCGGGCAGCGCCCGGGGCTGGAGCCACGCCGCGGCGAGCGCGGCCAGCGCGACGAGCTGCGTCGAGCGAATGACGATCGGCACGAGAAACTCGATCGTTTCGACGAGGCGCGACGGCACGAATTGCAGAAGCGGTATTTCGAGCGTGCGAAACATCATGAAGGGCGCGTAGCTTGTCGAATAATTGACTTCGTTCCACACCTGCGCGCCCTGGAAAACGACCCAGTTGGCGGTGTTCGACGCAAGTTCCATCGGAGTCCCCGACCCAACGAGCGCCAGCGTGACGAGATATAGCGCGACCGTCGCGATCCCCGCGGCCTCGAGCGGCCGCCAGTCGCGCTTCACCGCGTGCGCGAGCATGGGCAGCACCAGATAGGGTTTGAAATTGATCGTCACCGCGGCGGCGAACCAGCGCCACGGCTTCGACGCGGTGACAGGACCGTGTGCGATCATGAAAAAGGCGAAGGCGACGAGGATCAGGTTGCCGCGCTCGACCGTGAACAACATCGGCAGGCCGAGCGCGATCGCGATCGTACGCATCGGCGCGGTGCGGCGGTCGAGCCGGCGGAAGCAGACCCACGCAAGTACGACATCGACGAGGTAGAAGGCGTATATCGTCATCCGCGCCAGCCAGTCGCAGTCGCGCGCATGAAAGGGCGACTGGAGATAGCAGCCCGGCAGGCTCGTCGCATCGAGGAAGACGAAGGACAGCGGGGGATAGATGCTGCGCCAGACGTCGTAGATGCCGCGATTGTTCGCCCAATAGGCGGTGTTGAACCAGTCCATGTAGGTGTCGTTGGTGTCGAACACGAAGGGCTGCGGCAGGTAACCGAACTCGAAGAAAAAGCGCAACGTCCAGCCAAGGCTGGCCACCACGCCGAGCGCGAGCAGCACTTCCGCGGCAAGCGGCAGCAGACGGGCGCGCGGCGCGGTCACGGGCGGCGGATGAGCGTGCGCGCGGCGGGGCCCGCGCGATCGACCGGGAAGTTGATCCGTTCCTGCTCGATCACCAGCGGCACGTTGCGGCTACGCTCGGCGAGCATCCGCACCTGTTCGCCGATCAGGCCGAGGAAGAGCAGGAGCATGGCGAAAAGCCCGAAGCAGAGCGCCAGCGCGAGCAAGACCCAGACCGGGCCATCGACGATGAGCGCGACCGGCGCCGCTATCAGGAGCGCCAGCGCGAGCAGGCCGACGTAGAGCGACAGGAACAGCGGCAGGCGCAGCAGCGACTTGGCCGACCCCGCGAGCCCCGACAGCGCGAAGGAAGCGAGCGCGGCGATGCCGTTCTTGCTCTCACCCGCTGCGCGTTCGGGCCGGTCGAAAGGTATGAGCGCCAGCCGGAACCCGCTTTCGACCACCATGCCGCGAAAAAAGGGCTCGGGCTCGTTCCACGCGGCAAGCGTGTCGACGACCTCGCGGTCGAACAGCCCAAAACCCGTTGCGCCGGGGATCACCGGATAGTCGCCGAAGCGGGCGAGGAAGCCATAGCCGATATGGCGGACGGCGCGCAGCAGCGGCGACGCCTTTTCCGACCGGCGCTGGCCCAGCACGACCTGCGCCCCGCCGCGCCATTTGCGCAGGAACTCGCCGATCAGCGCCGGCGGGTCCTGAAAATCGGCGCACATGCCGATCACCGCGCGCCCCTCGGCCTGGTACAGGCCGTAGGTCGGCGAGCGCATCTGGCCATAGTTGCGGTTGTTGAGGATCACCCGGATGCGCGGGTCGGCGGCACACAGGTTGCGCATGATCGTCCGCGTGCCGTCGGTCGACCCGTTGTCGATCAGGATGATCTCATGGCTTTCGGCATGGCCGGTCGCTTCGGCCGTTACCGCCGCGCAGATCGCCGCGACATTCTGCGCTTCGTTGAAGCAGGGAATGACGACGGACAGTTCGGGTGTGTCATGCGCCGGGGTCACGCCGCCGCATCCTTGCCGCGCGCCGCGAACAGGCGGATACCGGTCGCGGGGGCATAGATTTCGGTGAACAGCGCCGCGAGGATCGCGAGCGCGAGCAACGCCGCGGCGGCGACATTATATTTGCGGTCGGCGTCGAGGCGCGGCGCCTCCAGTATCTGCACATTCGCCGCCGTCTCGCCGGCGAGCGTTTCGACCGCCACCTCTTCGGACGAGCGCGCGTACACATCGTACAGCGCCTGCGCGAAACGATAGTCGCGGTAGCGATCGAGATATTCGCCCGACACTTCGCCCAGCCCGGCGACATTGGGACCGGCAGGACCCGTGCCCGCCTCGGCGCTGCGCGCAACCTGCGAACGGAGCGCCGCGACTTCGGACTGGACCGCCATCAGCTGCGGATTTTCCGGCCCCTGGAACTTCTGCAGCGTCTGCAGTTCGACCTGTTTCGCCTGCAATCGCGCTTCGAGCCCCGCGCGCACCGACAAGGCGGCGCCGAGTTCGGCCTGCGGTTCGGCGAGGCGGTTGCGGCGGCGAAAATCGTTGAGCGCCTTTTCGGTGGCGACGACGCGGTCGGCGGCTTCCTTGAACCGCTGCGACACGATGGCGCGCTTGCGCTCGACGCGGTCCTTGCCCAGCGCGACGATGCGGTCGCTGATCGCATCGACATAGGCGCGGGTCAGCGCCTCGGCCTCCCCGGCATCGCGCGTCCGCACCTCGACTTCGATGATCCCGCCGGTCAGCGAATGGACATCGACCTTTTGGGCGAGCGCGACGCGGGCGCGGGTCGCCGACGAATAGCCGCCGGGACCGACAAGCTTGAGCTTGCGGATCACCGCGCCGCTCACTTCGCCGCTCCGGCCGACCGCGAGATACATGTCGGTCTGCTGCTTGGCGCCGCCGAACAGCGACGCGAAACCCTGCAGCTGGCCGCCGAGTGCGTTCATCATCGATCCGAGGCCGATGCTGTTATTGTCCTGCGGCAACAGCTTGGCGCGCGCGACATAGGGCTGCGGAAAGACGGTCAGCAGCGCGAGGACCAGCATGGCGAGCACATAGGCACGGCGGCGCATGCGCGGATCGGCGACGAAAGCCGCAGCATGCCCGCGGAGCGTGTCGGCGCGGCTCATTTCGAGATCGCCGCGATCGACGCCGCACCGACGAGTCCGCTGAACAGCGTGCCCGTGATATCGCGCAGCCGCGCCCAGAACTCGCCGCGATCGGCATCGATCGGGACATAAACAAGGTCGCCGGGAAGCGCCGGCGCGCGAAGCGCCCGCTTGCCGCCCGCGAGCACGGTACCGTTGGCGCGCACGACGAAGATTTCGCTCTTGTCGCCGATCTTCTGGACACCGCCCGCCGTTTTGACGAAATCGCCGACGAGCGCGCCGTCACGCCAGGCAAAGGACGCCGGGCTGGGCACCGCGCCGAACACGCCGACCGTCACCGGCCGCGCCGGGATATGCACCACGTCATTGTTTTCGAGGATCAGGTCGCCCGGCAGCGCCGCCGCATCGACCGGCAGGTCAAAGACGAGCCGGCCGTCGGGTTCGCGGCGACGAAGCTGGTCGACGATGCTGTTGATCAGCGCGATATTGCCCGGCTGTGCGAGTTGCGCGCGGTTGACCGATGTGACGGGCTGCGCGGCGAGCAACAGTTCGACATCGTCGATCGCGCGATCGTAGCTCAGCCGCTGCTGATGCTTGACGCTCTCGCGCGTGATGACGCCGGCATAAGGAAAGGCTTCGGCCGTCAGCCCGCCTGCCTCTGCGACGACGTCGGCCATCCGCGTCCCCGGCTGGACGTAATAGCGGCCGGGACGCGCGACTTCGCCGCTGAGCGTCACGAGCACCGGCTGTTGCCGCAGCGGCCGCGCGATGCCGACGTGCGACAGGACACGAACGACGTCGCCGCGCCGCGCCTTCGTGGTCCCCGCGTCGCTCGCGGACACTTCGCGCCAGCCGGCATCGCCGCCGCTCATCCCGTTCAGCACCATCAGCCGGCTGTTGTCGGCCACCGTATTGACGCCGCCGGCATAGAGGATCGCGTCGGTCAGCGTTTCGTCGGGGGCGAGTTCAAAGATCGCCTGACGGTTGACGCTGCCGATCACAGCCACCTCTTCGCCCGCGGGGGCGATATAGATGACGTCGCCGTTCTGGAGCACGGCGTCGCCGCGCTTGTCGCCTTTCAGGAGCAGGTCGTAGAGATCGAAATCCGACACCAGCTTTCCGCCGCGCCGGAGCTGGATCGATCGGAAGCTGCCCCCCGCCGCCGGGCCACCCGCCGCGAGCACCGCGTTGACGAGGGTCGACAGGCTGCTCGCGGTATAGGAGCCGGGGCGCGCCGCGAAGCCGGTGACATAGACGGTGACCCCGTGCTGCCGCCCGATCGCGACCTCGAGGCTGAAACCCCGATATTGGCGCGACACCTGCCGTTCGATCACGCCGTGCAGGTCGCCATAGCGCACGCCGCCGACGGCGATCGCACCGACACGCGGCACAAAAATGCGCCCTTCGCTGTCGACGACGAGCCGCAGGCCCGACGCCTGCACCGACCCGGTGATACCGAGGAGCAGTTCGTCGCCCGGGTTGATCCGATAATCGGGCGGGATCGCGGTCGTCGGCGGCGCGGTGAAGTCGCGCGCCGACGGCACAAGCAGTTCGGAGCCGAAGCGACGCAGCGGCTGGCCCGCGAGCGTCGACACATAGGTTTCGAATTCGCTGGGCGGCGGCGCCGGTGTATCGCCCGGTTTTTTACCGGGATCGACATTTGCGCGTGCCTCGGCGCGCGCCGGCGCTTCGCCGTCGAGCACGACGGGCGCGATCGCGGGAAGGTCGACGGGCGGAACCGCAATCTGTTCGGCCGCGCGGCGCTGCGCTACATCGCCCTGCGCGGCCGGGTCGACCGGCAGGGCAAGCTGCGCTGCGGACGGCACCGCCGGCAACAGGTAAGCCGCCAGCAATCCTGCCGCCAGCAGCATCGAACCGTTACGCATCAAAAACTGTCCTCCAGATCGACGAGGCCGGCGGCCGGGTCGAAAATCAGCGCCGACGCGCTACGCCACAATTCGGCGTCGGCGGCGGCGAGCACGCCCTTGCCGGGGCCGCCGATGCGATAGGGCGCACCATCCCAATGGGTGATCTTGCCGCCGGCCTCGGTCAGGAACAGCGCACCGGCCGCATGGTCCCAGGGCAGGATGCGCTGGAACAGCGCGATATCGTCCTGCCCCAGCACCAGCCGGACATAGCTTTCGGCGGCGCAGCGCGGGACGGGCTGGACGTCAAGCGTCCGCCCGGCGAAGGCGTGCAACGCCTCGCGGCGTTCGGGGGCAAGGAAATGCGACCCGATGGCTGCGCGTGGCGGCGAGCGACGGCCCCGGCGACCCGACACGGGCACCGGCTGGCCGTCGCAGCTCGCCCCCTGCCCGCGCCGCGCGTGACAGAGGCGACCGCTCGTCGGATCGAATATCCAGCCTTCGACCGGCTCGCCATCCTCGACGAGCGCGATCATCATGCCGAAGGGGAAACGCCCCGCGGCGAAATTGGCGGTGCCGTCGAGCGGGTCGATCAACCAGACCCGCCCTTCGCCGATATCGTCGAGCAGGCCCGGGTCGCGACTGACCGCCTCTTCGCCGAGGATACGGGCGTCGATGTCGAGCGCAGAGAGCCCCTCGTACAACCGCTCCTCGGCTTCGCGATCGGCGATGGTGACGATCTCGCCCGGCGTTTTCTCGGCGACCTCGCCGGGCGCGAGCGAGCGGAAGCGCGGCATGACCACGTCAGCCGCGACCTCGCGCATCAATATCGAAACCTGTTCGCCGAACATCGGATCAGGCGGCGACGCGTGCCAGATGGCCGCGCTTGGCGACGGCGCTGCGTTCCTCGATCATGCGGATCCGCGCCTGATCCTCGTCGGCGATGCTGCTATAATAGTCGCGCTTGTTTTTCAGCCAGTCGAGTTCGAAGGCGGCGGCGTTCGCGATCCCCGCTTCGAAATTCGCGCCTTCGACCGCGGCGCCGTCGAAGACGACCTTGCGCGTTTCAAAGCGGTCGAGCCGGACTGCGCGGATTTCGCGGAGCGCAGGCGCCGCTTCGACCGCAACCGAGCCGCCGACGACGAGCTCGAGGTCGCGCTCGGCGCAGGCCTGTGCGACACGCAGCACGGCGTCGGTGATCGCGCGATCGTTGATCGCGCCACGCTGCATACCGCGCGACAGGGTGAAATCGACGCGGCCGAAAACGATGCCGTCGACCTCGCCCGCCGCGAGCGGCAGCATCGCGTCGAGATTGGCCAGCGTCGTTTCGGTTTCGAGATTGAACAGCATCTGCGTGCCGTCGCGCTCGGCGCCATAGACCTTGGCGCTCGCATCGATGAACTTCGACAGCGCATAGGGCGTCTCGACCATCGGCGCGATGATATAGTCCGCGCCATAGAGTTTCGACGCATAAAGGTCGGAAACGGCTTCGCAGCCACCGATCTTGAGCGCGAGTTTCAGGTCGGCGCGGCAGGTGAGTTCGAGCAGGCGAAGCAGTTCATCGGGACGCGTGCCTTCGGCCTCGAATTCGGCCTTCACGGCAACCACGCCATAATGATCCCGACCCTTTTTGAGCATGTCGAGCATGCGGCGTTCCGTGGAATTCATCTTCCGTCTCCTTCGATGCAGAAAGGCTAGTGCTATGGTCAGAGACGAAGGGAGGACCGCGTTTCCGTAAGGATTTCCGCCCGGCTATTTTTTTGCGGACAACACCAAGGGCCTGCCGAAAGGGCTCCGTCTTATGAGCGCATGCCCGTACGCTCCGCCCTCTATCCGTTGCTTGCGCTCACCTGCGCCTGCACGGCCGGTATCGGCCCGGCAGCGGGGCAGGAGGCGCTTCCCGGCGGCGACAGCGAGGCTTTTCGGGCCCGGATGAACGACGGGTCGGCGCGCGATCCCGAACCAACGCTCACCCTGCCGCACAAAGGCGCGAAGCCCGCGGCCATGCCGAAACTCTCGTCGCATTTCGGTTATCGGAGCGATCCGATCCGCGGCAGCGGCCGGATGCACTATGGGCTCGACATTCCGGGACCGCTCGGCACCCCCATCCTTGCGTCGAGCGGCGGCCTTGTCGCCTTCGCCGGCCCTGCCGGCAGCTATGGCCAGATGGTCGAACTCGACCATGGCGGCGGCCTTCGCACGCGCTATGCCCATTTGTCGCGCCTGCTTGTGCAGGCCGGCGATACCGTCGGCCAGAGTCAGGCGATCGCGCTGATGGGATCGACCGGACGCTCGACCGGCAGCCACCTGCATTTCGAAGTGCGCCTGAACGGACGGGCAACCGACCCGGCTCCGCTTCTTGGCAAGCCTTCGCCCCTGCCCCCGGTACGACTGGCGACCGTCGATACAAAGCCGCACATCTCGGACTTTGCACGCCGCCGGGCGTCTGCAACCGCCGGCCGGCTCGCAGGCGCGCGGCAATGGTAGCGCACGCCGGCACCAGCGGGCTGCACGCGACCCTGCTCAACGAACGCGGGCGGCTGCTGCGCTTCCTCGCGGCGCGCGGTGCGGGTCATGAGGCCGAGGATGTGCTCCACGACCTCTGGCAGAAAATCGCCGCGGCGCCCGAGCGCCCCGTCGCCGATCCGGTCTCCTACCTCTTTCGCGCGGCCGAAAATCATATGCGCGACATCCGGCGCGCAACGATCAGCCGCGAAAAACGGCAGTTCGACTGGCACGGCATGGGTGACGCCCCCGAAGACGCGCCGGCGGGCGAGCGCGTGCTGGTCGCGCGCGAGCAATTGCAACAGGTGCAGGCCGCGCTTGCCGCGCTCGGATCGCGCGTCGACCATGTGTTTCGGCGCTATCGCCTCGATGGTGTCGGACAGGCCGACATCGCGAGCGAACTCGGCATGAGCCTGAGCTCGGTCGAAAAGGATCTGCAGAAGGCGTACCGGACGCTCGCCGAACTTCGGATAAAATTGAATACGGAATAGCCGTTCGGGTTTCGTCATGCCATAGGACCCCGCATAACAGGGGAAGGGCATGACGACGCATCAAACCGAACTCATCGAGGCCGCCCGGCTATGGGCGATGCGCGTCGTCGACCCCGCTTTCGACGCGTGGGACGAGCTGTCCGCATGGCTCGAAACCAGCCCCGCGCATCTCGCCGCGTATGAAGCCGCCGTCGCGGACGACGAATGGGCCGCCGACGCATTGGTGAAGGAAGGTCCGGCAAAGGACGATCCGCGCCGGCAGCGGAACTGACCGGGTAAGCCGCCGCTATTGCGAAGGCCGGTCTGGCCGCAGATAGGGCGCCAGATTTTTGCAAAGCACCGCCCATTCTTCGGGGGTTACCGGAAGCGACGCGCGCTCCTTCGCAAAATATTGTGCGGGCGATCCCAGTGCGGGCCAGTCGCTCGCGAGCACGAAGCGATCGAGGCCGATCTTGCGCATTCCGGCCACATAGATGGCACGCATTTCGTCATAGCTGCGCTTTTCGGTCGACGTTTTGGCATCGGGCAGCAAGGCGGGGTCAAATTGCATCACCGCCGAAATGTCGAGGACGAGGTTGGCCGTGCCCGGTGCCTTTCGCCCGATAGCATCGCCATAGGCGGCGAGTGCATCGAGCGTCGGCTGGTCGATGCCGGCATAGCCGCCGCCATGCGCGATCTGCACCGGCAGGTCGCCCGCCTGCGACAAGATTTTGTCGATAAAGATATTGACGCTTGCCGCGCTAAAGGGCGCCGCACCGCGGAGGTGGATGACCAGCGACAATTTCGCCTCGCGCGCGGCGGCGACGAAGCGGCCGAGCGTTTCGACCTGCACGGCGTCGGCGGCGTCGAAGCCGCTGTTGCCAAGGTGCAGCTTGATCCCCGTCGCACCGCGCTGCCGCGACCAATATTCGAGCTCGTCGAAGGCGTTGGCTGCAAAAGGGTTGATCCCGACGAAGGCGACAAGCCGCCCGTTCGAGGCGAGCGCGGCGTCGACATTATACCGGTTCTCGGCGCGCATCTTCTCGGCCCTGAGCGCAGGCTCCATCGGCACCGCCGGAAAGCCGAACATATAGCCGGTGGAAAGCAGCACGCCCTTCTCGATGCCGGCGCGATCGAGTTCGCGCAGCGCGTCCTCGCCGCTCCGTTCGGCGAACAGGTCGCCCGAAATTCCATCGAATATGCCCGGTTCGGCCGCCTGCATCGCGCGCAGCTGATCGGTGATCAGCTTGCTCTGGATGTGCATATGGTGGTCGGCGCGCGGCGCCTCCTGCGCGGACGAGACAGCGGGAACCGCGAGAGCCAGCGCCAGCAGGGCGTGGCGGATCATTTCCCGCCTTGCGCCGCCAGCACGCGCAGGATGTTGCCGCTCCACATCTTTTCGATGTCGGCATCCGAATAGCCCGCTGCCTTCAACCGTTCGGTGACCTTGGGCAGCGCCGAGATATCCTCGATGCCCGGCAGCCCGCCGCCGCCGTCCCAGTCGGCGCCGAAGCAGATATGGTCGACACCGCCGACCTCGATCGCGCGCAGCACCATCTTCATATAGGCGTCGAAATCGGCCGCCCACATCTGCTCCTTCTTGTCGAGCTCGCGCCACTGGCGGTTGAGATCGGCCTGCTCGGCGGACGTGATCTGGCCGATCCGCTCATATTTGCCGAACAGTTCGGCGCGCGCGGGCGACATGTTCATCGGCGACATGAAGATGGTCGAGATGCACATAGCGCCGCCCTTTGCCGCGAGCGCCTTCAATCGTCCCTCGTCGAGATTGCGCGGATGGTCGAACGCCGAGCGCAGGCTCGAGTGCGAGAGCAGGATCGGATATTTCGACAGCGCCAATAGCTGGTCGAACGCCGCGTCGGACGAATGGCTCGCGTCGATGACGATGCCGAGGCGGTTCATCTCGGCGACCCATTGCTTGCCGAGCGGGCTCAGCCCCTTCCAGCGTCCCTCACCCGTCGCGCTATCGGCGAACTGGTTATCCTTCGAATGCACCGGTCCCGCGAGGCGGAGGCCCTTGTCGTAGAATTCCTTGAGAAGCGACAGGTCCTCGCCGAGCGGATAGCTGTTCTCCATCGACTTGAAGGCAATCAGCTTGCCCTCCTTGTTCAATCGCACCGCATCGGCCGCGGTCCGCGCCGGTGCGATCGAACCCGCATTCGCCGCAATCGTCTTGTCGATCAGGTCCGAGCGTTTCCGCGCAAACGCCAGTGCATCGGCATAGCCCTTCGGCGTCAGCGGTCCCTGATCGGTGTAAATCGCGAAGAAGCCACCATCGAGATTGCCGTCCTTCATCCGCGGGATGTCGAGCTGCGCCATATCGTCGGCTTGGCCGTGACGATCGGCAAAGCTCCAGCCCGCGCGCTCGAAATGGAGCGGCGTGTCGAGGTGGGTGTCAAGCACGAGCATTCGGCTGTGCAGCGGTGCCTCCGCCTCTTTCGGCTTGTCGCCACCCGTCGAACAGCTGGCAAGCGCGCTCGCAGCCAGCAGGACGGCAAGGCGCTTCACTTCTTGTCCTCCACGGGCTTCAGGTCGAGATCGTGATAATCCCAGCTGAAGTCGGCGATCTTGCTGACGGCCTTCATCGTGACGCCGGTAATCTTGCCCTCGGCGTCGAGCGCGAAGGTCACATAGGCAGGCTCGATTGCCGGATCGTCGAAATCGGTGACGAAGCTGTCATATTGCCAATGCTTGAGCCGCCCCGCCATCCGCGGGGTGGAGGTGAAATCGATCGTCAGGCCGGCCGTGCCCGATCCGATGACGATGTCCCCGTACCATGGATCGCGGTAGCGCCCGGCATAGCCCGCGAGCGCGAGCGACGGCCCCGACTTCGCGGGCGATGCCTTGGACTGCTTCAGAAACTCGACGCCGCCCGCAAGCCGCGACTGGTACCAGTCCTCCCACTTCGCGATCCAGCCATAGTCGGGCTGATCGAGATAATGGTCGAGCAGGTCGTAGGTGAGGCCGAGCAGCATGCCGCTGTCCTCACTGTTCATCATGATCGCGAAGCCGACATTTTTGTCGGGGATCATCACGACGCGCGTGATCGACCCGAAAACGCCGCCGCCGTGCTGAATGATGCGGTGGCCGCGATAATCCTGCACCTGCCAGCCGAGCGCATAGGCCTGCTGCGTCGGCTGCGCGGGCTTGAGGCTGTCGGGCAGCGGCGTGATCGGCATCGGCGTCACCGGCGCCCACATCTCGTCGGCCTGCTTCTCGCTGAACAGCCGCTTACCGCCCGGCAGCGCGCCGTGCGCGAGCTGGATCTTGAGCCACGCCGCCATGTCGTCGGCGCTGAGCGCGAGCCCGCCCGCCGGGGCGCCATTGCGCCCCAATTCGTCGCGCTCGTCGAGCGCCGCCTGCGGGCCGAGACCGCGCAGCGCTCCCGACAGCCGCGCATGCGGCCACGACCGGTTGGCAATGCGGAAACGATCCTCGCTGTCGCTCGTCGCATTCTTCATGCCGCCGGCACGCAGCACGCGGGCGCGAATGAAGTCTTCCCACGTCTGTCCGGTGACTTCCTCTATCAGCTGGCCGGCGACAGCGTAGAGGATGTTGTCATAGGCATAGGCCGAGCGGAAACTCGTCTGCGGCTTGAGGTAAGCGACGCGTTCCACCGTCTGCTTGCGTGTCAGATGCGTGCGCGGCACGAACATCAGGTCGCCCTGCCCCAGCCCGAGCCCGCTCCTGTGGACGAGCAGGTCGCGGATCGTGATCTCGCGCGTGACCCACGCGTCATACATGCGGAACCACGGCATATGCTTGATGACGGGATCGTCCCACGCGATCTTGCTCTCGTCGACGAGGATCGCGAGCGCCGCGGCGGTCATCGCCTTGCCGGTCGATCCGGTCTGGAAGATCGTCTGTCCATCGACCGGCGCGCGTTCGCCGATCTTGCGCACGCCCCAGCCGCGCGACAGCGTCGTCTTGCCATCCTCGACGATCGCGATCGACACGCCGGCGGCGCCGACTTTCTTGCGCAGCGCCTCGACGCTCTCGCCGATATCGGCCGGGGGTTCGGCCCAGGCGGGCACGGCGACCGACAGCATCAGCGACAGGGCGAGCAGGCGTTTCATGGCAGGGTCTCCATATGGCGAGCGGTCGCCGGGCGCAGCAGGCGCCAGGTACCGATGGTAATGAGCGGAACAACGAAGGTCGCGAGGAACAGCCAGGCGAGGAAGCGATATCCGCTGGCAATGAGATCGACGAGGCCGACGCGCGCCGCGACGAACATGCAGCCGACAAGAACCACCGTGCCAATCAGGGCGCGCGCGCGCATGCCGATCGCCGGTCGCCCGCGCGCTTCGACGACACCCGACACGCGCTCGTTGATCGCGTGGATCGCGCCGACGCCGCTTTCGAGCAGCGCGGCGAAGATCATCAGCTGGAACAGGATATGGAAACCCGGGACCGCCATCTGCCGCAGCAGGAAATCCGAAGGCAGCGTTTCCGCTCCGATCGACGGATAGAAGGCCATCATCGCAACAAAGAAGAGGATCGCGGGCAGCATGGTCAGCGGCCCCGCAATGAGCCCCGCGACGACCGCGTCGCGCTGGCTGGTGAGGTGACGGAGGACCGGGAGGATGACGACCGCACCGACGATATTATAGCTGGCGTAGGTGATCCCGCCCGCCATCCAGTTCCCCGATGGCGGCGGCGCACTGGCAAAACCCTCACCGATCAGGCCGCCAAAACTCGAAAGCGCAAAGACGAGGAACAGCGCGTAGACCGCGTAGATCAGCATCGAGGCATATTTGAACAATGTCTCGACGATCGTGGCGCCAAAGGCGGTGAAGGCGACGATGCTGGCCGCAAGCAGCACCGACCCGGCCAGCTCAGGCCAGCCGAAGGTCGCCGCGCCGATCGCGCCCGCCGCGGCGCCGAACACCGCGAGGATGAGGACGACGAAGATCAGATAGGCGATCTCGAACGCGATCCATCCCGGACCGAGCAGCTTTTCGAAGAAGCTGCGATAGTCATAAGCGTGCATCTGACGCGCGAGCGCGAAGGTCAACGCGGCGACGACGCTCCAGATCAGCGTCGCGAGCAACATGGCGGCAAGCCCGCCCCATGGCCCCGACGGCACGAAATATTCGGCGAGTTCGCGCCCGGTGGCATAACCGCCACCGATGATCACCGCCTTCAGTGCGAAACCGGGCAGCAGGAAGCGCTGGAACCAGCTCGCCCTGCCGCCCGTCTCGCCCACACTCATGCGAGACTATTTTCGACAAGTGCCTCGAACGCCGCGCCGCCGCGGATCGGGTCGGCGACCGGCAGCCCGAGCCGCCGGCTTTCCGCGGCCATCAGCTTTTCGGCAGTTTCGGCGTCGTAACTCGACGTGTTGAGACTGATACCGCCGCAACGGATCGCGGGATTGGTCCGGCTGCCGAGGCGGATCGTCATGTCGATGACATCCTCGACCGACGGCAGCGCAAAGCTTTCCATGCCGAGGATCACCTTGCGCGTCGGATCGTGGCACACCACGAAGACGTCGGGCTGGCTACCGTGGAGCAGGCCGAGCGAGACCGGGGCATAGGCGGGATTGAAGATCGACCCCTGTCCCTCGATCACGTCCCAATGATCCCCGGGCGCGTCGGGGCTGAGCATTTCGGCCGCGCCCGCTTCGAAATCCGATACCACCGCGTCCATCGGCATGCCGCCACCCGCGATCATGATGCCCGTCTGGCCCGTCGCGCGGAAATCGGCGTCGAGCCCGCGCGCGACAAGGGCGCGGTGCAGCGCCAGCGCGGTATATTTCTTGCCGAGCGCACAGTCGGTGCCGACGGTGAGCAACCGCTTGCCGGTCCGTTTGCGCCCGGTCCCGACCGGGATCGACGGCGGCGGGGTACGGATGTCGATCAGCCGCTGGCCCGTCCGCCGCGCCGCCTCGACGAGCGCCGGAACGCTCGTCAGCTTGGTATGGAGCCCGCTGACGATGTCGAGCCCGGCCTCCATCGCCTCGACGAGCACGGCGACCCACGCCGCGCCGATGATGCCGCCCTGATTGGCGACCCCGATCACCAGCGAGCGCGCCCCTGCCGCGCGCGCTTCGGCGGGCGACAGGCGCGGCAGGCCGGTGGAGACCGTACAGCCGCCGATCGCCCACTCACCGGTGCAGCGGTCGCCGGCCCAGTCGGCCAGCCCGAAGGCCGTCTTGGCATAGCTTGCCTCGGTCGTATCGCCGAGGAAAAGCAGATAGGGGCTCGGCAGCCAAAGCACGCCACCGGAGACCTTGGTCTCATCCCTCACAAGAACATCCTCCACCTTTTATCTCAATATTTGAAGTCGATGGCGAGACCGATCGTGCGCGGCTGAAGCGGTACTGCGTTGACGTAATTGCGCCCCCCCAAAGCGCTGGTCGAAACGCCAGCGGACAAGAGCCCCCGACTGTCGGTCAGGTTGCGCACATAAATCTGCGCTGTCCATCGTTCGTTGCTGGCCCGAAGAGAAAGGTCGAACGCGGTGTAATCCGGCAATTTGATAGCATCGGCGGAATTGGGTGTGGCGGTGTAGCGGTCGCCGACAAACCGCATCGAGCCCGCGATCGAGGCTTTCCAGTCGCCCGTCAACGGGAAGTCATATTGCGGGGTGATCGAGGCCGCGAATTTCGGCACCGCCGGAAGCCGGTCGCCGGCCAAGCCATTTCCGCTAGGCGTATCGTCGCGCAGCTTGGCATCTGTATAGGCCGCGTTGATACCGATCGAAAGACGTTCGCCCGGGCGAATGTTGGCGGCCAGTTCCAAGCCGCGTGCCCGCGCGCTGCCCGCATTGTCGAAATAGCTGGCACCGTTGCGCGACACGCTGAGCTGGATGTCATCCCAGTCCATCTGGAACACCGCGGCCTCGATCGTGGCGCTATTGTCCAGAATGTCGGCCTTCAAACCGATCTCATAGTTGGTCAGCCGGTCCGATCCAACCTGCGGCGGAACATTGGCCAGAATGACGTTCGGTCCCCCGGGGCGATATCCGGTGGCGACGCGCGCATAGAGCGACGCGCGCGGCGCGATGGCATAGCGGGCAAAGCCCGACCAGGTCACCACGTCCTCCGACGACGAACCGGGCTGGTTTGCCGTCGGGACAAGGCCGGCGGCGCTGTCGCTTATCTGCCGGAAATCCTGGTCGTTGCGCGCCCAGCGGATGCCGCCACCGACCTCGAAGACGTCGGCGAAGGTGTAACTCGCCTGTCCGAAAGCAGCATATTCCTTATAGGTCGAAGGCAGCCCGGCGGTAGCAAGCGGGTTGAGACCCGCAATCGGGGCCCCGTCGAGATCCTGAGCCGTAACCACCTGCTCATTGCCGCTTTTTTCATGCGTGTAGAAGCCACCGACGAGCCATTGAAAGGGCGCCTCGCCATCGGCGGTGCTGAACCGGAATTCCTGGGTGAATTTCTCGAGGTTCAGTGTGATGAAGAAAGCCGACAAGCCCGGATCGCCGGTGAGCAGCGGGATAAGCGGGCCATAAACGTCCGTTTGGTCGCCATACTGGAACGTACGGCTGTCCGAATAGCTGGTCGCAGACACGAAATCGGCAAAGCCCAGATCGACCTTGGCCGTCGCGGTCAGATACAGCATCTTGTTGTCGAACAGGTTCGGCAGGGCAAGATCGGTCGATCGCCCGTCAGCCAACGGGACAAGAGCACCGGGCGGAATCCGGCCGCCACCCGACAGATAGGGCTCCGGAATCAGAAAACGGGTGCTGCCATATCCTTCGGCTTTGACCTTTTGCCACAACCCCGCGAGGTCGAGCGAGAAGCCATCGCTCGGCCGCCACAGCACCGCAATGCGGGCGCTCTGCTGCGAATAATCGTTGATGTCCTTTTCGCCGTCGGCAACGTTGTCGACGAAGCCCGGCGTGGAGCGATAGGAATAGCTTCCACGGACCGCCAGTGTGCCTTCGACGATCGGCAGATTGCCCCCGATACGTCCCGAATAGCCGAGATCGCCCGAATTCGCGATGTCGAACACATCGCCACCGACGCGCAATTCCATCTTGTCGAGGTCGGGGTCACGCGTCACATATTTCAGCAGACCGCCGATCGAACTGGCGCCATAAAGCGTCCCCTGAGGCCCTTTCAGTACCTCGATCCGTTCGAGGTCATAGGGCAGAAGATCGGGCGCGAACTCGGCGCTGCGGGCATAGATCGAACTCGAGCCGATCGGCGCCTCGTCGATATAGGTGCCGACCGTCGTCGTCGCGCCAAGCGACGCAATCCCGCGCAGGGTCACCGTCGCCTGACCAGGCGTGCCACCGCTGTCGACCTGCAAGCCGGGCACCTTCGACGCGATATCGGTCAGCGACGCAGCCTGGAACTGCTCCAGATCCGCTGCCCCGACGACGCTGATCGCCGAAGGGACGTCGATCAGGCGCTGTTCGCGTTTCTGCGCCGTCACGACAATCTCACCCCCTACGGCGCGATCCGACGTATCGTTGCTTTCCTGCGCCTGCACCGGTATCGCTGCCGCAAACGCGATCATGCTTCCGGCAATCAAAAGTCCTTTATTCATCGTCTTACCCCCAGACTTGGGCGAGCAAGCGGCGGAAATTGCCGCCGAGCACCGCCCGGATGTTTTCATCGGAATATCCCCGGCGAATGAGTTCCTCGGTGAGGTCGAAGGTCTTGAGCGGATGGTCGAAACCGTCGATATCGATCTTGTCGCGAAAGGCGTAGCTGCCCTTGTAGCTGCCCTTGAGCAGCGCATATTCGTCGGGTTTCATGTCGTCATAGCCGTGCAGGTCGGCGTCCGATCCGATGCCGACATGATCGATGCCGACGAGCTTGGCGACATGGTCGATATGATCGGCCATATGCCCGACATTGGTCGGGTCGCTCGTGCGCACGAACATGCGCACCCCGGTGATGCCCATCACCCCGCCCTTTGCCGCCAGCGCCCGGATCGCCGCGTCGGTCTTGACGCGCGGATGATCGACGATTGCGCGGGCGTTGCTATGGGTGATCGCGATCGGCCCCTTGGCGATCTCGATCGCGTCCAACGTCGTCTTGTCGCCGCAGTGCGAGACGTCGATCAGCATCTTCTGCTTTTCCATCTCGGCGATGATCGCCGCGCCATAATCGCTGACGCCGCCGTCGACCCGCTCGGTGCTGCCCGATCCGATCAGGTTCTGACTGTTATAGGTCAGCTGCGCACAGCGAAGGCCAAGACGCCGGAACAACGCCACATCCTCGATCTTTTCGAAATGCTCGGCGTTCTGGATGCCCATGATGACGGCGCATTTCTTTTCCGCCTTCGCGCGATCGAGATCGGCGACCCCGTCGACGAGCGTGAAGACATGGCTGTTGCGTCCCGCGAACCCCTGCCAGCCGGCAAGGAATTCGAGCGCCTGCTGTTTCGCGTCGGGTCCACCAAGGCCGTAGGCGTTGTGAAAGCCGGTGATACCGCTGGCCTTGAACTCGGCGGCTTCGGCATCGGTCAGCCGGTGCGCGACATAATTCGCATCGAGCGTGATCTTCAGCGGCGCGAGCATGTCGATGACAAGCGACGAGGCGACAAGGTCGACCGCGCGGCGCGAATAGGATTTCGCCGGCGAGGCCGCGAAAGCAAAAGCGCCGCGATTGATCATCGGCGCGGACAAAGCGGCCCCCATCGCGCCCGCGAGTGCCGCGCGGCGCGTCATTGGAAATGACCCCGTCATTCCAAGCTCCCTTTTATCGTTTCATCTGCAGACTATTGTCCTAATCGGAAAATTGTCAACCCGTTTAGGACACAAAACTGTCATCCACCCCATATTTCCGCGGGGCAATGGATCTTCCCGCCTTCGTATCGGACGCCGGGCGAGCGATCGCGCGCGAGGAAGGTCGGGCCATCGAGATCGACGATGTCGCAGAGTTGGCCGAGGACGAAGGACGGCGCCATCGAAAGGCTGGTCCCCATCATGTTGCCGACCATTACATCGAGGCCGAGCTTCTTTGCCTGCCGCGCGATCGCGAGACCTTCGGTCAGGCCGCCGCACTTGTCGAGCTTGATATTGACGATATCGAAGCGCCCGACGAGCGAGGCGGTATCGGCGAGCGAAAGCGCGCTTTCGTCGGCAGCGAAAGGCAGGGGGCGCTTCAAGCCGTCGAGATCGGCCTCGCAGCCGCGTTTCAGCGGCTGCTCGAGTTGCGCCACGCCGGCCGACACCAGCACCGGCAGCAATTCGGCGAGCGTGCCGATATCATAACCCTGGTTGGCGTCGACGCCGATCCATGCGCCGGGACGCGCGGATCGGATTGCCTCGACGCGTGCGACGTCGTCGACAAGGTCGCCGGTCAGCTTGACCTTGATCGGCGCGTCCGGGTCGATCGCCCGCGCCGCCTTTGCCATGACGTCCGCGCCGTCGGCGCCGAGCGTCAGCGTCGATCGCAGCGGCTTCGGTGGTTCGAGGCCCGCCAATTGCCAGACCGGACACCCTGCCTGCCGCGCCTCGAGATCCCAGAAGGCGCAGTCGAGCGCGTTGCGCGCGCCGCCGGGGGGAAGCAGATGCTGCAAATCCTCGCGCAGCGCACCGCGCTCGATATGCTCGCGGACGCTCGTCGCCTCGGCGAGCATATGTTCGATATCGTCGCCGAGATAATAGACCCCGGCGCCCTCGCCGCGCCCGATATGCGTCCCGTCGGACAATTCCGCGACAAGCAGCGCGGTTTCGGTGAAGACATGACCCGAAATACGGAAAGGCTGATGATAGGGAAAACGCTCGACCCGAAGGTCGAGCGTCAATCCCCTAGTCTGCTGCGTCGCCATCAATAGACCATCCCGAAGCCATAGAGATGGAACGCCAGCGTCACCCAGACGAGCAGCAGCCCGGCGAGCGCGAGCAACACCGCGCCCAGCTTCATCGTCCACTTCTGCTTGCCCTTGATGCTGAGCCACAGGTGCCAGCCCGCCGTAATCAGTAGCCCGAAAGCGGCGAGCGGCGTCAGGATGCGCAGCAAGTTGATCAGCCAGTCGAGCGGGCCGCCGATGCTGCCGATGTCGGCCGAGAAGGCCGCGATCAGGGCAAACCAGCCGACCAGCGCCCCGATCGCGAGCCAGGCAAAGACCCGCGTCAGGCGGTACGCGCGGAGCGACTTGCCCTGAAGCGCGAACTCGGCCTTGAAGCTGCGGCGCACCAGCGCGCGCACCGGCCAGGCCAGCGCGGCGAGCAGGATGATGCCGAAGGCGAGGATCAGCGCCGGGTTGAGCCAAGCGGCGTTCACACCCGCCGGGGCGGGCTCGAACACCATGAAGGGCGATCCGGCATCGATGCTCCAGCGCACGACGCGTCCGTCCTTGACCTCGGCCGCAAGGCGTTCGCCCGTGCCGGTGTCGCGCCACACGAACGGCTCGACCTCGACCCAGTCGCGCGCACCGGCGCCAAGGCCGTCGAGCGCCGGCAGCGTGATCTTGCCATCCTCGGTGAGGCCGATCGTCGCCTGCCCGAGCAGGCCGAACAGGCTCATGAAGTTGGTGAAGCTGCCGCGGCTGCTGATGTAATTGCCGACCATCATCTGCGCATGCTGCGCAGCGGTTTTCGCATCGACCTGCGCCGCCTTTTCGGCAGGGCCCGGCAGGTAGCGGTCGGCGAATTTATGGAACAGCGCGCTGCGCACCGCACCCGCCGCGCCTTCCTTGCCGGCGCTGTTCATCGAGATGAAGATGCCGGTGTCGGCATCGGGGAACAGCCACAGATAGGAGTGGAACCAGACGGTGTCGCCGCCGTGCGCGATTGCGCGATGGCCGTTGACCCATTGTTCGTAGAAGCCGAGCGCCATGCTGTTGAGCGGACCGACGCCCGGCGCCTTGAAGTCGTGCATCTGCTCCGCGGTTTCGGGCTTCATCAGCCCCGCGCCGTCATTCAGGTGCGCGATCATGAACTTCGCCATGTCGGCGCCGCTCGCCGAAAGGCTCCCTGCCGGCGCGGGGATCACCATTTCGAACGGCTGCGCCTTGCCGGTGACGTCGGGATAGCCCTTCGACATATGCGGCACGAGATTGGCGGGCAGCGGCTGGCGGAAGCTCGAATGCGCCATGCCGAGCGGCTTGAAGATATGGTTGTCGACATAATCGTCGAAATCCTCGCCGCTGACGCGCTCGACGATATAGCCCGCTAGCGCCGTGGCATAATTCGAATAGGCGGGCGTCGTGCCGGGCGCGAACACGCGCTGGGGCAGCGCGAGCGGCATCTGCTTTTTCAGCGTCATCACCGCCTTGGGATCGCTGCTGATCAGGTAACGCACCGATTCCTCGAAGCCCGCGGTGTGCGTCATGATGTTGCGCATCGTCACCGGCTTGCCCTGATAGGGCGGAATCTTGAAATCGAGATAGGCGTTGACGTCCTTGTCGAGGTCGATCTTGCCCGCCTCGACCTGCTGCATCACCGCGGTCCAGGTCAGCAATTTCGATACCGATCCCGGACGGAAAAGCGTCGTCTCGGGAAGGACCGGCGCGCGCTTCGCGACGTCGGAGAAACCATAGCCCTTTTCGAGCACGACCTGCCCGCCGCGCACGACGACGACGACCGCGCCGGGGATACGCCCGCGTTCGAGCGCATAGGGCAAATAACCGTCCATCCACGCTTCCAGATCCTTGGGATCGAGCGCCGCGGGCGCCGCGGGCGCTTTCGCGGCCGGAGCTGCTTCGACTGTCTTTGCGGCGGGCGCGGGCACCGGCCCCTGCGCCGCCAGCGGCAACGCGGCAAACGCCGCGAGCCCGATCATCGCCTTGCGGATGAAACGCATCGCTTTCCCCTTTTGTCCGGCGCGGCCTGTCACACCTTGCAGCAAGCCGCGCGACCCCTTACCAAGGGACCAACACCTGTTAGCCCGATAGGGACATAATGATCCTGATTAGAAAATTGTCAAACATGGAATGGAAAAACTGATGGCGGACCGTGCAACGCCGCCGACGCTCGGCGCGGTGATGAAGGCTATTCGCGCCAAAAACGGCTGGACGCTCAAGGAAATGAGCGCAAAATCGGGTATTCCCGTTTCGACCTTGTCGAAGGTCGAGCATGACCGGCTGACGCTCAGCTACGACAAGCTCCAGCAGCTCAGCCAGCGACTCAAGATTCGCATGTCCGACCTGTTCGCCGAGGACGAAGAGGATAATACGCCCCGCGTCACCGGCCGCCGCAGCATCGGGTCGATCGAGCGCGCGGCGCGCGTCACCACCGACAATTACGACTATCACTATCTCTGCACCGACCTGCGCCAAAAGCGGATGATCCCGATCCTGACGCGCATTCGCGCGCACAGCGCAAGAGAGTTCGGCGAGCTCGTCCATCATCAGGGCGAGGAATTCATCTATGTCCTCGAAGGACGGATCGAAGTGCACAGCGAATTCTACGACCCCGTCACGCTCGACGTCGGCCAGGGCATCTACATCGATTCGTCGATGGGCCATGCCTATGTCGTCGCCGACGGGTTCGAGGAAGCGCTGGTGCTCGGCGTCTGCTCGAGCGCCGACGACGGGCTGATGGACAGCTTGATGAGCCTTCACGGCTAAACCCCAACTACCGGAGAAACAGATGGCATCACACCGGCGCTTCGCCCCTTCCTTCGCGCTGCTGTGCAGTTCGATGCTCCTGTCCGCGTCGGCCGCAGCGCAAGCGCCCGCCTATGACCTGATCATTCGCGGCGGCACGATCTACGACGGGTCGGGCAAGGCGCCGTTCGTCGGCGACGTCGCGATCAGGGGCGACCGCATCGTCGCGGTCGGCAAGGTCGATGGCCCTGCAAAGACCGAGGTCTCCGCGAAGGGCATGGCGGTCGCGCCGGGCTTTATCAACATGCTGAGCTGGGCGACCGAATCGCTGATCGCCGATCCGAAAAGCCAGAGCGATATCCGGCAGGGCGTCACGCTCGAAGTGATGGGCGAAGGCTGGTCGATGGGGCCGATGAACGCCACGATGAAGGCGCTCGAAACCGAACGGCAGGGCGACATCAAATATCCGATCGAATGGACGAGCCTCGGCGACTATTTCGGCTGGCTGGAAAAGCGCGGGATATCGACCAATGTCGCAAGCTTCGTCGGCGCCGCGACGGTGCGCGTCCACGAACTGGGCGAAGGCGATGTCGACCCGACGCCCGAACAGCTCGGCCGGATGCGCGCGCTGGTGAAGCAGGCGATGAACGAGGGTGCGATGGGCGTCGGCAGTTCGATCATCTATGCCCCCGGGTCCTACGCCGAGACCGACGAACTCGTCGCGCTCACGACCGAAGCCGCAAAATGCGGCGGCATGTATATCAGCCACATGCGATCCGAAGGCGACCGGCTGGAAGAAGCGGTGGACGAGCTGATCGATATTTCGCGCCGTTCGGGCGCGCCCGCCGAAATCTATCACCTCAAAATGGCCGGGCGCAGCAACTGGGGCAAGTTCGACGCGGTCGTGAAGAAGATCGAGGATGCGCGGGCGGAAGGGCTGCGCATCACCACCGACATGTACACCTATACCGCGGGCGCGACCGGGCTCGACGCCGCGATGCCGACCTGGGTGCAGGCGGGCGGGCTGGAGGAATGGATCAAGCGGCTGAAAGACCCCGCGATCCGCGCGCGCGTCGCCGCCGAGATGAAGCAGCCGGGCAGCGACTGGGAAAATCTCTATTTCGGCGCGGGCGCCGACAAGATGATCCTGTCGGGCTTCAAGAATGATGCGCTGAAACCACTGACCGGCAAGACGCTCGCCGAGGTCGCGGCGATGCGCGGCAAAAGCCCCGAGGAAACCGCGATGGACCTCGTCGTAGAGGACGGCTCGCGCGTCGGTACCGTCTATTTCCTGATGTCCGAGGACAATGTCCGCAAGCAAATCCGGCTGCCGTGGATGAGCTTCGGGTCGGATGCGGCGTCGCAGGCAACCGAGGGCGTATTCCTGAAGTCGGGCGCGCACCCCCGCACCTACGGCAATTTCGCGCGGCTGCTCGGCCATTATGTCCGCGACGAGAAGCTGATCCCGCTCGAACAGGCGGTGTACCGGCTTACGACCCTCCCCGCCACCAACCTCGGCATCCAGGATCGCGGCGGGCTAAAACCCGGCTTTTATGCCGACGTCGTCATATTCGATCCGGTGACGATCGGCGATCGCTCGACCTTCGAGAAACCGCATCAATATTCGGTCGGGATGCGCGACGTGTTCGTCAACGGCGTCGGCGTGCTCCGGGACGGCGAGCATAGCGGCGCAACACCCGGCCGCGCTGTACGCGGCGCCGGCTGGAATCGCTGCGGCTAGGCAGCTTGCGAGAGGCCCGCGAGCAAACGCTGCTGTTCGGCGGGCGGTTTGAACAGGAAATCATGCGGCAGGCCGAGCCGTACGCTCGCCTTGCAATGCGGCGCCGTCCGGTCGACGTGTCGGTCGGCGAGGCGGCCGGCGATGCGCAGCGCGGTGCGATCGAACCGCGTCAGGTCATAACGCGGACCGAGATCGAGCTTTTGCCGGATGTGGCCCGGAAGCAACGACACCGAAGCCCGCGCGATGGCACGGTGCAGGAAACGCGGCACCCCGGGCGCCGCCTTGCCCGACTGGATGATGTCCAGAAATTCGAAGATGATCGGATGCGCCTCGAAGCGGGGTTCGAGCGCCGCCATCATGTCCATGAAGGCGGCAATGGTCGGCGGGGTATGCCGTGCGCCGAACTCGCGCCCGATCGCATCGCCATCGCGCATGAAGCGATCCTTGTCGGCATCGCTCACCCGATGGACGAAGCGATCATAGGCCATGAGGAAGCCGTACGACGCCGTCGCCGCGACCCAGTCGAGCAGGACCGGGTCCATTGCGCGATATTTGTCGCCCGCCGGCGTTTCGCCCTTCACCTTGCCATGCAGGCGGTTGACCTGCCCGATCACCTGTTTCGCGGTGCTCGCCGGGCCATAGCAGGCGAGCATCGCGACCAGGCCGGTGCGGCGCGAGCGGCCGATCGGATCGGCCTTGTAGGTCGAATGGTCCCACACCCCCGAACGGATGCGCGGCTCGGCAAATTCGAGCAGCACCGCCGCGATACCGCCGATGCCGAGTGCAATCGGGTTCTTGTAGACGCGCCACTGGACGCTGTCCGGCGCGAGCAGCGCGGGTTCGCCGACGGGGGTCGCGAAATCGATCGCGGTCCCTAGATATTCATCCTGCATCGGCGCACGCACCACGCTCATTCGCTCCTTCAGAAGTCGTAACCCAGCGTGAGACCAAAGGTTCGCGGCTGGTTGGCGAAACGCACGACGACATTCGCATTGCTCGCGACCGCCGACCAATAATATTTGTCGAACAGGTTTTTCGCCCACAGCGAAACCGACCAGCCGCTTTCATGCTTGAGGCCGAGGCTGGCGTTGACGGTGCCATAAGCGTCGACCTTGTACAGGTCGATATCCTCGAAAATCGTGTTCGATTTGCTCTGGTAACGCGCGCTCACCGCGCCGGTCAGGTTCAGCGTTTCCGAAACCGGCGTGTCATAGGCGAGCGTGATGCTGCCCTGGAATTTCGGGCTGTAGATGAATTCGGCTCCGTCGAAATTCTCGGGCTGCCCCGCGGCGTTGGTGCCGTTGTAATCGTTGATCCGCGTCTTCAGCCAGAGCGCGTTGGCCGCGATCGTCAGCCCCGTCGCTGGACGGATCGTCAGTTCGCCTTCGACGCCATAGGCCTCGCTGTCGGGCACATTGTCGAGGCGCGAGAGCGCAGTGTAGATCGGGTCGGCGAAATAAGTGCTGATCTGCTTGTCGCGATAATCATAATAGAAGGCCGAAAGATTGGCCTGCACCGCGCGGTCGGCGAGCGTCGCCTTCACACCCAGTTCGTATGCGGTCAGCTTTTCCTGCTTCACCGGCGCATTCTGGCGCGCAAGGTTCGCGGCGTTGATCGGCGTCGTTCCCGATTTATAACCGCGCGACACCGACGCATAGAGCAAGGTATCGTCGTTCGGCGACCAGTCGAGCGCGACGCGCCAGGCGACATTGTCTTCCTTGAGCAGCGAGCGCACTTCGCCGAACGTGCCCGTGACGGGGTCGAACGTATTGCATTGTCCCTGCGCGATCTGCGGCGCGAGCACGCCATATGTCTGCAGGTAGAGCGCACGGTTCACGACGTTGACGTTGGGCAGCATATTGCCGTTGAAGTCGCGCGAACAGCCGTTGTAGCGCTGCTTGTCCTCGGTGTAGCGCACCCCGACGGTGAGTTTCAGTTGTTCGGTGAGTTCGGCATCGGCGTTGGCGAAAAGGCTCCAGGTCTTTGTCCGGATGCGGCCGAAATCCTCATAGGTGCGGAAAGCCTGACTGAGCTGAAGCGGCGTATAGCCCGCCGAATTGAAAATCGGGCTCGCGAGCAAAGGCGCGCCCGCCGCGCGGATCAGCCCGACGTTGGCGTTCTGGCCGAGCAGCGTCCGGTTCGAATCGATGATCCGATCGTTGGCATAATAGGCGCCGACGAGCCAGTTCACCGCGCCGCTTTCGCCCTCGACATGCAGTTCCTGCGCAAAGCTCTTGATCCGCCCGACGGTGTTCTGGAGCAGGACTTCGAACGGCGCGCCGCTCCAGTCGGAGAGCGCGTTGCGCTTGAAATCATTATAGCTGGTGAGCGAGACAAGCTTCATCGTGTCGCCGAGATCCTGATCCCAGCGAAGCTTCAGCCCCCAGAACCGATTGTCCTCGGCAAGCGGCCCGTCGAGCCCGAGCCCCGTGCCGATATCGGCCGAGCGTGAGGCCTCGGGTGCCCAGTCGGCCTGGCTCGCCTTGGTCGGGAAATTGCCCGCGAGATAGGTGGCGAGCCCCGGCGCATTGAAGAAGCGCGAGTTGCTGGTACCCGAGACGGGATTGGTCGCCGGCGTAAAGCCGATGCCCTGCCCCGCCACGGTATCCGACTTGTTCTGCCACCAGGTCACCGACAGGTCGAAATGCGTACCCGGCGCGGGATCGATCGCCAGCGAACCCCGGATGCCGAGCTTGTCGACCTCGCCCAGCCGTTCGCCGCGCGTGTTGCTGATCTGCCAGCCCTTGTCGCTGTTCTCGCTGCGGAACGCGATCCGCGCCGCGACGCCTTCGCCGAGCGGGCCCGAAATATGGCCGCCGATATTGTAGGTCTGATAATTGCCGAGATCGGCCTTGATGCTGCCCTCGAAGCTGTCGGTCGGCTTGGCGGTGATGAAGTTGATCAGCCCCGCGGTCGTGTTGCGGCCATAGAGCGTGCCTTGCGGGCCCTTCAGCACTTCGACGCGCTCGAGGTCCATGACGGGCCCCGTGTTCATGATCGGATAGGCGTAGGCGACCTCGTCGACATAGGTGCCGACGGTCGAGGTCGACGACAGGTTGATCGTGTTGAACCCGATCCCGCGCAGCGTGTAGGTCGGCACACCCTGATAGCTTTGCGACACGGTGAAACTCGGCGCGACGGCGGTCAGGTCGCGCATGTCGGTGACGCGCAGATTTTCCAGCGTCGCTCCGTCGACCGCCTGGATCGCCATGCCGACGTCGTTCATCGATTCGGCGCGGCGCTGCGCGGTGACGATGATGTCGCCTTCGGCCGCCACGCCGTCGGGCGCGCTTTCCTCGATGGCATAGGCCGGTGCCGCGACGACGAGACCGATCGCCGAACCCGCGAACAGGAAAATACGCATTGCCTTCATCACTCATCCTCCCTCAAACAGCTTGTCGCGGGGCTCGTCTTTGTGCGAGCGTCGCGCGAAGCCGGACCGTGACAGAACAAAGGATTGCGGCCGGGTGGACAAGCTGACACCTGTGTCAGGATAGCGGAGGGACGAGCGCGTGACCGATCGGAGGGCCGAATGCTGGGCGGAAATGCCGGCGCTCATCGCGGGGGTGCAGGCCGCCGGCGACGCGATCGGCCTGCCCTATGTGGCCGCGCAGGCCGACCTCGGCGACCCCGAGCCGATGAGCGACGAGGAAGGTCGTCCCTACGCCGAAACCAGCTTTCACTGGGTCGATCCCAGCTACGCCTATTGGCGCGACCGCAAGCTCGCGCTGCAGCTCGCATTTCTGACCGCCGCGCGGCTCGTCGCCGAACCCTTTTATTATAGCGACGGGCAGCTCGGCACCTGGCGCCCGACGCATCTGCTCGACGAAGTCGATTGCTCGCAGGCACGCAACACCGCCAATTTCGGCGAGGCGATCATCGCGCCCGTGCATCTGCCGCGCGGGCTGGTCGGCGCGGTCTTCTGGTGTTCGCGCGAGCCCTTGGGCGTCGAGGCGATTTTTGCCGAACATGCCGGCCATCTGCACAATCTCGCGGTCAAGCTGATCGCGACGCACAATGAAGCCCGCGGGCGCCCGCGCAATGCCACCGTGCCGCAAACGCTGACGCGCCGCGAGGTGCAATGCCTGCGCTGGGCGGCGGCGGGCAAGACCGACGGCGAGATCGGGATCATCCTGTCGCTGTCGGTGTCGACCGTCCGTTTCCACCTTCGCAACGCGGCGGCAAAGCTTGGTGCAACCGGGCGCGCGCAATCGATCCAGATCGCGGCAGGGCTCGGCTTCGTCGGCGCGCGCGCCGCCTGATGCAGGTGCCAGCTTGGCCGGTGACGGCCGCCCCGTACAAAACGGCACCATGGACATGCTGAACGACCCCGCCCTCGCAGCCTTCCGCGAAGAGGTTCGCGCCTTTCTCGCCGCGCAGTTGCCCGACGACATCCGCCGCGGCGCCGCGCGCGCGACGAGCGTCTTCATCGATCCCGCGGTGTCGCTGCCCTGGCAACAGATCCTCCACGCGCGCGGCTGGGCGGCCCCCGACTGGCCGGCCGAATATGGCGGCCCGGGCTGGAGCGAGATCGAACGCTATATTTTCGCCGCCGAATGCGCACACGCGGGCGCACCGAATCTCGCCCCGATGGGGCTGAAGATGGTCGCGCCGGTGATCATGCATTATGGCAGCCCCGAACAGCGCGCACACTATCTGCCGCGCATATTGTCGGGCGAGGATTATTGGTGCCAGGGCTTTTCCGAACCCGGCGCCGGGTCCGATCTCGCGGCGCTCCAGCTGAGGGCCGTACCCGACGGCGCCGACTATGTGCTGAACGGATCGAAGATCTGGACCACCCACGCGCATTTCGCCAACCGCATGTTCGCGCTCGTCCGTACATCGAACGAGGGCAAACCGCAGGCGGGAATCAGCTTCCTCCTCCTCGACATGGACTCGCCGGGCATCGCGGTCGAGCCGATCCGGACGCTTGCCGGCGATCATGAATTCAACCAGGTCTTCTTCGACGATGTCCGCGTGCCGCAGGCGAACCGGCTCGGCGGCGAGAATGAGGGCTGGTCGGTCGCAAAGCATCTGCTGACCTTCGAACGCGGCGGCAAATATGCGCCCGGGCTGATCGAACGCCTCGAGCGGCTGCGCAGCCGGCCGGACGTCGGCCCGGTGCTGCGCGCGCAACTCGACCGCGAAGCGGTGAACCTGCAAGCGTTGCAGACACTCGAACTCAAGGCGATGCGCGGCGTCGGCGGCAGCAGCGCGTTATATGCTTCGGCGCTCAAGATATTGGGGACCGAAGCTGCGCAGCGTATCGATGTGCTGGCATGCGAGATCGCCGGCCATGCTGCATGGGCCGATGCCGACGGACAAACGCCCGACGAGTTGGCGGTCGCGGTGCCGCGCTACCTCAATGATCGCGCCGCCAGCATCTATGCGGGTTCGAACGAAATCCAGCGCGACCTGATCGCCCGGCTGATGCTCGGCTAGGCCGCCGCTTCGGCGAAACGCGCCAGATGATGGGTGCGGGGCCCGAACGCGGCGGCGATGGCAAGCGCGCGTTTGAAATGGCTGCCGAGGCGCAATTCTTCGGTGAGGCCCATCGCGCCATGGATCTGCACCGCGCCTTCGCCGACGATGCGGACCGCATCGGCCGTCTCGATACAGGCGGCGCTGACCAGTCGCGAGCGATCGGCGCGTCCCTCTTCCACCGCAAGGATTGCAACCTCGACAAGGGCGGCGGCCTTCATCGCCGCGAGCTTCATGTCGGCCGCCCGGTGGCGGAGCGCCTGGAACTTGCCGATCGGTGCGCCGAACTGTTTGCGCTGACCGAGATAGTCGATACTGTCCGCGATCATATGTTCGATCAGGCCGAGTGCCTCGGCGCAGCGACCGACGAGAATCAGGTCGGTGGCGAATTCGGCGAGCGCTCCCGCCTTGTCGCCGGTAGCCAGCACCTCGGCATCCCCGGGTTTCAGCGTGAAGCCCAGATCCGCCGACACGCTGCCGTCATGCATGATGCGGTGGCGCTGTTCGACCTTGTCCCGGTCGGCGGCGATCAGGAGCAGCGCCTCGCCATCGGCAAGCAATAGCAGGTCCGCCTCCGCAGCACCGGCGACCAGCGTCGCGTTGCCGCGAATGACCGCCCCTTCGCCGACAACGGGCATGCTTGCCGTCGAGGCGGGACAGATGATCGCGGCGCGCCGGTCGCCGGTCGCCAGCGCCGACAGCGCCGACAGCGCCGCATGATCGGGCGCGATCTGGCCGAGCAACAATGAGGCGGCGGCGTGCGACAGCCAGTCGGCGCCCGCCAGCGCCGGCCCGAGTTCTGCCATCACGATCGCGATGTCGATCGCGCCGCCGCCAAAACCGCCTGCCGTCTCGGGCAAGGCAAGGCCTGCAAGCCCAAGCGATTCGGCGAGGTCGCGCCATGCCGGCTGCGGGTTGTCGGCAAGAAAACGCCGAATGCTGTCCCGCAGCACCTGCTGCTCGCTGCGCAGCGGAAGGTCCAGTTCGCCCATGTCAGATTGTCCCGCGCGTCCGCAAACGCCGATATCGCCGACCGGCACGCCCGTTTTTGCAATGATGCTTCACGCCATTCTCCCGCCCTTCCTCTAGCGCCGCCGCGCGGAAGCGGTCTAGCTGATTGGCGTATCAGGTCGGAGGCTCCGGTCCGGGCGCTGGACACGTCATTCTCCAAGAAAGCCGGCTAAAAGTCGAACCCCTGTTGGGCAGGAAACTCAGCAGGAGCACCGGTCGCGACGCCTTCGATCTCGAGCATTCGCGCTTTCGAAACCGAACCGCCCGGCGCGGAAAAGCCGCCGATCTTGCCGCCGGCGGCGGTGACCCGGTGGCAGGGGACGATCAGCGGAATCGGGTTTTTCGCCATCGCCTGCCCGACGGCGCGCGCATATTCGGGACCGGTATCGAGCGCCCGCGCGATCGCGCCATAGGTGGTCGTTTCTCCCCAGCCGAGGCGGCGCACCAGCGCGTATACCTGCGCAAAAAACGGCTCCTGCTCGCCCATATCGATCGGGACGTCGGAGAAATCGACGCACTCGCCCGCGAAATAGCGCGCCGCCTTGTCGATCACCACCTGCACCTCGGGCGGAGCCGCCGCGCGCACGGCGCCGGGCAGCCGGTTTGTGATCGCACGCTCTGCCTCCGCCGCGCTTGGCGCCGGCAGGCGCAGCGCAGTGACGCCGGACCGATTCCAGCCGATCGCGGCGACGCCGGCCGCGGTTTCGAAAAGCTGGTAATGGCTCCGATCGATCATGGACGATTCCCTGCCTGCAACCCGAATATAGGCGCACCGGCGCAGCGCGCCAGACGATCGTTTCGGGCGACCCGCTTATCGATGCATTGTACAAGAAAGCGAAATCAATGAACCCCCGCCTTCTTCAACGCAGCGGCGCCCGCATCCGGCAGATACCGGCCAACGACGCGGGCCATCGATCGGTACCCTTTCGCGTTGGGATGGACGCCATCAAAGCTGAACTCCTCGCCAATCGCGCCATCGTCACGAGCAAGCGCCGCGTGATAATCGACAAATTCCAGCTTCTCGGCCTCCGCATAGCTCTTGAGCCAGTTGTTCAACGCGACGATCTGCAGCGCAGGTTTCAAGCCCGGCCTCCATGCGAAATACCCCGCCGGCGGGATTGAGCCGAGAATCGGCTTGATGCCGTTCGACTTGGCCAGCGTGACCATGGCCTTGATATTATTCTTATACTGATCGGCGCTGTTGGGGCCGCTGTTCCCTGCGATATCGTTGGTGCCGACGAGAATATGGACGCTTTCCGGCTGCAGCGCGACAACATCGCCTTGGAAACGAAGTAATATTTGCGGGCTTGTCTGGCCGCTGATCCCACGGTTGACGATGCCTTTGCTGAAAAAGCGAGGGTCATCGAGACCCCAAAGTTCGGTGATCGAATCGCCGATGAAGACGACGCGCCGTTCCGCTGCCGGCGCCTCGCGCAAACGCGCATTGTCCGAACGATATCGGCAGAGGTCGGCCCAGTCGCTCTTTCGCGCTTCGGCGTTGGCTTTTCGATAGGCGGCAAGCTCGGGCGGCGGCGCGGGCAAGGTTCCGGCGTGCGGCAACGCCAGGAGGCTGCGGAAATAGGCCTGCACTATTTCCGGGACCGCGACGGTCAGTCCTTCGCAAGGATCGGAAACCATCGCGACGGGTGGTGGTGACTGTGCGGCGGCGGTTGCTGCAGCGAATGAAGCAAGCAGCGCGATGGAGCGGATCATGGAGCCTCTTTTCTGCGCAACTTCAATCCGGATGACGCGCCTTCCAGCTCTCGACGCGGTCGATGGCATTGGCGCGGATGTCGGCGTAGAACAGCCCATAATCGTTGCGGTGATAGCTGCCGTACAGCCAGCTCAGCGTATCGCGGAAGGGCGACCGCCAGGCGACGTCGACGTCGAGCAGCATGTCGGTGCACCGCGCGCCCGTCAGCCCCTTTTCGAGCGGCGCCAGCGTCGTCGCCTGTTCGGGATAGGGCGCTTCGGGAAACGGCAGGCTGCCCCGGTTGGACGCTGCGGTCGCTACGCCTTTCTCGGTCCAGGTCAGCGGATTGACGCAAATCGCCGGGGCACTGCTTTTCACGCGTTTGCCCTGCCACCAGAAATCGACGTCCTTCGTCAGCATCGACGCCGCAGTGCGGCCTTCCTGGCTGGCGTTCCAAGACAGCACGCACCCCGTCTGAAGTGCATCGTTACACGTCGGCAGGCCAAGCGCGGCGAAGCTCGCGGGCGTATAGGCGCCGACGGTGTAGGCTGCGACCAGCCGATCCTGCAGCGGCGTGCCGATCACCGCTTCCTGCAACAGGCGCACCGCATGGCCCGTCCCCTGGCTGTGCGAGGCGATGATGAAGGGCCGGCCGCGATTATAATGCTCGACATAATAGCGGAACGCACGCGCGACATCGTCATAGGCGAGCGCCACTGCATCGCCGTCGCGAAGCCCGGCGAGCGAGGCTTGCCTGTAATGCGGCGCATAGAGCAGGCAGCATCCGTTGAACGCCGACAGCTGCGCGAGCAGCACCGGGCCATTATAGGCGCCCTCGACATCATAGGGCGCGTTCCACACATCGTTTTTCAGATACATGGTCGGATGGATGAAAAAGACGTCGGCAGGCGCCCTCGCTTCGTCGATCGCGGCGAAGCCCGGCGGCACCGAACGTTCGGGGCCATGGCCTCCGGGCCGCGCGAACCACGCGGCCCGCTGCGCATAGTCGGGCACCGGCGGCGCCTTTGTCAGGGCGAACGGCTTATCGGGTTTTCGCCCGCTTTCGATCAGGCTCTTCGTCACCGAGCATTGCGAAAGCAGTGCGAGCGCCACGACGATCGCGAACAGGATTTTCCAGCGCTTGCGGATCTTGCCGGCCTTGCCGCGCAGCCAGCCGGGCTCGCGTTCGGCCGGCGCGGTCACTGGTCGGCTTCGCGCGCTGCGCGCCGCGCATCGCAGGTCGCGATGAAGCCCGCCGCCATGAAGCGCGCCATCCGTTCCTTCACCGCGTCGAAATCGTCGGAGCGGCACAGCCCGCCCGACAGCTTGTCGATCCGCCCCGTCCGGCCGAGTGTGAGCATCAGCCCGGCAGACACGAAATGATAGCCCCAGAAGAGGTCTTCCTTCGGGCAATCGGGCATCGCCTGCTGGAGGATGCCAATCAGCCGGAGCACGACGTCGTCGAAATGCGTGTCCATCAACTCAGCGCCCCATTCGGCGGTGTTGCTCATCTGCGCGCCGAGCTGTCCGTAATGTCGCCAGCCGATGCCGCCTTCGCCATGCGTTTCGAGGTCGGTGTCGAGATAGGCGCGCAGCGCGCCTTCGACCGTCGGCCGGCCCTCGACGGCACGCTCATAGGCGTCGAGCGCCTTCATGCGCCGCTCGATCGTCACCGGCGCGCGGCGGGCAATCACCGCGTCGAACAATTCCTTCTTGTCCTTGAAATAATAGTGCAGCAGCGACTGGTGGACGCCGACCTGCGCCGCCACCTCTTTCAGCGTGACGCCATAAAGGCCGCGCTTGGAGAAAAGCTCCTCGGCCGCGTCGTAGATCTGCTCCATCGTCGCCGCGCGCTGGTCGGCTTTCGTCGGCCGCCGCCGGTTTGTCTGCTTTACCGCCTTGGTCATTTTGTCCCCTTCGCCCCGGGCCGCGATAGCCGCTGGGCAAGCGTCGTCATTGGTTCAGCCATGATCGGCTCGCAAGCGCATTTTGTCGATCTTGCCGGTCAGCGCCAGCGGCATCGCGGTCCGCCTGACGATCGCGTCGGGCAACCACCAGTTCGCGACGCGCCCGCGCAGGGCATCGAGCAACGCCTCGTCGCTGACATCGGCCCCCGCGCGCGGTTCGACGATCAGGATCGGACGCTCGCCCCATTTTTCATGCTTGCGCGCGACGACCGCCGCCAGCGCGACCTCGGGCAAATTGCCGACGATCGCCTCGATCTCGGCCGGGTTGATCCATTCGCCGCCCGATTTGATCAAATCCTTGGCGCGCCCGGTGATCGACAGATTGCCGTCGGCATCGATGGTTGCGAGATCGCCCGTATCGAACCAGCCATCGGCGTCGGTCGCCTTCGCGTGATGCCCGAAATAGCGCTCGACCACGCTGCCGCCCTTCACCCACAGCCGGCCCTCGCCGCCGCGCTGGTCGACGAGCGGCCGACCATGCTCGTCGGTCAGCCGCAAATCGACGCCCATCGGCGGGCGGCCCGATTTGGCGGCGATACGGGTCTTCGCGGTCGCCGGCGTCATCGCGCCGAGCGGCGACAATTCGGTCATGCCCCAGCTCGTCTGGACGATGACGCCCAACCTTTGTTCGAGCCGGTCCATCAGCGCCTGCGGCACCGCCGATCCGCCCAACAAAAGGCGTTTGAGCGAGGGCAGTTCGCCCCCGGCCGCATCGAGATGATCGACGAGCCCGAGCCACACGGTCGCGACGCCCGCCGCAACGGTGACGCCTTCCTCGGCGATCAGCTTCGCGAGGCTCGCGCCGTCCTGATCGCGGCCCGGGAGCACCAGCTTTGCGCCAACCGCCGGGGCCGCGAAGGGAAAGCCCCAGCCGTTGGCGTGGAACATCGGCACCGCGACGAGCACCGAATCCTCGCACGTCAGCCCCATGACGTCGGCCTGCAACAGATGCGCGGTGTGGAGGTAGTTCGAACGGTGCGTGTAGGTAACGCCCTTCGGATCGCCCGTCGTGCCCGAAGTGAAGCAAAGCCCGGCGGGCATGTTTTCGTCGAACGCCCCCCAGATCGCCGGCGCCCCATGTTCGGCGAGCAGGTCCGCCAGATGCCACAGCCGCGCGGTGCCGACGTCGGGAACCGTATCGGTCGCCGCGCCGTCGTCCATCAAGACGACATGCTCGATCGCGGGACATAGCGCGACCAGATCCTGCACGAGCGGCGCGAGCCCGCCGCTCACCGCAATGATACGATTGCCGGCCCGGTGCATCATCTTCGCGAGATGATCGGCGGTCAACCGCGGGTTGAGCGTGTGGCAGACGATGCCGACGCCCATCGCGGCGTACCAGCATTCCAGATGCGCCTGCGTGTTCCAGGCGAGCGTCGCAAGATGATCGCCGGCGCGCAGGTCCAGCGCCGCGAAAGCGCCCGACAGCCGGTTGCTGCGCTCGCAAAGCCCCGCATAGTCGGTGCGCGCGGGCGCGGCCCCGGTGACGATCTCGCGCTGCCCGTGCCATTTCGCGGCATGGCTGAGGAACTTGTCGAGTGTCAGGGCATAGGGTTGCGGATTACCGGAAATCACGGAGTTTTTCTCTTCTTGATGCAGGGGGAGGGAGGAATTGTGCCGGCAGCAACGCCGATATTGGTCATCCACATCTCGTTCGCCGCGCGGCGGCGGCAGATGGCCTCTTCGTGGAACGCATAGCTGCCGGGCAACAAGTGGGTTGCGGGGGTCGGCTTGCCCCGGAAGGCCATGAAATCGCCCGCGCGTCCGTATGCGGGCCACGCCGCCTCGCCCGCGGCAGATGGACGGCCGGTCTTCGCGAAGCTCGTCCAATATCCGATCAGCGCATCCGACAAGGCGGCTTCGGCACCGTTGACGGGCGGTCGGGGCCAATTTTGCGGAAGGATAGCGGTCGCGCCGACCTGGCCGAAGACATAGGGAACCTCCATCGCGTGAAAAGCGTGAAGGTCGCGCGCGTCGGCCGACGGATAACTATGGTCCCAATAATAGAGGAATGCGGGAGCGCCTGCCGCAGCCTGCGTCTTGGCCATATGCTGCGCGGTCCAGCCGTAAATGCCGTCGCGCGTCGCCGCGAGCACGCTCTCTTCGATGTCCGACGACGGGTAAAGCTTAAGGAAGCTGTCGGCGAGGTCGCCATAATTGGCACGGATCGCCTTTTCATAGGTCGCGGCGTCGGCGGGGACCGGGGGCGCCAGTCGGCGCAGCGTGCGTATCTCGCCGGCGTTGAAACCCGCGATCAGGGGGACCTTTGCCTGCTCGCCCGCGTCGAAAGTCTCGACGACCTGCTTGGTGAGGACCCAGCCGTCGATCACCGGCTGGGGAAAGAATCCGGCCTTGCCGCCGGCATCGACCAGCGTCGACGCATCGATCGCGCGCAGCGCCTCGACGTCGGGCGCACCAAGCATCGACGCCATCGTCGTCCCTATCGCTTCACCGGACGGCAAGCCATAAGCCGCCGTCTTGAGGTGGGGATTGGTGACCATATAGGCGCTCTGTGCGATTGCCTTGTCGAACAGTCCGGCGGCGAGGGGGCTCGCCATCAGGTCCATCACGCTCAGGCCGCCGGCGGACTCGCCGAAGATGGTGACATTGTCGGGGTCGCCGCCAAAGGCCGCGGCATTTTTCTGCACCCATTTCAGCGCCTCGACCTGATCGAGCAGGCCGTAATTGCCCGAGGCACCGTGCGGCGATTCCGCGCTGAGCCCCGGGTGACTGAGGAAGCCGAAAAGGCCGAGGCGATAGTTGATCGTGACGACCACGACATCCTGCGCCGCGAGGGGACTTCCGTTGTAGAAGAGGCTGCTGCCCGCCCCGCCTGCAAGGCCGCCGCCGTGAAGCCAGACCATCACCGGCGCCTTTTTCGCACCTTTGGGCGTCCAGATATTGAGCGACAGGCAATCCTCGCTAATCGCGAGCATATGCTCCGCATAAGCGCTGTCGGTTCCCGGCTTCACCTCGGGTTGCATGCAGGCCGGACCGAATTTTGTGGCATCGCGCGTGCCCTGCCAGCCGTCCGCGGCGACCGGCGGCCTCCAGCGCAAATCGCCGACCGGCGCCTTCGCATAAGGAATGCCGCGAAACACACGCGTGCCGTCGGCGAGCGCCTCGCCGGCCAGCGTTCCTTGCGCGACAGTCACCGTCTGCGCCGCAGCCGGCGAAGCGGATGCGGCCAGTATCAGCGCGACAAGTTCAAGCCGTTTCATGGACTTCCTTTCGGTGATTGCGCTTGAGGACACGCGCGAGCGCGAGATGCAGTCCGATCGCGACGAAATAGAAGGGGACAAGGCTATAGAAGGCGAGTTGCAGCGAATTGCCCGGATGCGCAGGTTTCAGCCAGTCGCTGACCGCACCCAGCCAGGTCGGCCCGAGGCCGAGGCCGATCAGGTTCATGATCAGGAGCAGGACGGCGCCGGCCAGCGTCCGCTGGCGCGCCGGCACTGCATTCTGGACCAGCGTCACCGCCGGGGTCAGGTAGAAATAGTTGAGAAAGGTCGGACCGAGCAGGAAGAGCATCGCGAGCGGCCAGGCCGATGTATAGACGAAGCCGATGAAGAAAGGCACCGCGAGCAACAGCGAGATCGCGGGGATCAGCCCGAAAGCCTCCGGCCGCTGTGTTGCATAACGGTCGACGAGGCGTCCCGAGAGATAGATGCCCGCGCTGACCCCGATGCCGAGGACCAGCGCGTACCAGATCGCGATGTCGTCGAGCGTCATCGCCTTCTCGCGCATCAGGAACAGCGTCGTGAAGCCGAGCGTCGCATAGGTGACGAACTGCGTTGCGCCCGCGGCAAGCGAGACGAGCGTCAGGTCGGAGCGCGAGAAGAACATCTTCATCGTCGCGCCGAAGGTCGGCGCTTCGCCCTCGGATTCGGTCACCCGCACGACATCGGTCGCCCCGCGCCGCGGCTCGCGGACGAAGACCCAGACCCCCGCAGCGGCGATCACCCCCGCGACCCCGAGCAGCAGGAAGGCCAGCCGCCAGTCATAGGCGGCGGCGATCTTCGCACCGAAGGCAACGCCCAGCGCCTGCCCGAGCGGCGGGCCGAGATTGAAGAGGCCGAGCGCGAGCCCGCGCCGTTCGGCAGGAAAATAATCGGAGATGATCGAATAGGATGGCGGCACCCCGCCCGCTTCGCCGATACCGACCCCCATCCGCGCCGCCGCGAGCTGGACATAGGTCGTCGACATACCGCAGGCGATCGTCGCCGCGCTCCACAGCGCGCAGGCCACCGACAACACGCGCACGCGGTTCGTCCGGTCGGCGAGCCACGCGACCGGAATGCCGAGGATGCAATAGAACATCGCGAAATAGAGCCCGCCGAGCAGCCCGAGTTCGCCGTCGCTGATGCCGAGATCGTCCTGGATCGGCTTGGCAAGGATCGACAGCAGCTGGCGGTCGAGGAAATTGAGGATGTAGACGAAGCAGAGCGCCGCGAGGACGAACCAGCTGTAACGATCGACCTGCCGGGTTGCGGGAGGGGCAGACGGGGACGAAACGGCCGGCATTGCGAGATATTTCCTGAAAAAGAGGCGGGCATGGCGGGACTCGGCCATGCCCGCGAGGGAGGATCAGAAATTGCGGCTGACGCGCAGGCCATATTGGCGGGGCGCGCCCGCAAGCCGGCGCGCGCCATTGATCGCCGCGACATAATGCTGGTCGGTCAGGTTCGTGCCATAGGCCGCGATCGACCAGTCGCCGCTTTTCAGGGTCAGCTGTGCGTTGAGGATGTTCCGCGCCTCGAGCCGGTCGCCGAACAGCCGGTTCTGGAACAGCGTACCCCAGTTCGCGGCGATACGCGCGAAATCGACCCGCGGAGTGAGCGTGGCGTCGCCGCCCAGCGGGATCGCATATTGCGCGCCGGCGCTCAGCGTCAGTTTCGGTGCATAGGCCTGTTCGTTCCCGGTCAGGTCGATACACCGCCCTGCCGCCGGCCCGCTTTGCGGATCGCATGCGGTCGCGGCGCCACCGAGCCGCGGGTCGGCGGCGAAGAAGGTCCCGAGCTTCGAATTGGAAACCGAACCCGAAAGGTCGAACGAAAAGGCGTCGAAGCTGCCCTGCGCCGAAAATTCGACGCCATAAAGCTTCGTCTTTCCCGGCACGTTGAAGATCGACGAAATGCTGGGCGCGAACGGGTCGACGATGCTGATCTGGAAATTCTCGTAGAGATTATAATAGCCGCCGAGCTGCGTGCGCAGATGGCCGTCGAACCAGGTCGCTTTCCAGCCCAGCTCGAAGTCGGTGACATCCTCGGGATCGAAGGCGAGCGGCGTGCGACCGAGGATGTTCGGACCGTTGAGGCCGCCGGCCTTGGTTCCGGTGGCGACGAAGGCATAGAGGAAATGGTCGGGGTTCACGGTCCAGTTGATCGCGACCTTGCCGTTCACCTTGCGGTTGACGGTCCGGTCGATCTGCGTGAGCGTCAGGATCGGGCCGGGAATCCCGGTGAAATAGGCGCGCGCCTCGGCGTCGTTCGCCGACGTCGTCCGCGACCAGCGTCCGCCGACCGTGACCTGCAACCCATCGGTCAGCTCGTATCCGACCTGCCCGAAGGCCGCGAGCGCAGTCTTGGGATTGGTGCCGACGATTTCGATGTCGAGCGCGGTCGGCGTGTTCGGCGTCGCATCCGAATAATAGCCGCCATTTTCGGGGATGAAGATCTTGTCGTGCTGGTAATAGCCGCCGAGAACCCAAGTGAAAGGACCGGTGTCGGGTGAGACGATGTTGAATTCCTGCGACCAGATTTCCTCGCTGATCCGGTCGCGGAACGACAGCGCGGGCACGATCGTCGCGGTGCCGTCGGCGTCGTAGGAAATCTGTGTCGTGCCGCGCTGGAAGCCGCTGATCGAACGCAGCGTCAGCCCGCTGTCGAACTTGTACTGCGCGTTGAGCACGATCCGCCCGAATTCGTCGCGGCCACTGAGGTGCGCGTTGTTGGCGACCTTGAGCGGGTCGCCGGTTTCGGTCGCCCGGCTCGCGGGCAGCCCGCCATATTCGATATTGTTGTAATCGCCCTTCAGCAGGATTCGCAGCTCGGGTGTCGGCTCCCACGCGATGCTGACGCGCGCGCTATAGTCGCGGCGATTGCCCGGATTGCCCGTCCACGGACCCGACACGTCATAGAAGGTATCGCGCCGTTCCATATTGCCGGCGAAGCGGATCGCGAGCGTGTCGCCACTCGGGATGTTGAGCGCGCCCTGCAGCTTCATATGGTCGTAATTGCCATATTGCGCGAGGACATAGCCGCCGACGCGGTCGAAAGTCGGGTTCTGCTGGGTGATGAACACCGCGCCGCCGGTCGCATTGCCGCCCGCGAACGTGCCCTGCGGGCCGCGCAGCACTTCGACGCTGGCAATGTCGTAATAGGGCTCGCTCTGGAAATAGCCGGGAAGCGTCGCAACGCCGTCGCGATAGGTCACGACGCCGACGCCGATCGCGCTGTTCTGTTCGGTCTTGCCGATCCCGCGAATATTGAAGGCATTGCCCTGCCCGGTCGTGTTCACCGTCAGCGAGGGCGACGCGAACTGCAAGCCTTCGACGCTGTTGACGCTCTTGCGCACCAGGTCGTCGCCCGAGAGCACGGTCGCCGCGACACTGCTGCGTTGCAGGCTGGTGGTACGGCGCTCGGCGGTGACGACGATTTCGTCGCCCGATGCATCGGCGGTGGCTTCATCGGCCGGCGCGGTCGTCGTCTGAGCAAAAACCGGCACGGGCCCCAGCAGGGCAGCGGCCGACACGGAAAGCAGCAGCTTCCTCATTCTATCTTCTCCCAATGGCGAAACGCTCTGCGGCGTCCTCGGCCGGAGAACTGCGCCGATTATCTTCAACTGTCAATGGTCATTAATATATGAATGAATAACTTTCATTCGAAGAAAAGGCTGAAATTGGCGGTTTTTGTCCTGCCCACCGCGCCTGATGAATGCATAAAAGGCTTATCAATTTCACGATGAAGCCCAATTCGGGAATCTTGTGGGCGCGAATCACGCGCGCCGCATCCCTGCGGCGCGACGTACCTTGCCGATGAACGGGTCGATCGAGGCGAGGCGATCGACCGGCTGCGACCGCTATCCTTGCACGATGGCCCTGTCGCGCACGCGTTGCTCACATAGGGCTATGAACCCCCCGGTCATGAACGTCGTCATCCGCGCCTTCACCGCAACGAAATCATCCGATCGGCAGAGACCTTTTGACAACTGGTCGATCCGTCCGGTTCGGGCGAGCGTCAGAACCAGCGCGCCGGTCACGAAATTATAGCCCCAGAAGATATCCTCTTCCTCGCATTCGGGGAGCGCCCGCTTCAGAAGGTCGATCAGCTTGAGGACGACAATGTCGAAATGCTGGTCGAAAAGCTCCGCGCCCCATTCGGGCGTATTCGCGACCTGGGCCCCCAATGCCGCGTAATTCCGCCAGCCTTCGCCGCCCGTGATATAGAGATCGAGATCGGTGTCGAGAAAGGCGCGGAGCGCGCCCTCCACCGTCGGATTGTCCCCGCACGCGCGCGCATATTCGTCGAGCATCCGCATGCGCCGCTCGGTCGTCACCTCGGCCCGTCGCGAGAAGACTGCGTCGAACAGCTCCTTCTTGTCCGCGAAATAATAATGGAGCAGCGAGGTATGCACGCCGACGCGCTGGGCAACGTCCTTGAGTGTCACTCCGTAGAGCCCGCGCCGCGAAAAAAGATATTCGGCGCCGTCGAGAATCTGTTTCAGACTCTGTTCGCGCTGCTCGGCCTTCGTGCGGCGCTTCGGCTTCGGTTCGCTTGTCGCCATGTCCATTCCTCCGTTGCCGCACAGGTAAGGTTCCAAACCTCACCGCGGCAAGAGCGCAATGGACAGGCGCATCCTGTTTCGCTTCGATTCCCGGACCCTGCGCGCTCAACGCCCGAAGGAAAGGCCGATCATATCCGGTTGGCCTTGGCGCGCATGCCAAGATAGTGCGCGCTCGGTTTCAGCGTTCGCTTGAAAGTCCTGCGGTCGACCTCGACCAGCCCGAACTTCTTGGCATAGCCGGACGTCCACTCGAAATTGTCGAGCAGCGACCAATAGAGATAACCCTTCACCTCGATCCCGTCGTCGATGCATTTGCTGACCTCGTCCATTGTCGCTTTGATGAAGGCAACCCGTGCGGCATCGTCGGTGGTCCCGATCCCGGTTTCGGTCAGATAGAGCGGTTTGCCGATATGCTCGGCGGCGTAACGGATCGTGTGCCCGACTGCGGGCGGATAATTCTCATACCCCATGTCGGTCAGCGGGGCGCCGGGGGTCGGCGGCAGCAGCCCGTTCGGACCGATGCGCAGCCGCGAATAGGTCTGGACCCCGACGAAATCGGACCGGCGCGCGGCATCGAGCCAGCCGCCATACATCGTCTGCTCGGCTTCCTTGCCGCGATGACCTTCGCCGACGCCCTGGATTTCCTGCATCGAGAGCGTCACCCCGACCGGCAAGTCCGGCCGCGCCGCCTTGATCGCCGCATAGCCCTTCGCATGCGCGTCGAGCATGACCTTGTCGATCTTGTCCGGGTCGCCAAACAGCATCGACGAGAAATTGGGCGAATTGGTGCGCTTCGCCGCGGCGGCGATCATCGCCCGCGCATTTTCCGCTGCCGCGTCGCTCGCGAAGCGCGGGATTACCTTGCGAAGCCCGAGGATATTCGCTTCGTTGAACGTCGTCGCCATGCCGATCAGCGGCCCCAGCCGCTCGGTCGCACGGCCGCAGAAACGCGCGAACAGGTCGGCACCGTCGGCGACCTCGAAGCCGCCGCGCATCGCAAACCACAAGGGCACGGTGAAGTGATTATAGGTGACCATCGGCATCAGCCCGCGCGCGCGGCACGCTTCCAGCACACGGGCATAATGGTCGAGCGCGGCTTCGGAAAACATGCCCTCGGCGGGTTCGATCCGCGCCCATTCGATCCCGAAGCGATAGCAGTTGAGCCCCAGCGATGCGGCGATATCGAGGTCTTCCTCATAACGGTGATAGCTGTCGCAGGCATCGCCCGAAGGATCGACGAAGGCCGTCGGCTTGTTCGTCTCGAGCAGCCAGCTGTCCGACGCGGTGTTGCCGCCCTCGCTCTGGTGCGCCGAGATAGCGGTGCCCCACAAAAAACCCTTGGGCGCCGTGCGACCGGCCGCCATTGCGCTGGCCGGAGTCGTGGCAGCGGCGGCGACCAGTCCGGCCGCGCCCGCGAAAACCTGTCGTCGGGTCGGCCGGTTCGAAACGATAGTCATACTCTCTCCTGAAACTCTGTTGCCGGGATGGGCGGTCAAGGGGCCGCGGGCGCGGTCCATGTCCTGATCGCCGCCGCCATGGCCGCCGCCTTTGCCTTTTCCTCGACCGGCGCGAGCCGGGCCGCGCGTGGCTTGGCGTCGATAACAAGATAGTCGGTCGGGGGTGCCGTCACGACGGGCCAGCGCACCGCGCCCTTGCCATTGGGATCCCCCGTCGTGGCGAAGCGCACCCAATAGTCACCCATCTGCTTCGACACCCTCAGATCCTCGGCGTCCCAGCGATGCTCGGCCGCCTTGTTGCCGAACAGATATTCGAGTTCGCCGCCATGGTCGGTTCCCGCGGCGGCCGCCCGCTGGTCGACCGGCACCTGGTCGAAGAAATAGGCGAACGCCTTGTTACCCGTCGCGGCATGCTGGTCAGCGACCGCAATCGACGGCAGGACGAAACCCAGGCCCTCTGCGAGATCGACCGCGGCGGCGTCGGACGACTTGCCTGTCAGCGCGACATAGCCCGCATGAAGTTCGGGAAAAGCACTGCCCAGCACCATCTTCGCGGTCGCTTCGGTCATGCCGCCGAGGCTCGATTCATTCGAGTTCGAACCGATGATCAGCGGAATACGCATCTGCTTGTTCTTGTAGAAGGCTTCGCCGGGGCTCATCGTCACGACCTTGCCGTCGATGAAGGGAAAGGCGCGCGCCTTGATGATTTCGGCGACCGGAATCGCGCGAAGCTGCGCGGCGGTTGCGTCCTTCAGGCCCAGCTCGTCGGTAAATTTCTGGCCGAGCATTTCGGCATTGATCGCCCCGCCGCGGATCGGCGCCAGCACGGTACTGCCCGAGCCCGATTGCGACGCCGCCTTATGGAACAGGCCCGCCGCCGCCGGTGATCCCATCAATATCTGCACCGCGCCCGCCCCGGCAGACTCGCCGAACAGCATGACATTGCCGGGGTCGCCGCCGAAGCTCGCGATATTGCGCTTCACCCACTCCAGCGCCGCGATCTGGTCCATGACGCCAAAATTGCCGAGCTTGCCGTCGGGGTCTTCGCGGGTCAGCGCCGGATGCGCGAAATAGCCGAGCCGGCCGAGGCGATAATTTATCGTGACGACGACCGCGCCACGCGCCGCCAGTCCCGTCCCCTCGTAAAGCGGCACGCCCGCCGCGCCATAGACGAAACCGCCACCGTGCAGGAAAACCATCACGGGATATTTGCCCGGCTTTGCCGGCCGCCAGACGTTGAGGAACAGGCAATCCTCGCTCTGCGGCCCGACCTGCGCCCAGGCTTCCTTGCGCTCGAGTTGCGGACAGGCGTTGCCATATGCCTTGGCGTCCCGCACACCGGCCCAGCTTGGGGCCGGTTCGGGCGCTTTCCAGCGTAGCGGCCCCACGGGCGGCACCGCGTAGGGAATACCCTTGAAGGAAATGACCGTCCCATCCGCCACACCCGCGACCTGACCGGTGTCGGTACGGGCCGATGTTTGCGCGGAAGCAGCGGTCGTGATCGACACGCCCAACAGCAATGCGAACAGCATATGCCTCATCATCAATCTCCCATCGTCGGATCTGATCCCCGCATTTTTGCGGGGAACCGTCCATTGCAGTTCCCGATCGGCGCATGATCAAGGACGCGCACGCATCGAGAGACAGCCCATCCTGCAACAAGCCCGCCAACCCGTCAATATATTCATTAGTATATTAATGAATATATTGGAGAGCGCCGGACCTCCTGATGCAGTGGCCAAGCTCGCCACATATTGACGCGATCGAAAAAGCAGGTACATTCATTCATACAACAATTAATATATAAATTTGGGAGAGAGCCTTTGGCCATGAACCGCATTTGCGGTGCCGCAGCCCTTCGCGCTGCGCCATTCTTCCGCGTCCATTTCGACTTACCCCCGCCAGCGCCGCGAGAGTGGGTCCGCTCGCCTTCCTGAAGCCGAACAGGGGGCGGTTGATCGCGCCGCCTCGCTGCCTGTTCCAGCGATCCAGCAGGAGACGCCGCATGTTTCGACACAAGAGTGAAGTCGCAGCCGTTGTTCTGGGCCTGAGCTGCATTGGTACGGCCAGCGCCGATGCCGCCCCCAACCCGCCCACCGGCCAGATCGAGACCAGATATGACGCGAGAGGCCCGGCGACCGCCGTCCATATGACGTCGTCCGCCGCCTGCGATCGCAAGGGCAATGTCTGCGAAATCTGGTATCCCTCCGACATCGCCCGTGGCCGCCCGCGCGCCGTGCTGCTGTGGGCGAATGGCACCTCCGACGTCCCCGTCGGCAAGGAGGTCTACGAATATCTCCTGTCGCATTTCGCAAGTTGGGGGTTCGTCGTCATCGCGACGCGCGACGGCAAGACCGGCTATGGCGATACGGTTCTCGACTCGCTCGCCTATCTGCGGTCGCAGGCATCGGTTCCCGGCAGCCCCCTGTTCCGGCGCATCAATTTCGGCCGTGTCGGGGTCGGCGGGCATTCGCAGGGCGCCACCGGCGCGGTCAACGCGATGCTCAAGTCGAAAGGCGCGATACGGACATCGATCGCGTTCCAGCTGCCCGCCCAGCTATGGTGCTCGCCCGCCGATCTGTGCCTTTTGACGCCCGACCTCAAGGCCGCGACGTCAGGGTCGATCTTCTATGTCGGCGGCACCCTCGACGCACTCATTTCACCCGATTGGCAACTGGGGAACAATCCGCTCAACTCGCTCACCGCTTATTACAACGCGACCCCTCCCGGGCTGATGAAGGCCAAGGGACTCGTCAAGCTGGCGAACCACAATGACATATTGGGCAAACCCGACTGCGGATCGGCGGCGCTCGGCGTGACCCTGACCTGCACCTTCGGCGTCTATGGCTATCGCGGCTACCCCACCGCCTGGCTCGCCTGGCAACTACAGGGATCAGCCGAGGCCGGCGCGGCGTTCCGAAGCCGCACCGGCGAATTTTTCTCTGCCAATGCCTGGCACAGCCAACTCAGCAACGTGCCCTGATCCTGCCGCGCGCCGCCGCGGGCGCGGCGGTGCGCACGCATATATGAGGAGGATGAGCTCATGATTGCCCACCCGCCGCGCGCGGGCCGCGTGGCCAGCGCACTCGTCGCGGCCCTGCTCGCCGTTCTCGCATGGTGGTGGCTTCGGCCCCACCACGGCGATGAAGAAGGCTCCGCCTCGCATATCGTACAACTCCCCGCAGCGGAGCAATCTCCGACCGTCCGCGCCGTTCCCCGCAGCGCCACACCTACGACCGCCGACATCGCACCGCCGCTCCCCGATCCGCGTATTGCGGCCACCTTTCAGGATCCGGGCGCGACGTTCCGCAACGTCCGATCGGCAGACGCCCGGAATCAGGTTGTGTGCGGCGAGGTGCGCCTGTCGTCGGCGTCTTTCTACCGGCGCTTCGTCTGGGTCGCCGAGGTCCAGATGCTCGCAACGGACGATGGCAGCGCGCAGTTCGCAGGGATCGCCAAGCTGTGCGACGGAAGCGCGAAACTCCGGCCATAGCGCAAGAAAGTGCGACTCCCCTTGTTCCAGGCAAGTCGCGTAAATTCAAGATAATTCATTTATAAACATAAGCTTAGATGCATATTCGCATCGCTCGAAGACATCTTCATTAAATAATAAATGAATTTTATTGACAGAATCGGATGCGAGGAGGCACCTAGCCGCCAGCCCGAACGAGGCTGTCGAAATCAGGTTGCCGCAGCAGCCGATCCCGGAGAGGACCATCATGAACAAGAATGTCACGCGGACTCTGATCCTGGCCACCGTGGTCACCCTGTTTTCGGCGCAGCCGGCCTTCGCGCAATCGCAGCAGCCGGAAGATAGTTCGTCCGACGGCGACAAGATCGATGAAATCATCGTCACCGCCCAGCGCTCGAGCCAGAATCTTCAGGATGTCCCGATTGCGGTGACGGTCGTCAGCGGGAGCGACCTCGCGTCGCGCGGGCTCAACGACCTCGCGCAGATCTCGCTCGCCGTCCCCAGCCTGTCGGTCGGCGGGGACAATAGTTTCAGTATCCGCGGCGTCGGCAGCATGGTGTTCAATCCGAACATCGATTCCAGCGTCGGCGTTTCGGTCGACGAGGTGTCGCTGGGCGTACCGCTGTTCATGAGCAACGGCATTCTCGACGACGTCGCGCGTGTCGAAGTCCTGCAGGGTCCGCAGGGACTGTTGTTCGGCCGCAACGCCTCGGCCGGCTTGCTCAATATCGTCAGCAACCGGCCTAACCTCAGCCGTACCGAAGGCAATCTCAGCCTCGAGGCGAACCACCGCGACAAGGTTCCTGGCGATGGCTCGGGCCTGATCCTCAAGGGCACGGTCAACCTCCCCCTGTCCGAAACGGTCGGGCTGCGCATCAACGCGCTGCATTCGAACCAGAGCCCGATCGCGGACATGGTCGCGGGATCGCCCGGCCGTTTCGATGCCAACCAGAAGCGGACAGCCGTGAAGGCCAAACTGCTCGTCGAGCCTTCGCCGGGCGTCAGCTTCTATCTTATCGGCGACTATAGCCGCGAGCGCGGTGTCGGCGGCGTGTTCGACCGCACCTATCGTTCGGTCGCGGCAACCGGTAGCGCGATCCGCCCTGTTCTGGAGACGCGCGATGGCATCGTCGCCGGCCCCGGCAATCTGCAATATGGATCGGACGGCGACGGCTATCGCAGCGTCGACACCTATGGCGTTTCGCTCAATTCGACCTTCGAACTCGGCGACGGGCTGACGCTCAACAATATCGCAGCGTGGCGCGCGTTCAACCTTTCGCTCGCCATCGACAGCGACGGGACCAGCGCCAGCCTTCTCAACATCAACGAGAATGACAGCGACTATAATCAATATTCGAACGAACTGCGTCTCGCCATCGCACCGGGCGGCAAGCTCGACGGCCAGATCGGCGTCTATGGCTTCTATTCGGAACTCAATACCGCGACCGTGCTTCAAGGGTCGGCGGGCAGCAGCGTTCCCAACGCGCTGGGCCGCGACGCGACCTATCGCCAGACGCTGCGCAGCCTGGCCGCCTTCGGCCAGTTTCAGTTTCACCTGACCGACGCCTTCCAGCTGATCGCGGGCGGCCGCGTGACCAACGATTATATCACGATCAATACGCGCCAGAACGACCGCACCTATGGCACGACATTGGGACCGCGCACGCCTCCGGCACGCCAGACGTTCAAGACGACCAATTTCAGCTGGAAACTCGGCGCCCAATATGAGCTGTCGCCCGACATCACGACCTATCTGACCTACAGCCGGGGCTATAAGGGGCCGTCGTTCAACCCGACTTTCGCCGTCGCCGACCAGGATCTGGCGATCCTTCCCGAAACGGTCGCGGACATCGAGTTCGGGATCAAGTCGATGCTCTTCGACCGCCGCCTGCTGCTCAACCTTTCGATGTTCCGCGAGGATTTCAAGAATTTCCAGGTGCAGGCGCTGAACGTCGGCACCGGCGTCACCGCCGTGGGCAACGCGGGCAGGGTCCGGGCGCAGGGCATCGAGGCAACCGCCGTGATCAAGCCCGGCGGCGGGCTGACCCTCAACGCCGGCGCAACCTTGCTGGATTCGAAGTTTCGATCCTATGTCGGCGCGGCCTGCTATCTCGGGCAGACGGGATGCGCCGCGAACGGCACATTCGACGCCGCCGGGCTGCGCACGCCCGCATCCGCGCGCTTTACCTCAACGGTGCAGGCCATTTACGAATTTCCGGAAACCGGCGGAGCCGTCCCCTTCATCGAGGGAAGCTACAATCATCGCTCTTCGGTCAATTATTCGGCGAACAATTCGCCGTTCACCGCGCTTGGCCCCACCGATATCTTCGGCGCAAGCATCGGCGTCCGCCTGGCATCCGGCTTCGAGCTTTCGCTCTTCTGCAAAAATTGCACGAACGAACTGGTCCCGACGGCGATCTTCTACGACAATGTCGACCAGGTTTTGCGCCGTGTGACCACGACTGCCCAGCAATGGGGATATAATTCGGTCCGGACGATCGGCCTGCGGGCAAGCGCCCGCTTCTGAGGCACTGGAGCGCGACGCTGGCGGTTGTGATCGCAAGACCAATGACCGCTTCCGGATATGGGCCGGCTTTATTCGATGCGCCGGCGCCAACCGACGCAACCCCGAGCCGTCACAACAACGGCCAAAATACCCCTATATTTCGATTGTTCGTCCACCGGCTGGCTGGGGCGGCAGGATTCGAACCTGCGCATGGCGGTACCAAAAACCGCTGCCTTACCGCTTGGCTACGCCCCAACGGCCGGTGCGAGCGCGTCTATAGCGCCCGTCCCATGAATGGCAAGTTGGAGACTTAAAGCCGCGTGACCCAGCCATGGGGGTCGGCCGCACGGCCGCGCTGGATGTCGACGAGCTTGCCCTTGAGCATTTCGGTGACCTGCCCCGGACCGCCGGCGCCGATAGTGAAGCTGCTCTCGCCGCGGGTGACTTTGCCGACCGGCGTAACGACGGCGGCGGTGCCGCAGGCGAAGCTTTCGGTCAGCTTTCCGCTCTCCGCATCGGCCTGCCACTGATCGATCGCATAGGGCTCTTCGCGGACCGTCAGGCCGGCATCGCGCGCCAGCGTGATGATCGCATCGCGCGTGATGCCGGGCAGGATCGTGCCGGTCAGCGGCGGTGTGACGATGCTGCCGTCGTCGAAAACGAAAAACATGTTCATGCCGCCGAGTTCCTCGATCCAGCGGTGCTCGGCGGCGTCGAGGAAGACGACCTGGTCGTGCCCCTTTGCGATCGCTTCGCGCTGCGCGACGAGGCTGGAGGCATAGTTGCCGCCGCATTTGGCGGCGCCGGTGCCGCCGGGCGCAGCGCGGGTATAATCCTCAGACACCCAGAGCGAGATCGCGGGCGCGCCCGACTTGAAATAATTACCGACCGGGGAGGTGATGACGAGGAACTGATATTCGGCTGCGGGCTTCACCCCCAGGAACACTTCGCTCGCGAACATGAAGGGGCGCAGATACAGCGCACCGCCATCGACCGGCGGGAACCAGTGCGCGTCGGCGGCGACAGCTTCCTTCACTGCCGCGATGAACAGCTCCTCCGGCAGTTCGGCCATCGCCATGCGGCGCGCGCTCGCATTGAAGCGGGCGGCGTTGGCCTCGGGCCGGAACAGCGCCATCGAGCCATCGTCGAGGCGGTACGCCTTCAGCCCTTCGAAGATTTCCTGCGCATAGTGGAGCACTGCGGTCGCGGGGTCGAGCGACAGCGGGCCGCGCGGCATCACCTGCGCGTCGTGCCAACCCTGCCCCTCGGTATATCGGATCGATACCATATGATCGGTGAAGACGCGCCCGAACGCCGGATCGGCGATCACCGCCGCCCGTACATCGTCCGCGATCAGATTGGGGTGCGGCAGATGGGTGAAGGCGGGAACGGACATGCGAAAACACCTGTATCAGAGCGTTTTCCAGTCAGGCGGAACCGCCTGATGACCCGGAAAACGCGGTAGAACAAAGAAGCTGGAGCGATGCTTTCGATTCCATCGAAACCGCCGCTCCAGCGGGTTTATGGAGCGCGCCTCTTGCCAAAGACGGGCATGGCGCGCAACGGTAGCGACTATGCCGGATGAAAATTTTCTTTCACAAGTACCCGCAGCATCTGCCCTTTTCTTGCGCGAAGACGAGGTGCGGCGCGGCATCGAATTCCTCTTTTTCGCGCATGCGTCATTGTGGCGCGCGATCGATGCGCGGCTCGCCGAAAAGGAGCTCGGCCGCGCGCATTACCGCGCGCTCTACTTCATCGCGCGGCAACCGGGACTGACGATTTCGGACTTGCTGGCGCTGCTCGGCATCACCAAGCAGTCGCTCGGCCGCGTCGTGAAAGAGCTGGAAGCACGCGAATATCTGACGACACGGCCGGGCAATCGCGACCGGCGCGCAAAGGAGCTGCGCCTGACCGACGCCGGGCGCGCGGCGGAGAGCGCGATCTTTACGGTGCTGCGCGACACGATGAGCCGCGCCTATACCCATGCGGGCCAGCAGGCGGTGACGGGATTCTGGCAGGTCAGCGAGGCGTTGGTTCCGCCGCGCGAGCGCCGCCGGATCGCGGCGCTCGGCAAGGAAGCCGATTAGGTCAGCCTTCGCCCCGAGCGATATCGGCGAGTTCGCGCCCGCGATCGCGCGCCGCACGCAGGACATTGGTCAACAAGGCGGCGAGCTGGCCGTCGCTGTCGAGGACGTCGAGCCCGGCCTGCGTCGTGCCGCCCTTGCTCGCCACCTGCGCGATCAGGACGCCCGGCTTTTCGCCGCTCTCGGCCAGCAGGGCGGTGGCGCCGCCGAAGGTCGCGGTTGCGAGCTTCAATGCATCCTCGGCCGAAAGGCCAAGCCGCTCGCCCGCCGCAGCATAGGATTCGATCAGGCGAAACACGAAGGCGGGACCGCTGCCGGTAAAGGCGGTGACGAGATCCATCGTCGAATCGTCGGCGAGCGTCACGGTCTGGCCGAGCGGATCGAGCAGCGCGTCGATTGCCTTGTCATCAGCCTCGCCGAGCGTCGCGACCGCCGACACGCCCGCACCGATGCGCGCGGCGAGATTGGGCAGGATGCGCACCTGTGCGCCGGCGTCGGGGAAGCGCGCGGCAAGATCGGCCAGCGACACGCCGGCGAGGATCGAAAGGAGGTGGACCTGCCCCGTCGCGAGCGGCGCCAGCATGTCGGCGACCTCGCCCAGTTGCTGCGGTTTCATGCCGAGCATGATCCAGTCGGCATTGCCGCCCGCCGCCCGCCAATCGCCGAGCGTGGCGTGCTGGACGATGCCGCTCCGCGGCGCCGCGAACGGATCGACGATCGCGACCAGCGCCGGGTCGAGCCCGGCCGCCAGCCAGCGATCGAGCATTGCGCCCGCCATATTGCCGCAGCCGACCAACAGGAGCCGGCCGAAGAAATTCCGCAATGCTTTGCTCATAGGTCCTTCTTTTCTTGTCTTTTACCGGCAGCTGGTCTCGGGACCCGACAGCAGGTCGAGACAGCGGCCGTCGATCTTGCCCGCATCGACGGGAAGGCCGATCACCGACGCCAGCGTCGGCATGATATCCACCGTCATCACCGCATTCGGCTGTTCGAATCCGGCGAGCCCCTTGCGCCAGAACAGGATCGGCACGCGGCGGTCATAATCCCACACCGAACCATGGGTCGCGACATATCCGATGCCCGCTTCGGGGATCGGGGTGACCCGCGGTTTCAGCGCGATGATGAAATCGCCCGACCGCTGCGGATTGTAGGAGGCGCGAAGCTTGTCCATCAGGCTCCACGTATCGGGTGCGCGCTTCGAGATCGGATGCGCATCGAGTTCCTCGCGCGTCGCCACCGCTTCGACCTGCGGATGCGCACGCAGGCGCGGGAGAAGCTCGGCGAGCGCCGCCTTGCGCTGCGCCGCGGTCAGCGTCTTGGCCAGATAATAATCGCCGCCGTCGCCATAGAGAATGGGCTGGGGCAGGCCGAGTTTTTCGGCGACCGCCTTGCCGATCGCTTCGGGATCGAGCGCCCGATCGACGCGCTGTGCGTCGGGCCAGGCGTTCTGGCGATTGCGTTCGGGGAGGTCATGGCCGCCATGATCGGCGGTGAGAGCGACGACATAGTCGATACCCGTCGCGTCGAGCCGCGCAAAGAAATCGCCCAGCTCGCGGTCGAGTCCCGCCATCTGGATGCACATCTCGCTGCCTTCGGTGCCCGTGCTGTGGCCGACATAGTCGGTCGCCGACAGCCCGAGGATCAGGATGTCGGTGCTGCTCCCCTCGCCCAATTTGCGCGCCTGGCGCAGCGCCGCGGCGGTCGCGAGCACCGCGCCGTCGGCTTCGGGCGACGCCATGAAGCGGCGGAAGTCGCCGGCATCGCGCGCCATCCGGCCGGTGCCGACCGTCGCGCCCTTGTCGCCGACCGGGATCGCGATGTCGTGCGTCGTGCAATCGGCGGGCAGCGTCAGCGCGGGGCGCGGCTGGTTGATCGCCGCCGCGATCGCGGCGCTTGCCTGCTGCGCGGTCGGCGACAGGGTCGTGCCGCGATAGCTGGTGAGGCCGGTGGGCGCGAGCCACATCAGCTCGTCGGCCTGACGCCCGCCCATCATGATCGCCGAACGATCCTTGCCCGACACCGACACGACCTGCGCCTTCGGATCGCGCGCCTTCATCAGATCGCCGAGCGTCGGCACGAGCAGGTGACCCACCGACGGTGCATATTTGCCGTTGCCCGAGTCCGTGCCGGGCACGCTTTCGTCCTCGGCGCAATAGATGCGCTTGTCCGCGCGCGCCGCCGACAGATCGAAATAATGGTTCGCGACGATCCCGGTGTGCGCCGGATGGTTTCCGGTCAGGATGGTCGAATGGCCCGGGCAGGTTTCGGTCGCGCCGTGCGCCTGATACCCCGAGGGGAACACGATACCCGACGCCAGCCGCGCGAGACCGCCTGTGAAATGGCCACGATATTCGGCGAACAGGTCGGCCGAAAACTGGTCGACGGCGATCATCACCACCAGCTTCGGCGGGGGCGACGCGGCAGTAATCCGGGTTGTCGGAGCAGCCGAATCCTGTGCGAGTCCGGCGCCCGCGCCGGTCAGACAAAGCGTAGCCGCCAGCGCGGTGGTCAGATATTTCAGCTTCACGGACGGCGTCTCCAGAAAGAGGGGTGTCAGCGCGGGCTGTCCTCTCGTCGAAAGCCGCCTATATGGCAAGCCTTCGAACGACGAACAGCTGCGGACAGGCCATGAATTTGCTGAATGAGGCTTTTGTGACACGCGCATGGCGCGCGCTGCTGGCATTGCTGGCGCTTGCGCTCCTCGCATCGAGCCCGGCCGCTGCCCAATCGACGCATATCCAGCCGAAACTGGTCGCCGAGTCGGCGGCTCCCGCACCCGGCGGCACCACGACGCTTGCGCTCACCATGGCGCCCGAGAAGAGCTGGCACGGCTATTGGGTCAATGGCGGCGATGCGGGGTTCGGCCTGTCGGTCGAATGGAACGCGCCCGAGGGCGTGAAGGTCGCGCCCTTCCGCTACCCCGTGCCCGACGCGCTGATCCTCTTCGGCATGATGAACCATGTCTATGAGCATCCCTATGCGCTGCTCGCCGATGTCGAGGTCGACCGGTCGATCGCGCCCGGCACCGACCTGACGCTGTCGGGCGTCGCCAACTGGCTCGCCTGTACCGACAAGGTCTGCGTACCCGAAAAAGCGGTGATTTCTGTCGCGCTCAAGGCCGGCGACGGCAAGATCGACGCCGCATCGCGCACGCGCTTCGACGCGTGGCGCGCGCTGCTGCCGCAACCGCTTGATCGCCACGGGGCCTGGGAACGGCGCGGCGACATGGTCCGCTTCGGCATTCCGCTGCCCGCGGGGACATCGCTCGACGCGCCGCACCTGTTCGTCGAGACTCAGGATGTGGTCGACTATGCCGCGCCGCAAAGCTTCAGCCGCAACGGCGAATGGATCATCGTCGAGACGAAGGCCAAGGGCGATGCGGCGGGCCCCGTCCGCGGGTTGCTGAAATTATCAAACGGCCGCGGACTGTCCCTGAGCTTCGAACCCGAAGCGGTGCGGGTTTCCGGCGAACCCATTGCAGTCGCGTCCGGATCGATCGACATGGCCCTGTTCTGGACCGCGCTCGCCGGTGCGATCGGCGGCGGACTAATCCTCAACCTGATGCCCTGCGTTTTCCCGATCCTCAGCCTCAAGGCGCTGAGCCTTGCGCGCTCGGGCGGTAACGCGCGCGAGGCGAAGGTCGAGGCGCTGGCCTATACCGCCGGCGCCGTCGTCACGGCGCTGCTGCTCGGCGGCCTGCTGCTCGGGTTGCGCGCGGCGGGGGAGCAGGTCGGCTGGGCTTTCCAGCTCCAGCATCCCGCCAGCGTCTTCCTGCTGTTGCTGCTAGCCCTCGCGATCACGTTCAATCTTGCAGGCACTTACGAGCTGCCGTCGTTCGGCGGCGGGCAGAAGCTTGCGAGCCAGGGCGGGGCTGCCGGCGGCTTCTGGACCGGTGCGCTCGCGGCCTTTGTAGCGACGCCATGCAGCGGCCCGTTGCTCGGGGCTGCCCTGGGCGCCACGCTCGTGCTCCCGGCATGGGCTGCGCTGCCGATCTTCGGCGGCTTGGGGCTCGGACTGGCCCTGCCCTTCCTCGCGGTCGGCCTTGTTCCCGCGCTACGAAACCGCCTGCCGAAGCCCGGACCGTGGATGGCGAAGTTCCGCAGATGGATGGCGTGGCCGATGGGCCTGACGGCCATCGGCCTCGGCTGGCTGCTTTGGCGGCAGACCGGCCCGACCGTGCATGGCTGGCTGCTGGTCGCACTCACGATTACGGGGATCGCGGCGGCGGTCGTGGGCTGGAAGAAAGGCCGTCACAACGGTCGTACCGCGCTTGGGCTGAGCCTCGCCTTCCTCTTCTTGATCGGGTCGCAAGCTCTGGAGGAGTTCCGGAAGCCGGCATCGGCATCGCCCGAAAGCCCGGCACATGAGCGTTTTTCCCCTGCGGCCCTCGCCGAGGCGCGCGCCACCGGCAAGCCGGTCTTCGTCTATTTCACCGCCGACTGGTGCCTGTCGTGCAAGGCGAACGAGGCGGGGGCGATTAATCGCGAGGCGGTGCAGGAGGCCTTCGGGCAAAAGGGCGTGGTCACATTGATCGGCGACTGGACGAACGGCGATCCGGTCATCACGCGTACGCTCGCCGAGCATGGCCGCAACAGCGTGCCGCTCTATCTCTGGTATGCGCCGGGCGCCGCCAAGCCCGAAATCCTGCCGCAGATATTGACGCCGGGCCTGCTCACCGAACAGGCCGGACGCTGATGGCCAAACAACGCGCCGACCAGCTGCTCGTCGACCGCGGCCTTGCCGAAAGCCGGACGCGTGCGCAGGCGCTGATCCTTGCCGGGCTCGCCTTCGTTGGGGATCGCAAGATCGACAAGGCAGGCCAGCAGATCGCCGACGACGCCGACGTGAGCGTCAAGGGCCGCGACCACCCATGGGTATCGCGCGGCGGGATCAAGCTCGACCACGCGCTCGCGCACCTTGGCTGGGACGTGGCGGGCGCGGTCGTCATCGACGTCGGATCGTCGACAGGCGGCTTTACCGACGTGCTGCTGAGCCGCGGGGCGGCACGCGTCTATGCGGTCGATTCGGGGACGAACCAGCTCGCGTGGAAGCTGCGGCAGGACGATCGCGTCATCGTCCACGAACAGACGAGCGCGCGCATCCTCACCAACGACCATATCCCCGAGCCGGTCGACCTGATCGTGTGCGACGCGAGTTTCATCGCGTTGTCGAAAGTGCTGCCGGTCCCGATGGGATTCGCGAAACCGGGCGCGCGCATCGTTGCGCTCATCAAGCCGCAGTTCGAGGCCGAGCGGCACGAAGTCGGCAAGAAAGGCGTGGTTCGCGATACCGCCGTGCACGCCCGCGTGTGCACCGACGTGCGGAATTGGCTGACCGGCGAAGACTGGGACGTGGTCGATCTGGTCGAAAGCCCGATCACGGGCCCCGAAGGTAATGTCGAATTTCTGATCGCTGCGGTGAAGCGAGCCGCTTGACGCTGCGCCGCACAATCGCGACACCATGCAACGGATTCGCGTGTGGGGGATAATGCGGACATGACCGAAATCGCAACGCCGGGGCAGCTTCGCATGTCCTACCTGCGCTGGGCGCTGGTCACCGTGCCGGCGATCGTGCTGATCGGCAGCCTGATGGGGCTCTTGTCGAACAGCGGTTACGGCAATCGCTGGTTCGCGGCGCTCGACCTCCCCGAAATCACGCCGCCGGGCTGGGTTTTCGGCACCGTCTGGCCGATCCTCTATATCTGCCTCGGCCTGGCGCTCGCGATGATATTGCACGCGCGCGGCGCGAAGGGCCGCGGCTTTGCGCTGCTGCTGTTTTTCGTCCAGCTGATCGCCAATTTCGCCTGGTCGCCGCTCTTCTTCGGCCAGCATCAGGTCACGACCGCGCTGTACCTGATCATCTTCATCCTGATGGTGACGATCGCGACCGCCTTTGCCTTTGCGCCGATCCGCAGGGCGGCGGCGTGGCTGCTCGTCCCCTATATGGCCTGGCTGACCTTTGCCGCGATCCTCAATTTCCAGATCGATCAGCGCAATCCCGATGCCGAAACCCTTGTCCCCGCCGCCGCCAGCACCCAGATAAGCTAGTGGCAAGGGGATAGCCCCTACGGAGGAATATTAGACATGCAGAGCGAAAACCGCTTTTTCGACGACCTCGCCAAGATGGTGAACGGCATTGCCGGGACCGTTGCGGGCGCGGGCCGCGAAGCCGAATCCGCGATGCGCGACCGCGCGAAGGAATGGGTCGGCCGCATGGATTTCGTCAGCCGCGAGGAATTCGAGGCGGTGAAGCAGATGGCGGCGACCGCGCGCGCCGACGCCGAAGCGCTGAAGGCGCGCCTCGACAAGCTCGAGGGTGCGGCGAAGCCTGCAGCGGCGCCGAAAGCCGCAGCGAAACCGGCCGCCAGGCCGGCAGCAAAAGCGGCAACGAAACCCGCGGCGCGCAAACCCAAGGCCTGACACGCCGCGCGCCCCGGCGCATTATGCACAGATATTCCCCGGTTGGTGCGGGACGCGGACTCGCGTCTACCAACCATCCGGGCTAAGGCGCGCGCATGAGTGACGATATCTACGACGACGATGACGGCCAGGACGCGGCGCCGATGGAGATGCTGGCGTCCTATTTCGCCGCGCATGACTGGCCGCACGAGATGGTGGGCGAGGACGAGATCGTCGCGACGGCGCAGGGCAGCTGGACGACCTATGAGCTGCGTGCGGTGTGGCGCGCCGACGACGGCGTGATCCAGCTCCTCGCCTTCCCCGACATCCGTGTCGTCGAGGACAAGCGCGCCGTCGCCCATGAAGCGCTCGCGCTCATCAACGAACAATTGTGGCTCGGCCATTTCGAACTCTGGTCGAACAGCGGGACGATATTGTTCCGCCACGGCATGCTGGTCGGTGCCGACGCATCGCTGCCGCTCGACCTGACCGAGACGCTGATCGAAAGCGCGATCGACGAGTGCGAGCGCTTTTACCCGGTGTTCCAGTTCGTGCTGTGGGGCGGCAAATCGCCGGCCGAGGCGCTCGCCGCATCGCTGATCGAAACGCGCGGCGAGGCCTAGCCTCGCCTATCGTTTCTCGAAACGCATGAGCCCGGGGCCGAGTTCGTTCGTCCCGATCGCCAGCGCTTCACCGCTCCAGTCGGCGACGAACACCGACTTGCGGTCCATACCGGCGGGCAGGCTAGCCCGATTGCCGACGATCGACAGGCCGCGCGAGGGGTTCTTCCGTTCCTCGGCCGCGACCGCGATCAGCGCCGAATAATTTTCCTTGTCGCGCCCCTGAATGAGAAGGTTGTTCGAAATCCGCCCGACCGAACCCGAAGGCAGGTCGATCATATAGTTGGTGCCGGTGCCCTGCGTGTCGTCGAAGCTGTTGTCGTCGATGTCGACCTGAACCGCGCGGGTTTTCAGATAATGGCCGCCGCTGCCCTTTTCGAAACGCGTGCGCGTGACGACGACGCGGCCGTAAATGCCGGTGTAGACGCTGTGCGCGCAGCTCAGCCCGCGGTCGCAGCGGCCGAGCCGCGAAAAGGTCGAACGGTCGATCGTGAGCCTCGCGTCGGGATCGTCGGCGGTCAATATGCCTTCCTCGCTGCTGCGGAACAGGCTGTTGACGACGTCGAGATCGCTCTTTTCGAGGCGGATGCCCGCGCCATTGCCGTCGGGGACGCGCATATTCTGGAATACCAGTCCGTCGACGCGGGCACCGGCGCCGCGGAGCACCAGCGCCGCCTTGCCCTCACACGTCACGCCGTCGAAGATCGCCCGGCCGGGTTCGGCGGCGACAAAGGCGATGCGGCCGCCGGTCTGGACCGCGCAATCGCGGTGATAACCGGGCGCGACGCGGATCGTGCCTTCGCCTTCGCCGATCGCGTCGACGGCATCCTGAAGCCGCCCGAAGCTGCGCCCCGATTCGGCGACGACATAGGGGGCGCCGCCCGATTGCGCGGGCACGGGGACCGGCGCGAACAACAGCGGAAGGACGAGCAGCGGCAGCATCGGCCGGCGAAAAAGAGATTGTGCCATGCGGCGCCTATAGCGGCATTTGCGGCGGCAGTCGTTTGCGAAGGCGGTTAACCGGTGCGCCGTCCCGATATCGGACAGGACGACGCCGAAAGGTTAGGAGCGCTTCGGACCCGCCAGCGCCAGCGCGAGGCCGAGCGCGGCGGCGCGGCCGATCTTGCCGCGCGCCAGATATCGCCTTGCGACCGTCGGGAAAGGCACCGGCGAGTGCGCCTCCATCGTCGTCCGATACCGCGCGACATCGGTCCGCAACTGCGTCCACGACGCCTTGCGCCTGCGCGCGAGGCGCTTCGCGATCTTGACGAACTCGCGCGACTGGAAGCAGGCGACGGCGGCCAGCGTCTCGGGCCCCGCATGTGGAAGCGCGTCGGCAAGCGCTCCCGAAAAGCCGGTCAGTGCGCCGGCGAGATCGTCGTTGCGGCGCACATCGAAGCTGCGCGTCCTGGCAAGGCGCGCCATGATGCTGCCCGGCCGCGAGCGATAATAAACCCATGGCTCGGCCGCATAATAATGGCTTTCGGCCTTGAGCAGCAGCCAGGGAATGGTGGCCGCATCCTCGAAACAGGCGCCGACGGGGAAGCGGATCGACGAACCGAAGAGATCGCGTTTCCATATCCGCGACCATGCGTGAAGGCGGCGCTTGGCAAAGACGCCCGCAACGAGCGTTTCGGTGCAGTTTCCGACGCATCGCGCCGGCCCGTCGAAGGTCGGATAATGTTCGCGACCCTCGCGGACATAATCGCACATGATGATGTCGGGCGCGACGCTGGCAGCGATCCGTTGCAGCGCCTCGATCGATCCGGGCAGAATCTTGTCGTCGGCGTCGACGAACCAGACATAGTCGCCGCGGGCGACCTCCAGCATCGAATTGCGCGCGGCACTCGGTCCGCTGTTTTCCGCATGACGCAACAGGCGGATATCCGCGTCGCACCGTGCGATGAAATTCTCGCACAGGTCGGCGGATTCGTCGGTCGACAGATCGTCGAGCAGGATCACCTCGATGTCCGACCGGCCATCGAGCTGGCCTCCGATCGAATGCAGGCACTCCTCGACGAAAGGCGCAACATTGTACACGGGCACAAGAATGCTCAGCCAGGGTCGTGGCTCTGTTCCGGCGAGTGTTTCAGCGTCGACACCCATGAAGAAGCCTAGTTCCTGACCTTAGTCGAGGTTCGGGCGCAGCCAGCGCGTTGCGGTGTCGATATCGACTCCGCGCCGCGTTGCATAGTCTGCAAGCTGGTCGCTGCCGATCCGTGCGACCCCGAAATACTGGCTTTCGGGGTGGCCGAAATAGAAACCGCTGACGGCCGCCGTCGGCAGCATCGCAAAGCTTTCGGTCAGCACCAGCCCGGCATTCTCCTCCGCCGCGAGCAGGTCGAAGAGGATCGGCTTCAGGCTGTGGTCGGGGCATGCGGGATAGCCGGGGGCCGGGCGAATGCCGCGATATTCTTCCTTGATCAGCGCCTCGTTGGTGAGCTGCTCGCCCGGCGCATAGCCCCACAAGGTCGTGCGGACATGCTGGTGCAGCCGCTCGGCAAAGGCTTCGGCGAAACGATCGGCGAGCGCCTTCAGCAAGATGTCCGAATAATCGTCCTTGTCGGCGCGGAAGCGCTCCGAATGCGGCTCGATACCGTGGATGCCGACCGCGAAGCCGCCCATCCAGTCGCCCGCCGGATCGATGAAGTCGGCGAGGCACATATTGGCGCGGTCTCGGCTCTTCTTGATCTGCTGGCGCAGGAAGGGGAGCGTCACATGGCGCTCCTCTTCGGCGAGATGGATCGTCACGCTGTCACCGTCGCGCGCGCACGGCCAGAAGGCGCAGACACCGCGCGCGGTCAGCCATTTCTCGGCGATCAGCCTGTCGAGCATCGCATCGGCGTCGGCCTTCAGCGCCACCGCGGTCTCGCCGACCACCTCATCCTCGAGGATTGAGGGGTATGTCCCGTGCAATTCCCACGCGCGAAAGAAGGGCGTCCAGTCGATGCATTCGCGCAGATCCTTAAGCGACCAGTCGTCGAAGCGATGCAGCCCGGGCTGGAGCGGCGGCGCGGGCTTGTCGCTCAGATAGGCGTCGTAAAAATTGGCGCGCGCCTCTTCGAGCGTATGCAGCACGCTCTGCCCCTTGCCCGCACGCACGTCGCGGACATGGGCATAATCATCCTTGTAACCCTGCACATAAGCATCGCGCCCGGTGTCGCTGACGAGCGACGTCGCGACACCCACCGCGCGGCTCGCATCGAGAACATGGAGTACCGGTCCGGTGTAGGCGGGGTCGATACGCAGCGCGGTATGCACTTTCGACGTCGTCGCGCCGCCGATCAGCAGCGGCATCGTCATCCCCGCGCGCTGCATCTCCTCGGCCACCGTCACCATCTCGTCGAGCGAAGGGGTGATCAGGCCCGAAAGGCCGATCATGTCGGCGTCATTCTCGTTCGCCGCTTCGAGTATCTTGCTCCACGGGACCATCACGCCGAGGTCGACGATCTCGAATCCGTTGCACTGGAGCACAACGCCGACGATGTTCTTGCCGATATCGTGGACGTCGCCCTTGACGGTCGCCATCACGACCTTGCCCTTGCCCTTCGCGCCGGGTTCCTTCGCCGCCTCGATGAAGGGCAGCAGGTGCGCGACCGCCTTTTTCATCACGCGCGCCGATTTGACGACCTGCGGCAGGAACATCTTGCCCGAGCCGAACAGGTCGCCGACGACGTTCATCCCGTCCATCAAAGGCCCTTCGATCACCTCGATCGGGCGCGGCAGTGCCTGACGCATTTCCTCGGTATCGTCGACGATGTAGGCGTCGATGCCCTTGACCAGCGCATGTTCGAGCCGCTTGCGCACCTCCCAGCCGCGCCATTCCTCGGCCGCCTTTTCCTGCGCGGCGTTCGTTCCCTTGTAGCGTTCGGCGAGCGCGATCAGCCGCTCGGTCGGGCTTAGTTCTTCGCCCGCAACCTTGCGGTTGAGGATCACATCCTCGCACGCGGTGCGCAGTTCGGGATCGATCGTGTCGTAAACGTCGAGCTGGCCCGCGTTGACGATCGCCATGTCGAGCCCGGCGGGTATCGCATAATAAAGGAAGACGCTGTGCATCGCGCGGCGCACCGTCTCGTTGCCGCGGAACCCGAACGACAGGTTCGAGAGGCCGCCCGAGAAATGCGCATGCGGGCAGCGGATGCGGATTTCCTTCACAGCCTCGATGAAGTCGACGGCATAATTGTCATGCTCTTCAAGCCCCGTCGCGACCGCGAAGATATTGGGGTCGAAGATGATATCCTCGGGCGGGAAGCCGATGGTCATGAGCAGCTTGTAGGCGCGCTCGCAAATCTCGATCTTGCGCGCCTCGGTGTCGGCCTGCCCGACCTCGTCGAACGCCATCACGACGACCGCGGCGCCATAGGCCATGCATTTGCGCGCATGCGCGAGGAAGGGTTCTTCGCCTTCCTTCATGCTGATCGAATTGACGATCGGTTTGCCGGGCACGCATTTCAGCCCCGCCTCGATCACCTCCCATTTGGAGCTGTCGATCATGACGGGCACGCGCGCGATATCGGGCTCGGCCGCGATGAGCTTCAGGAAGGTCGTCATCGCATATTCGGCGTCGAGCAGGCCCTCGTCCATATTGACGTCGATCACCTGCGCACCGTTTTCGACCTGCTGGCGCGCGACTTCGACCGCCGCGGTGTAATCGTCGGCAAGGATCAGCTTCTTGAACGCGGCAGAGCCGGTGACGTTGGTGCGCTCGCCGATATTGACGAAGCTGGAGGAGGCGGCGGTGGTCATCGAATAATCCTGAATCCGGGCATTAGGCGGCGAGCGGGCGGGCGAGGACGAGATCGTCGTAAAGCTTGCCACCGACATTGAACCGGCGCGTGCCGAGGTCGGCGAATCCCTGTTTGCGATAGAAAGCGAGTGCACGCTCGTTGCGGGCATAAACGCCGAGCAACAGACGTCGATAACCGCGCGCAGCCTCCAGCGCCTCTTTCATCAGCGCCGCGCCGAGCCCGCTGCCATGAAAACGCGACAGCGAATAGATGCGCTTCAGTTCGATATCGCCGTCGAGCGAGGCGGCAAGGTCGGGCTTGCCGACGAGCGCGAAGCCGATCGGCGCGCCGCCGGGCTGCGCCTCGGCAAGCCACGCGCGGGCGCCGCCGGCCAGCAGCGTGCGATAGGCCGCCTCGCTATGCTGCGCGGCGCAGTGGCCGACGATCGCATCGCCGTCGAGAATGCCGGCGAAGGTTTCGAGGAAAGTCGCGGCGCCGATCAGCGCGAGGGCCGACGCATCGTCGGCTCCGGCCTCCCGGATCGTCCATGCCGGAATGTCGCGCATCGGATCAGGCCGCCATGGTGAAGGGTTCGAGCCCCGCGAGGCGCGTGCGCACCGCCACTTCGGGGATCTGACGCGCCGGAAGCCCCTCGATCGCCTTCGCCATCGCGGCGATATGCGCCGGGGTCGAGCCGCAGCAGCCGCCGAGGATATTGACCTGGCCATGTTCGGCCCATTCGCGAACGAGTTCCGCGGTCGTTTCGGGCAGTTCGTCATATTCGCCGAGTTCGTTGGGCAGGCCGGCGTTCGGATAGACCATCACCAGCGCGTCGGCGAGTTCGGACAGGACCTTCACATGCGGACGCAGCTGCGACGCGCCGAACGAGCAGTTGAGCCCGATCGTCAGCGGTTTCGCATGACGCACCGCATACCAGAAGGCCTCGACCGTGTGCCCCGAGAGGTTGCGCCCGCTGAGGTCGGTGAGCGTCATCGAAATCATCAGCGGCAGTTCGCGTCCGACCTTTGCCTCGGCCTCCAGCGTCGCGGCGATCCCCGCCTTGGCGTTGAGCGTGTCGAAGATCGTCTCGATCAGGATGAAGTCGGCGCCGCCCTCGGCGAGCGCGACGACCTGTTCGAGATAAACGTCCTTCAGCTCGTCGAAATCGATCTCGCGATAGCCCGGATTGTTGACGTCGGGCGAGAGCGACAGCGTCTTGTTCGTCGGCCCGACCGCGCCCGCGACGAAGCGGCGGCGCCCGTCGAGCCCTTCATATTTCACCGCGGTCTCGCGGCCGAGCCGTGCGCTTTCATGATTGATGTCGACGACGAGCGCCTCGGCACCATAGTCGGCCTGGCTGATCCGGTTCGCGCTGAAGGTGTTGGTCGATACGATGTCCGATCCTGCCGCCAGATAGGATTCGCCGATCGCGGTGACGACGTCTGCGCGCGTCAGCGCGAGGATGTCGTTATTGCCCTTCTGGTCGTGCGACAGGCCGAGATTGCCCGCGTAGCAGGCCTCGGTCAGCTTCTTGAGCTGGATCTGGGTTCCCCAGCCGCCGTCGGTGAGCAGGATGCGTTCTTTTGCGGCTGCCTGCAGGGCTTCGCGTGCACTGATCATGCGGCTTTCTCCGTTGCGGGGGCCGCCTTCGGCCGCAGGCCCAACAGATGACAGATGGCATAGCTGAGCTCTGCCCGGTTGAGCGTATAGAAGTGAAAATCACGCACCCCGCCCGCATAGAGGCGCCGACTCATCTCGGCTGCGACGGTCGCGGCGACGAGCTGGCGCGCCGCGGGCAGATCGTCGAGCCCCTCGAACAGCGCGATCATCCACGAAGGGATGGCCGTGCCGCACATATCGGCCATACGCCGCGTTTGCGACACATTCGACACCGGCAAGATTCCTGGAACGATCGGGGCATCGATGCCCGCGGCTGCGGCGGCATCGCGGAAACGCAGGAACGCCTCGGGCGAGAAGAAGAATTGCGTGATCGCACGCGTCGCGCCGGCATCGAGCTTGCGCTTCAGATTGTCGAGGTCGGCTTCGGCGCAGCTCGCGTCGGGATGCACCTCGGGATAGGCCGCGACCGAGATATCGAAGGGCGCGACCTTCTTCAGGCCCGCGACCAGCTCGATCGCATTGGCATAGCCGTCGGGATGCGCACGATAGGGCGCCCCGCCCGGGACGTCGCCGCGCAGCGCGACGATATGGCGCACGCCGGCTTCCCAATAAGCCGCGGCCACCTCGTCGATTTCGGCGCGCGAAGCCTCGACACAGGTCAGGTGCGCCGCCGGCGGCACGGCGCTTTCGGCGGCAATGCGCGCGACGGTGGCATGGGTGCGCTCGCGCGTCGAACCGCCCGCGCCATAGGTCACCGATACGAAGCTGGGGTCCAAGGGTTCGAGGGTACGGAACGTATCCCACAGCTGCGCTTCCATCTTCTCCGTCTTGGGCGGAAAAAATTCGAAGCTGACGCCGATGTCACCCTCTAGATTGGCGAAGAGCGGCGAAGCGGCGGCGCGGCGAGCCTCCGCCAGCGAGTTCAGATTCGATGTCATGCCGCAAGCCTTTTGCTTTGCCCGTCGCCGGCGACGGGCGGTTGATCTTCGTCGCTGCGGCGGCGGCCGAGCCAGAGTTTCACGGCCAGCTCCCCGCCTTCGAGCGTCTGGGTGGTTTCGAGCAGCAGCCCCGCCGACGCGAACCAGCCGCGGATCTGCGCGTCCGAAAAGCCGAGGCGCGCGTGCGCGGCAAGGCTGCGCAACGCTTCGTCCTCGTGCGGCGCGAAATCGACGACGAGCAGATGCCCTCCGCCGCGCAGCACCCGGCTCGCTTCGGCGATCACCCGGTCGGGTTCGTGCGCAAAATGCAGCGCCTGATGGATGACGATGCTGTCGATGCTCGCGTCGGCGACCGGCAGGTTCAGGAAATCGCCCTGCAGCAGGTCGACCGGCACCGGCTGCCCTTCGAGCTTGGTCCGCGCGATGCGAAGCATTTCGGGACTGCGGTCGAGTGCCGTGATCCGCCGCGCGGTCGGCGCGAAAATCTCCGCCATCCGGCCGGTACCGGTGCCGATGTCGAGCAGATGGCCGAGCCGGCGATTGTGCATCATCGCCAGCATCGCCGCCTCGACCTCGCTTTCGGCGACGTGGCGCGACCGGATTGCGTCCCACTCGGCCGCATGTTCGGCAAAATAACGTTCGGCCGCCGCGGCGCGCTCGCCGCGGACCGCCGCCAGCCGCCGCGCATCATAGGCGATGACGCGGGCCTCGCGCGCCGAAAAGGGCCATTTTTCGGCCTGCGCGATGATTTCGGCAACCGGACCGCCGCTCGCGATCCGCAGGAAAACCCAGCTGCCTTCGCGCCGACGCTCGACGATCCCCGCCTCAACGAGGATCCGAACGTGGCGCGACACGCGCGGCTGGCTCTGGTCGAGCACGACCGCCAGCTCGCCGATCGCCAGCTCCATCGCACGCAAAAGCGCCACGACTCGCAATCGCGTCGGGTCCGCCAGAGCACGGAAAATGTCGATCAGCTCGCTCACCAAGCAACATATAAAGCTTTCTTTATATCCGGTCAACCGAGCGCGGTCCCTCAATTTTCTGCGGCGCGCGATCCCGCGAACCATGAATTGCGACGAAACCCCAATGCTGTCGCAAAAAGGGCGTTGCACCCTATTTGGCGAGGGGGTAATTCTGCGAGCGATTGGCAAAATCCGGGATCGATCCGTTCCTGCGCCGGTCGATCAGTTCAAACCGAGAGGGGTATTCCCAATATGAAGAAATCGATCACTCTGTCGCTCGTCGTTGCCGCTTCGCTGGGCCTCGCTGCCTGCGCCGACAAGGCTGCCGACGACGCCGCGGCGACCACCGAAGACGCAGCTGCGACGGTCGAAGGCGCTGCTGACGGCGCGATGGAAGCCGCAACCGGCGCCGCCGACGCGACCGCTGCTGCCGCTGGCGAAGCCGGCGCCGCTGCCGAAGCCGCCGGCGATGCCGCCGCTGCCGGCGACGCTGCCAAGGCTGCCGACAAGGCGACCGAAGCTGCCGGCGCTGCCAAGGAAGCAGCCGACGCCGCCAAGGGTGCGCTGGAAGAAGCCAAGAAGTAAGCATTTTTGGCCTTCCGGGCCGAAAAAATGTCGAAGGAAAAGGGGGTCTCCGGTTCGCCGGTGGCCCCTTTTTCTTTCGGGACGGGTATCAACCGGCGCGGTTGCCAAGCCTCCGATCCGCCGTTAACTCTCTGCCCCATGGCCGGCCGGCCGGTCATTGCATTCGAAAGGAATATCATGCGCAAAATCATCCTCGCCTCGATGGCCGCTGCGGCCTTCAGCCTCACCGCCTGCTCGGAAAAGACGCAGGACGCTGCCGCCGATACCGCCACCTCGGCCGCCGATGACGCCGCGGCTGCGGGCGACGCTGCCGCAGATGCCGCCGCTGGCGCTGCCGATGCGACCGCTGCGGCCGCCGGCGAAGCCGCCGACGCGACCGCTGCCGCCGCCAAGGACGCCGGCAACGCCGTCGAAGGCACCGTGAACGCTGCGGGCGACGCCGCCGCTAACGCTGGCGACAAGATCGCCGAAGAAACCAAGAAGGCCGAAGCCAACGACAAGAAGTAAGTCGTCGGCACGCCTTCGGGCTGTTACGAAGGGCCTCATCCGGACGGATGAGGCCCTTTTTCATGGGAGCGAATGATGCGAAATCCGTGGCCTGCGGCCGCCATGCTCGCCCTGCTTACGGCGGGATGCAGCCGCACCGACAACGAGCCGGGTCCCGGCGGCGTGACCGTCAGCGAAGCGAAGGCGCTCGACGATGCTGCCGAAATGCTCGAGAGCCGCGACAGCGTTCCCGCCGCAGCGGACGCGAAGCCTGCAAAAGAGGCCGGCAAATAGCCTTCCCTCGTCCCGTCACCGCGTATAGACTGGGGTCGTCCCGCAACTGGCGCTGAAGATGGAGACCCATCGGGAAGCGGGGCCGATCGCCGATCGATGCAAGCCGCGCGCCTGGGTGATCCACTGCCGACGCGAGGACCATCCATGACCGATACGCCAACCACCATCGTCTTCCTGCTCTTTCCGGGCATCACCCAACTCGACTTCACCGCGCCGGCGCAGGCGCTCTGCCGGATGCCCGGTGCCATATTGGCTGGGGCCGCGGCCAGCCGCGACCCCATCGCCACCGACAGCGGCTTTTCGATCGTGCCGACGCATGATTTCGCGAACGCGCCGCAGGCCGATATCCTGTGCATTCCCGGCGGGCATGGGGTCACCGACGCGCTCGGTGATGCCGCAACGATCGATTTCATCGCACGGCAGGCCGCGGGCGCGCAGTGGGTGACGAGCGTGTGCACCGGCGCCTTCCTGCTCGGCCGCGCCGGGCTTTTGCAGGGCAAGCGAGCGACAACGCACTGGGGCTATACGCAGCTGCTGCCGCTGGTCGGTGCGCGCCATGAAAACGCCCGCGTGGTCGAGGACGGAAATGTCGTGACCAGCGGCGGCGTGACCTCGGGACTCGATTTCGCGCTGGCGCTGATCGCGCGGCTCAAGGGCGACGCCGTCGCGCAGGCGATCCAGCTCGCGATCGAATATGACCCCGCCCCGCCCTTTGCCGGCGGCCACCCCGACCGCGCGCCCGACGCGGTGACCGTCGGACTGAAAACGCGCGTCTACGATGCCGCGGCGGCACGAATGGAGGCCGCGCTGAAAGCCTAGGGTCCGGGCCCTAGCGGCAGTCGGCGAGCGCGATCTCATAAAGCTTCGGCCAGTTCTTGCCGGTGACGAACAGCCGTTTCTTGCCGGCGTCCCACGCGATGCCGTTGAGCACGCTGTCGCGATCGCTCGCGCCGGCGTCGGCCTTGAGCGTCGTCAGGTCGACGAGCGAGACGACATCGCCGCTCGCGGGGTCGATGCGGACGATGAAGTCGGTCATCCAGACATTCGCCCAGATCTGGCCATCGATCGTCTCGAGCTCGTTGAGCATCGGAAGCGGACGGCCGGCGAAGCGCACCGTGACGCGCTTCTGCTCCTTCATCGTCGCGGGGTCGAAAAAGCGCAGCGCCGTCGTCCCGTCGCTGAGCACAAGACTGTCCCCGACCATCGTCACCCCCCAGCCTTCGCCTTCATATTTGAAGGTCCCGACGGGTTTCAGACTCTTGATCGACCAGCGATTGCCCACCCCGCCCTGCCAGGTCACGCCGATGATCTGATCGCCCCAGCGCGCAATGCCCTCGCCGAACTGGTCTGCCGGGAGTTTCGTTTGGGCGAGCGCCTTGCCGGTATTGAGATCGAGGCGTGCGACGCGCGACTGGCCGTATTGCCCGGTGGCTTCGTAGAGATGCCCCTCGTGCCAGAAGAGGCCCTGGGTGAAGGACGATGTGTCGTGCGGAAATGTCTCGACGATCCGGTAGCCGCAGCGTTCGACGGGCGGCGGGGCGGTTGCCGCGACCGGATCGGCGAGCAGCGCGAAGGCAAGGGCAAGCATCATCGCCGCCTTGCTATGCCGCTTGGGGTGAACTGGCAATGACCCACGAAAAAGGGCCGGAGGATCGTTCCCCCGGCCCGATTTCTGTTGGCTGAGCGCCGAACGGCCGTTGGACTTAGAAGTCCATGCCGCCCATGCCGCCCATGCCGCCGCCGCCCATCGGCATCGCCGGCTTGTCTTCCGGCAGCTCGCTGACGGCCGCTTCGGTGGTGATCAGCAGACCCGACACCGACGCTGCGTCCTGAAGCGCGGTGCGCACGACCTTGGTCGGGTCGATGACGCCGGCGGCCTTCAGGTTTTCATAGACGTCGGTCGCAGCGTTGAAGCCCTGCTCCTGGTTGTTTTCGCGCAGCAGGTTGCCGGCGACAACCGCACCGTCGTGGCCGGCGTTGGCCGCGATCTGGCGCAGCGGCGCTTCGATCGCCTTGCGGACGATGTCGATGCCGCGGGTCTGGTCGTCGTTGGCGCCCTTCAGGCCGTCGAGAGCCTTGGTCGCGTAGAGAAGCGCGGTACCGCCGCCGGGGACGATGCCTTCTTCGACCGCAGCGCGGGTCGCGTGCAGCGCGTCGTCGACGCGGTCCTTGCGTTCCTTCACCTCGACTTCGGTCGCGCCGCCGACCTTGATCACGGCAACACCGCCGGCGAGCTTCGCCAGACGTTCCTGCAGCTTTTCACGGTCATAGTCGCTGGTCGTGGTTTCGATCTGCGCGCGGATCTGTTCGACGCGGCCCTTGATCGCATCATGGTCGCCAGCACCATCGACGATGGTGGTGTTGTCCTTGTCGATCGTGACGCGCTTCGCCTGGCCGAGCATGTTCAGCGTGACCGACTCGAGCTTGATGCCAAGGTCTTCGCTGATCATTTCGCCGGCGGTCAGGATCGCGATGTCCTGCAGCATCGCCTTGCGGCGATCGCCGAAGCCCGGTGCCTTGACGGCCGCGACCTTCAGGCCGCCGCGCAGACGGTTCACGACGAGGGTCGCGAGCGCTTCGCCTTCGATGTCCTCGGCGATGATCAGGAGCGGACGGCCCGACTGCACAACCGCTTCGAGGATCGGAAGCATCGACTGGAGATTGGACAGCTTCTTTTCGAAGATCAGGATGTACGGATCGGCCAGTTCGACGATCATCTTTTCGGGGTTGGTGATGAAGTAGGGCGACAGGTAGCCGCGGTCGAACTGCATGCCTTCGACGACGTCGAGTTCGAACTCGAGACCCTTGGCTTCCTCGACGGTGATCACGCCTTCCTTGCCGACCTTTTCCATCGCTTCAGCGATCTTCTCGCCGACTTCGGTGTCGCCATTGGCCGAGATGATGCCGACCTGTGCGATTTCCGAGGTACCGGCGACCGGGGTCGAGCGCGCGGCGAGGTCAGCGACGACCTTGCCGACCGCGAGGTCGATGCCGCGCTTCAGGTCCATCGGGTTCATGCCCGCGGCAACCGACTTCATGCCTTCGCGAACGATCGCCTGGGCGAGCACGGTCGCGGTGGTGGTGCCGTCGCCGGCCTTGTCGTTCGCCTTCGAGGCGACTTCGCGCAGCATCTGCGCGCCCATGTTTTCGAACTTGTCCTTGAGTTCGATTTCCTTGGCGACGCTGACGCCGTCTTTGGTGATGCGGGGCGCACCGAAGCTCTTGTCGATCACGACGTTGCGGCCCTTGGGGCCGAGGGTGACCTTGACGGCGTCGGCGAGGATGTCGACGCCCTTCAGGATGCGCTCGCGCGCGTCGCGCGAAAATTTAACGTCCTTGGCAGCCATGATTGCTTCCTTCAAAAAATCGCAGAAAACTGCGTAACTTTACACTGAAATCGCGTTTCCGCCGGGGCGGAACGACGGGCCTCAGGCGATCACGCCGAGGATGTCCGATTCCTTCATGATCAGCAGCTCTTCGCCGTCGACCTTGACTTCGGTGCCCGACCATTTGCCGAACAGGATACGGTCGCCCGACTTGACGTCGAGCGGGGTGACCTTGCCGTCTTCGGCCTTCGTGCCGGTGCCGACGGCGACGACTTCGCCTTCCTGCGGCTTTTCCTTGGCGGTGTCGGGAATGATGATGCCGCCAGCCGTCTTTTCTTCGGCTTCGATACGGCGGACGAGCACGCGGTCGTGCAGCGGACGAAATTGCATGGAAATCCCTCCAGAGATGGAAATGATATCGTTTAGCACTCACCAACGGCGAGTGCTAACAGGCGGCCATATGGGTGGGAGTCTGGAGGGCGTCAAGCTGACTCCAACCAAAATTTTACATCCTCAAGATAAGAAGCCCAAGATGGCAGACAAGGCACCCCAAAAGAAATCGGAGCAGGTCCTCGAACGGCCAGAGATCGGCGCGCGCCCATGTCTCGACTCGATGCCCTATCGTGCAATCATATTTGCGCGGTTTCACAGCGAAGAAAACCAGATACCCCTTTATTGGGTGGGAGGCATGGCCGGCGGTCCTTGGAATGCAAGAAACAGCCTGAAAAAGGCAGCTCACTTGCACGGGGGGAAATGCTTTTATTGCCCGACCAAATTGACCAAAGACAATGTGACCATCGACCACGTCGAGGGACAGAATGGCGACGCTGCCGAAGCCATCCAAAATCTCGTGCTCGCCTGCAAACCCTGCAACCAGAAGAAGGGCAATGCGCCGATCGAGGCATTCAACGCCAGCGCTGGCCGCGAGTGGCTGCAAGCGCTCCACGCACAAGTCGAAGAGCGCCTTAGAAAATTAGGTTGAAGGCAGCAGCCCCAGTCGCGCCCGCATCCGCCACCTAGCGAGCAGCACAGCCGACACCACGATCAGGCCGACAGCCAGCCCGATCCACACCCCAACGCCCTGAAGCGGGGTCCAGAAGCCGAGGTAGATGGCGGTGCCATAGCCCGCGATCCAGTAACCGCACACGGCGATGATCATCGGCACGCGCGTATCTTGCAGACCGCGGAGCACGCCCGCAGCCACCGCCTGTGCGCCGTCGAAAAGCTGGAACGCCGCGGCGACGACAAGGAACTGCATCGCAAAGCCGACGAGCGCGGCGTTGCGCGCGGCGTCGACGTCGACATAGATCGACAGGACGAGCGACGGGAAGAGCCACATCAACGTCGCGGTGAAGCCCATGAAACCGATGCCGAGCGCGAGCGACGCATAGCCCGCGAGTCCGATCCCGCGATGATCCCTCGCGCCATAGGCAAGGCCGACGCGGATCGTCGCCGCCTGCGCAACGCCGAACGGGATCTGGAAGGCGAGTGCCGCGACCTGCAGCGCGATCGTGTGCCCGGCCAGTTGCGCTTCCCCGATGCGGCCCATCAGGAAAGCGGCGCCGGTAAACAGCCCCGCCTCGGCAAGAATAGTCAGGCTGATCGGGGTGCCGATCCGCAGCATCTCGAAAAAGCGGCTCCATTCGCTGCGCCACCAGTTGCCGAACAGGCGATAGCGGCGCAGGCGCCGATCGCTCTGGATCACGACAACATAGGCGAGCAGGATCAGCGCCGAAGTGATGACGCTGGAAATCGCCGAACCGTGCAGGCCGAGGGCGGGCATGCCAAGGTGACCGAACACCAGCACCCAATTCCCGAGCGCGTTGACGAACAGTGCGCCGAAGGTGATCGCGGTCGCGATGATCGGGCGGCCGAGCGCGGAGACGAAGATGCGCAGCACCGCCGCGGCAATCATCGGGAACATGCCCCACATCAGGATCAGCAGGAAGCTTGCGGCGCGGGTTGTGAGTTCTTCGGGTTGGCCGGTCGCGCGCATGATCGGCCCGCCCGCGGCACAAACGCCCATGAACAGGATCGAGACCAGCAGACTGAGCCACAACGCCATGCGCACCGTGCGGCGTATCTCGCGCACGCTGTGCTTGCGCCGGCCGAGTTCGGCGGCGATCAGCGGCGCGGCAGCGCTGACGAGGCCGGTGCCGGTCCACAGCAACAACCCGAAGATCGAAACGCCGAGCGACGAGGCAGCGAGGTCGGTATCCCCGAGCCGCGCAACGAACATGACGTCGATCGCATGGACCATCATCTGCAGCAGGTTCGCCGCCGCCAGCGGCACCGCAAGCGCCAGCGTCGCGCGGAATTCCGCACGGAAATTCTGCGGACGATCCGCAGTCAGGGGGGTAGCCTGCTTCAGCATAGCCGGCCCGGATAGGCGCGCGGCGACCGCGTTTCAATCGGGTGCGCAGCTTTTCGAACATTTCGCGGGCAAGGTGGCAAAAAGGCAACAACCAAGCCCCTGCGCTTCCCATTATCGCCATCCCGGACTTGAGCTCGGGCTCGTTCCGCCACGCCGAAGAATGGATCCCGGATCAAGTCCGGGATGACGAACCGCGTATCAAGTCGGCGGCTGCAGGAATATCTCGACTTTGCGATCGCCGTCCGAGTTCTTCGTCACCGTCGAAATCGCTTTCGGATCGATCCCGCGCAGCTTTAGCTCTGTCGCCACCGTCGCCGCCATCCGGTTGCCGTCGTCCGTCGACGCGCCCTGTCCTTCGATACGGACGGGCCCGCGACACTCGCGCCATGCGAGCCAGATATTGCTGATTGTCAGATTGCCGGCGGGCGGCAGGTCGGTCCGCCCGGGCGCGAAATTCAGGACATAGGGTTTGTCGGGGCGGCAGAAGGCAGCCTTCCCCTGCCCCGCCGCCGCCATCGGGGTGACAACGACATTGGCGGGCGTCGGCGCGGGCGCCGCCTTCCCGGCGATCTCGACCGGATCCGGCACGGCCGGATCGCCGCCGCCCAAGGCCAATAAGAGGACGGCCCCCGCCAGCAGCACTCCGCCCACCAGCAGCGGCCAGTAGCGACGCGCGGAGAGGTCGGGCGGCGACAGCGGGTGTGGCGCGGGCGCAGCGACTGCGGCCTGCGGCACCGGTTCGCCCGGGCGCCCCAAGGCTCCGGCGCGCTGCTTCGCAACCTCGATCAAGGGATCGCCGGGATTGGCCGCGATCCAGCCTTTCCACAATCCGGCATCGGCCGCCTGTTCGCAGCGCACATAATCGCCCAGCCCCGGCCGCCCGACAAGCCGGCCGATCCGCGCCACGATCTGCCGCCAGCCCTCGCCCGAGCGAAAACCGCGCGCGTCGAACAGGTCGACCGCCTGCACCGAGGCGAATTCGAGCGGCGGAAGGCAATCGTCGAGCCGCGCCGCGACGAGGCGCTCGTTCTGGCGCCCGGTGCGCGCTTCGGCCCGGATCCAGTCGCTGTCGGCGGCGAGCGCAGACCAGAGGACGAGGACCGCGCTGGCGCTGCGCACCTCGCGCTCTATTTCGCGGTCGAAATCGGTGCCGGGTTCGATATGCGCGTCGAACCACACCGACAGTTTGAGGTCGACGAGCGCATTATATATGGCGACGCAGCGCCCGCGCTCCTCGCGCTTGTAACTGATGAAGACGTCGGTCATCGCCCCATCCAATGCTTCACCGCGTCATTGGCTCCAGAGCAGCGCCATTTCATAAGCAAAGGCGAGGAAGGTCAGCGTCAGGCCGACGACGAACAGCCGGTAGGCGTAAGCGAGAAACCGGTATTTGCGCCGCGCGAGGATGACGCCGTTCTGATAGGTGTCGCGCAGCATCGTTTCATAGAGATCTTCCTCGGTGCGCAGGCGCAGCTTCACGGCATCGATGAACTCCTGCTCGTCCATTTGCTCGAAACGGCCGAAGAAGAGGATATTGCTGTGGTCCTTGCCGTCCTTGTAGACGGCGGGCGGCGCCTTGCCGACGCGCGGCAGCACGGCCGAAATGGCAAGCAATGCCGAGAGGAAGGAAAAGGTCGCAAGCACCGTCAGCGGCATCGCAAAAGCGCCGGCCCCCGTCCGCGCCTGCCCGACCGCGAGCGTGAAGACGACGAAGGTCGCGCCCATCAGGATCGACGCCTTTTGATCGGCCATCTGCGACAATTGCATCGTGATCTGCTGGTTGGTGCGCACGAGATGCACCGCATTCGGCGGGAAGGAAATCGCCGGTCGTTCGGGCGATGTCGTTGATTCTGCGCTGTCCATGCCAAGCTGCCCCTGCCCAATATCCTGTCAGCGACCCGTCACAGGGATGCCATGAAGTCCCGCCAGCGGCAAGATGCTGCCCTGTTCCCGCCGCAATCGCTTGCCAATCGGGAGCCTTCGCGGCATGCCCGCGCGCAACTTTCTTCCATTATGGGACGCACCAGATGAGCACCGCCCTCAAGGATCAGATTTTCGGCCTGATCGAACCCTTCAACAAGAAAGGCGTCGAACTGACCGACGCCACCACCTTTGCCGGCGACCTTGAATGGGACAGCCTGACGGTGATGGATTTCGTCGCCGAGGTCGAGGACACGTTCGACATCATCATCAGCATGAACATGCAGGCCGAGATCGAGAATGTCGGCCAGCTCGTCGCCGCCGTCGAGAAATTGCAGGGCTGATCCGCCGATGACCGACCTCTTCAGCAAGTTCGATCCGCTCATCCAGCAGCGCGAGGCGCTGCTCGCGACCGGCGTCACCGATCCGTTCAGCCTGGTGATGGAAAAGGTAGTCTCGCCGACCGTCGCGATCTGCAACGGGCGCGAGACGATCCTGCTCGGCACCTATAATTATATGGGCATGACCTTCGACGAGGACGTCATCGCCGCAGGCAAGGACGCGCTCGACAAATTCGGCAGCGGCACCACTGGCAGCCGCGTGCTCAACGGCACCTACCAGGGCCACAAGGAGTGCGAGGACGCGCTCAAGGAATTCTACGCCATGGATCATGCCATGGTGTTCTCGACCGGATATCAGGCGAACCTCGGCATCATTTCGACGATCGCGGGCAAGGGCGACTATGTCATCCTCGACATCGACAGCCACGCCTCGATCTATGACGGGTGCAAGATGGGCGACGCCGAAATCGTCGCCTTCCGCCACAATGACGTCGAGGCGCTCGAGAAGCGCCTGAAGCGCCTGCCTCCCGAAGCGGGCAAGCTCGTCGTGCTCGAAGGCGTCTACTCGATGCTCGGCGACATCGCGCCGCTGAAAGAGATGATCCGCGTCTCGAAGGAAAATGGCGCGATGGTGCTGGTCGACGAAGCTCATTCGATGGGTTTCATCGGTGAGCATGGCCGCGGCGTTGCCGAAGCGCAGGGCGTCATCGACGATGTCGACTTCATCATCGGAACCTTCAGCAAGAGCGTCGGCACCGTCGGCGGCTTCTGCGTGTCGAACCACCCGAAGTTCGAGATCATGCGGCTCGTCTGCCGTCCGTACGTCTTCACCGCCTCGCTGCCGCCGAGCGTCGTCGCAACCGCCGCGACGAGCATCCGCAAGCTGATGCACGGGTCGAACAAGCGTGCGCATCTGTGGGAAAATTCGAAGGTACTGCACAAGGGGCTGCGTGACCTCGGCTTCCAGCTCGGCACCGAGGAGCCGCAGTCGGCGATCATCGCGGTGATCATGCCCGACCTCGAACGCGGCGCGATGATGTGGGAAGCGCTTCTCGAAGAGGGGCTCTACGTCAACCTCGCCCGCCCGCCGGCGACGCCCGCGGGCATGACGCTGCTCCGCTGTTCGCTGTGCGCCGAACATACGATCGAGCAGGTCGGCGAAATCCTCGGCCGCTTCGAACGCGCAGGCAAACGCGCCGGGATTATCGGCTGAGCCGAGCGCACGCGCCGACCAGCGGATTCCTTTTCGGGCCGAATTGAAGCGGCGCGCCGTTCGGCGCTTTGCTGTCCCCTTGTTGTCCGGTAAAGGGTTGGACGTGTTCGAGCGGGATAGCGACAGCGAAAACGACGGCCGACGGGAGCGTATCCGCTTCTGGTCGACGATCGTCCTCGGGGCGATCCTGACCGGTGTGGTCGGGGCGCTCGTCCTGCTGCTCTCGCGCGCCAACGACAATTACGATCGTTCGCTCGGCTGGCAGACGCAGAGCATGGAGGTCATTTCGCAGACCCGCTCGGTCGACGCCGCGATCGCGCGCGCCGAAGCCGCGCTCGGGCGCTTCGCCGTCGGCCTGCAAAAGGAAGACGGGCGCATCTATGAATATCAGTGGGGCCGTGCGCGGCAATTTCTGAGCCAGTTGCAGCGCAACGTCCGCGACAATCCCAAGCAGATGGTCCTCGTCGAGCAGCTGACGCGGGAGATGGACAGCCGCGGCGCACAGCTCGGCGATGCGGCGCTCAGCGCCAACTATAACCAGACGGTCGCCGCCATTTCCAAATTCTATGCCGCCGGCAAGGGGGAAGGGCTCGGGCGGATCGACAAGATATTGAGCGAGATCATCGCCAACGAGCGCGCGCTGCTTCGCGAACGCAATCGCCTTGCCGCTGCCGACCGCGCCAGCCTCAACCAGGCGATCCTGCTCTTTTCGCTCCTCGGCGCGACCGCCGCGGTCATCGCCATCGGGGCAAGCTTCTCGCTGATCCGCGCCGAAGGCGAGCGCCGCCTCGCGCGGAACGAACAATTGCTCGAAAGCGACCGCGCGATGCAGTTGGCGACCGCGGTCGAGGAACGCACGGCCGAGCTCGCCCACGCGAACGACGCGCTGCGCAGCGAGATGACCGAGCGCGAAGCGGCCGAGGCGCAGCTGCGCCAGGCGCAAAAGATGGAGGCCGTCGGCCAGCTGACCGGCGGCATCGCGCACGATTTCAACAATATGCTCGCGGTCGTCGTCGGGGGGCTCGAACTCGCGCAGCGCTGGCTGCCCGGCAAACCCGAAAAGGCGCAGCGCCACCTCGTCAACGCGCTCGACGGCGCCAATCGCGCCGCCGACCTGACGCGGCGGTTGCTGACCTTTGCGCGGTCCGAGCCCGCGCGGCCCGAAATGACCGTCGTCGACGATTGCATCGCAAGCTTTGGCGAGCTGATCGAACGCACGATCGGCGACCGGATCGCGCTGACGCTCGACCTTCAAGCCGGCGGCCTCGCCTGCTGGGTCGACAGGCAACAGTTCGAAAATGCGCTGCTCAACCTTGCGGTCAACGCGCGCGACGCAATGAACGGCCACGGTTCGCTCACGATCCGGACAATCGGCGACGGCGAGGACAAGGCGCTCGCGGTGCAGGTGATCGACACCGGCTGCGGCATGTCGCCCGAAGTGCTCGAACGCGTCTTCGACCCCTTCTACACAACCAAACCCGCAGGCCAGGGCACCGGCCTCGGCATGAGCCAGGTCTTCGCCTTCTGCCGCCAGTCGGGCGGCGAGGTACAAATCTCTTCGACCGAGGGCGAAGGCACCAGCGTCGCGATGCTGCTGCCCGTCGCCAAGGCCCAGATCGACGCCGAGCCCGAAATCCCCGCCGGCGAGGTCGCGGGGACGGCCAGCGCGCCCGCCGAGGCGCTCAACATACTGGTGGTCGAAGACGATGCGCGCGTGCTCGCCGCGACGGTCGATGCGGTCAGCGAACTGGGCCACACCGCGGTCGCCTGCGGCAACCCGCTCGAAGCCGAAGCGCTGGTCGAAGGCCGGCTTGCCAAGGGACAGGGCGGCTTCGACCTCGTCCTTTCCGACGTGCTGATGCCCGAACTCACCGGGCCCGAAATGGTCGCGCAACTGAAACAGCGCTGGCCCGAACTGTCCGTCCTGTTCGTCACCGGTTACGCCGGCGACGCCAGCGAAGATGCCGCCTTTGGCGACCATGATGTGCTGCGCAAGCCCTTCACGCTGACCGCGCTCGATCAGGCGATCCGGCGGAGCGGCGAGGCCCGGCCGGAGGGACAGCGGCTGGCGAGCTGACCCGCCCAACGCTTTTTGCAAGGCATGGTTATCGGATCGCGCCGCTTTTCATCAGGCGCGGCACCAATGTGATCGCCGCGACGAGGGGCCAGCGGCGCTGCCATGGCTTGATTTCGATCCGCGTCCCCGCGTGCCGGTTTATCTTCCACGCGAGATAGTCGATGCCGCCGGCATAGGTCAGGCTCGCCTTGGCGAGCCGCGCGATGCTGAGCAGCTTGCCCTCAAGACGCCGGCGTGCCCAGCCGCCGCTGCGCGCTCCGTCCGGAATTGCGGCGATCGCCGGCGTGCTGAACCGTTCGTAACGCCCTGCATCGGCGTCGACGACCGACTGCGCGCGGTTCGTTCGCTCGGCGCGCAGCTCGACCGAATAAGTAAGCGAAAAGGCGCGCCGCCACCAGTCGAGCGACGCTTCGCCGGCGACCGCACCCGCCGCGGCGAGCAAGGTCGGCGCCGCGCGCGAGACTGCTGCGATCGCCCGGTCGCGCGCCGTATCGTCGACCGCCCAAACCAGCCGCGACGGCTGGGCGAAACGGGCCCACACCGACACATTGCGCGTCTCGGCCCCGTTCAGCCGATCGAAGTCGGCTTCGCTGAGCACCGCATATTTGGCGATCAGCCCGTCATGCTGGAACGGAAAGACATTGGGCGGGATCAGCCGGTTGGCAAGCGCCATCCAGCGCTTGGGATAGGCGTCGCCATAATCGGACACGATCAGGTAGAAATCGAGCATCAGCCCGTCGAGTTCGCTTTCGCGGAGGCAGCTGCCGTAAAACAGCACCGCACGCGCGCTGCCCGGATATTGTGCCGCGATCGCCTGTGCCATCGCGGTGACGCGCGGGTCGACGGGGACCCCGAGTTCTTCGCGGACGAGATCGGTCAATGTCGCCACCGGCGGCTCAGGCGGCGAGGCGCAGGAAGGGAACCGGCTGCGTCGAGGTCAGGATGATCGGCGCGCCATTCTTCGCCTGGAAGATCTCGCCGTCGAGGATCACGTTCGACCGTTCGCCTTCGATACGGATTTCATCGCCCTGCTGGAAATGGACGCCATCGAGCTGTTTCTGCCCCAGCGTCCCGCGCCAGGTCGCGCCGAGCATGCGGAACAGCGCGCCGACATTGCTGTCGGTCGCGAGCAGCTTCATATTGCCGTTGGTTCCATAGGCTTCGCTGGTGCGGATGCTGAGCAACAATTTCTCGAGCGTCGTGACGATCAACAGCGAGAATTTGCCCTTGAACTCGCCTTGCCGGATCAGCGACACGGTCATAGGTTCGGGCTTGGGCGGCAGGCGTCCGCCGCCGATCCCGAAGACGATCGCGAACAGCCCGAGGATCGCCGCCAGGAAATGCGACAGCCCGTTGGGCAGGCCGAGCGGATAGATGCGATTGCGGCAATAGAGCATCACGTCGGCGAGATAGGCCCCGCCGAGGAACATGCCGAGCACCGGGCGCGCTTCGCCGCCGCTGTCGAGCGAGATCAGCTGGCGTTCGATCACATGGTCTTCGAGGCGGCCGCTCTCGACGAGTTCGAGCACCCGCTCCAGCGCCTTGATCGGGTCGCCTTCGGCGCCGAGATCGAGCGCGATCAAATTGGTCTTGCCGTTGGGAAGCACCGCGACCGGCGGCGGCGAACCGCCGAAATGGCCGCCCGAATAAATCTCGGTCAGCGCGGCCTGCACCGTGCCGTCGCCGCCATTGATGACGACGACGCGCGGGCCGACCATCGCCATCGTCCGGATGGCCTTTTCGATCTGGTCGACGTCCTCGACCTCATAATGGAAGATATCGGGGTGCGCCGCGCAATATTCGCGAACCCGCGGCAACAGGGCACGGTTGCCCGTCGATCGTGGATTCGAAAGAAGCGCGACGCTGGCCATATCCGATCACATATATTTCATAGCGATGGAGATCGCCTTGGGCGCATCCCCGACCGAAAAGGCCGTCTTCTTGTAGCTCGGCTTGCCGAGGTTGAAGACGTTGATGCTGGGATTGTTCGACATCCCGCCGCCATCCGATCTGAGGTCGGTCTTGCCATTGCCGTTGACGTCGTGACGCACGGCGATGCCATAGACGCCCGCTTCGGGCAGCGGCACGCACACGGTCATCGTCCCGGCGCGCGCCGGCACTTCGACGCGCGACAGCCAGCGGCCCTTGGCCAGCCAGTCGGCCGCCGTGCCGCGATAGCTTTGCACGCGAATCTTGCCGGTCGACGCCTTGACGCCGCTGATCTGCACCAGCGTCGACGGACCGCTTCTGCACTTCGCCAGATCGTTCGAGATGACCCGGCCTTCCGCCTGCGCCGACGCGGCAAAAGCCAGCACCGAAACGCCAAGCAGAGCGGATACAAATTTCGACATGACCTCAAAACCTCCAGAGGCTATAGCCATGCCAGCATTCGCTGAAGCGCGTGCCGACACGGGTCCCTGTCGCCCTTGAATCGGCATATCGGAAACAACTGCGGCCAAAACATGGTGATGGGGCGACGAAAGATTGAATAAGCTGCCTGCCATCGACCGCTACATCGCGCGGCTCATCTTCTTCCCCATGCTTGGTACGCTGGTCCTGTCGGCGATGCTGCTGGTGCTCGAAAAGATGCTCCGCCTGTTCGACTTCGTCGCCACCGAAGGCGGCCCGGTCAGCGTTGTGTGGCGCATGCTCGCCAACCTGATCCCCGAATATCTTTCGCTCGGCATCCCGATCGGCCTGATGCTCGGAATTCTCCTTGCTTTCCGGCGCCTTGCGACGTCGAGCGAGCTTGATGTGCTGAAGGGCGTCGGCATGAGTTTCGGGCGGCTGATGCGCGTGCCCTATGCCTATGCCATCGCGCTCGCGGCGCTCAATCTGGCGATCGTCGGATTCATCCAGCCGGTCGCGCGCTACGCCTATGAAGGCCTGCAGTTCGAACTGCGCTCGGGCGCGCTCGGCGCCTCGATCAAGGTCGGCGAGTTCACCAAATTGGGTGACCGCATGACGCTCCGGATCGAGGAAAGCTATAATGACGGCCGCTCGCTTCGCGGTATCTTCGTGCGCGGCGAGAATAAGGACGGCCAGCGCGTGTCGGCGACGGCCGCGCGCGGCCAGTTCCTTGCCACCGACGATCCGAACACGATCATCCTGCGGCTGTCGCAGGGCGTGCTGATCCATGAATCGCCCAAATTCGCGGTGCCGCGCGTCCTGACCTTCGACAATCACGACCTGCCGATCCCGCTGCCCAAGATCGAGGCGTTCCGCACCCGCGGCGGCGCCGACCGCGAAATGACGATTCCCGAGCTGTTCGTCGCAGGCAAGGACCAGAGCCAGCCCGAACAGACGCGGCTCGAATCGCGCGCCAATTTCCACTTCCGCATCGTCGAAGTGATGTCGATGTTCCTGATCCCGCTGATGGCGATCGCGCTGGCGATTCCGCCCAAGAGGTCGACTTCGTCGCTCGGCGTCTTCCTGTCGATCGTGCTGCTGGTGACCCAGCACAAGATCAACCAATATGCCGAGGATCTGGGGGCGCGCGGCACTATCGACCCGCTGATCGCGCTCTGGGTTCCCTTCCTGCTTTTCGCGGCGCTGGCGATCTGGATGTATTATACCGTCGCGCACGTCCCCGGCGGCCAGCCGATCGGCGCGCTCGAACGTGTCGCGGCCAAGGCGGCGCAAAAGATCCGCGCGATGCTGACGATGTTCCAGCGCAAGCCGCCGGTGGCGGAGAGCGCGACCTAAATGCACCAGCTCCACTTTTTCCCTTCGCGTACGATGGCGCTCTACGTCGGCCGCCTCTTCCTCGTCCGTTCCTTCTCGATCCTCTTCGCGCTGGTGCTGATCCTGCAGACGCTCGACCTCCTGGGCGAGAGCGGCAAGATTCTTGCGGTCGCGGGCAACAGCGATTCGGACGTCTGGCGCTATGTCGGGATGCGGCTGCCGCAGATCATAGAGACCTTCCTGCCCTTCTCGGTGCTGCTCGGCACGATATTGACGATGGTGACGCTCAATCAGAACAGCGAGGTCATCGCGATGAAGGCGTCGGGCATGTCGGCGCATCAGGTGCTCGCCCCGCTGTTCCTCGCCGCGCTGCTCGTCGCCGGGATCAGCTTCGCGTTCAACGAGCGTATCGTCACCCGCTCGACCGCGGCGCTCAGCGCCTGGCAGAAGGTCGAGTATAAGAAAGTCCCGAGGGACAGCGGCATACGCACGAACATCTGGGTGCGCGACGGCGACGACCTGATCAATGCGACGACGGTCGATACCAGCGGCCCGGTGATCACCCTCGGCTATGTGACGATATACGAACGCACGCAGGGCGTGCTGTCGTCGATGCTGTCGGCCGACAGCGCGCGCGCGGTCGCCGGCGGCGGCTGGGAACTGACCAATGCGCGGCGTTTCATGCGCCGGTCGGGGACGCTCGAACCGCTCGGCAATGTCGTTGCAATGAAGAATGTGCGCCCCGACCAGTTCACGCTGGCGCAGGTCGACGGCGACGAACTGCCCTTCCTGAAGCTCAAGGCCGCGATTGACGACCTCGAAGCCGCGGGGCGCCCGGTCGATGCGCTGAAGGGCGTGCTGTGGCACAAGATTTCGGGGCCATTGTCGGCGATCTTGATGCCGCTATTGGGTGCCGTTGCGGCGTTCGGGCTCGCGCGATCGGGCAAGCTGTTCATCCGAGCGATCATCGGCATGGGGCTTGGTTTCGCCTATTTCGTCGCCGACAATTTTGCGCTCGCGATGGGCGACCTCGGCGCCTATTCGCCCTTCCTCGCGGCATGGGGGCCGTTCATCCTCTTCGCGCTGATCGGCGAGATGATCCTGATCCGGACCGAGGAATAGGCTTTGTCCGGTCCAGACAGGCCGACGGTAAATCCCGCTCAAGCCCTGATGCTGGCATCCGGCCTTCTGCTTGCATCATGTGGCGATGCTCCGCTGCCCAACGCAACGCATTGGCGAATTGCAGTCAGCGGAAGCCCGTCGTGCCTCGGCGATTTGACCCGGGAAATGACTGCGGCGCGGATAGATGTCGCGCGCTTTCCCGAATGGAAAGATGGCGAGGGCGTCATGGAATTTGGCCCCATTTCCAATGAAAGCATCGACGATTCGAATGCCATCGTTCGCGCATCGAGATGCGCGACGGTCACAGGAAAACGTCCAAGCTGCTCGACCGATCACTCGGACGTTGGCGCCTGCTAATTGCCGGAAAAAGCCCCTGCTGGCAGCCTGATTTCAGGCCGCAGCGCCCTTCGCCGAACCCGCAACGAGGTTCACAACCAGCTTCGGCAGGCTGTCGTAATTTGCGCCATGATATTGCGAATCGGCAGGCAGCGCGTCCTTCAGGCGCCGATGCGCCTCGGCAAGCGAATGATAGGGAACGCCGGGCAGCAGGTGGTGCAGCGCATGGTAGCGCAGCCCGACGGGCGCCCACAGTTCGGGCAGCAGGCCCGGCGGGGGGACGTTGACGCTGTCGAGGAACTGGCCGGTTACCGTCAGCACTTCGCCGTCATTTTCCCAGAGATGCGCGACGAGCGTGCGGATCTGGTTGAGCACCAGCGTTGCCGACGCGATCGCACCGAAGATGATGAGCGCGCGCAGCGGCACCCAGCCGAAAACGCCCGCGGCGATCAGCAGGCTCGACCACGCCCAGGCGCCGCCTTCCTGCCAGGCCCATTGGCGGCGGAATTCGCCCTCGGGCGGTTTGCGACGGAACAGCGGGTTGATGATCATCCCCGAATAGCGTTCGACGACGACCCGGCGCAGCGGCGGGATCAGGAACGACAGCGGGGTGAGCACGCCATAACGGAAAACGAGCGCGACCGGCGCGAACGCGGCCGCGACCACGAACAGCGGCACCGTCCACGGCTTCATCAGCGCGAGCGGCAGATATTCGGGGTCATCGACTGTGCCATATTTGGTGCGGTTGTGGTGCAGGCTGTGAATCCCCTCGTACATGAAGGAGGGGATCAGCATCGGCACGCCGACGAGGATGTTCCAGCCGAGGCGAAAGCCCGGCAGCGCATTTTTGCGGATATGGGTGAGTTCGTGGATGAAGCTGCCGGCGCGGTAGAGCGCGACGACGGCGACGAGCGCCGCGACCAGCATCCACGCCATCGACGGCGCAAAAATCGCCGCGGCGATGCCCGCATAGCCGATGAAGGCCGAAGCGAGCATGTCGGTCCAGTAGATGCGCGCGCTCGGCTGCACGAGATCGCGCGTCAGCTCCGAAGCCGCGCGGATCATCGCCATATCGTCCGCGATTGCGGATTTGGGCGTCTTGGTGGCCGACGGCGCGAAAGGGGTCGCGACCCGATCGGCGGGGGGATTGATCGTCGTCATAAAGGGTCCAAAACCATAGTTTCGTGGCAGCAAAATGGCCGAATGCGGGTCGCCAGCGCCCTATCTATGCCCTAATGCGTCGCCAAACATATAGGACACCCCTTTCAGGAAACCAGTATGAGCGGACATTCGGACGGCCCGATCACCATCGTTCCCGTCAAGGACAAGAACGACCTGCGCGAGTTCGTCGAGCTCGCCTATCGGCTCAATCGCGGCGATCCGGCATGGGTGCCGCCGCTGAAGGGCGAAGTCTACGGCCTGCTGACGCCGGGCAAGAATCCGTGGTTCGAGCATGGCAAGGCGCAGCTTTTCCTCGCCCGCCGCGATGGCCGGACGATCGGCCGCATTTCAGCGCATATCGACGACCTCGCGCTCGCGCAGCCCGTCGAACAGGGCATGGGTCCCGGCACCGGCAACTGGGGCCTGCTCGAAGCCGAGGATGAGGCAACCGCACAGGCGCTGCTCGTCGCCGCCGAGGACTGGCTGCGCACGCAGGGCATGCACCGCTCGCTGGGGCCGCTGTCGATTTCGATCTGGGACGAGCCCGGCCTGCTGATCGAGGGATTCGACAACCGGCCGACGGTGATGATGGGGCACAACAGCCCTCTTTACCGCGCATGGGTCGAGGGGGCGGGCTATCAGCCCGTCAAGCAACTGCTGAATTATGATGTCGCGATCGACGAAGGCTTCCCGCCGCTGGTCAACCGCATCGTCGCCGCAGGCGAAAAGAATGCGCGCATCCGTATCCGCAAGGTCAACAAGCGCCACTTCGCCGCCGAAGCAAAGCTGATCATGGGACTGCTCAACGATGCCTGGTCGGACAATTGGGGCTTTGTCCCGCTGACCGACAGCGAGATCGCCTATGTCGGCAAGAAACTGAAGGACATCGTCTTCGAGGATCTGATCCGCGTCGCCGAAGTCGATGGCGAGCCGGTCGCGTTCATGATCGTGCTGCCGAACATCAACCAGCTGCTGATCGACATGGACGGGTCGCTGCTTCCCTTCAACTGGGCGCGGCTGCTGTGGTGGCTGCGCAAGCCCCAAAGCCATATCCTGCGCGTGCCGCTGATGGGTGTCGCGAAAAAGCTGCAGAACAGCCGCATGGCGAGCACGCTCGCCTTCATGATGATCGAATATATCCGCCGCGATGCGGTCGTCGCTTATGGCACGAAGCGCGGCGATATCGGCTGGGTGCTCGACGACAATCAGGGGATGAACGCCGTCGCCGATGCGATCGAGGCCAAGGTCAACCGGGTGTACCAAATTTACGACAAATCGCTCTGACATCGGGACAGCTTTGCGACAAATGACCGCCACCATGCGTTCGGGGCATGGAAAGGCATTGTCATGGCAGTCCAATATCTTGCCGCAAACCGCTTCGGCCTCGGCCGCCGTTTCGACGATCCGCCGGTCGCCGATCCGAAAGCCTGGCTGACCCGGCAGATCGGCGATTACGACCCCGCCCCCGCCACGCTGGCGGAGCTGGCGACGCGCGAGACGATCGCGACCGCCTATGCCGAATATCGCGAAGAAAGGCAGGCCGAGCGCCGCGCGGCGGCGATGAACGACGGCGACGACAATATGCCGCAAGCGGGACGGCGGATGGCGCGCGCCGGGTTTCGCCGCCATTATGCCGAAGCGGCGAGCGCGCGGCTCGCTGCTGCGGTCGCGACACCGACACCCTTCCCCGAACGGCTCGTCCATTTCTGGACCAACCATTTCGCCATCTCCGCCGACAAGCAGGCGGTGGTCGGCTTTGCGGGCAATTATGAGAATGAGGCGATCCGCCCGCATATCATGGGCAAATTTTCGGACCTGCTGATCGCCGCCGTCCACCATCCCGCGATGCTGCTCTACCTCGACCAGGCGCAGAGCTTTGGCCCTGACAGCGCCTTTGCGACGCGCGTGCGAAACCGCGGCAAACGGCAAGCACCCGGGCTGAACGAGAATCTGGCGCGCGAGATATTGGAGCTGCACACGCTGGGCGTGGGCGCCGGCTATACGCAGGCCGACGTGACGAGCTTTGCGAGAGCGCTGACCGGACGGACCGTCGCGGGCCTCGGGCGCGGCGCGGGACAGCGGCTGATGCCCGCCGATGCGCGGCCGGGCGAGACACTGTTCGTCGAACGGCTGCACCAGCCGGGACCCCAGACGATATTGGGCCGGCGTTACGATCAGCCCGGCGCGAAGCAGGCCGAAGCGGTGCTGCGCGACCTGGCCGGGCATCCCGCGACCGGGCGCCATATCGCCACCAAGCTCGCGCGCCACTTCGGCGGCGACACGCCGCCGGCGGCGCTCGTCGACCGGCTGGCGCAGGATTTCCAGAGCACGGGCGGCGACCTCCCGTCGCTCTATCGCACGCTCATCGCCTCGCCCGAGCCATGGGCGGCGGAGCCCGCAATGTTCAAATCGCCGTGGGACTGGACGGTGTCGATGCTCCGTGCGCTCAAGACGCCGGGGCTCGGCCAGCAGCAGAATATCGCCGCGATGTTCACCCAGCTCGGCCAGCCGGTGTGGCGCCCCGGATCGCCCAAAGGCTATGACGACATGGTCGCGACCTGGGCAGGCTCGGCGGCGCTGATGCAGCGCGTCGAACTCGCCAGCCGCATCGCGGGCAGGATCGGCGACCGCGCCGATGCGCGCCAGCTCGCGCCGCTCGTCCTCGCCGACGCGCTCACCCCCGAAACGGCGCAGGCAATCGGTCGCGCCGACAGTCCCGGGCAAGGCATCGCGATGCTGTTTGCCAGCCCGGCCTTTTTGCGGAGATAGACGATGATCCTCTCACGCCGATCGATCCTGTTGTCGGGAATCACCGTCGCCGCCGCGGGCGCATTGCCCGGTTTCGCCTATGCGGCGGCGGGCACGCCGAAACGCCTCGTCTTCATCATCCAGCGCGGCGCCGCCGACGGGCTCGGCACCGTCGCACCGACCGGCGACCCCGCTTTCGCCGACGCGCGCCGTGCGATGGCCGACGAGACGGCGGGCGGCACAAAACTCGACGCCATGTTCACCCTGCACCCGTCGCTCGCGGCAACCGCTGGCCTCTACACTGGCAAGCAGGCGCATTTCGCGCACGCGGTCGCCACGGGCTATCGCGACCGGTCGCATTTCGACGGGCAGAATATGCTCGAAGGCGGCGGATCGCGCCCCTATGGCCGCGACGACGGCTGGGTCGGGCGCTTGCTCACGCTGCTCCCTGCCGCCGAGCGCGACGCGATCGCTATCGCCCCCGCGGTGCCGCTCGCGCTGCGCGGCAGCGTGCAAGTCGGCACCTATGCACCGAGCCGCCTTCCGCAGGCCGACGCCGACCTGATCGCACGGCTGACCGCGATGTATGCGACCGATCCGCTGCTCCATCCGCTTTGGGACAGCGCGATCAAGACGCAGGAGCTGGCGGGCGATATCGGCGGCAACAACGGCCGCAACGGCGCCGACCTCGGCAAGCTTGCCGCCTCGCTGATGCTGCCCGAGGACGGCGCGCGCGTGATGATGGTCGAAACCGGGGGCTGGGACACGCACAGCGGCCAGCGCGGCCGGCTCGCCGCGCAGCTGCGCGGGCTCGACCAGCTGGTCGGCGCGCTGCAGTCGGGGCTCGGCCCCGCGTGGAACGATACGCTCGTCATCGTCGCGACCGAATTCGGCCGCACGGTCGAGGTCAATGGCACCGGCGGCACCGACCATGGCACCGCCTCGACCGCAATGCTGCTCGGCGGCGGGCTGCGCGAAGGCGGCAGGGTGTCGGCCGACTGGCCGGGACTCGGCGCCGCGGCGCGCTACGAAGGCCGCGACCTCAAGCCGACGCGCAGCCTAGAGAGCGTGATCGCGGGTGCGGTCGCGCATCATTATGCGCTCGATCCGAAACGGGTGATGGGGACGCTGTATCCCGATGCTTGAGCCAAGGACTGCCCCCTGATCGAATCGTCATCCCGGCGAAGGCCGGATGACGATGGGTTAGGAAAGCACCACCCAGGTCGGCGCATGATCGCTCGCCTTCTCGCGCCCGCGATGATCCTTGTCGACGCCCGCATCGACGAGCCGGTCGGCGAGCGCGGGGCTGAGCAGCAGATGGTCGATGCGGAACCCGTGGTCGCGCTGCCAGCCGCCTGCCTGATAGTCCCAGAAGGTCCAGACGCCGCCCGCCGGATGGCGGCTGCGGATCGCGTCGGTCCAGCCGTCGCCGAGCATACGGAACCAGGCGTCGCGCGATTCGGGCTGCATCAGCGCGTCGGTCGACATCGCGCGCGGGTCCCACACATCGTCGTCGTGCGGGATGACATTATAGTCGCCGGTCAGGATCGTCGGGATTTCACTCGCGAGCAGGAACTGCGCGCGCTCGCGCAGCCGCGCCATCCAGCGGAGCTTGTAATCGAATTTCGGCCCCGGCTGCGGATTGCCGTTGGGCAGGTAGATCGACGCGACGCGGAGGCCATGGACGTCAGCCTCGAGATAGCGTGACTGTTCGTCTTCGGCTTCGCCGGCCAGACCGCGCTGCGTTTCGACCGGCTGTGTGCCCTTGGCGAGGATCGCGACGCCGTTGAAACCCTTTTGCCCGTGATAGAGGAAGCCATAGCCCGCCGCCTCGATCTCCTTGGTCGGCATCGTCTCGTCGCTCGATTTCAGTTCCTGCAGGCAGGCGATATCGGGCTGCGTTTCCTCGAGCCATTCGACAAGGCGCGGCAAGCGGGCCTTGATCCCGTTGATGTTGAAGGTCGCGATTTTCATCGGCTCGCTATGCCAGCAAGCGCGCCGCTGTGAAAGGCGTCAGATCGAGAAGCTCGACCCGCAACCGCAGCCCGACGCGGCATTGGGATTTTCGACCTTGAACGACGATCCGCCGAGCGAATCGACGAAATCGACGACACAGCCGCGCACGAGGTCGATGCTGATCGGGTCGACGACCAGCTTTACGCCGTCGGTTTCGGTGACGATGTCGTCGGCATCGATGCTGTCGGCGAGGCCGAAGCGATAGGTGAAGCCCGAACAACCGCCGCCGTCGACCGCGAGGCGCAGCGCAGCCTCCGCCTCACCCTTGCGGTCGGCGATCCAGCGGACGCGCGCCGCAGCGGCGGGCGACAGGGCGATGTCGGAAATCTGCGTGGCCATGACCGCTAGATAGGGCTTCCCGTCCAAATGAAAAGGGCGCCGCGACGGTATCTCCGCCTGGCGCCCCTCCTCTCCGACCCTGTTAAGCTCTTACTCGGGACCGCCCATCGCGACATTCTTGCCGGTGATCGCGGCGATCGCCATCTGGTCCGAACGGACGAACGGCATCGGGTTGACCGGTGCGCCTTCGATGCGGACTTCATAATGGAGGTGGTTTCCGGTCGAACGGCCGGTCGAACCGACGTAGCCGAGGACCTGTCCCTTCTTCACCGACTGGCCGGGGGTTACGATGTACGAGGACATGTGGCCGTAGCGCGTCTGAATGGCGTTGCCATGTTCGACTTCGACATAATTGCCGTAGCCGCCAAGGCGCTGGGCGCGGCCGACGATGCCGTCGGCGGTTGCGTAAATCGGGGTGCCGTGCGGCGCGGGGATGTCGATGCCGTTGTGACGCGCGACCTTGCCGGTAACCGGGTGAACGCGCATGCCATAGGAGGACGAGAGCGACATTTGCTCGATGGGGCGACGCGAGGGAACCGAAACGCCGATCGAGGCGGTCAGGCCGGTGTCGAGGCGCTTCCACGCCTGAAAAATTGCGCGGGCTTCGCTGTCTTCGCCGACCGACGGGACGCCAGCGGTGAAGCTGTCATCATCGGGTTCATCGGGAACGACAATGCCGGCATCGGCGCTGGTTTCGGCAGCGTGGACGGCCGGTGTGGCCAATCCGAAACAGGCTGCCGCGCAGACGATTGCGACTTGGTGCAACTTCTGCGCCAGAAGAGTGTTTATCAAAACAACGACCCCGCGTTTGCCATGTCGCCAAAGTCCGAAAAATGGGCCTTGGCGCCGGTGTTTCTTGGTTTGGATGATTGCTCATCCCCCGCGGAAGCCTGTGTGCTGTTCCAATCCTTACGAAGCAATAACAGCGTAGAATTCTTGCGTTAAACCGGCGTCGTGGCGCGCCGAGTCGTTGAACGGAGGCTTCAAACTGCCCCGAAAGCGCGATTTCACTAGGGTCTGCCACGTTTCGACGACGTTGAATCCCATTTCATCGCACTTTCGCCGAAACCAGACTGTGCCTGCGGTCACATGGCGGATTTCATCGTTGTAAATGCGCGATAAAATCTTTGCGGATGCCTCGTCGCCCGCAGCGCGGAAGCGGTCGACGGTCGACGGCGTCACATCGAGCCCGCGCGCTTCGAGCACCATCGGCACGATCGCGAGCCGCGCCAGCACGTCATCCGCCGTATCCCTAGCAGATTCCCACAATCCGGCGTGCGCCGGAAGCGCGCCATAATGGCTGCCGAGTTGGCGAAGGCGCCGGTCGAGCAGCGCGAAGTGCATCGCCTCGTCGGCGGCAACTCCGATCCAGTCGTCGACGAATTCGCGCGGGAACGCACCGCCGAAACGGCCCACCAGGTCGACCGCGAGATCGATCGCGACAAACTCGATATGCGCGAGCGCGTGGAGCAGCGCGATACGCCCGCGCTCGGACCCGCCCTTGCCGCGCTTGGGCATCCGGTTCGGCGGGAGCAACTCGGGTTCGGCGGGCCATGCCGGCTGGTCGGGCATCGGCGCTTCGCAGCGATGCTCAAGTTCGCCGCGGCGCCAGGCCCGCGCAAGCCTGCGCGCGGCGCGGCGCTTGTCGTGCGGGTCGGGCGTCAGCAGGACCGTACGCGCGGCATCCCCCAAAGTCGGCATGTCAGAGCGCCCTTGCCGCCTCCAGCACGGCGTCTGCATGGCCTTTCACGCGCACCTTGCGCCACTCCTGCGCGAGCTTGCCGTCGCGGTCGAAGAGGAAGGTCGAACGCTCGATCCCCATATAGGTACGGCCGTAATTCTGCTTCTCGACCCAGGTGCCGAACGCTTCGCACACCGCGCCATCCTCGTCGGAGGCAAGGCGGACGGTGAGGCCATATTTGTCGCGGAACTTGCAGAGTTTCGCGGGCGCATCGCGCGACACCGCCAGAACCTGCGCCTTCAGATGCGCGAATTCGGGGGCAAGGCGGGTGAAATCCTGCGCCTCGGTCGTGCAGCCCGGGGTGTCGGCCTTGGGGTAGAAATAGACGATAAGCGGCGCGCCCTTCATCGCCGCCAGCTCGATCGCCGCGCCGTCGGCGTCGAGCAGCTTTACCGCGGGAACGGCATCTCCGATTGCGAGGGTCACGGCTTCATCTCCTGCTGTCGGGGGCGAATCGAGGCCCACCAGTTTGCGATCTCCTGCCGCGCCGCGTCATGCGCGGCAAGAAGTTGCGACCAGCCGGGCTCACCGCACTGGCTTGCCACCAGCTGCCGTGCAGCCGCGGTCGGCGGCTCGCCCTCGGGCGCGGTGAGGCGCAGCATCACGAGCATGCGCGCGAGCAGGCCGTGCGCCTCGACCACTTCGGGCGGGACGAGCCCTGCAGCCTTCATGCAGCCAAGCGCCGCCGAGATATTCGGATCGTGGCATTGCCCGCTGACAAGCTGCGTCACCTGCATCGCGAATTCGAGGTCGACGAGCCCGCCCGGCCCGCCCTTGATGTCGAGCGCGCCCTTTGCGGGCTTGTGCGCCGCGATCTTGTCGCGCATTTCGGCCGCGTCGGCCGCGAGCTTCGTTGGGTCGCGCGGGATCCTGAGCAGCTCGTCGATCGTCGCCTGCACCGCCGCCTTCGCCGCTTCGGAGCCATAGACCGGCCGCGCGCGGAGCAGCGCCATATGTTCCCACGTCCACGCCTCTTCGCGCTGGTAGCGTTCGAAACTGTCGAGCGTGACGACCAATGGCCCCTGCGCGCCTTGCGGCCGCAGCCGCGTATCGACGTCGTAGAGCTTGCCCGCCGCGGTCGGCACCGACATCGCCGCGGTCACGCGTTGCGCGAGGCGGTTGTAATAGGTCGTCGCGCCGAGCGGGCGCGGTCCGTCGGATTCGGCGAGATGGTCGCCGGTGAAAAGATAGATGAGGTCGAGGTCCGAGGCGTGCGTCAGCGCCCTGCCCCCGAGCCGCCCCAGCGCGAGCACGACCAGCTCGCTGTCGGCGATCCGCCCGTGTGCCTGCACGAATTCGGCGACCGTCGCATCGGCGAGTAGCTGCAACGCCGCCTCGGCCAGTTCGGAATAGCCGCACGCGATCGTGAGCGGGTCGGTGGCGCCGGCGATCAGCTGCACGCCATAGGCAAAACGCCGTTCGCCGACGCGGTCGCGGACGCGGTCGAGCAGCCGTTCATAGTCGAGCCCGGCAAGCCCGGCGTCCCATTCGGCGAGCAGGTCGGCCTTGGTCGCCGGCGCCTCGAACGCGCGCTTGTCGATCAGCCCTTCGATGAGCTCGACGCGCGCAGCAAGCGCGTCGGCGAGCGTCGGCGCGAGCGACAGGGTGCGCGTCGCGATCTTCGCGAGTTCGGGCTGCGCCGCGAGCAGGTGGAAAAAATTGATTGCGCTCGGCAGGCCGGCGACCAGCTTGTCGAAGCGAGTCAGGGTCGCTTGCGGATCGGGCGCCGCTCCCAGCGCCCTGACCAGTTCGGGCAGCATGGTTTCGAGCGCGTCGAGCGCCGCCGGGCTGCGCAGCGCGCGGAGCTTGCCGCCGCGCCATTCGGCGATCGTGCGCAGCGCCGCGTCGGGCGGGTCGAAGCCCGCCGCGATCAGCTGCGCAGCGAGGCCGCCTTCGTCGCGCGGCAGGCCGGTCGTCACCGCGCGCTCGGCAACGAGACGGTCGTAACAACTGCCGACGTCGGTCACGACGGGTTCGAGCATCGCAAGCAGCGCCGCGCCATCGGCCTCGCCGTCGAGCCGCGCGACACAGTCGAGCGCCGCTGCCTGCGCCGGCAGGCTGTGCGTCTGCTGGTCCTCGATCATCTGGAGCCGGTGCTCGATCCGGCGAAGCGTCGCATAATGACCCGAAAGCCGGGTCGCGACTTCGGGTTCGATCCGCCCTGCCCCAGCGAGCGCCGCGAGCGCGTCGACCGTCGCGGGAACGCGGAGCGACGGATCGCGCCCGCCATAGATAAGCTGGTGGACCTGCGCGAAAAATTCGATTTCGCGGATGCCGCCGCGCCCGCGCTTCAGGTCGAACCCCGGTCCGAAGGCCTGCCCTTGCGCAAAATGGTCGCGAATCCGGTCGCTCATCGCGCCGATTTCCTTGAGTTGCCGGAAATCGAGGCTGCGGCGCCAGATGAAGGGCTGGATCGCCGCAAGGAAATTTTCGCCGAGCGCCCGGTCGCCCGCCGACGCGCGCGAACGGATGAAGGCGGCTTGCTCCCACGCCAGCGCTTCGGACTCATAATAGGAAATCGCGGCACTCTCGGGGAGCACGATCGGCGTCACCTCGGGATGCGGACGCAGGCGCAGGTCGACGCGCAGCACATGCCCGTCGCCGGTGCGCGCCGACAATATCTCGGTCATCCGCCGCGCGATCCGTACCGCCGCCTCGCCCGGATCGTCGCGCTGCCGGCGCGGCAGCGTTTCGGGGTCGAAGATCAGGATCGGATCGATGTCCGACGAATAGTTGAGTTCGTGGCTGCCGAGCTTGCCAAGCGCGATCACCGAAAGACCACGGGGTTCCTCGCCCGGAACGCGCTCGGCAAAGGCCGCGGCGAGCGCCGCGTCGCATGCCCGATCGGCGAAAGAGGAAAGCCATCGCGTCGTCGTGGCGACATCATGCTCGCCCGACAGATCGCCCAGCGCGAGCAGCAACGCCATCCGGCCCCGCCACTGGCGCAGCGACCGCATGATATCGTCGTCGACAGCCGGCGGCGCGACGTCGGCGAGCGTGACGTCGGTGCCGTCGGCCAGAAAACGACCGACATCGTCGGGATTGAGTTCGGCAAGGCGCGCCAGAAACGGCGCGTGCGCATTAATCCGGTCGAGCGCCGACTGGCGGCGAGATACATCGAGGATAGCCATCGCCCCGCCCTATCACCCGCGCGGCGGCGTGTGACAAGGGCGCGGACAAGGGCGCGGGGACGATGCGTCGCCCGGCGTCAGGCCGGAATCGTCGATTCGTCGAAGAACAGCACCTGCGAGATTGCGGCGCGGAGCGTCGCGGGCTGATAGGGTTTCGTCAGCAGGAAGGCCGGCTCGGGCCGGTCGCCGGTGAGCAGCCGTTCGGGGAATGCGGTGATGAAGATAACCGGCACCTTGAGGTCGGTCAGGATTTCCTGCACCGCCTCAATCCCCGAGCTGTTGTCGGCGAGCTGGATATCGGCGAGCACGAGGCCGGGCTGGTGCTTCTGCGCTTCGTCGACCGCTTCGCGGTGCGTCGTCGCAACGCCGACGACATCGTGGCCGAGCTCGCGCACGATCATTTCGATGTCCATCGCGATGATCGGTTCGTCCTCGATGATCAGGATGCGCGCGCGGGTCTGGCGGTCGATCTCGTCGGTCGCATCGGCGATCAGCGCGCGCACCGCTTCGGCGTCGCGCCCGATGATCCGCCCGGTATCCTCGAAGCTGAAACCCTCGACCGCGGTGAGCAACAGCGCCTGCCGCGCCAGCGACGGAATACGGCGCAGGCGCGCGTCGGCAATCGTGATGTCGCTATGCGCGGCTCCGTCGCTGGCGGCCGTCTGTTCGGCCATCAGGCCGAAATTGTCATGGATCATCCGGTAAAGCTGGATGCGAAGATCGCCGCCGGTGTCGACCGCACCGGGATTCGCGACCAGCGTTTCAAGCAGCCGCGCGACGAGCGCATCGCCATTTTGCTGGCTCCCGGAAATGGACCGGCCATAGCGCCGCAGATAGGGAAGATGCGGCGCAACCGACTGACCCAATGACATATTTTACCTCCTGATAGCGGCGAAACCGGGGACGGAGCGTCCGGAAAAGGGACAAGATTTTCGCGCTTCCCCATCCCCAGTCCATATATTTCGACGTTAGGGAACGATTTAGCCGCAAATTGGTTTCATGGGGAAGAATGAAACGCGCCATTGCTCTTTGGTGTATGCGCGGTTAGCAAAAGGCCCCATGTCCCAGCGGATGCCCCGATAATGTCGTCAAAAACCGGTTCGCCGCGCGGTGAAAATTGGGGAAAGGGCGCAGAGAAAAAAACATCCGCCAAAGGGCAGGATGTGAACGGTGCCTTGCGCCGTGCCTATGAGTCCACCGTCGACGAGACGATTCCCCAATCCCTGCTGGACCTGCTGAGCAAGCTCGATTGAGTCAGCGCCGATAGCGCGCGTCGAAATCGCCCTGGAACGATGCGAAGGTACCGGCGGCGATCGCATCGCGCATACCCTGCATCAAATCCTGATAGAAATGCAGATTATGCTGCGTCATCAGCATCGCGCCCAGCATTTCGCCCGACCGGACAAGATGGTGCAGATAGGCGCGCGACCAGGTCGCGCACACGGGGCAGCCGCATGACGGATCGAGCGGCTCGCGATCTTCGGCGAACTTCGCGTTGCGAATGTTGATCGGCCCGTCCCGCGTAAAGGCCTGTCCGTTGCGACCCGACCGCGTCGGCAGCACGCAGTCGAACATGTCAACCCCGCGCGCGACGGCGCCGACCAGATCGTCGGGCTTGCCCACACCCATCAGGTAGCGCGGCCTGTCGGCAGGAAGCTGGCCGGGCGCATAATCGAGCACACCGAACATCGCCTCCTGTCCCTCGCCCACTGCAAGCCCGCCGATCGCATAGCCGTCGAAGCCGATATCGGTCAGCGCCGCCGCCGAGCGCGCGCGAAGCTTCTCGTCGAGCGACCCCTGCTGGATGCCGAACAAGGCCGAGCGCGCGGCATGCTCCTCGCCCGCGTCGAAGCCGGCGCGGCTGCGCGCCGCCCAGCGCATCGATCGCTCCATGCTTGCTTCGGCGCGCTTGGCATCGACGCCATTCGGCGGGCATTCGTCGAACGCCATCACGATATCGCTGCCGAGCAGGCGCTGGATTTCCATCGAGCGTTCGGGGGTCAGCATGTGGCGCGAGCCGTCGAGATGGCTCTTGAACGCGACACCCTCCTCGCTCTGCTTGGTCAGCGCCGACAGGCTCATCACCTGATAGCCGCCGCTGTCGGTCAGGATCGGCCGATCCCAGCCCATGAAATCATGCAGGCCGCCCAGCCGCGCCATCCGCTCGGCGGTCGGGCGCAGCATCAGATGATAGGTGTTGCCGAGGATGATATCGGCACCGGTGGCGCGCACTTCGGCGGGGCGCATCGCCTTGACCGTCGCCGCCGTGCCGACGGGCATGAAAGCCGGCGTGCGGATCTCGCCGCGCTGCATCCGGATCGTGCCCGTGCGCGCGGCGCCGTCGGTCGCGGCGACCTGAAAGGCGAATCTGTCGGTCATGGCGCGCGCCTATGGCGGGACATGCACCGAAAGTCGAGGGCGGGCGTTCAGGCCTTCGCGTGCTCGCTCGACGGTTCCTCTTCGGCCGCCTTGGCCTTTTCCTTCGGCTTTTCCTTCTCGAATATCTTGATCAGTTCGCGCTTCTTCGCTTCCGACAGCCCCTTTTCGGCCTCGGGGAACATCTCTTCCTCCTCCTCGTCGATATGGTGGAGGTAACGCTCCTTCATCGTGCGAAAACGCGTGAGCCAGCCGGTCGAGGAAAAATCCATTTCGTAAAGTTCGGTCAGGAAATCCTCGATCTCCTTATGCTCGGCGACGCTGTGCTGCGCCTCGTCGCGCAGATCCGGGTTCGCGAGCATCGTCGCGTAGAGCGACATTTCCTCGGACGCAGCGTGCGCCGTCACTTCGACGCGAAAAGTCTCGAACAGATAGCGACGTTCGTCGCTGTCGCCCTGCGTCGCGTCGATCCGGTCAAGCAGTTCGCGGTGCCGGTCGTGATCGGCCTTCAGCCGCGCAAAGATTTTGGTCTGGCTCATGTTCGTCTCCGTCCGGTTGCGGTCGAAGACAAAACGGGTCAGCCCGCGCCGGGTTCCAGCGTCAGGCGGCTTTCCAGTCGCTCGTCGTCGTGAAGGACGGCAGCGCGAGCGCGCTGTCGGTCTGCTGCGCCGCCGCCGCGATCAGATAGGGCGAGACGCGGTGCCGCGTGCACAGCCCGCCATTCCCGTCGCTGACCATCGTCTGTTCGAACTCGACGCCCTGCTGGTGCTTCATCGAACGTCGGACGGTCGCGGTGACGAGCTGCCCCTCGCCGAAATCGATGACGAAACGCGTACCCACCGGCACGTCCAATATGCCCTCGATGAAGGCCCCCGTCGCCGACAGGTTGCGGATCACGACATTATAGCGGTGGTTGTCGTGAACCGCGCCGACCTTGCGGAACAGCGAAAAGCGATCGTTGCGCTGGCGCGCGGGGCCGGCGGGCTTGATCGTCCACGATCCCGCCTCGGCATGTTCGAGCAATTCTGCCTGCGGGACCGGCTTGCTGTAGACATAGCCCTGCACATGGCTGACGTTCAGTTTCCGGATCAGGTCGAGCTGGTCGAGCGATTCGATCCCCTCGGCGGTCGTTTCCATCTCGAGCGCCTCGGCCAGCGCGACGATCGCGGCGATGATCGCACTATTACGCGATCCGGGTTCGGTCGCACCACGCACGAAGCTCTGGTCGATCTTGATCTTGTCGAACGGCGCCGATTGCAGATAGCCGAGCGACGAATAGCCGGTGCCGAAATCGTCGAGAGCGAGGCGGACCCCGAGCGCTTTCAACGCCTTGAACATACGGCTCGTTTCTGCCGAATCGCCCAGGAACACGCTCTCGGTGATTTCGAGTTCGAGCCGGTCGGGGGCAAGACCGGTGGCGGCGAGTGCGTTGGCGACAATTTTCGGCAGGTCGGGATTGGCGAACTGGATCGGCGAAACGTTGACCGCCACGCGCATCTCGCCCGGCCAGCGCGACGCGTCGTCGCACGCCCTGCGCAACACCCATTCGCCGAGTTGCCATATCAGGTTGGCTTCCTCGGCGATCGGGATGAACAGGCCCGGCGATATCAGACCGCGATCGGGATGCGTCCAGCGGACCAGCGCCTCGACCCCCGTCACGACGTTTGACTTGGAATGGACGACGGGCTGGTAACTCAGTTCCATCTCGCCCCGCGCGAGCGCGTCGCGCAGATCATCCTCCAGCGCGCGGCGCTGTTCGGCCGCCTGATGAAGGTCGCTCGAATAAAAGGCAAACCGGCCCCGGCCGTTGCCCTTCGCGGCGTAGAGCGCGAGATCGGCGTTGCGGACAAGATCGTCGCTGCTGCTTCCGTCGAACGGCGCGATCGCCACCCCAACCGATGCGCCGATGATGCATCGGCTCCCCTCGACCGAATAGGGCTGCGACAGGCTGGCGATGATGTCCGCCGCCATATCGCCGAGCTTGCCGCGATCTTCGACGTCGGGAAGGATGATCTGGAATTCGTCGCCGCCCAACCGGCTGACCATTTCCTTGTCGCCGACGATCTTGAGCAGCCGTTCGGCGACCTGTTTCAGCAGCGCGTCACCCGCCGGGTGGCCAAGCGTATCGTTGACCTGCTTGAACCGGTCGAGGTCGAGCAGCATGATCGCGCACGATCGCTGTTGCTGCGAAAAGGCGGCGAGCGTGGTGTCGAGCTTCTTCGATATGTTGAAGCGATTGGCGAGTCCGGTCAGCGAATCATAAAGCGCAAGCCGCGAGGCATCTTCAGCCGAGCGGCGCTGCGCGGTGATGTCGGTACCGCTGCCGCGATAGCCGGTAAACTTGTCCCCATCGAACTGCGGCCGCCCCGATATCGCCCACCAGCGGTCGTCGCCCTCGAACGCGCTGCGCAGCGGCAACTCCTCGAATTTCGATTGCCTGGTGAGCAGGAAGGGCAAGGTGCGCTGGCGTTCGCCGTGACTGTCGACGGGCAGGAACAGGTCGGTGAACAACGTGCCGAGCAGTCCGGCGCGCGTCCGCCCCATCAATCGCGCAACCGAATCGGTGATATAGGTCAGCCGCCCCTTGGCGTCGGTCGACCAGAACCATCCCTGGCCGCTTTCCTCGTAATTCTGGAGCAGGAGCAACGCTTCGCGGGTATGCAGGTTCGGCGCGACATCGCCGCGCTGTTTGCCGATGCGTGAACCGATCATGCCAAAAAAGCCGCGCTGGCCTTCTTCGGCACTGTCATCCCCCCGGTCGCCGGTATCCATCCGCGATGGAATGTCCATCAATCAAACTCTTGCTGATCCCCACAGTTGGGCCGCTATGCCCCCAATCCCTTGCGATAGGGTAAATGGGAAGTGCCAGAGCGGGACAGCATCGCCGCGTATCCCGACCGGCCTCGCCACCGCCAGCGCGGTGCCGCCATGCAGGTTTTCGGCATTTCTGGCAGCTTTTGTTAACCAAAATGGGAGAACAGGGCATTAACTACTTGCCCGCTATGAGGACCCCGAACTTGTAGGGGCTTTCGTGAAATGGCGACTGCGATACATAATGTGATGAAGCTGGGCTGCGTTGCGGCCCTGCTCGCGTCGACGCCGGCTGCGGCGGCGAGCCAGCAGGCCAGCGGAACGTTCCAGGTTACCGCAACGGTGCCGATGGCATGCTGGGTCAATCATAGCATTCATGCCGACGCGCTCGGCAATTCGCCGGGTCTGGTGACCGAAGGGTGCAACAACGCGTCGGGCTATATGGTCTCGGCGCAGTACCGCCCGCTGGCGCAGACCGAACGCGCCCGCCTTCTCTACGGCGACAGCACCGTCGAGCTGTCGGCCCTCGGCATGCAGGAGGTGCACCGCGAATATGGCCCGCGCATCCAGCAGATCGCCTATCGTTTCGATCAGGTGTCGCTGGAAACGCCGCTGACGCTGTCGCTGACGATCCAGCCGATCTGATTTACAGCGCCGCGACCGTAAAGGTCACCGTATCCATATAGCCGCCGGCACGCTTGCCGGCGGTTTCGCCGATTTCGATCCTGACCGGATAATTGTCGAAACGCGCCCGGTTCGACACGATTTCGAAGCCGGCCGGTGATGTCAGATCGAGGTCGAACCGGCCCATCCGCAGCCGATAGTCGACGTACCACGCGGCATTTTCATGCTTGAGACGGCCCTGGTTTTCCGAGACGACCGATACCCGGTACCCCCCCGTCGAAATGACATAAAGCGTGATCGGAAGGTCCTTCGTCCCCGGGACCAGTTCGCCCAGATCGACCGAATTGGTACCGCGCGCGCGCGCAAGCTGGCCCTTCAGGCCGATCATCGCCGCGGGCAGGACGTCGATCCCCAGCGTCAGCGGCCTCGTGCCGAGCAACATGCCGTCGTCCCCGGACACCGTCAGGTCGAGCGATTGCGTGTAGCGGCCCTGCGAGGTGGCGCTGTCGGGTGCGGCGGCGATCGACAGCAATTCCAAGGTCCGTTCGCCCGGCATCAGGCGGATGAGCCGACCGCCCATACCCTGGATGTTCCGGCCGGCCCGCGGGGTGATGTCGTTGCTGCCCTTTTCGTCGACGAGCTGGTAGGGGATCGCAGCCGTCCCGTTGTCGGAGCGGAAGCCATAGGGTTCGCCGCGCAGCAACGCCCCCAAACGCCCGACGCATTCGCCATCGCCCCGATTGACGATATTGATCTCGACGGTGCCGAAGGCAGCGCCATCCTCGAGCGGATTATGGCGGATGATCAACTGATCCTGCACCGGCTCGACCGACAGCGTACACGCCGCCTGCGCGGCGACCGGTACAAGGGCCGCGACGCAAACGGCGGCGGCGCCCAAAAGCGGCCGGCTCCTTCCAGTCTTGCGCGATGTCGTCATGTTACTGGCCTTCCCTGCGCCCGAGTTCGACGATGCCGAGATCCAACAGCCCGTCATTGTCTTCCGGCACCCTGAACGTAAATCCGCTGTGGCCGCCGGAGTGGAACTGTACATTATATTCGACCCCGGGCTCCAGCTTGGCGATAGCGAAGCGGCCGACCGTATTGGTAAAGAACGGCTCTTCTTTCGCATCCGCGCGATCGGTGCGTCGCATGATCCCGCTGACCAGCTTGAGCGGCTGGCCGTCGCGGCCTTTCAGCGTCCCGATCGCGCTGACGAACGCGGCACTTCCCACTTCGATGACATAGCCGCTCTTGTAAGCTGGTCGCACGCGCTTGACCCCGTCGCCGATATCATAACCCCGCGGCGGGTCGATCACATCGTAGCGGACCGACTGGTTGAGGAACGCGGTCAGCGAATTTTGAACCGCCGGACCGAGCGCGCCGCTCTTGCTGACATAGGTGCCGCCCTCCAGCGCGTCGCCGACGATGACCTGCCGGTCCTTCAGCGTCTTGTGCGGATAGACGAGCGCAAAGCTGTCGTTGATGGTGCGTCCGACGGCGACCCTCCCGCCGGCATAGGCGATCGAGCTGCCGACGCGCAGCGTCGTCACCTGATTGTCGCCGATGTTGTCGAAGTTTTCGCCAAACACCGTGTGCGTGAGGTTCGCGTCGAACCGGTTGCCGACATAGTCGAGCTGTCCGCCGATCGAGGTCGATCCGTCGTTATAGTTGCTCGCCAGCGAATATCCGAACGAGCCGGCGCGGTTGTCGACGGTCTTCTGGTACCGCGCGCTTCCATTGTTGCGCAGCGAATTATAGCGCGCCTCGGCACGGCGATTATAGCTCGGCTGCCAGATCAGCCCGACCGTGACGCCGAAACCATTGTTGCGGCCGAACCCGTTCGGGAAGCCCGATTTCACATATTCGGCGCCGAACTGAAGCGTCCATTCCTTGTTGAACCGGTAGTTGGCGGTCGAGGAAATGCTGTAGGAATCGTCGAACAGCGGGCTCCGGCTCTTGCGATAGGAGACATTGGTGCTCGCGAACAGCTTGTGCGAGAAACGCTTGGTGTAGGCGGCACTGAGATTGAAGGAGATCGGGTTGACACCCTCGATCGAGCTGACCGTCGCATAGTTACGCGACGTATAGTCGAGAACGACGGTCAACGTGTCATAGCCCGTTGCCCCCCCGATGATCTGATCATAGCCGACCGTCGCGGCGAACCCCGTTCCCTCGGTCTTGCTGTGGCTGCCCCCGACATCGAGGCGGATGCGGCCGCTGTTCGCCAGCAGGAACTGGGTTTGCCCGGTGATGTTCTGGACATCTTCGGAAAGCTGCGTGCCAAAACCGATCGCCGGCCGATTCAGAAAGGCCTTTCGCCAGAAGCCGGTAAAAACGGGCGTCCCGCTGGAATAATCGGGATTGCCGAACCCGCCGTCGTCGAGAACGCCGACATAGGCGCCATATTCATAGTCGCCAGGTTCGAGGTCGATCGTATCGAGATAGGCCTGATAGTCGAAGGTTTCGCGCGCGCCCGAGATGCCCTGGACCTCGAGCTGGATATTGTTGCTGCCCGTATCGAGCGGCAGGTTCGAAATATCATATTGCCCCGGATCGAGCGTAAACTCGCGCTGGTAGATGCCGTTGCGCATGACACGGACGGTCGATTGTTCCTGCAACACGAGCCGCCGGCCGCCCGACAGGACATTGTTGCGGAACGAATCGAACCGCTGGCGCTGACGCACCACCCCGATCCCGCCCATGTTGAGGAAGCTCTGGCGCCCGCGGGTCTCGGGCTCGAGATCGCCGAGGAACCAGCGCCGCGCCTGCTCCGGCTGGTCGTAAACCAGTCGCGCGTAGCGGCGTTCGACCCGGTATTTGTCGGTGAAGAAATCGCGGCGTGCCTGGGCATCGCCTTCGAAGACCAGATTATTGTAGCGAACGGCCCCGTTCAGGAACAGCTCCGGCTTTTCGATATTGCCGGTCTGCGAGAGGCGCGAGACGGTCGTGCTGATATTCATGAAGGCACTGAACGGCACGGGCGGGTCGCCGGGCTCTTCGGCCTGGCGGTTCTGGTAGAGAATTTCGACCGACCGCTTTTCGGGCGCGATCTTGAGCACGAGGACCGCGAGCTGCTCGGGATCATATTCGAGCCGGATCCCCGACGCGGCGACCTCTTCGGGCAGGAAACGCGGTTTGTCGCCAAGGACCGCGCGCAGTTCGGCCTGCGCGTCGGAGGTCAGCAGCGGGCCGATCAGCGAGAGAAAGCCTTCGGTGCCCACGACGAAGCGGTCGTCGGCAGTCAGCAACACGGGCAGTTCGCCCAATATCCGCCGGTTGAACTGGAGCGGGGCGGTAATCTCGATATCGCGATTATAGGGGTTGATGTCGGCGCGCCGCGCCGCTTCGGGCGCAGCGGGAACCGCGCTCTGGGCAAAATTCATGGCAGGCGGTGCCGGCTGCGCGGCATTCGATGCCGAGGCATGGCCCGCAGCCAGCATCCCGACGCTGATCGCGATCGCGCTGCCCGCGGCGCGGACCCAGGTCCTCACCACCCGCGCCTCACCGGATGAATCGCATCGTCATCGGCTTGGCCGGATCGAGTGCTGCACCGGTCGGAATCGAGAAGCTGCGCTTGCCGCCCGCGGGCGCCAGATAGCCCACGCCGACAAGCTGTGCCACTTCCTCATTGCCATAGGTGCGTTCGAACGGCTTGCCATCGGCGGTCGTCGCGGTGAGCACCCATTTCGCACCGCTCATCAGCGCGTAGCGCTTGCCCTTGTTAACCACGACAACCTTCAGACCGGGCTGCGGTTCGGGCGCCTTGGCCTCGGCAGGCGTTGCGGCCTGCAGCGAGGGGTCGATGTCGGGTGCGGGCGGCACGACCATTTCGGGCACCAGCGACGCCACCTCGACTTCGGGCTTCGCACCCGGCGGGGCGACGACAATCAGCGCCTTCATGGTGTAGAGAATGTCGATCGACACCGATGCGTCGGTGCCCTGGATCTTTTGCGGGTTCGTTTCGACCGGCAATTGGCGGACCCACAGATAATAGGCCTGCGACGTCGGAATGTCGGGGCGGCCGATCCACTGGACGCGGACGACCTGCCGGCCCGATACCGGAACCAGTCCCTGCGGCGGGAAGGTTATGAAATCCTCGTCGGCGGGCGTTTCGACCAGCTTGCCGTCTTCATCGAAATCGATGCGGGTGATCTTGGTTTCGAAGGGCATCGATACCGAGCCGACATTGCCGACCTCGATACGCGCGACGGCGCCGCCACCCGATGTCGACAATTCGGACACCATCGGCGAAACCCGCATCGCGAGCGCCGATGTCGAAGCGATGATGCCCAGAACGAGAAGAACCGCGCCGAGACGCAGTTTCGTGAAAAGGCCCGTCAGCCGGAATTTCGCCATTTACCCCTCGCGCGAGGGGCTTTTCATGCGAAGCATGCCCGCACATCCCCCTCCCCCAAATGTAAATGCCGGGGGGACATTACGTCCCCCACGACATCTATTTTCCAGCGCCTTAGAGGGCAGCCAGCTCAACCGTCACGGTGTCCGAATAGGTGCCGGCAACCAGCGCCTTCGTCGGATCCGAGATGTCGATGCGGAACGCCGCACCCGACTTCCAGGCAGCATTTTCCTTGAAGTCCTGGTCTTCGGTCGTGCTGACCGAGAACTGGCTGATCGAAGCCTGCGGCACGAGCGTGCCGACGGCACCGGCCGTGTACTGGGCGGCGATCGAGTAAGGGATGTTCGCCTGGAACACGTTGCTGTCGTAACCGCCGGTGTTGGTGGTGTTGCGCAGACCGTCGACACCATTGCCCTTGCGGACGGTCATGCGGTTCGCGGTGTTGCAGCCCGCGAGGTTGGTGCGGGTGTGACCGTTTGCCGGGCCGACCGAGGTGAAGACGTTTTCGACGGTGCTCGTCGCGTCGGCATAGATGCCGATCGTGCCGAAGTTGACGTCGTTCAGGTCGCCGCCGGCGCCGAGGACGCAAGCCTGGCTGACGGTGCCCTGGATCGTGAAGTCGGCGGTTTCCGACGAGCTTGCCGTGCCGACGTTGCCCGGGTTGGCGGGATTGACATAGGTTGCGTTTGCAACGGTGGTCTGGGCCGACACGGCGGTGCTGCTGAGCGCGGCAACCGATGCGGCGATAATCAGATGCGAAAACTTCATTTTACTACTCCCTTTCTCATTTACTTACATGCACTTACTTACAAACGACCCTACTGGCTTCGCGCGCCAGCATCTCTCAGACGCGCGGATTGATGACGATCGTGATCGAATCCACATATTGGCCGGCGAGCAGATCGCGGCCCTGCGTCATTTCCGTCTGGAGGCGGATTTCGCCGCCCCCGGCTGCAATGGCGTCGCCGCTGTTGAGCGAGGCGCCTGCGATCATCTGATTGCTGGTGAAATCGGCGTGGAGTTGTGTCGGCAACGGCGACAGCGCCGGAACCGTCACGCCCAGCCGGTAAGGGACGAGACCGACATAGGGGCCCTCGCCCTGCGGCCGCGTGGCATGGGCGATCCCGCCCGATGCCGACCGGAAAATCATTTCGAAGGGGACGTTGCACCCGACGTCGAAGCGCGCCGTGGCCTGCTTGTCGCCGGCCAGTTCGCCGAGGCTGATCGTACCGCCGCCGCCGACCGAGCATTTTGCCGTGATATGGCCCGCGAAAACGACGTTGATCGACACGCCGTCGAAAGCAGCCGCGCTTTCCTTGGCGTTCGCTGTGGTTGCCACGGCCGACAACAGCAAAAATGCTGCAGTCGCGCCGAATCGCGCCACGACCTGACGGTAGCTATAGGCCAAAAAACCCCCCAATCCCGCAAGCGATGCCCTTGTTGGTCCAAGGCACGTCGCGGGCCCAATTCCTGTACGCCCACCCCCCGGTGGACAAAGAATCGTTCAAATCTGTTTGGGAAAATAAACAAATTATTTACATAAGCAATCCCGGGCGCTTAGGATTCGCCGCGCCCGCCTCGGGCCGGCACGCCCTGTTCCCCTTTGAGACAGCGGCCGGAAAAAGATTAAATCCGCAGCCCGCTGCATAAAGTTAGCAATCTCAGCAACTTGTGTCACAACAAGTGCCAAAACCTCCGTGCGGGACGCTTCCGCGCGACGCGGCATTGTCCGGACTTAGTCAAAAGCTAATTTCATCGCCGGCGACGGATGATCGGGCTTCCCGGACAGGTTTCGACCGCCCGAAGGCTGGATCGGGGAGCGGCGAGTCGTTTTCGATTTGCCGGGCTCTTTGCCCCGACGCACCGGCGGCGGTCGCCGCGACGGCTCATATGGTCGCATGGCATTTGTGACGCCGGTAACCTTCCCTTAACGCCGTCGGCCCGACTAGGCATGGTGATGGCAATTCCGGCATATATAGACGCGGGCGACGTATCGCGCGGCAAGCCGCGCAATGCGCGCCATACGCTCCGGCTGCAATTGCAGGGCGCAAAGGCGACCGGCGACGATGTCGCGGTGCAGGTCCACAATATTTCGGCAACCGGACTCCTGATCGAAAGCGAGGTCGCGCTCGAACTCGGCGACCGGATCGAAATCGGATTGCCCCACGCCGGCGCGACCTGGGCCAAGGTCATCTGGACGAGCGCGCGCATCTATGGCTGCCAGTTCGATACGCCTGTATCGCCCGCGACGCTCAGCGCCGCGCAACTGCGCAGCGTTGTCGGGCCGGACAGCAGCGCCTTGCCCGCGCCGCAGGCCGAAAGCTTCGGCATCCGGCTGCAACGGTTGCGCACGACAAGAGGACTGACCCAATCGCAGATCGCGAGGCAGCTTGGCGTCAGCGAACCGTCGATTTCGGCATGGGAGCAGGACAAGGCGCGCCCCAAGGCCGGCCGGATGGAGGCGCTGGCGGTCCTGCTCGGCGTCGAACTGGCGGAACTGCTCGGTCTCGACGAGGCCGAAAGCCTCGGCGACGTCGTCGCGCGCGCGAAAAACGACATCGCCAAGGCGGCCGAAGTCAGCCCCGACAACGTCAAGATCGTCATCGAAATCTGAACGGCCACACGAACCGGCGTAAAAGGCGCTTGACCCTGACGCTGCGTGATCCCCGATAGGCTCGTCCCCGTGATGAGGAGACGGTGAATGCGGACGGTTCGGCAGGTCGCGAAAGCGGCGGGTATCAGCGTCAGGACGCTGCATCATTATGATGCGATCGGCCTGCTGAAGCCCGGTCATGTCGGCGCCAATGGCTATCGCTATTACGGCAGGGAAGAATTGCTGCGGCTGCAGCAGATCCTCTTTTACCGCGAGCTCGGCCTGTCGCTGGCGGGGATCGCCGCCGTGCTCGACGACCCCGCCTTCGATCCGCTCGCGGCGCTGCGCCAGCACCGCGCCGCGCTCGAAGGCCGGATCGACCACTACCGGACCCTCATCCGCACCATCGATCGCACGATCGCATCATTGGAAAAGGACGAGCATATGGAAGACAACGACTATTACGCGGGCATCGCCCCCGAAACGCGCGACCGCTGGCAGCGCGAGGCCGAGACCTTCTGGGGCAAGGACGCCGTTGTGGCCGCGCAGGCAAAGGCGCGATCGTTCAGCAAGGAACAGGTCGCGGCGATCCAGACCGAAATGGAAACGATCCGCGCCGATTTCCAGCGCCTGTTCCGCGAAGGTGCCGATCCGGCATCGGGCGCGGTACAGGCCGTCACCGATCGCCACTATCACTGGGTATCGCACAGCTGGACGCCCGATGCCGAAGCGTTCCGGGGCCTCGGCCGCTATTATGTCGAGAATCCCGAATTCCGCGGCACCTATGACGACGACAAATTACCGGGATGTCCCGAATTCATCGCGGCGGCGATGGCGGTTTATGCCGACCGGTCGCTCTGACGCGGAAGCAGCAGGCTGGCATCGCCATAGCTGTAGAAGCGATAGTCGCTTTCGATGGCATGGGCGTAGGCCGCCTGCATCGTCTCCAGCCCCATCAGCGCACTGACCAGCATGAACAGGGTCGAGCGCGGCAGGTGGAAATTGGTCATCAGCCCGTCGATCGCCTTGAAGCGATAGCCGGGGGTGATGAAGATCGCGGTGTCGCCTGCGAACGGCGCGATCGTGCCATCGGCCAGCGCCGCGCTTTCGAGCAGGCGCAGGCTGGTGGTCCCGACCGCAATCACGCGCCCGCCCGCCGCGCGCACTGCGTTGAGCCGCGCGGCGGTGTCGGCGTCGATCCGGCCCCATTCGGCGTGCATGACATGGTCTTCGGTATCGTCGGCCTTCACCGGCAGGAAGGTGCCGGCGCCGACGTGCAGCGTCAGTGTCTCGGTCGCGATCCCGGCGGCGGCTAGCGCCTCGAGCAGCTTCGGCGTGAAGTGCAGCGCCGCGGTTGGCGCCGCCACCGCGCCGTCTTCTTTCGCGAACATCGTCTGATAGTCGCTGCGGTCGTCGGCATCGGTCGGCCGCTTGCCCGCGATATAGGGCGGGAGCGGCATAGTCCCCGCGCGTTCGAGCAGCAGTTCGACCGGCTCGTCGCCGGCAAAGGCGAGAATGAAGCTGCCATCGGCGAGCCGCTCTTCGGCGAGCGCCTCGACCCCCATGCCGAAATCGATCGTCTCGCCGACGCGAAGCCGCTTGGCGTTGCGGATGAACGCCTGCCAGCGGCGTAGGTCGATGCGCTTGTGCAGCGTGGCGCCGATTTTGGCCCCCGGCGCGCTCTGCGCGCCATCATCTCGAGCGTCCCGGCGGCCTTCGAGCTGCGCCGGAATCACGCGCGTGTCGTTGAAGACGAGGCAGTCGCCGGCGCACAGCCATTCGGGCAGGTCGGCAACGCCCGCATCGACCATCGCACCGCCGTCGACGACGAGCATCCGCGCCGCATCGCGCGGACGCGCAGGACGCAGCGCGATACGCTTGCTGGGTAAATCGAAATCGAAGGCGTCGACGCGCATGGTTTGCCTGCGCGTCCCCGCGCTTACTGCTTGATCGGCGCGTTGAGTTCGTCGACCGTCACGGCCGGCGCGGCGGGCGCAGGCACCGTTTCGGCGAGCATCGACGCCGGCGGCATCGGCTTGTTGTCGGCGGCCACCGACACCTGCACCATACGCGACATCACTTCGGGCGGCTCGCCCTTATGGATCGCGTCGATATATTGCATGCCCGACACGACGCGGCCGAACGCCGTGTAGCGCCGGTCGAGCGCGAAGCGCGGCTGAAGCATGATGAAGAACTGGCTGTTCGCACTGTCTTCGCTCTCGGCACGCGCCATCGACAACGTACCGCGCAAATGCGGCGTCGGGTTGAATTCGGCCTTGATGTCGGGAAGCTGCGAGCCACCCTGCCCGGTCGCGGTCGGATCGCCCGTCTGCGCCATGAAGCCGTCGATCACGCGGTGGAACTTGATCCCGTCGTAAAAGCCCGCGCGCGCGAGCTGCTTGATCCGATCGACGTGGTTCGGCGCGACATTGGGATAGAGCTGGATCACGACGCGGCCGCCCGTCGAAAGGTCGAGGTTCAGCATATATTCGGGGTTATTGATGTACTGGTCGGGCGTCATCGCGGGCACCGCGGGCACTTCCGTCGCCGGCGCAGCATCGGCCGCGGCGGGGGCGACCGGAGCCGGGGCCGGATCAACCGGAGCGGGCGCCTCGACTGGCGGGGCCGGCTGGCTTTCCCCCGGATTCGGCGAAGGCGCGGGCGGCGCCTCCTGCGCCACGGCCGCAGCCGCGAGACCGAACGCCATCGCCGTGAAAATCATGGGGCGGAAGGAAAATGTCATGCTGGAACGGCCTCTGCAAAATGTACCGGGATTTGCGCCCTGTCCGGCGCGCCCTAGCTGGAAAAAGCTGAACGCTCAATGATCGGTATCAGCGCTCGCCCTGAAGCAGCCCCCGTTCGGCGATGCGGTCGACCACCGCCTCGCGCACCGCAGGGGTCACGAATTTGTGGATGTCGCCGCCAAAGATCGCGATTTCCTTGACCAGCCGCGACGCGATCGGCTGGAGGCTGACATCGGCCATCAAAAAGACCGTTTCCACGCGGTCGTTGAGCTGGCGGTTCATGCCCGTCAGCTGATACTCATATTCGAAATCGGTGACGCCGCGTATCCCGCGCACGATGATCGACGCGCCCTGGGCATCGGCGAAATCCATGAGCAGCGAGTTGAAGCCGACGACCTCGATGTCGCCGTCGAGTCCCGCGACCTCGGCCTTTACCATCGCGATCCGCTCGTCGTCGTCGAACAGGGGCGATTTCGCGATGTTGGTTGTCACGCCGATGATCAGCCGGTCGACGAGCTTGGCGCCGCGGCGGATGATGTCCATATGGCCGAGCGTGATCGGATCGAACGTCCCCGGATAAACCCCCACCCGCATCAACGGTCCCTTTCCACGACATAGCGCGCGATCGCACGCAGCAGCGCCGCCTCTTCGCCGAAGCCGCCCAGATGCGCAATTGCCTGTTCGACGAGCATCCCCGCCTGTTCGCGCGCGCGTTCGAGCCCCATCAGCGTGACGAAGGTCGCCTTGCCCGCCGCGTCGTCCTTGTGCAGCGCCTTGCCCGCCAGCGCCTCGTCGCCTTCGACGTCCATGATGTCGTCGGCGATCTGGAAGGCGAGCCCGATGTCGCGGGCGTAGCCGCGCAGCGGGGTGCGTCCTTCGGCCGGGATGCGCGCAAGGATCGCCCCCGCCTCGACCGAAAAGGCGATCAACGCGCCGGTCTTCAATTGCTGGAGCCGCGTCACCGTCGGCAGGTCGAAATTCGAGGTTTCGGCGGCGAGATCCATCATCTGCCCGCCCGCCATGCCCGCCGGTCCGGCGGCGCGCGCGAGTTCGCAGCAAAGTTCGGCGCGCACGAAGGGATCGGCGCTGGTCACCGGGTCGCACAGCCATTCGAACGCGAGCGCGTGCAGCGAATCGCCCGCGAGCACGGCGGTTGCTTCGTCGAAGGCGCGGTGCACCGTCGGCTTGCCGCGGCGCATGTCGTCATCGTCCATGCACGGCAGGTCGTCGTGGATCAGCGAATAGACGTGCATCGCCTCGACCGCCGCGCCGACACGCAGGCTGAGGTCGCGGTTGACGTCGAACAGGTCGCCGGCGGCGCGCACGAGCAGCGGGCGCAGCCTTTTGCCCCCCGCGATGGCGGCATGGCGCATCGCTTCGTAGAGCGGACCGCGCGGGTCGGCGGGCACGGCGAGCAGCTGATCGAACAGCCGGTCGATCCCCGCGGCAACATCGGCCTGCGCCGAAAGGAGCAATTGCGTCCCGCGCGAAACTTCGCTTTCGACGAGCGTCACCGCGATCAGCTTTCGCCGAAGGGCGTGGTTCCCGCCGGCCGGCCATCGGCACCCAGGCTGACCTGCTCGATCCGCGCCTGCGCCGCAGCAAGCCGCGCCTCGCAATGGCCGCGCAGCGCATGGCCGCGCTCGTAAAGCGTCACCGATTCCTCGAGGCTGACATCGCCGCTTTCGAGGCGCCGCACGATCGTTTCGAGTTCGCCCATCGCGGCCTCGAACGACAGCGACGCGATCGAGGTGGCAGCAGCGGTTTCGGGGGTGTCCGTCATCGCCCTGCTTTGGCCTCTTCGCCCCCCCGCGGTCAAGTGCGGTCGAGCTTGACGTCGCACCGCGCCGCGATAGGCTCGCGCCATGTTCATCGGCCATTTCGCCCCGGCGCTGATCGTTGCGGCCCGACCGAAGGCGGCGGGGCTCGGTACGCTGTTTGTCGCTGCGCAGTTCGTCGACATCCTTTTCGCCGCGCTGCTCATCCCCGGGATCGAGGCGATGCGCTTCGTCCCCGGCATCACCGCGATGAACCCGATGGACCTGCATCAGATGCCTTATACGCACAGTCTGCTCGGCACATTGATCTGGGCGAAGATTTTCGGCGCCATCGTCTGGTTCGCGACGAGGCGCAGGGAGGCCGCCATCGGCGCCGCGCTTGTCGTCGTCTCGCACTGGTTCATCGATCTTCTCGTCCATATCCCCGACCTGACACTCTACGGCATGCCGCCGAAGCTCGGGCTTGGCCTGTGGGATCACCCGATGATCGCGATGCCGCTCGAGGTCGCGCTCATTGGGGGGGCCTTCGTCTATTATCTGCGCCGCACCGCGGCATCGGGCGGCAACCCCCGGCTATGGGTTCTCGCCGGGCTGCTGGCCTTTGCGCAGGCTGCCGACTGGTTCGGGCCGAAAGAGCCCGTTTATTCGCTCGCCGTCCCGGCGACGATGCTCTTCGCCTATGCGTTGCTATCGGGTACCGCGGCATGGGCGGGCGCCAACCGGCGGATCGCTGTCCGCTGACCCATTTGCTTCGGCGCAATCGCGTTTCTGTTTTTTGCAATTGCTGGCGGCGCGATCGCCGCTCATGCTGCACTGCACAAGAAGAGAGGGGCTCGAAGGCAAGTTTTGTTCAATCGACAAGGACTTGCATCATGAAAAAATTCATCCTCCCCGCCCTCGGCCTGTTCGCGCTGGCGCCAACCGCCGCGCTCGCCAAGGACGAAGCCGTCAAGCGTTTCGAGCATGACGGCGCCACCTACAGCTATACTGTCACCAAGGTGGGCGACACGCGCGTCATCAGCGGTGTCGAGGAACGCACCGGCAAGCCGTTCACGCTCCGCGTCGGCCAGCATCGCGTGCGCGGCACCGTCGGCTCGCAGCAGGTCAGCTTTGCGCTGCGCGATGTCGAGCCGCTCGTGAAACCCGCTGCCACCCTCGCCTCGCGCTGATCCCGCTCTCCGACACAGGCCCCGTGGTGCAAAAAGCATCATGGGGTCTGTTCGTTTTGCGCCTACCCGGCTAAAGGCGCGCCATGACTCAGCAAGCGCCCGCCATCACCCCCGAAATCGTCGCCGAGCATGGGCTTTCGCCCGAGGAATATGATCGCGTCCTGAACGCGATCGGGCGCGAGCCGAACCTTGTCGAACTCGGGATCTTCTCGGTCATGTGGTCCGAGCATTGCAGCTATAAGAGCTCGCGCCTGCACCTCAAGAAGCTGCCGACCGAAGCCCCCTGGGTGATCTGCGGCCCCGGCGAAAATGCCGGCGTCATCGACATCGGCGAAGGGCCCGACGGCAAGAAGCTCGCCGCGATCTTCAAGATGGAGAGCCACAACCATCCGTCGTACATCGAGCCCTATCAGGGCGCGGCGACCGGGGTCGGCGGCATCCTGCGCGACGTGTTCACCATGGGCGCGCGGCCCGTCGCGAACCTCAACGCGCTGCGCTTCGGCCGCCCCGACCATCCGAAGATGAAGCACCTCATCTCGGGCGTCGTCCACGGCATCGGCGGCTATGGCAATTGCGTCGGCGTGCCGACGGTCGGCGGCGAGGTCAATTTCCACAAGGCCTATGACGGCAACATCCTCGTCAACGCGATGACGGTCGGCGTCGCCGAACAGGACAAGATCTTCTATTCGGCCGCATCGGGCGTCGGCAATCCGATCGTCTATGTCGGCTCGAAGACCGGCCGCGACGGCATCCACGGCGCGACGATGGCATCAGCGGACTTCGGCGAGGATGCCGAGGAAAAACGTCCGACCGTGCAGGTCGGCGATCCCTTCACCGAAAAGCTGCTGATCGAAGCCTGCCTCGAACTGATGGCGTCGGACGCGATCGTCGCGATTCAGGACATGGGCGCCGCGGGCCTCACGTCGTCGTCGGTCGAGATGGCGTCGAAGGGCGGCGTCGGCCTCCACCTCAAGATGGACGATGTGCCGCAGCGCGAAACCGGCATGACCGCCTATGAGATGATGCTCTCGGAATCGCAGGAGCGCATGCTGATGGTGCTGAAGCCCGGCCGTGAGGATTTCGCCGCCGCGATCTTCCACAAATGGGAACTCGACTTCGCGGTCATCGGCACCGTCACCGACACCGGCCGCATGGTGCTGGAACATCATGGCGAGATCGTCTGCGACATCCCGCTCGCGCCGCTCGCCGACGATGCGCCGCTCTACGACCGCCCGCATGTCCCGACGCCGAAGCAGGCCGAACTGACGAACGTTCCCGAAACGCAGGATGTCGCCGCGGACCTCAAGACGCTGATGGGCACCCCCGATATCGCCAGCCGCCGCTGGATCTACGAGCAATATGACAGCCAGGTCGGCGCCGACACGCTGCAGACCGGCGGCGATGCTGCGCTCGTCCGCATCCACGGCACCAACCGCGCGCTCGCCATGTCGACCGACTGCACCCCGCGCTATTGCTACGCCGACCCGGTCGAGGGCGGCAAGCAGGCGGTCGCCGAAACCTGGCGCAACATCAGCGCGGTCGGCGCCACGCCCTTGGCGATCACCAACTGCCTCAACTTCGCAAACCCGCAGCGCCCCGAGATCATGGGCCAGATCACCGGCTGCCTCGACGGTATGGCGCAGGCGTGCCGCGCGCTCGACTATCCGATCGTCTCGGGCAATGTCAGCCTTTATAACGAGAGCAAGGCGACCGGCGGCGGCAGCGCGATCCTGCCCACCCCTGCAATCGGCGGCGTCGGCGTGATCGACGACCTGAACCGCGCGGTCGGCATCGGTTTCAAGCGCACCGGCGACATCGTGATGGCCGTCGGCGAACGCGCCGGCCATCTCGGCCAATCGGTGTGGCTGCGCGAAATCCTCGGCCGCGAGGAAGGCCCGCCGCCGCCCGTCGACCTGCGCGCCGAAAAGCGCACCGGCGACTTCATCCGCGGCGCGATCAACGCCGGCTGGATCACCGCCTGCCACGACGTGTCCGACGGCGGCATGGCGGTCGCGCTCGCCGAAATGGCCTTGAAGTCGAACATCGGCGTGCTCGTCAGCGAAGAACAGCCCTTCGGCGTCGCCGAAAGCTTCTTCGGCGAGGATCAGGGGCTGTATCTTGTCACCGTCTGCGACACCTGCCTCGCCGACTTCCTCGACGCCGCCGGCCGCGCCGACGTGCCTGTCGACCCCGTCGGCCGCACGATCAAGGACCGCATCGTCTTCGAACTGGAGGGCAGCGACCATCAGGTGACGCTTGCAGAGCTGCGCGAAGCCCACGAAGGCTTTTTCCCGAACCTGATGGGAGCCGACGCGGCGCTGGCATAAGTCTGTCCGCCCAATTCCCGTTCGCCCTGCGCTTGTCGAAGGCCCGTTCTTTCTTTAGCCGTGGCCAAGAAAGAACTGTGCTTCGACAAGCTCAGCACGAACGGGACAGGTGGTGATATATGAGCATCCACATCGGTATCGGCGGCTGGACCTTCGAACCCTGGCGCGGGACTTTCTATCCCGACAAGCATCCGCAGAAACGCGAGCTCGAATATGCCGGGCAGCACCTCACCGGGATCGAGATCAACGGCACCTATTATGGCAGCCAGAAGCCCGAGAGCTTCGCGAACTGGGCGGCGTCGGTCCCCGACGGGTTCAAGTTCAGCGTCAAGGCCTCGCGCTTCACGACGAACCGGAAGGTCCTCGCCGACGGGGCGGAATCGATCGAGAAATTCCTGACGCAGGGGCTGACGCGGCTCGGCGACCGGCTCGGTCCGATCCACTGGCAATTCATGGCGACGAAGAAGTTCGATCGCGACGATTTCGCGGGCTTCCTCGACCTGCTCCCCGAAACGCAGGATGGTTTGAAGCTGCGCCACGCGATCGAGGTGCGGCACGAAAGCTTCCGCGATCCCGCCTTCGTCGAGATGGTCCGCGAACGGAACATGGCGATCGTCTTTGCCGACAGCGACGAATTCCCGTGCATCGACGAACAGACCGCCGATTTCACCTATGCGCGGCTCCAGCGGTCGCACGAGGATATCGAAACCGGCTACGACGCCAAGGCGCTCGACAAATGGGCCAAGCGCGCGAGGGACTGGGCGGAGGGCGACCGCGACGTCTATATCTTCTTCATTGCCGGCGCGAAGGTCCGCAATCCGGCCGCGGCTCAGGCGCTGATCGCGAAACTCGCCTGATCGGTGTCACCGATCGCCGGCGGCCAAGGGCTGCAGGTTGCTTTTACCCCATTCGCACAGCGGCGTGAGCGCCTCGTTGAGCGATGCCCCCAGCGCGGTGACCGAATAATCGACGCGCGGCGGGACCTGATGGAACATCTCGCGGTGGACAAGGCCGTCGGCCTCCATCTCGCGCAATTGCTGGATCAGCATCTTTTCGCTGATCCCGGCGATGCGACGCTTGAGCGCGCCGAAGCGGACGGGTGTGTCGTGCAGCTCCCAGAGGATCAGCGCCTTCCACTTCCCGCCGATAATCCCGAACACCGGCCCGAGGCCGTCATTATAGGGTTGATTACGTGTCGTCATGTCTGCCTATTTTTACCAAATGGTAAGTACCTGATAAAATAGTCGGTAATTGATCATTAGAAATTAACACGCCACCTCGTCGCGATCAATCGGGCGCGGCAATTTCGCCGGACCCGACGCGAAAGGAATGGTCCCTATGTCCGAAAAACTGCTTATTCTCGTCGGAAGCCCGCGCCGGAACGGCAACAGCGCAACGCTGGCCGACGCCGTCCGGCGCGGCGCCGAGGCGGCGGGCAGCGAGGTCACGCTGCGATTTCTCGACGACCATATCGGAGGGTTCCTGCGCGATTGCCGCCAGTGCCGCCGGCCCGACGGCGAATGCGCGATCGACGACCCCTATCGCGCCCTGTTCTTCGACGAGTTCCTGCCCGCGCGCGGGGTGATTTTCTGCTCGCCCATCTATTGGTACGGCGTGTCCGCGCAGATCAAGGCGTTCTTCGACCGCAGCTTTTGCTATTATGCGGCCTCCTATCCGGGATCGACGGACGCGCTGGCGGCGATGGCGCGCAAAAGGCTCGGGCTGGTGCTGGCATCCGAGGAGAGCTATCCCGGCGTGGCGCTCGGTATCGTCCACCAGATTCAGGAATTTTCGCGCTACACGGGTTCGGACTTTGTCGGCGTCGTGCGCGGCGCCGGCAACAGCCGCGGCGAGGTGCGCAACGATCCGGCGAACCCGGTGGGCGACGCCGAACGCCTCGGCCGCGAGATATTTTCGCGATCCTATTCGGATTACAGGCTGGAAACGCCGCGCAGCCCGCGCGTCTGGCCCGAAAGCGCGCGCTGAGCGCTGGCCACCGGGTACGGGTTGGCCCCGACTTTCGCCGGGGGCAATTCAGGCCATCGCGGCTTTCGCCGCGAGGAAGTTGTACGGGTCGATCCCGCGGTTGCGATAGGCGCGGTGCGCTTCCTGGTAGAGCGTCGGCTCGCCGATGCCGAGGCGCGCGCGCGCGGCGTCGAGCGGTTCGGCGAGGAGCGCGCGGATGTCCTGCTCGATGATCGCCTTCGCCGCCTTGCCGTGGCGCTGGCCCTGACGGATCGCGCCCATCACCGGCGCGTCGCTCTTGATGCTGCGCTTCACCTCATAGCCGCCGGCATAGGCGATGAAGGCATTGCCGTAATTGCCCGTCTGGCCATAGGTGAAGCCGAGCACGCACTGCTCGCCGAGCGCGTCGCGGCCATAGCCGGTGAGGATGTGGAACAGGTCGTGCGTGTCGCGCAGGCGGTTCGAATACCATTGCACCTGATCGTCATATTGCGGGCGGCCCATCTTGTCGCTTTCGGCGACGAGGCCGGCGGCCGACAGGCCCTCGCGGCGCATGAAGGTGACATAGGCATGGCCGACGCTGCCCTCGGGCAGCGCGTCGATCCAGCTGTGATCGTCGAGCAGGTCGGGCAGATAGGGCTCGCGCTCCATCAGCTTTCGCCCAAAGTCACTTGTCACGAAGGCGCGCGCATCATCCATGAAACCCTTGCGCGGCAGATTTTCGAAGATGTGGAAGACCTGTTCGGTGTCTTCCTTGTCCTTGATGAGCTTGCGGAAGTGCTGGAACGCCTTGAACGGGCGGAACTTCGGCATCTGACGGTCGGGGTGGGAGAAGATGGTCGGGGTCATGGCTGTTCTCGTTCGAATCAGGTGATGCTGTGCAGATAGCATTACTGACATAGATGTCAATAACCGTTTAACGCCGAAAGCCCTCGACGCCTTTTGCGGCGCACGATACGCCGTGCCGATATGGGCGAAGGGAAAGCGGTATGACCACGGCATCGACGCGATACGAAAGCCTCGACGCGATCCGCGGCGTTGCGGTGATGGGCATATTGGCGATGAACATCCTCGCCTTTGCCCTGCCCTTTTCTGCCTATACCAATCCGCTGGCGGGCGGACCGGTCGGCGATCTCGACCTCGCGACCTGGTTCTTCAGCTTCGTTTTCATCGATTCCAAGATGCGCGGCCTGTTCTCGATCCTGTTCGGTGCCAGCACCCTGCTCGTGATCGAAAGCGCCGCAGCGAGCGGGCGGAGCGCTGCAGGCGCGCATTATTCGCGCATGTTCTGGCTCGGCCTCTTCGGCCTCATCCATTATTATTTCATCTGGTTCGGCGACATCCTGTTCCTCTACGCGCTCTGCGGCCTGATACTCTTCGCTTTCCGCAACCTGTCGGTGAAGGCGCTGGTCGTCTGGGCGCTCCTGTTTTTCCTTGTCGCGATCGCCTTCCTCGGCGGCGGCTGGCTGATGTTTGCGCTCGCCGAAGCCGGAAAGCTGCCGCCCGAGGCGGTCGCGCAGGCGCAGGGCGATCTCGCCCGGTTGAACGCCGACATGGGACCAAATGCCGCGAGCTATGCAAAGGATGTGGCGACCCACCTCGGCAGCTACGGCAGCATCGTCGCCGAAAAACTGGGCCCGAAGGCGACTGATCCCTTTATCCAGGCGCTGATGTTCCTGTGGGAAACGATGGGCCTGATGCTGATCGGCATGGCGCTCTTCAAGTCGCGGATGCTGACCGGCGAATGGGACGCTGCGCGCTACCGCAAATGGGCGGTGATCGGCTTCCTGATCGCCATACCCCCGCTCGTTGGCCTTGCCCGCTATCAATATGCCAATGGCTTCAGCGCGGTTTCGACCTTTGGCGCGTCGCTGTCGCTATCGATGCCGTTCGACATCGCCGCCACGATCGGCTGGGCGGCGCTCATCATGTTGCTGATCCGGACCGCGGCGAGCGAGGCGGTCCGCGCGCGCCTCGCCGCGACCGGGCGGATGGCCTTCACCAACTATCTCGCCACCTCGATCGTGATGACGACGATCTTCTACGGCTATGGGCTGGGGCTGTTCGGCAGCGTCGGGCGCACCGCGCTCTATCTTTTCTGCTTCGGCATGTGGGCAGCGATGCTGCTCTGGTCGAAGCCGTGGCTCGACCGCTTCAACTATGGGCCGCTCGAATGGATCTGGCGCAGCCTGTCGCGCTGGCGGCTTCAGCCGATGCGCAAGGTAGCCCGCGCCTAGAAACCGATGGCGCGATCGAAGCCGGCCGGACGACGCTGGACGAGCGGATTCGCCTCGCGCTCCAGCGCACCCAGCGTTTCCTCGAACAGCGGGCGCAGCGCGACGACGCGCGGCAGATATTCCTCGGGGCTGACCTGGCTTTCGACGCAGTGGCGCGCAAACATCTCGATATCCTCGGCGAGCGCCCCCAGTCTTTCGCCGCCGAACTGACGCGCTTCGCTTTTCAGCGTGTGCGCGGGCATCACGAGTCCGCGGGCATCGCGGGCGCGCATCGCCTCTTCGATCGCCGCCACCGATTTGGTGCCGTCTTCGCGAAAATAGCCGAGAATCCGTACGAACGCGGCGCCCAACTGGGTGCGCGTCGCGCGAAACTCATCCCAATCGACCAGGATTTCGTCCAATGCTTTATCCCTTGGTATTCAAATTCGGCCGTGGTCCCAGCCGATCCATGCCCAAGTTGGGTAAAAAAGACGTTACGGTACGGACCGCCCGGCAATGAAAATGCCCCGTTTCGGGTCAGCGGCAAACGCGCCAGCGTCCCGCACCATCCGCCGCGGCGTCGCTCTCGACACGCCAGCCATGCTCGGTCGCAAGCGCGGCGACTTCGCGCCCCGCCTGCGGATCGTCGGCGATCAGCACGACCTCGGCCGTATCGCGCATCGCCCGCGCCAGCCGGAGCGCCGGCCAGGGACAGCGCATCCCCCGCGCGTCGACGACCAGCGCCGACACATTATTCGTCATAAGGGTTGCGCGAATTGCGGAAATTCAGGCGCACGGGAACGCCCTGGAATCCCAGCTCCTTGCGCATGCCGTTGACGAGATAGCGTTCGTAACTGCCGGGCAGCGCATCGGTCCGCGAACCGAAGACGACGAAGGTCGGCGGCCGCGTCCGCGCCTGCGTGATATAGCGCAGCTTGATGCGCTTGCCGCCGGGTGCCGGGGGCGGATTGCTGTCGACCGCGCCTTCGAACCAGCGATTGAGCCGGGCGGTCGAAACGCGATTGGTCCAGATGTCCCGCTGTTCGAACGCGACGCGGACCAGCGTGTCGATACCCTTGCCCGTCGCGCCCGAGATGCTGAGCACCGGCACGCCCTTCACCTGGCTGAGACCGTCGTCGAGCGCGGCGCGCACGCCGTTGAACAATGACGAGGGATCCTCGGCGATATCCCATTTGTTGAGTGCGACGATCAGCGCGCGTCCTTCCTGCAGCACCTTGTCGGCGATACGCAGGTCCTGCGCCTCCAGCCCCTTCGTCGCATCGAGCAGCAGCACGACGACTTCGGCGAAGTCGACCGCGTGCAGCGCATCGGCGACCGACAGCTTCTCGAGCTTGTCGACGACCTTGGCGCGCTTGCGCATGCCCGCGGTGTCGAACAGCTGGATTTCGTGGACTTCGCCGTCCTTTTCCCATTGCCAGTCGACGCGGATCGAATCGCGGGTGATTCCCGCCTCGGGGCCGGTGATCAGCCGGTCCTCGCCGATCATGCGGTTGATCAGCGTCGACTTGCCTGCGTTCGGGCGCCCGACGATCGCCAGCTTCATCGGGCCGAGCGGCGCATCCTCGGCCTCGTCGCCCTCGATCGCGGGCGGCAAGGCTTCGGCTTCGGCCGCATCATAAGCCTCGACGATCGGGCGCAGCGCGTCGAACAGGTCGACGACGCCCTCGCCATGCTCGGCGCTGAGTGCGATCGGATTGTCGAAGCCGAGCGAATAGCTTTCCATCAGGCCGTTTTCGCCCTGCTTCCCCTCGGCCTTGTTGACGAGCAGGATGATCGGCGTGTCCTCGCTGCGCAGCCAGCGCGCGATTTCCTCGTCGAGCGGGGTCACGCCCGCGCGGCCGTCGATCATGAACAAGGCGGCGTCGGCTTCGCGCACCGCCTTTTCGGTCTGCACGCGCATCCGGCCGGGCAGGGTCGCGGCATCATGATCCTCGAACCCTGCGGTGTCGACGATCCGGAATTCGAGCCCGAGCAGCTTGCCGTCGCCTTCTCGCCGGTCGCGCGTCACCCCGGGCTGGTCGTCGACCAGCGCCAGACGCTTGCCGACCAGCCGGTTGAACAGCGTCGATTTGCCCACATTGGGCCGGCCCACAATGGCAATCGTCGCGAATCGCGACATGTCCCTATTCCTACACCGGGCCGCCCCGGCCCGGACGCCGTATCAGCGCCAGGCCGTGATCTTCCCGTCGTCCGCGAGGACGTACAAAATATTGTTCGCCACAATCGGCGGCTGCGACAGAGGCGTCTTGAAATCGGTCGATCCCAGCAGCGAGCCGTCGGTCGGAGAAAACTCCTGCAACGACCCTTCGCTGTTCACCGCAATCAGGCGGCCGCCCGCGAGGATCGGTCCGGTCCAGCGGATCGGGTCCTTCTTCTTCTTTTCGGTCTCGACGCGAAAGCGTGCAAGCTGCTGGATCCAGCGAACCTTGCCAGTTCCGCGTGCGACGCACAGCAGCTTGCCGTCGTCGGTCATCGCATAGACCCACTCGCCGACGACATAGGGCGTCGAAATGCCGGCGATCGAAATTTCCCAGCTGCGTTGCCCGGTGAGCAGTTCATAGCTCGCCATGCGTCCGCCCTGGCCCAGCGCGAAAACCCGGCCGCGGTCGACGACCGGATCGGCATCGACGTCGGTCAGCGTCGACACCGACAGCGCCATCGACGTCCGCGCGAGCGCGTCTTCCCACAGGTCGCGGCCGTTTTCGTAACGATAGGCCTGAACCTCACCCGACGAGAAGCCGGCGACGATCGTCCCCTGCCCCGCCGCGGGCGATGCGGCACCGAAAACGCTGCCCGGTTCGAGCGACGCGGTCGCCTGCCACAGCACCGCGCCATTGGTCGCATTGAGCGCGAAAATCTGGTTGTCCTGGCTGACGACATAGACGCCGCCGAAGGCAATCGTCGGTGCGCCGCGCAGCGGCCCCGCGGGCTTCACCTTCCAGATCACCGATCCGTCGGCGACGTTCAGCGCCGCGACATCGCCCGCGCCGCTCGTCGCATAGACGACCGATCCGTCGACCCCGGCACCGCCGCCGAACAGCGAATCCTTGTAATCCTTGCCTGTGCTGCCAATCGATGTCCGCCACAGCTGTGCACCGGTATCGGCGGAAAAGGCCGACACGACCGCGTCGGTGCCGACCGCGAACAGGCGATTGTCGGCAACAACGGGCGAAGCCGCGAGCCGCTGCTTGTTATTGCTGCCCGCGATATTGGCCTGCCACAGCTGGCCGCGCGTCGCGCCCAGCGCCGGATGGCCCATCGATTTGGACGCGTTGCCGCCCGATTGCGACCAGGCGGCATTGACCGCCGGTTCGGGCAGGACGACCGCTATGCCGGCAGTCGCCGTATCGACCTTGATGCTGTTGTCGTTCGACAGGATCGACACGCGATCGCCGACGGTCGGCGTCTTGGGCCCGCCATCGCCCTTGAACACGCCGCAGCCCGCGAGCGGCAGTGCCAGCAACGCCGCCGCATAAATTCCGTAGTGCGCTTTCCGCATATTATTTCGTTTCCTCAACTTTTGCGGCTGTCGCTGCCTTGGGCGCGGCATTGCCTTTCTGGTCCCCGGCGGCGCTTGTCGCCGCATTTTTATCGGCTCCGGCCGTAGCCGCGGCGTTCTTTTCGGCTCCGGCGCTATCGGTCGCGCGGTCGGAAACCGCGTCGACGCCCAGCATGCCGGCCATCTGCACCGAGCGCGATTCGAGCGATTTGGCGACGTCCGGCGTCTTGGCGATGCGCGCATAGAGCGCGCCGGCCTTGTCGAACTGGCCGAGCTGATAATGAGCGCTCGCCGACATCTCTGCGGCGCTCGCAAACCAGCTCGACGCCGGATCCTTTGCATCGACCATCGGCTTCATGCGCGCGATCACCGCGTCGGGCTTCAGCGTGTCATATTCGAATGCGGTCTGGCGGATCAGCGCGAGGTCGCGCAGCGACTGGTCGAGTTTGGTGTCGGCCGCGATTTTCGCCATCAGCGCGGCGGCCGCCTTCAGGTCGCCGCCCTGCGCCTTGATATTCGCCTGCTGCATCTGCGCAACGGCGCGATAGGCGGGGCTGCCGTCGTCGACGAGCTTCTGCAGCTCGGCATCGGCGGCGCGGGGCTGGTTGGCGCCGAGTTTCTCGAACGCCGCGATCAGTTCTTCGGCCTGTTCGCCGCGCGCCTGATCCTGCCGGTGACTCCAGAAAAGATAGCCGCCGAACGCGAGCAACGCGGCGAGTACGCCGCCGATGATCCACCGGCCATAGCGCTGCACGATCGTATCGAGCCGGTCCTTGCGGACGGCTTCGTCGACCTCCTGCAACAGCGCGGCATCATTCGTCGGGCTCAGGGCCAATCAAACCTCCATATATTCGTCATGGCTCTGGGCATTCATCCCGCCGGTCGCTTCCTTAGCGACGACGCCGAAAAAGGCCAAGCGTTTCGCTGTTGTGCGCCGCCGCCTGCCGTCAACCTGCGTAGGTCTGATCGTCGGTCGGGAATGAACGGGACCTGACTTCGTCGGCATAGTCCTTGACCGCGCTGTTGACGACGCCCGCCATATCCTCATATTTTTTGACGAACTTGGGGACACGTTCGAACATGCCGAGCATGTCGTCGGTGACCAGCACCTGACCGTCGCACTGCGCCGAGGCGCCGATCCCGATCGTCGGGCAATCGACCTTGTTCGTGATCTCGATCGCAATCGATTCGAGCACCCCCTCGATGACGATCGAAAAGGCACCCGCCTGCGCGACCGCGATGGCGTCTTCGACGATCGAACGCGCCTCCTCCTCGCTCTTGCCGCGCACGCCATAGCCGCCAAGGATATTCACCGCCTGCGGGGTCAGCCCGACATGACCCATGACCGGGATGCCGCGCTGGGTCAGGAACTCGATCGTCGGGGCCAGGACCTTGCCGCCCTCGACCTTCACCGCCGCCGCGCCGGTTTCCTTGAGCAGCCGCGCGGCATTGTCGAACGCCTGCTGCGGGCTGCCTTCATAGCTGCCGAACGGCATGTCGACGATGACGGCCGCATGATAGCTGCCGCGCACGACAGCCGCGCCATGCAGGGCCATCATGTCCATCGTCACCCCGACGGTATGCGGCAGCCCGTAAATCACCTGCGCCAGCGAATCGCCGACCAGCAGCATGTCGCAATGCGGGTCGAGCAGCTGCGCCATGCGGACCGTGTAGGCGGTCAGCATCACGAGCGGCTCGCCGCCCTTGCGCTGGCGAATCCGCGGAACGGTAAGGCGCTTCATCGGCTGCGGCGTCGGATTCGCGCGGCTGGTCGATGTGTCGAGGGTGAGCGTTTTCGGGAGCGTGGACATGGGGCGGGGGTCTAGCCCCTTGGCGCGCGCAGCGAAAGGACGAAGCATCACGATGTAAAATCGACTTGACTTTATGTTCGATATTTTTAACATAAGGTCATGAAAAGCGAACATTCGGAGTTTCACGCATGAGCTTCCGCGAAAAGATACACTGGGTCACGTTGGTGACGATGGCAGCGGCGTTCGGCTGGTATTTCCTTGCCTATCCCTGGCAGGTCGCCGACGGTCCCGCGGGCGTCTGGGCGACCGCCGGGCTGCTCGTGCCGGTCACCATCGCGATCATCGTCGCGATGACGGTGGCAACCGCCTTCCTCGCGATCCGCAACCGCGCCGAGGTCGATATCAGGGAGGACGAGCGCGACCGCGGCTTCCACATGCGCGGCACCCACTATGCCTATTACCCGCTCGTGGTCGGCATCTGGGTCAGCATCTTCCTGGTCTTCTGGGGCGTCGGCCAGGCGCAGCAGCTCAACATGATGATCGCGACACTCGTCCTTGCCGAGCTCGTGCGCATCGGCACCCAGCTCTACCTCTATCGCCGGGGCTATTGAGCCATGTCCCCCGCGATCCTCGAATCCGCGCGGCAGCTTGCCGCAGCCGATACCGGAGACCTGTCGATGAACTTCCGCGAAAAAACCGCATGGCTGAATGTCATCGCGATGGTCGCCGCCTACGCTCTCTATTTCGGGCTTCTCCTCTCCGGGCATCCCGCCGGGCGCGAAGTTTTTCCGATGCTATGGCTGTTCGGATCGATCGCCACCGCGCATGCGGTCACCGTCATCGTCGGTACCGTCATCCTGTCGGCGCAGGCGCCGAAGCCGGAGCGCGCCCGCGCCGACGAACGCGACCGCGCGATCCGTCGCCGTGGCGCCGCCATGGGTTATTATGTCCTGCTGGTCGGGATGATGGTCGTCGGGGTCTATATGCCTTTCGTCGAGCGCGGCGTGCCGCTGGCGAACGCCGGGCTGTTCGCGATCGTCGCCGCCGAGCTGGTGAACAGCGTCGTTGTCCTGATGAGCTACCGGCGGGGCTGGCATGGCTAGGTTCCCCTTCTCCAACGAGATCCGGACGCTGCGCTTTCTTGCGGGCGAGATGACGCAGGGCGACCTTGGCGACATGGTCGGGGTCACCCGGCAGACGATCGCCGCGATCGAACAAGGCAAATATTCCCCGTCGCTGGAGGTCGCGTTCCGCATCGCGCGCGTCTTCGACAAGCCGCTCGAGGCGGTGTTTCAGTGGGACGACGCCGGGGCTTGAGACAGCGCGGCCGCGCGGGTCCGGTTCGGCGTCCCCTCCCCGGTGGCGTCGGGCCGGACTTCAAGCTGCGCCGAGCGCCGCGAGATGGTCGGGGCCGAGTTCCAGCGCCATGCTGCCCAGCAGCTCGTCGAGCTGGTCGACACGCGTCGCACTTGCGATCGGCGCGGTGACGCCGGGCTGCTGTGCGACCCAGGCAAGCGCGATCTGCGACAGCGTCGCACCCGTTTCGGCGGCGATCCGGTCCATGACGGCCAGAACCGCGGGGCCGCGCCCCTCCATATAGGACTTCGCCTTGAAACCGCGCGGACTCTGCCGCAGGTCGGCGGCATCGCGATACTTGCCCGACAGATAGCCGGACGCGAGGCTATAATATGGGACGACGCCGATATCCTCGGCAATGCAAAGTTCCTGCAACGCGCCTTCATATTGATCGCGGTCGAGCAGGTTCAGTTCGGGCTGCATGACAGTGAAGCGCGGCAGCCCGCGTTCGTCGGCGACGCGCAGCGCGGCGGCGAGCCGGTCGGCGCTATAGTTGGACGCGCCGATCGCGCGGACCTTGCCCGCATCGACCAGTTCGCCGAACGCGCCCATGACCTCGTCGAGCGGGACATCGGGATCGTCCTTGTGCGCGAAATAAAGGTCGATCGTCTCGACGCCCAGCCGTTCGAGCGAGGCATCGACCGCGGCGCGGATGCGGTCGGGCTGCAATCCCTTGCCGCCTTCGCCCGGCAGCATGCCCACCTTGGTCGCGATCGATATCCGGTCGCGCGCGCCGCTCGCCTTCAGCCATGCGCCGATCATGCTTTCGGACTCGCCGCCCTTATGTCCTTCCGCCCACGCCGAATAGACGTCGGCGGTGTCGATCATCCGGCCGCCGCCTTCGACGAAGCGATCGAGAACGGCAAAGCTCGCCGCGCGGTCGGCGGTCCAGCCGAAGACGTTGCCGCCAAGGACGAGCGGTGGGGTGGAAAGCCCACTTTGGCCCAGAGGTTTGTCGATCATCGAACATGTCCCTTCTTGACGGTCGCCACCGCTTCGCGCGGGTTGTCGCTGAACAGCCCGTCGATACCGGTTTTGAGATAGGTATCGATTTCGGCCGCCAGATCGCCATGTCCCGCGGGATTGAGCCCGCCCTTGTCGCCGAGCGGCAGGAAATAATTTTCGCGGCGAAACGTCCAGGGATGGACCTTCAGCCCCGCGGCATGCGCGTCGCGCACCAGCACCGTCGGATCGCCGAGCCGCCCCAGCGCGCCGCGCGGGATGACCATATCCTTCGACGGCCCGATACCGTCGGCATAGGCGGCGATCGCCTTCAACCCGGCGGGAGCCGCCATTGCGGCATAGCTGGTGCCCGGCGTATCCGCCGGACTGCCTTCGCTGTCCATCAGCTGGATCAGCGGCAAGTCGCTCTTCGCCCGCAGCGCCTTGAGGTTGCCGACCTCGAAGCTCTGGATGAACACCGGCGCCGTGCGCCCCCGGTAACCGAACCGGTCGAGCATCGCCAGCAGCGGCGCCTCGTGCGGCAGGCCGATCGATACGAAATAGCTCGGGTGCTTGGTTTCGGGATAGACGCCGACGGGCCGCTCGCGCCCCTTGTTCGCCTCGGCAAGGAAAGTCAGGATTTCCTCGAAGGTCGGGATGTCGAACCGGCCGTCATATTCGGTGCTACGCAGTTTCGGCAGCCGCTCGCGCGCACGCAGCGTCTTGAGTTCGGCGAGCGTGAAATCTTCGGTGAACCAGCCGGTGACCTGCTGCCCGTCGATCGTCTTGGTCGCCTTGCGATCCGCGAACTCTTCGTGGGCCGCGACGTCGGTCGTTTCGGAAATCTCATTCTCGTGCCGCGCCACCAGCACGCCGTCCCTGGTCAGCACAAGGTCGGGTTCGATATAATCGGCGCCAAGCTCGATCGCGAGCCGGTACGCAGCGATGGTATGTTCGGGCCGTTCGCCCGACGCCCCACGATGCGCAATCACGATCGGCGGCTGCCCGTCGAGGGTTGCCTGCGCGGTCACAGGCTCAGCCGCGCAGCCGGCGGTGAGCATCAGGGCGAACAGCGCCGCGAAACGCCGCATCATTTTGCAAAGCGCGCCTGCCAGTCACCGGCCGAAAAACCGACGCTGACGCCTCCTGCCGCTTCGACCACCGGCCGGCGAATCATCGCCGGCTGATCCAGCATCAACGCCTTGGCCGAGGCGGCATCGAGGCCGTCCTTCTGCGCGTCGGGCAATTTGCGGAAGGTGGTGCCGGCCTTGTTGAGGAGTTTTTCCCACCCCAGCGCGTCGATCCAGCCCTGGAGCCGTGCGGGGTCGAGCCCGTCCTTGCGAAAATCGTGAAAGCGATAGGAGACGCCCTGCTCGTCAAGCCAGCGCCGGGCTTTCTTCACCGTATCGCAGTTCGGAATACCATAAAGAATCAGTGTCATGTTTCGGGAATTAGCAGGAGCCAGTTACATATTCGAGGCGTCAGATGCGGTCGGCGCTTTCGAAACGAGGGGCCGGTCGGCGATCCGCGTGTTCGCGCTGGCGAGCTTGCCGCGCAGCGCCCGCGCAAAACCTTCGTGGAGCGCTCCGGCCAGATCGGGGTTGGCGGCCAGATAGGCGCGCAGCGCCGCGGCGGGAACGAACCACAGCCGCGCATTGCTGCCGAGCACCACCGTTCCGGTCGCGTAGGTGCCGTCGAGCACCGTCGCCTCGCCGATCAATTCGCCGTCGGACAATCGCGCGACCTCGGCGCCGTCGCGCTGGACCGAAGCCAGCCCTTCGGCAAGGTAGAAGAGGCTGGGCGCCGCCTGGTTCTCGCGGATCAGCACTTCGCCACGCTTTGCCGAAATCCAGTGCCCCTGATCGATAAGGCCGCGCGCCGCGACCGGCCCCAGCCGCGCGAAATGCTGGCGGCGCAATTCCTCTTCCTCGGCCGAAAAGCGGACATTGGCCCCGCGCAGCCACAGCCGCGTCAATATGCCGATGTTGACCACGAGGATCGCGAGCACCAGCATCCCGTAACCGAAAACGGGTTCGCGGAACAGGACAAGCGGGAGGGCGACCAGCGCCGCGGCGGCAAGGCCGATGCGCACATAGTCGATGCGCACGACAAAACTCGTCGCCAGCAGCAACAGCAGCACCCCATAAACGAACCATGCGGAATCGAAATTCGCCATAGCCAATCGCTTCACATCGGGACCCGGAAACGGGTCGCTGGTGTATAACGTTACCGATAACCGACTGCCTTGGTTGCGCCCCTATCGCCGTTTCAAAAGCTTGTAACAAACTATCAGTTTTTGAGGTCCAAGAAAAGCATAGGTGCGCAAATGTCACGATAATGCTAATTTTGCGGTTTGCTCGTGCCGCAAACATTGCGTCCACGCGGCATAAGCGCCATGTGGCGCTCGATTCGAACGCGAAAAGACAGGCATATGACGAAAAACTGGCAACCGCATAGCTGGCGCTCGCACGAGGCCCGCCAGCTTCCCACCTATCGCGACGCCGATGCGCTCGCCGCCGCCGAACGCGAACTCGCGGGCTATCCGCCGCTGGTCTTTGCCGGCGAAGCGCGCGACCTGACCGCCGAGCTTGGCAAGGTTGCCGAAGGCAAGGCGTTCCTGCTGCAGGGCGGCGACTGCGCCGAGAGCTTTGCCGAGTTTCATCCGAACAATATCCGCGACACCTTCCGCGTCCTCCTCCAGATGGCGGTCGTGCTGACCTTCGCGTCGAAGATGCCCGTGGTGAAGCTCGGCCGCATGGCGGGCCAGTTCGCCAAGCCGCGCTCGGCCGACATGGAGGATGTGGGCGGCGTCGAGCTGCCGAGCTATCGCGGAGACATCATCAACGACATCGCATTCGAGGAAGCGGGCCGCGAGCCCGATCCGCAGCGCATGGTCAAGGCGTATAACCAGTCGGCAGCGACGCTGAACCTGCTGCGCGCCTTCGCGAACGGCGGCTATGCGAACCTGCATCAGGTCAACGCCTGGACGCATGATTTCATGGACCGCAGCCCCTGGGCGAAGAAATATCAGGAAACCGCGGCACGCATTTCCGAAGCGCTCGCTTTCATGGAAGCGTGCGGCGTGACGCCCGAGACCGTCCCGCAGATCAAGGGCACCAGCTTCTACACCAGCCACGAGGCGTTGCTGCTCCCCTATGAGCAGGCGCTGACGCGGCAGGACAGCCTGACCGGCGGCTGGTACGACACCTCGGGACACTTCCTGTGGGTCGGCGACCGCACGCGCTTCGAAGGTTCGGCGCATATCGAATATCTGCGCGGTATCGGCAATCCGGTCGGCATGAAATGCGGCCCGAGCCTCGAGCCCGACGTGCTGCTGCGCCTGCTCGACACGCTCAATCCCAATCATGTCGCGGGGCGCATGACGCTGATCACGCGCTATGGTCACGACAAGATCGAGGCGCATCTGCCCAAGCTGGTGCGCGCGGTGAAGGAATCGGGCCACCCCGTCGTCTGGTCGTGCGACCCGATGCACGGCAATGTCATCAAGACGCCCAACGGCTACAAGACGCGCCCCTTCGATCGCATCCTCGCCGAGGTGCGCGGCTTCTTCGCGGTTCACCGCGCCGAGGGCACGCATGGCGGCGGCATCCATATCGAGATGACCGGCCAGAATGTCACCGAATGCACCGGCGGCGCGATGGACGTGACCCAGATGGATCTCGCCGACCGCTATCACACGCATTGCGACCCGCGCCTGAACGCGGGACAGAGCCTCGAACTCGCGTTCCTGCTCGCCGAAATGCTCAATCAGGAAATGGCGGATCGGGCCAAGCAGGCGGCCTGACCCAAAACATTGTTGAGTGTGCCCCCGCGAAGGCGGGGGCCCATCTCCCGCCGTTTGCTTCCGAAATATCCGGTGATGGGTCCCCGTCTTCGCGGGGACACACTTCATTTTTACTTCGCTGTTCCCGGCCAGGCTTTCGTATCGGCGAACGCCCGGCCCAGCGCGACATGCAGGTCGGCGTCCTCGGCCGCGCCGCCGAGCGGGATGGTGTCCGAGAAATTGTCGGTAGCCGTGTGATAATGGCTGCCGAGGAAGGCTTCGAGCAGCTTCATATCCGAAAAGCTGCCGCCGACCATCAGCGAGGTCACGCCCTTGGCGCCGAGCGCCCAGCCATCCTGCCGCTGGATGAAGGCATCGGCCTCGCCATCCTCGTCGAGTTTGCGGCCGAGCTTCGTCGCCGCCTCGCGCACGACAGCATCATAGGCGGGCTTGCCGCGCCCGATCGTCGCGACGGGTGTACCACGCGGCGAAATGGCGATCGTATCGATATTGAGCGCGACGGTGATGTCGGACAGCGGCACCACGGGATGATCGGCAAAATAATGCGCGCCCAGCAGGCCCTTTTCCTCGGCCGTCGTCGCCAGGAAATAAATGTCGCGGTCGGGCCGCGCGCCCTTGCCCAGCCGCTTCGCGACCTCGATCAGCACCGCGATGCCGCTCGCATTGTCGACCGCGCCGTTGCAGATCCGGTCGGCGGTGCCTTCGGATTCGCAAATGCCGAGATGGTCCCAGTGGCCAAGGAACAACACCGCCTTGCCGTCGGGCTTCGCGCCCGGCAGCTTGGCGATCACATTGTTGCTCGCGAAGGGACGAATGGCCGATTGCGTCGCCAGATCGGCGGACACCGGCAACGCCATGCCTTTATAGCCGGGCGACTTCGCGGCTTCGTGCAGCGCATTGCTGTCCTCGCCCGCCTGCTTCAGCAAGGCATCGGCCGCCGCGGGCGACAGGAAGCCGCTCACCGGCGCGCCCGGCTTCGCGTCGGCGAGGCGCATGACCTTGCTGCCCGCGGTCTCGCGCAATTGCTCCCACGGCACGGCGTCGGTCGCGATGACCAGGACCGCGCTCGCACCCGCATCGGCGAGCATCTGGCGCCGTTCGCGATAGCGCGGCAGCTTGTCGCCGAAGGGCGCGTTGTCGAACAACATGATCGCAAGCTTGCCTTTGACATCGGCGTTGACCTTGCCCGCGCCGTCGATGCCATAGCCGACGAAGACCGCCGGGAGGCCGGTCAACGCGGCCGACGGATCGCGCCCGGTCAGGACGATGCCATCGTCCGGCAGCGCGAAATCGCGGCCGCGAACGCTGAACCTCGCGGTACTGCCCAGCCCCTGCGTCTCGACGAAGGGCACCGGCTGGAGCCAGGGCGTCGCGCTGCCCGGCACGGCTTCGAGCCCCGCCTTCGCCCATTCGCCGACGATATAGGCAATGGTGCGATCCTCGCCTTCGGTCCCCGGCGCGCGGCCCTCGAACGCATCGCCCGCAAGTATCTTTATATGGCCAGCGAGCTCGGTTTCGGTGATCGGCGCGTCGACGGGCTTGGCGTGGACGGCGGGGGTGGCAAAGGCCAGGAGGGCGGCGGCCGCGATCGCGGCGCGAAATTTAGTTGCGTGCATGGGGGCGCGGCATGGCACGCCCGCGAAAGCCGGGCAAGCGGCGTTCGTCGAAGGATCGCGGGCGTTGGTCCGGTGCGAAGCGGGACAAGTGAGAGCCGACCTTTACTCCCCTCCGCCTGTGGGAGGAGATGTCAGGCGTGCCCAGCCCGCGCCAGCAACGCCCTTGCCGCCGCGACATGCATATCCTCGATCATCTGGCCGTCGTGGCGCTGCGCTCCGCCGGTCGCCGCCGCCACCAGCGCCTCGGCCGCCGCAATTTCGCGTTCCGACGGTGCGAATGCGCTGTTGCACGGATCGACTTGCGACGGATGGATCAAGGTCTTGCCGTCGAACCCGAGCCGCCGTCCCTCCGCCGCTTCGCTGGCGAAACCCGCGGCATCGTCGATCGCATTATAGACCCCGTCGAACCCCCACGCCCCGGCCGCCCGCGCCGCCAGCACGATTGCCTGAATCGCATGGCTCATCGCGCCGCGGTCCATGCCGCCCGGCAGCTTCAATTCATGCGCGAGGTCGTTGAGCCCCGCGATCAGCCCCGCCACCGCCGGATCGGCGGCGATGTCGCGCGCGGCGTAGATCGCGGTCGGCGTCTCGATCATCGCAAGGATGGGCAGGCCGAGACCGCGCGCGCTTTCGAGGTCGGCGATGGCGTCGACCTTGGGCAGCACCACCGCGTCGAGCGCGAGGCCCGCGACCGCGTTGATGTCCGCCGCCTGATGCTCGCTGCCCGTCCCGTTGATACGCACCGCGACCCGCTTGCCCGGATAGCCCGCCGCGACGGCGGCGCGCATCGCCGCGCGCGCTTCGGCCTTGCGATCGGCGGGGACCGCATCCTCGAGATCGATGATCAACATGTCGGCAGCGAGGCCGGCCGCCTTTTCGAGCGCGCGGGCGTTCGATCCCGGGACATAGAGCAGCGAGCGCGGCGGATAGTCACTTGGCGTCATGCGCTTTTCTGTGGCGCAACCCCGCCATTGCCGCAATAAGGAAGCGGGTTTGCAAAACATCTATTTTGCAGAGAGAGGGGATGATCGATGGAATTCGCACTCGCACTGGTGGTTCTGGCGCTGGTGTTCCTGATCTGGGCGCTGACGCCCGTGCGGCAGGGCTATGCCTATACGATCGAACGCTTCGGTCGCTTTACCCATACGGCGCAGCCGGGGCTCAATTTCATCATGCCGATCTTCGACCGCGTCGGTCGCAAGGTGAACATGATGGAACAGGTGCTCGACATTCCGGGGCAGGAAATCATCACCAAGGACAATGCGATGGTCGCGGTCGACGGCGTCGTCTTTTTCCAGGTGCTCGACGCCGCCAAGGCGGCCTATGAGGTCAGCGACCTCTATCTCTCGATCATGAACCTGACGACGACGAACCTGCGCACCGTGATGGGGTCGATGGACCTCGACGAAACCTTGTCGAAACGCGACGAGATCAACACGCGGCTGCTGCACGTCGTCGACGACGCGACGACGCCGTGGGGCGTCAAGATCACCCGCGTCGAGATCAAGGACATCCGCCCGCCCGCCGATATTTCGAACGCGATGGCGCGGCAGATGAAGGCCGAGCGCGAAAAGCGCGCGAACATCCTCGAAGCCGAAGGCAGCCGCGCGTCCGAAATCCTGCGCGCCGAAGGCCAGAAGCAGAGCCAGATCCTCGAGGCCGAAGGCCGCCGCGAAGCCGCCTTCCGCGACGCCGAAGCCCGCGAACGCGAGGCCGAGGCCGAAGCGAAAGCGACGCAGATGGTGTCGGACGCGATCGCCAACGGCAATGCGCAGGCGATCAATTACTTCATCGCGCAGAAATATGTCGAAGCCGTCGGCCAGTTCGCGACCAGCCCGAACAGCAAGACGATCCTCTTCCCGGTCGAGGCGACGCAGCTGATCGGCACATTGGGCGGCATCGGCGAACTCGCCAAGGACGCGCTCGAACGCAAGGGAGCCTGACATGCCCGACTGGCTGACGAACATGGAACCGCATTGGGCATGGCTCTCGCTCGGCGTCCTGCTCGCCGCGGCCGAGATCGTCGCCCCGGGCTTCTTCCTCATCTGGGTCGGCGCGGCGGCGGTCGTCACCGGCGTCATCGCGTGGGTGATCCCGCTCAGCATCCCCTTCCAGCTCGGTATCTTTGCCGTGCTGGCGTTCGTCGCGCTTTACGGCGGACGCCGCTGGCTGAAGGCGAACCCGATCACGACGACCGACCCGCACCTCAACCAGCGCGGCGGGCGGCTGGTCGGCGAAGTGCTGACGGTCACCAAGGCGATCGAGGACGGCCGCGGCCGCGCCAGGGTCGGCGACGGCGAATGGCCGGTGCGCGGTCCCGACGTCGCCGAAGGGACGAAGGTCCGCGTCGTCAGCGCCGACGGCGGCGTGCTGGTGGTCGAGGCCGCCTAGCCGCCGCGCGGCCGCGAATAGATCGCGACGACATGGCCCAGCGCATCGCTGTCGCCGATAGGCCGGAAACCGAGCTTCGCCCCCACGCGCGCTGACGCGGCATTGCCCGGATCGATGATGCAGCGCACTTCGGCGGCATCGAGATGCGCGTCGGCCCAGCCGAGGATTGCGGTCATCGCCTCGGTCGCATAGCCCGCCCCCCAATGGTCGGCGTCGAACGCCCACCCGGCCTCGGGCACACCTTCGAGTTCGGGGATGCCCCGGCAGAAATAGCTGAGCCCGCCCTGCCCGACCAGCGCATCGCTCGCCCGGTCGGCGAACACCCAGTAACCGAAGCCCATGATCGGCCACAGTCCCGCCGAGCCGAGGAACTTGCCCCAGCTGACGTCGGGCGCACGCGGTTCGCCGCCGATGAAGCGCGTGACGCGCTCGTCGGCCCACATCGCGATATGCGTGTTCTTGTCGGCAAGCCGTCCGGGCCGGAGGCGAAGGCGGTCGGTTTCGATTACGGGTGCGGTGCCTAGCATGGCGGCGGATGTGCCCAATCGCGCGGGTGAGGTCAATCGGGGATCAGATAATGATCGAACAGGTCGTGGAGCACGGCCTTGCCGTCGACCAGCTGCTTCGCGCGCAGCACCGCCAGCGTATCGACACGCGCCAGCACGTCGGCATGTTTCAGCACCACATGATAATGCGGCCGGTCACGAAAATCGTGGAACAGAAAGATGCAGTCGGGCTTGCAGTGGATGATCGACTGCAACAGGCAGGCGACGCGAAAACGCCCGTCGATAAGCACCGCGTCGGGGCTGCCGTTCAGCCCGCGCCAGATTTGCGTGTGATAGCGCGGCCAGTCGCGAAGCCGGCCTTCGTCGGTCGGATAGCCCCATTCGCCGACCGGTCCGATATCGGCATGAAAGGGAGTGAATTCGACCGTTTCGCGCGCCACCTCGGCCTGCACCCGGCCGAGCCAGGCGGGATCGCTGTCGACGCTGACGATCCGCCGCACCTGCCGGGCGGCGACCAGCGTGCTGCCGCCGCAACCGAATTCGAGCAGCGAGCCGAGCCCTGCCAGTTGCAGTTCGAACTGCGTGACTTCCGCCGCGGTCATATGTGGCTGCATGGTCCCCTCCACCGACGAACCGATATGGGACGAACGTCGCCGCGTCCAGCCCGGCCGAATATCGGGGGGACGACTGTGGTCTTTGGGGTGGGGAACTGCCGTTCCGCTATCCGTCATCCCCAACAAAATCTCCGCGGATGAGGAGGCCCAGAAACGGGGAGAGAGAGAGAACCGCTCTGGACCCCCGCAACCGCGGAGACGAAAGGTCAGGCCGCTGCCGCGGCCAATTCGGGTTTCGACGAATGCGCCGGCATGATCGCGTCGGCATAGTCGCTTTCATATTTCTGGATCAGCGCGCGGTCGTCGTGGTTCCACGGGTGGAACCCCGGCATGAAATAGGAAAGCCAGGGGAAGAAGCTCTTGCGCAGCACGCCGGGGGTGCCGAGCAGATACCACCAGATCCGCGCCGTGACGCGCCAACCGGTGAGGCCGTCCTGCTTCAGCAGCGCCTTCATGCCCTTGACGCGCTTCGGCCAGAAACGCGTGGTGACGAGGATCATCATCAGCGACTTCGCGCGCCAGCGCCGGAACCGGCTCCAGTCCTTCGTCGCGTGGAGCCAGGTGTCGTAGGCGACGCCCTTGTGCTCGATTTCCTCGATCGCGTGCCATTTCCACAGCGCCGCCCATTCGGGTTCGGCGCCCGCGTACATGCTGTCCTCACGCAACATCACCGCCGCCATCATTGCGGTATAATGTTCGAGCGCGATCGTCGCCATCAGATTGACGATCTGCGGACGCGTCTTGATCAGGTCGAGCACCTGGTTGACGTCGTCCTCGAGCTCGCTGAGGTCATAGCCCGCCTCCGCCGCCTTCTTGTTGAAGACGACATGCTCGCGGCTGTGGATCACTTCCTGCTGGGTAAAGGCGCGGATTTCGCGCGCCAGCTTATCGGGAACGCCGTCGCGGTGCGCTTTCACCGCCTCGATGAACATCGCCTCGCCGCGCGGAAAGGTCACCGACAGCGCGGTGTGGAAGGCCGAGGCGATCGGATCGCCGTTCAGCCACCAGCGGCCCTGCCGGTCGTCGCGGCCAAAGCGCATGTCGCGCGGCGTGATCGACAGATTGGCGGGGGTCGGCGACTGGGAAAGGCTGGACATATGATGCTCACCGTCGGAATAGGGAAGTCGGGCGTGGGGACGCCTGTGGGGTAAAAGTTAAAGGTTACTTACAGTGGTGTCAATAGCAAAGAAGCGCCTGAGCCCGGAGGAGAGCCGGTCGGCCGCGCTCGAGGCCGCACGCCAGATCCTGATCGAAATGGGACCCGCGGCCGTAACGTTGAAGGCAGTCGCGGCGCGGATCGACCGGACGCACGCCAACCTGCTGCATCATTTCGGTAGCGCCGCGGGGCTGCAAAAGGCGCTCGCGGCCTATCAGGCCGAGACGGTGTGCGCGACGATCGGCCAGAAGATGGCCGAATCGGCGCCCGGCGAGCGCAATGTGCGCGAGATCGTCGACCTCGCCTTCGACGCGTTCAACGGCGGCGGCGCGGGCGCGCTCGCGACCTGGATGGCCGCCACGGGCAATGACGATGCGCTCGACCCGATCGTCGATGCGATCCACCGGCTGATCGACGGCATGGCGCCGGACGCGCACGAAAAGCGCCTGATGCACGAGGATACGCTTGCGCTCGTGCTGATGGCGCTCGGCGACGCGCAACTCGGTGGCCCGATGGCCGAAGCGCTGGACCTGCCGCGCGACACGTCGCGCGTCCTCGCGACCGAACTGATCACCGGGCGGATCGCCAAATTCTGGGCCGAACATGGCGGCAAGCCGCAGGACTAAGCCGCTGGCAATTTTGTTGCGCGCGGGCTAAGGGACCGCCCACCCCTCCTCCCCGTTCGTGTCGAGCGAAGTCGAGACACCCCACGGGTAAGCACGGCCGAGGGGCATCTCGACTTCGCTCGATGCGAACGGAATTTGTACGTAGCGCTCTGACCAGCCGCCCAAAGGCCCCACCATGCATTTCCTCGACCAAGCCAAGATCTTCATCAAGTCCGGCGACGGCGGCCCCGGAGCCGTGTCGTTCCGGCGCGAAAAATATGTCGAATATGGCGGCCCCGACGGCGGCAACGGCGGCAAGGGCGGCGATATCGTCTTCGAAGCGGTCGCCGGTCTCAACACGCTGATCGACTTTCGCTACACGCAGCATTTCAAGGCGAAACGCGGCACCCCCGGCGCGGGCCGCGACCGCACCGGTGCGGGCGGCCCCGACCTCGTCATCCAGGTGCCGATCGGCACCCAGATCCTCGACGACGACGAGGATCGCAGCCTGCTCGCCGACCTGACCAAAGAGGGCGAACGCCTCCACTTCCTGCGCGGCGGCGACGGCGGCCGCGGCAATGCGAGCTACAAGACGTCGACCAACCGCGCGCCGCGCCAGCACGGGCCGGGCTGGCCGGGCGAAGAGGCATGGGTTTGGCTCCGCCTCAAGCTGCTCGCCGACGCAGGCCTTGTCGGGCTGCCCAATGCCGGCAAGTCGACCTTCATCAACGCGGTGACCAACGCGCAGGCGAAGGTCGGCGCCTATGCCTTCACCACGCTGCGCCCGCAGCTCGGCGTCGTGAGCCACAAGGGGCATGAGTTCGTCGTTGCCGACATCCCCGGGCTGATCGCGGGCGCCGCCGAGGGCGCCGGGGTCGGCGACCGCTTCCTGGGTCATATCGAACGCTGCCGCGTCCTGCTGCACCTCGTCGACGCGAACGACGAGGATGTCGCGACAAGCTATCGTATCGTGCGCGACGAACTCGAAGCCTATGGCGCCGACCTGATCGACAAGCCGGTGATCGTCGCGCTCAACAAGACCGACACGCTCGACGACGAACTGATCGCGGCACTGTCGGCCGAGCTCGAAGCCGAAAGCGGCCATCCGGTGATGGCGCTGTCGGGCGCGAGCGGCGCGGGCGTGCCCGCGGTACTCGACAAGCTGCTCGAAGCGATCGGCCATCCCGAACCCGGCGAGGACGAAAGCGATGAAGCGGCCGGCTGGTCACCGCTCTAGGCCATCGGAACAAAACCCACCGCGGGGGATTTCATGCGGAACAACAAGGATTTCGCATGACCTGTAACCGCAAACTCCCTGCCCTTTTGCTTGCAACATTGGCCATGGCTTCGATGCCGGCAGCCGCACAGGAAAACGGCGAGGGCGGGGAAAAGCGCACGCGGCTGATCCTCGGTCCGCAGCTGTCGCCGTCGTGGCCGGGCGCGGACAAGTTCAGCGTCGGCCCCTATGTCGACATCTCGCGCACCCGCGACGCCGAATTCACCTTCGAGGCGCCCGATGAAAGCTTCGGCTCGCCCCTCGTCCGCTCGGGCAACTTCGCCTTCGGGCCGGCCTTCGGCTTCATCGGCAAGCGCAAGGCGTCCGACATCGGCGCCGACCTTCCCAAGGTCGGTTTTTCGTTCGAGGCGGGAGGTTTTGCGCAGGCGCATCTGACCCCCGCGATCCGCGTCCGCCTCGAAGGTCGCAAGGGCCTGAGCGGTCACAAGGGCTGGGTCGGCGAAGTCAGCGCCGATTATATCGCGCGCGAGGGCGACGACTGGCTCTTTTCTATCGGTCCGCGCGTCACGCTTGGCGATGCGAAATACACCCGCGCCTATTTCGGCGTTACCCCCGCCGCCGCGCTGACGTCGGGTCTTCCCGCCTATGACCCCGGCGGCGGCGTCCAGTCGGTGGGCGTCACTGCGGGGTACCACCGTATGCTCGGCAAGAATTGGGGCATCGCCGTCTACGGCCGTTACGACCGGCTCGTCGGCGACGCAGCGGATTCGCCCGTGACGCGCCAGCTCGGTTCGCGAAGCCAGCCGTCGGGCGGCATCGCGCTCAGCTATACGTTCGGCGGGTCGCGTTAAGCTAAGGATTGGCGCGGGCTCCGGCACGCGCTATCGGCGGCGGCATGTTGTTCGCGCCCGCCTCCTGCCCCCGGCTGATCGTCAAGATCGGATCGGCCCTGCTCGTCGATCCGTCGGGCGCGGTGAGGCGCGACTGGCTCGTCGGCATCGCCGCCGACATCGCCGAACGAACGCGCGCGGGCCAGCAGGTTGCCGTCGTCTCGTCGGGCGCGATCGCGCTCGGGGCGCGGCGGCTCGGTTTGGCCAAGGGGGGGCGCGGGACGCTCGAGGATGCGCAGGCGGCCGCCGCGACTGGGCAGATCGCGCTATCGCAGGTCTGGGCCGAGGTGCTCGGCGCCGAGGGACTGACCGCGGCGCAGATGCTGGTGACGCTCGACGATCTCGAACATCGCCGCCGCTATCTCAACGCCGCGGCAACGCTCGACCGGCTGCTCAGCCTCGGCGTCGTGCCGATCATCAACGAGAATGACAGCGTCGCGACCGAGGAAATCCGGTTTGGCGACAACGATCGGCTCGCTGCGCGCGTGGCGCAGGCCGCCGCCGCAGGCGGCGTCATCCTGCTGTCGGACATCGACGGGCTTTATGACCGCAATCCGGCGCAAGAGGGCGCGGTCCATATCGCGCGGATCGAGCGCATCGACGCGGGGATCGAGGCGATGGCCGATACCGGGTCGGCGTCGGGCATGGGATCGGGCGGCATGGTGTCGAAGATCGCCGCGGCGCGCATCGCCAACGCCGCGGGCGCGCATCTGGCGATCGCGTCGGGCCGGATCGACCGGCCGCTGTCGACCGAAGCACGGCACAGCCTGTTCGTTGCCGACAAGGGCGCGAGCGCGCGCAAGGCCTGGCTCGCGGGCGGCCTCACCGCCAAGGGGCGGGTCGAGATCGACGCCGGTGCCGCCAAGGCGCTGCAAGGCGGTGCGAGCCTGCTCGCGGCGGGCGTGACGGCGGTCAGCGGCAGCTTCGCGCGCGGCGACATCCTCGACATCGCCGGCCCCGACGGACGCGTCATCGCGCGCGGCCTGTCCGAATATCCGGGCGCCGACGCCGCGAACATCGTCGGCCTCGGCCGCGACGCGCAGGAGGCGGCGCTCGGCTATGCACCGCGCAGCGCGATGGTCCACCGCGACCATATGGTCCTCTTGTGACCCGGCGCGTGCTCGCGATGACCGGGGCAACCGGCTTCGTCGGCGGCGCTACGATGCGACACGCGCTCGCGGCGGGATGGCAGGTGCGCGCCCTCACCCGCCGGCCACAGCCCGAACGCGAAGGCGTCACATGGATTGCCGGAGCGCTCGACGACAAGGACAGCCTCGCCAAAATGGCGGCAGGCGCCGATGTCGTCATGCATATCGCCGGCGTGGTCAATGTTCCCACCCGCGCCGCGTTCGAGGCCGGAAATGCGACCGCTACCGCCCATGTCGTCGACGCCGCGCGCGGCGCCGGCGTCACGCGCTTCGTCCACGTTTCCTCGCTCGCCGCGCGCGAGCCCGGCATCTCCAACTATGGCTGGTCGAAGGAACGCGCCGAAGCCGTCGTCATCGCCAGCGGTCTCGACTGGACGATCATACGCCCGCCTGCAGTCTTCGGCCCCGGCGACACCGAAATGCTCGACCTGTTCCGCATGGCGCGGCGCGGCATCGCACTGGTCCCGAACGGGCGCATGTCGGCGATCTATGTCGACGAGCTTGCGCGCCTGCTCGTCGCGCTCGCGGCCGATCGCGGCGCCAGCATCGGCCAGATCTACGAACCCGACGACGGCAAGCCCACCGGCTGGTCGCATCGCAGCTTTGCCCGCGCGGTCGCGCGTGCGGTGGGACGGCAGCGGCTGTCGACGCTCGCGACGCCCGCCATGCTGCTCAAGGCGGGCGGCCGCATCGACAAGCTGGTGCGCCGCGGCCGCGCCAAGCTGACCCCCGACCGCGCCCGCTATATCGCGCACCCCGACTGGGTCGCGACCGAAGGCGCCCACCCGCCCGCGACCCTCTGGCGTCCCGAGCTCGATACCGAAGACGCGCTCGCCGAAACCGTGCGCTGGTATCGCCGCGAAGGCTGGCTCTGACGTCGCCCGTGGGGTGTCGCCGTTCGCCCGTCGAAGCGTGCATTGCCAAGGGCGAGGCGCATCCCTAGGTTCGCGAACATGACCGACACGACCGCGACCCCTCCGAACGACCCCGCCGGCCCCTGGGCTATTCCCGTACGCCGCCCGCTCCCCGGCGACGACAAACCCAGATCGACCACCAGCTTTCCGCGCAAGGTCTGGAACCTGCTCGTCGCGATCAAGGACGGGCTCGCGCTGATCTTCCTGCTGCTCTTCTTCGTCGCGTTGTTCGGCTTGCTTTCGGGGCGCCCGAATGCGGGGCTGCCCGTCAGCCAGGGTGCGCTGCTGGTCGAACTCAACGGCATCGTCAGCGAGCAGCCCGCCGAGGTCGATCCGCTCGCGGCGCTGTCGGGCGGCGCTGAGCTCAAGGAAATCCGCGTCCGCGACGTCGTCCACGCGCTCGAAACCGCCGCCGACGACAAGCGTGTGACCTCGGTCGTGCTCGACCTCGACCGCTTCCTTGGCGGCGGGCAGGTCTCGCTCGCAGAAATCGGCGCCGCAGTCGACAAGGTGCGCGCGAAGAAAAAACCGGTGCTCGCCTTCGCGACCGCCTACACGACCGACAGCTACCAGATCGCATCGCACGCGAGCGAAATCTGGGCCGACGGCATCGGCGGCGTCGCGATCGCCGGACCCGGCGGATCGCGCCTCTATTATAAGGGGCTGATGGACCGGCTCGGCATCACCGCGCATATCTACCGCGTCGGCACCTTCAAAAGCGCGGTCGAACCCTATCTGCGCAGCGACCAGTCGCCCGAAGCCAAGGAAGCCGACCTCGCCTATGCCAGCGTGCTGTGGGACAACTGGCTGAGCGACGTCAAAAAGGCGCGCCCCGCGGCCAAGGTCGACGCGTTCATCGCCGACACCGCAGGCGCGGTGCAGGCGGCGGGCAACGACCTGTCGAAAGCATCGGTCGACGCCGGGCTGATCGACAAGGTCGGGAGCCGCATGGCGTTCAACACGCGCGTCGCCGAAATCAGCGGAGCGGCGGACGACAGCAAGCCGTGGGAATATAATGCGATCCCGCTCGAAAACTGGGTCGCCGCGAATCCGCCGGCGACGAATGGCAGCGCGATCGCAGTCGTCCCCGTCATCGGCGAAATCGTCGACGGCGAAGCGCCGAGCGGCGTCGCGGGCGGCGAAACCGTCGCGCAGCATATCCTCGACGCCGCGGCCGATAGCAGCATCAAGGCGATCGTGCTTCGCGTCGATTCCCCCGGCGGGTCGGTCCTCGCGTCCGAGGAAATCCGGCAGGCACTGCTCGCCGCCAAGGCGAAGAAGCTGCCGGTCGTCGTGTCGATGGCGAATGTCGCCGCGTCGGGCGGCTACTGGATCGCGACCCCCGCCGACCGCATCTTTGCCGAGCCCGAGACGATCACCGGATCGATCGGCGTGTTCGGCATCCTGCCGAGTTTCGATCAGGCGCTCGCCAAGATCGGGGTCACTGCAGACGGCATCGCGACCACGCCGCTGTCGGGCCAGCCCGACCTGTTCGGCGGCGTGAACGACGAATTCAACGCGCTGGCACAGGCGAGCGTCGAGGATATCTATGGCCGCTTTACCGGGCTTGTCGCCAAGAGCCGCAAACAGCCGATCGAGAAGGTCCGCACGATTGCCGAGGGGCGCGTATGGGCGGGCGGCACCGCGCGCCAGATCGGCCTCGTCGACCAGTTCGGCGGGCTGCCCGACGCGCTGAAGGCCGCAGCGAAGCTCGCGAAGCTCGACGGCGAGTTCCACGCCAAATATTTCGAGGACGAGCCGAGCGAATTTTCGAAGATGCTCGCGAGCTGGTCGGGCGCCGAAGAGGAAACCGCGGCGCTGCCACGCGGCTGGTTCGGCATCGCGGCGATGAACCGCCAGCTCACCGAACGGCGGCTGGTGCAGGACCTGACGATGCTGACGCAGGCGGGGTCGGTACAGGCATCGTGCCTCGATTGCCGCGCCTATCTGCCCGCCGTGCCGAGGCCGGCCCAGACCGAAACCAAGGGCTTTTTCGCGACGATGGCGCTGTTGCTGCGCTAAGTCTTCCGCCCCGCTTGGGGGAAGGAAGACTTACGCCGCGACAGCGGTGGTGTCGTTGATATGCGCGGCGATCGCATCGGCCAGCCTGTCGACGAGCGCCAGCGGCAGGTCGTGACCCATGCCCGGTATCGTCAGCAGCCGCGCCCCCGCGATATTGTCCGCCGTGTCGCGCCCGCCGGGGAGCGGGACGAGCGGATCGTCCTCGCCATGGATGACGAGCGTCGGCGCCTTGATGTCCTTGAGCATCGCACGCCGGTCGCCGTCGGCGACGATCGCCGCCATCTGGCGCGCGACACCCTGCGGGTACCAGCCGCGTTCGAAATCGTTGCGCACGCGGCGCTGGAGCCGGTCTTCGGCCGACGGATAGCCGGGGCTTCCGATGACGCGCGCGGCATTGACCGAGTAAGCGATGAGCGCTTCCTTGTCGCCGCTCATCGGGCGATTGGCGAGCACGCGCATCGCCTCTTTCTGCGCGCGGGGCAGGCGGCGGTTGCCCGTCGTCGACATCACCGACGTCAGCGACAGCACGCGCTGCGGATAGCGCGCCGCGATATGCTGCGAAATCATGCCGCCCATCGACACGCCGACGATGTGCGCGCGCGCGATGCCGAGATGATCGAGCAATCCGATCCCGTCGGCCGCCATGTCAGCGAGCGTATAGGCCGAACGCACCGGCAGGCCGATGACCGATTTGACGATCATCCATTTCACATTGGGAATACCCGCCGCCTCGAACCGCGTCGACAGGCCGACGTCGCGATTGTCGTAACGGATCGTACGGAAACCGCGGTCGTTGAGCGCATCGACGAATTCGTCGGGCCAGAGCGTCAACTGGCCGCCGAGCCCCATGACCAGCAATATGACCGGCGCATCGCGCGGCCCCTTGTCCTCGTAAGTGATGCTGATGCCGTTTACGGTCGCCTGCTCGGTCTGCATGAAAATCCTTTAGGTCGAAGAATCTAGCTCGCCGTTGCGGGCTTATAATGCGCGGCGTCGGAGGTAAATTCGGCGCGGCCATATTCGGCGAGCTGGCGCTCGATCCGGTGGACGAGACGGCGATCGGCGAGATGCCGGATGACCGGCAGGCGCGAGGCGACGCGGTACGCGGCCATCCGCCCCGCAATGCCGAGCATCGTCGCGCCATAGATGAGATGATCGCGGCGCCGCACAGGCACGCCGACATTCGCTGCGCGCTCCTCGTCGCCGGCAAGGAAGGCTTTGACGAAGAAGACGCGGCTGACCGAATATTCGAGACGGCGCTTCACCTGCCCCTTCGGCGAACGATCCTTCGACAGTTCGGCGTCCATCGTCGCGCGCAGCAGCCCGCCGCAGACCACATCGTCATATTCGTAGCGGAGTGTCGCGCTGCGCGTGCGCCAGATGCGGACGATCTCCTGCGGCGTGTCGGCAAGCAGATCCTCGGGCAAGCCGAGCAGATAGCAGCGATAGCGCGCGAGCTCGACCCGCCCGCGTTCGAGCCGGGTAAAACTGGTGCGACCCTTCGCCAGCACTTCCTGCGACAGGAAATAGACGGGGATCAGCCCCGCGGGCATCTGGTCGAGCTGCGGGATCGGCATGCCATAGGTGTCGGCGTCCCACATGCCGGGGCGCGACAACACATTGATGCGTACCATCGAGTGCATCAGTCGCACCATCGCCGCCGCCTTGAAGCCCGCACCATAGCGGTCGAGCGCGCCGGGCAGCGCCGTCGTCGCGAAGAAGGTCGCGGTTTCCTTCACCCGCCGTGCCGCGGTCGCATGGCCGAGCGTGCCGGTCAGCGCCATCGGCAGCGCCGAATATTTGTTGAGGAAGGTCGCGATGAACGCGCCGCGGATCAGGAAGGGCGAGAGGTTCGCGGTCGCGTTGCGCTCATAGGCAGCGCCCTCCTCGACCAGCCCCATGTCGAGCCAGTCGGGTTTCTGCTCCATTTCGCGGATCAGCGCGACCAGCTCGGGCGGTGCGTCCGCAACCGCTTCGATACCCTTGTCGCACGCATCGACCAGCATCGCGACGGTGCGCTGGAAACCGTAGCGCGGCATCAGCGCGGCATAGGCATCGCCCGCCCGGTCGCCGAGCATCGTATATTCGCGAATGCGGCCGAGCAGGTCGGGGTCGTCCAGATAGTCGGCGCGATCGATGCTGCGGACGCGGCTGAGCTCGCTCACCGCATCGGCTTCGGGCGCCCAGCGCTCGGGCGCCTTGTCGAAATCGAAACGGCCGAACAGCTCGGGCAAGGCATCCGCCTGACCCCGCACCCGGCATGCGATGGTGCTGACATCCATGTTCATAAAGCGAAACTGCCACAGTTTCGCGATTTGGCAAGCCTGTCGCTTCTCTTAGGCTTTCGGCCCGCGATAGGCGGGCAGCGCAAGCGACCAATGGATCGCCGCCCCGCGCAGGACGAAGCCCGCGACCGCGCCTGCGACAGCCGCAACGGGCGTTCCCGTCCCCAGCCACTGCAAAAGCAGGAACAGCCCCGAGGCGAGCGCCGCTGCCGTCACATAGACTTCGGGCCGCATGATGATCGACGGCACCCCGGCGAGGATGTCGCGGATCGTGCCGCCGACGCAGCCGGTAATGACGCCCATCATAAGCGCAGGCACCGGCGGGACGCCCCACGCGAGCGCCTTCGCGGTCCCGAACACGGCATAGGCGGCAAGCCCGACGGCGTCGGCCCACTCGAGCAATTGCCCGCGCCACCAATGTTCGGGCGTCAGCCAGACGATCAGCGCGATCGCGATGCACACCGCGGCGATAGCGCCATCCTGGACCCAAAACACCGGCGCGCCGATCAAGAGGTCGCGCACGCTGCCCCCGCCGACGCCGGTGACGAGCGCGAAGAAGGCGGCAGTCACGAGCGTCTGGCGCAGCCGCACCGCCATCAGCGCGCCCGACAGCGCGAAGACGCCGATGCCGACAAGGTCGAGCAGGCGGACGAGCGTTTGTGTATCCATCGCGCGCCGCGCTATCATCGCGCGCGATACGGCACAATGGAGAGGAGGCCGCGATGGAAGGCGGATGCACTTGCGGCGCGGTTCGTTACCGGATGAACTCGGCCCCGATGATCGTCCACTGCTGCCATTGCCGCTGGTGTCAGCGCGAGACGGGCAGCGCCTTCGTGATCAATGCGGTGATCGAGAGCGACCGGCTCGAGGTCGAAGGGGTGGTCGACCCGGTGATGACGCCGTCCGAAAGCGGCAAGGGGCAGGAGATCATCCGCTGCCCGGCGTGCCGGGTCGCGCTCTGGAGCCATTATCCGACCTCGGGTCGCCGCTCGTCCTTCGTCCGCGTCGGCACGCTCGACGACCCCGACCGATATCCGCCCGACGTGCATATCTTCACGCGCAGCAAACAGCCGTGGGTCGTGCTGCCCGCCGATGTGAAAGTCTTTCCGGATTTCTATCCGTCGCCCGAAGGCGTGTGGACCACCGACGCGCAGCGCCGGTGGCAGGTGATGATGGCGGGCTGACGCCCTATTTCGCGGCCGGCCGCACACCGCCGACGATCGACAGCACGATCGCGGTCACCGCATTGCGGATCGCGGGCTCGGCTTTCGGCGCAAAGAAAGGCGAATGGTTCGTCGGCGCGGGTTCGCCCTTCGCCTTGAGGTCGGCGAGGACCGCCGGATCATAACCGCCGATACCGAAGAAAAGCGACGGCACCCCCGCATCGACGAACTCGGAATAATCCTCGCTGCCCGACATCGGCGCCGCACTCGCCGGCGCGAAGACAAGGCTCTTGCCGAATACCGGCGTCAACGCCGCGACCGCGGCATTCGCCATCGTTTCATCGTTGGTCAGGACGCCGGTACCGCTGAGATAGCGGATCGTCGGTTCGGGCGCCTTGCCCATCGCTGCCGCCGATTTCGCGACGCGCGCGGTGCCGTCCTGAAGCAGCTTGCGCACCTCGGGCGACTGCGAACGCAGGTTGACCTTCACCTCGGCGCTGTCGGGAATGATATTGGGCGCGCTGCCCGCATTGATCGCGCCGATCGTCAGCACGCCAAAGGCGGCGGGATCCTTTTCGCGGCTGATCACCACCTGGGTATCGGTGACGAAGCGCGCGGCGATGGGGATCGGGTCGATCGTCGCTGCGGGCATCGAGCCATGCCCGCCGCGGCCGTGGAAGGTGATCGAATAGCTGTCCGACGCCGACGACCCGGCGCCCGCCTTGATCGCGACGACGCCCGCCGGCAGGTTCGACACATGCGCGGCGAAGCCGAAATCGGGCTTCGGAAAGCGCGTGAACAGCCCGTCGTCGAGCATCGCGCGCGCACCGAGCAGCGGCTCCTCGGCAGGCTGGCCGATCAGCATCACGGTGCCCGACCAGCTGTCGCGCATCGCGGCAAGCGCCTGCGCGACGCCGACCAGATAGGCGACATGCGTGTCGTGGCCACACGCGTGCATCACGGGTACATCCCTGCCCTCATAGGTCGCGCGCGCCTTGCTCGCCCAGGCAAGCCCGGTCTTTTCCTCCATCGGCAGCGCGTCCATGTCGGCGCGGACGAGGATCGTCGGGCCCTCGCCATTTTTGAGTATGCCGACGACGCCGGTACCGCCGACCTTTTCGGTCACGGTGAAGCCGGCCTTGCGGAGATGCTGTGCGAGGATGCCCGCGGTGCGCACTTCCTGCATCCCGAGTTCGGGGTTCTGGTGCAGGTCCTTGTAGAGCGCGTCGAGCGCCGGGTAATTTTTATCGAGCAGCGCGGTCAGCCGCGCGTTCGCGGCACCCGGATCGGGTGCCGCCTGCGCAACGGTCGCGGTGAGGGAGAGGGCTAGCGAAGCCCCTGCCCAGAGCCAAAGCTTCGCCATCATAGTCTCCCCCAATTTTTTCGTCAGGTGTGGATCGGCTTGCCCGTCACCGCCATCGCGGCTTCCTTGATCGCCTCGCTGTGCGTCGGGTGTGCGTGGCAGGTGTAGGCGATGTCTTCGGACGTCGCGCCGAATTCCATCGCCTGCGCGGCCTGCGCGATCATCGTGCCCGCAACGCTCGCGATGCACCACACGCCGAGCACGCGGTCGCTCTTCGCATCGGCGATCACCTTCACGAAACCGTCGGGCTCGTGGTTGGTCTTGGCGCGGCTGTTCGCGAGCATCGGGAATTTGCCGACCTTGACCTCGCCCTTCTCCTTCGCCTGCTCTTCGGTCAGGCCGACGCCGGCGATTTCGGGCCAAGTGTACACGACCGACGGGATGACATCGTGGTTCACGATGCCGGTCAGCCCCGCGATATTCTCGGCGCAGGCGATGCCTTCGTCTTCGGCCTTGTGCGCGAGCATCGGGCCGGGGATCACGTCGCCGATCGCCCAGATACCGGGAACCTGCGTCGCAAAATCATGGTCGGTTTCGATCTGGCCGCGCTGGTTGACCGCGAGGCCCGCCTTGTCGAGGCCGAGGCCGTCGGTGTTCGGACGGCGCCCGATCGACACGAGCACGACGTCGGCTTCGAGCGTTTCGGCATCGCCGCCGGCGGCGGGCTCGAGCGTCAGCACGGCCTTCTTGCCCTTGACTGCGGCCGACGTGACCTTGGTCTTGAGCTTGAACTCCATGCCCTGCTTCTTGAAGATCTTGTTCGCTTCCTTCCGGACGTCGCCGTCCATGCCGGGCAGGATCTGGTCGAGGAATTCGACGACGGTGACCTTGGCACCGAGGCGGCGCCACACGCTGCCGAGTTCGAGCCCGATCACGCCGCCGCCGATGACGACCATATGGCCCGGAACCTTCGCGAGTTCGAGCGCGCCGGTCGAATCGACGATGACCTGCTTGTCGTTGTCGACGTCGACGCCCGGAAGCGGGGTCACCGACGAGCCCGTGGCGATGATGATATTCTTGGCGCGATAGGTCTTGCCAGCGACCTCGACGCTGTCTTTCGAGGTGAACTGGGCATAGCCCTTCAGCCAGTCGACCTTGTTCTTCTTGAACAGGAATTCGATGCCGCCGGTCAGGCCCTTGACGGCGTCGACGCGCTGGCCGTGCATCGCCGGCAGGTCGAGTTCGGGTTTCACCTTGATGCCCATTTTCGCCATCGCGCCGCCGGCGGCCGCCTCGAAATATTCCGACGCGTGGAGCATCGCCTTCGACGGGATGCAGCCGACGTTGAGGCAGGTGCCGCCCAGCGTCTCGCGCCCTTCGGCGCACGCGGTCTTGAGGCCCAGCTGCGCCGCGCGGATCGCCGCGACATAGCCGCCGGGGCCGGCACCGATGACAAGGACGTCGTAGTCGTAATCAGCCATGTTCAATCTACCTCAATTTCTGCCTCGGCACCGGGGAGCGGATCAGCTCAAACCGGCAGCCCGGATTTCGCAGCGCAGGACTTCATAACCGGCTCGGCCGTTTCGGGCGACAGGCTGATCAGTTCCGATGCGCTGTATTTCTTGACCAATTCGTCCGCCGCACATTTGCAAACGTCGGCGACCAGGTCCGCCGGAGCCCCGGCGCCCTCGGCCGCAGCGCGGCACGAATTGCCGAATTTTTCCACAAACTGCGTCTTGAACCCGTCCTCGAAACCTTTTTGCATCGAGTTTTCGCCTTCACTGCAGCCGGCCAGGACGGCCGCCGCAGCAAAGATCAGGATCGGACGGACAGACGGGGCGATCATCGGATCAAAGATCGATCAGCAGGCGCGTCGGATCCTCGATCGCTTCCTTGATCGTCTTGAGGAAGGTCACCGCCTCACGGCCGTCGATCAGGCGGTGGTCATAGCTCATCGCCAGATACATCATCGGACGGATCACGATCTCGCCGTTCCGCACGACCGGACGATCCTCGATGCGGTGGAGACCGAGCACCGCGGACTGCGGCGGGTTGATGATCGGTGTCGACATCAGGCCGCCGAACACGCCGCCGTTCGAAATGGTGAAGGTACCGCCGGTCATGTCGTCCATCGTCAGCGTGCCTTCCTTCGCGCGCTTGCCGAGGTCGGCGATCGCTTTCTCGATGTCGGCGAAGCTCATGCTGTCGGCGTTGCGCACGACGGGCACGACGAGGCCGTTCGGCGCGCTGACCGCGACCGAGACGTCGAGATAATTGTGATAGACGATCTCGTCGCCGTCGATCCGCGCGTTGACCGCGGGGATGTCATGCGCGGCGAGCGCGACCGCTTTGGTGAAGAAGCTCATGAAGCCCAAACGCACGCCATGCTTCTTTTCGAAGCTTTCGCGATATTTGTCGCGCGTCGCCATCACCGCCGACATGTCGACGTCGTTGAACGTCGTCAGCATCGCCGCGGTATCCTGCGCCGCCTTCAGCCGCTTCGCGATCGTCTGGCGCATGCGCGTCATCTTCACGCGCTCTTCCTGACGGCCCGGCGCGCCGCTGGCAGCAGGCGCCGGCGCAGCAGCGGGTGCGGGAGCGGCAGCCGGCGCGTTGTTGGCGGCGGCGAGCACATCTTCCTTGGTCAGGCGGCCATCCTTGCCGCTGCCCTGGATCTTCGTCGGGTCGACGCCATGTTCGAGCACGAGGCGGCGGACGGCGGGCGACATGGTGGTGACGGTGTCGACGCCTTCCCCGGCCGGAGCGGCGGTCGCGGCGGGAGCCGGCGCAGCGGCTTCGGCCTTGGCGGGCGCGGGTGACGCGGCAGCGGGCGCCGGAGCGGCAGCGGCACCGCCGGCTTCGACCGTGGCGATCGTCGCGCCGACATTGACCGTGTCGCCGACGGCGGCGAGCTGCTGGCCCATCACGCCCGCGACGGGCGACGGCACTTCGACCGCGACCTTGTCGGTTTCGAGGCTGGCGATGGGTTCGTCGAGCGCGACGGCCTCACCGGGCTTTTTCAGCCATTCGCCGATGGTCGCTTCGGTAACGCTTTCGCCCAGCGTGGGGACTTTGACTTCGGTGCTCATAGGTGCAGTTCCTTGGGGACTTAAGCTTGGGGCTCAGGCTTTGTTCTTGGCGCGGCGGATTTCGGCGCGAACCGACAGGCCGAGCGCATCGGCGACGAGCGCCGACTGTTCGGTCTGGTGGCGGCTCATCAGGCCCGTCGCGGGCGACGCCGCGGCAGCGCGGCCGGCATAACGCGGACGCATACCCTTGTGGCCGGCATTGGTAAGCGCCTCTTCGATCAGTTCGTTGACGAAGAACCAGGCGCCGTTGTTGCGCGGCTCTTCCTGCGCCCAGACGACCTCTTCGAGGTTCGGCATCCGCTTCAGGCGAACGCTGAGCGGTTCACCCGGGAAGGGATAGAGCTGTTCAACGCGAACGACGGTCGTGTCGGTCAGGCCCGCAGCATCGCGCGCTTCCATCAGGTCGTAACCGACCTTGCCCGAACAGAGGACGACGCGCTTGACGTCCTTGTCGGCCGGCGGCGTGCGGTCCGACATCAGGCGACGGAAATGCGCGTCGCCGATGAAGTCCGAGCGCTGCGACACCGCCAGCTTGTGACGCAGCAGCGACTTCGGCGTCATGATGATCAAAGGCTTGCGGAACGGACGCAGCATCTGGCGGCGCAGGACGTGGAAATAGTTCGACGGGGTCGAAATATTGCACACCTGGATATTGTCGCCCGCGCACAGTTGCAGGAAGCGTTCGAGGCGCGCCGAGCTATGTTCGGGGCCCTGCCCTTCATAGCCGTGCGGCAGCAGCATCACGAGCCCGTTGGCACGCAGCCATTTGGCTTCGCCGCTGGCGATGAACTGGTCGATCATGATCTGCGCGCCGTTGGCGAAATCGCCGAACTGCGCTTCCCAGAGCACGAGGCTCTTCGGGTCGGCCATCGCATAGCCATATTCGAAGCCGAGCACGCCATATTCGGACAGCGGGCTGTCGAGCACCTCGAACCGGCCGTGCGGGACGGTGGTCAGCGGCACATATTTGCTCTCGGTCTTCTGGTCGACCCAGACGGCGTGGCGCTGGCTGAACGTGCCGCGTCCCGAATCCTGACCTGACAGGCGCACCTGATAGCCTTCACTGAGCAAGGTACCGAAAGCGAGGCTTTCGGCGGTCGCCCAGTCGAACACTTCGCCGTCGCCCTTGTCGGCGAACATCGCGCCGCGCGCGTCGATCACGCGGCGCAGCGTCTTGTGCACCTCGACATCGTCGGGGATCGTCGTCAGCGTGCGGCCGATCGAATCGAACAATTTTTCCGAGACGCCCGTTGCGATGTTGCGGCGCGCGTTTTCGGGATCGGCGGGGGCGTGCAGCCCCGACCAGCGGCCCGCGAACCAGTCGGCCTTGTTCGGCTTGTAGCTCTTCGCCGATTCGAAATCGCCTTCGAGCCGCGCGACGAACTCGGCGCGGCGGGCGTCGGCCCAGCCGGCGTCGATCACGCCTTCGGCTTCGAGCTTGGCGGCGCACAGCTGCGACACCGGCGGGTGCTGGCGGATGCTGGCGTACATCAAAGGCTGGGTGAACGACGGTTCGTCGCCTTCGTTATGGCCGAAGCGGCGGTAGCACCACATGTCGATCACAACGTCGCGCTTGAACTGCTGGCGGAAATCGATCGCGAGCTTGCACGCGAAGGTCACGGCTTCGGGGTCGTCGCCGTTGACGTGCAGGATCGGCGCCATCACGCCCTTCGCGACGTCCGACGGATAGGGCGACGAGCGCGCGAACTGCGGGCTGGTCGTGAAACCGATCTGGTTATTGACGATGAAATGGATACAGCCGCCGGTGTTGTAACCGCGAATGCCCGAAAAGCCGAGGCACTCCCACACGATGCCCTGCCCCGCGAACGCGGCGTCGCCGTGGATCAGCACGGGCAGCACCTGTTCATGCTTTTCGAGGTCGTCGCGCACGACCTGCTGCGCGCGGACCTTGCCGAGCACGACCGGATCGACTGCTTCGAGGTGCGACGGGTTGGGGACGAGCGACATATGCACCGACGCGCCGCCGAATTCGCGGTCGGTCGAGGTGCCGAGGTGATATTTGACGTCGCCCGAACCGCCGATGTCGTCGGGGTTGGCCGATCCGCCGGCAAATTCGTGGAAGATGATCTTGTACGGCTTCGCCATCACGTTCGCGAGCATGTTAAGGCGCCCGCGGTGCGCCATGCCATAGACGATCTCGCGAACGCCGTATTGGCCGCCATATTTGATGATGGCTTCCATCGCGGGGATCATCGATTCGCCGCCGTCGAGACCGAAGCGCTTGGTGCCGACATATTTGCGTGCGAGGAATTTTTCCCATTCCTCGGCTTCGATCACCTTGTTCAGGATGGCGCGTTTGCCCTCGACCGAAAATTCGATGATCTTGTCGGCGCCTTCCATGCGCTCCTGCAGGAACTGGCGCTCCTTCAGGTCGGCGATGTGCATATATTCGAGGCCGACATTGCCGCAATAATTGGCGCGCAGGATCGCGACAATCTCGCGCACCGTCGCGCGCTCGAGGCCGAGCGTGCCGCCGAGCCAGACCGGACGGTCGAGATCGGCGCCGGCGAAGCCGTGATATTCGGGGGTGAGGTCCGCGGGCAGCTCGCGCTGGCTGAGGCCGAGCGGATCGAGGTTGGCAGCAAGATGGCCGCGCACGCGATAGGTGCGGATCAGCATCATCGCGCGGATCGAATCGTCGGCGGCGCGTTCGACCTCGGCGCTCGACAGCGCGGCACCCGCCTTGGCGGCCGCGGCCTTCACCGCGACCTGCATCTGCTGCGGGTCGAGCGCGGCGGTCAGGTCGTCGGTGTCGATCCGGGGCCAGTTTTTCGGCGCCCAGCTCGGGCCGGCCTGCGGCTCGTCGATGTCGAAGCTTTGTCGTTCGAGGTTCATCTGCTTTTCCACGGGGAGGTAGGGGTGGGTTTTATATGGGGAGCGGAGGCCCGCCGGCAAAGAGTGCCGGCGGGCCGTCCGGTCAGACGCGTTCCTTGAGCACTTCGGCGAGCGTCGTGCCGAGTTCCGACGGGCTCGCCGACACCTTGATGCCGGCGGCTTCCATCGCCGCGATCTTGCTTTCGGCGTCGCCCTTGCCGCCCGACACGATTGCGCCGGCATGGCCCATGCGGCGGCCCGGAGGCGCCGTGCGGCCCGCGATGAAGCCGGCCATCGGCTTCTTGCGGCCGCGCTTGGCTTCGTCGATCAGGAACTGGGCGGCCTGTTCCTCGGCGTCGCCGCCGATTTCGCCGATCATGATGATCGACTTGGTCGCTTCGTCGGCGAGGAAGAGTTCGAGGACGTCGATGAAGTTGGTGCCGTTGACCGGGTCGCCGCCGATGCCAACCGCGGTGGTCTGGCCCAAGCCGACATTCGAGGTCTGGAACACCGCTTCATAGGTGAGCGTGCCCGAGCGCGAGACGACGCCGACGCTGCCCTTCTTGAAGATGTTGCCCGGCATGATGCCGATCTTGCACTCTTCGGGGGTCAGCACCCCGGGGCAGTTCGGGCCGATCAGGCGCGACTTCGAACCCGACAGCGCGCGCTTCACCTTGACCATGTCGAGCACGGGGATGCCTTCGGTAATCGCGACGATCAGTTCGATCTCGGCATCGATCGCCTCGAGGATCGAGTCGGCGGCGAACGGCGGCGGCACATAGATGACCGACGCGGTCGCGCCGGTCGCATGCTTCGCTTCTTCAACGGTGTTGAACATCGGCAGGCCGATGTGCTGCGTGCCGCCCTTGCCCGGCGTCACGCCGCCGACCATCTGCGTGCCATAGGCGAGCGCCTGTTCGGTGTGGAAGGTGCCGGTGGCACCGGTCATCCCTTGCGTGATGACCTTGGTATTTTTGTCGATGAGGATGGACATATTCTAATTCTCCCGGGGAGAGCCTGCGCCCGGCCGAAAACGCCGGGCGCGGCGAAAAAGATCAGGCGAGGCTGGGATCCAGGTTCTTGCACGCGTCGAGCAGTTCCTTGACCGCGTCGACCGAGACCTGCAGGCCGGCCTTGTCGGCATCGTCGAGTTCGATCTCGACGATCTTTTCGACGCCGTTCGCGCCGATCAGCACCGGCACGCCGACATACAGACCGTCGAGGCCGTACTGGCCGTCGACATAGGCGGCGCAGGGCAGGATGCGCTTCTGGTCACCGAGGTAAGCTTCGGCCATCGCGATGCCCGAGGCGGCAGGCGCGTAGAAGGCCGAGCCGGTGCCGAGCAGCGCGACGATCTCGCCGCCGCCGCCGCGGGTGCGCTTGACGATCGCGTCGATCTTGTCCTGCGACGACAGGCCCATCTTGACGAGGTCGGGAACGGGGATGCCGTTGACCGTCGAGTAGCGGACGACGGGAACCATCGTATCGCCATGACCGCCGAGCACGAAGGTGTTCACATCCTTCACCGACACGTCGAATTCGTCGGCGATGAAGTGGCTGAAGCGCGCCGAGTCGAGCACGCCGGCCATGCCGACGACCTTGTTGTGCGGCAGGCCCGAGAATTCGCGCAGCGCCCAGACCATCGCGTCGAGCGGGTTGGTGATGCAGATAACAAAGGCGTCGGGGGCGTTCGCCTTGATGCCTTCGCCGACGGCCTTCATCACTTTCAGATTGATGCCGAGCAGGTCGTCGCGGCTCATGCCCGGCTTGCGGGCGACACCGGCGGTGACGATGATGACGTCGGCGCCGGCGATATCCTTATAGTCGTTCGAGCCGGTGATCTTTGCATCGAAGCCCGCGATCGGGCCGACCTGCGACAGGTCGAGCGCCTTGCCTTGCGGCACGCCTTCGACGACGTCGAACAGGACGACATCGCCCAGTTCCTTCTGCGCGGCGAGCAGCGCCAGCGTTCCGCCGATATTCCCGGCTCCGATCAATGCGATCTTCTTGCGTCCCATGGCGCGCGGCACTCCCTTCTGGCAAGCCCGGCAATTGGTTCACAGACCGGCGGGAGCACGGGCTAAAGCTCCGCTCCGGTCCCAAGACTGGCGACGCCCCTACGCCGATTCCCTTAAGGAAACAACCGCCAAAAGGACGAAAAACAGCCTTTTTTTGCTAATAGTTCGCAATAACGATAAGATGCGGGCGAGTCGCTCTGCCGCCCATGCTTCAGGGCGATATACGATAGAGATATGATCCTTTCGCGAAGCTGACAGCCCCCGCAACATGGCCGATATGCGCAATGGCGGCGGACGGTATATCGCGCATGCGCGGGTTAACCCTCCCTTATCGCTGCGGTGCTAGGCGCGAGGCGTGACCCGCGCGATCATCAGCTTCGACACCGAATTGTCCGCCGGCCTGTACCAGCGCGGCGCCGATGCGCGCGCCAATTTCGAAAGCTCGATCCTCGGCCGCTGCCGCGATGGCGATTTCGGCATCCATTTCCAGATGGACATGCTCGAACGCCACGGGCTGACCGGGGTCTTCTTCATCGATCCGATGCCCGCGCTCGTCTATGGTCCCGAGGTAATCGACGCGATCGTCCAGCCCGTCGTCGCGCGCGGGCACGAGGTCCAGGTCCATATCCACACCGAATGGCTCGCCTTTGCCCGGTTCAACCCGGTCGGGCGGCTGACCGGTCGCAATATCGGCGACTTCCCCCTGGCGGCGCAAAAGAAGCTGATCGGGCTGGCGCGCGACATATTGACCGGCGCGGGTGCGCCGAGACCGACCGCCTTTCGCGCCGGGAATTTCGGCGCCAACGACGACACGCTGCGCGCGCTCGCCGCGCTCGGTTTCCGCTTCGACAGCAGCTTCAACGGCGCTTACCGGGGTCATGGCTGCGACATCACGCTCGATCCCGCCAACCTCGGCATGCGCACCCATCACGGCGTCGTCGAGGTACCGGTCAGCGGATTGATGGACCGCGCGAGCCGCTTTCGCCCGGCTCAGCTTTGCGCCATGTCCGAGGAAGAGATGCGCGACGCGCTCGACCATAGCGCGACGAGCGGCGCCATCCAGTTTTCGGCGTTCAGCCACAGCTTTGAATTGCTGAGCCGCGACCGCGCGGTTCCCAACGGGCTCGCGATCGCACGCATGGAAGCGCTCTGCCGCGCCGTCGCCGGTGATCCGCGCGTAAGCAGCGGCGGCTTCGCGACGCTGTCGGGGCCGCCCGCGCGCCCGGCGCGGATCGGTCTCGCGGCCCCCAAGCCTCTGCGTACGCTGCGCCGGACGGTCGAACAGGCGATCGGCCATCTTGCGCACGAGGTCCGTTATGTCCGCGACCTGATTTCGGTCACGGTCAATTCTTCGCGCTGGGGCAAGATATTAGGCGGCGTCCTCCTGGCCGTGGCCTAGGGCAAGATAATCGTCGGACTGCATTTCGGCGAGGCGGCTCGCCGTCCGCTCGAATTCGAACGCGCCGTCGCCCGCGACATAGAGCTGGTCGGGCATCGCGGCCGCGCTCGCGAGCAGCTTCACCTTATATTCGTAGAGCGCATCGATCAGCGTCACGAAGCGCGCCGCTTCGTTACGATTTTCGGGCCCCATGCGCGGAATGCCGACAAGGATCACACTATGGAAATGGCGCGCGACGGCCAGATAGTCCGAAGCCCCGCGCGCCTCTCCGCACAATTTCCTGAACGAAAAGACCGCGACCCCCTTCAGCGCCTTCGGCACATGCAATATCCGGCCGCCGCCGACATCGAGATCGAGCGTCGGCACATGCGCGCGATCTTCCGGCGGATAATCGGTGAGACGGAAAAAGGCGGCCGACAGCGCCGCGCTCGCCGCATCGTCGGCGGGCACGAACCACCGCGCGCCGTCGCCCAGCCGGTCGCGGCGATAATCGGTCGGACCATTGAGGCTCATCACATCGAGGCGATCCTCGACCAGCGCGATGAAGGGCAAGAAATGCTCGCGGTTGAGCCCGTCCTTGTAGAGATCCTGCGGCGGCCGGTTGGAGGTCGCAACGACCGTCACGCCACGTTCGATCAACGCGGTGAACAGCCGCGAGAGGATCATCGCGTCGGCGCTGTTGTTCACGACCATCTCGTCGAACGCGAGACAGCGCACATTTTCGACCAGCGCATCCGCGACGAGCGGGATGGGATCGCCGCTTTCTTGTCTGCGCACCTCGCGCATCCGGGCGTGCACGTCGAGCATGAAAGCGTGGAAATGGACGCGCCGCTTCCGCTCGATCGCGAGCTGGTCGTAGAAAAGGTCCATCAGCATCGACTTGCCGCGCCCGACCGCGCCCCACAGATAGATGCCGCGCAGCGCCTCGGGCTTGCGGCCGGCGAGGCGCCAGAGAAGGCTGCCGCGCTTCGGCACGGCTTCGAGTTCGGCCTGCAGCCGGTTCAGCCGTTCCGCGGCGGCACGCTGTTCGGGGTCTGGCTTCAGCTCGCCGGCGGCAACCAGCGCGTCATAGGCCGCAAGCACGCCTGTCATTTCTGCGTCGCCTTGCGAATGGTCCCCGCGAAGCTGAGCACAATATGGCTGTCGCGCTCGCCCTGCACGACCAGCCCGCGCAGGAAGATGAGGCGTCCGGTTTCGCGCACCAGCTCGACAAGCGCATCCAGCGGCTCACCGACCCGTCCCGCGCCGACGAACTGCGTCGACAGATCGAGCGTCACCGAATGGCCGGCGTTGAGCGATCCGAACTGGTGCGACGCCGCAAACAGCGCGATGTCGACGAGCGCGAGCGTCACCGCGCCATGGACATTGTCGCCGAGATTGCTGTGCTTGCGTTCGGGGATCATGCGCACGCGGGCGCGCGGGCGACCGTCTTCGGTCGGCGCCTCGACGCGCACCGTCAGCGGTTCGATGAAGGCATTGAAACGCGTCGGGTCCTTGAGGTCCCAGCTCAGCCAGCCGCCGTCGAGTTCCTCGGCACTGAAATGGTCGCGGCGCTTCGGTTCCTCGATCCCGTCGTTCATGCCCTGCAATATCCGTCCAGTTTTTTCGAGCGTATCAGCTCGCCATAATAATCGGCCATCGCCTTCGCGCGGGCGCCGTCGCTGCCGATCCATTCAGCGGCGCCGGCAACCCAGCCCGCCGAACAGCTCTCAAGCGCCCCCGATCCCCGCGCGCAAGCGATAAAATCGCCAAAGGCGGTACGCCAGCGGGCAAAGCCGTGCCGATCCATGACCGGCCCGTGCCCCGGCACGACCTGTTTCGCCCCCGACCGCGCGACGTCGCCGAGCGCCTCCAGCCAGCCTTCGGGGCAGGCGGTGTCGAGGAACGGCACCGGAAGCGTGACAAGGTCGCCGACGATCGCGCGCCTGGCCGCGACGTCGTAGATCCAGAGGTCGCGTTCGGTCGCCGCGCGATGGGCGATCCGCAGCGACAGGGCGCGGCCTGCGAAGACGATGTCGTGCGGCGTGTCGACGACGATGTCCGGCCGCAATTCAGGCCCGCGCCCGATCGTTTCCAGATCGCCCTTCACATCGGGAACCGCGGCAGCGGGAATTTGCCCCGCGGCGAGCGCCTTGCGCGACGCCTCTGCGCTGGTTGCGAGAAAGCCCGCGAGCGCGCCGTCGATCGCCGAAGTTCCATAGACCCGCACGTCGGGATGTGCCGTCTTGAGCGGCAGGTTGCCGCTGACATGGTCGAGGTGCCAGTGCGTGTTGACGATCGCGGCGAGCGGCATGTCGAGCGCGCCAAGCGCCCGGTCGACGGCTTCGCTGTGGCTGGCATGTCGCCCCGTGTCGATGAGCACGGCCCCTGCCGTCCCCCGCAGGATGACGCTGTTGCCGTCGGGCGAGCGGCCCGGCTCGAACCCACCCGGCACGAGCCAAGTCGCATCGCCCAGCGCAACGGCACCGGGCAGTTCGGCGACCTTTCCGGGTTCGATCGTCGATGCGCAGGAAGCAAGCGCCAGCGCGGCCAGCGCCGGCAGCCACCTCCGCATCAGACCTGCCGCTCGGCCTCGAGCTTCTTGATCTCGGCGATCGCGCGCGCCGGGCTCAATCCCTTCGGGCAGGCGTTCGAGCAGTTCATGATCGTGTGGCAGCGATAGAGACGGAACGGATCTTCCAGTTCGTCGAGCCGTTCGCCGGTCATTTCGTCGCGACTGTCGGCGAGCCAACGATAGGCCTGGAGCAGGATCGCGGGGCCAAGGAACTTGTCGCTGTTCCACCAATAGCTCGGGCAGCTCGTCGAGCAGCAAGCGCACAGGATGCACTCGTAAAGCCCGTCGAGCTTTTCGCGCTCGGCGGGCGACTGCAGCCGCTCCTTGCCGCTCGGCGTCGTCGTCTTGGTCTTCAGCCAAGGCTCGATCGACGCATATTGGGCGTAGAAATGGGTGAAGTCGGGGACGAGGTCCTTGATCACGTCCATCGACGGCAGCGGGGTGATCGTGATGTCGCCCTTCAGATCCTCGATCGCAGTGGTGCAGGCGAGGCCGTTCTTGCCGTTCATGTTCATCGAACAGCTGCCGCAGATACCTTCGCGGCACGAACGGCGGAAGGTCAGAGACGAATCCTGCTCGCTCTTCATCTTGATGAGCGCGTCGAGCACCATCGGACCGCATTTTTCGGTGTCGATCTCGAAGGTGTCGAAACGCGGATTCTGGCCGCTGTCGGGGTCGTAGCGATAGACCTTGAATTTCTTCACTGCCGCGGCGCCCTCGGCCTTGTGGACCTTGCCCGTCTTTTGCGGGCGGCTGTTCTTGGGCAGGACGAATTGAGCCATATCGCGGGGTTCCCTATGCAATTGCGCGCTGCCTAGACCCGATTGGCGGAGTCGACAAGGGGGTGAAGAAGCGGAGAATGCACGAAAGCCGCTGGCGGCGCGGCGGACGAGCCGCTAGGTGCGCACCGATGAGCGAAGACGCCGCCCAACCCGCCGTTACCAGCCGCAGCGTCGCGCGCGGGCTCGGCACAACCGTGCTGGCGCGGCTGGGTGCGGTCGTCGAGATCGTCGCCCAGCCGCTTTACGTGCTGATGTTCGGCCTCGCAGGCTATGGCCTCTATGCCGTGCTGTGGGCGACGATCAACCTGCTCGAGAATATCTTCGACACCGGCATGACCAGCGCGATGCAGCGCACCGTGCCGCAATCGGCGAGCGACGCCGAGGCGGCGGCGGCGCTGCGCACCGCGATGATCTTCGGCGTTGGCCCCTGCCTGATCGTCGCGGCGCTGATCGCCTTCTTTGCCGCAGAGCTCGGGCCTTTGCTCAACGTCGCTGAGCGGGATCGCGCGCTGGTCACGCCCGCGATCCAGATTTTCGTCTGGGCGCTGCCGCTGTGGGCCTTTGTCGAAATCGCCACATCGGCGCTGCGCGCGCGCATGGTGTTCGGTGCCGAAATCCGCCTGCGGATCGTGTGGGAGCAGGTGATCCGGCTGGTCTTTGCCGGGCTGTTCTTTGCCGGCGGGCTCGGCCTCAAGGGCCTGTTCATCGCGCACCTCTGTTCGCTCGCGATCACGGCGATCCTCTGTATCCGGCTCCTCGCCCGCTATTATAATTTCGCCGACCTGTGGCGCGGCCCCTGGGTGACCGAGACCGCGCGCAACACATTCTGGGCGGGACTTTCGATCCTGCCGTCGAATATCATCGCGCGGTTGTTCGGCGACGCGCCGGCGCTGATCCTCAACCTGCTCCTGCCCGGCGCGGCGGGTGCGGCAGCGGCGGGGCTCTTCACCATCGCGCGCAAGCTGTCGAGCGTCGTCCAGCTCGTCCGGATCGCCTTCGTCTATGTGATGGCGCCCCTCGCCGCGAGCGCCGAGCGCGAGGACCGGCGTCAGGTCGCCGATATCTACGCTTATGCGACGCGGCTCATCTCCGCGATCACCCTGCCCCTCGCCGCCGTGCTCGCGGCGGGCAGCGCCTCTCTGCTCGGGCTGTTCGGCGAGCAGGCACAAGCGGCGCAAGCCGCGCTTGTGATCCTGCTTTTCGCCCGCGCGGCAGAGGCCGTCCTCGGTATTGCCGCGCCGGTGCTGCAAGTCGTTGCCGCCTTCAGCCAGCAACTGACCGCCAGCATCTTCGGCGTCGGGCTTGCGGTGGGTGCCGGATGGCTGATCGTCGGTCACCTCGACCCGCTCACCGGCGTCACGCTGGCCACCGCGATCGGCGTCGTCACGATGGCCGGCATTCCCATGCTCCAGCTCGCGGCGACCGAAAAGCTCCACCCCTTCGACGCGCAGTTCCCCGCAGTCGCCATCCGTGCCGGCGCGATCACGTTGGCGGCAGGCGCGCTGACATTGCTCGCCGATCGGCTGCCCGATGTGTTTTCGCTGCCGCTGATCGCGCTGATCGCCGTCGCTTCGGTCTGGCTATCGATGCGCTTCGCCCTCCCGTTCGCCGATCGCGCCTCGCTCGGCAAGACCGGCCGCCGGCTGCGTTTGCTGGGAGGCGATGACGCATGACCGGCATGTCGCCGTCCGCACGCATCGCGATCTACGATCTCGACCGCACCGTGCTGCGCAAACCGACCTTCACCCTGTTCCTCCTCTGGGCGGCGGCGCGCGAGGCGCCGTGGCGTCTGCTGCTGCTTCCCGCGCTCGCCGCGCTGATGATCGGCTATGCGCTCCGCCTCTACGGGCGCGACCGGTTCAAGCCCGCCGCCATCCGCCTGATGCTGGGTGGCAGCATATCGCCCGCACGCGCGGGAAGGCTCGCGGCGCATTTCGCCGCCTGGCGGGTGCCGCAGGACGTTCCGCCCGGCGCCGCGGCGTGCATCGCGCGCGATCGTGCCGAGGGATATCGCCTGCTGATGGCGACCGCAGCGCCCGAATTTTATGCCGGCGCCATCGCCGATGCGCTGGATTTCGATGCGATCGTCGCATCGCGCCATCGCCGCGACGCCGACGGAAACTGGCTACCCGGCCTCGACGGGCCCAATTGTTACGGCGATGAAAAAGCGCGGCGCGTCGCCGAATGGCTGGCGGTCCATGCCGCCGGTGGCACCGCGCATATCCGCGCCTATTCCGATCATACCAGCGATGCGCCCACGTTCGCGCTGGCGGACGAAGCCTGGTTGATCGGGCGCGGCGAAAAATTCATCCGACGTGCAGCGCAACATGGCTGGCATGCTGCGGATTTCGAAGACCCCGCGGCGGGCTCGGTGATCGGGGCCCGGTAATGCGCATCCTGTTCCTGTTCATCGGCGAACCGCACCAGATATTCCACGCCTTGCCCATCGCCGCCGAAATGGCGGTCGATGGCCATCAGGTGGAGGTTGCCGTCGCGAGCGCAGACCATCTGCGCATGGTCGATCAGGTGGCGCACGCCTATCCCGGTTTCGCCCCGCGCGTCACGCTGCTCGGGCAGCGCGGTATCAGCAGGTGGCTGCGCGACCGCGCGCTCATTCGCCATCCGCGCCTGCCCATCCTGTTCGGCGCGCTGGGCTTCCTGCGCCAGTTCGACGCGATCGTCGTTCCCGAACGGACGAGCACCGCGATCCGCCATTTCCTTCCGCGCAAGACGCGGCTGATCTTTACCCCGCATGGCGCGGGCGACCGCGCGATCATGCTCGACCCGCGCGATCGGCATTTCGATTTCGTGCTGGTCGCGGGCGAGAAGAGCGAACAGCGCCTGCTCGAGGCGGGGACGATCCGCCCTGGCCATTATGCGGTCAACGGCTATGTGAAGCTCGACCTGATGACGCGGCTGCAGAAAATCCGCGAGCCGCTGTTCGACAATGGCCGCCCCACCGTTCTCTATGCGCCGCATTTCCACCGCGGGCTGTCGTCGTGGGACCGGTTCGGGCGCGATGTCATCGCCTGGTTCGCCGCGCAGGACCACTACAACCTCGTGGTCGCGCCGCACATCCGCCTGTTCGCCGAGGCGGGCGATGCCGCGCGCGAAGCGGTGCAGCAGTTGGCGATACCCGACAAGATATTGATCGACCTGCAGTCCGACAGGCTGTTCGATATGAGCTATACGAGCGGCGCCGACATCTATCTCGGCGATGTGAGCAGCCAGGTTTACGAGTTTCTCGGTACCCCGCGGCCGTGCCTGTTCCTCAACGCGCATAGCGTCGACTGGGTTGGCGATCCCGATTATCTCTTCTGGACGCTCGGCGACGTCCTCGATGACCTGGCCCAGTTGCCGAGCGCGCTCGATCAGGCTCCGGCGCGCCATGCCCTCTATTCCGCCGAACAATGCGAAAGGCTCGCTGAATCCATCGGCGGCGACCCGGCCGGCGCGGCGCGGCGCGGCGCGGAAGCGATCTCGCGCTTCCTTGCAATGGGCGCCGGGCAGGATAAGAGCGGGCGATGATCGACACGCCCGCCATGCCCGCCCTGACGCCGATCGGCGACAATCCGACCTTGCTGTGGGGCATGACCAATGCCGAGCGGCTGCGGCGGCTGGCGCGCGCCGAAGGGCTGCCCGAAACCGTTCCGGCCTCGGGCGCGCAGCTTTATGTCAATCTCGACTATGTCTTCGACCCGGTGTGGCTGCGGCATATCGTGACGCTGCCCGGCACGGTGCTGATGGACGGCAGCAACTTGGTGATGGCGTATCTGACGGACGGCATGCAACCCGACGATATCGCGCAGCAGGGCAACGCGCTGACCATCATCGATTACCGCGACAACCCGCAAATCTATAACCGCCAGCTCCGCAAGCTCGACTGCCCATTCGTCCAGCGGCTCACCCCCGCCACCCGGCGCGAGATCGAACGGAAGAGCTATTTCGGCGCGTACAAGGGCGTGACCGACGCGCTGACCAAATATCTTTGGCCCGAAATCGCCCTGTGGCTGACGCGCGGCGCCGCGAGCATCGGCATGACGCCGAACATGGTCACCGCGATCGGCGCCGCGCTCTGCGTCTATGCGACCTATTTGTTCGCTTACGGCCATTACTGGGCGGGCATGCTCGCGGGCTTCATCTTCATGGTGCTCGACACCGTCGACGGAAAGCTGGCGCGCTGCACGATCACCTCGTCGAAATGGGGCAATGTCGCCGACCATGGCGTCGACCTCGTCCACCCGCCCTTCTGGTGGTATTTCTGGGGCGTCGGGCTCGGTAGCTGGGGCCTTGCGCTCTCGAACCAGACCTTCCTGCTCGTGATGATCGCGGTCGTCGCGGGCTATGTGCTCCAACGCGTGATCGAGGGACTGTTCATCAAGGACTTCGGCATGGACATCCATGTCTGGCAAAAATTCGACAGCGACTTCCGCCTCGTCACCGCGCGCCGCAACCCGAACATCGCGATCCTCTTTGTCGCGACGCTCGCCGGACGTCCCGATATCGGGCTGATCGCGCTGGCGTGGTGGACCGTCATCTCGCTGGTCGTCCATGCGGTGCGGCTGGTGCAGGCCTATGCCGTCAAACGGTCGGGGCGTCCGATCGTCAGCTGGATGGAGGAAGCATGAACGCGACCATCGCCAAATTCGGCCATCCCGCGACGCTGATCGCCGAATATGATCATTGGGTCGTGCTGCTGCGCCCCGCGCAGCCGACGCTCGGCGCGCTGGTGCTGGCAGCGAAGTCGGACGCGACCGCGTTCGGCGAGCTGCCGGCCGCAGCGCATGCCGAACTCAAACTCGCGACCGCCGCGATCGAAAGCGCGCTCGGCCAAGCGGTCGGCTATGCGAAGATCAACTATCTGATGCTGATGATGGTCGACCCGCACGTCCATTTCCACGTCCTGCCCCGCTATGAGGGCGAACGTTCGGGCGCGGGGCTGACCATCGCCGACGCCGGCTGGCCGGCGCAGCCCGATCTCGGGCAAGCGGTGAAACTGGACGACGCAGAGGTCGCCGCGCTAGCCGGCTGGCTCAAACCCTATTTCGCGTAGCGGCCTTCTTCGGCCCATTTCGCGGTAAGCGCGTCCGCGGCCTCGACATCCTGCGGGAAGTCGACTTCCTGCCATTCGAGCCCTTCGATCGACACCGTGCCGACGCGGTTGCCCTTGGCGATGATGTCGATCGCACGCAGATACCAGCGCTCGACTCCATCGGGGGTGCGCATCATCTGGTCGACCTGATTGCGGAAGATCGACGGGCCATCGCCGACGAACGCCAGCATGCCGATCGACTCGGCATTGGTGTCGGGGGGCAGCAGGCGCTTGCCGATGTGATGCAGGCGACCTTCGGCGTCGCGGTTCACCTTCATGTCGTCGTCGTCGTAGTCGGCCTTGACGTCAACGGTGACGTTGATCGGCTCGTTCGCGCCCGCGATGAGCTTCGCGACGATCTCGTCCGAGATGATGGTGTCGCCGTTGAGGATGATGAAATCACGGTCCATCTCCTCGCGCGCGATCCAGCAGGTGCCGAGATTGTCGGCAACCTGAAAGAAGGGATTGAACAGGGTACGAATGCGCGCGCCGGTGTCGCGATAGAGCTGCAGCGCATGATCCTCGACCCGCTCGGTGCGGAAACCCGTGACGACGACGATGTCCTTGATCCCGTTCGCGACGAGTGCCGCGACCTGCCAGCTGATGAGGCTGCGGCCGTTGAAATCGATCAGGCATTTGGGAATGTCGCGGGTCAGCGGCAGGAGGCGCGAGCCTTGCCCGGCCGACAGGATGATGGCTTTGTCGATGGTCATAGGGGCCGGCCTATAGCCGCTTCCCGCCGCGCGGCAAATATCGCTTCGATGAGGTCGATGTCGGCGGGCTTGTCCGCATCGATGCACGCCTCGGGCTCCGACATCGGCACGACCTTCGCCCTCAGCCCGAAACGAAGCCCCCCGCGCGCGATCCCCTGCTGGATCGTGAAGAGGCGGAGCAGCGCGCCGATGAGCAGCCATGGCCCGAAGGCGGCGACGATCTTCAGCCCCTTCTTGCGGTCGCGTTCGATGCGACCCCAGAAATCGAGCAAGGGCAGCACGCGGCGCCCGCGCAGTCGGAACATGTTCGCGCCCGACCACCAGCCGCCGCGGAACTTGAGCCAGGTGCGCTTCGATTCAGGGTAGCGCGCAAGCAGTATGTCGCGCTCGACCATCGCAACCGCGACATCGCTGTCCGCGCCGCCGCGCAAAAATTCGGCGATCATCGCGGGCGTGAGCAGCACATTGTCGGCGGTCGTCACCAGCAGTGGATCGTCGCCCGGCGGCAGCGCGGCGGCAAGCGAACTGCTGATCCCCTGCCCCGAATCGGCAAAATGCAGGTCGGCGAGGCCCGCAAGCCCCGGCTCAGCCGCAAGCTCGGCACTGTTCTGCGCGAGGATCTTGATCGCGCCGACTTCGGGCGAAGCCCGGAGCGCCTTCACGACATGAACGAGCATCGCCTGCCCCGCGATCGGCAGCAGCGCCTTCGTCGAGACGCCGCTTCCCGAAAGCAAGGGATCGGGACCGGGCCGGCTGCCCGCCAGCACGATCGCCGGGATCGGGGCGCTCATTGTGCGGCTTCCGACGCGGGCGCGATGCGACGTCCGGTTACGCCGCGCAGGAAGTCGGTCGCCTCTTCGAGCACCGGCCCCCTGCTCCGGAACGGCGCGGCAAGCGCCATCACGATGCCCGTATGCCCCATGCCGGGATAGATGCGCAGCGTCACCTGCCCGCCCGCCTTCTCGATCGCGGCGGCGAGATTCTGGCTGTTGCGCGGCCGCACCGTGTCATCCTCATCGCCGGTCGCGAGCCACAAGGGCGGCGCATCGCCGCGCGCAAAATGGATCGGCTGGGTTCGTTCGATCGGCTTGACCTTGCCCATCGCGCGGTCACCGCGCCCGCCCTTTTCGAGCGGCAGGAAGTCATAGGGCCCGGCCAGCCCCGCGACGCCGCGGACGATCGACGGATCGCTCTTCGCGGCGCGCAGCCATTGCGGGTCGAGCGCGAGCATCGCGGCGTTATAGGCGCCCGCCGAATGGCCCATCAGCGCGATCCGGTCGGGGTCGCCGCCGAGCTTGGCGATATGCTCATGCGTCCACGCAACCGCCGCGGCGCTATCTTCGACGAAGTCTGGCCAATGCGCCTTGGGCACAAGGCGATAGTCGGGGATCACGACGACAAAACCCTGCTGCGCGAGCGCGCGCCCGGCAAAACCGTAACTATCGCGCTCGCCGCTGTCCCAACCGCCACCATAAAAAAAGACGACGACGGGCAGCCGGTCGTCCGCCTCGGCGTTTTCGGGAACCCAGATGTCGAGTGACTGACGCGGTCCGTGGCCATAGGGCTGGTCGGCAAGCAGCAGCCGGGCACCATCGCCCTGTCCGAGCAGCCGGTCGGCCATGTTGAGCGACTTCGCACCGCCCGCAACGATCATTTTGGCGCCGCCGCCGAACAGCAGCACGAGCAGCACCACCACGAAGAGGAATTTGATCAACCGTCGTCCTTTGGAAACCGGCCCCGCCATCGTTCGCGCCCTACAGGGCGGCGGGGCGGCGAACAAGACGGCCGCGCGATATAGACGGCCACCTTTTTCGCGTTCGCGCGTAGGACAGGGTGATGACCAGCAACTATTCACGCCCGGCTCTTGTCTGCAACAGCCAGAGCGGCAGCCATGACGACGCCGTCCTCGCCGAGATCGTCGAGACCTGCCGCGCGGCCGGTTCGCCGCTTTCCGCCGTTTTCGAACTGCCCGACGGCGACATCCCCGATGCGGCCGAACTCATCCGGCAGAACATCGACCTGCTGATCGTCTGGACCGGCGACGGCACGATCAACGCCGCCGCGACGCGGGCGGCCGGCTGGACCGGCGCGATCCTGCCGCTGCCCGGCGGCACGCTCAACTTGCTCTCGAAGGCATTGCACGGCGACCGGCCGGCACCCGACATCCTGACCGATGCGCTGCAGGGCAAAGGACGGCGACGCCCGATCCCGACAATCCGCTCGGACGACGGCGACGCCTTCATCACCATCGTGGCCGGCCCCGCAACACGCTGGGCCGAAGTGCGCGAAACGATGCGGCAGGACGGGTTGATCGAGGCAAGCCGCGCCGCGCCCGATGCGCTGGATGCCATGCTCAATGCGCCCGGGGTCGCGGTTGCCGGACGCGGGCGAAGCTATCCCGCCGTCATCTTGACCCCGACCGCAGAGGGCATCCGCGCCGACGGCATCCTGACCGAGGGCACCGCCGACGTACTCCGTCACGGTCTTGCCTGGCTCGGCGGGGATTTCCGCGACGGGCCGAGCGAGAAAATCGTCGAGGGCGAGACGATCATTCTCGAAAGCGCGGCCCCCATCAGCCTCGAATATGATGGCGAACTCGGCGAGACGACCTCCCCCGCACGCTTCGAACTCGGGACCAGCGCCGTGGATTTCGTCGCGACGGCATGACACGGCTTTTCCATATCAGCGATCTGCATTTCGGGCTGGAGGATCGTGCCGCGCTCGCATGGTTCGAAGATTGCGTACGGCGCGAGCGCCCCGATGCGGTGCTGATCACCGGCGATCTCACCATGCGCGCGCGCAGCCGCGAATTTGCCGCGGCGTGCAACTGGATCGAGGCGCTCGACGTCAGGGTGACGGTCGAGGTCGGCAATCATGACCTGCCCTATTTCAATCCCTTTGAGCGTTTCTTCTACCCCTATCGCCGCATTCGCGGGATCGAGCGGCTGGTCGAACGCGAACTCGATCTGGCAGGGGTCGCGGTGGTGCCGCTCAAGACAACGGCGCGGGCGCAGTGGCGGCTCGACTGGTCGAAAGGCTGGGTGACGCACCGCGCGCTGGAAAAGACCCTCGCCGCAATCGACGCGCTGCCACCGGGTACCACGGTGCTCGTCACCGCGCACCATCCGCTGGTCGAGGCGGGCACCAGGGGCCGCGCGCTCACCCGCGGCGGCGAGCGCGCACTCGCGGCTTTGGCGAAGCGCGGCGTCGCGGCGGTACTCACCGGGCACGTTCATGACGCCTTCGATCTCGTGAAAGAAACCACCGCCGGGCCGATCCGCATGATCGGCGCGGGGACGCTGTCGCAGCGCATCCGCTCGACCCCGCCCAGCTTCAACGACCTCACCGTCGAAGGCACGGCGATCGGCGTCCGCGTGCGCAACCTCGAACAGGTGCCGACCCCCGACATGCAGATCGACGATATACCGCCCGACGCGCTGCCGCCGCGCGAACCGGGTGAGCCGGTCGCGCCCGTCGCGGCGGTGCCGCCGGTCGATCCACCGGTGCATTGACGCGCGCCGTCTTCCCGTTACGTTGCAAGAAAAAACGGGATGAGGACATATGCTGACACGCGGCGACGATTTTCCGTTGCACCAGACCAGCGAACCGATTGCGTTCGCCGGAACCGACCGCAACTTCTACGACCGCTATTTCTTCAACGGCTACAGCCCCGACGGATCGGTCTTTTTCGCCGCGGCGATGGGCTTCTACCCCCAGCTCGGGATCGTCGACGCCAGCTTTTGCGTCATCCTGAACGGCGTACAGTATAACCTCCGCGCTAGCCGCCGGTCGGGCGGCGAACGGCTGAACCTGTCGGTCGGGCCGATCATCCTCGATATCGACATTCCGCTGCAGGTGCTGACGCTCCACATCTCGCCGAACGACGGCCCGCTCGAAGGCGAGCTACGCTTCATGAACCGCCATTTCCCGATCGAGGAACCGCGCTTCATCCGTCGCAACGGCACGCGGCTGTTCATGGACTACACCCGCATGACGCAGAACGGCAGTTGGTCGGGCTGGCTGTCGGTCGGCGGCGAGAAGATCGAGCTGGGTGACGGCTGGAGCGGGACGCGCGACCGGAGCTGGGGCGTGCGTCCCGTCGGCGCCAGCGAGCCGCAGCCGCCGCCCGAGGGCAATTTCACCCAATTCTTCTGGCTGTGGACACCCTGCAATTTCGACGATCGCTCGCTCTTTTTCCATAGCAACGACGACGGTGCGGGCAGCCCATGGAACCGCCGCGCGGTGATCGTCAGCGACAGCGAGAGCAGCGAAGACGGAACCGAACAGCATTTCGCCGACGCCGCTTTCGATATCGAGTGGTCACGCGGATCGCGGCGCATCGCCCGGATGACCGCCGATTTGGGCCACGGCCAGCGGCTGACGCTGACCCCGGCCGGTCCGGTCTTTGCGATGAGCGGGCTCGGCTACACGCATCCGGTCTGGGGGCACGGCCTCGATCATGGCCCCGAACTGGCGGTCGCGCACGACACGCTCGCCGAGGCCGAGCGCAGCTGGGGCAATCCGCTGGCGATGCATATCCAGGCGCTGGTCACCGCCGAACTCGTCGACGGCGGCACGACGCATCGCGGCCTCGGCGTGCTCGAACAATTGTTCGTCGGCCCGCACGCCCCGACCGGGCTCAGCGGCCTGATGGACCCCGCGCCTTGAGCTTCCCGACCGCGCCCGAGGCGATAACGCCCGCGTGGCTCGCCGAAAAACTGGGACAGGCGCCGGACGCGCTGCGCGGCTTTGCCGTGGGCAAGGTCGGCACCGGGCAGATGTGCGACAGCTATCGCCTGACGCTCGACTGGGAGTCGGGCGTCGACGCCCCTGAGAGCGTGATCGCCAAATGCCCGAGCCACGACGAGGCGAGCCGCAACATCGCCAAGCTCACCGGCACCTATGTCAAGGAAGTGAGCTGGTACCGCCATCTCGCGGCGGCGAGCGGCGTGCCGGCGCCGACCTGCTATTTCGAAGCGATCGCCGACGACGACGTCGAATTCCTGCTCATCCTCTCCGACCTCGCCCCCGCGACGCAGGGCGACCAGCTCGCCGGACGCGGTCTTGCGGGTCTGGTCCCGTGCATCGAGGCGGCGGCGAAGCTCCACGCCTATATGTGGAACGACGCCCGGCTCGCGGACATGCCCTATATCGCGCGCGACAATGGCGACCTCATCCGCGCGATGTTCCCGCAGCTCTACCTCGGTTTCCGCGAACGCTACGCCCGGCGCCTGTCGCCCGAGATCCTCGAGATCGGCGCGGGGATCGTCGAGCGGCTCGACGCCTATCTGACCCGCGAACCCGCGGCGCGAACGCTCGTCCACGGCGACCTTCGCATCGACAATATCTTGTTCAGCTCAGAAGGCGCGCGCTGCTGGCTGGTCGACTGGCAGACGCTCGGCCGCGGCAGCGGCGCGAACGACCTTGCCTACCTCATCGGCACCAGCATCGCCGACCCCTTCGAACGCGCCGCCGCCGACCGCCCCGCCTTCGACCACTGGATCGCGGCGCTCAGCGCCGAGGGCATCGACCCCGACGCCGACGCCTTGTGGACCGACTACCGCATCGGCGCATTGAGCGGCTATTTCATGGCCGTCTTCGCCTCGATGAGCGTCGAGCGCACGACACGCGGCGACGAGATGTTCGCGGTGATGGCCGAACGCCCCGCGCGGCAGGCGCTGGCGCTGGGGAGTCTGGAGCTGCTTTAGTTCGTTATCATTCGGAGCCGCAGGCTAAAAGGCGACGTTCTTGATCAAACTTGTCCAATATGGTCTAAATCCTTTTGGCGAGGGGATTGGATATGGCGACGCTGATAGTCAGCTTCCTTGGTGGAGATGCAGATGAGCATCGGATTGAAGCGTTTTCCGGCTTAGAATCGGCCGCCGGCATTGCTAGAGCCCTCGCCTTAATAGGGCACTACGCCGCTACTGGCGAAGTGAGATATCGCTACCCTTTCAGTACAGATGTTCAGTTTTTTCTTGAGGGAACTGAAGAAGGAAGCTTTAACTGGAAATTCAAAATTATCGCTGGCACGGTTGCCGTAGGCCTAGCGACTAACGCGATCTATGATTTAGGTAAGTTGGTTCTAAATATGGCTGTGGGCAACGAGCCAACCGAAATCTCTGAGCCAATTGAAGAGCTAGACCGCAAAAGGAGCGGTGACATAGGAGCTCTTGTTGAAGCGGTCGAACCCGCCCTAAAAAAGGGTCACTACGGAATAGGAAATACGATTGAAAAAATTGAAATATATGAGGAAAGTTCCAGAAAGACTATTGTATATTTTGATCAAAACTCGAAGAACTATCTCCAAAGCACTAATGATGGCGGAAATGACATACAGCTAGTTACGATATCAGCACTAAACGCGAATGATCGTACAGGAAGAGCTTATTTTCCTGAACTGGGAAGAACCGTCAGGTTCGTTGTAGACAGGAGATCGAAGGCGGGAACCATGGCCATACTATCTCGGTCTCTGGATCATTACATTAGTAAGGTCAACTATCCGGTATCCATATCATACCGAAAAAAGGTCTCTTCTGATGGGAGGCTAAAATCGATAGAAATATTTTCTGCAACCGATCCGCAAGATGACGACTTTTCGGACTTGTGACTTCGCGGCTGCAACGCAGTTGATTCCTCTAATTGCGCCGCCTACCCCAGCCGGTGCGGTGTCGGATCACCCAGCTCTTGGACAAGCTGGCGATAGGCCCCGGCGCGGCAGCGGGCGTAGAGTTCGCCGAGTTCGCTCCGCGCGATGCCGTGCTCGCTCATCAGCCGGTCGAGGATCGCCTCGTCGCCCGACAGTGCGATCTGCCGGACCAGATCATCCCCCGGCAGCCCGAGCGCTTCGGCGACCAGGCGAAAGCTCCGCGCGCGCTGGCGGAACTCGAAGTCCATCAGCCGCGAGGATTCCTTTTCCTTCTTGCTGAGCAGCGCGCGGCGAAGGTCGAACACCATGGCCGCAATCTAGGGCGCGGCGCCCGGCCCCGCAATGCGCGCAGCAAAAAGGGCGGCCCGTTGCCGGACCGCCCTTCCCTCTCCACCCGTCGGTGGAAAAGCTCTTAGCGCTTCGAGAACTGGAAGCTGCGGCGGGCCTTCGCCTTGCCGTACTTCTTACGTTCGACCGCGCGGCTGTCGCGGGTCAGGAAGCCTGCCGCCTTGACCGGGCTGCGAAGCGCCGGTTCGAAGCGGGTCAATGCCTGCGCGATGCCGTGCAGAACCGCGCCGGCCTGGCCCGACAGACCACCGCCCTTGACGGTCGCGATCACATCATACTGGCCAACGCGCTCGGTCAGGCCGAAGGGCTGGTTGATGACGAGGCGCAGCGTCGGACGCGCGAAATAGACTTCCTGGTCGCGGCCGTTGACGGTGATCTTGCCCGTACCGGGCTTGACCCACACGCGGGCGACGGCGTCCTTGCGGCGGCCGGTCGCATAAGCGCGCCCCTGCTTGTCGACCTGCTTTTCGCGGAGCGGAGCGGTCGGCGCGGCCGGAGCGACGGTGCCTTCGACGGCGCCGGCGAGATCCTTGAGATCGGTCATGGTCTGTTCGTCAGCCATTATGCACCCACCTTGTTCTTGCGGTTCATCGACGCGACGTCGATCACTTCGGGGTTCTGCCCTTCGTGCGGATGTTCGGTGCCGGCGAAGATGCGCAGGTTGCGCATCTGCTGGCGGCCGAGCGGGCCGCGCGGGATCATGCGTTCGACGGCCTTTTCGAGCACGCGCTCGGGGAAGCGGCCTTCCAGAATCTTCTGGGGGCTCGTTTCCTTGATGCCGCCGGCATAACCGGTGTGCTTGTAGTAGCGCTTGTCGGCCAGCTTCTTGCCGGTGAACGCCACCTTTTCGGCGTTGATGACGATGACATTGTCACCGCAATCGACGTGCGGGGTGAACGACGGCTTGTGCTTGCCGCGCAGGATGTTGGCGATGATCGAGGCAACGCGGCCCACGACGAGACCCTCGGCGTCGATCAGCACCCATTTCTTTTCGACGGTACCGGCATTGGCCGAAACGGTCGTCTTGGTCAGCGCCTTCATGGCACGCTCCTTGACAGAGATGGACTAGGACGAGCGACACGCGCCGCCCGAAACAAACCGCGCCGCCTGTCCCGGATGGACGAAGCGGCGCTTCGGAGCGGGCCAATGGCGAAAGCCGTGTCGAAAGTCAAGCATTGCGCGGCTTTGCTGACGGGTATTATGATACCCTATCGATCAGGGCGCCGCTTCGATGGCGCGCACGCGCTCCTCGACAAGCGTCCGCCCGTCGCCGTCCGGCTCGATGATCCAACTCTGTCGCTGTTCGCGAACGACCAGCCCCGTGGCGGTATCGACCGTCCACAAATTGTCGATCTCCAGCGGCCGGTCGGCGGCACCGACCACGGCCGAAGCCTGTTCGATCTTGGCAAAGGTCTGGTGCGTGCCGCCATGCCGCATCGACACGCTCGCACCGGCATCCTGCGCCCTGACCGGGATGTCGCCGTTGGCCGGGGCAATCAGCGCGCGAATGTCGGCGCTTGCCAGCCTGTCGCGCTCGGCCGCGGGCAGTGCGGCGACAAGCTGAGCGAGTTGCCTGGCTTCGGGCCGGCCGCCTTCGGCACCCGCGGCTTCTATCCGGGCAATCACCCGCTCCCACAAACCATCGGGATCGATCAGGTCGACACGACTACCGTCGGCCGCGACAAGATAGGCGATCTCCTGGCCGACCATCGGCTCCAGCATCAACGTCAGTGCGCGGGTCACTTCGGGCGGGGCGTCCGAATCGATCCGCTGCAGCACCGCCTGAAGCCGGTAGCCCCGTCCGAGCGGTTCCCATTGCAAGGCATAGATCAGCGAGAAATTGATCAGCCCCCCGTCGCGACCGATGCGGCGCGTCGTCACGCGATAGGCCATCGGCTGGCCGACGGGCGGGGCAAAGTGGAAATGTGCGATCGCTGTCGCCGCTCCCTCAACGGGCGGCGGCAGAGGATCGGCTGCGAACAGCAAGAGCGCGCCAAGAAGGGCGCCCGCCGCAGTCATGCCGCCGCGCGGCCCAATCGATGCAGCGCCGCCGCTGCAATCGCAACGAGGATGGCGCCCGTCACCTGATGCCACACGGCGACCCACATCGACACACCCGACACGACCGTCCAGATGCCGAGCAGCATCTGTGCGGCGACAACCGCGACAAGCAAGCCCGCTTCGGTGCGCGCGCCGCGCCGCGACAAGGTACGCGCCAGCGTGAGCAACGCCAGCGCGGCGATCCACGACCACCAGCGATGCAGGAAATGGATCAGGAAGGGATCATTGGTCAGCGCGAGCCAGGCGCCCCCGGCCCAGTCGATCCCCTCGGGCACGAAATGATCGTTCATCAGCGGCCAGGTGCTGGCAACATAGCCGGCATTAAGCCCTGCAACCCACGCCCCCAACAGCAGCTGGACGAAGAGGATCGCGACGATACCAACCGCCGGGCCGGTCAATCGCGCGGGCCGCGCCGAGGGACTACGCGCGAGCGCACCAAGGTCGCGGGCAGTCCAGACGAGGCCCGCGAGCAGGAACAGCGCGGTCAGCAAATGCGTTGCAAGGCGGAAGTGGCTGACGTCGGTGCGATATTCGAGCCCCGAGGCGACCATCCACCAGCCGATGGCGCCCTGCAGCCCGACAAGCGCGGCAAGCGCGAGCAGGCGCCATCCATAGCCCGCTGGAATGGCGCGACGCCAGGCATACCAGATCAGCGGCACGACCAGCGCCATGCCGACGAGTCGCCCGAGGATGCGGTGCAGCCATTCCCAGAAGAAAATCGCCTTGAAGCCGGCCAGCGTCATGCCGACGTTGATTTCCTTATATTCCGGGATCTGCTTGTATTTCTCGAACTCGGCGATCCAGCCGGCCTCGGTCGTCGGCGGGATCACGCCCGACACGGGCCGCCATTCGGTGATCGAAAGCCCGGATTCGGTGAGCCGCGTGATACCGCCCACCCCGACCACGATGATCACCAGAAGGGCAACGGCCCACAGCCAGCGCGCGAGCGCGGCCGGGCGGGGTTGGCGGGTCGGAGGGGCAGACGGGGCGGGATCGTGCGGCATCGCCCCGCCCTATCGGCGCTTGCCGGGCGATAGGCAAGGGCCGGAAACCGCCGCCCCGGGGAAATTCATGGCCCCGACAGCCGGGCGTTGATAAGCGGTGCCGATGTCGCGCCGCCTCCTGTTCCTGCCCACCGCCCTGATGCTCGCCCTGTCGCCGACGCTCGTGAAGGCGGGGGAAGGCCGTGCCGACGACTATTCCGCGCTCGCCCAACAGGAAACGCGGCTCGCCACGATCGGTTACCGGCTGACGACGGCGAGCGCCGGCTGGTGCCCCGAGGTCACGCCGCAGCCCGGATGGATTCTCGGCGACCTGCGCCAGTTCAAGCCGGGTGAGCGTGCTGCGGCCAGCGGGACCTACGGCGTCGGCGACGGCGCCTTCGTCGCCGCGGTCGTCCCCGGGTCACCCGCCGATCGCGCCGGACTGACGCGCGGTACCCGGATCGCCGCCATCAACGGCGATGCCATTGCGCCATCGGATACCGGGCCGACGATCCGGATCGATACCGCGATCGTGAAACTCTATACAATCGATCCGACCGCGGCATGGACCGTCACCGACAGCGCCGGACGGCTTTACCCGATGGCGCCGGCACCGGGCTGCGCGAGTGCGTTTCGCGTCGAACTCAGCGGGGCGCAGGCGGCCGCGAACGGCATCCTTGTGCGCGTGACGCTGAAACTGGCCCGGTCGATCGCCGACGACAGCGAGCTCGCAGCCGTCGTCGCGCACGAGCTTGCGCATAATATCCTTCGCCATCGTGAACGGTTGGGCAAGGATCGGTCCGCCGCGCGGGTCCGCGCGACCGAACTCGAAGCCGACCGGCTGGCGGTATGGCTGATGGCCGATGCCGGCTATGATCCCGCTGCAGCAGTCCGGTTCTGGAACCGCCACAAACGGCCGCTTGTCCGCGCGGCATCGCATCCGCCGCGCGGCGAGCGCATCGCCGCTATCGAAGCCGAGATCGCCGCGATGCGCGCGGCCCGTGCCGCCGGGCCGGCGAGACGTCCGCCGCTGATCGACGCGCTGCCACCCTTGGAATAACCCGGGGCGCATCCTATTTTGGGGGCATTCCACTCCCGAACAAGGATTGTCCCCATGACTCGTGAAACCGCCATTTTTGCCGGAGGCTGCTTCTGGTGTACCGAAGCCGTGTTCCAGTCGCTCAGTGGCGTCGATGGCGTCGAAAGCGGTTATATCGGCGGCACGGTTTCCAACCCGACCTACAAGCAGGTATGCGGCGGCGACACCGGCCATGCCGAGGCGATCCGGATCACCTTCGATCCCGCGGCCATCGGCTATGACGACCTGCTCGACGTTTTCTTCGCGACGCACGACCCGACGCAGCTCAATCGCCAGGGCAATGATATCGGCACCCAATATCGCAGCGCCATCTTCCCCCTCGACGCTGCGCAGGCCGACGCCGCCCGCGCGGGGATCGAACGGGCGGCGGGCGACTGGCCCGCGCCGATCGTGACGACGATCGAAAGTGCATCCGAATGGTATCCGGCCGAGGATTATCATCAAGCCTATTGGGACGGCGAAGGGCAGCGCAATCCTTACTGCATGGCAGTCATCCCGCCCAAGCTCGCCAAATTGCGCAAGGGCTTCAGCGATCGCTTACGCGCGGGATAATGTATAAATGTCGTCGAACGACTGTTGCAAGATGGCCGCATGACGTCACTTTTCATTGACTTTCCAATCGTTTTGTCTAGCGGACGCGCCTTCGCTGGGGCAGGATCGCCCTGACAAGCAGTTGAGGGGTCACTGCCGGGTGCTGGCATCGCTGTTTCTGATCGGTGCGTTGACGACAACGCCCCAGATGTCGGTCCAGGCCGCAAGCCAGACGATCGTCGAAGACGGCGCCGGCGGGATGACCCGCGCCGTCAACCGCATGGTCGGCGGGATCGTGAGTTATGCCCGCTGGCCTGACAGGTCGGCGACCACCAGCCGGGTCATGTGCCTTGTCGGATTGCCGCGACTGACAGACCATATGGCGCCCGACGTCCCGGGGACCGGATCGGTGGTGGTTCGCCGCATGACCGCGGAGGCGGTCGAGCTACGAACCGATTGCGACATATTGTTCCTCGGCCGGATGCCGGTCGCCGACCGCCGGCAATTGATCGCATGGGTGCGCGGTCGCCCCATCCTGACGATCACCGACGACGATGCCGCCTGCATCTACGGCGCGATGTTCTGCCTCCAGAGCAAGATGGGCAACCTGAGCTTCTCGGTCAATCTCGATGCAGTCGGCCGCGGGCCGCTGCGGATCGATCCGCGCGTGCTGCGCATCGGCGGAGGCGCGTCATGACCGGGGCCACGACAAATCGCCCGATCGAACGAATCGGTGCGCGCACGACGTTGCAAAAACTGCTGTCGCGCTTTCATTTCGGCATCACACTGTTTGCGGTCGCACTTTCGGGGCTCACCATCCTGCTTGCCGGTGTCACCGCGCTGCGCGGCTATGCCGACCGCAATATGGAACTGGCAGCGCAGCTCGGCGCCTATGGCGTCGAGCCGGCGCTGGTCTTCAACGATCCGGTGGCGGTACGCGAAGGGCTGGAGCCGTTGACACGCATCCCCGGCATTGCGCGACTGCGCGTGCTCGACGATGTAGGCCGACCCCTCACGCAATGGATGTCGCCTGCGGCCGACCCCGCGCCGATCCTGACCCGTATCTTCTTTCCACGCCCCTTTGCCGTGACCGTGCAGCGCAACGGATCGATCATCGGGACGATCGAGGTATGGGGCGACAGTTCGACGTTGATCGATTACGTCCGCATCGGGCTGCTAGCGGGGCTCGGCTGCCTCCTTATCACCGCATTGGGCACGATCTTCCTCGCGCGGCGCTTCGAATATGAACTCGTCAAGCCGCTCAACGAGATCGCAACCGTTGCCCATGACGTGCGCCTGCACCGGCGCTTCGACAAGCGCGTCCAGCAACTGGGCATCGCCGAACTCGACCGGCTCGGCGGCGATATCAACGCGTTGCTCGACGAACTGCAGGGCTGGCAGGGCCATATGGAAAGCGAACGGGCGATGCTTGCACACCGCGCCTCGCACGACACGCTGACCGAAATGCCCAACCGGGCGTCGTTCGACGAACAGCTCGGCCAGCGGATCGAGGCGGCGGAAACGCACGGCGTCCGCTTTGCCCTGCTGTTCATCGATGCCGACAATTTCAAGGCTGCCAACGATAATTTCGGCCATGCCGCGGGCGACGCCGTTCTCGTTGCGCTGTCTGCCCGGATCAAGGAGACCCTGCGCAAGGATGATTTCGCCGCGCGCATCGGCGGCGACGAATTCATCGTCATCGTCGAGCTGGACAATGACACGCGCCCCGAAGGACTGGCAAGCCGGATCCGGGCCAGTGTCGCCGAACCCATCCAGCTGCCGGGGGGCGAAACCTATCGCCCTGCGGTCAGCGTCGGCGTCGCCACCTTTCCCGACAATGGCAGCGATGCGACGGCCCTGCTGACCGCAGCGGACGCGGCGATGTACGCCGACAAGATGACCAACCGTTCCCGATGAACAGCGGAGTGACCAATGTGACCCCCTCCTTCCCCCACACCATCCGTCTCTTTCTCGTCGCGGCTTTCGCGGCATTGCTTGCCGCGTGCCAGAGTGTCCCGGCGCCGACCGGGTTCAACGCCGCGCAGATCGCCGTACTCCGGTCCGAAGGCTTCGTGGAGACCGGTCCCGACTGGCAGTTGAACATGCCCGAACGGCTGCTGTTTCCTTCGAACGAAAGCAGCCTCGGCGCCGAACAGGTAAAACGGATAGGCGAAACCGCCGCCAAGCTCGTGTCGGTCGGGATCACGACGGCGCGGATCGAGGGGCATACCGATTCGACCGGCGCCTCCGCCTATAATCTGACGCTTTCGGAGGCGCGGGCGCAGGCAGTTGCGGCGCCGATGCAGGCAGGCGGCATGCGCTTTACGGCGGACCAGATTATCGGTCGCGGCGAAACGCTGCCGCTGTCGAGCAATGCGACGCCCGAGGGACGTCAGGACAACCGGCGCGTCGTCGTCATCGTCGCCCCCGAGTGAGGCTGTGAAACGCGCAGCCGCCGCGCTTTTCTTGCATCAAATTCGCGGCTAAGTCCGGCGCATGAAACCGATCCGCAAAGCCGTATTTCCCGTTGCCGGTCTCGGCACGCGCTTTTTGCCCGCGACCAAGGCGATCCCCAAGGAAATGCTGCCGATCGTCGACCGGCCGCTGATCCAATATGCAGTCGACGAAGCGCGTGAGGCGGGGATCGAGCAGATGATCTTCGTCACCGGACGAGGGAAGAGCGCGATCGAGGACCATTTCGACGTCGCGTTCGAACTCGAAAAGACGATGTCCGAGCGCGGCAAGGACCTCAGTGTGCTCGAACCGACGCGGCTTGGCCCCGGCAACTGCGCCTATGTCCGGCAGCAGGAGCCGCTCGGGCTGGGTCATGCAATCTGGTGCGCGCGCGATATCGTCGGCGACGAGCCCTTCGCGATCTTCCTGCCCGATGAATTCATGCACGGTTCGCCCGGCTGCATGAAGCAGATGGTCGATGCCTACACCCAAGTCGGCGGCAACCTGATCTCGGTCCTCGAAGTGCCGCACGAGCAGGTGTCGAGCTATGGCGTTATCGCGCCGGGCGCGCGCGACGGCGCGCTGACCGAAGTGACCGGGCTGGTCGAGAAGCCGAAGGCCGAAGACGCCCCGTCGAACCTCATCATTTCGGGCCGCTATATCCTGCAGCCCGAAGTGATGCGCGTCCTCGAACGACAGGAGAAAGGCGCGGGCGGCGAAATCCAGTTGACCGATGCGATGGCGACGATGATCGGGCGACAGGCTTTCCACGCCGTGACGTTCGACGGCGCGCGTTATGACTGCGGATCGAAAGCCGGATATATCCAGGCCAATCTCGCGGTCGCGCTCGAACGCCCCGATATGGCGGCCGACGTCCGGGCCTTTGCGGTCGACTTGTTGAAATAGGACCGGCGGAGGCTGACGCCTCCGCCCGGCCGACGATCATTCGCCTTCGATATTCGGTTTCGGGAACCGGTCCGCACCGACGGTGCGATAGAGCCAGCCACCGACAAGCCCGCCGAGCAGCGGCGCAACCCAGAACAGCCACAGCTGCTGGAGCGCGAGCCCGCCGACGACGAGCGCCGGGCCGGTGCTGCGTGCCGGGTTGACCGACGTGTTGGTCACCGGGATCGAGATGAGGTGGATCAGCGTCAGCGCAAGGCCGATCGCGAGCGGCGCGAAACCCGCCGGCGCGCGGCCGTCGGTCGATCCCATGATGATCCACAGGAAGAAAGCGGTGAGCAGGATTTCAACGATGAAGCCCGACCAGATGTCGTATTTTCCGGGCGACGCATCACCAAAACCGTTAGACGCAAGCTGGTTCGTTGCCGGATCGAATGTCGCGGTACCACTGGCGACATAGTAGAGCAGGAACGCCGCCACGATCGCGCCCAGCACCTGCGCAACGACATAGAGCGGGATGTCGCGAGCCTCGAAACGCCCGCCCGCCCATAGTCCGACCGTGACCGCCGGGTTGAGGTGACAGCCCGAAATATGCCCGATCGCATAGGCCATGGTGACCACCGTCAGGCCGAAAGCCAGCGAAACACCGAGCAATCCGATGCCGACATCGGGAAAAGCCGCAGCCAGGACCGCGCTGCCGCAACCGCCAAAGACAAGCCAGAACGTGCCGATAAACTCGGCCAAACCCTTTTGGATATTCGTCATGGTGACCTCCTCCCCGCCGGCGGCCATCGACGCCTCCGGCGCAGCGCCATCCTAGCACGACGCGAATTTGCGGCAAGCCTTTGAATAGCGCGGGGGTTTCACCCAAGAACCGGTCAGGCGACGGCGACCGCCTCGACGAAATGGCGCGCCCGCTGGTGCAGCGATGTCGCCGCCTGCGTGAGCCCGGCCGACAATCGCCCAAGCGACTCGGCGCCTTCCCCCACGGCATTGGCGCCGCGGCTGATATGCTGGACCCGCTGGTCGACCTCGCGACCGGCAGAGACAGCCTGCTCGACATAGCTTGCGATGACCAGCGTCGTCGCACTTTGGCCATCGACGGCAAGATCGATCGCGTCCGAAAAGCCGTTATTGGCATCGATCGCGCGCTCGACCTCGGCAAAACCGGCGGCAACCTGCTCGACGATTTCGCGGATCCGGTTGACATAGGGCGTGATATCGCTCGCCGAGACCCGCGTCTGGCTGGCCAGCGACTTGACCTCTGCCGCGACGACAGCAAACCCACGGCCGGCGTCGCCGGCATGCGCCGCCTCGATCCCTGCGTTGAGCGCCAGCATGTTGGTGCGGCTCGCCATATCGATGATCAGCCGCAGCATATGTTCGATCGACTGGCTCGCGGCCTTCAGCGCCTCGGCGCGTTCGCCCGCCTGTTTGACCTTCAGATGCGCGTCGTGCCGGACCGCGCGGGCGCGGGCGCCGTCGTCGACGATCCGCGTCATCGACGTCGCCAGCGCCTGCCCGCGATCGCCGAGTTCGCGCAGGCCTGTGAGGGTCTGCGCGGTCGCGCCGGCGACCGAAACCGCATCGCGACCGGTCTGCTGTGCCCGCGCCGACAATTTGAGCGCAACCCCCTCGACCTCGCGCGCCATGTCGGACAGCGTTGCGGTCAGCGCGGCGATATCCTGCTGGAACCGGTGGCCCGCATCGTCGACCCGCGATGCGCGCGCGGCGCGATCCTGCGCCACTTCGACCTCGCGCAGCATCGCGAGCCGCGCCAGTTGCGCCGCGTCGAGCGTTTCCACGAAGCGCCCCCGATCGACCAGGATCAGCCCGTCATGGCGCTTCGAATCCGACACCATCCGCAACAGGCTGGCCGTCGTCTCGGACACATCGGCAGTGAGGCATGGCTCGATCATCGACGCAATCGAGCCGCCGATCGTCGGGTTCTGCATCAGCGAATACCAGTAGGGACAGAAAAGCAGTTCGCGAATCCGCTGTTCGCGCACGATCCCCACCGGCGCGCGTCCAGCATCGAGCACGGCGAGGACGCGCAAGTCGGGATTGGCGCGAAAGGCCTCGATCACATCCGACAATCGGGCATCGGCGCCGATCGCGACCGAATGGCCGGATGACGGGGCTAGGACTAGGTCGACGGGGCTCATCATATCTCTTTGTAGCGCGGATGATCGGTGCCGCCCGATCTAGGCCCGGATGGTAAAGGCAAATTTAACCAATTGTTTCAAAGCTGTGACAGCAGACGAAAACGACGGGCTGTCCATCGCAATCTTCTGTTCAGGGCGCCCCGGCTATGCGATGAAACGCCGTCCGCAAGGGAGAAGAAAATGCGTGTCCTCATCATCGCTGCGCTGACCGTTCCCCTGCTTTCGGGCTGCGTGAGCGCGGTCAAGACGGTCGTCACCGCGCCCGTCAAGGCGGTTGGGCAGGTCGCCGACTGGTCGACGACGAGCCAGGACGAGTCCGACCGCAACCGCGGCCGCGAAATGCGCAAGCGCGAAGAGCAGGTCGGCAAGCTGTCGCGCCAGCGCGACAAGGCGGCGGAGAAATGCCGCGATGGCAACAACGAGCAATGCCAGCGCGCCGAAGTGCTAGATCATGAGATCGAGGCGCTGATGGCGGAGCCGCGCTAGGCGAGCGAGCGCCGTCTGCGCCGCCAAACGCAGACAATCACCGCACCCTTCGCCCGGTCCACACGACGCGGCCGACAAGCTGCACCGCCCCCATCGGCAGGTCGTCCCAACTGCGATAATGCGGATTGTCGCTGATCACCGAAATGCGGCCCTGCCCCGGCGCACGCGCCACCCGCTTCACCATCAGCACATCGTCCATGCGCAGCACATAGATGCCGTCGCGCAGCCGCGCCGCCGCGTCGCCGCCGTCGACCAATATGTCATCGCCGTCGTCGAGCGTCGGCGCCATCGAATCGCCCTCGACGCGGATGATGCTGAGCGCGCGCGGATCGGCGCCAAGCTCGCGCAGCCACCGCGGATCGAACGCAACCTCGCCCTCGACCGGTTCGCCGTCGATGCTCGCCCCGGCCCCTGCCGAGGCACCGATCGCGAGCTTGGGCACAAGGATCATGGCGGCGGCGGGCCCGCGCCCGCGCGCCGGCGCGGCAACGCGCTGGACCGGGCCACCGAGCATCGCTTCGGATACGCCGAGATAGGCCGCGATGCGCGCGCGATCCTGTTCGGCCAGCCGGCGCGGCGAGCCGCGCTTGATATATTGCTGGATATAGGCGGGATTGCGCCCGATCACTTCCGACAGGCGTGCATAGTCGATCCCCTTGTCGGTCAAGAGGCGGTCGAGCGCGGCGCGCGGATCCTGAACAAAATCGGTCATGGTCGTGAACGGCTGGTCCTTCCTATTTCGTCTCTAGCAATAGGATTTTTCCTAGACAAGTAGGAAAATGAATCTCAAATAGGAAATATCCTATCGGGTGAGTCGCCCGGTATCAGCGCGGTCACGGAGGAAATATGGAGCGCAGCCTGTTACAACGCATCGAGGCCTTCCTGAGGGAATCCGCGATGCCGCCGAGCGTGTTCGGACGCGCAGCGGTGCACGACCCCCGCCTCGTCAGCGATCTGCGCGGCGGGCGCGAACCCGGGCTCTACGTGATATGTCGCGTGGAACATTTCATGAACAAATGGCGTGCCGATCGTCTCGCCGGACGCGTCCAGCCGCAGGGCGACCGCCGTTCGCGTGCCTTCCGCCGCCTGAAAACCGGGGTGCAGGCATGATGCGCTGGTCGCCTGCACAGCCGCCGCGGCCGGGATGCCCGCACCGTCGCCTTCGCAATCTGTTGGCGCGCGAACTACCGTTCGGGCTGGCGCTCGGCGCCTCGACCTTTCGCCCCTGGGCGAGCGCGAGCTTTGTCGGCGCGCGCCATATGTTTCCCTGTGCCCTTGCGACAGGCGCGGCAGAGGATTTGCTTCGCGGCTTGCAGGATCGGCTGAACGCGACCGAATGGCATATTACCGGTCATATCGTCGCCGACGTCGCCGTCGAATGCGACGCCGGTCCGGGCATACTGCGGATCGAGATATTGACTGTCGAGGATTAGGGTCCGGACCCTAACCGACCGACTGACGCGTCATCCGTTGCAGCGTGCCGAGCGCGGCCTCGAGCGCGAAGTCGACTTCGGGGCCGGCATCGGCCGTGCTGTCGGGAACCGGAATTGCGGCGGTCGCGGCAGCAGGAGCCTGCCGCCGGCGCGCAAGCCCGGCTTCGAGGCGCGCGACCATCGCGCCAAGCGAATGGTCGCTCGGTTCGGGCATCACCGGCGCCGCGATTTCGGCGGGCTGCAACCAAGGCTCTTCGCCGGGTTCCATGACCTCCATCGGCGCGAGGTCGGCAAGGACGAGTTCGTCGGCCGCTTCGACCTCGGGCACGTCGATCCATGGATCGGCGGCCGCGCCGTCATCGGCAGGGCTGCCCGGCAACGGCCCTAGTCCGCCCGCCGGCAGATCGCGGCCCGCCCGGATCGGCGGACGCGGCGCGTCGTCGGGATGCCGGTCGACGCGGCGGCGCCGCGTCAGGATGTGATCGCTGTCGTCGTCGTTCGCCTCTTCGACGTTCGGACGGAACCGGCGGCGCAGCGACGACAGTCCGGCGGCTTCGGGCTTCGCGATCAGCAGGGCGACCAGCCCGGCAAAAACCGCCGCAACGGCGGACATGCCGAACGCCAGCGTCAAGCGGCCCGCATTGCCGACGGGAGGCACAAAGAAATCGGACAGGCGGTCGAGATAGAGGTTCCAGCTGATCCCCGCGACCCACGACATCGGCATCACCGCCGCGAACAGGAAGGTCAGCGCGGCAGCGCCGATCACCGCCGGTATCGCGGGGCGGAGCGCGCGCAGCAACGCCGCCGCCATCGCCTTGCCCGAATTTTCGCTGGTCTCGTCCATATCGTCCAAATCCGTGCGGCCCATCCCGGGCCAAATTTCATCGATTGCCGGCATCGTCACACGGCGCCACGCAGCAATCGCTGGTAAACCGGTTCGTAACGTAAAATGTTTGATGACCAGTTACGATGCGTTTCGACAAAAATACGCGCGGTCCGCCGACGGTCCGGCCAGATGCCCCGATTCTGCAGCAGAGCGGCGAGCGCGCCCGCGATCGCCGCGGGGTCGTCCGGCGCGAACAGGCTGCCGGTGACGCCATCCTCGATCAGTTCGCGATGCCCGCCGACATCGGACGCGGCGACCAGTTTTCCCTGCGCCATCGCCTCGAGCGGTTTGAGCGGGGTGACCAGATCGGTCAGCCGCATCTTCTTGCGCGGATAGGCGAGGATATCGATCAGCGAATAATAGCGTTCGACCTCGTGATGCGGGACGCGGCCGACGAAGTGGATATGGGCAGCGGCAGGCGAAGCCGCCGCCTGTGCCTTCAACGCCGCCTCCATCGGACCGCCACCGACGAGCAACAGGCGCGCCTTCGGCTGCGCGGTAACCAGCGCCGGCATCGCCGCAATCAGGTCGTCAATCCCCTCATAGTCGTAGAAGCTGCCGATATAGCCGATCACGGCCTCGTCAGCGGCGAGGCCCAGCGTCTCGGCAAGGGCATCGTCGCGCGGGGTCGGGTCGCCGAAAAGCTCAAGGTCGACGCCGTTCGGCGATACGGTGATCTTGCCAGGCTCGATGCCGCGCGCGATCAGGTCGCCGCGCAATCCTTCGCAGATCACCGCGACTGCATCGGCCGATTTCACTGCATGCGTCTCGAGCTGCTTCGTCAGCCAGTAGCGCAAGCTTCCCTCGCGCCCGGTGCCGTTGCCGACCGCCGCATCCTCCCAAAAGGCGCGAATTTCATATATTACCGGAATGCCGAGCTTCTTGCCGACGCGCAGCGCCGCTAGCCCGTCGAGAACCGGCGAATGCGCATGCAACAGGTCGGGCTTCCATTCGCCGACGAGCGTTTCGACGCGTTTCGCCAGCGCACCGATTTCGCGCCACTCGCGGATCGGCGCGCGCGCCGGTGCGATCGGCGGCGTGCGATAAAAGGTCAGCCCGTCGACCGTCTCGCTATCCGGACCGGCTTCGGGATGCCGCACGCCGGTGACGCCCGCGACCTCCCACCCCTTGGCGACCTGCGCCTTCATCAGCGCGCGGGTACGAAAGGTGTAGCCGCTGTGCGCGGGCAGGCTATGATCGAGGACGTGCAAAATGCGGGTCATGGGCCAGCGCATTGACATACAAGCCTTAACGCGGCGTCAACCCCGATCGCGTAGCGGGAGCGGACATGGTCGACAATTTTTCCATTGGCCTGACGCACGTCCTGATGGCGATCGCGTTATGGCGCCTGCTCTATCGCGACGATCTCGACCGCGAGGTCAGCCCGCGCCTGCTATGGCAGCAGCGCCGCGATGCCGAGCGCGCCGAAGAGGAAGCGCGCACCGATGCGTGACATTGCGTTCGTCGCCTTTCTCTTCGCCTTCATCGGGGTCGGCTTTCGCAAGCCGTTCCTGTTCGTGCTGTGCTTTTGCTACATCGACATCGTCGCGCCGCAACGGCTCAGCTATTTCCTCATCAACTCGATTCCGATCTCGCTGATCGTCTTCGGGCTTGCGATCGTCGGCTGGCTCGCGGTCGACGACAAGCGCGACACACGATGGTCGGGGCGACAATTCCTGCTCCTTGCCCTCCTCTTCTATTGTTGGATGACGACGATCCAGGCCGATTTCCCCGTCGAAGCGGCCGACAAATGGAGCTGGGTGTGGAAGGCGCTGGTCTGGGCGATTTTCCTGCCGCTGACCCTGCGCACCAAGCTCCGCATCGAATCGCTGATCCTCATCATGCTGTTGTCGGCTGCATCGATCGCGATCGCCGGCGGGATCAAGACTGCCGCAGGCGGCGGCGGTTACGGCACGCTCCAGTTGCTGCTCAACGAAAATTACGGTCTGTACGAAGGGTCGATCATGTCGACGGTCGGCATCGCGATCATCCCGCTGATCCTGTGGTACCGGCGCTATGGCACGATCTTCGCCCCCGACTGGCGTGTGTCGCTCTTCTGTTTCGCGCTCTGCTTTGCGTGCATGTTGCTGCCGGTCGGAACGCAGGCGCGCACCGGGCTTGTCTGCCTCGCCGTGCTCGCCGTCCTCTCGCTGCGCGCCGTGAAGCACCGCTTCCTTTATATCGCTGGCGCCGGGCTGCTCGGGCTCGCCGCCATCCCCTTCCTGCCGCAGAGCTTTACCGAACGGATGGAGACGATCCAGAATCACAAGTCCGACCAGTCGGCCTCGACGCGCGTCGCCGTGTGGATGTGGACATGGGAATATGCGAAGGACAATCCCTTCGGCGGCGGGTTCGAAGCCTATATCCAGAACAGCGTCCGCGTCGAAAAGGCAGCGAGCGCCTATGACCCCAATGCACCGCAAAATGCCGAAGCCACCGTTTATGAGGAACATTCGCGCGCCTATCACTCGAGCTATTTCGAAATGCTGGGCGAACAGGGCTACCCCGGCATAGCGCTCTGGCTCTTCCTCCACGCCGTCGGACTGGTGCAGATGGAGCGGCTGAGGCGGCGCTATCTCAAGACGCGGCGCGGCGAGGAACAATGGATCGCGCCATTGGCGACCGCGCTCCAGCATGGCCATATCACCTATATGGTCGGCTCGCTGTTCGTAGGCATCGCGTTCCAGCCGTTCATCTACATGATGCTCGCGCTCGAAATGGGCCTGTCGACCTATTGCCGCCGCCGCGAACAGGAAGCCGGATGGCGCCCGCTCACCGCCCGACCGGCGCAGGTCCCGGCGAGGCATCCGGCCCCCAACCCTAGCTGAGGCGGAACCATCGGCCCGACCGGGGCGCTATGGGTGCATGTCCGCCACGCGCCTTGTCCATGTCGATGACAGCCTGCCCGGCATCAGCCGCGAGCGATCGGGCGTCGGCTGGCGCTATCGCGATGCCAGAGGCAGGACCATCCGCGAACGCGACGAGATCGACCGCCTGAACGCGATCGCGCTACCCCCCGCCTATGAGGACGCATGGTTCTGTCCCGCGGCGAACGGCCATATCCTTGCGACGGGTTATGATGCGCGCGGGCGCAAGCAATATCGCTACCATCCCGAATTCCGCATGGCGCGCGAGGCCGACAAATATGACCGCTGCGCCGCCTTCGGTCATGCGTTGCCCTTGCTTCGCGCGCGGCTCGTCGATGATCTCAACCGCCGGACGCTTTGCTCCGAGCGCGTCGTCGCGGCCGTCGTGCGGCTGCTCGACCTTGCCGCGCTCCGGGTGGGGAACGAACAATATGTTGCGGCGAACAAAAGCTTCGGCGCGACGACATTGCGCCAGCGCCATGCGAAGCTCTCGGGCAAGACCCTCCGCCTCAAATATGTCGCCAAGGGCGGCGCCAGGCGCGAAGTGACGATCAGCGACCGCAACCTCGCGACTCTCGTCCGGCGGCTTCAGGATCTCCCCGGCCAGAAACTCTTCCAATATGAGGATGGCGGCGATCTGAGCGCCGTGGCGTCGGACGATGTGAACGCCTATATCCGCGAAGCGATGGGCGACGAATTCAGCGCCAAGCATTTCCGTACCTGGTCGGCGAGCGTCGAGGCCTTTGCCTTCCTCTACGAAGCGCCCGAACCGCCGCCGCTCAAGGCAATGCTCGAACATGTCGCGGACCGCCTCGGCAACACCCCCGCAATCGCGCGCAAGGCCTATGTCCACCCCGCGATGCTCGCAGCGGCGCAGGCCCGCGAAGACTTTGCCGCATCCGTCGGCAAGCTGCCGCGCGCGACGCGCTATCTTTCGCGTTACGAACGCGGATTTTTGACCTATCTGGAGCAAGCACCCGCGGCCGCGGTGCTGCTCCAATCCGCCTGATCCGATCCAAGAGGACCTGACGTGACTTTCTCCCTGCTCGCTGCTGCGACCACCGCCGCCCCGAAAACCGCGCCCGCAAAAGCCGCCGCGACAAACCCGCTCGAAGACCTGCAACGCTATTGGGACACGAGCGTCGCGTGGGTGAACAGCCACTGGCTGCAGATCGGGATCGCGATCGGCGTCGGCCTGCTCATCTATTTCCTGCTGTCGATGGTCCGCACCTTCGCGCTCAAGCACGCGCAGTCGGCCGACGGCGAAATGACGCTGACGCACATCGCGGGACGCGTGATCCACAAGACCAAGTCGACCGTACTCGCGATCATCGCGATCCGCATGGTCGCAGGCTATGCCCAGCCGCCCGCGGTGATCATGCAGATCATCCAGTTCGTCTTCACCGTCGCGGTCGTCCTGCAGGTCGCGATCTGGGTGCGCGAGATCGTGCTGGGCCTGATCCAGCGCCGCGCCGCAGAGGGCAATAACGAAACGCTCAGCAACGCGATGGGCATCATCCGCCTGCTGATCAGCGTCGCGCTGTTCGCGATCGCGATCATCGTCATCCTCGACAATATGGGGGTCAATGTCACCGGCTTGATTGCCGGCCTCGGCATCGGCGGCATCGCGATCGGCCTTGCCGCACAGGGCATTTTCTCCGACCTCTTCGCCTCGCTGTCGATCATCTTCGACCGCCCGTTCCGCGTTGGCGAGACAATCAAATACGACACCAGCACGGCGACCGTCGAGCGCATCGGATTGAAGAGCACGCGGCTGCGTTCGGTCAACGGCGAGTTGCTCGTCATCTCGAATACCAATCTCCTCGCCAAGGAGATCACCAATTTCGCGCATCTCCACCGCCGCCGCGTCACCTTCACGATCGGCGTCATCTACCAGACCACGCCCGCCATGCTGCGCGACCTGCCCGCGCTGCTGGAAGCGCAGGTGACCGCCGCGGGCCATGAATTTGTCCGTTCGAGCTTCCTCACCTTCGGCCCGTCCAGCCTCGATTTCGAACTGCTGTTCGACGTCTTCACCGAACAGTTCGAAGAGGTAGTGGCCGCGCGTACCGACGTCGGCATCCGCCTGTTCGAGGCGCTGTCCGACGCCGGCTATGAATTCGCCTATCCGACCCAGACAACCTTCACCGCAGCGCCCGACGGGACCATGATTCTTCCCTATGCCGAAAGTGTGACGATGAAGGCGCCGAAGCCCGCGAAGAGCTGACGCTACGGCGACGCGGCGATGGGGCTTGGCCCTTGTGCAACGCGGCAAGAGAGGCCTAGAACGCGCCCCGAACCACTATGAGGGGATGATTTATGGCCACCATCACGCCGCAGGAATTGCAGACCAAGGTCGGCGAGCATCTTGGCACGTCCGACTGGGTGCTCGTCGATCAGGACATGATCAACAAGTTCGCCGATGCGACGGGCGATCACCAGTTCATCCATATCGACGAGGAAAAGGCCAAGCTGACGCCCTTCGGCGGCACCATCGCGCATGGCTTCCTGACCCTGTCGCTGATGCCGATGCTCGGCGCGAGCACCGACGGTCCCAAGGTCGGCGGCGTCAAGATGGGCGTCAATTACGGCTGCAACAAGGTTCGTTTCCTGTCGCCCGTCCGCTCGGGCAAGCGCGTCCGCAGCCATGTGAAGCTGCTCGAACTCGAAGAAAAGCGCCCGGGCCAGTGGCAGCAGACCAACGAAGTGACCGTCGAGATCGAGGGCGAGGAAAAGCCCGCCCTGATCGCCGAATGGATCAGCCAGTTCTTCGTCTAAAGCATAGCTTGGCCGGCTGACCTCCCCCGTTAAGATAACCGGAACCAACGAAAAGGACTCAAAACATGCGTGACGCAGTTATCGTCTCCACCGCCCGCACCCCGCTCACCAAGGCGGCGCGCGGCTCGTTCAACAACACCCTCGCCCCGACGCTGGGCGCGCATGCGGTCCGCGCCGCGGTCGAGCGCGCCGGGATCGAAGGCGGCGAGATCGACGATGTCGTCTTCGGCGCCGCGATGCAGCAGGGGTCGCAGACGATGAACGTCGCGCGCCTGATCGCGCTGCGCTCGGGCCTGCCGGTCACCGTCCCCGGCATGTCGATCGACCGCCAATGCTCGTCGGGCCTGATGACGATCGCGACCGCCGCGAAGCAGATCATCGTCGACCGTCAGGACATCGCGGTTGCCGGCGGCATCGAAAGCATCTCGAAGGTCAGCGGCAGCGGCAAGGTGTTCATCGAAACCGACGCCGAGCTGATCGCGATGCACAAGGACACCTATATGCCGATGATCGGCACCGCCGAGGTCGTCGCGAAGCGCTACAACATCAGCCGCGAGTATCAGGACGAATATTCGCTCCAGTCGCAGCAGCGCACTGCCGCCGCGCAGGCCGCGGGCAAATATGACGACGAAATCGTCGCCTGCCCCGCGACCATGGCGGTGGTGAACAAGGAAACGAAGGAAGTCAGCTTCAAGGACGTCGTCGCCGACAAGGACGAGTGCAACCGCGCAGACACCACGCTCGAAGGGCTTGCGAGCCTGAAGCCGGTGATGGGCGAAGGCCACACGATCACCGCCGGCAACGCCAGCCAGCTCGCCGACGGCGCATCGGCATGCGTCGTGATGGAAGCCAAGGTTGCCGAGAAGAAGGGCCTCCAGCCGCTCGGCCGTTATGTCGGCATGGCGGTCGCCGGCACCGAGCCCGACGAAATGGGCATCGGCCCCGTCTTTGCGATCCCGAAGCTGCTCGAACGCTTCGAGCTCAAGATGGACGACATCGGCCTCTGGGAACTCAACGAAGCGTTCGCGGTGCAGGTGCTCTACTGCCGCGACAAGCTCGGCATCCCGAACGAGCTGCTCAACGTCAACGGCGGCTCGATCTCGATCGGCCACCCGTTCGGCATGACCGGCGCGCGCTGCGTCGGCCACGCCCTCATTGAAGGCAAGCGCCGCGGCGTGAAATATGCCGTCGTCACCATGTGCATCGGTGGCGGCCAGGGCGCCGCGGGCCTGTTCGAGGTCTTCTGATTTGCGTCTGAACGCTCCGCGCATCGAGCCGGTCGACCTCGACCGGCTCGATGCCGACCAGCGCGCCGCGCTCGAACCCTTTCTTGCTTCCGATGGGGGCAAGGTGGGGGGCGGCAAGATCCTCAATATCTTCCGCACCCTTGCCCACGCGCCCAAGGCGCTCACCGCCTTCCTCGGCTGGGGCAATTATATCCTGTCGAAGCGCAATGCGCTGTCCCCACGTGACCGCGAACTCGTTATCCTGCGCACCGGCTATAATTGCCGTTCGGGCTATGAGTGGACGCAGCACAAGCGCATCGGGCTTGACTGCGGGCTCACCGAGGACGAGATCGCCCGCATCAAGGTCGGTCCCGACGCCGACGGCTGGAGCGACCTCGACCGCGCGATGCTCCGCGCGACCGACGAACTGACGTCCGACCATTTCGTGACCGACGCTAACTGGGCCGCGCTCGCGCCGCTCGGCGACAAGGGCCGCATGGACCTCGTCATGACCGTCGGCCAGTACACGCAGGTATCGATGATTTTGAACAGCTTCGGCATTCAGGTCGAGGATGGCTGGGACGTCGACCCCGACCTCAAAATCTGAAATTTAGGAGAGAGATATGAGTGCAATCGGTGTGATCGCGACGCTGCGCGTGCAACCCGGCAAGGAAGCCGAATTCGAGGGCGTCTTCGCCGAACTCGCCGCCGCGGTGAACGCCAATGAGGCGGGCAACAGCTATTACCGTCTGTTCAAGACGGGCGAGACCGGCGTCTACAAGGTGCTCGAATGCTATGACGACCAGGCGGCGCTCGACGCGCACCGCGCCTCGGACCATTTCCGCAGCATCGGTGCGCGCCTTGGCCCCTGCCTCGCCGGCGCGCCCGAGATCGAGACGCTCAGCGCGGCCTGAGCGGCCGGTTTCGAGCGGAAGCAGCCCCATCCATCATCGTCACCCCGGACTTGATCCGGGGTTCACGACGACGGCGCGGCTATGGATCCCGGATCAAGTCCGGGATGACGAAGGTCTGGAAACGGCTGTGTGCACCCTGGCGAAAGCCGGGGCCCAGTAGCGCCGTGGGAAGATGGGCCCCGGCTTTCGCCAGGGTGCACATAAGAGCCGCGAACGGAAGCTTCCCACCCCAAAACGGACGCCGGACCGCCGCGAAATCTGCCCTCAATGCCAGGGCGATGTCCGCACGCTCCAGTAGACGATATAGAGCAGCCCCGCCCAGAGCAGCAGGATGAAGGCCATGCCGGCGCGGCTCGACGGGCGTTCGCTGGCGGCCTCGGCGGCGGTGTGGAGTTCGGCCCAAAGCGGAGCGGGGATCAGGCGGCGGACGGCGAGCAGGCCGAGCGGGACGATGACGAGATCGTCGAGCCAGCCGAGCACCGGAATGAAATCGGGGATCAGGTCGATCGGCGACAGCGCATAGGCCGCGACCGCGACCGCAAGGGCGCGTGCGAGCATCGGCACGCGCGGATCGCGCGCCGCGAGCCAGGCGGCATGCGCTTCGACCGCAAGGCGGTGGCCGAGATCGCCGATACGTTCGGAAAGGGATTTGCCGGTCATCGCTTCCCTCATTACTGTCCCTGCATGGCTATCCAACTGAAAAGCGCACGTGTCGAACGCTGGCCGGTGGCAGGCGCGTTCGTGATCAGCCGCGGCGCCAAGACGCATGTCGATGTCGTCGTCGCCGAAATCGAGAGCGATGGCGTAACCGGGCGCGGCGAGGGAACGCCGATTTACTATCTGGGCGAGGATGCGGCGGGGTGCCGCGACCAGCTATTGCGCACCGCGCCTTTCATCGCCGAACTGGAGGCGGCCGATGCGCGCGCGGCGGTGCAGGAACTGATGGCGCCCGGTGCGGCGCGCAACGCGCTCGATTGCGCCTTGTGGGATCTCGAAACACGGCAGCGGGGGCTCCGGCTGTGGCAACTCGCGGGCTGTGACGGCGCGCCGACCGCGCGGGTGACGGCCTATACGATTTCGCTCGGTACGCCTGGCGCGATGGCGGAGCAGGCGGCGACCGCCGCGGCCGACGGTTATCGGCTGCTCAAGATCAAGCTCACTGGCGAAGGCGACCGGCTGCGCGTCGCCGGGGTGCGCAAGGGCGCACCCGAAGCGCGGCTGATCGTCGATGCCAATGAAAGCTGGGGCGCGGTCGACATTTTGAGCGAAGCCGAAGCGCTCGCCGACATGGGGGTCGAAATGATCGAACAGCCGGTGCCCGTCGGCGCCGACGCCCTCCTCGATCCCATCTATGCGCCGCTGCCCTTCGTCGCTGACGAAAGCTGCCAGACCGCCGCCGACGTCGCGCGGATCGGCCCCTTTTACGACGGGGTGAACATCAAGCTCGACAAGGCGGGCGGGCTGACCGAGGCGCTGAAGATCGCCGACGCCGCCGATGCCGCCGGCCTGTCGATCATGGTCGGATGTATGCTCTCGACCAGCCTCGCGATCGCGCCGGCATTCGTGCTGGCGCAGCGCGCGCGCTGGGTCGACCTCGACGGCCCCGCGCTGCTGGAGCGGGACCGCGAGGGCGGGTTCGAATTTCGCGAAGGACGGATCGGGATTTAGGCGGGAACTGCCAAGCGGTCGCGGGCGATCGCCGCAACCGCCGTCAGGATGAGCGCGGTAATCATCGAGACATTGATGTGATATCTGGCCACGGGCAGGTTGATCGCGATAAATGCCGGTATCATCCAGCCTCGGGATATTTCGGCGCAGCGCAGCCGTCGAGCGGTAAGCAGGAACCAGCCGATGTAGTAGAGGACGCCGATTAGAAACAGCGGTGCGCCGATCCAGCCGAATTGATTGAAGTTCACTTGGCCGCGTTCGCCAAAGGTGAATAGCGACCAGAGCGAAGCCCCCTCAATCGCGACGATGGCGGGCAACCAGCGGCGATATTCGTCCCGGCTGGTTTCGCCGTCCCACGAAAAATATCGTCCAAGCCATGCGCCCATGCCAGCATTCTAGCCCGGCACGCGCGCATGTCCAGTTTGGTCAGAGCGCCACTTCGGCGTGCTCGCCGAGTTCGCCTTCCTTCATCGTCAGGCCCGTTGTGAGCTTGAACAGGCCCTTGATGCTGGGATCTGCGGTCCAGATTTCGGCATTGTCGAGATCGAAGCGCAGCAGCACGAGCTTGGGATCGTCCTTGCCGCCTTCGTACCAAGCCGCGATGCTGTTGTTCCACAGCTTGTCGAGCACGGCGCGGTCGGTTTCGCGGCGCAGCGTGCCGGCGATGCAGGCGAAGAGGTCGTGGCCCTTCGATGCGAATTGCGCCATCGCCGGGCCGCCGCCCGCCAGCCGGTTGTCGGTCGCGGTGAAGAACCAGAAGGCGCTGTTCGCGTCCTTGTCGAGCTGTGCGTTCATCGGGATATGGTGGTCGCGCTCGCCGGTCGCGCCGAGCATGACATAGGGACTGTCGGCCAGCGCTTTCCAGAATTGCTGTTTGATATCGTCGCTCATCGAAAGGCTCCTTCATGCCCCCCGATGTGCGATCAACGCGGCAGCGCGCCCATTGTTGCCCGGTTCAGCGCAGTCGCGGCTCCGAATAGCTGACGACTTCATATTCGATGCCGTCGGGGTCGAAGAAATAGAAGCGGCGGCCGGGCTCGTAGTCGCCGTGGTTGAAGGGGGTGAGGCCGACCGCCTTCACGCGCATTTCGATCGTGTCGAGATCGTCGACCTGTACGCCCACATGGTTGAGCGGGGCGCCCTTGGGATATTGCGCATCGGCGTGCTCGCCGTCGGGGCCGGTGTAGAGCGCGATATAGGCGGCGTCGCTGCCAAGGTGGATCGTGCGCCCGCCATCGCGTGCGGGGCCGCGCCAGCGTTCGTGCCAGCCGAAGATCGCCGAGAGGATTCCGGCGGTGCGATCGGGGTCGCTGACCGTCAGATTCACATGCTCGATGAAGGGATGCGTCACCTTTATTCTCCTGATTTGCGTTGACGCACGGCTTATGAAAGCTCAAGTGAGGTTGAGATCAAGCCAAAAGCAGGAGCGAGGATCATGCACCGGACCGACCTGATCGCGATCGGCGAACTCGCGGCACGAACGGGCGTCGCGGTGTCCGCGATCCGCTTTTACGAGGCAAAGGGGCTGGTCGAGGCGCTGCGCACCGGCGGGGGCCAACGCCGCTTCCTGCGGGCCGACATTCGCCGCGTGTCGTTCATCCTGATCGCGCAGCAACTGGGGCTGAGCCTCGAGGAGATTGCGGACGAGCTGGCGCGGCTGCCCGCCGGGCGAACGCCGAACGGCGCCGACTGGACGCGAATCAGCACCGGCCTCAAGGCGCGGATCGACGCGCAAATCGCGGCGCTCGAGCGGACGCGCGAACTGCTTGGCAATTGCATCGGCTGCGGGTGCCTGTCGCTGAAGAAATGCGGGCTGTATAATCGCGACGACAAGGCCGCGCAGCGGGGCGCGGGGCCGCGTTATGTGCTCGGCGACCGGTCGGGGGAGATTGCCGAGGTTGGGTGATGGGCGGCGGCTTTGGGGTGGAGAGCGGACGTTGAGCTACCCCACTTCGGTCATCCCGGGCTTGACCCGGGACCCGCCTTTCTTCTGGCTGACGGTGAAAGGAAAGGCAGGCCCCGGGTCAAGCCCGGGGTGACGATGATGGAGAGGCAGCTTCCGGTCGTTAGCCGCCGTTGCTGCGGATCCACTTCTCGACCACCGGCGCAATCTCCTCGCGCCATTTGCGGCCGTTGAAGATGCCATAGTGGCCGACGCTCTTCGCCATCAGATATTTCTTCTTGTCGGCGGGTAGTGCCTTGGCGATCGTCAGCGCCGCCTTGGTCTGGCCGATCCCTGAAATATCGTCGCGCTCGCCCTCAATCGCGAGGATGGCGATATCCTCGATCGCGCCGACATCGACCGGCTGGCCGCGATGCGTCATCTCGCCCTTCGGCAGCAAATGGCGCTGGAACACGACATCGACCGTCTGGAGATAGAATTCGGCCGTCATGTCGCACACCGCACGATATTCGTCGTAGAATTCCTTGGTCTTGTCGGCGCTCTCACCGTCGCCGTCGACCAGATGTTTGAACATCTCCCAATGGCTCATCATATGATTGCCAAGGTTCATCGACATGAAGCCGGCAAGCTGCAGGAAACCCGGATAGACGCGGCGCCCGGCGCCCGCATACCAAGCAGGCACGGTCGCGATCACATTTTCCTGGAACCAGGCATGCGGGCGCGTCATGGCATGCTCGTTGACCGCGGTCGGCGCCTTGCGCGTGTCGATCGGTCCGCCCATCATCGTCAGCGTCTTCGGCCGGCACTTATGCCTGTTCGCCGCCATGATCGCTGCGGCAGCAAGGCTCGGCACCGACGGCTGGCACACGGCAAGCATATGCGCGCCGGGACCGATATGTTCGAGCCAGGAAATCAGATAATCGACATAATCGTCGAGGTCGAACTTGCCGGCCTCGAGCGGCACGTTGCGCGCGTCGCGCCAGTCGGTGATCCACACGTCATGCCCGGGCAGCATGCGTTCGACCGTGCCGCGCAGCAGCGTCGCATAATGGCCCGACATCGGCGCGACGATCAGCAGCTTGGGCGCATCTTTCGTGCCCTTGTGCTTGAAATGCTTGAGCTGGCCAAAGGGTTTGCGCGCCTCGATCGCTTCGGCAACGCGCACCGTCTCGCCATCGACGATGGTCTCGTACAGGTCGAACCCCGGCTTGCCGCGCGGCGCCGACGCATGGGCGAAGACTTCGAGCGCGGAGGCGAACATGGGGCTGCCGCTGAAATAGCCGAGCGGATTGGCGGGATGCTGGATCGCCTGCGCCCCAGCGGTCGCCAGCGCGCTGGCTCCCGCCAGCCAGTTCTTCTGCATTTCAAAAGCGTGATACAGCATATTCTTGTCGTTCCTTGCGTAGCCCGGCGGCGCTCTTTGGCGCCTGCTCATTGACCGGCAGTCTAGGGGCTCGATTTCATTGTGCAATGCATCAAAATCGTTGCGGGGCGTATCGAAAGCGAATATTCTTCGCGCCAAGGCGCCTGATGCGCCGGTGGAGTGATTATGTCTGAGATTGCGGGCAACCGCTAACATCCCGGCGTCATCGGGATGTGCGCAGCGTGCGAGCCAGCGGGTTCGTGCGCCTCTGTTGCGTTTCAATCCGGACATATCCCATGAATATATCGAAAGCGGAGCAACGCATGCTCCATGTGCTGGCGCAGGGCGGCATGATCCGCCACCGGCGCGGCGAAGACGGCCATATCATCGAAGCGCTCTGCTTCACCCGCGACGGCTTCGTCCTCGCGAACACGGGCCTGCCCTTGTTCAACCGGCTGCGGCGGCGCGGCTTCATCGTCTCGCACGGCGGCGCGCCCTACCGCATCACGCAGACCGGGCTTCGCGCCGTCCGCGCGCAGCTCGACAATCGCTGACAGGCGGGGAGTGCGGCGGCCGCGCCGCGCTCCCTTGCAGCGCCACTTCAAAGCGCTTGAAGCGCAGCCGCATTCTGCGTCGTTGAGCGCAAGGGTCGCCGCTGCTAGGGCCGGTGCGATGGCCAGCCAACCCGATCTTTCCGACGCGAAAGCCCCCGCCGAACCCCGCCGCAAACTCGGCAGCCTGCGCATGGTGTGGACCCATGCCAGCCGCTATCCGCTGCAGCTGGTGATTGCCGCGATCGCGCTCGGGATCGCCGCGCTCGCGACGCTCGCCATTCCCTACCAGTTCAAGGCGATGATCGACAGCGGCTTCATCGCCGGCGGCGGCGACGTCGCACCGCATTTCCGTCTCTTCTATGCCATTTGCGTCGCGCTCGCGCTCGCTACGGCGCTGCGTTTCTATTTCGTCAGCTGGCTCGGCGAGCGGACCGTCGCTGACATCAGGCAGGCGGTACAACAGAATCTGCTCCGCCTCGCCCCCGGCTTCTTCGAGGAGAACCGCCCGTCCGAAATCGCCTCGCGGATGACGTCCGATACCGCGATCATCGAACAGGTGGTCGGCACCACCGTCTCGGTCGCGCTCCGCAACACCGTCATGGGGATCGGCGGGATCATCTACCTGTTCAGCCTGTCGCCCAAACTCACCGCGGGCATCCTTCTCGGCATCCCCGTGATCATCCTGCCGATCGTGCTGCTCGGCCGCCGCTTGCAAAAGGTCTCGCGCACCAGCCAGGATCGCGTCGCCGACATCGGCGCCACCACCGCCGAACAGATGGGCGCGATGAAGATCGTCCAGGCCTTCGGGCAGGAAGCGCGCGAAGCCGAACGATTCTCCGCCGCGGTCGAGGCCAATTTTTTGACCGCCAAGCGCCGGATCCGCCTGCGCGCGATCATCACCGCTACGGTGATCGGCCTGTTGTTCGGCGCGATCACCACCCTGCTCTGGTATGGTGCCGAAGGCGTCGCAGAGGGGACGATCACCGGCGGCACGATCGCCGCTTTCGTCCTCACCGGCGGCCTCGTCGCGGGCGCGTTCGGCGCGCTCACCGAAGTCTATGGCGACCTTCTCCGCGCCGCCGGTGCCGCCGAGCGATTGAGCGAATTGCTGAATGCCGAAGCGAGCATTGCCCCGCCCGCAAACCCGAGCCGCTTCCCCGAACCGCCCATCGGCACGCTCGAGTTTGCGAATGTCGAATTTCATTATCCGACGCGCCCCGACGCTCCGGCGCTGCATGACTTCAGCCTTGCTATCAAGCCGCGCGAAACCGTCGCGATCGTCGGCCCCTCGGGCGCGGGCAAATCGACGCTGTTCCAGCTCGCCGAGCGCTTCTACGATCCGCAAGCGGGGCAGATCCGGCTCGACGGCGTGCCGCTGGTGGACGCCGACCCCGCCGACATCCGCGCGCGCATCGCGATGGTCCCGCAGGAAACGGTGATCTTCGCCGCCTCGGCGCGCGACAATCTGCGCTACGGCAATTGGGACGCAACCGACGAGCAATTGTGGGACGCCGCGCGCGCCGCCAATGCCGAGGAATTCCTGCGCAAGCTGCCGCAAGGGCTCGACACCTTCATGGGCGAAGGCGGCGCCCGCCTCTCGGGCGGCCAGCGCCAGCGTGTCGCCATCGCCCGTGCGTTGCTGCGCCGCGCACCGCTCCTGCTGCTCGACGAAGCGACCTCGGCACTCGACGCCGAGTCCGAAAAGCTCGTCCAGGACGCGCTCGAAACGCTGATGCACGACCGCACGACGATCGTCATCGCGCACCGCCTCGCCACCGTACGCGCCGCCGATCGCATCATCGTGATGGACGACGGCCGCATCGTCGAGGAAGGCAAGCATGACGCGCTCGTCGCCGCCGACGGCCTATACGCGCGGCTTGCGCGACTTCAATTCCAGGACAATCTGGCGACCGCCTGATCCAGCCGAACGATCGAAGGATATGACGATGCTTTACGACCTGACCATACCGGCGTGGCAGAATGGCCTCAAAGCCCTCTCCGGCGAATTGGCGCGCGCACGCGCCTGGGGTGAGGAAAATGCCGTGGGTGAATTGCAGTTCGCCGCAGCGCGCCTCGCGCCCGATATGTTCCCGCTCGCATCGCAAGTCCGCTTCGCCTGCGCGCAGGCGCTGCAACCGCTGGCGCGCCTCGCCGGATGCGACATCCCCGAATTTGCCGAGGATGCGACCGGCTTCGCCGGCATGCAGGAACAGATCGCGGCAACGCTCGATTTTCTGGGCGCGGTCGACCGCAGCACGCTGGGCGACGATCTCGAACATATGGTCAGCTTTACATTGCCGAACGGCATGACCTTCGACATGCGCGCCTTCGACTACGTCCGCGACTGGGCGCAGCCGCAATTCTTCTTCCATCGCACCGCTGCCTACGCGATCCTGCGCCATATGGGCGTTCCGCTCGGCAAGGCCGACTATGTCGGCTACATGATGCGCTACCTGCGCGCGGGAACGGCTCCGGCCGCCTGACCGGCTGGCGGGAGCCGCCGCCGTCAGATCAGCTCGCCATATTGGTAGATGCCCGGAAAGGCGAGCTTGGTCCCGCCGTTGCGCCGGATCGCCCCGATCGCTTCGTCGACGCGCAGGTAGCGCGCCCGCGCATCGGGTTCGAGCAGGATAGCCGCCGGCTCGGGCCGCTCGGCCGCCTGTTTCACCAACAGGCCGAGCTGGGCGAGATCGACCGCTTCGTCGTTCCAGCGGATCACATCTGCGGTGTCGATCGTCACCCGATTCTCATCGAGGACCTCGCTGTGCGGCGGCGCCTCGCCGGGCAATGTCACATCGACGCTGTGCGTCGGCCGCGGGATGGTGATGATGAACATCACCAGCATCACCAGCATCACGTCGATCAGCGGGGTGGTGTTGATATCGGGCCCGCCGCTGGGGTCGGCCCTGAAAATGCTGCGATGGAACAGGCTACGGCGTCTCTGCATCGTCTCTCTCCCCGCAAAGGGATGCCCTTGTTTGCCAGGCATCCGCCCCGGACGAGGGTTCGAGACCATCTCGCGCCCTCGACGTGATGGTATAACATTATAGATGGAGAGCAAGCAGAAACTGGAAATGGCGCCCGCGGGGTCTCACCACGGAAAATGCCCATAAAGAAAGGGCGGCACCTTGCGGTACCGCCCCTCTTTTTCGTTCCGTCCCTGTCGGGATGGAAACCGGTCTTACATGCCCGAGTTCGGACCGTAAGTGATTTCCACGCGACGGTTCTGATCGTTGCGGACGCCGTCGGCGGTCGCAACAGCCGGACGGGTTTCGCCGAACGCCTGAGCGCTGATCGAGCCATCCGAGATACCGCGAGCGGTCAGGTAGCTGCGAACCGCGGTGTTACGGCGTTCCGACAGGCCGACGTTGTACTTGGCCGAACCCGAACGGTCAGCGTGACCGGCGAGCATGACCTGCGTACCCGTGCAACCACGGTTGTAGGCGCTGATCGCGTTGTCGAGCGTCGAAGCCGCTTCCGGCGTGATGTTCGACTGATCCCAGTCGAAGTACACGATGTACGGACCCGGTGCGCAAACCACTTCAGGCGGCGGCGGGGGCGGCGGCGGCGGCGGCGGGGGCGGCGGGGGCGGCGGCGGCGGAGGTGCCACGACCGGCTCCGGTGCACCACCGAAGTTGTAGGTCAGCGTGCCGAGGATCGAGTGCGAACGCAGGCGGCCCGAAACGTCGCGGCCAGCCTGATCGACCAGATCGAGGTTGTCGGCGTTGAAGAAGCGATACTTCAGGCCAACGTCCCAGTTACGGGTCAGCGGAGCGCGAATGCCGGCGATTGCCTGCCATGCGAAGCCGGTGTCCGAATCGTCGAGGAACGGACCGGCGAGAACGGGCTCGACCGAAACGCGAGCAACACCGACACCGCCGCCGACGAAGCCCTGAAGGCCATCATCGTCACCGAAGTCAAGCAGGCCGTTGACCATGAAGCTCAGTGCGTTGGTGTCACCGTTCAGCGGCGTCGAACCGACGAACGAACCCGTGCCGTTCGGCTGGTTCGGAATGCCGGGTGCGCTGAAGTTACCCGACTTGATGTCGGCTTCGCGATAGCCGACTTCGACTTCCGCGCGGAAACCGCCGAAATCGTAACCGACAGTGGCTTCGCCGTCGTAGCCGACGCGATGGTCGAGCGTTCCGGCGTTGTTGGCAGTGCCGATATCGAGGTCGATGTCCTCGACGATCATCACGCCCGCGCCAACGCCGACATACCAGGAGTTGTCGCGCGCCAGAACCGGCGATGCCAGGGTGGTGGAGGCCAACGCCACAGCGACGGCAAGCTTCCTCATAGTAATTCCCCTTTCAATTGAGATATACGTCTCGGCAGACGTCCTACTCGCCGCTTTGGTTCCGTGCAAGCTAACAAATCGTCAATCTGTTGCCAAAAAGTCGCACTTGCGATGCCAATAAGCGGAAATTCAGCCTGAAATCAGAAGACCCTGCGCTTCGAGGAGCAGGATCAATGCTCCGATCACGCTACGCGCTTCGGAATCGATTGTCGAGCCGCCGGCGGGCGCCGCGATCGTCGCCGGTCCGGCCCACAGGCCGCCATCGAATCGCAGCCGCGCGCCGTCGTCGAGGCGCACGACCTCGATACCCGGTCGCGGCGCGACGAATCGCCACCCGCCCGCGCTCCATAACGCGATCGCCGCCGCTTGCCCCGACCAAGCGCCCGACGGGACCGCGCCGACGATCCAGCATTGCCCTTCGCCCGGATCGGCGGGCGGATCGTCGAGCGGTCCGGCTTCGACGGCGGCGTGAACCAGCGCATCGAGCAGGACGAGCGCTTCGTTATGCGTAACCTCTTTCTGCGCCTGCGCGATCGCAAGTAACGGTAACGCAAGGCGCGGCGTGGCGGGCATGTCGGTCATGATTTATCCTTTTATGTCAGAGGCAAGGATAGCGGCGGCGACAAGGCGAGATCCCCCGCCTGGCGGATATGGAGCGTGCATCCGGGCGGCAGCATCGCAAAGTCGCCTGCGCCGATGGTCAGCGTGGCGGATGCGCTTTCCCACGGCCCGATCCCGGCGACGGCGGGCGACAGCGCGATATGCCATCGCTCATACGTCTCGCCGGGTGCCTGGTCGACATGATCGCGCCATCCCGCATCGGCGCGGCTGCATCTTGTCCAGTCGATCGTCGCGCCGCCTGCGCCGTCCGTCCGCACCCGCCCGTGGACGGGGGCGAGCGGCTTCAGCGCCCGCCCCGCACCGGGTACCGCGATCTCGGTCAATATGTTGCCGCCGCGCGGCATCCATTGCAGTATCGCGCCGCCCCCTTCGGCCCATCGCGCGAGGTCGCCGGGCAGCCTCGCGAGCGCCGAATCGTCAAGCAGGACAAAGGCTTCGCCCACACCATGCACCGCAGCGTGGCCGGTTCCCGCACGCCCGCGAAGCAGGCGCGACAGGCGCCAGCGCGACGGCCCGACCGCTTCGGCGTCCCCGAACTGCAACAACTCGCCGCCGATCATCGCACGGTTCGCGCCGCCCAGCAGCGCGGCATCGTCGACCGATTCCAGCGCCATCGCGGGATTGACGAGGGTAACCGTCGCAACATTCCTCATGTCGAACTGGCAATCGCTCGCCGCCGCGAGCGGTTCGGCAAGCTCGCCCAATGCCGCCGCGGGGCGGACTGTGCCGACCGAAATCGGTTCGGCGCCCGCCACCGGCACGAACCAGCAATCGGCGCCGCGCCAGCCATCGTTGCTGCCACCGGCGGCGATCAGGATTTGCGGCGTCGATGCCGCCGGTATGCCGATATTGGGAAGGTCGAACAGGCGGACGGTGCCGATGGCGTCGGGCCAGTCGGGCGCGTTCACCGGCGTCCCCGGTTCGGCGGGCAGCTCGACCGAAGGCAAGGGTTGGTGACGCTTCAGCTCCAGCGATATGTCGCTTGCCCGAACGATCCGCGCAGCAACGCGCCACGCGCTTCCGTCCGCCAGCGTCACGACATGACCGACGGGCAATGCCAGCGCCGCAAGATCGGCCTGCCAGACCAGCCTCTCGCGCCCATCGGCCGCCGCGCGCGCCAGCCGCTCGGCCAGCGCCCGTGCCGACCCTGCCGGCAACACCGCGGGCAGGTCGATCCGCTCCTCGCGCAGCCCGCCCCCCGCGACCGCGCTCGCCTGCTGCCCCAGCTGGTAATCGCGGCCGGGTTCATAATGGCGCAGCCGGATCGTGCCCGGAAGCGCCGACAAGGGGGCGCGGCGGTGCTCGACCCGGTCGCCTATGGCTTCCGCGCGCCGCGCCTCGGCAAAATCGGCCAGCGCCAGCGGCTCGCCCGCCAGCGCAACGGGCGCAAGGCGCCACGCGTCTGGGCCCGACACCAGCCCGGTGCCGTCGACTTCGAGCAGCGGCGCGAGCGCATCGCGCGCGCGGTCGCCCGACGCCGCATAACCGGCAAAGGGCCACGCACCGATACAGCGCCCCGTTTCACCGAGCAGCCGGTCGCCGATCGTCCCGGTGTCGACGCTTCCCGCATCGGCCTCGACCTCGAAGGTCAGCGAGGGGATGCGGTTGCCGAACGCACCGAGCTCCAGTTCCTCGAACACCGCATAGGCCAGCCCCCGAAAGGCACTGGCCGATCCAATGCCGGTCGCCGACGCGATCAGCGGATCGACCGACTGGTCCTCGCTCCCGGCGTACCAGCGAAAGCCGGTGCGCTCCTAGAACGTCCCGCTCGATCCGCGCAGCAGATTGCCGTCGGCCCAGATCCGCCGGATCGCGCGGACGGGCCGCGAAGACAGCGCGACCGCCAGCGACACGGCATAGCTATATTCGGTCACCGACGGCCGTCCCTTGCCGCCGCTGCGCTTGTTGCGGCGCTCGATCAGGTCGGTCGCCCAGATCACGCTCCCGGCGACACGCATCGTCCCGAACAATTGCGGTATCTGCTGGCCATAGGTCGACGCCTGCACCTTCAGGTCGGCGAGCCGCGGTCCTTCGCGCCCTTTGGGTTTGAAGATCGCGGCGTCGACCTGCTGGCCGATCGCCGCCCCCACCGCGGCCCCGACCGGCCCGCCGACAATTCCGCCAACCACCGTCAGCACCAAGGTCGCCATTGTCGCTCCTTTCAAGAAAGTCGCCAGCGCGCTGCGGCGAGCACCGCTGCATCGAGCGGCGTCTCGACCACCCGCCGCAGCCCGGCGTGCGCATGCACCATCCGTCCGCGCCCGATCAGCCCGAGATGAAATTGCCCCGCGGGCAGCGCGATCAACGCCGCATCGCCGTCGCGCGCATCGGGCACCGTCCGAAACCCCGCCGCCTCCAGCGCCGCGACAATTCGCACCCGGCTCCATCCGCGCAGCGGATAGTCGCGCGGCGCGTCGAGCCGGCACCCCGCCGCCGCATAGGCGGCCCAGACCAGCCCGACGCAATCGAGCCCCGTCGCGGGATCGCGTCCCTGCAGCCGGAACCGCACGCCGACCATCGCCCGCGCCGCCGCAAAGGCCCGCGCCGCCGCAAAGGCCCGCGCCGCCAAAAGATCGTTGCGCGCTTCATCCACCCGGATAGCGCGTCAGCAGGTCGTTGCCCGGCAGGTGCGCCTCGCCGCGAAAATTCGCGGCATTGGCAAAACGGTCGCGGCACGTCGCCAGCTGCTTGTCGCATCCCTCGGTCAGCCGCACGCGCACCGGCCCCGCCGGCGCGAAGGATGGCACATCGGCGAGCTGGAGCAGCGCGCCCTCGGCCGCGATCACGGGGCTCGCGAGCCCGCAATTGCCGCCCTCGAGCCACAACAGCTCGCCGAACGCCATCCCCGGCGCGGGCGTATCGAGCGTCGCGGTCCGCCCGTCGACCGCCGTCACGCGCCGCATATGCGTTCGCGGCGCCAGGTCGACGCGGCACGCGCGGTCGCCAAGCGTCGCGCGGCACGACGGCGAGGTCGCGGGGCACACCGGCCGGTCGAGCAGTCGGGTCACGCCCTGCAATTCCGCCGCAAACGCCGCCCCGCGCCGCTCGATCGCCCCCAGCGATCCCCGCGCCACCGTCACCGGCGCCGCCCCGGGCGCGCTCCAGTCGGTCACGAACAGTTCGAGCTCGGCGCCGTCCCAGCGCCCGGCATCGATATCGCGCGCCGCGATCGCGGCGCTCGTCACCGCGCCTTCCAGATCCATCGTCGCCGCGTCGAGGCTGTCGCTCGTCTCGAGCGCCGACGGCTTCATCCCCGGCGCCGCGCGATACAGCAGGCCGCCGACGGCCAGGTCGCGGTCGTGCGACGTCAGCCCGATCACCACCCCGTCGCGCCGCGACAGCCGCCAGCACCACGCCAGCGTCACCAGCTCGGCGCGCAGCCAGTCGGGCGCGCTCGACATCACCATGGCGCGCGCACTTCGACCAGCGGCACGCTCGCGATCTCGCCCGCGAGGAAGGTCGCGCGGCTCGCCTCCAGCCGGTCCTCGGCAAAGCGCGCCGGCACGTCGAACAGATAGCCCGCGCGCACCGCCACCCCCGCCGCGGGCGCGACGTCGAGCAATATCTCGCCTTCGCCCGTCACGACGAACGCCGCCGTCTCGATCCCGTCGACCGACACGCGCACGCTCGCCGCGACCGGCAGGCGGATATTGCGCCGCTGCACCGCGTCGCCGCTGCCATAATGTTTGACCAGCGCGAACTGCCGCCGCGCCCCGTCGCCGGTACCGAGCATCTGGTCGCCCGCCGCGGGCAAACCGCCATCGACCGCCGAACTGCAATCGAACGGATCGCGAAAGCGGAACGCCCGCGCCGCGCCGCGCCGCGCGCGAAAGAAATCGGTCAGCGTCCGCACATCGGCCTCGGACCGTATCCCCGGCCCCGCATCGTAGCGCATCCGCGCCTCGGCCCATTCGCTCGCGCGCTGCTCGTGTCCCGACGGCGAGCTCACGATCTGTGTCGAAAATTCGGTCACGACCATCGCCTCGCGCCCGATCGCGATCGGGAAATCCACCGCATCATACGCCTGCACATCATCCTCCCCATCGAATGTCACAAAGCCGTCGCGCGCCACCTGTGGCAGCGCCCAGACGAAGGTCTGCGCCACCCCTGCGCGCCGCGCCGCATCGGCCGCGTCGGCGATCGGCGCCCACTGCGCGCGATCCTCCGCCGCCAATACAAACCCCGAGAAATAATGCTGATCTTCAACCGGATAGCCGAGTCGCGCGCCCATCGCGGCGCACGCACCCGCGGTCTCGGCCCCGCGTCCGCCGGTCACCCAGTCATAATCCTCAAGCTGCAGCACGTCGAACGCCGGCGCCGCCCATCCCGGCGGCACATTGGCGCGCCGCACCGCGGGCGCCGCCGGGTCGAGCACGGTGGGCAGGTAAACGAGCAAATGGCTGACCAGCCCCGCCGCCCCCGCTTCGTCGCGCGCGGCCGCGACCAGCGCCGCGGTCGATGTCGCGAGCAGCGCGCCCAGCGCGTCGAGCATCGCGAGCTGCGGTGCGTCGAGCGGCGCCCGCACATCGGCAATCGCAACGCTCGCGGTACCCAGCATCGCCGTCGTCACTGCGTCATAGGCACAGATGCGTCCCTCGGGCGCGATCCACCACCAGGGCTCGCCGACCTGGAACTTCGGCGCCAGCCCCGCCGCGACGCCGATCGCGACGAACGCCCGCGCGACGATCTGCAGATATCCCATCGCCGCGGCATTGGCGGGCGACAGCAAGGTCGACGGCGGCACCCACCCGGTCAGCGCGGGCGAACCGTCGGCCGCGCGCTGTTTCCAGTCGCCCCGGCAATAGGCATCGAAATATTCGTAGGAGAGCGACCAGATCAGCCCCAGCCCCGCCGCCTTGCAAGCTTCCGCAAACCCCGCATGCCACGCCGCGCACGGCGCATTGAGCACCCCGCCCGCAAGGCTCGCGTAAAAGCCGCTGCCCGACGCTTCGAGCCGCATATAATGGCTCATCCCGACATAATGGACGATGTCGCCGCGATAGCCCAGTTGCACGACCTGCCGCACTAGCCGCGCCGGGGTCAGATGATAGCTGTCGTCATATCCGCTCGCGATTCCCAGCCCATGTTCGGGCATCACCACATCGCCAATCGCCAGCACCGACCCCGATCCCGTACAGGCGATCGCGCTCATCTCGGCCCAGCCCTGCACCGGCGCCGCCAGTACACCCTCGCCGCCGTCATAGGTCGGCGGCACCAGCGATATGAACATCCGGTCGATATCGCCCGCCCACACCCGATCGGCCTCGCCCGGCAACAGGAAGCCCCCGTCCAGCGCATCGAAGTCGAGGCTGACGACCGCATCCTCGGCCGTCCCTTCGGCATAGTTCCAGAGCCGCACATACCAGGCGCGCGGGTCGCCCGCGGCATCGCGCCCCTCGATCGTCAGCGTCGGCCCGTGCAGCGCGTCGAGCGGCTTCACCCCGCCCGACCGCCACCGGAACCGCAGCTGCGTGTGCCGATAGTCGCGGCGCGTTTCATAGGCGAGCAAAGGATGGTCCCAGCGGTCCTCGCTCTCCCAGATCAGCCCCGCCAGATCCTGTTTGCGGTAGAACGCCGCCTCGACGCGCAGCGCACCCGGCGCCGCGCGCGTCACGCTCGCCATCATCGGCCGCGCGAAATCGACCGTCCAGAAGCGCGGGTCGAAGCGTTTGAGCCAGCCCTTGCGATGATGCGGCTCGGCGGCCGCCACCAATGCCCAGCCCATCAATCCTCTCCGCTCGCCACCGCACGCCGTACCGCGCGCGCCAGCTGCCGCCCCGTCTGCGCCAGCCGCTGCGGCTCGCTCCCCGTCTGCCCATGTACATTCACGGTGATCGCGATATGGCGCACGCTGCCGCCCGCCGCTTCGATCCGGCCGCTCGCGGTCGGCACGAACAATTCGGGCCCGCGCTCGCCAACGCGATAGGCTCGCCCGGCGCTCACCGGCCCGCCGGTCGCGCGCCCGGGCGCGCCGAACAGCGCCTGCGCAATCGAGGTGCCGAGCGACAATAGGCCGCCGCCGCTCCCGCTCGCGCCCCCACCGCCCATCGCAGCACCGATCCCGTTCGAAATCGCCGCGCGCGCGATATCGGCCATCACCGACAGCGCGAGCCGTTTCAGATCCTCGAACCCCAGTTTTCCCGAAACGATCGCACGCGACAGCGCACGCTCGATCCCGCGCCCGGCATCCTCGGCCCCGGCAACCAACGGCCCGCTCATCTCGGCGCGCAGCACCGCAATGTCGCGCCGGAACGCCCCGGTATCAGCACGCACCGAAACCAGCATCTCGTCGACTTCGTCACCCATCGGGAAATCTCTCCATCATCGCCGCCAGCGCCGCGCCGTCGAAGCCCGCCGCATCGTCCGCCTCGACCCACCCGCCCAGCACTGCACGCACATCGGCCGGCGTCGCCGCCCAGAACTCGTCGGGCCGCCACCCCGCGACGCGCGCCATCACGCCCGCGAGCGTCACCGCCGCGGGTCCCAGCCGGCCGTCTGCCACCTCATCGCCCCTGCAATATCTGCCCCAGCACGATACGCAGCGCCGGCGTCGTCGTCGCCAGCCCCTGCTGCACGATCGCCTCGCCGATCGCCTCGCGCGTCAGCGCCTCGGGCCGGTCCGTCACCAGGTGCCAGAACAGGCACGCCAGCTCGCCGAGCGCGAGCCGACCGTCGGCCGCGCGCTCGACCAGCGCGAACAGCGGCCCCAGCTCGGCTTCGGCCGCGACCAGCGCGGCAAAGCTCGGGCGCAGCACATGCGCCGTCCCGCCGACGCGTAACGCCGCTTCGCCGCGCAGCGCATTCGCGCCCATTTTTGCCGAAGCGCTCACAGGCTCGCCACCGCGCCGCTCGATTCGAGGTTCAGCGTGTAATTGCGCTCGCCATTATAATCGCCGGCATAGTCGAGCCGCGTGACGAGGAAGCGCCCGCGCATCCGCTCGCCGCTTTCGAAGCTCAGCTCATAATGGTCGACCGTCCCCGCCAGCGCATGACCGCGCAGCCGCATCTCGGCATCCGAACCGGTAAAGATTCCCGCCGCGCTGACCGAAACCGATCGCACCCCGGCCCCCGACAGAAGTTCGCGCCACCCGCCCGAATCCTTGGTCGTGACGTTCACCGCTTCGCCGTTCACCGACAGCTGGGTGGTGCGCAGACCGGCGACCGTGCGATATGTCGGCGGCGCTTCGCCGTTGCCGATCTTGAGCAGAAAAGCGCTCCCATTTTCAATCGCCATCGTCTAATCTCCTTGGGCAGAAAAAATCATGCGTAACGGGGAGTCGCAGGATGCTGATCACGACATTGCTTCTGGCCGCCATGGCGCCGGCGCCGACCGCCGCGGTCGACACGACGCGCGCCGCTTTCACCAAATGCGTGCGCGACCACATGAAAAAGTCGCTCGAAGCCAAGATGGAAGAGGCCGAATATGAACTGGCGCTCAAGGCGGAGTGCTCGACCGAACGCGACGCCTTTCGCAAGGCGGTGATCGCCCTCGGCCGCTCGGGCGGCGATTCCGAAAAGGTCGCGACCGAAGACGCCGACATGCAGGTCGAGGATTACCACGCCAACTTCACCGAAAAATTCAAGGATTACAAAGCGAACAACTCGCTTCCCGGCGAATGACGCGGCGCTGGGCACGCGCCGTTGCCTCCTTCTCCTTCGTCATCCCGGACTTGATCCGGAATCCCGCTTTTTGACGCGCTGATTGCCTTCGATCTAATGGGGGACCCCGGATCAGGTCGAACGAGCCACATGTCTCGTTCGAGGGTGGCGATGCAGGATTGGGCCGCTTCCGGTCGTTTGCTGCCATCGCATCGCGAACTGCACGGAACGGCGAAAACGGGGTGGTGAGCTGCCACTCCTAATATCCGTCATCCCGGCGAAGGCCGGGATCTCACCCTCTCGAAATGACGCGCCGGCGAGATCCCGGCCTTCGCCGGGATGACGAGGATAGAGGCGGCAGCAATCGGTCGAAACCAGCACTACCCGCCCTCACCCTCCAAACACCGGCACCGCACCACCAGCTCGTGCCGCCACCCGCCGTCGCGGGCAAAGCCGAACCGCGTCCGCACCGTCCGCGCGCCCACCACCGTCCATTCGCCGGCAGCGCCGCGCAGGCCGGTGACAACCGCTTCGATGCGCCCCGCCGCCCGGTCGTCGCTGCCGCTGCCGACCCCGACCAATGTCAGCGTCAGGGCGACTTCGCGCCCCGCCCGGTCCTTGGTGCCCCAATCGCGTCCCTCGGCTGCGCCGACGCTCACATAGGGTGCACTCGCCCGCGCCGGCGTACCGTCGAATATGCCATGAACCAGCCCCGCCAGCTCGGCATCGCTCGCCAGCAGCGCCAGCGCCTTCGCCCGCACCGCCTGTTCGGCACCGCTCATCGCACGCCGCCCAGGCTGAGCATCCGCCAGGGTTGCCACAGCGCCGCGATCACCGCGGGCGGCGTCGCCGCCGCGCCGTCGCGCGCATCGTGCAGATGCTGCGTCATGCGGACGATGCCCTGCCGGATCGCCTCGGGGACGGCATTGACGCCATCCGCCAGCCCGGCGCGATAGGTGATGCTTACCCGGTCGGCGTCGCCCGGCGCCGCGATGACCAGCCGCACCGCCCCGCCCGGCTCGCGCACCAGCCGGTAATCGGCCGCGCCCAGCGCCGTCTGGGCATCGTCTGCCGCCAGCAGCGTCACGGCCTCGACCGCGATCACCGGGCGCGCGGTCGGCCGCGCCGCACCGCCGCGCAGCGACAGGACCTCGTCCGCCGTCCGCACGATCAGCCATTGGCCGATATAGGCTTCGCAGATGCTCGTCGCGGCGCGCAGCAACTGCGCGACCACCGCATCGTCCAGGCTCGGCCCCAGCCGCAGCCAGCCGCGCGCTTCGTTCAGGCTCACCGGCACCTCGCCGGGCAACAGGCTCGCCGCCATCATCGTTCCTCCACGCGCATCGTCACCGATCGTTCGTCGATCTGTCCGTCGCTCATCGTCACCCGGTTGGTGATCCGATAGACATGCCCCGCGACCCCGCCGGCGAGCGTCGCCGCCGCCTGCAACAGGTCGTGCGCCGATGCGGAAACGACGATGCCGCCATCCTCGTCGGGCACGACCGTCCAGTGGCTCGCAACCACCGCCTGCCCGTCGGGATAGGCGGTGTGCCAGTCGAACTCGAAATCGATCCGCGCGCCGGGGTCCTTCACCATCATCGCCATGGCCGCTCCTTTCTCGCTCTCTTTTCAGGGTTTGCGGACGGTCACGCGCCGGCCGGCTTCGCGCACGACCGCGACGCCCTGTTGCCGGCTGCGCTCGGCGCCCGGCTCGGGTCCGCCCCATTCGCTCGCAAGGTCGCGCCGTGCGGCATCGCCGATCGCCCGCGATGCCAGCGCCGATCCCGGGGTCATGCGGCGCCCTCCAGCGCCGCCAGCCGCTGCTCCTGCGCCGCGATCAGGAACAGCGCGATCTGGTCGGGGCGAATCCCGAACCGGTCCTCGCCCGCGCCCCATTCGTCCCAGCACAAGAAGGCATAGGGGGTTGCGCCGGGCCGGCCATCGGGGCCCGGCGGATCGATCAGCCCCGCCTCCGCCATGATCGCCCACACGCGCTGCGCGCGGACGCCGAAATGATAGCGCGCGCCCGCTGCGCCTTTCAGCGCGATCGCGTCGTTCCACTGGAAAAAGCCCAGCTCGGCGGCAATACATCGCGCCGCGTCCAGCTCGGCGGCGGTCGCGGCGCCGCGCCAGCTTTTCTCGCGCGCGTCCGATGTGTTGATCGTCCCCGTGCCCGCATAGACGACCGACCAGCGACTGGCCGCCGTGCCCGACGTTTGGCTGTTATCGGCCGCGGGGCGAACCGCGCCGGCGCTTTCGATGCGCAGCCGCTCGGCACTGTTCGCATAGAAACGCAGCGTATTGGCGGCGTTATGGCAATAGAGCCCCTCGCCGGTCGAATGCGCGGCGTTGCCGATCCAGCCGCCGTTCGCATCGCCCGCGATCACGATCCCCGAATAGCTGCTGCCGGCCAGCTTGATGCGCGCCAGCGCGCTGCCGCTCGCGCCCTGCACGTCCAGCGCATGCGCCGGCGCGGCGGTGCCGATCCCGACCAGCCCCGTCGCGCCGATCCGCATCCGCTCGCTTCCCCCCGTCGCAACCGCGACCACGTCACTCGCCGCGCGGAACAGCCCGGTGTCGGGATCGCCGGTAAAGCCGAACGACGGCGCCGCTGCGCTTCCGCCCGGCGCGCCCAGCACGCCGCCCAGATCGTATCGCCCGCCCGCATCGCGGAACGCCAGCGCCGACAGCGGCACATTCACCCAGCCGCCGCCGCGCCGCACGGTCAACAGGTCGCCCGCCGCGCCCGCCGCGACCGCCTCATGCCCCGTCGACAGCGGCTGGCGCGCTTCGATCGCCGCGGCATTGTCGGCGAACCAGGCGGCGCCGACGGTCAACGCGATGGTCTTCATCCCCACCGCGAAATCGACCGCGGCGCCGCCGTTCGAAGAGGCCGATATCGTCTCGCGGAGCAGGCGGCCGCTGGCGTCGAGACGGCCGATCCCGACCTCCCACTGCCCCGGCTGCGCGATCCCCGCGATGGCATAATGAAAGGGCGTTTCGGCGGGCACGCAGTCGGCGAAACGGCGATGGCCCGGCACCGCGCCCGTGGGCGTCAGCGGTCCGGTCCCGCCCTCCTGGCACAGCTCACGCACCAGGTCGGCGAAGAAAGGGGTCGGCATGGCAGGACCATCCTTCTCTTGTATATCGGAAAAAATTGGCGCCCGGCCCGCTCCCGAAAGGGGGGAGGGAGGTCAGGACCGGGCGCCGCATCGCGCACCAGCCGCGATCAGCTGGCGGCGAATTTCATCAGCTTGATGGCCTGTGAATCGATGATCGCACCGCCCACCCTTTTGGTTGCATAAAAATGCACGAAGGGCTTGTTGCTGAACGGATCGCGCAGGATGCGCGTCTCGCCGCGGTCGGCGACGAGGTAGCCGGCGCGGAAGTTGCCGAAGGCGATCGACAGGCTGTTCGCGCCGACGTCGGGCATGTCCTCGGCCTCGACCACCGGATAGCCGAGCAAGGTCGCGGCCTGCCCCTCGACCATCCCCGGCTGCCACACGAACGCGCCGTCGGTGGTCTTGAACTTGCGAATACGGCTCAGCGTATCGCTGTTCATCACCCAGCACGCGCCCTGCCGGTACGGCGCCTTCAGCGAATGGACGAGCTCGACGAGCTTGTCCTGCGGGTTCGAGGCCGGGAAAGCGCCCGCGGTCCCCGTCGCGAGATATTGCAGCGCCCCGAACGCGCGCACGCTGTCGACCTCGTTCGTCGCCGTATAGGTCAGGAAGCCCTTCGGCCGGTTCGTGCCGTTGCCGTTCACGAACGCGCTGCCCTCCGCCACCGCGAACTCGCGGCCGAGCTGTTCGGCCAGCCAGTCCTCGACGTCGAACATCGCATCGTCGAGCATCGCCTGGCTCGCCGCCGGATTGGCGTAAAGCTCGCCCGAGGGCGGCGCGATTTCGGCGAAGCTGCGCGTCGCGGTTTCGGGCCGCGCCGCGGTCTCGCCGACCCAGCCCGCACCCATCGATCCCGTCGCGACGAGCTTGCGATATCCGCTCGTCCCCGTCTGCACGACCGTCGCGATTCCGCGGATCGGCGACAGCGTCTTCAACGTCGCCGCGATGCTGCCGTCGATCTCGCGCGGCACGGCAAAGCCGCCGTCGCCGCCGCTGGCCCCCGACAGGCTCTTCATCTCGACGCCACCGCCCATATTGGCATCGATCCCGCGCCGCAGATATCGCTCGACAAAGGCGTCACGCGCCGGGTCGGCCGCCTTCGCCCCGTCGAGCGGCAGCCGCGAAGCCGCTACCGCTTGCGCGTCCACCTGCGCCTTCAGCGCCGCCACCGACGCCTTCAGCTCGTCGACCGCCTCGGCCGCGAGCACCGCATCGAACGCCCCGTCGAGCGCGTCCGCCTTCACTTCGATATCGTCCATATTCGTCACTCCTTCACCACCTGAATCACCCGCGCCGCCGGCTGCATCGGCGCCGCCACCAGACTCACTTCGGCGAGATCGAGCGCCACCAGCTCGCGCGGATAGCCCCCGCGCGCCGCGCGCACCCGATAGCCAAAGCTCAATCCCGTCAGCCCGCCCGCGGCGACCAGCCGCGCCGCCGCCGGGTGCGTCACCCGCGCCACGACGCGTAGGCCCCGCGCATCCTCCGCCAATGTCTCGATCGCTCCGACCACCGCGCCCGGCCGATGCTGCCACAGCAACGGCACCGCCCGCCGCTCGGCCAAGCTCGCCGCAAAGGCCCCGCTGCGCACGACGTCGCCGCCGCGGTCGACGCGGTCGAACACCGACGCATAGCCCGCAAAGCGCACCGTCACTTCAGCAGCCCCGGCAGCCCCAGTTTCACCGCCAGCCCGACGACGATCAGCGCGAGCACGCAGCGCACCGCCCAGTCGACCACCGCCGCCCACACGCTCTTCTTGGCATCGCGCCAGGCACCGAGCAGTTGCCGCAAATCGCTCACATCGTCGCGCGCCGCCTCGTCGGCGAGGCCGAGCCGCGCCAGCGCCCGCCGCGCCCCCAGCTCGCTCGCCTCCTCGACCACCGCGCGCAGCAAGGCCGCATCGGGCGCTCCGGCCACGCCGGTCCCCGCCAGCGCGATCAACCGCGCCAGCGCTTCTTCTTCGTCCATGTGCGTAACTCCTTTTCGTCACCCCGGACTTGATCCGGGGTCCCGCTCAGCGACGCCCGAAAAGCGGGACCCCGGGTCAAGCCCGGGGTGACGTTGATGTTAGATAAGCCCCAACAGCGCCTTCTTCTCATCCGCGGTCAGCCAGTCCGCCGCCGACACCTCGCGCCACAGCGCCATCCGGTCCTCGGCCAGCGCCGGCACCCGGTCGAGATCGACGCGTAGCTCCGCGCCCTCGAACCACCCCGCCAGCCCCTGCGCCACCGCCCCCAAAATCTTCGCGCACAAAGGCAACACCGTCAGCCGCCACAGCGCGCGGTTCGCCTCGCGATAATTGGCATAGGTCGCGTCCCCCGGCAGCCCCAGCAGCATCGGCGGCACCCCGAACGCCATGGCAATCTCGCGCGCGCTCGAATCCTTCAAAGCCAGGAAATCCATCTCCGCCGGCGACAGCGACAGCGCCTGCCACTTCAATCCGCCTTCGAGCAGCAACGGCCGCCCCGCATTCGCCCCGCCCGCAAAACTCTCCGCCAGCTCCTCGCGCAGCCGGTCCACTTGCTCGGCCGACAGCGGCATCCCCTTGTCGCCCGGGTCGTGCACCAGCGCCCCCGAAGGCCGCGCCGCATTCTCGAGCAGCGCTGCGTTCCACTTCGCCGCCGCATTATGCGCCGCGATCGCGCCCGCCGCGGCGCCCAGACACCCCGCACCATAATGATCGTCGAGCGGATGCAGCGCCTTCACATGCACCACCGCGACGCGCCCCGCGCCATCCTCGGCCGGCAGCACCGCGGCACTACCGCCGGCTTTATAGCGATACGCCACCGGCCACCCGCGCGCGTCGGCCTCGACCGTCACCCGCTCGGGCCTGAGGGCAAACAGCTCCGCCGGCGCGCCCGCGCCATCGGTCAAAATCTGCACATAGCCATTGCCGTGGAGCAGCAGCTGCGACGCCAGCGTCTCGACCAGCCCCTGCCCGCCCGACGTCGCCGCGATCAGCGCCCCCAGCGCCGGATCGCTCGCCACCACCGGCGCCGATCCCGCCGCTTCGGCCACCAGCCGCACCGCCCGCTGCACGATCGCATTGGACAGATAGCCCTCGCGCACCTGCGCCTCCCAGCTCAACGGCGCGGGCGCCGACCAGCTCCCATAGACACGCGACAAAGCGGGCCGCGCAGCCACCTGCGCGGCCTTGCGGCCAAACCAGTTCATGATGATCTCCTGTATTACGGAGTAGGTTTAGGGCGATAGTCCCGCTTATCGAGACATTGATCGTAAAGCTGGCGATCCAGCTTGATCCAATCGGTTTTGTCGATCCCTCTGACTCGGAATGCCGGGCTATGCGGAAAGGCCGAAGCAACCTTTATCCAGCGATTCTGCTCTTTAGCAATCAGGCGAATTTCATCAGCGACTTCTGTGAGATCCTGATCGCGACAGAATAGTATTGCTACATCGAACTCACGCTTTAGCGCGAGCCTGATCACATCAAGGGAGATGCGCACGTCGATGCCCTTTTCATCGCCATCAAGGAATGAGTGCTCGGTCCCGTCAGGCAGCCTCACCACCTTGTTCCGATAACGCAACGGTCTGGTAAAAACATATACGCCTTCGCGGCCCATTTGACCCGCTTTGGCTATCCAAAAATGATTCCAGAAGGGCTTATCGGCAGCGTCGGGGACGCCGGTATAGAAACGGGTCTGCTGCAATTGCCAACCGTGATCAGCGCAAACTCGCTCGGCCAATGCCTTGGGATTGAAGTTGGGCCAAGTGTACCCGAACGCTTGCTTTGCCGAATGGAACAGATTCTGGCCATCAAAGAAGGCGATGGCGCGAATCAACGGCAATTGCTCTGTCATCAACGGAACGTGTCAGGAACATCGCGATTTGCAAAGGCCCAAAATGAATAACCCCGCCGGAGGCCTTACGGCGTGTCCGACGGGGAAGAAGTTGATATGGTCCAAATAGGACAGTTCCTATTAACGTCAAGTGTATTTGTGCCCAGGTTGGGCACATCAAACCCGCCTTACCCCCGGCGCCCGCCCCCTCTTCAACCCCTCCAGCAATGCCGCCAGCGCCCAAACGCACGCATCCGCCCGATCGGGCGACCGCCCCGGCCCCGCATAGCCGCCGCCCACCTGCAACCCGCAAAGCTGATCCTCCAGCGCACCGAACGCCCCCGCATGCACCACGCGGCCGCGCTCATAGGCGATCGCCACCGGCTCCGCCCGCCGCGCCTTGCCGACGCTCGCGTGCACCGGCACCACCGGCAGCGTCAGTTCGGCCTGCCGCAGCGTGTTCTCGACCATCTCGCCGCCCATATTGCTCTCGGCGACCACGCGGTCGGCGCCCCAGCGCGCCGCCGCGCTCGCCACCGCCTGCGCCCACATATGCGGCGGTGGATTCTCGACGCTCGCATCCTCGACCACCGCCAGCCGTCCGTCGCGCAGCAGCGCCGCCACCACGATCCCGCACGCATCGCCCGTGCTGGTCGCCGGCGGATCGACGCCGATCACGACGCGCACCGGCTTGCCGATGCTGTCCGCTGCAACGCGGCACCGCTCGACCAGCCCCCGCGTCCACAGCGCGCCCTCGACATCTTCGAGCAATTCGCCATCGAGCTCCTGCCGCCCCAGCCGGGTGCCGCCATAACTCGCCACCATCGCCTCGACGAAATTGGAAGGAAGATAGGCATTGTCATTTGTCCCGCCGCGCGTTTCCTCGAAACCCGGCAACGCCATGATCCGCCGTATCAGCGTCGTCGGACGCGGCGTTGTGGTGACGAGCACGCGCGGCGCATCACCCTGCCGCAACCCCATCATCAGATTGTCCCACGCTGCGTCGCCCCTGGGCCATTTCGCCAGCTCGTCGCACCACGCCACATGGTGCTCGGGCCCGCGCAGATTCTCGGCCGCGGCTGCCGAATAGAGCGTTGCGACCGCGCCGCTGTCGAAATGCACTTCGCGCCGCCCACCGATCCAGTGCGGCTTCTCTTCCGATCGCGCGACCGCCAGCAGCCCGCTCGGCCCCTCGATCATCACGCGCTGCCCGTCGGCTTCGTTCGCTGCGACGAGCGCGATCCGGGCGCCCGGAACCATGCGCGCCCATTCGCTGATCCACTCGGCACCCGCACGCGTCTTGCCGAAACCGCGCCCGGCACGGATCATCCAGATGCGCCAGTTGCCCGGGGGCTCGCACTGTCCCGGTTGCGCCCAGCCCTGCCAGCGTTCGATCAGTTCCCGGCGATGCTTTTTCGACAAATGGCGCATCAACAGCCGGAGTTGCCCCGACGTCAGCTCGCCCAATTGCTCCAATATATCGCCGACGACGTCGCGGATCGCCTGCGCCACGGCTATAATTTGTCCCAGCCGCGCTGGCGGCGCAGGATCGCCAGTCGGGACAGGATCGCCTCGTCGGTTTCTTCGGAGGTCGGCACGCGCGCCGCGCCGCGCCGGTTGCTCTGCACCTTGCCGCTGCGAACCGTCGCGCGATAGCGACCCAAAAGCTGGATAGCCTGCTCCATCGTCATCGATTCGATGATCGGCGGCGCGACGTCGGCGTCCGTGGCACTTTCGGCCGCGCGCCTGTCGACGCGCGCAAGCGCCGCTTCGATCAGCCCTAGCTCCAGCCGCTGATATCCAACTTCGATCGCGTCGACCCATGCCGCCGCAAAGTCGGCGTCGCGGGTACGCAGCCGATAGATCATGCTCTTCGAAACGCCCGCCTCCCGCGCCGCGCGCGACATGTTGCAACATTCGGCCAGCCGCGCGAGAAAATCGTCGATCCGTTCTTGCGGAACCTCGCGCCCCGATGCCTTGGCCTTCATCAGCAAGCGTTCGTTACCGGCCCTGATGATCTCCTCCATCGCCACCTCCAAAAGCATTCGGGCCGGAACACCCTCCCGCATCGGAAGGGCGCCGGCCCGAATCGCAATTCTTCATGATGTGATACTTGTGCCATAACAGCGTAACGATGTCAATATAAATAACCTATATGGTGAATTCTTATCTGCGCAGCCGGACACCGCGCTTCCCTCGCGCGGCGATCGCCTGTAAGGCTGCAAAGCCCGACGGGACGGCAGCAGCCACCCCCGAAAGGCCTATTTTCGGCGCGCTGCCCCGTTGGGAGGCACCGTCGATCGGACAGGAAAAGCGGCGCATGACCGACACTCTGGGAGCAAGGATCGCGCAAATCGGGACGCAGCCCGATCGCCGCCTGCTCGCCATCGGCGCCGGCGCGCTGCTCTGGGCGTTCGTCACGCTCGCCAGCGCGGCGCAGGGACAGCTGCTGTCGGCTTATCATGGCCGCGCGCAGGACTGGTGGCCGACGCTCGGCTATACGGCGGCGATCTTTTCGGTGTGGGCGCTGCTGACGCCCCTGCTGCTCAAGGCGGCCGACGCGCTGCTCGCCGCGCGGCTGCCGCGCGGGATCGCGGCGATGCTCTGGGTCCTCGTCTATCCGCTCGCGACGGCGCTGCATGTCGCGCTCTTCGCGCTCGTCTTCTGGCCCGTCTACGGGTCGCGCGCACCGACGCCCTGGGCGATGATGGAGCCGGTGCTGCTCGCCAATTTCGACAAGGCCGCCTTTGCCTATCTCGCGCTGGTCGCCGCCGCGCACCTGCGTCGCCGCCTGCGCGCGCGGGCGCCTGCCCGGCCGGCGGCCGCACCCGCCCCTGCGCCCGCCTCCGCAAACGACGACGGGCTGTGGATTCGCGTGTCGGGCGGGTCGCACCGCGTGGCGCTCGCCGAGATCGACTGGATCGCGGCGGCGGGCGACTATGCCGAGGTCCATGCCGGCGGGCGCAGCCTGCTCACCGACCGCTCGCTCGCGGCGCTCGCGGCCGAGCTGCCGGGCGCCGAATTCGCGCGCATCCATCGCGGCGCGATCGTGCGGCTCGACCGGGTGCGCGAGGTGCGCCGCCTCGGCCGCGGCGACGCCAGCCTGCTGCTTTGCACCGGTCAGGCGCTGCGTCTCAGCCGCCGCTACCGCGAGAATGTCGCCGCCCATTTCGGCTTCTGACCCGCTCGGCGAAGCGGCGGTCCCGCTCGCCGATCAAGCCTCGCCTGCGCCCCGCCGCAGGCCGACATGCGCCGCGAACCACAGGAAAGGGTTATCGCCATGCGCCCCGCACATCTTCTATTTGCCTTGCTCGCCGCGCCGCTCTTCGTCGCTATCGCGCCACCGGCATCCGCCGCGCCGCCCCCGGCGCCCCGCCCGGCACCGGCCGAAGACGCGGTGCTCGTCGTCGGCGCGCTCCATGATCTCCACCTGCGCGAGCCGGCGTTCGGCTATGACGATCTCGACGCCGCGATCCGCGCCTTCGCGCCCGACGTGCTCGTGCTCGAAGTGCGCGCCGACGAACTCGCGGGGCGCACAGCGACCCCCGGGCGGCCCGAATATCCCGCGGTGATCTGGCCGCTGCTCGCGGCGATGGAGGTCGAGGCGGTGGCGATGGAGCCCGACGGCGACCTGTTCAAGGCGATTTCGGGCGAAGCGGGCGCCGCCTTCGACGCGATGCGCCAACGCGACCCCGACGGCGCCGCCGCGCTGTCGCGCCTCGCCGCCGATGTCGACACCTTCCTCCTCGCCTATTGGGGGGACGCGGGACAGGTTCATGACGCGACGACCGCCGCGCTCGCCGACGGGGTGCAATCGGCGCGCTTCGCGCTCGTCGGCCCCGCCTTCGTACAGGCGCAGGCGCGCTGGGACGATTTCATGACCGGCCGCGCGCTCGCGGCGATCCGCGCGCATCCCGGCAAGCGGGTGATGGTGATCGGCAGCTATAAAAATCGCGCGCTGCTCGAAGCCGCGGTTCGCAAGGCCGCCCCGCAGCGCCTTGTCGGCGCATCGGCGTGGTTCGGACAGGATGGGACGGAACGATGAAGCGCTGGTATCACGGCAGCTGCCACTGCGGCGCGGTGAAATTCCGGGTCGCCATCGATATCGATGCGGGGACCAGCAAGTGCAATTGCCGCTTCTGCTGGAGACAGCGCAACTGGAATGTCGGCGGGCTGAAACCGGTGGATTTCGAGCTGCTTGCGGGCGAAGAGGCGCTGACCGGCTATGCGCGCGAGGGCGAGGGCTTTGCGATCGCGCACCAGTTCTGCGGGCGCTGCGGCACGCCGACGCACGGCAGCGGCTACCTCGAGGAGCTCGGCGGCGCCTTCGTCGCGGTGCGCGTCGCGGCGATCGACGACCTGCCGGTCGCCGACCTTGTCGCCGCGCCCGTCACCTATTGCGACGGTCTCCACGACAATTGGCGGAACCGCCCCGACGAGACGCGCCACCTCTGACGCCGCGGCGGTGTATCACCGCGCCTCGACGATCCCCCGGCACGGCCCGAAACCGATCGACACGAACCCCGGCGCTTCGAGGGTGCCGGCGATCGAAATCTCGTCGCCATCCTCGATGAAACGCCGCTCCTCGCCGCCGGGCAGGATCAGCGGATCGCGCCCGCCGGCGGTGATTTCGAGCAGGCTGCCGAACGCGCCGCGCCCGGGCCCCGAAATCGTCCCGGTGCCCAGCAGGTCTCCGGGATTGAGGTTGCAGCCGCCGACGCTGTGATGCGCGACCATCTGCGCGATGGTCCAGTACATATGCGTCGCCATGCCGCGGCTCAGCCGGTGCGGTGCCAGTCCCTGCTCGCGCATCCGGCGCGACGCGATCGAGACCTCCAGCCGCGCCGCGATCGCGCCCGCCTGCTGGTCGCGCTCGTCCCACAGATAGGGCATCGGCTGCGGGTCGCCCGCGGGCCGCGCCGGCTGCGCGACGCGAAAGGGCGCCAGCGCTTCGGCGGTGACGATCCACGGCGACACGGTGGTGACGAAATTCTTCGCAAGGAAAGGGCCGAGCGGCTGATATTCCCACGCCTGCACGTCGCGCGCCGACCAGTCGTTGAGCAACGTCAGCCCCGCGATATGCTCGCCCGCATCCCCGATCGCGATCGGCTCGCCCAGCGCATTGCCCGGCCCGATCCAGACGCCGAGCTCGAGTTCATAGTCGAGCCGTTCGGTCGGGCCGAACAGCGGTGCATCGCGGTCGGGTGCGCGGCGCTGGCCCGACGGGCGCACCACCCGCGTCCCCGAAACCGCGACCGACGACGCGCGGCCATGATAGCCGATCGGGACATGCTTGTAATTGGGGAGCAGCGGCTGGTCGGGCCGGAACAGCCGGCCGACGTTGGTCGCGTGATGGATGCCGACGTAAAAGTCGGTGTAGTCGCCGACCCGCGCCGGCAGGTGCATCGTCGCGCGCGCCGCCTCGTGCAGCATCGGCGCGACGGCGGCCGCACAGCCGGGGTCCGACAACAGCCGCGACACGTCGCGCCGCAGCGCGCGCCGCGCGCCGCTGCCGAGCGCCAGCAGGGCGTTGAGCGTATCGCCCGCACCCGCCGCTGCCGCCGCCCGCGCGGCGCCGCCGAGCAGCCCGGCGAGCCCGGGCGCCGACAGGTCGAGGATGCAGTCGCCGATCGCGATCCCGCCGCGCGGCGCTTCGCCGGGCGGCGCAAAAATGCCGAGCGGCAGGTTCTGGACCGGGAAGTCGGCATGGCCATTCGCCGACGCGACCCAGCTGGTCCGCGCCGCGTCATGCGTCGCGTCGATCGCCGGAAGGCCGGATGCGGTGCTCATCGCCGGCCCTTCAGACGGGGCGCGCACGCCGCGACGAAACGGTCGACGCTCGCCTCGCCCAGCCCCGCGATATTGATCCGGCCGTTCCCCGCCATATAGATGCCATGGTCGCGGCGCAGCGCCGCGACGGCGTCCGGCGCCAGCGGCAACAGCGCGAACATGCCCTGCTGCCGCCCGATCGGCTCGAGCCGCGGATCGCGCGCCGCCAGCCGCTGCCGCAGCATCCCGATCCGCGCCGCCATCGCCGCCAGCTCGGCGATCCATTCGGCCCGGAGCGCCGGGGTTTCGAGGATGTGGCGCACCACCGCCGCGCCATGGTCGGGCGGCATCGACCAGTTGACCCGCGCGAGCGCATAGAGGTTCGATCGCACCGCATCGACCTGCCCCGCCTGCGTCTTGACCCAGATCGCGCCGACGCGGTCGCGGTAGAGGCCGAAATTCTTGTCGCAGCTATAGGCGACCACCGCCTCGGGCACGCGCTCGACCAGCCGCCGCACCCCCGCCGCATCGGCATCGAGCCCCTGCCCCAGCCCGTGATAGGCGAGGTCGACGAAGGGCAGCAGCCCGCGGCGGACGCACAGTTCGGCGATCGCCTCCCATTGCGCGAGGTCGAACGACACGCCGGTCGGATTGTGGCAGCATCCGTGGAGCAGCACGACATCGCCCGCCGCCGCCGCATCGAGATCGGCCATCATCGCGCCGAAATCGAGATCGGACCGGTCGGCGTCGAAGAAGCGATGGCTTCGCACGACCAGCCCGGCGCCGGTCAGCAGCGGCGCATGATTGGCCCAGGTCGGCGTGCCGACCCAGATGCTGCGCCCCGGCGCCGCGCGGGCGAGCAATTCGGCGCCGAGCCGGAGCGCGCCCGTCCCGCCGGGCGTCTGGAGCCCGATCAGCCCGTCCGCCGCGCCCGCCCCGAACAGCAGTTCGGCCAGCAAGGCGGCAAAGCGCGCATCGCCCTCGGGCCCGAGGTAGGATTTGCTCGCCTGCGTGTCGGCGAGCCAGCGCTCGGCCTGCTTGACCGCCGCAAAGACCGGGGTCGCCCCCGCCGCGTCGCGATAGACGCCGACGCCGACGTCGATCTTGCCGGGGCGCGGGTCGGCGGCATGCAGGCCGATCAGCGCAAGCAGCGCGTCAGGCGCCTCGGGCGTCAGCGCCGCGAAATGCGACGCGGCGCGCACGGCGTCGCCGCCCACGCCGCTCATGCCGCCACCGCCCGGCTGCGCGCATAATCCTGCGTGCCGCGCGTGAAGATCCGGTCTTCGGGCAGCAGGCTGTCGGTGCTATGGGCGGCCGCACCGGCCAGCTTTGCGTAGAGCGGCGCGAAATCGGTGCGCAGCGTCCGGTCGAGCAATTGCTCGAAACTGTCGATGACGAAATAGCTCTGCTGGTAATCGTCGATCCGATATTCGGTCTGCATCAGCCGCTCGAGGTCGAAACCGATGCGATGCGGCGACGGATCGTCGAGCGCGAAGCGCGATTCGCCATAGGAAGAGACGATCCCCGCGCCATAGATGCGCAGCCCGTCGGCGGTATCGATCAGCCCGAACTCGACCGTGTACCAGTAAAGCCGCGCCAGATTGTCCAGCCCGCCATAGGCCAGCGACCGCTGCCCGCCCTTGCCATAGGATTCCATATAATCGGCGAACACCGGGTTCGCGAGCAACGGCACATGGCCGAACACATCGTGAAAAATGTCGGGTTCCTGCAGATAGTCGAGCTGCTCGGGGGTGCGGATGAAATTGCCCGAAACGAACCGCCGGTTCGCCAGATGGTCGAAAAACACATCGTCGGGCACCAGCCCCGGGACGGCGACGACCTGCCAGCCGGTCGCCTTCATCAACCGCTCGTTGAGCTCGTCGAAATTGGGAATTCCCGGCTTCGAAAGCCGCAGGATATCGAGCCCGGCCAGGAACTCGGGCGCGGCGCGCCCCGGCAGCATCTTCGCCTGCCGCGCGAACAGCCGGTCCCACATCGCATGGTCGGCGGCGCTATAATCCTCCCACCCCTGTGCGATCGTCCAGTCTTCGGATGCCCCCTCGGGGCGCTGTTGCCTGTCGCTTGCCATGGCGACGTTTTTTCACATCGTCGGCGAATTATCTTTTCAAAATCCGCCATTGCTAAGCCAAATATGAATACAATGTTTCAAAATCCGCCATTATGTGAAATATATCATCCATGGACGAGATCGACCGCCGCATCCTGCGCGAACTTCAGGCCGACGCCGCGCTCAGCAACGCCGAACTGGCCGAACGCGTCGGCAGCTCGGCGCCGTCGTGCTGGCGGCGCATCCGGTCGCTCGAGGCCGCGGGCATTCTCGGCCCCGCGGTCCGCCTGCTCGACGCGGCAAAGGTCGATTGCGGCGTCAGCGTCATCTGCAATGTGCGGATGCGCAACCACGCTGCCGACAGCACCAAAGCGTTCGAGGCGTTCGTTCTCGGCCGCCCCGAAATCATGGACTGCTATTCGATGTCGGGCGACTGGGACTATCTGCTGCGCATCGTCGCGCCCGACGTCGCGGGTTACGAACGCTTCCTGATGCGCGTCCTCCTCGGCCACCCCAGCGTCGCGACCGCGTCGTCGCATTTCGCGCTGTCGCAAACCAAATACAGCACCCGGCTTCCCGTCTGACGCCGCGCGTCAGCCCCCGATCGGCGCCAGCCCGTCCATGATCGCGGTCAGCGCCAGCGCATTCTCGCGCTCCATCGCGCTGTGCCCGGCGTTGGTCACGACATAGGTCCGCGGCGCGCCGCCCGCGTCGGTCAGCGCCGCGACCAGCCGCGACGCCTGCGTCAGCGGGCACACCTCGTCGAACCGCCCATGGACGATATGCACCGGGATGCGCGCCAGCGTCGCGATATGGTCGAAGAAATGCCCCGCCGGCAGGAACAGGTCATTGGCGAAATAATGCGCCTCGATCTGCGCGAAACACAGCGCGAAATCGGCCTCGCCGAACTTCCCCGTATCGGCGGTCTCGGGGATCATGTTCGAAATCACCCCCTCCCACAGCGACCAGGTCAGCGCCGCCTGCAACTGGCGCTCCTTCTCGGCTGCGGTCGCGGGCACATGATCGAAAATCGCCTTGTATGATGTCATCACGTCGCGGCGCTCGTCGACGCTCAGCACCGACAGCAGCGCCGCCCATTCGGCGGGATATTTCATATAGGCGCCGGGCTCGGTCAGCCCATAGGGGTCGGCGTCCCACGTCGCGGCATTGCCCTGATACAGATAGAGCAAATCCTCCGCCGCGCCGAGGAAGATGCCGCGCAGGATCAGGCTCGCGGTATGATCGGGATGCGCGATGCCATAGGCCATCGCGAGCGTGCTGCCCCAGCTGCCGCCGAACACATGCATCGGCCCGGCGATCTCCAGCTTCTCGCGCAATTTCTCGATATCGCCGATCAGGTCGTCGGTGGTGTTTTTGGCTAACGCCACCGCCGGCCCGGCCGACGCGACATTGGGCTCGCTCTTGCCGCAACCGCGCTGGTCGAACAGGATGACGCGATAGCGCTTGGGATCGAAGAATCGCGCCATCGCCGGCGCGCACGCACCGCCGGGACCGCCGTGCAGGAACATCACCGGCTCGCCGTCGGGATTGCCATATTCTTCCCAATAGATGCGGTGCGCCGGGTCGCGGTCGACCTCGAGCCAGCCAAAATTCAGGCACGGCGGCTGCGGATAGACCCAGTCGTCGCCGATCTTGCTCGAAGCCTGCAACCGCGAAAAATCCATATTTGATGCCTTCCTTCAAAATCCCTGTCCGCCGGATCATTGGCTTATCGAGGCAGGGTGGCGGAATATGACGACGCGCGCAACGATCGCCAGCCGAGCAGGCTTCGCGCTTCGTCGCCGGATTTCTCGACGAAGGGCGGCAATGGAGCCGGTTGCGGTCATAATATCCTCCCTGTGCCGCAGGCATGGGGAGGTGGCAGCGCGAAGCGCTGACGGAGGGGCTAATGGCACAACGTCGCCGCCCCTCCACCACCGCTTCGCGGCGGTCCCCCTCCCCACGGCTACGCCGCAGGGAGGATTCTCAGGCCCGTCATCCTGGACTTGACCCGGGATGACAGAGAGAGAGGGAAGCAGCCGATAGAGATGTGCACCCCGGCGAAAGCAGGGGCCCATCTCCCCACGGCGCAATTGGGCCCCGGCTTTCGCCGGGGTTCACATAGGAGCCGCAAACGCCCGCACACCACCCCGTTTCGGTCGTTCGTCAACGATCCTGCGCGAATGTCTGCCAACGACCGTTTGCGGACCCTAGCTTTATGGCATCGCGATGAAGGGTTTGAAGCCAGGACTCACTTTTTCTGCTATGATCCGAAAAGCTGAATAATCTGGTTGCAGATGCCCTGCTTCGATGTGGAATGCGCCCTGTTCAAAAGATCGCGCTACCGTTTCCAGCATTGCCGAAAGTGTAGGAAACTCAATCATTTGCTCAGCTTCGCCGAGAATGAAGCCCACGACAGACCCAAAAGCTCCCTCACGGTCTGAACATACGACGGCATAGAAGTCCCCGCCACCGCTTGCGAAGATTGGGAACCAGTCTTCGCGCCACTGAGGGCTTTTGTTGATCGCGGTGTAGGTTTCAAAAGCCTCATCCAGTGGCAGCCAATAGTATCCGGGAAACAAGGATATATCGCCGATGGTGTCGTCGCTTTCGTTATCGGTTCCGTCAGCTGCTCCGTAGGCCGTCACAACGTCAGGATGGCAGTACTGGCCAACCGACTTGAATCTCTCGACGATGCGTTCGGGCAATTGGCCAACTCGTCGTCGACCGGCAACTGGTCGCAAAAGAGCGCCTAAGCTTTCAAAGATCCGATCAATCGCAGCGATCACGTTCATATCTCATGCGTATCGTGCCTAACTTCGGCAATCCACCCCAAAGCATCCCTCTCGCCCCGTATCGGCGCATGGAACTTATCGCGCAGATCATCGTTCAAAAACCACTCCTGATCGCGGGATGGATGACGCGCCATTAATCGTGCGCATGGCTCAAATTCCGGGGTTGGGCACTCGCGCATGGGAAGCGATTTCCATGCGCATAAAAAAGGAGTGGTCTATGCGTTTCCAACCCCTATTGCTCGGCGCGCTGGGCGCGCTCGCACTGTCCGCCTGTTCGCAGCAGGAAGAAGTCGCCGCGGCACCGCCGCCGCCGCCGGGCGCGGTTCCGGGTAGCATCGCCGCCGACCGCGACGGCGACGGCATCATCGACGGCTATTACACCGCCGACGGCATCTATCATCCGAATTACACGCCCCCGCCGCCCCCGCCGCCGCCCGCCCCGTCGCGGCTGGGAGAACGCGGCTGAACACGCATCTTCGGGGGGCGCGGCGTCGCTGCGCTCCCCTTTTCCTCGCATTGCTGGCGCTCGGTGCGCCGCTCGCCGCGCCCGCCTTCGCCGCTCCCGCTGTGCAAGGCGCGAGCCCCACGCTCGTCGGCGCGATCCGCGAAGAAGCGGGCGGCGACGTCAAACGCTTCTATGCTTCGCGCGGTTACAAACCGCTGTGGGTCCGCGCGGGCAAGCTCGGGCCCGAGGCGGCGGTGCTGCTCGGCCATCTGTCGACCGCATCGCGCGACGACCTCAAATCCTCATCCTATGATCTCGAAAAGCTCGAAGCGCTGATCGCCCGCGCGCGCGGCGGCGATCCGCAGGCGCTCGCGCGCGCCGATGTCGCGCTCTCGGCCGCCTTCGCGCGCTATGTCCGCGACATGCGCAGCCCGGGCAGGGCCAGGATGGACTATGCCGACAAGTCGCTGCGCCCGAAAAAGGCCGACGCCGAAACCGTGCTGCGCGCCGCCGCCTTCCCCAGGGATTTCGGCGGTTACATCAGGAATATGGGCTGGATGAGCGAACATTATGTCCGCCTCCGCACCCTCATGGGCCGCGCGCAGGCCGGGGGCGTATCGAAGGACGCAATGGCGCGCCTCCGCCTCAACCTCGATCGCGCGCGCATCCTGCCGGGTCCCTATGTGCATCATGTCGTCGTCGACGCCTCGTCGGGCCAGCTCTGGTATTATGACGCGGGCAAGCGCGCGGGCACGATGAAGGTCGTCGTCGGCGCCCCCGAAACGCAGACGCCGATGCTCGCGGGCAAGCTGCAATGGGCGATCCTCAACCCCTATTGGAACGTCCCCGACTATCTCGCGCAGAAAAGCGTCGCGCCCAAGGTCCTCGCCGGGCGCAGCCTCGCCTCGCTGCGGATGGAGGCCTTGTCCGACTGGGGCCCCAATCCGCGCAAGCTCGCCCCGTCCGAAATCGACTGGCCCGCGGTCGCCGCGGGCGATCAGGTCCTGCGCCTGCGCGAACTGCCCGGCGGCGCCAATTCGATGGGCCGCGTCAAATTCCTCTTCCCCAACGACGAGGGCATCTACCTCCACGACACCCCCGAACGCGACCTGCTCAAAAAGGCCGACCGCCATTTCTCGAACGGCTGCATCCGCCTCGAAAATGCGGCCGCGCTCGGCCAGTGGCTGCTCCACCGTTCGATCCGCACCAAATCGAAGGCGCCCGAACAGGCGGTCGCGCTGCCCGTCGAGGTGCCCGTCTACCTCACCTATATCACCGCGATCGCGACCGACCGCGGCATCGCCTTCCGCGACGACGTCTACGGCCGCGACAGTTAGCGAGCTATCGGATTTCGCCTTGAAGAAGGCGCGATAGTTTGCGACCTGTTGCGCGCGGCTGGCCGACGGTGGGATCGGGGCAGGCCAACACATTCTGACAAGGGGCTGCATTTCATGCGCAAACTGGCACTTCTCGGCGCGAGCCTTCTCGCGCTCATCCCGCAACTCGGCCTCGCGCAGGAAGAACGGGAAACCGCCACCCCCGCCGCCGAAGCGGCGACCCCGGCGCCGATGTCCGCCTCCGCCGCCGGCAGCGCGCGCAAGGGCCCCGAACGCCGCCTCACCGGCGCCGACCTGTTCGACCTCTCGATCGCCGCCGATCCGCAGATCAGCCCCGACGGTCGCCATATCGCCTATGTCCGCCGGTCGAACGACATCATGACCGACCGCGCGGTCAGCTCGATCTGGCTGATCGACACGGCGACGGGCGAAGAAACCCCGGTCGCGGGCCGCGCCGGCGGCGCCTTCTCGCCGCGCTGGTCGCCCGACGGCAAGCGCCTTGCCTATGTCTCGACCGAGGGCGGCAGCGCGCAGCTCTGGGTGCGCTGGATGACCGGCGGCGAGGCCGTCCGCCTCACCGGCCTCCCGACCAGCCCGTCGAGCCTCGCCTGGTCGCCCGACGGCCGTTCGATCGCCTATTCGATGCTCGTCAAGGACGCGGGACCCAAATTCGGCAGCGCCCCCGCGAACAAGCCCGAGGGCGCGAACTGGGCCGAACCGCTCGAGGTCCGTGACCTGCTCACCTACCGCGCCGACGGACAGGGCTATGTCGAACCGGGGTTCGAGAAAATCTTTCTCGTCCCCGCGACCGGCGGCTCGCCGCGCCAGCTGACCTTCGGCCCCTATCACGACGGTGGCCCGCTGAGCTGGTCGCGCGACGGCCGCACCCTCTATTTCAGCGCGAACCGCAAGCCCGACTGGGAAAGCGACCCCGTCGAAAGCGAAATCCATGCGCTCGACGTCGCGAGCGGCGGGATCACCGCGCTCACCGACCGCAACGGCCCCGACGCCAATCCGCTCGTCTCGCCCGACGGCGGCAAGATCGCGTATCTCGGCTTCGACGATGCCGGCCGCGCTTATGAAAACACCAATCTCTATGTGATGAACCGCGACGGATCGGGTCGCCGCAACATCACCGAAAATTGGGATTACAGCGTCGACGCGATCCAGTGGGGCGAAGGCGGCCGCGCGCTCTACGCGCAATATGACGATCATGGCGAAACGAAGATCGCGCGCATCGGCCTCGACGGGTCGGTTCGCGACGTCGCCAAGGGGATTTCGGGCGGCGGGATGGACCGCCCCTATACCGGCGGCAGCTTCACCGTGTCCGACGGCGGCGCGGTCGCCTTCACCGGCGGCACCGGCACCCGCCCCGCCGAAGTCCAGCTCGCCCGCGGCGGGGCGGCGCGCATCCTCACCGACCTCAACCGGAGCCTGCGCGAAGTGAAATCGCTCGGCGAGGTGCGCAAGATCACGGTCGCGTCCAGCCACGACGGCAAGGCGATCGAGGGCTGGCTGACGCTCCCGCCCGGTTATGTCGAGGGCCAGCGCGTGCCGCTGATCCTCGAAATCCACGGCGGTCCCTTCACCGCCTATGGCCCGCATTTCTCGACCGACAACCAGCTTTATGCCGCGGGCGGCTATGCGGTGTTGTCGTCCAACCCGCGCGGATCGACCAGCTATGGCGAGGCCTTCGCGAACGAGATCGACAAGGCCTATCCGGGCAACGACTATTTCGACCTCATCAGCATCGTCGACCGCGCGATCGAGCTCGGCGTCGCCGATCCCGACGCGCTGTTCGTCACCGGCGGCTCGGGCGGCGGCGTGCTCACCAGCTGGATCGTGGGGAAGACCAACCGCTTCAAGGCCGCGGTGACGCAAAAGCCGGTGATCAACTGGACGACGCAGGCGCTGACCGCCGACGGCCCCGCCTTCTTCGGCCGCTACTGGCTCGGCGCCCAGCCATGGGAAAAGCCCGAACTCTTCTGGTCGCGCTCCCCCCTCTCGCTCGTCGGCAATGTCGAAACCCCGACGCTCGTCATCGTCGGCGCGGAGGATTATCGCACCCCGGTCAGCGAATCCGAACAATATTACACCGCGCTCCGCCTGCGCGGCGTCCCCACCGCGCTGATCAAGGTCCCCGGCGCCAGCCACGGCAGCATCGCCGCGCGCCCCTCGCAATCGGCGGCCAAGGCGTCGGCGATCCTCGCATGGTTCGAAAAGTACAAGAAGGGCTGGAAGCGCCCGGCCGCGGGCGCGTCGGCGGAATAGCGCGCCCGGCGGTTGGCGTTGAAGAAGCCGATACGACGAGTGTCGGCCTCTTCAACGCTAGATACCTGGTCGTTTTCGGTTTAGCCTAAGCGGATGCTCCGGCTATTCACCCCAATTTGCCTCATTTTCATGGCGCTCTTGCCGATGACAAGTTTCGCCAAGGACGAGACAAAATCGTTGGGCGACATCCGGTTTCTCGTTAAACTGCAGAGCGCGATGCAAGCCGATGATCGACAAGCCATCGCGGACATGGTCCGACTGCCGTTGCGCGTAAACGGACCATCCGCGAAACAGGTCAAAATATACAGAAGTCGACGATCGATCTTGCGTGACTTCGACCATATATTTTCGGAGCCGATCCGGCGCGCCATATTGGCTCAGCGAGCAGATATGCTGTTCCGTCGCTATGACGGCGCGATGATCGGCAATGGCGAAATCTGGTTCGACGCACCCTGCCTCGATGTGGCTTGTCGTAACGCTGGAGCCCCAGAGATTTTCGCCGTTAACCGGCAATAATGTGAAGTGGGAGTTGGTTTCCAACCCACGCGATCTCTGTTCAGCGCCTTCAGAGATGTCGGCCAATCACAAATTTTACCCGCCCGATATCAATATCTTATAATTATATCGCACACGATTTAATCGTGCACGCTTGACCTTGCCATGCGACTCACCTAATTACATCGCATCCGATAAAAACGGATGCGATCACAACCCTCCGAAAGGACCCCGAACATGGCTGACAAAATTCTCTTCTCCGGCACCACCCACGTCAAAGGCGGCAAGGACGGCTACGCCCGCAGCACCAACGGCGTGCTCGACATCGCGCTGCCCCAGCCGCACCCCGCGGCCGAAAATCTCTTCGCCGCCGCCTGGTCGGCCTGCTTCATCGGCGCGCTCGAACTCGCCGCGTCGCAGAAGAAGGTAACGCTGCCCGCCAGCCCCGAAGCCGACACGACGATCGACCTCCTGAACCGCGGCGCCGACGGCTTTGTCCTGCGCGCGCGCCTCGACATTTCGGTTCCCGGCGTCGACCGCGACACGGCGCGCGAACTCGTCGACCTTGCCCACAAGGTCTGCCCCTATTCGAAGGCGGTCGAAGGCAATATCGACATCGAACTCAACCTCGCCTGAAGTTTCTCGTCGACCGGGCGGCGCAGCGATGCGCCGCCCGGTTGGACCGTCCCGACGGGTTCACGCCGCGTCGTGGAAGATCACCCCCAAAGTGTGGCGCCGTCCCGACCGCAGCTCGCTGACCCCGTGCCGCATCGCCACCCGGTAATCGCCGCGGCTGCCGCGTACCGGCCGGGCATTCACCGCGAACAGCACCGCATCGCCCTTCGCCAGCGGCACGACGGCGGCTCTTGATTGCATACGCGGCCGCTGCTCGGTCAGCACAAATTCCCCGCCCGTAAAATCGCCCCCCGGCGCCGACAGCAGCACCGCCGCCTGCACCGGAAAGACATGCTCGCCATACAAGTCCTGGTGCAGGCAATTATAGTCGCCCGGACCATATTGCAGCAGCAGCGGCGTCGGCCGCCGCTGCCCCGCGCCGTGGCAACGCGCGAGGAATTCGGCATGCTCCGCCGGAAAACGCACCGCCATTCCCATCCTTTCGTGCCAGCGGTTCGCGACCGCGACGAGCCGCGGATAGAGCGCGGCGCGCAGCCCGGCGACCAGTGGCGGCAGCGGATAGGCGAAATAGCGATATTCGCCGCGCCCGAACCCGTGCCGCGCCATATGGACATGGCTGCGAAACCCCGCCTCTTCGGCATAGAGCGCGGCCAGCGCATCGCATTCGCCGCCGCCGAGCAGCGCGGGCACCACCGCCCACCCGTCGCGGTCGAGCGCCGCCAGCGCCGCATCCCAGTCCAGCGCGGCAAGGCGCGTATCGATCGTTATGTCCATTGCGGTCATGGCACAGCCCTGCCAGCCCGCGCGCATGACCGCGCCCCGTTTCTTGCGCTCAAATCAGCAGGCGGGGTGCGCCGCCATCGCCGCCGGCCAGCGCAGTTCATAGGTCACGAGGAACCCGTCATGATCCGACAATTGCGGGCCGCTCGCGCCGCCGTCGAACAGCGCCTCGACGCGGATCGGCCGCATCGTCACCTGCTCGCCGTCGGCGAAAAATTGCAGGTCCTGCGTGTCCATCCACGGCGCGTCGCCGTCCCACGACATCTTCACCTCGCACCCCGACGCCGGATCGATGCATATCTCATGGACCAAGGTCAGCGGGTGATATTCGGAAAATCCCGCCCAGCGGTCCTCCGAATGGCGCATGTTGAAATCGCCGCCAAAGATCAGCGGCACCGCCAGATCCTGCGTCCGCCCGATAAACTCCGATGCCGCGATCGCCTGCCGCGCATGCGCCTCGCCGTCGCGCGCCGCGGACACCCCCGACGCGCCGCGCGAATTCATATGGGTGTTATAGATGTCGATCGGTGCGGGCACCCCGGGCATCGCGATGCGCGCCAGCATCACCCCCTTGTTCGACAGGCAATCGAGCCCCGCACAGGCGCGGCGGCCATAGGCATCGAGCGCCGTATCGACGATCGGATAGCGCGACGCGATCGCCAGCCCGCCGCCGAGCAGCTTGATCCCGAGCTCGCCCTTCAGCGGCTTGGCTTTGCCCGCCATCTTCGCATGGTCGGCAATCCAGGGCTTCGTCAGGCGGCGCGGCCCCGGCGCGATCGCCGGATAACCGCTCGCCGCGACCGCGCGTTTCGCGGCGCCGCTGAACATTTCCTGGAACAGCACGACGTCGGGCGCCGTGCCCGCTTCGCGCATCGCCGCCAGCCGCGCGCCGATCTGCCGCAGCTCGGCCGCTCGCCCCTTGCGCGCCGGCCAGCCCAGCCCCTCCAGATTATAGGTCAGCACCGACAGCGTCGCGCTGGCCGTTTGCCCGTCGGCGGCCAGCGTCACCGGCGCGGCGGGCGCCGCATCGCACGCCATCACGCGCAGCGGCGGCTTCGGCCCGCAGGCAGCGAGCGCAAGGGCGCTTGCCGCGACAACGGACCGCCGAAGAAACGAAGCGCGAAGAACAGACATCACCCCCCGCCCCTAACGCACGCGGCCGCAATCGTCACCGCCCTGCGGTTCACAACGCGCTCCGCCGTGCTAAGGTCCGGTTTCCAAACCCGAAACGGGAAACAAGGCCATGCCCCTTCTCCCCACCGCGCTGATGCCGCTCCTGATGCTCGCCGCCCAGCCCGCCGACGGCGCAGATCCGCCGTGGAGCGGCGAGATGCAATGCGCCGTCACCTGGACCGATCCCGCCGATGCCGAGCGCAGCTGGATGCTCTCGGTCGGCAGCGACACGAGCAATATGAAGCTCGCGATTTCGGACCGCGCGCGCCGCGGCGATCCCAAGCCGCTCGAAAAGGGCGAAACGCGCGCGCTCGAACCGCGCAAGGCCAGGCTCGCAATCACCGGCATCGGCGATGGCGAGGTCGAGGTTACGAGCTATCCGATCGATGAGGGGCGCATGTGGCACGATGTGGGTCTTGGCCATGTCGAAAATCTCGACAAACTCCCCGCCGACTTCACGCTTACCCTCTCGATCGAAAAGGCCGCGCCGATGACGATGGAAATGCGCGACTTTGCCGGCGCACGCGCCTATCTCAAACGCTGTCTCGACCGCTGATCCACGGAAAGTCCCCCATGTCCCGCACTATCGCCGCCGCCCTCCTGTTCGCTGCCACCGCCGCCGCGCCCGCTGCGGCGCAATCGGGCACCACCGCCGCGCCCGCCGCGGCGCAATCGGGCATCGACGCCGCGAACCTCGCCCAGACAGTCCGCACGCTCGCGTCCGACCAGTTCCAGGGCCGCGCGCCGGGTACGATCGGCGAGGAACGCACGATCGGCTATCTGATCGGCCGGCTTCAGGCGCTGGGGCTCGAACCCGCGGGGCCCGACGGCGGCTGGACGCAGCCCGTGCCTTTGCTCCACACGCGCGTCGGCACGCCGACGACGCTCGCCTTCGACCGCAAGGGTAGCGCCACCCCGCTCAATTTCGGCACCGACATCTATCTCTCGACGCTCCAGCCGAAGGACCAGGCGGTGATCGCGAACGCCCCGATGGTCTTCGTCGGCTATGGCGTCACCGCCCCCGAACGCGGCTGGGACGATTTCAAGGGGCAGGACCTGAAGGGCAAGGTCGCGGTCTTCCTGATCAACGATCCCGATTTCGTCGCGGCGAAGGGCGAGGACGCGTTCGGCAAGTTCGGCGGCCGCACCATGACCTATTATGGCCGCTGGACCTACAAGTTCGAGGAAGCGTCGCGCCGCGGCGCGATCGGCGCGCTGATCGTCCATGACACCGACGGCGTCGGCTATGGCTGGAACGTCGTCAAAAGCCCCGGCGGCGAAAATTACGGCCTCGTCAAACCGCCCGAACAGGTGACCAGCCTCGCGCTGCAGGGCTGGATCTCGGGCGAAACCGCGACCCGCCTGTTCGCGAACGCCGGGCAGGATCTGGCAAAGCTGCGCACAATCGCACGCCGCAAGGATTTCAAACCCGTCGACCTCGGCACCGGCTTCAACGCCGCGCTCCCGGTGACGCAGGAAGTCGTGCAGAGCCAGAATGTCCTCGCCAGGATTTCGGGCGCCAAACGCTCCGACGAGGTGGTGATGTACGGCGCGCACTGGGATGCCTATGGCGAGGGTGCCCCCGACGAAAAGGGCCGCATCTACCGCGCCGGCGCCAATGACGACGCGCTCGGCGTCGCCGGATTGTTCGAGATCGCCCGGCTGTTCAAGGCGGCGCCCGCGCCCGACCGCACGATCGCCTTCGCCTTCTGGACCGCCGAGGAACGCGGGCTGCTGGGATCGGAAGCCTATGCGCAAACCCCGGTCTTCCCCGCCGAAAAAACCGTCGCGAACTTTGGCCTCGACATCCTCCAGACCGCCGGTAAGGCCAAGGACGTCGTCCTCGTCGGCAAGGGGCAGGGCAGTCTCGAAGACGATCTCGCACGCGTTGCAAAGGCGCAGGGCCGCACCGTCAGCGTCGAAAGCCTGCCCGAACGCGGCCTCTTCTACCGCGCCGACCATTTCAGCCTCGCCAAGCGCGGCGTCCCCGTCCTCCTTATGATGGGCATCGCGGGCGCCTCCGACCTCGTCGAGGGCGGCAAGCCCGCCGGGCAGGCGTGGGTCGATGCCTATACGGGCAAATGCTATCATCAGGCGTGCGACGCGTGGGACGAAAGCTGGAACCTCGATGGCGCCGTGCAGGACATCGATCTTTTCTACCAGCTCGGCGACGAGCTCGCGCGCTCGGCGCGCTGGCCCGAATGGAAAGCCGGCAGCGAGTTCAAGGCAATCCGCGACGCGAGCGCTGCAGCGCGGAAATAGGAAGAAGCGGGCGCCTCGCCGGGCGCCCGCCTCCAACCTCAGGTGTTCGCGCCGCCGTCGACGGTCAGCGTCGTACCGGTGATCTGCCGCGCCGCCGGGCTCGCGAGGAACGTCACCGCCGCGGCGACATCTTCGGCCTTGCCGAAACGGCCGAGCGGGATCAGCGACCGCTGGAACTCGGCGAATTCGCCGCTCGCGGGGTTCATGTCGGTGTCGGTCGATCCGGGCTGGACAAGATTTGCCGTGATATCGCGCGGCCCCACCTCGCGCGCCAGCCCCATGTTGAAGGCGTGCAGCGCCGATTTGGTCGCGAAATAGACCGTCGCGCCGTCGCCGACGATGCGTTCGGCGCCGACCGATCCGATCGTGATGATCCGGCCGCCCGCGCCCAGATGCGGGATCGCCGCCTGCGAGGTCAGGATCGGTCCGCGGATATTGACGCCGAGCAGCGCGTCGACATCCTCGACGCTGATATCGGCGATCGTGCCGTAGCGGGCGATTCCCGCATTGTTGACGAGGATATCGAGCCCGCCGAGCGCCGCGACCGCCTCGTCGACCGAGCGCCTGATCGCGGCCGGGTCGGCGCTGTCGGCCTGTATGGCGACGCCGCGACGGCCCTTCGCCTCGATTCCCGCTACCACCTCGACCGCGAGGTCCGCCGACCGTTCATAGGTGATGGCGACGTCGGCACCCTTTTCCGCCAGCGCCAGCGCGATCGCGGCGCCGATGCCGCGCGATGCGCCGGTCACCAGCGCCTTTTTTCCAGCAAGTTCGGTCATGATCTTTCCTTTATGTAACGTTCGATACATAATTAGCTAGGAAGCTTGCAATCGCCTGTCAATATATTATGTAGCGATCGATGCAAAAATTGGATTCCGCCTCGAAACCGGACCAGAAACCGCCGCGCGCGCGCGGGCGGCCGCGCGCGTTCGACCGCACCGAGGCGCTCGACCGCGCGACCCGCCTGTTCTGGGAAAATGGCTATGAAGCGACCTCGATCGCCGACCTGACCGGCGCGATGGGCGTCGGCGCGCCCAGCCTCTACGCCGCCTTCGGCTCGAAAGAGGCGCTCTACGAAGAGGCGCTGCGCCACTATGCCGACACCAACCAGCATTTTGTGTGGGACGGCTATTTCGCCGCCCCCACCGCGCGCGCGGCCGTCCGCGCGCTGCTCATGGATTCGGCGGCGGCGCTCACCGGCTGCGTCGCAGACATGCCGCGCGGGTGCATGGTCGCGCTGTCGAACGTCGGCGGCGACGGCCATGACGATCTGCGCGAACTGGTGCGCGGCGCGCGCGCCATCACGCTCGACCGGCTGAAAGACCGTTTCGCGCGCGCGGTGGCGGCGGGCGAAATCCCGGCGTCGGCGGACCTCCACGCGCTCGCGCGCTTCGTCCAGACGATCCAGACGGGCATGTCGATCCTCGCCCGCGACGGCGCCGGCCGCGAAGAGCTCAAAGCGGTCGCGGCGCTTGCTATCGCCGGATGGGACGCGCGTCTTGCGGGGGACGGCGCACAGGATTAATCCGCGTCCATGAGCGACGCGAAAATCTTCATCAGCGCGAACGACCTGCTCGCCGATTCCTTCCGGCTCGGGATGCAGGTGCTGGACAGCGGCTTCAAACCGACGCACCTCGTCGGCATCTGGCGCGGCGGCGCGCCGGTCGGCATCGCGGTGCAGGAACTGCTCGACTACCACGGCCACCACTGCGACCACATCGCAATCCGCACCTCGTCCTATCATGGTATCGACAAGCAGGATGCGCACGTCAAAGTCTTCGCATTGGGCTATCTGATCGACACGCTGAACCCCGAAGACCGGCTCCTCATCATCGACGACGTCTTCGATTCGGGCCGCAGCATTCGCGCCTTCATCGCCGAGCTGAAGGCGCGCTGCCGCCACAATATGCCGCACGACGTCCGCATCGCGACCGTGTGGTTCAAGCCCCGCCGCAACGTCACCGACCTCCGCCCCGATTTCTTCGTCCATGAAACCGACCAGTGGCTGATCTTCCCGCACGAGGTCGACGGCTTGACGATCGACGAAATCCGGCAGCACAAGCCCGAAGCGGCGATCATCCTGCGCGAAGAGGGAGTGTCCCATGGCTGACGGATTCGCATCGACCGAGGACCGCGCCGCCTTCATCGCCGGCCTGCCCAAGGCCGAACTGCACCTGCATATCGAAGGCTCGCTCGAACCCGAACTCATGTTCGAACTCGCGCAGCGCAACGATGTCGCCATCCCCTTCGCCAGCGTCGACGAGGTGCGCGCCGCTTACGCCTTCTCGAACCTACAGGATTTCCTCGACATCTATTATCAGGGGATGGGCGTCCTCCAGGTCGAGCAGGATTTTTACGACCTCACCGCTGCCTATCTGGCGCGCGCGCACGCCGATGCCGTCCGCCACGTCGAAATCTTCTTCGATCCGCAAGGGCATACCGAACGCGGTGTCGCCTTCGGAACCGTCATCGCGGGCATCACCCGCGCGCTCGACGATGCGGAAGCCAGCTATGGCATGACCTCGAAACTCATCATGTGCTTCCTCCGCCACCTCAGCGAAGCCGATGCCGAAAAGACCCTCGACGAGGCCTTGCCATATCTCGATCGCATCGACGGCGTCGGGCTCGATTCGTCCGAAGTCGGCCACCCGCCTGCCAAGTTCGAACGCGTCTTCGCGCGCGCACGCACCCTCGGGCTCAAGCTCGTCGCGCATGCGGGCGAGGAAGGCCCGCCCGCCTATGTCCATGAAGCGCTCGACCTCCTGAAGGTCGACCGCATCGACCATGGCAACCGCAGCCTCGAAGATTCCGCGCTCGTCGCGCGCCTCGCGGCCGAGGGCATGACGCTCACCGTCTGCCCGCTCTCGAACCTCAAGCTCTGCGTCGTCGGTGACATCGCCGACCATCCGCTGCGCACGATGCTCGCGGCCGGGCTCCACGCAACGGTGAACAGCGACGATCCCAGCTATTTTGGCGGTTATGTGAACGCCAACTACCGCGCCGTCGCCGACGCGCTCGACCTGTCGAAGGACGAATTGCTCACGCTCGCGCGCAACAGTTTTACCGGCTCGTTCCTGGACGACGCCGACAAGGCGAAGCACCTCGCGGCGATCGACGCCTACGCCTGACCGCCGCGGTCAGGCGGCAAGCAGGACGCCGTGATAAGCGCGATCCTCGAACGCCAGCCCGGCCCCCATCGCGACGCAGATCAGCGCGTCCTCGGCGACCTGGACGTGCAGCCCCGTCGCCTCGGCGATCGCGACGTCCATCCGCCTGAGCAGCGCGCCGCCGCCGGTCAGCGTGATGCCATAGTCGATGATGTCGGCCGACAATTCGGGGGGCGTCTGCTCCAGCGCGGCGCGCACCGCCGCGACGATCTGCCCGACCGGTTCGGCCAGCGCGTCGGCGACCTCGGCTTCGGACACGCGGACTTCGGACGGACGGCCATTCACAAGGTCGCGCCCCTTCACGCCCATCACGATGCCTTCGCCGTCGGGCGGCGTCGCGCATCCGATCGCCAGCTTGACGCGCTCGGCGGTCATTTCGCCGATCATCAGGTTGTGCTTGCGGCGGATGTAGGAGGAAATCATGTCGTCCATCTTGTCGCCGCCGACGCGCGCCGAATTGCTATAGGCGATGCCGCCCAGCGACAGGATCGCGACCTCGGTCGTCCCGCCGCCGATATCGACGACCATCGCCCCCGTCGGCTGCGTGACCTGCAGGCCCGCGCCGATCGCCGCCGCGAGCGATTCCTCGATCAGCTGGACCGACACCGCGCCCGCGTTCGAAGCGGCATCGCGGATCGCACGGCGTTCGACCATCGTCGATCCCGACGGCACGCACACGACGACGTTGCTGCGCTGGCGCAACCGGCTCGGTCCGCCCAGCGCCTTGTCGATGAAATGCTTGATCATCTGCTCGGCGACATCGATGTCCGCGATCACCCCGTCGCGCAGCGGGCGGATCGCCTGGATATTGTTCGGCGTCTTGCCCATCATCGGCTTGGCTTCGTTGCCGACGACCTTGACCCGCCGCACGCCGTCGCGCGTTTCGAGGGCGACCACCGAGGGTTCGTTCAGGACGATGCCCTTGTCGCGCACATAGACGACGGTGTTCACGGTTCCCAGGTCGATGGCCATATCATAGGCGGCCGATGTGAACCGATTGAAGAATTTCATAGGGGATAGAAGCTTTCGGTCAGGGGAAGCGGGCGCGCATGCGGCTGGCCGCGCAACGCCCGTGAACCTTCGCTTGTGATCAACCTTCGGGGGCGTCAACCGGTACCGGTGCAGACCGTTGGTTTCTCAGGCCCGGACGAAAATCGCGCTCCGACGGACGCCGTTACCGCACGGTTCACCGACAGCTTCGCGGCTGCCCACGCGCTCAGTCGCGCGCCGGAACGATGAATTTCAACCCCTGGAGCCGGATCACCTGGTCCCCGACGCAGAGCGGCGCCGCGATCAAACGCATCCATCGCCGTGCCGCCAGCGCAGGCCGGATTTCGACATCGAGCGTGAACCCGCGCCGGTGCCGGATCGCATAGGCGCGGAGCTTCTCCATCGCCGCGCGCGACTCTTCGGCATAGAGCGCGACCGCCTCGTCGCGCGTCACCGCGGCGCCCCTCGGGATACCGAAGATGTCATAGACCTCGTCGGACCATGTCAGGCTGCTATCCGACAGATCGCAATCCCAAACGCCCGCCTGCACCGGCCGTTCGGCTACAGCCGCCGCGCCGGGAACCCAGTCGAGCCTGTTATAGCCATGGACCTGCCCCAGCGCGAAATGGCGCTCGCGCTCGTAAAGCGCCCAGCTGTGATGGACGGGCAAGGGATGGGTCGGCTTCAACGTGCTGGTCTTCCGTCGTGTCATCCAGAGGATAAGCGAGCGGCGCTTAACAAGTGATGATCCCGGTTTACAACCCGCTGCGGCTATTTCTTTTCAGGAGTGGCCCGCGCCAGCGCGATCCCCGCCAGATTTTGCGTCCGCTTGATGTGACGGACGCGGGGCGCTGGCCCCTCGCCGGCCAGTTCGCGGAAGATCGCCAGATGCCGCACCGCGCTCCCGCGCACGCGTACCGCGCCATTCGCCTGCGCTACCACCGCCGCCGCATCGCCCAGCAACACGACGTCGGACATCCCCCGCCTCCGCGCCAGCCGCAAAGCCGCGATCAGCGCCAGCCATTCGGCGTCCATGCTGCTTCCCGTGCCAATGTCGCGATCGATCTCGACGACCCCGCCCGCAACCACCGCGATTTCCATCGCGCCCGGATTGGGGCGGCAGCCGCCGTCGAAATAGATTTTGGTCCGGTGCCCACGCATCGGACTACCTTAGCTTGTCAGAACTTGCCGCGCACCGAAAAGGAGAAGATCGGGCCGATCAGCCGGTCGCGTTCCTCGACGAAGCTGACGGGGCTTTCGCCGCGGATGCCGGTGTAGACGGTACGGTCGCGTTTCGAACGGGCATTGGCGATGTTGCGGATCGACGCGCGGACGGTCATCCCCATCACATTCTTGTGCTCGACGAAAACCGATGCCCACACCGGCCCTTCCCACACCTTGTCGACCTGGTTGCGGCGATAATTGGGCTGGTAGTGCGAATATTCGGCATCGCCCCCCCACGCCCAGTCGCTGCCCGGGATATCGTGGCGCAGGCCCAGGCTGATCACCGTGTCGGTAAAGCCGTTCCACTGCCTTTTCTCGCCGGTGAAGGGGTCGCGCAGCGAACTCTTCTGGAGGAGCATCCGGGGTTCGAGCCGCATGCCCTTGATCCCCGCCGGGTCGAGATTGATCGTCGCGGTCCAGTCGATCGCGCCGGCCTTGGCTTTCGCGATATTGCCGACCGCCTCGCCATTGGCCCCGATCGGGATGACGTCGACGCGGTCCTCGACATCGCGATAGATCAGGATGATCTTGGTCGACCCCCACGCACCGAACTTCTTGTTGATCTCGGCCTCATAGGTCCAGTCCTGTTGCGGCCGAAGGTCGTTGTTGCTCTCATTCTGGTTGCCGTCGTTGAGGAAGGCGCGCGCCAGGAAATCATAGAAGCTGAGCTGGAGCACGCGGCGCCGCAGCTTCACCGACACGTCGAAATCGGCCGACGGCGTCCAGGCGAGCGAGATCGACCCCTTGGGGCGGAAAAAGGTCCGCGTCAGGCCGTTGACGCCGGTCTGCGTGATCGTCGAATGTTCGGCGCCCGCGATGATCTGGAAATTGAGCTTGTCGGTGAGCTTGCGGCCGAAACTCAACAGCCCCTCGTACCGGTCCTCGCTGACGCCGCCCGTGCCGCCGTCGAACGGCTGGTCGACGAAATGTCCGTCGGGGCCCAGCACCGCGATCGACGCGACATTGTCGAGCGTGTTGAACGCGCCCTCCCCCGACAACTGCCAGTCGCCGCCGAACATCTTCCACTGATATTCGCCGCGCGCGATCGTCTCGCCGATGTCGCCGGTTTGCGCGAAACGGTCTCCCGTCGCCGGCGTCCCGTCGTCGGGCGTCGTGACGATTTCCTGTGCATAAGGTTCGTGGCTGAAACGGCGCAGCCCGATCAGCTTCAGCTTCCCCGGCCCCAGCGCGAACTGGTAGTCGCCGCTGACTTCATAATTCCAGCTGTCGGCATTTTCGCGCACCGTGCGCAGCCGGTCGGGAAGCCCCGGGCCGATCCGCGTGCCGTCCTCGTAATAGCGGTCGTATTTGCGCTGATAATGGCCGCCAAGGTTCGCCACCGTGTCGCCCGCTGGATCCCAGGTGATCCGCCCCGACAGCTTCGGCGTGTCATAATGCGTGTTCCAGATATCGCGGCGCCGCTCGATGACATTGCCTGCGCCGTCATAGATCAGCGTCGGGCCGCCCGCGCCGCTGCGCGCCGAATCGTCGTTGCTCAGCGCCGCCTCATATTCGACGTCGCCGCTCCGGCCACGCACCGACACATCGGCACGGGTCAGCAGCGGGTCGGTATAATGCGGCCGAAATTCGGGCTTCCACGAAAATTGGCCCGAAAAGGCGTCGGCGCGATAGACGATATTGGCGACCTGCCCCGACAGCCCAGGAATATCGAGCGTTGCCCCGTCGACGATCTCGATCCGCTCGATATTGCCCGCGGGAATGCGCGACAACTGCGTATACATGTCGTCGGCCTTGTTCGACGGTCGTTCGCCGTTGAACAGCACATTGCCCGTCGCCTGCCCCAGTCCGCGCAATTGTTCATTGTCGCGGATCTGGAAACCGGGAACCTGGATCAGCATGTCATAGGCGTTGCGCGGGACGTAGCGCGCGAAGTCGGCGGGCGCATAAACCTGCCGCGTGGCGCTGCTCGGCCCGCCCGCGGGCGCTTCGGTCGCCGTCGGCGGCGGGGTGTCGCCCGACACGGGCGCCTCCTGCGCCGCGACCGGCGCGACGGAAAAGGAAAGCGCCGCCGACAGCGCCGCAAGACTGACCGGACGCATCAATTCACATTTCCCCCCACCGCGCGGTTCATCGCCTGCGCATATTCCCCCGTGACCCCCATCGCCTTCATGCCGACGACATCGTCGGCGCTCAGCTTCCGGTATCCCGCCGCGGCCAGTCCGCGCACATAGGCCCCGTCGACACCCAGCGCCTTGCACGCGATCGCGTCGTCGAAATCGGTGAGCGCGATCGCCTCGGACTTGATGTCGCGCACATATTCGCCCGTCACGCCCAGCGCCGCCGCGGCGATCAGGTCACCCGCGTCGTCGGGGCGGACACCCTCGTCGATCAGCCCGTCGGCAAGCGCGACCGTCGCGTCGACCATCAACATGCTCAGCTGCTCGGCCTCGGATTCGGGCGCCAGCCCGCGCTCGGTCAACGCGCGGGCAAAGCCTGCATCGGGCACAAAGCTGCACCGCCCTTTGCCCTCGAAAGTACGTGTCGCTTCGCCGCTGCAATCGAGCGTTCCCGATGCGTGCCGGACGGTAAAACGCACCGGTCCCGCCGCGCCCAGCGCATCGCGAACCATGGCGAACTCCGGCCGCCGTGCGCCAAGGCCGGCGTCGAGCGACATGTCGCTGTTCGACGATTTGTGGCGCAGCTCCAGTCTCGGCTGGCCCTTGTTCCCGCCGGCGGGCGTCACCTCCCAGCGAATGTCCCGTATATCCCCGGCGTCACCGAGGTTGGGCGCCGACGGCGGCTGCCCGGGCGCGGCGCCGGCCAGCGTGGACAAAAGGGCCAGACTCGACGCGGCGATGATGATTTTCATGGCGACACTCCTCCCTCCGCGCGCCGGGCGAGCGCCATCGCTCGCCGCGACCGCGGCAATTCCCAATGATTATTCGATTAACGGACCTCGGCTTTGGGCCAGTGGCCCGGCGTCAGGTCCCGGGCGGCGCCGGCGGGGCCGGCGGCTCGGGCAATTCGACCCGCGCGACCCGGCCGTCGGCGCTGCGCGCCTCGATCACGCCGGGACCGACACGGACGGTCGCGCTTTTCGGACCTTTGCCGCCCTTGCCGCCCTTGGTCGCCATCCAGCCGCCCGTGGCGCGCAGCTCGATCGCGTCGTCGGCGCTGCGCATCTTCACCCCGGCCTTCTGCATGTCGGTGACGAAGTCGCAGTCGACCCCCATCGCCCGCAGCGCGATCACATCGTCGATGTCGATGTCAGGGAAATGGGTTTTCATGTCGCGGGCGAAGGCGGGCTCGATATGGAGCGCCGATGCACCGACCAGCTCGTCGACGTCGACCCCCGGAAAGATACCGCGCATCGTCCTGATATAGGCGGGATCGACCCCCGCCGCCTTGGCGCCGATGATTTCGTCGGCGGTCATCGACACACCGCCATGTTCGCGCATCTGCGCAACATATTCGGGGGTTACGCCGACCGCGCGCATGCTCACCAGGTCTTCGGCGCTCAGCGGCTTCGCGGGGGTGGCTGCCGCTGCCGTGCTTTCGGCGGTCGCCGCCGACGCAGCTTGCGAAACCGCGACCGCGATCCGGCCGGCCGGCGCGGCTACCGCGCGCGCCTCCGCCTTGGGGAGCGGCTTCGCCGTCGCCGAAAAGGCCGCCAGCGGCGCGGTGATGCCCGCGACGATCACCAGGCTCATCAGGATCCAGCTCGCACTCGCGGGGCCGCGCTTCAGGCTACCGTCGAGGACGCGGGTGATGCGGCGCTTCAGGCTGCTCTTGCCCGGGGCGACGCCGTGCGCCGCCAGCAGCACGGCCTGATTGTCATGCCGCGCCGCTCCGACGAGCAGCGTCGCATAATCGGGACCGTCGATGTCGGCCATCAGTACTGCATCGTCGGCGGCTTCCTCGCGTAGCTGGTGGCTCTCGCGCGCCAGCATCCACACCAGCGGGTTGAACCAGAACAGCGCGCAGGCGACGCGCGACGCGAGCAGCTTCGCCCAGTCGAGCCGCGCGACATGCGCCAATTCGTGCGCGATGATCGCCTCGGCCTCGCCGACCGCCTCGACCGCCTTCGGGCTCAGCACGATCGTCGGGCGCAGCACGCCCCAGCTGATCGGCGAGCGCAATTCGTTGCTGACCAGCAGCGCGGTGCCATGTTTGAAACCCATGCGGCGCTGCGCCTCGGCCAGCGCCGACAGCCACGACCCTTCGACGAGCACCTCGGCGCGGCCACGCATCGCGAACAGGCGCACGACGGCGAGCAACATCACTCCAAACAGCAGCGCAAGGGGGAATGCGTAAACAAGGAGGGCGATGTCGGAAACGGCGGGAAACATGGCCGGGGCCGACCCCGCAACCTCCGTCGTTTCGGTTCCGGCCGCATCGGCCGGGGTCGCCCGCGTCGAAAGCACCGGCGCCGCCTTGTCGGCAATCGCGATCGCACGCGTCGCCGGCGCGGCCTCGGCCGCCCAGCTCGCGGGCAGCGGTTGCCACTGCGGCAGGGCAAGGCTGGCGACGGGCAGCGCCAGCAGCGCGAGCAGGCCGATATGCGCGACGAGCGAGCGCTCGCCCGCCGACCGCTTCCGCACGAGCCGCAACAGCGCCAGCGTCAATCCGGCGATCAGCGCCGATTTCCAGGCCAGCCCGATCAGGGCTGCCGTCGTGATCATCGTCCCGCTCATCACTGGTTCCTCCCCTCGCGCGCCTGTTCGATCAGCTTTTCCAGCTCGTCGAGTTCGCTATTGCTCATCTCGTCCTGCATCCCGAGCAGCGCCGCGGCGGCGCTCGTCGCCGATCCGTTGAAAAAGACGCGCACGACCTGGCTCAGCGCCGACTTGCGCGCGGTCTTGTCCGACACGCTCGGCGCATAGACGAAACCGCGCTCGGACGCTTCGCGGGCGACAAAGCCCTTCGCCTCGAGCCGCTTCAACATTGCACGGATCGCCGACCCCGACAGTTCGTCGGACAGCGCCTCGGCAATCTCGGTCACCGTCGAGGCGCCGCGCTCGTATAGAATGTCGACGATTTCGCGTTCCCGCGGCGGCAAACTGGACAGCATCGAATAACCTCATGCGCTACATTTGTAGCGTGCTACATTTGTAGCGCATGCTTGGCAAGGGGTTTTATTCGGCTAATACAGGGGCGTGGAAGGGTCGGCTTTGGGGTGGGAAGCGGTCCCTATTCGCTTTGGCGAGCCGCCGCTATTCAACTCAATCAACCATGCCCTTGTGGCCCGATATATATATGTCGAAAGATGGCGGCGGTGCCGCGATGGGCCAGCCAAAAGACTTCAAAACCTCGGAAGCAGCCAATCTTATATCTTCCCACTCTTGAAAAACCTCTAGCGCATCATCGTCCCAGAATTTTATATTTTCTAGCCCGCTTATCGCGAGGATCATTGCGTCCAGCTTCTCAATTTTTGATTTTTGATCATCATTTATCCGCAAATCGGGATCGTTCAACTCATTGAGAGCTTCATCCCAATTAAGTGCCAATTCATCCGCCACCACAACGAAATCGGGAAAGAGGCCATTCTGCGTTTCTGCGTCCTGCGAAAGGGCCATTGCAGACCATTTTAGCCGCTCCAACACACCTTCTCTCCCATCCAAATCAAGGCCGCTTTGCCGCCAGTCGTTAGGCGTATAGGTGCCTTCAGCGAACGTCCGCAACCGGTCGTAACCGGCCGAAACGACCGATCCCCCATTGCAGCCGCGCGGCCCGCCGCTAGGCTCGGCGCATGGACAATGTCACCGTCATCGTGAACGACCGCATGCAGCGCAATTATCGCTACACGCGCACCGCGCCCGTGGGAAAGGCGTTCGATCCCGACTTCGCGCCCGAACTGACCCCGGCCGACATGCTCCGCCTCGGCGTCTTCTGCGGCAAATATATGACCGACTGTACCGACGAATTTCCGGCAAGCTGGTTCGAACACGCGCGGCTCGCCCCGGGCGGCCCCGACTGCGACCTCAACTATTTCGGCGTGCGGGCGAGCGTGCCCTTGCGCGTCTGGGTCGCGAAGGGCTGGATTCATCCCGACGATCCGCGCGGCTGGTTCCAATGGTATTGCCGCTATTATTCAGGGCGGCGGATGCCCGACGAGGATCGCCGCCAGGTCGCGCGGTGGCGCGCCTTCCGGCGCCACGCCGCCCAGATACGCAAGCATTGCGAGCCCGGCGATCCCTTCTGCCGGCCCCGGCAGCGGCAGGCGCTGCTGCAATGGGCCTATGACAGCCGCGATATCTGACCCCGGCCGCAGCGAAGATTTCCCTTCCTTGCCCGGCGCATTATATGGGCGCGGCACAGCAAGGGAGTTTCCGCCGCATGCCGATCATGGCCGCCCGCGTCTATCACGACGGCAAGCTCGTCCGCGACCTGGGGCCAGACGAGGCGATCCCCGAAGATTGCGACGATGGCGACTTTTTCTGGCTCGGCCTCTACGAACCGACCCCGGGCGAACTCGCGGGCATTGCCAAGCGCTTCGGCCTCCACCCGCTCGCGGTCGAAGATGCGCTGAAAGCGAACCAGCTGCCGAAGGTGGAGGCCTATGGCGACCAGCTGTTCGTCATCACGCGCACCGCCAATCTCGACGGCGACACGATCAACCCGGGCGAAACCGCCTTCTTCCTCGGCCCGCATTTTTTCGTCAGCGTCCGCCACGGCTCGGCGCGCACGCACACCGACATCAGGGCGCGGCTCGAATCCCTGCCGGCCAAGCTCGCGCATGGACCCGACTATGTCCTCTATGCCGTGCTCGATTTCATCGTCGACGGCTATTTCCCCGTCGTCGATGCGATCGAGGACCGGATGCTGATCGTCGAGGACAGCGTGATGGACACCCCGCTCGACGCCGGGGAGATCCGTCACCTCTACAAACAGCGGCACGAAATCATCCGCTTCCAGCGCCTCGTCGGCATGATGAAGGAGGTCGCGGGGCGGCTCGCGACCGACGACGACCTGCCCAATATCGACCCTGCGGTGCGCCCCTTCTTTCGCGATATCTGGGACCATGTGCAGCGCGCCGAATTCCGCCTGTCGGGGCTTCGCGACATCGCCGCGTCGGTGATCGAAACCAACGGCATGCTCGAACAGCAACGGCAAGGCGTGATCACGCGCCAGCTTGCCGCCTGGGCCGCGATCCTCGCGGTCCCCACCGCGATCGCGGGGATTTACGGCATGAATTTCGAATTCATGCCCGAGCTCGACTGGCGGCTCGGCTATCCGTTCGCGCTGGCGCTGATCTTCGGCGGATCGGGTCTCGTTTTCTGGCGCTTCAAGCATATCGGCTGGCTCTGACCCTTGCCGCGGCGGCGCATAAGCCCTAAATAGGGCGCCACACCCTCGAACGGAGTATGCAGGATCATGGATCGCAACTGAACGCAGCCTAACCGCCTTGCCTTCAGGAAAGCCTTGTCCATGCCCGCCATTACCGTTTCCGACCTTCACTGGTCCACGCCCGACGGCCGCGCCGTCCTTTCCGGCCTCGACCTCCAGTTCCAGCCCGAACGCACCGGCATCGTCGGCCGCAACGGCGTCGGCAAATCGACGCTGCTGCGCCTGCTGACCGGCGAGCTCGCGCCCGCGTCGGGCCATATCGCGATCGACGGCAGCATCGCGATGCTGCGCCAGACGGTGCAGGTCGGCACCGACGAGAGCGTCGCGGACCTGTTCGATGCCCGCGCCGCGCTCGCGCTGCTACGCAGAGCCGAAGCCGGGGAGGCAACGGTCGATGAAATCGCCGACGCCGACTGGACGCTCGAAGCGCGGATCGACGAAGCGCTCGCGAACGTCGGCCTGTCCGTGCCCTCCGACGCGCCGCTTGCTGAATTGTCGGGCGGGCAGCGCACCCGCGCCGCACTCGCCGGCGCGATGTTTGCGGCGCCTGATTTCCTGCTGCTCGACGAACCGACCAACAATCTCGACCGCGAAGGACGGCAGGCGGTTCGCGACCTGCTCGCACGCTGGCGCGGCGGCGCGATTATCGTCAGCCACGACCGCGAGTTGCTCGAGGAGATGGACGCGATCGTCGAACTCACCGGCCTCGGCGCCGCGCGCTACGGCGGCGGCTGGAGCGCCTATCGCGAGCGCAAGGCGGTCGAGCAGGCCGCTGCCCAAGCCGAACTCGCCGGTGCCGAAAAACGCGCCGACGCAGCGCAAAGGCAGGCGCAGGTCGCGACCGAGAAGCAGGACCGCCGCGATTCGCGTGGACGCGCGAAGGCCGCGCGCGGCGACATGCCCCGGATCCTGATCGGCGGGCTCAAGCGCCGCGCCGAGGAAACGCGCGCCGCAGGCAGCCGCCTCGCCGAACGCCAGCGCGGCGCGGCCGAAGACCAGCTCTCGACCGCACGCGCCAGGATCGAGGTCGTCGATCCGCTTTCGGTCGGCCTCGCCTCGACGGGCCTGCCCGCGTCGCGCACCGTCGTCGCGCTCGATCATGTCACGACCGGCTATACCCCCGACCAGCCGGTCATCCGCGACCTGTCGTTCACCATCACGGGTCCCGAGCGCGTCGCGATCACCGGCCCCAATGGGTCGGGCAAATCGACCCTGCTCGCGCTTGTCGCCGGAACGCTCCTCCCCTGGGAGGGCCAGGTGCGCGCGCCCGTCGCCTTCGCGCTCTTCGACCAGCGCGTCGGCCTGCTCGATCCCGCGCTATCGATCGCCGACAATTTCCTCGCACGCAATCCCGGGACGACGAACAACCAGTGCCGCGCCGCGCTGGCTCGCTTCCGCTTTCGCGCCGACGCCGCCGACCGCATCGTCGGGACATTGAGCGGCGGGCAGATGCTGCGCGCCGGGCTCGCGTGCGTCCTCGGCGCACCCGTACCGCCACAGCTGCTGATCCTCGACGAGCCTGGCAACCATCTCGACATCGACTCGCTGACCGCGGTTGAAACCGGCCTCGCCGCCTATGACGGTGCGCTGCTCGTCGTCAGCCACGACACGGCCTTTCTGGAGGCGATCGGGATCACGCGCGAGATTGTGCTCGGCGACCCTCAATAAGCAAGCGCACAGCCGTCGGCGCGCATCTCGCTCGCCGCGGCATAGACGCGGCGGTCGCCGTCCATGCGATGTTCGACGCATTGATAGCGTCCGAACCCGCCGTCGGATTCGCCCAGCGTCCAGCCGATATCGGCCAGCTGACGCTTGGTGGCATCGGGCACGCCGGTTTCGAGCCGCAGCACGCCATTGGTCCCCAGATCGGGCGAATCCTCGCCCATCGTTTCGGACGATCCCTCATGGTGCCAGCGCGGCGAATCGCCCGCGGCCTGGATCTCCAGCCCGTAATCGATACGATTGATCATGATCTGCGCCTGCCCCTGCGGCTGCATGTCGCCGCCCATCACGCCAAAGCTCATCCACGGGACATCGCCCCGCGCCGCAAAGCCCGGGATGATCGTCTGGAACGGCCTTTTGCCCGGTGCATAGATATTGGGATGCCCGTCAGCCAAGCTGAACAGCTGCCCGCGATCCTGAAACATGAAGCCGAGGCCGTCGGCGACCAGTCCCGACCCCATGCCGCGGAAGTTCGACTGGATCATCGACACCATCATCCCGTCCTTGTCGGCGCAGCTGAAATAGGTGGTGTCGCCGCGGCTCGGCGCCTGCCCCGGATGGACCGGGGTGAGCAGCCGGTCGGGACGGATCAGCTTGGCGCGCTCGGCGGCATAGTCCTTCGACACGAGCCACTCGACCGGCACCTTGGCGAAATGCGGATCGGCATAATAGCGCGCACGATCCTCATAGGCGAGGCGCTTGGCCTCGGCCTGCAGGTGGATCGACAGCGCCGACTGGAAGCCCGCGCCCTTCAGGTCGAAATTTTCGAGGATGTTGAGCATCTGCAGCGTCGCAATGCCCTGCGTGTTGGCGCCAAGCGCATAGACGTCGGTGCGGCGATAGCCCGTCCTGTGCGGCTCGATCCATTCGCTCCGGTGCGCCGCCATATCCTCATAGCGCAGCCAGCCGCCGATCCGCTTGAAATAGGCGTCGATCGTCCGCGCGATCTCGCCCTCGTAAAAGGCATCGCGCCCGCCCTCGGCGATCAGGCGAAAGGTGCGCGCAAGGTCGGGATTGCGGAACACCTGCCCCGCCGCCGGCCCCTTGCCGTCATTGACGCCATAGGTCCGCATCGCATTGTCGATTTCCTCGATCCCGCGCCCCGGCTGGCGGAAGCCGGCAAGGCTGCGGCGGATATAATAAGCGATCATGTCGGGGACCGGCGCGCCTGCCTCGGCATGCGCGATCACCGGCTCGAACAATTCCTTCCACGGCAATTTCCCGTAACGCTGGTGCATCGTCCACCAGCCGTCGACCGCGCCCGGCACCGATACGCTGATCGCGCCATAGGCGGGCAGCGTCCCGCCCTTCGCGCGCGACCGAACCGTCGCAAGGTCGAGCCCGCGCGGGCTCTTCCCCGATCCGGCGAGCCCCGCCAGCTTCTTCGTCTTCGGGTCCCAAATCATCGCATAGACATCGCCGCCGATGCCGTTCGCGGTCGGTTCGAGCAGCCCGAGGCACGCATTGATCGCGATCGCCGCGTCGACCGCCGAGCCGCCGCGCTTCAAGATGTCGATCCCTGCCTGCGTCGCGAGCGGGTGCGCGGTCCCCGCTGCACCGTGGAGGCCATAGGCCGCGGTGCGCGAGGCAAAGCTCGCGCCGACCGGCCGATCCCCGCCCTGCACATCGGGCCGCACGAACCGATCCGCGCCCGCCTCCCACACCGGCGGTACCGAACCATCAGCCTTGGGCGCGGCTTTCGGTTTGCTGTCCTGCGCCCGCCCCACCGAGGGCAACAGCGCGGCGGCCGGCACGGCGGTCAGGAGTGTGCGACGATCCATCGATTCATATCCCCGTAAAAAGGAAGCCGTTGTCGCGGCGTGGGGCGATCAGGGCAAGGTCGGATTTTATATACGATCGACAGGAAGTCGGGTTAGGGGTGGGGAGCTGCCGTTGAGATTGTGAACTGATTGCCCCTCCCGCTTGCGGGAGGGGCAGCGAGGCTTGCGAGCTTGCTCGCTAGCCGCAGCGGGGTGGGCTGATCGCGGCGTTGCTGCCCACCCCCGACCCCTCCCGCAAGCGGGAGGGGAGAATGAGCGGCAGCAACCGGTCGCATTCGGACCTCACCCGCTATCGATCCGCCGCCTTCGGCACCCACTTGCCCTTCGTCCGGCTCGTGAGGTGAAAACGCCGGCAGCGCTCGCATCGATAGGGGCGCAGGTCCAGTCCGCTCGCGCGCGCCGACTGCAACGCGTCGTCGGCCGACGCATAGCGTGCCTTTTGCTCGCAAATCCGCTGCCGCGTGCGCATCGCGTCAGCGGCGCAGCCGGGCCGCCCAGTCGACCGGCCCCGTCGCAAAGCGCGCGCGCAGATTTTCCAGTGTCATCCTGTTGCCGCCCTCGAAAAAGCCGAGCAGCGCGCGACCGTCGGCGGTGTCGGGATAGCCCCGCGACGTCAGCCGCACGCGCGTCCGCTTGCCCGCCGGCTCAATTTCGAACAGGCTCGTGACGTTCCGATATGTCTCCCAATGCGGAAAACCCGCAGGCGCCTTTACCGTGCGGAACGCCAGCGACCGGCCCGGCACCCGCTCGGTAAAGCGCTGCTGGATCGTGTCGGCCGCACCGGGATGCGACGCCGGATCATAGGCCGTCTCGATCAGGTCGGGATCGTCCTTTGCAACCCACGCGACCGGCACCGCCCACGTCATCCATCCTTCGGCGGTCGAGATCGCGGTCCACACCTCGGCGGGGGCCGCATCGACCGTTATCATATGCACCATCGTCGTCGTGCGGTCGGCTTCGACCTGCTTCGTCACCCGCACATCCTCGGCGAGCGCCGCGCCCGGCGCCGCGAGCAGCAATGCCGCCGCGAGCCCGGACGCCAGCGGCGACGCCATCAGCCGAGCACCTTCGCCATCATCCGCTCTTCCTTCTCGATCCACGGCGCCATGCTCGGCCGCGACAGGATCGCCTCGCTCCACGCAGCGATTTTGGGGTGCGTCGCGGGATCGATGCACGCACCGCAGTGGCGGAAATTCATCAGCGGTGATGCGACGGCAAGGTCGGCGAGCGTCAGCCGGTCGCCGACGAGGAAACCCGACGCCGGGATCGCGCTTTCCAGATAGGCGAGCAACTTGGGCAATTCCTCGCTCTCGGCCAGCGCCGCCGCGGCAAGATCGCCTTCGCGGCCAAGGAATTTCGGCGCGACGATCCGGTTGAAGAACATCTTGCCGCTGCACGCGGCGAACACCGTGTCGCCGAACTCCTCCCACCAGATCACCCGGCCGCGCTCCTGCGGGTCGGCAGGGATCAGCGCGGGTTCGGGATATTTGGCCTCGATATATTGGATGATCGCGCTCGAATCGGCCAGCAGGAAACCGTCGTCGTCCATCGCCGGCATCTTGCCGAGCGGCGACGCGGCCCGGAAACCCGGATCGGGATCGCCGATCCCGACGCCCTTCAATTCGAAAGCAATCCCCTTTTCGCCAAGGAACCCCAGCAATTTGCGCACGAATGGCGACACCACCGACCCGTAAATGATCATCCCGCTTCTCCTGTCCTGTGGTCCGCATCATAGGCCAAAGGTTTTGACCTGCAACCTGTCCGAAGCACCCGATATATTCCCGAATGCCGCCTTTCGGTGCCCCTGCTAACCCTCTTTTAACCAGCCAGCGACATCAACGGCATATGGCCATTTCCGGATATTTCCTTCCATCGGCGCCCGACGCCGACCGGCGCTTCGACACGCGCCGGAAACTCAGCCTGCTTGCGCGCGGTTCGCAGCATGGCGGCACCGGAATCGACGTCCAGATCCACAATATCTCCGGAACCGGCCTGTTGTTCGAAAGCGACATCAAGCTGACCGCCGGCGACCGGATCGAAATCGAGCTGCCGCACGCCGGCGACATTATGGCGAAAGTCATCTGGGCCAGCGGGCGACTTTTCGGCTGCCAGTTCGAGGGCCCCGTATCGCCAGCGACGCTCAGCGCCGTCGAGCTGAAGAGCGCCGTCGACGCCGTCCCCGCACTCCCAGACGATCCGGTGGAGGCGGAGATCGACGAAGCCTTCGGCGCGCGCCTGCAGCGCTTCCGCACCGACGCCGGGCTCAACCAGGCGGATATCGCCAAACGCATGGGCGTCAGCGCCCCGTCGGTCTCCAGCTGGGAAAACGGCCGGGCGCGCCCCAAGCACGACCGCATGGCAAAGCTCGCCGCCATCCTCGGCGTCGAGACCGCCGACCTGCTCGAAGATGCCCCGCCCGAACAGGTGCAGGACCTAATCGATCGCTGCCGCGAACAAATCGCACAGGCCGTCGGGCTCAGCCCGGACAGGGTCCGGATCTTCGTCGAATATTGACCGCGCAAACGGCGGTCCACGCCACGCCGACGCGCATGGGGACCGCGATGTGCAATGCGGCCGAAACGGCATGGAATTAGCTTGCTATCATGGCCTGCGCATGAAACATCTCGCGATGGAGGGGGGCGCTGCTGCGGCAGCCATCGGTCAGGATATCTTCAATGCGCCCTTCCACTTGGGCTGATCGGCTGTTGGCGCTGCTCGTCCGGTTCGTCGGGCTGGTGATCCTGCTCGCGACATTGGCCGCCGCGACCGCCAGCTTCCTCTACAATCAATCCGACGAAGAGGATCGCGCGGCGCGCGTCGCGACGCAGTTCAATATGCGCCTGCGCGACCATGTCGCGATTCTCGAGGGGGTCCGGGCGCTCTACCAGTCCGACGCCGCCGCCAGCGGCCCCGGCATCCGTGCCTATCTCGCCGCGCTCCAGCCGCAGGTCCATTCGCCGGGCATGGAGGGGATCGGCATCGCCGCCGCGATGCGCGCGGGAACCCCCGCCGCGCTGGAGGACAGGCTGCGCGAAAATTATGGCGAGGACATCAAGGTCTGGCCGGCAACCACCGACCAGCCCGTCGGCTTCGCGGTGGTGCTCGTCGAACCCTATACGCCGCGCCGCCACGTCGCACTGGGCTTCGATATGTATAGCGAGGCCGTCCGCCGCGAAGCGATGCGCCGCGCCTGGCAGACCGGCCGCCCCGCCGCGAGCGGTATCGTCCACCTCGCGCAGGAAAAGGCCGCGAAGGTCAAGCAGCAGGGATTCCTGATCTACCTTCCCGTCTATGCGCGCGAACCGGCCGATGCCGGGCAAGGCACGCTCGCGACCGCTCCTGGAGCCCGACCGATCGAAGCCTTCATCTATGCGCCCTTCCGCATCAACGACATGATGGCGGCGATCCTCGGCCCGCAGCTCGACCGGATCGACGGGCTGGAAATTCGTGCGGGCGACGGTCCGTCGGCGCCGGTCATCTTCCGGCATGGCAAGATGGGCTGGGATGCGCACCAACAGGTGTTGCGCATCGCCGACCGGCAATGGACGATGCGCATATCCTACGGCCGGCTGCTCGAACGGCTCGGCCGTCCGCTCGGCATCTTCCTCTTCGGCCTCGCGCTCGCGGCGCTCGCGACGCAGCTCCACCGCGTCCAGCAACGCCGCGTCGGCGAAGCGCAGGCGCTGGCCGAGGAAAAGGCGCGCCACGCCGAGGACCGCGAGCTGATGATCGGCGAGATGGCGCACCGGATGAAAAACGCCTTTGCGCGCATCGGCGCGCTCGCGCGGATCACGCTCCGCGAATCGACCAGTCTCGAAGAATTCGAGGGCAAGTTCGACGGCCGGATGCGCGCGCTGTCGGACGCCAAACAGATGCTCGTGACCGGCGCCGTCGACAGCGTCGAACTCGGCCGCATCGTCCACCGCGAGCTCGAGCTCGCGGGCGTTTCGGAGGCACAGCTCGCCGCCATCGCGGGCCCCGAAGTTCGCCTCGATGACGAGGGCGCGCAGGCGATCTCGCTCGCGATCCATGAATTTGTGACGAACAGCATCAAATATGGCGCGCTCGCCGGCAAAGGGCGCCTCGCGGTCGGCTGGCACCGCGACGCGAGCGACATCGAGCTGAACTGGACCGAAAGCGATCTTGTCGAAACGCCGCATATCGAAAGCGAAAGTTTCGGCACCCGCTTCATCCGCACGCTGATCGAACGGCAATTGAAGGGCACATGGCAGCGCAGCGCGGTTGACAACAGCCTCGCCATCGTCATTCGCTGGCCGGACGATGACACTTCAACCTCATGACCGCTGGCATATCTGGATCGACCGCGGCGGCACCTTCACCGATGTCGTCGCACGCAGCCCCGACGGCGCCGTCGTCACCACCAAATATCTCTCCGAAGACCCCGCGCGCCCCGGCGACGCAGCGGTCAATGCCATTCGCGACCTGACCGGCGCAGGCGCCGGTGCCCTGCCCCCGCTCGCGATCCGCATGGGCAGCACTGTCGCGACCAACGCGCTCCTCGAACGCAAGGGCGAGCCAACCTTGCTTGCGATCACGGCAGGCTTCGGCGACGCGCTGACGATCGGCTATCAGGACCGCCCCGACCTCTTCGCCCGCAAACTCGAGCGGACACCGCCACCGCACGCCGCGGTCGCCGAAATCGCCGAGCGTATTGCCCCCGACGGCACGATATTGACGCCGCTCGACGAAGATGCCGCGCGCATCGCGTTACAAGCTGCGCGCGCCGACGGCCTTGCCAGCATCGCGATCGTGCTCATGCACGGCTATCGCTATCCGGCGCACGAGCAGCGCCTCGCCGAAATCGCCGCCGACCTCGGCTTCGCGCAAATCTCGACCAGCCATGACGTCAGCGCATTGATCAAGCTCGTCGGGCGCGGCGACACGACGCTCGCCGACGCCTATCTCTCGCCCGTCCTCCACCATTATGTCCGCCAGTTCGTCGGCCAACTCGGCGACGGCGTCGAGCCGCAATTCATGAAAAGTTCGGGCGGCCTCGCCGCCGCCAACGCCTTCCACGGCCGCGACGCGATCCTTTCCGGACCCGCCGGCGGCATCGTCGGCATGGTCGGCAGCGCCGCACCCTTGGGCAAGGACCGCCTGATCGGCTTCGACATGGGCGGCACCTCGACCGACGTCAGCCATTATGCCGGCCGCCTCGAGCGCGACAATGAAACCATCGTCGCGGGCACGCGCATCCGCGCCCCGATGCTGCGCATCCATACGGTGGCGGCGGGCGGCGGCTCGATCTGCCGCTGGGACGGCGCGCGCCTCTCGGTCGGCCCCGAAAGCGCGGGCGCCAATCCCGGCCCCGCCGCCTATGGCCGCGGCGGCCCGCTTACCGTCACCGACTGCAACGTCCTGCTCGGCAAGATCCAGCCCGATCATTTTCCCAAACTTTTCGGCCCGAACGGCGACCAGCCGCTCGACCGCGATGTCGTCGTCAAGAAGTTCGCCGCGATGGCGGCCGAGGTCGGGAACATCACCCCCGAAGCGCTCGCCGAGGGCCTGCTCGCGATCGCGGTCCAGCAGATGGCGAACGCGATCAAGCGCATCACCATCGCGCGCGGCCACGACCTCACCCAAGGTTACAGCCTCGTCGGCTTCGGCGGCGCCGCTGGCCAGCACGTCTGCCTCGTCGCCGATGCGCTCGGCGTCGACGAGATCCTGCTCCATCCGCTTGCCGGGGTGCTTTCGGCCTATGGCATGGGCCTCGCCCGCCCGTCGGCGATCCGCGAACGCACGCTCGGGCTCAAGCTCGACGAAGGTTGCGCCGCGACGCTCGCCAGCCTTGAAGACGAGCTGTCGCAGCAAGCGCGCGCCGACCTCGCTCCCGACGCGCAAACGACCCGCGAAACCCTGCTCTTCGTCCGCCTCGCCGACAGCGACAATGCGATCGAACTCGCACTCGCGCCGCCCGCCGACGTCGCGCGGGGCTTCGCCGCCGCCTTCCGCCAGCGCTTCGGCTACGCCCCGCACAATAGCCTGATCGTCGACCGCATCCGCGTCGAGCTGACCGAGGCGGGCGACACCCCTGCCGCGCTCGCTCCCCCCGCCCCGTCGGCCGGGGCCGCCCCCGAAACCGTCACCGCCTGGCTTTCCGGCGCGGCGCACAACGTCCCGCTCCACCAGCGCGGCACGCTCGCCCCCGGCCACAGCGTCGCGGGACCCGCGATCGTCATCGATGCGCTTTCGACGACCATCGTCGAACCCGGCTGGCAGGCCGAAGTCCGAAGCGAAGGCACCTTGCTCCTCGCCCGCACCCGTACCACCGAAACGCGTACCACCGCGGCCGAAGACCTCGCCACACCGGACCCGATCCGCCTCGAAATCTTCAACAGCCTGTTCATGGCGATCGCCGAGGAAATGGGCGGTGCGCTCCAGCACAGCGCTTCGTCGATCAACATCCGCGAGCGCCTCGACTTCTCCTGCGCGATCTTCGACGGCGAAGGTCGCCTCGTCGCCAATGCGCCGCACATGCCCGTCCACCTCGGTTCGATGGGCGAAAGCGTGCGCACCATCCTCCGTCAGCGCGCGGGCGACGGTCGCGGGATCCGGCGCGGCGACGCTTATGCGCTCAACGCCCCCTATGACGGTGGCACCCACCTGCCCGACATCACCGTCATCATGCCCGTGTTTGTGGACGGCGACACGCCCAGCTTTTTCGTCGCCGCGCGCGGGCATCACGCCGACCTTGGCGGCATCGCGCCGGGTTCGATGCCCCCCGACAGCCGCAGCATCGCCGACGAAGGCATCCTCTTCGACAATGTCCTGATCGTCGACGACGAAAACTTCCTCGACGCCGACGTCCATGCGCATCTCACGACAAGCGACTGGCCCGCGCGCAACCCGGCGCTCAACATCGCCGATCTGAAGGCGCAGGTCGCCGCCTGCCAGCGCGGCGCCAGCGCGCTCGCCGACCTCAGCGCCGCGCACGGCGCCGCCACCGTCGCCGCCTATATGGCGCACGGCCAGGCACAGGCCGAAGCCGCGGTCCGCCAACTTGTCGCGCGCCTCGAAGACGGTGCTTTCCGCTACGCGATGGACAATGGCGCCGAGGTTGCGGTCGCGGTGACGGTCGACCGCGAAGCGCGCCACGTCACCATCGACTTCACCGGCTCGTCGGCGACACTCCCCGACAATTTCAACGCGCCGACGCCCGTCGTCCGCGCCGCCGTGCTTTACGTGCTACGCACGATGCTCGACGACCCGATCCCGATGAACGAAGGCTGCCTCGCCCCCGTCACGCTGATCGTCCCCGAAAATTCGATGCTCTCGCCGACCTTTCCCGCCGCCGTCGTCGCGGGCAATGTCGAAACGAGCCAGGTCATCACCGACGCGCTGTTCGTCGCCTTCGGCGCGATGGCGGGCGCGCAGGGGACGATGAACAATTTCACCTTCGGCAACGACGCCTACCAATATTATGAAACGATCGCGGGCGGCTCAGGCGCCGGTCCGGGCTTCGACGGCACCAGCGTGATCCAGACGCACATGACCAACAGCCGCATGACCGACCCCGAAGTGATGGAAACGCGCTTCCCGGTGATCGTCGAGGCGTTTGCGATCCGCAAAGGCTCGGGCGGCGCGGGCCGCTGGCACGGCGGCGACGGCGCGACCCGCCGCATCCGCTTCCGCGAGCCGATGGCGGCGAACATCCTCGCCAACCGGCGCCAGATCGCGCCCGCGGGCCTCGCGGGCGGCGCCGACGCCGCGCCCGGCCGCAACTGGGTCGAGCGCGCCGACGGCTCCGTTGAAATGCTCGCCGCCACCGGCAGCGCGGATCTAGCGGCGGGCGATGCCTTCGTGATCGAAACGCCGGGCGGCGGCGGTTACGGGAAATCAGGGGAGAGATAATTTGACGGCAGCGCGGTCTACCCCACGCGGGGATGACGGAATGAAGGGATACCGGTCATGCTCGTCCTGATCGGCATCCTCATCATCATCGCGGGCTTCCTGCTCCGCTTCAATCCGCTCCTCGTCATCATGGCTTCGGCGCTCGCGACGGGCCTCGCCGCCGGGCTCGACATCGCTGCGATCATTGCCGCGTTCGGCAAGGCGTTCAACGACACCCGCTACGTCTCGATCATCTGGATCGTCCTCCCCGTCATCGGCCTGCTCGAAGCCTATGGGCTGCAACAACATGCGCGCAGCCTGATCGACCGGATGAAGGGCGCGACGCTCGGCCGCCTCCTCACCGGCTACCTCCTGCTCCGGCAGGCAATGGCCGCCGTCGGCCTCACCTCGGTCGCGGGCCATGCGCAGACCGTCCGCCCGCTCGTCGCGCCGATGGCCGAAGCCGCCGCCGAGGCGAAGAACAACGCGCTCACCGACGACCAGCGCGAGGAAGTGAAAGCCTTTTCGGCCGCGACCGACAATATCGGCCTCTTCTTCGGCGAGGATATTTTCCTCGCAATCGGCTCGATCCTGCTGATGAAGGGCCTGCTCGACGGCTATGGCTATCAGATCGAGCCTTTGCACTTCTCGCTCTGGGCAATCCCGACCGCGATCGCCGCCTTCGTCATCCACGGCCTCCGCCTCCGCCGCCTCGAAAAGCGGATGACGAAACAGGAGGCGGGCGCATGATCACGCTCGGCTTCGTCTATGTCCTCGCGGGGCTGACCTTCGCCGCCTTCGCCGCGCTCGGGCTCGCGGATCGCAGCAACCCCAAACGTTTCGGCAACGCCGCTTTCTGGGGGCTGCTCGCGCTCTCGATGCTGGCGGGCGATTATCTCGGCGACTTCGGCAACGGTCTGCTCGTCCTTGCGCTCGTCGCAATCGCCGGCACCGGCCAGATCGGCCGCGCCCCCGGCGGCGATATCGCCGCCGGGGTGCAGGCAGAACGCGCCGCCAAGCACGGCAATTTTCTTCTCCTCGTCGCACTGATCATCCCCGCGGCAGCGCTCGCGGGCACCTTCCTTTTTAAATGGGTCCCCGGCCTCGCCGATCCGAAGCAGGCAACGCTGATCTCGCTCGCGCTCGGCGTGCTGATCGCGCTCGCCGTCGGCATGGCGCGCCTCAGACCACCCGCGCTGCTCCCGCTGCAACAGGGCCGCCGCCTGCTCGACTCGGTCGGCTGGGCGGCGATCCTGCCGCAGATGCTAGCCAGCCTCGGCGCCGTGTTCGCGCTCGCCGGCGTCGGCGAAGTCGTCGGCGATCTCATCGGCACCGCGATCCCCGAGGGCAGCCTGTTCGGCGCGACGCTCGCCTTCGGGCTCGGCATGGCGCTCTTCACCATGGTGATGGGCAATGCCTTCGCCGCCTTCCCGGTGATGATGGCCGCCGTCGGCCTGCCCTTGCTCATCAAGCAATATGGCGGCGATCCTGCGGTCGTTGCAGCGATCGGCATGCTCGCGGGCTTCTGCGGCACGCTGATGACCCCGATGGCGGCGAACTTCAACCTCGTCCCCGCGGCGCTGCTCGAACTCAAAAACCCCTATGGCGTGATCAAGGCGCAGATCGGTACCGCGCTGCCCTTGCTCGCGGTGAACATCGTCTTCATCTGGCTCTTTGCTTTCTAGGCTCCCTATGCACCTCACCCCCGACCACGCCACACGCTTCGCGGCCGCGACCCTCTCGCATCTCGGCCGCGAATATCCGTACAAGATGGACCTCGTGCTGAACGGGCCCGAGGATGCGAAGCCGCCGCGCGAACATCACCCGATCTTCCACGGCAGCTTCGACTGGCACAGCTGCGTCCATGGCTGGTGGCAGGTCCTCCGCCTCGCGCGCCGCTTCCCCGATCTGCCCGTCGCCGCCGACATCCGCGCCCGCGCCGACGAAATGCTCGTCCCCGAAAAGGTCGCGGGCGAACTCGCCTATCTCGAACGCCCTTATGCCGCGGGCTTCGAGCGCCCCTATGGCTGGGCGTGGCTCCTCGCGCTCCACGCCGAGGCCGAACGGCACGACGCGCCCTGGGCCGCCGCGCTCGAACCGCTCGCCGCAGCGTTCGCGCAGCGCTTCCATGCCTTCCTGCCGAAGATGACCTATCCGCTGCGCGTCGGCACCCATTTCAACATCGGCTTCGCCCTGCTCCTCGCGCGCGACTGGGCCACCGCGCGCGACCCCGAACTGGTGACGCTGATCGACGCGCGCGCGCGGGGCTGGTTCGCCGAAGACCGCGATTGTCAGGCGTGGGAACCCGGCGGCGACGAATTTCTCTCCTCCGCCCTCACCGAAGCGCATCTGATGGCCGTCATCCTCGGCGCGGACTTCACCGGCTGGTTCGACGCCTTCCTGCCGCGCGCCGCGCACGAAGCGCCCGCGACGCTCTTCACCCCCGCCACCGTTTCCGACCGCAGCGACGGCAAGATCGCGCATCTCGACGGCCTCAATCTCAGCCGGGCGTGGAACTGGCGCGCGGTCGCAGCGGCACTGGGGCCGGCGCACGCCGTCAGCCCGGTCGCCGAAGCCGCCGCGCAGCGTCATCTCGCCGCCGCGCTCCCGCACGTCACCGGCGACTATATGGGCGAACATTGGCTTGCGAGCTTCGCGTTGCTCGCGCTCGACGGCCTGTAGCACCCGCCTGTCCCGACGCCGGATTGACAAGCCCCGCCCGCGCGGCGAGAGACGGCGCGAGGGGAGAGACCGAAGGTGAACGGAAAGATGCTGCGCCCGACATCGTTCGACGTCGCCGAGCGCGCGGGCGTATCGCAATCGACCGTCTCGCGCGCGCTCCGCAATAGCCCCGGCGTCAACGCCGAAACGCGCGCGCGCGTCTCGGCTGCCGCGCGCGAGCTCGGCTATGTCGTCGACCGCCACGCCTCGTCGCTGCGCCTCAAGAGCAGCGAAACGATCGCGCTCGTCACCATCTGCCGTCCCGGCGAGGATCGCAGTGCGATCAACCCCTTCTATTTCGCGCTGCTCGGCAGCATCGCCGCCGCGACCTCGGCGCGCGGCTTCAACCTTCTCGTCTCGTTCCAGGAAAACCCCGACAATTTCCGCGCCGATTTCGTCGCCTCGGGCCTCGCCGACGCGATGATCGTCATCGGCACGACCAGCAACCGCGAAGCCTGGCAATATTTCGCCGATGCGCAGGCGTCGGGGCTCGACTTCGTCTGCTGGGGCAGCCCGGGCAGCCCGTTCCACTGGATGCGCAGCGAAAATGATATCGGCGGCCAGCTCGCCGCCGAACATCTCGTGCAAACCGGCCGCCGCCACATCGCCTTCGTCGGGCCGCAGCAATCGCCGCAGCGCCAGTTCGACGAACGCCGCGACGGCTTCACCGCCGCGCTTGGCCTCCACGGCCTCACGCCCGTCGTCGCCGAGCCGCCCGCCGCCGCTGACCGCCACGCGCAGGGCGTCGCCGCGGTGCATGCGCTGCTCGAAGCGCATCCCGAAACCGACGCGATTTTTGCGGCGTCGGACATGCTCGCACTCGGCGTATTGCAGGGGCTCAAGGATGCCGGGCGCCGCGTCCCCGAAGATGTCGCCCTCATCGGTTTCGACGGCATCCGCGCCGGCACCCTCGCCGACCCCGCGCTCACCACGCTCGAGCCCGATCTCGACGCCGCGGGCGAAGCGCTCGTCGCGATGGCGCTCGAGGACGACGAACGCACGCGCAGCGGCACGCGGATCCCCGTCCATCTCGTCGTGCGCGGCACCGCCTGACCGCCGCCGCCGCGGGGTAACCGTGACTTAACTCCCGGAAAAGTAACCGCTCGTTATCCACGTCCGACTATCCTGCGCTTCAGGAGGCAGAAAGCGGTAGTTTGAACGGACAATTTTTCATCTCGCTGCTCAATCCGGGCATCGGCCTGCTGTTCGCCACCGCCTTTTTCCTGCTGTGGCTGAACCGCCGTGAACGATATGTCGCCTATGCGGCGTGCGCCTATACGGCGTCGGCGATCGCCTTCCTGATCCAGGATGTCGGCCCGGTGCTGCCGATGGAACTCCAGCGCCTGCCCGCCAACATGGGCTTCCTTGCGACCGGCATGTTCTTCGCCGCCGCAATCGTCAAACGCTACGACCTGCCGGTCCCCTGGCGCGCGATGACCCTGACCGCGGGCGTTTCGACCGCCGTCTTCATCTGGTTCCTGCTCGTCCAGCCGAGCATCGCGGCGCGGATCCTGACGATCAGCACCGGCGCCGGGATCATCGCCGCGATGGTCGTTCGCGCGCTCTGGCCGATCGAGAAGCGCCACCTGATCGACCGCGTCCTTTTCTGGGTCGCGGCGCTGTCGGCGCTCAACCTCATCGTCCGCCCGGTCGTACTGCTCTCGCTCGGCGGCGGTTTCGACGATTATGTCGGCTTCCAGCAATCGGTCTACTGGACCACGGTCCAGTTCAGCCAGGCAATGGTGTCGATCGCCGCCGCGATCAGCCTGATGGTCGCCGTCGCGATCGACCAGATCGCCGAACTGCGCCGACAGGTCGGCAACGACGATCTGTCGGGCCTGCTCAACCGCCGCGGTTTCGAGGCCCAGGCGGACGCGGCGCTGCGCCGCTGTATCGAAGCCGACCGCCCCGTCGCGCTGATGATCGCCGACCTCGACCGCTTCAAGTCGATCAACGACAATCACGGCCACGCGGTCGGCGATGCGATCATCGCCGCTTTCGGCGCGCATGTCCGGCTGATCGGTCCGCCCGACATGGTCGCGGGCCGCATCGGCGGCGAGGAATTCGCACTGCTCATCCCCGGCGCGACGATCGAGGCGGGGCGCCAGCTCGCCGAGGCGGTGCGCACCGGGCTCGAGGCCGCCTGCGCCGGCCGGGTTCAGGCAAAGCTCTGCCCGACGACCAGCATCGGCCTGACGATCGGCGCGCCCCGCACCGGGCTCTCGGCGCTGATGCACGAGGCCGATCAGGCGCTCTACGAAGCGAAGCGTACCGGCCGCAACCGCGTCCGCACCTTCACCCCGAAACCGGTCCGCAGCGCCGCCGCCTGCGGCTGACCGCTGTGATCGCGGACACTGCAACCAAAAGGCACCTCTGCTGTTTTGATTGCGATTCCAACGGGAAAGAAAGGAAGCCCGCGGTGCGGACAGCGATTTTTGCGAGCGTGATGATGATGGCGGCAGCAACGGCACCGCAGCTTCAGGCAAAGGAAGCCGCTGCCGACCTTAACGCCTATGTCGGCAAATATCCGTTCGATGCCGTGAACGGCCACCGCTTCCTCGATCATCCCGTCGTCAAGGCTGCGATCGCCGCCGCCGTCCCCGATGCAAAGACGCGCGCGAGCGTCGTCTTTCCTGACGACGGCCTCGGCCTGCCAATCGTCAAGGTCGCGGGCGGCCGCATCCTCATCTGGGGCGGCGACCGCCGCGCCGAGGATCGCTACAACTGGTCGGTCGTCATCGCCCCCGACGGCTCGAAGCCCGAGGTCTGCATCTACGACGGCGTCGGTTATGGCGAGGATTTCCAGTCGGCCCAGTGGTTCGAACCCGGCAAGCCCGGCATCATGAAGCAAGGCACCTGCCCCTCGGCGGCCGAGGATTATCCCGCCGCCGATATCGCGGCGGGATAAAGGGCGCGGCGCCTATTTCGCCGGGCGCCGCGCCACCACCTTGATCTCGACCACCGCGCTCGGCTCATAGAGGCGCGACACGCCGATCGCGGTCCACGCCGGAAAGGGCGCCTTCACATAGCGATTCTTCACCGCGGCAAAACCGTCGATATGCGCGGCCAGGTCGGTGTGAAAGGTCGTGATGTCGACGACATCGTCCCAGCTTGCCCCCGCGCGCGCCAGCGTCGCGGCGATATGTTTGAACGCGCGGTCATATCCGGCGGCAAGGTCGCTCTCGCCCTTCGCCGGCCCCGCGACGACGCCGGACAGGTAGATCGTGTCGCCCGCGATCACCGCATCGGCATAGCCCACCGCCTCCTGGAAGGCGCGCCCCTCGGGGCTTTCGGACATCAGGACCGCGCTCGCCTCGCGCGCGGCCGCGGGCGTCCCCGTCGTCACGACCGCCAAGGCCCCACCGATCGCTGCAACCTGCCTGATCCGCATATGTCCCTCCATCTTCCCGGCCGATGAGAGAAATGTCAGGCGCCGGACCGCAGCGCAAGCGCGATCCCGATCGGCCGCCGGCCGCCGGCGATCAACGCCAGCGCGGCCCCTCGACCCATGTCACCAGGCTGTGCCGGACGCCAGCCGTGACCGGCCGCACGCGGTGTTGGAGGAAAGAGGGAAAGATCAGCACGCTGCCGCGCGGTTCGAACGCCGCCCCCGGATGCTCGACGGTCGAAAATTCGAACGCCCCGCCTTCATAGCTCGCGGGATCGGACAATTGGATCACGACCGACAGCTTGCGGTCATATGGCATCGTGCCTTTCAGCCGGACGTCGTGGTGCCAGTCATATTTGTCCTGCCGGCTGCCATGATATTCGGTAAACTGGATGTCGAACAGGCCGGCGATGTCGAAACCGAAATTCATCCGGTTCACCGCGGTGACAAAGCCCATGATCCGCTGGACGAGCCGCGGCTCGCCCGCCGGCGGGATCCAGCGGATCGTCGATTCACGCAGCGACTGTTCGACGCGGTTCGGCCGGTCGACGCCGACCGTCGCCTCCTTCGCGGGATAGGTCGCCGCCTTGGCGACGATATCGTCGCATTCGGCCGGGCTCAGCGCGGCGGTCCGGATTTCGCAGATATTCTTCATGATCCGGTGCCCCACGCGATGTCAGGATCGGTCATTCCCCGCCCGGATAATAGCGCATATCGCCCCGCCGCGTCACCCCGCCGACCCTTTCCTATCCGCGCATTAACCCCGTCCCCCAATATAATGTTGTCGCATAGGCACTTACCGCGCTGCCGGGGACCGGGAACGACCAAAGCGGGGGAACATCATATGCGGACCAACCGGCTCATCGCCGACCAGCGCGGCGCGACCGCGATCGAATATGGCCTGATCGCGGCGCTGATCGCTGTGGCGAGCCTCATCGCTTTCCAGATGCTCGGGCTCAGCCTCGCGAACATCTTCAACACCATCGACGCGGCGCTGAACTGATACGCCGAATACAGATATAAAGAATTCTTTATATCTGTATTGACAATCCGTTCGCGCACCCTATCCTGAAAGCTGTCGAGGTTCTTCGCGTCGCTCCGGCGGCGGGAAGCTAAGACGGGAAGCCGGTGCAAGTCCGGCGCTGCCCCCGCAACTGTAAGCGGCGAGCGGCGGTCATCATGTGTCACTGGTTCGGCAAGGAACCGGGAAGGCCCGACCGCAGCATGGACCCGCGAGCCAGGAGACCTGCCTCGTCAGATACGTCCTCCGGCGGGGTGTCCGGGCTGGCCGCTTGCATGGCTGCGCCCCGTCTTGCCTTTGGGGTGCGGATCACCGTGCCGTCGCGTCCGTCCAGCGCCCTTGCCCCAAACAAGGTGCCTCAAATGACTGTCAGCGTCGCCACCCTCGGCTTCCCCCGCATCGGCCTTCGCCGCGAACTCAAATTTGCGCTCGAAAACTATTGGGCGGGCAAGTCGCCCCTTGCCGAACTGCAAGCCGCCGCCGCGGGCCTCCGCGCGCTGAACTGGACGCGCCAGAAAGCGCTCGGCGCCGACATCCTGCCCTCGAACGACTTCTCGCTCTACGACCATGTGCTCGACACCAGCGCGCTGATCGGCGCCGTCCCCCCGCGCTACGACTGGGCGGGCGAGAGCGTCGATCCCGACCTCTATTTCGCGATGGCGCGCGGCGCGCAGCAACCCGCCGCCTGCGGCCATGCCCATGGCGGCGACACGACCGCGATGGAAATGACCAAATGGTTCGACACCAACTATCATTTCCTCGTCCCCGAACTCTCCGCCGGCCAGCGTTTCCGCATCGCGTCGACCAAGATTTTCAACGAATTCGAGGAAGCCCGGGCGCTCGGCTACGCGACCCGCCCCGTTCTCCTCGGCCCCGTCTCCTATCTGATGCTCGCCAAGGGCAAGGCGGTCGAACCGCTCGCGCTCCTGCCGCAGCTCCTCGAAACCTACGCCGAAATCCTCGCCCGCCTCGCCGCGCTCGGCGCCGAATGGGTGCAGATCGACGAGCCCTGCCTTGTCCTCGACCTGACATGCGACCAACGCACGGCCTTCGAGCGCGCCTACGCATCGCTCGCCACGCGCGGGCCGAAGCTGATGCTCACCACCTACTTCGGCGGCCTCGGCGACAATCTCGATCTCGCCGCCGAGCTCCCCGTCCACGGCCTCCACCTCGACCTCGTCCGCGCGCCCGATCAGCTCGAACCCGCGCTCGCGAAGCTCCAGCCGCACGTCCTGCTCTCGCTCGGCGTGATCGACGGCCGGAACATCTGGCGCGCCAACCTGCCCGACCTCTACTGGCGCCTCAAGGAGCTGGCCGGCAAACGCGACCTCATCCTCGCGCCCAGCTGCTCGCTCCTTCACGTCCCCGTCGACCTCGCGCTCGAAACATCGCTCGACCCCGAAATCGCGCAGTGGCTCGCCTTCGCCGCGCAAAAGGTCGAGGAACTCGCCGCGCTCGCCAAGGCGCTCAACGCAGGCGAGGACGCGAGCTTCGCCGCCTTCTCCGCCTCGCGCATCGCCGCGGTCGCGCGGGCGACCTCGCCGAAGGTCCACGACGCCGCGGTCGCCGCCCGCCTCGCCGCACTCGACGCTGGCGCAACGAACCGCACCGCCCCCTTCGCCACGCGCCGCGAAGCGCAGCGGGCGCGCCTGAACCTCCCCGCCTTCCCCACCACCACGATCGGCAGCTTCCCGCAGACCGCAGAGGTCCGCAAGGCGCGCGCCGCGCATATCAAGGGCGAGATCGACGCCGCGGCCTATGCGCAATATCTGCGCGTCGAAACGCGCGCCGCGGTCAAATGGCAGGAGGAGATCGGCCTCGACGTCCTCGTCCACGGCGAGTTCGAGCGCAACGACATGGTGCAATATTTCGGCGAGCAGCTTTCGGGCTTCGCCTTCACCCGCGCCGGCTGGGTGCAAAGCTATGGCTCGCGCTGCGTCCGCCCGCCGATCCTCTATGGCGACGTCTCGCGCCCCGCACCGATGACCGTCGACTGGTGGCGGTTTGCGCAGGACCAGACCGACCGCCCGATGAAGGCGATGCTCACCGGCCCCGTCACTATCCTCAACTGGTCCTTCGTCCGCGACGACCAGCCGCGCGCGGCAAGCTGCCGCCAGATCGCGCTCGCGATCCGCGACGAGGTGGCGGACCTCGAAGCCGCCGGCGCCGCGATCGTCCAAATCGACGAGGCGGCGCTGCGCGAAGGCCTCCCGCTCCGCCGCTCCGAATGGCAGGCCTACCTCGACTGGGCGGTCGAAAGCTTCCGCATCGCATCGTCGGGCGTCCGCGACGACACGCAGATTCACACGCATATGTGCTATTCGGAATTCAACGACATCATCCGCGCGATCGGCGCGATGGACGCCGACGTCATCTCGATCGAGACCGCGCGCTCGCAGATGGAACTGCTGGGCGCCTTCGAAAGCTACGCCTATCCGAACGAGGTCGGCCCCGGCGTCTATGACATCCACTCGCCGCGCATCCCCGCCGAGCGCGAGATGACCGACCTCCTCACGCTCGCCGCCAAACATGTCCCGCCCGCGCAGCTATGGGTGAACCCCGACTGCGGGCTCAAGACGCGCAAATGGGACGAGGTCCGCCCCGCGCTGATCGCGATGGTCGCCGCGGCGAAATCGATGCGCGCCCGCGCACTTGTGAAGGAGGCGTATCTTGCAAAATGAGGTGATGCCGGAAGGGCAACCCGCGGTCCGCGTCACCGCCATGCCCGCCAACGCCAATGTCTATGGCGACATTTTCGGTGGCTGGCTGATGGCCCAGATGGACCTTGCCGCCTCGTCGGTCGCGTCGCTCCACGCGCGCGGCCGCGCGGTGACGATCTCGGTGGAGGGCATGTCCTTCCACCGCCCCGTCTTCGTCGGCGACGAGGTCTCGGTCTTCGGCCGCCTCGTCAAGGTCGGCCGCACCTCGATGCACGTCGAGGTCGAAACCTGGGCACGCGACCGTCATGCCGAGGAGGCGCACAAGGTCACGCAGGCGGTCTTCATCTTCGTGGCGGTGGGGCCGGACCGAAGACCACGCGCGGTACGGTCTTTGCCGGACTGATTACTGGACACTTGCAAAGGGGGTGAGGGAACATCGTCTCCCCACCCCCTTGCATTTCCTTGGTCTGGGCGTAAGGCGGCGCGGACATAAACCTGCGCGTGCGACTCCGCTTTGCCCCGCTCTCCCGGACGGGCATCGGCGTCATTTCCCCGCCGCGCCAACATGGGGACTGCAATCCTATGACCACCACCGGCCACGACACGCTGGGAACCCGCTCGACGCTCGACGTCGGCGGCAAAAGCTATGCCTATTATTCGCTCGACAAGGCCGCGGCCCAGCTCGGCGACGTTTCGCGCCTGCCCTTCTCGATGAAGGTGCTGCTCGAAAACCTCCTCCGCTTCGAGGATGGCGGCTTCACCGTGTCGAAGGATGATGTGCAGGCGCTGGTCGACTGGCAGAAGGACCCGCATTCGAACCGCGAGATCCAGTATCGCCCCGCGCGCGTGCTGCTGCAGGATTTTACCGGCGTTCCCTGCGTCGTCGACTTGGCGGCGATGCGCGATGCGATCGCGAAGCTCGGCGGCGACACGACGAAGATCAACCCGCTCGTCCCCGTCCACCTCGTCATCGACCACTCGGTCATGGTCGACGAATTCGGCCACCCCAAGGCGTTCGAGCAGAATGTCGAAATCGAATATTATCGCAACGGCGAGCGTTATGACTTCCTGAAATGGGGATCGAAGTCGCTGTCGAACTTCAAGGCGGTCCCCCCGGGCACCGGCATCTGCCACCAGGTCAACCTCGAACATATCGCGCAGGCGGTGTGGTCGAGCGAGGATGCCGACGGCGCGACGGTCGCTTACCCCGACACCTGCGTCGGCACCGACAGCCACACGACGATGATCAACGGGCTTGGCGTGCTCGGCTGGGGCGTCGGCGGGATCGAGGCCGAGGCCGCGATGCTCGGCCAGCCCGTGTCGATGCTCATCCCCGAAGTCGTCGGCTTCAAATTCACCGGCGCGCTGAAGGAAGGCGTCACCGCGACCGACCTCGTGCTCACCGCGACGCAGATGCTGCGCGCCAAGGGCGTCGTCGGCCGCTTCGTCGAATATTTCGGCCCCGGCCTCGCCTCGCTGAGCCTCGCGGATCGTGCGACGCTCGCGAACATGGCGCCCGAATATGGCGCGACCTGCGGCTTCTTCGGCGTCGACGACAAGACGCTCGATTATATGCGCCTGACCGGCCGCACCGAGGACAATATCGCGCTGGTCGAAGCCTATGCCAAGGCGCAGGGGCTGTGGATCGTCGATGGCGCCGCGGACCCCATATTCACCGACACGCTCGAACTCGACCTCGGCAGCGTCGTTCCGTCGCTCGCGGGGCCGAAGCGTCCGCAGGACCGCGTCTCGCTTCCCGAAGTCGACGATGTGTTCAACGCCGACATGGCGAACACCTATAAAAAGGCGCAGACGCGCGTTCCGGTCGCGGGCGAGGATTTCGACATCGGCGACGGCGACGTCACCATCGCCGCGATCACCAGCTGCACCAACACGTCGAACCCCGGCGTGCTCGTCGCCGCGGGCCTCGTCGCGAAAAAGGCCGACGCGCTGGGCCTCAAGCCCAAGCCGTGGGTCAAGACCTCGCTCGCGCCGGGATCGCAGGTCGTCACCGACTATCTGGAAAAGGCGGGCTTGCAGAAGCATCTCGACAATATCGGCTTCAACCTCGTCGGCTATGGCTGCACGACCTGCATCGGCAACTCGGGACCGCTCGCCGAGCCGATTTCGAAGGCGATCAACGAGAATGGCCTCGTCGCCGCGGCGGTGATCTCGGGCAACCGCAACTTCGAAGGCCGCGTGTCGCCCGACGTGCGCGCGAACTTCCTGGCCTCGCCGCCGCTCGTCGTCGCCTATGCGCTGAAGGGCACGGTGATCGAGGATTTCACCACCACCCCGATCGGACAGGACCAGTCGGGCAACGACGTGTTCCTCAAGGACATCTGGCCGACGAACCAGGAAGTCGCCGAGACGGTGCAGGGCGCGGTCGACCGCGACATGTTCGAGGCGCGCTACGCGCATGTCTACAAGGGCGACGAGCATTGGCAGAAGATTTCGGTCGAGGGTTCGGACACCTATCAGTGGCGCGCCGGATCGACCTATGTCGCGAACCCGCCGTACTTCGAGGGCATGTCGATGACCCCGGCGCCGGTCAGCGATATCGTGAACGCCAAGCCGCTTGCGATCCTCGGCGACAGCATCACGACCGACCACATCTCTCCGGCGGGCAGCATCAAGGCGGACTCGCCGGCCGGAAAATGGCTTATGGAACATCAGGTTAGCAAGGCCGACTTCAACAGCTACGGCGCCCGCCGCGGCCACCACGACGTCATGATGCGCGGCACCTTCGCCAACATCCGCATCAAGAACGAAATGGTCCCCGGCATCGAGGGCGGCATGTCGCGCTACGGCGCCGAAGTCATGCCGATCTATGACGCCGCGATGCGCCACAAGGCCGACGGCACGCCGCTGGTCGTCATCGCGGGCAAGGAATATGGCACCGGCTCGTCGCGCGACTGGGCGGCAAAGGGCACCAACCTGCTCGGCGTGCGCGCGGTGATCGTCGAGAGCTTCGAGCGTATCCACCGCTCGAACCTCGTCGGCATGGGCGTACTGCCGCTCCAGTTCCTCGACGGCCAGAGCCGCGAGACGCTGGGCCTGACCGGCGACGACCAGTTCACCATCACCGGCGTCGCGGATCTGAAGCCGCGCCAGACGGTCACCGTGAACGTCACCCGCGCCGACGGTTCGACCTTCAGCTTCGACACGCTCTGCCGCATCGATACCGCGAACGAGGTCGAATATTATATGAACGGCGGTATCCTGCATTACGTGCTGCGCAAGCTCGCGGCCTGATGTAAACGAGGGCGATGAGCGGACTTCTTCTCTTCGCCCTCGGTTTTTTCTGCGGCGCCGGCCTTGTGCTGGCGCTCCGGCGTGACAGCGGCGCGCGCGACCTGACGGGTCCGCCGCCGCGAACGCCTTCCTCCCCGCCCCGAACGATATCCGCCCCTGTCGCCCCGGCGACGGACGCGGCGCGCGCCAACGCGCATGAAGACGCCGAAATTCTCGACCTGATCCGCCGCGGCCGCAAGATCGAGGCGGTCAAGCGGATGCGCGAGCTGACCGGCATGGGGCTTGCCGCATCGAAAGACGCCGTCGAGGCGATCGAACGCACGCTGCGCTAGCCGCCCGGCCATCGCGTTTTACCCAAAAGGAAAAGCCATGGATGCGCTGCGCATTGCGATCGAAGTCATCGGCTGGGCCGCCGCGGTCATCATTCTGGCCGCCTATGTCCTGCTCTCGCTCGGAAAGCTCGACGGGCGCAGCTATCTGTACCAATGGATGAATGTGATCGGCGCGGGCGGCTTCGTCATCAATTCGGGCTATAATGGCGCCTTGCCGTCGGCCGTGCTCAACGTCATCTGGGCGGGCATGGGCATTTTCACCCTCTGGGCGGTCTGGCGAAGCCGCCAGGCCGCCCGGGCGGCGCTTCCCTAACGCGCCGCAGCCTCCGCATTCCACGTTGCAACCTGTTCGCGCGCCGCGGCCAGCATGGCGTCGAGTGCGGCGCGGTCGTGTACCTTGCCGCGCATGACCACCGTATCGATCGCGCGCGTCGCGGCGATATTCTCCAGCGGATTCTGCGTCAGCAGCACAAGGTCGGCCGCCATGCCCGGCCTGATCGCGCCATAGCGATCGAGCCAGCCGAACCAAGCCGGTCCGGCGCGCGTTGCCGAAACAAGCGCCTGCGCGGGCGTCAGCCCTTTGTGCGTATAAAGCTCGATCTCGTCGTGCAGGCCGAAACCGGGATAGTTGAAGCTGTTGAGGAAGCCCGCATCGGTGCCTGCGATGATCGGCACGCCCGCCTCCGCCAGCATCGGCAGGATCGTCGCCACATCGTCGATCTGCTTGTGCCGCGCCGCGATCGCGGCGGCATCGGCCTTGGCGGCGCGTTCGATGCGCCAGTCATAGGTCTTGCGCAGCTTCGGCCCGATATAGGCGAGACCTTCGTCCTTCGAATGATCGTCGCGGTCGAGATAGGCGATGATGCGGCTGCCGTTCAGCGTCGGGGTCACCGACACGCCTTTCGCGGCAAAGCGGCGGTAGGCGGCCATCGCGGTATCACGGTCGAAGCCCGCATCGAGCCGACGGTTCGCTTCGGCCCGGTCGATGCGCCCCGCGGCGAAGTCGGCGGCGATCGCCGCCTCGTCCTTCGCCCCGGCGTTATAGGCATAGTCGAGATGCTCAATCGAGCTGATCCCCGCGTCGACCGCCTGCTCGGTCGTCAGCGCCATCGGGATATGTCCCGACGTCCGGATGCCCAGCGCCTTGGCGCGTCCCAGTGCATAAAGGAACAATTCGGGTTTCAGCGTGCTGTCGGTGATCTTGACGAAATCGACCTTGTCGCGGTTCTTCAGCCGGTCGAGCGCCGCGTCGACATCCTTCTCGCTGCCGACCTCGATCGTTCCTTTCCAGACCGGCGCGATCCCCTCGATCTTTGCGCCCGAGGTCAGGAGGCGCGGACCGAACAGGCTGCCGTCCGCAATCTCGCCGCGCCAGGCAAGCACCTGATCCGGGAGGTCGCCCGACGCATCGCGGATCGTCGTGATGCCATTCGCGACATAGAGCGGCAACAGCGCCTTATTCTCTTCGATCAGATCGGGGCCGCCGCCGAAATGGACATGCATGTCCCACAGGCCGGGGATCAGGAAGCGGCCCGTGCCGTCGACCTTCTGCTTGGCACGCCAGCCGCGCGCGATGTCGGCGTCCGAACCGACCGCGACAATGTCGTCGCCGTGCAGCACGACCGCCTGATCCGCCAGCGCCTTGGCGGCCTCAACATCGATCAGCGTGACGTGACGGATGATGACATCGCCCTGCTTCTGCGCCGCGAAGGCAGGTTGCCCCAGGGTGAGCAGCGTGGAGGCAAGGACGGCAAGCAGGCATTTCATCGCGGGGGAACCTTTCCAAAGAGGACTGCGCCTTAACGCCGCGACGCCCCATCCAACAAGGCTCGAAATACCGGCCGGTCCCCCGCCCCGTCCCGCACGAGATTGCAGGGCGGATGTCGCGTGAACATTCGCCCTGCAATGATCGTTAACCGCCAGAAAGTCGGGTTCGCGAACTACCCGTCGATATCGAGCCCCAGCGCCAACCGCCCGCTCAATTCGCGCTGCGCGGGTTCCTGCAGCGGGTGGAAACGCGCGCCCTGCACATCACGGAACGCGCGCTCGACGATCGAGCCCTTATAGAAGGCGCCGCCGCCGGCGACTTCCATCGCGAGTTCGGCGGTCCGGATCGCGGCGCGGCCCGCGACCGTCCGCCCGGTCATCACCGCGCTCGTCGTTTCCGGTCCGGGCGTGGCGCTTTGCGCCGTCGCAATCATCGCGGCGAGCGCGGTTTCGGCGGTCCAGAACGCATTCTGCATCTCGCCCGTCAGCGCGACGAGTCCGGGGTTCGCCGGCTTGCGCCGTGCGGCCTCGATCGCCGCATCGCGCGCGCCCTCGGCGACGCCGAGATAGGCCGAATAGATCAGCGGGAAAGCGATCATGCTGATGATGTGGAACAGCGGATGCCATTTGCCCTGCGGCCGGCGGCCCGACACGGCGGCGTCGGCAAGGAACACGTCCTTGATCTCGACATCGTGCGATCCGGTGCCGCACATCCCCATCGTGTCCCATGTGTCGAGGATCGACACGCCCTCCGCCTTGAAGGGCAAACCGAAATGCAGGACACTCGGCCCCGCTTCGGGGTCATCATAAACCGCGCTGGTCATCAACAGGTCGCCCGCCTGGCAACCGCTCGAAAACACCTTGCGCGCATTGATCAGGAAACCGCCCTCGACCTTCGTCGCGGTCCCGCCGCCCTGCAACCAGTCCGACCCGCCGCTCGACACGAGCAGCAGATTTTCGGCGGCTACGCGGCGGAGCAGGCCGTCGGTCGGTGCCTGCATACGCTGCCAGCGCCACGCGGCCACCGCCACCTGATGGCAGTGCATCGAGAAAGCGAGCGCGGTCGATCCGCAGCGTGTCCCAAGCCGGCGGACGATGCCGCACAGCGTCGCATAGTCGAGGCCGTCGCCGCCAAGTTCGACGGGCACCGCCGCGCCGATCAGCCCGGCTTCGCGGAGCAGGTCGTAATTTTCGGCGACGAAGCTCTTGTCGCGGTCATGCGCGGCGGCCGAAGCGCCAATCCGCTCGGCAATCCGGTCGGCGATCTCGTACCAATAATCCTGGGTCTTCGTTTGTGCTGCAATCAACATGTTCATCTCCTAAGCATTCCCTTGCTGGCGATGGTCATGACGGCTTGGCAAATCGGCGGATAGTTCAGGAACTGAATCGACCCGATACAGAAACTGAACTCGCCTCCCCCGCGACTCATGCGGTATATCGGCGCCGAGAGGAATGTATCATGGCGAATGCCAGTTACGGTCAATTCTGCCCCGTCGCGATGGCGGCGGAGATATTGTGCACGCGCTGGACGATCGTCCTCGTCCGCGAGCTCGCGGCGGGATCGACCCGTTTCAATGACTTGCGTCGCGGCGTGCCGCGCATGTCGCCTGCACTCCTTTCGCAGCGGTTGAAGGACCTGGAGGCGGCGGGCATCGTCTCTCGCGCGCCCGTCGCGCGCGAATCGGGCGTGTTCGACTATCGGTTGACCCGCGCGGGGCTCGAACTGGCGCCGGTGGTCGAGGCGTTCGGCGTCTGGGGCAAGCGCTGGATCGACGGCGACCTGTCGCTCGAACAGCTCGATGTGCAGCTGTTGATGTGGGACATGCGCCGCGGGCTGGTCGTCGACCCGATGCCCGACCGCAAGGTGATCGTGCAGTTCCGCTACGCCGAACTCCCCGCCGATCGGCGATCGTGGTGGCTGGTCGTCGAACCCGAACAGGAAACCCAGCTCTGCTCGGTCGATCCCGGAGCCGACGTCGATCTCTATGTCTCGGCCGACCTCAAGACGATGACCGCGATCTGGATGGGTTATGACACGCTCGCCGACGCGCTTGGCGATGGGCGGCTGCTTCTGACCGGCGACGACGCGCTCGCCAAAAGCATTGAATCCTGGCTTGGCCTCAGCCCCTTCGCCCGGACCCGGCCCGCGCTGACCGCCGAAGCGGCCGAATGATGGTGGGCGCTGACGGGCTCGAACCGCCGACCCTCTCGGTGTAAACGAGATGCTCTACCAACTGAGCTAAGCGCCCCCGTTCGGGGAAGCGCGCCCCTGCCATAAGCCGCCGCTGCTGGCAAGCGTCACACTATTCCTCGAGCGCTTCGAAATAACGGGCCAGCGCATCGAACGCCCCTTCGGCCAGCGCGATAAAGATGCGCCGTCCGTCATGCGGGTCGGCTTCGCGCACGAACAGGCCGGCGTCGGTCATCGTCTTGATCCAGCGCAGCGCCGTCGTAGCGGGCACCGCAGCAGCGATGCACAGGCTCGATACCGACACCGGTTGGCGCTCAAGCCGCGCGGCATAGAGGTCGAGCAACATATCCCACGCCGGATCGGCGAAAAGGTCGGCAGGAAAATATTGTTCGCGCATCCGTCGTTGGCGCAGCATCCGTCGTACCGCCTTGGCACGGTGGCGATCGACCGCCCGTTCCTCGGGAACAAAGCTGCGCGGGATTGCGGCATAGTCACGCGGCGGCGAACGCAACGGCCCCGAATAATCCGAGAAATCATCGCCGCGCGGCACGAAACCGATCGGCGTACCCGGCAGCCCGCCGGCTTGCCCCGCCAGATCGCCGAGCATACGCGATATCCGCGCCACTTCCTCCTGCAATCGGTCGATCCGCTCCATCGCATCGTCACGCGCGACATCATGGACCCGGTCATGGCGGGTACGGCGCGCGGCGGCCAAAGCGACGAGCCTTTCGGCCGGATCGGCATCGACAAGAAACTGGACATCGAGCGACGCGGGAACCGCCGCCGCAACCCGATCGAGCGTCGACAGCGAGGTCTCGCAAACCAGATTGCAGTCGCGCATCACCGCCGCCGCGCAAATATCCGCCAGCACGCCGCCCTTCAGCAAGCCCGCGTCCGCGAGCCAGACGATATCGAGCGTGGCGCTGTTTCGTATCCAGTCCGCCGCTTCTGATGCCGCGATCGTTTTGGCCAGCCGCACCTCGGCCAGCGAAGCCCGATCGGCAAAACCGCCCTGCGGCCCGACGAACAACAAGGGCGACGCCACCTCTCCGGTACCGATGCCGCCGATCCTCTCGGGCGGCCCGACATCTCCCGCACCGAAACCGTTCGGCGGAAGTACCGCCGCGTCGAGCCCGACAAAAATATGGTCCATCATGCCACCATCCCCGTTTCATCACCCCAACCCGGCGTGATTATGTCGTCATACCGGCTATATTCACCTTTTGTTCGTTCCTGTTTGCCGCCAATCCGGACCCAGGTCGATTATGCCGCACCGGTTCGCTGTGCCTTGGCCGGAATAGATTTGGTCCATTTTGGACATGTTTTGTTCTCATCGTCAACCCTTACTTCATACTTGCCAAGTGTCAGCGCCCCGGTCAGTCGGTACAGCATGGTGGAAAGCCTTTCCCCGCTTACCCGTTTGCGCTGGCGACGGCGTTTCCGGTCGCTGGCCGCACTCCTGTTGCTCGCAGGCCTCGCGCTGTTCGCTTGGCTGTGGCAACCGGCCCCGGTCGCGATGGTCCCCCTCGTTCATGTCATCGACGGCGACAGCCTGACCGTCCGACAGCAAGATAAGGTGCTGACGATCCGCCTGACCGGTATCGACGCGGTCGAATATCGGCAGAATTGCGCGCGCGGCGCAGTCCGTTGGCTGTGCGGGCGCGAAGCACGTACGGCGCTCGAAAAACTGGCGGGCCGCGGACCGCTCCATTGCGAGGTCGCCGCCAAGGATCGTTACGACCGCACGCTCGCTACGTGCCGTACCGCGCCCTACCCCGACGGCGTCGACCTTGCCGCCGAAATGGTCCGGCAAGGCTGGGCGGTCGCGACGAGCGATGCCTATATGGCCGAGGAAGCCGAGGCGCAGGCGCGGCGGCGCGGCATCTGGCAGGGGGATTTCATGCGCCCCGAAAACTGGCGCGCGACGCACGAACGCCCGGCCACTGCGCTGGCGCCGCCCGACCTCTAGAAATGCCCCGCTATGCCTTGCGGTCGTTTCGGGCTAGGGCGAGCCATATGAACAGCCTGTTTCCCGTCATGATCGGCGGCGCGATCGGCGCCGGCACCCGCCATCTGGTCGGGCAGGCGATGCTCGCGCGGCTCGGCCCCGGCTTCCCGTGGTGGACGTTGTCGATCAACATCGCCGGCAGCCTGTTGATGGGCGTGCTCGTCGGCTGGCTCGCGCGCAGCGGTGGCGGCGACACCACGCGGCTGTTCGTCGGCGTCGGAATTCTCGGCGGCTTCACCACCTTCTCCTCTTTCAGCATGGAATATTGGATGCTTTTCGAACGCGGCCAAAATGCGCAGGCAGCCGCCTATGTCCTCGCGTCGGTGATCGGCGCGATCGTCGCCTGCGGGCTCGGCCTGTTCCTCATGCGGCAGGTGCCGGCATGAACGAGCCAAAGATCAAGCTCGACAGCGCGACGATCGCCGAGGAGGACGACGGCATCCGCCTCGACCGCTGGTTCAAACGCCACCGCGAAGGCACGCCGCACGCGCTGCTGGCGCGCTGGGCACGATCGGGACAGCTGACGCTCGATGGGAAAAAGGCCGACGTGTCGGACCGTATCGCGACGGGGCAGAAGCTCGTCATGCCGACCCCGCCGGTCGAGACCGAAGCGCGTCCGGCGCGCAAGGGGCGCCCGCTGACCGACGCCGATATCGAACTGGCGACAGGGATGGTGATCCACCGCGATGCCAGCGCGATCGTGCTCAACAAGCTGCCCGGCCTGGCGACGCAGGGCGGCACCAAGACCGAGCAGCATGTCGACGGCCTGCTCGACGCGCTGAAATATGATGGACCGGTTCGACCGAAGCTTGTCCACCGGCTCGACAAGGACACGTCGGGCGCGCTGCTGATCGCGCGCACGCCGCGCGCCGCCGCCTATTTCGCCAAAAGCTTTTCGAACCGCAGCGCCAGGAAGACCTATTGGGCGATCATCGTCGGCGTGCCCGACATCCAGCAGGGCGAAATCGACCTGCCGCTCGCCAAGCAACCGGGATCGGGCGGCGAAAAGATGCACGTCCACGATAGCGGCCTCGCATCGAAGACGCGTTATCGCGTGATCGAGCGCGCGGGGAACAGCGCCGCGTGGGTCGAACTGCAACCGCTGACCGGCCGCACGCACCAGCTGCGCGTCCATATGGCGGCGATCGGCCATCCGATCGTCGGCGACGGCAAATATGGCGGCAAGGGCGCCTTCCTGACCGGGACGATCAGCCGCAAGATGCATCTGCACAGCCGCCGGCTGCGCATCGATCATCCCGACGGCGGCGCGATTGATATCAGCGCCGAAGTGCCCGAGCATTTTGCCGCGAGCCTCGACGCGCTCGGTTTCGACCGGCTGCTCGGCGAAGTGGGCATCGACGACATCGCCAAGGGCCCGCCCCCGAAAGCCGCGGCAAAAGCGGCCGCCAAGGCGCACAGCAAGCAGATCCGCAAGGCAAGGCGCGGCGAGCGGCGCGGCCGCACGGCCGACAGCAAACCGACCGACTTTGTCGGCAAGCCGAAACCCAAGGCAAAGACCGGCAAGCCCGCTGCACGGAAGCCCGGAACGAAGAAGCCGCCGCCGCGTCCGGCACGGCCGCGCTGATGCACCCCAACAGCGCTTTCCGGCCGAAGCAGGACGATCTGGCCGAACTGCTGGTGCGCGAGATCGGTTTCGCCGCGATCTTCGCGAGCACCCCCGACGGGCCGCGCGTCGCGCACGCGCCGGTGGTGCTGAGCGACGACCGGACGACGCTGCAATTCCACCTCGCGCGCGGCAATGCGCTCACGCGCCATCTGGCCGGCGCGAATGCGCTCGCCATCGTGCAGGGCCCCGACGCCTATGTCAGTGCAAGCTGGTACGCCGACGCCGACCAGGTACCGACGTGGAATTATGTCGCGATCGAGATGGAAGGCGTGGCGCGCAAACTCGACGACGCCGAACTGGTCGCACAACTCGATACCTTGTCCGCCCAGCACGAAGCGCGCGTCGGCGCCAACCCGCCATGGACGCGCGACAAGATGAACCCGGCGCTGTTCAGCAAGATGACCGGCGCGATCACCGGGTTCGAAATGCGGATCGCCGCGTGGCGCCCGACGGTCAAGCTGTCGCAGAACAAGTCCGCCGAGGAACGCGGGCGGGTGATCGCGGGGGTCGAGGCGACCGGCCATGGCGCGCTCGCGCAGTTGATGCGCCACCTCGGCGGCGATAGGGAGGGCGCATGAGCCAAGCCGACGACGCCCTCGCGAAGAAACGTTTCTTCGCCCTCTCGATCATGCGCCTGATGGGCGTCGCCTTCGCGATGATCGGGTTCATCCTGATCAGCGGGGGCTTCTCCCTCGCGGGCCAGCCCACCGACCGCTGGATCGGCGCGGCGATCGTGCTCGTCGGCGCGTTCGACTTCGCCGTCATGCCGCTGATCCTCGCGCGCCGCTGGCGTTCGCCCAAAGAGCTGTGAAGCGGTTCTGGAAAGACGTCGCCGTCGTCGCCGAGGGCGACGGCCGGGGCATCGCGCTCGACGGGCGCCCCGTACGCACGCCGCAGCGCGCGCCGCTGGCGGTTGCAAGCCCTGCGCTCGCCGAAGCGATCGCCGCCGAATGGCGCGACGTCGGCGAGACAATCGATCCCGCAGCGATGCCGATGACGGGTCTGACCAACGCCGCGATCGATCTGGCGGCCCCCGACCTTGCCGCCTTCGCCGCGCCGGTCGCGGCTTATGCCGAAAGCGACCTGTTCTGCTATCGCGACGCGCGCGACGCGGCGCTGCAGGCCGAACAGGCGGCGGCGTGGAACCCGTTGCTTGCCTGGGCCGAGGCGCGCTATGGCATCGAATTCATCCTGACGCAGGGCGTGCTGCCGGTCGACCAGCCCGAAGCGACGATCGCGACGCTGCAGGATGCGGTTTTCGCGCAGGACGCCTGGCGGATCACCGCGCTGACGCCGCTGGTGACGATCGGCGGATCGCTTGTCGCGGGGCTTGCCCTGCTCGAAAACGCGATCGAAGCCGACGCGCTGTGGGACGTGGTCAGCCTCGACGATCTGTATCAGGAACGCCGCTGGGGCGCCGATAGCGAAGCGCAAAAGGCACGCGCCGCGCACAAGCGCGACTGGGACAATGCGGCGCGGTTCCTGACGCTGCTTTAATCGGCAAAGTTCGGCTTCCGCTTCTGCATCCCCGCCATCACCGCTTCCATCTGGTTCGGGGTGCGGATCACCTTCACCTGCTCGTCGCTTTCGGCCTGCAGGATTTCAGCGTCGCTCGCATCGGCGAGCATGTTGCACAGCCGCTTCGCGCCGCGGATCGCGTGCGGATTCTTGTCGGCGATCACCTCGGCCAGTTCCATCGCCTTCGCCAGCGGGTCGTCCGAGACATGCGTGGCAAAGCCGAGCAGCTTGGCTTCGGACCCGTTGAACTCGCGGTTGGTATAGATCATCTCGCGCAGCACATCGTCGGCGACCTGCGTGCGCCACAGCGCCATGCCCGCGACATCGGGAACAAGGCCCCAGCGCATTTCCATGATCGCAATGCGTGTGTCGGGGTGGACGATGCGGATATCCGCGGCGGCCATGATCTGGCTGCCCGCGCCAAAGGCGACGCCGTGCACCGCCGCGATCACCGGCACCGGGATCTCGCGCCAGCCCCATGCGGCATATTGGGCGTTGTTCGAAATTCCGCGCGTGCGGTCGGACAGGCTGCCTCCCGCGCTGCTCGCGCCCGGATCGCGATCGTTGCTGAGGCTCGACAGGTCGAGCCCGGCGCAGAAGGCGCGGCCCTCGCCCGACAGCACGACGACACGCAGGCCCGCGGCCGCCTTCAACTGGTCGATCGCCTCGGCCAGCGCCTCCCACATTGCGGGGTCGAGCGCGTTCATCTTGTCGGTGCGGATCAGCCGGACGTCGGCGATTCCGCCCTCGAGCATGGTGATCGAAATACGGTCTTTCACGGGAGAGTCCTTTTCATCGTTTGAGCGCGGCTTCGACGAGCGGAAGCTGGTCGTTGCCGAAATACATGTCATCCTTGTCGACGAAGATCGTCGGCGATCCATAACCGCCGCGCGCGATGACTTCATCGGTGTTCGTGCGCAGCCGCGCCTTCACCGCATCGCTGCCGGCCGCGGCCGCGAGCGCGGTACCGTCGAGCCCCCCGGCATCGGCAACCGCCGCGAGAACCGCCGGATCGTCGAGATTCTCCTGCCGGTCGAAATAGCTCGCAAAAGCGCCGCGCGCGAAACGCACGAGCGCCGCCTGATCGTCCTCGAGCGCGCAGCAGAAACGCATTGCGGCGATGCTCTTTGCCGGGTGCCACTCTGACGGAAAGTTCATCGGTACGTCCGCGAGCCGCGCCCAGTCCTGCAATATCTTCCAGCTATGCGTCAGTCGCCGGTTGTCCGCCTGTTCGCGCGCCGCATAGACCGCCGGGTTCACCGCATTGAACACCCCGCCGACGAGGATCGGGCGATACACCGCCGTCGCGCCGGTGCGTTCGAGCACGCCCGGCAGATTGTGGAACGCAAGGCAGGTCCACGGGCTCGACAGATCGAAGAAGAATTCGACGCGCGCGGTCACGGGATCAGGCCTCCGCCTTCGCCTTTTCCCAATATTGGTCGCGCAGCAGGCGCTTGTAGAGCTTGCCCGTGTCGTGGCGCGGCAAGGCTTCGAGGAAGTCGATGCGGCGCGGAATCTTCACGCCCGACAGCTTCTCGCGCGCATAGGCCAGCAACTCGGCGCGGAACGCGTCGGTCGCGTCGCCCATGTCGGCGGGCTGGATGACCGCGATCACTTCCTCGCCCATCTCCTCATGCGGTCCGCCGACCACCGCGACATCGGCGACCTTCGGATGCGTGACGAGATGATTCTCGATTTCCTGCGGATAGATATTCACGCCGCCCGAGATGATCATGAAGCTCTTGCGGTCGGTCAGATAGAGAAAGCCCTCTTCGTCGACCTTGCCCACATCGCCGAGGGTCGACCAGCCCTTCGAATTGCGGCTGGATGCGGTCTTCTCGTTATCACCGTGATATTCAAAGACATTTTCGCTTTCAAAGAAGACCGCACCCTCTTCGTTCGTACCGAGTTCGGTCTCGTTATCCTCGCCCATGATGTGGACCGCGCCAAGGATCGGGCGGCCGACGCTGCCCCGGTGGGTCAGCCAGTCGGCGCTGGAGATGAAGGTCATGCCATTGCCCTCGGACCCGGCATAATATTCGAAGAGCACCGGCCCCCACCAGTCGATCATCGCCTGCTTGACCGGCACGGGGCATGGCGCCGCCGCATGGATCGCGACCTTCAGCGACGAGACATCGTAGCGGCTACGCACGTCGTCGGGCAGCTTCAGCATCCGGACGAAATGCGTCGGCACCCACTGGCTGGCATTGACGCGATATGTCTCGATATGCGCGAGCGCCGCCTCGGGATCGAATTTCTTCATCAGCACGACCGTTCCGCCGAGGCGGTGGATCGTCATCGACCAGCGCAGCGGCGCGGCGTGATAGAGCGGCGCGGGCGACAGATAGACGCTGTCCGAATTGATCTGGAACACCGCCGAGGCCAGCATGACGAGGCTGTTGGTCGCGTCGATCGCGGGATCCTCGGGCAGCGGCACGCGCACGCCCTTCGGCCGGCCGGTGGTGCCCGACGAATAGAGCATGTCGACGCCGCCGCGCTCGTCGGCGACGGGGGTCGCGGGCATCGCGGCAACCGCATCCTCCCAGCTTGCATAGCCGGGGATCGTGCCGCCCATCGCGAAACGCTTGATCCCGGTCGTGAGCTGCTGCGCGGCGTCCGCGAGGCTTGCCGACACGACGAGGATCTGCGCGCCCGAATTTTCGAGAATATAGTCGGTTTCGTCCTGCGTCAGCCGCGACGAAATGCAGACATAACGCAGGCCCGCACGCTGCGCGCCCCAGGTCAGCCCATAATAATGCGGTGTGTTGTCGAGCATGAAGGCGACGACATCCTCATGCCCGAGGCCATGCGAGCGAAAGAGCTGCGCCGCGCGGTTCGAGGCGGCGTCGAGTTCGCCATAGCTGATCGCCTCCCCCGTTTCGGCGACGATGATCGCGGCTTTATCGGGATTGGCACGGGCATGGACTGAGGGGTGCATCGGGCATCGTCTCCGGGAATCGTTGGTTTCTTTATGTCGAAGATGAGTAGCAACCTGAAACTTTTGGTCAAGCAAGCTGGGACCCGTGACAGGATTCCGATCAAGAAGCGGCAAATTGCAGCGCAAGTTCGGGCGATGCGCCCCTAATCCGGGCGCGACCGCAGCGTATAGCCCATGCCCTTCACCGTCAGCAGCATCGGCCAGTCGAAGTCTCGATCGACCTTGGCGCGCAGCCGCGACATATGCACCTCGACCCGGTTGGTGCCGGGATCGAAATCGAGCCGCCACACGGCACGGAGCAGCGCGTCGCGCGACAGCGGCCGGTCGGGCACGCGCGCAAGATTGGCGAGCAGGTCGAATCCCGAAGCGGCAGGCGGATGATCCGGCCCGCGCGCTCGACGCGCCGGTCGATCAGATCGATGCGCAATTCGCCCTCGCCGAGCTGTCCGGCGGCGATGCGGCTCCGGCGCAGCAGGCTGGCAATCCGTGCGAGCACCTCGGGCAGGTTGCCGGTCCAGCCGACCGCATCGTCGGCACCGGCATCGAGCGCCACCATGCGCTCGTCGAGGCTGTCGCGGTCGGACAGGATGAGCAGCGGCCGCCGCCCCGCGATCGACCGCGCCAGCCGGACGAATTCGAACGGCTCCTGCCAGCCCAGAAATGGATTGATCAGCAGGATATCGAAACAATCGTCCACCCATGTGCGAAGTCCGTCCACATGCTGCGGCAGCAATCGCACCGCAAGGCCTGCCGCCTCGATCGCGACCCGGAGTGCGCCGGCCCGTTCCGGTCGGGGATGGTGGAGCGCAACAAGCAACTTCCTGTCGCTGGCTCCCGCGATATCCGATGATGCCATCCCCTGCCCCCGTCGTCGACGCAACATCTTGTCGCCCCGCCGCCCCACCGGCATTGCACCGCCTTTCGGCTGTGCTAGTCCATGGGCATGACCAGTATCGAAATGCTTGACGGCGACTTCGCCACCCTGCCCGACCTTGTCCGTGCCCATGCTGCGGAACGTCCCGATGCCGTAGCGGCTGCCGACCCCGCGCGGCGGCTGAGCTGGTCCGAACTGGATCAATTGACCGACCGAATCGCCGCGCGGCTGCAGCAGGACGGATTTGCGAAGGGCGACCGCACCGCGATCGCCGGGCTCAACAGCGTCGAGCAGATGGCGGTGATCCTCGGCACGCTGCGCGCCGGCGGGGTCGCGGGACTCGTGACCAACAGCGCGACGGGCGAACAGATGGCGGCGATGATTGCCGACACCGGCGCGCGCCACCTGTTTCTCGACAGCGCGGCAAAGACGAGCCTCGAAGGCCATGTCATCACCGCGAGCGACCTGATCGCGATGGACGGCAGCGACGCGGGCACCCCGCTCGACGCCTGGCTGTCGCTCGCGGGCGCCACGCCGGTGCCGGTCGAGATCCTGCCCGGGGACGGGTTCAACATCATCTATTCGTCGGGCACCACCGGCACGCCCAAGGGCATCATCCACAGCCATGCGATGCGCTGGCAGCATATCCTGCGCGGGGCCCCCGCCTATGGCCCCAATGCGGTGACGATCCTGTCGACGCCGCTCTATTCGAACACGACGATGGCCAGCTTCATGCCGACGGTCGGATCGGGCGGGCAGGTCGTGCTGATGAAGAAATTCGACGCGCGCGGCTTCCTCGAACTCGCGGCACGCGAACGCGCGACCAATACGATGCTCGTGCCGGTGCAATATCGCCGGATCATGGCGCTCGACGATTTCGGAGACTTCGACCTCTCCAGCTTCATCGTCAAATATTGCACCTCGGCGCCCTTCCCCGCGGCGCTGAAGGCCGACGTGCTGCAACGCTGGCCCGGCGGGCTCGTCGAGATTTACGGCATGACCGAGGGCGGCGCGGCGTTCATCCTCGAGGCGCATCAATTCCCCGACAAGCTCCACACCGTCGGCCGGCCCGCGCCGGGACATATCGCAAAGGTGATCGACGAGGACGGCAACGAGCTGCCGCAGGGGTCGGTCGGCGAGGTCGTCGGCCGCAGCCCCGCGATGATGACGGGGTACAACAACCGCCCCGACGCGACGAAGGCGATGCACTGGTACGATGCCGAAGGAAATCTCTTCTACAAGCACGGCGACATCGGCCGGATCGACGAGGACGGATTCCTGACGCTGATGGACCGCGCGAAGGACATGATCATCTCGGGCGGCTTCAACATCTTCCCGAGCGACCTCGAAGCCATCCTCATCGCCGACGAGCGCGTCGTCGAAGCCGCGGTCGTCGGGATGCCGAGCGAGGAATGGGGCGAGACGCCGGTGGCGTTCGTGGTGCTGAAACCCGGCACCGATGCGGAAAGCGTGCGCGCCGATTGCAACACGAAGGTCGGCAAGACGCAGCGGCTGAGCGCGATTAGGGTTGTCGACGAGTTGCCGCGCAGCCCGATCGGCAAGGTGCTGAAACGCGAATTGCGCGATGCGCATGCGGGGTAGCTTCGGCTGGCCGGTTTCGACCGATTGCGGACGTTCGTTAATTCGGTCAGACGATCGAAAAGCCAGCGTAGGTAGCGGAGCGGACATGGACGACGAGAAACTTAGCCTATCGATAGCAATGGAGCTATCTCGCTTAGAAGGCGAGGGTGAAATTGTTGTCACGTGTCCGAGCGTAGAACCCCTCGCCGATCGCATTGCGAGCAAGGTGCTAGAAATCGTGCCTAATACCGGCCTGTCTCAGATCGAACTGCTAGGTGTGAGAAGTCTGATCCTGCACGCTGTTTCCGATAAGAAGTTTTTTGACTGGGAGATGCCGACGTTGACTGGCTTCTCCGCTGAAGAGTTTAGACGCATTGCTGAGAAACTGCCGCGCGACTAAATTCTTTTGGCAGCTCCCCACCCCAAAACCGACATTCCGCGATGAGCTAGAGCAGCTCCGCCGCCGCGATGGCGGCCAGCGCGCTCCGGAGGCGCGCATCGCCTTCGCCCTCGACCCATGCCCATTTCAGCCGTCGCCGGTCGAGTTCGGCGATCGCGACTTCCATGAACTGTATCCGCGCCAGCTCGCTGCCGAACAGGCGCGTGCCATCCTCCTCCCACGGCAGGTCCATCGCGGGGACGAGGTAAAGGTCGGCGACATCGTCCCACGCGTCGATTTCGGGCAAACGGCGGCCAAGCAGCATGATCGCCCACGCCTGTGTCATCAGCGGATCGGTGTCCGAAATCAGCCAGTCGGGTCGCTGCGCGAGCGCCTCGTGCGTCGCGGCGCGATGCCCGTCGAAGATGGCGAGCAGGTCGACCTCGTCGAGATCGGTCCCGTTCGCCTCGGCATAGGTGCGGCCATATTCGGGAACGACGAGCCCGCCGAGCTGGAGTGCGAGGCGGGGGGCGAGCGTCGATTTGCCGGTGCTTTCGGCGCCGTGGAGGCAGATATGGCGGGTCATGTCGCCACCCTGCCCGTCGCCGCCGCGCGGCGCCACTGGAGCAGGCCGTCGATCGACAGGCCGAGCAGTACGACATAGACCGCGCTGGTTGCGTAGAGCCCGCGCCACGCAAACAGCGGCACCGCGATCAGATCGACCGCAATCCACAGCCACCAGCTTTCGACGCGGCGCCGTGCGAGCAGCCATTGCGCGGTGATGCTGAGCATCGCGATCGCGCCATCGACCCACGGCGCGACCGCGTCGGTATAGCGATCCATCGCAAAGCTCCATCCGCCCCACGCGGCGATCGTGGCGAGCGCCCAGATCCGGCGCGCGCGCGAGGTCATCCAGCCGACGGGCACGCCGCTGTCGTCGCGCGCGCGCATCCACGCCGCCCAGCCATAAAGGTTGAGCACGAAGAAAAAGCCCTGGAGCAGCATGTCGCTGTACAGCTTCGCCTCCAAGAAGACGAAGGCGTAGAGCGTCACCGCGACGAGCGCGAAGGGATAGTTCCACACGCTGCGAAGCGCGACGAGCGCGACGTTGGTCAGCACGAACGCCGCCGCGACCCATTCGAGATAGCTCATGCCGCGACCCCATGGCCCGGTTCGACATGTCTGGCGCGCGTCCAGAGGCCGTCGCGGCTGATCCGCCGCTGCGGCGGGCGGCGGAGCACCGACCAGCCCGCGCGCGCGACCCAGCCCAGCTTCGCAAAGAGCGAGGTTCCCGCACGATGATCCCACGCATGGTCGCCGCGCGCGCGGACCTCGCGCGCGATGTCACCATAGATGCCCGCCGCGGCGAGCACCGCCCAGCGGCTGCGCGGCCCAAGCTTGCGCGCGCCCCAGCGCGCCGACGCCTCATATTCCTCGGCCATTTCGGACAGCCATTTCGCCATCACCGACAGCCGTCCGCGAAAGGCGGGGTGCATGTGCTGGCCGGGCGGAATGTCGAGTTCGACCATCCATTCGACCGGCAGGTAGCAGCGGTCGGCGGCGGCATCTTCCGCGACGTCGCGCGCGATATTGGCGAGCTGAAAGGCGATGCCGAGGTCGGAGGCGCGGTCGAGCGTCGTCTCGTCGGCGGGATCGATACCCATGACGAGCGCCATGGCGACCCCGACGGCCCCCGCGACATGATAGGAATAGCGCAGCAGATCCTGCTCGCTGCGCGGACGCCAGTCCTTCGCATCGAGTTCGAAACCCGCGACGATATCGTCGATCACCGCGCGCGGGATCGCGACCTCGGTGAGCAGGAAGCCGAGTGCGTCGAACGCCATGTCGCCCGTCGGCTCGCCCGCAAAGGCCTTGCCGGTCTGCGCCCGGATATAGGCCACCGCCGCGACCGGATCATGGTCCGGCTTCATCGCGCCGCCATGATCCTGCCCGTCGGTCAGGTCGTCAGCGGCGCGGCACCAGGCATAGAGCAGCCAGACGCGCTCGCGCGTTTCGCGGTCGAAAAGCTGGCTGGCCAGCGCAAAGCTTTTCGATCCGCGCGCGATGCTGTCGTGCGCGAAACCGTGGAGGGCATGTGCGTCATAGGCCCCCTCCGCGGTCATTACAGATTTTCGGCCTTCATCGCGAAAATCGTCTTGTGCGGGACGTAGGAGGCCATTTTGTCGAGCAGCTCGTCGAGCCCGGCGTCGACGATCATGATCCCGGCGTGCGCGGGGCGGATAAAGCCGACCTCGACCATCTTGCGATTGAACGCGATCAGCTCGTTGTAGAAGCCTGCTGCATTGAGAAGCCCGACGGGCTTGCTGTGATAGCCGAGCTGCGCCCAGCTGATCGCTTCCCACAGCTCGTCCATTGTGCCGACGCCGCCGGGAATGGTGAGGAAACCGTCCGAAAGGTCGGTGAACATCTTCTTGCGTTCGTGCATGCCGCTGACGACGTGGAGCTCGGTGCAGCCGCGGTGCGCGACTTCGGCGCCGACGAGCGCGTCGGGGATGATGCCGATCACTTCGCCGCCGGCCTCGAGCGCACTGTCGGCGACCGCGCCCATCAGCCCCAATCGCCCGCCGCCATAGACGACGCCGATGCCGCGTTCGGCCAGCGTGCGCCCGACATGGCGCGCGGTTTCGATATAGATCGGATCTTCGGGGGTCGCGGACCCGCAATAGACAGCAAGGCGTTTCATCATTCTTCCAACATCAGTTTGGCCGTCGCCTTGGCACTGCCGACGACGCCAGGGATTCCTGCGCCCGGATGCGTCCCCGCGCCGACGAAGTAAAGGTTGGAAATCGCATCGTCGCGGTTGTGCGCGCGAAACCAGGCGCTTTGCCACAGCAGCGGCTCGAGACTGAACGCGCTGCCGAGATGCGCCGACAGGTCGCGGCCGAAATCGGCGGGCGTATAGTGGAAGCGCGTGACGAGATTGGCACGAAGACCGGGCGCCACGCGGCGTTCGACCTCGTCGAGGATCGCGTCGGCGAAGCGGTCGCCGAAATCGCCGTCCCAGTCGGCCTTTGCCCTCGCCAGATGCGCAACGGGGGCGAGCGCGTAGAAGGTCGAGTGTCCCGGCGGCGCCATGCCGGGGTCGGTGATGCTGGGATGGTGGAGATAGAGCGAAAAGTCGTCGGGGACGGTCCCGCCATAGATATCGTCCAGCAGCCCCTTGTAGCGCGGGCCAAAGAGGATGCTGTGGTGCGCAATATCGGGATAGTCGCCCTTCACGCCGAAATGGACGACGAAAAGCGAGGGTGACCAGCGCTTGCGCGACAGGCTTTTGGCAACCCTCGCCCCGCGCGAGTGGTCGAGCAGATCCCGGTAGCTGTGCATCAGGTCGCCGTTGCAAGCGACCATATCGGCCTCGCCGCGCCAGCCGCCTTGCGTCGTCACGCCGGTGACGCGGTCGCCCGCGGTTTCGATCTTCGCCACCGGATCGCCGAGCCGCAGCGTACCGCCCAATCGCTCGAACAGCCGCACCATGCCACTGACAAGAGCGTTGGTGCCGCCCTGCGCGAACCAGACGCCGCCGTCCTTCTCGATCGTGTGGATCAGCGCGTAGATGGCGCTGGTCGTCATCGGATTGCCGCCGACGAGCAGCGTGTGGAACGACAGCGCCTGCCGTAGCCGCTCGTCCTGCACATAGGAAGACACAACCGAATAGACGCTGCGCCACGCCTGATATTTCATCAGCGCGGGCGCGGCGCGGATCATCGACGCGAAGTCGAGGAATGCGACCGCGCCGAGCTTCACATAGCCCTCTTCGTAGACGCCCTTCGAATATTCGAGGAAGCGGTCGTATCCAGCGACGTCGGCGGGGTGGAGCTTCGCGATTTCGGCGCGCAGTGCGGCCTCGTCGTTCGAATAGTCGAAGGTCGTGCCATCGGGCCAGTTCAGGCGGTAAAAGGGCATCACCGGGACAAGGTCGACGTCGGCCTTCATGTCCTGCCCGCTCAGCGCCCACAATTCTTCGAGGCATGGCGGATCGGTGATGACGGTCGGGCCGGCGTCGAAGGTGAAGCCATCGCGCTGCCAGTGATAGGCGCGCCCGCCGGGCTTGTCCCGTGCCTCGACCAGCGTCGTCGCCACCCCCGCCGACTGGAGGCGGATCGCGAGGGCGAGGCCGCCGAAGCCGGCACCGACGACGATGGCGCTTCGCGTCATTGGGCGGCTCATTTCCAGTCGAAACGGCGCAGCGCGGCGAGCGCGCGGCCGACCGGCACCGGCGGCCTGCCCGACAGGATGCGCAGCTTGTCGGTCGCCGACGATCGCCCCGCGTAGAAGCGCGCGATGAGGCCGGGCGCGAGGCGATAGAAGCGCTGGAAGATACGGAAGCGCTCGCCCGGATCGGCGGCGCGGAACAGCATCGCGCCGAGCATGCGATAGAAACGCTGACGCCGCCACGACGCCGCGGCACGATTGCGGAGCCGTTCGGGAAGGTCGGGATTGCTGACCTGCGCCGGCAAGGCGGCCGCGGTGCGTACCGCATCGGGCAAGGAATAGCCCGTGGTCGCGTGAAAGGCGCCGGCGCGTGCGCCGATCCGTGCGGTGCGATCCGACGCGGGCCACAGCCGGTCGAAATCGCCCGCGATCATCACCGCGAGCACGCCCGTTTCCTCGCGGCCCGTTGTCGCCACGTCCCACCCCTGCGTCGCGGCATAGGCGGCGATGCGCTCGCGGACGAGCGGCACGTCGAGATCGGCGTCGTCGCTGTAATAGGTGTCCTCGACAAAGATCGTCTCGGCATCGAAGGGCAGCAGATAGACGAAACGATAGCCGTCCAATTGTTCGACGGTCGCGTCCATCACGACGGGCTGCTCGACACCATGGCCGCCCTTCACTGTCAGCGCCTGCCCAACGAACTTCTGCCAGCCGCAGTCGAGCGTCGGAAATTTGCCCGCACCGCGCGCGTCGATGACATGCTTTGCCGACAGGCGCCCGCCGCGCGACAGCAGGACATGATCGGGCGCGACATGTTTTGCCCGGTCGGCGATGACATGGTCTTCGGGCAGCGCCGCAGCGACCGCCTCTGCCAGCGCCTCGCCCGTGATGCTCTTGTACCCCATGCGCAGCGTGCGCGCATATGCGGGAAAGCGGGCGTCGTAGCGCGGCCAGTGATGGCGGACGAGCGGCGCGACGAGCCAGCGGTCCTTTTTCGCTATATCGCTGTCGAAGAAGGACCAGATATGGTTGCCGCCGACCGGCCCCGGCTCGATCAGCCGAACGTCGAGGTCGGGGCGCTTCGACGCAAGGGCAAGCGCAGCGAGCCCGCCGGCGAGCCCGCCGCCGACGATCGCGATATCGCATCTATCGTTACTCTGCCCCACCATAGCCCTGCCCTAGCCGCCCGCGGCGTCCGCGCAAAGCCATTGCAACGCGGCGGCGAGCGACTAGCCTTGTCCGATGACCGGCTGGGCGATCCTCTTCTCCGCGCTTGCGATGACGGCGATCGTCGGGGTGCGCTATCTGATCACCAGCGGCGCCTTTGCATTCGCGACGCGGCTGAAGCACCCCGGCCTCTACCGCGGGCTCGAACCGCAGATGAAACGCGAGATCGGCTGGAGCCTCGCGAGCGCCGCCATTTACGGCGTTCCGGCGGGTGTGGTTGCGTGGGGCTGGCAGGCGCATGGCTGGACCCGCATCTATACCGACGCCCACGCCTTCCCGCTCTGGTATCTGCCGCTCAGCCTCTTCGCCTACCTGCTGATCCACGACACATGGTTTTACTGGACGCATCGCTGGATGCACCGGCCGCGCTGGTTCCGGCTGGCGCACAGCGTTCATCATGACAGCCGACCGCCGACCGCCTGGGCCGCGATGAGTTTCCATCCGGTCGAGGCCCTCACCGGCGCCATCGTCATTCCGGCGCTTGTCTTCATCGTTCCGATCCATGTCGCCATGCTGGGCGCCGTGCTGGCTATCATGACATTGATGGGCGTCGGCAATCATATGGGGTGGGAGATGTTCCCGCGCGCGCTTGTTCATGGACCCGCGGGGCGATGGCTGATAACCGCGACGCATCATCAGGCGCATCACGCGGCCTACCGGGGGAATTATGGGCTCTATTTCCGTTTCTGGGACAAGGCATGCGGCACGGATATCGGGCTTGGCTCTTTTGCCGCTGCTGGCCGCGGCAAGCGTCCCGCCGACACCCGCTCCGACGGTTGAGGTCAGCATCACCGGGCTGCGCAATGCAAAGGGACAGATACTCGTCTGCCTGACGACCAACCCCAAGGCGTTCCCCGACTGCAGCAAGGATAAATCGTCGGTCCGTATGGCCGTGAAGGCGGCCGACGCCGGCGATTTCGCCGTCCATGTGCCCGCCACCGGCACCTATGCGATCGCGGTCGTCCACGACGAAAACAGCAACAACAAGATGGACGTCGCGATCTTCCTGCCGAAGGAAGGCTTCGGCTTTTCGCGCAACCCCACGATCACCGTCGGCCCACCGAAGTTCAAGTCGGCAAGCTTCGCTGTGACGGGTGACATGCGCCAGTCGATCAAGATGAAATATATGTTGTAGGGCAGCCGCGCGGCATTGGCTTTTGCGGTCCTGACCCTGGCCCTGGTCGAGCCTCCTTTGCCACAGCGCAGGGCACACTGCTTTACGTTCACGTAAAGTGTTTGCGTGCGGCGTGCGAACGCGATACGCCTGCGGGCATGTTTTTCGGCTTTCTCGACGAGCTTCGCGCCGCGGGCATTCCCGCCAGCCTGAAAGAGCATCTGATGCTGCTGGAGGCGCTCGACCGCGAGGTCATCGATCGCAGCCCCGAGCAATTCTATTATCTGTCGCGCGCCATCTATGTGAAGGACGAAGGGCTGCTCGACCGCTTCGACCAGGTGTTCAACAAGGTCTTCAAGGGCATCATCTCCGATTACGGGCAAAACCCCGTCGATGTCCCCGCCGACTGGCTGAAGGCGGTCGCCGAGAAATTCCTGACGCCCGAGGAAATGGCGGCGATCGAATCGCTCGGCGACTGGGACAAGATCATGGAGACGCTGAAGGAGCGGCTCGAGGAACAGCAGAAACGCCACGAGGGCGGCAACAAGTGGATCGGCACCGGCGGCACCAGTCCCTTCGGCAATTCGGGCTACAATCCCGAGGGCGTGCGGATCGGCGGCGAGAGCAAGCACAAGCGCGCGTTGAAGGTCTGGGAAAAGCGCGAGTTCCAGAATCTCGACAACACCAAGGAACTCGGCACCCGCAACATCAAGATCGCGCTCCGCCGTCTGCGCAAATTCGCGCGCGAGGGCGCCGCGGACGAGCTCGACATCCCGGGCACGATCGACGGCACCGCGCGGCAAGGCTGGCTCGACATCAAGATGCGCCCCGAACGCCGCAATGCGGTCAAACTGCTGCTGTTCCTCGATGTCGGCGGCTCGATGGATCCCTTCATCAAACTTTGCGAAGAATTGTTCAGCGCCGCGACGACCGAGTTCAAGAATCTCGAATTCTTCTATTTCCACAATTGCCCGTACGAAGGAGTGTGGAAGGACAATAAGCGCCGCTGGTCCGAACGCCACCAGATGTGGGATATACTCCACAAATATGGCCATGATTATAAGGTGATCTTCGTCGGCGACGCGTCGATGAGCGCCTATGAAATCACCCATCCGGGCGGCAGCGTCGAGCATTTCAACGAGGAATCGGGCGCGGTGTGGATGCAGCGCATCACCCATGTCTATCCCGCCGCGGTATGGCTCAACCCGGTGCCCGAGGCGCATTGGGGCTACACCCAGTCGGTCAAGCTGATCAAACAGCTGATGAACGACCGCATGTATCCGCTGACGCTCGCGGGGCTCGACGATGCGATGCGCGAGTTGACGCGAAAACATTAAGGGGAGACACCTCGGGTGCCCACGACCTTGACGATGCCCGTCGCGCCTTCGGCGCCCACCGGTCCGCTCATGGCCTCCGCCGTCCGGCAATTTTGCGTAACCCACGCCGCTGCAACCGTCACGCTTGCCGACGAAGGCGGTATCGAATGGCTGAGCGCCAGTCTCGGCGGGATGCTGAAACCCCTCGACGAACAATGCGCTGCGCTCGAGATCGAAACCCCGACCCCGGACGAGATTCTTTCGCACTGGTTTCTCGCGTGCGAAATGGCGGCTTATTGCCAGGCCTTTCGCCATCTGGTCGACGATATTTATCCCGCGGGACTCGCCCCGCTAACCGACAATGATGAATTTGCGGCCTTGTGGAACGATATGCCACCTGTCTCCTCGTTCCAGATGCCCGACAAAAGCAGTTTGGAAACCGGCGAAGTGATCGGGGAGAGCATTCCGAAAATCATCGAAAAGCTTCCCAAATGGCTGCAGAAGGTGGTCGATGCGTTGATCGAAGCGTCGAAGATCGCCCGATTGCAACTCGATTAGGTCCTGATCCTGCCGAACCGGGCTGGCGCGCGCGCCGTCAAACGGCCATGACGATCCCATGATCGACCTCCCCCTCGTCACCATCCTGTTGCTAACCGGCTTCATCAACCTGATCGGTGCGCTCGCCTATGCTGCACGCATCGCCGGCGTCCGCACGCGTCGCATCGCGATGTCGTTCGCGCTGTTCAACATCCTCGTGCTCTTTTCACGTACCTCGAACAGCTTCCTTGGCCCCTTCCTTGCCAAGCGGATCGAGACGCGCATCCACGACGGCAGCGGCGGGCAGCTTTTCTTCGACATGCAGATGGTCCTCGCAGCTGCCAGCGTCGCCACGCTGATCGGCATCCTGCTGGTCCCGACCGGGCAGCGCATGTTCGCGGCCGCAATCGGCTGGTACCAGAACAACCGCTCGACGACGAAACTCGCAATCAAGGCTGCCAGCCCGAGCGGTCTCAGGACCTTGGGCCGGTCGCTAACGTTCCCGAGCCTTTCGCATCTAAAAAGCTGGAAGATGCCGAAGGGGATTGGCTGGGGCGTGCTGATCGCGAACTGTCTTGCGCAATCCTTGCTCGCCGTCGGGGTCGTCGCCTCGCTCTATGCCGGCTATCTCGCGCCCGAGTTTCGCGTTACCGCGTCGCAGCTCTCGGCACTGATCAACGGTTTTGCGACGATCCTGCTCTTCGCCTTCATCGACCCGCAATTGTCGGTGATGACCGACGACGCGGTCGAGGGGAAAGTCGACGAGGCCGATTTCCGCCGCGCGATCACCTTCATTTCGCTGAGCCGTCTTGCCGGTACGGTCCTCGCGCAGGCGCTCCTGCTGCCCGCCGCCGCATTGATTGCGTACGTCGCCGTCTATGTATGACGGGGATCAGCCGAGCGGCTTGTCGATCGACGGCGGCGGCTCGCTGAACCACTTGGGACCGCTGTCGGTCATGTAGAAACAATCCTCGAGCCTGATGCCGAATTCGCCGGGGATGTAGATGCCGGGCTCGTTCGAAAAACACATGCCCGGTGCGAGCTTCGTCGCCTCGCCGCGCACGAGGTTGACCGGTTCGTGCCCGTCGAGCCCGATGCCGTGCCCGGTGCGGTGCGAGGTGCCGGGCAGCTTGTAGTCGGGGCCCCAGCCGAGGCTTTCATAATAAGCGCGCACCGCGTCATCGACCTTGCCCGCGGGGGTGCCGAGCTTCGCCGCCGCGAAGGCGACATCCTGCCCCTTGCGCATCTGATCCCACACCTGCCGCTGGCGCGCGCTGGCCTTGCCGAAGACGAACGTCCGCGAGATGTCGGACTGATAGCCCTCAACCGTCGTGCCGCAGTCCATCAGCACGACCTCGCCGTCGCGCACCATCTGCGGCTTGCCGCTCCCGTGCGGATAAGCGCTCGCTTCGCCGAGCAGGATCAGTTCGAAGCCGCCCCGACCGCCGAGCGCCTCGGTCGCGCCGCGCATGATCGCGCCGATGTCGGCCGGGGTCATCCCCGCTTCGACGCGCGGCGCGGTGTGGCGATAGGCGGCGATCGTGATGTCGGACGCGATCTGCATGAGCGCGATCTCGGCCGCCGATTTGTACATCCGGCACCCCCGCACCACCGGCGCACCGTTGACGACGGTGATCCCCGGCATCGCTTTCTCGAGCCCGTCGACGGCGAAATAGCGCACCGTTTCCTCGACCCCGATACGGCCCTTGGCCAGCCCGCGCTTGCCGAGCCATGCCGCCACGGCGGCCAGCGGGTTTTCGTCCTCGTTCCAGGTCAGCACTTCGGCATCGACCGCGAGGCTCTCGCGCACCGACGGCTCCTCGAAAAAGGGCGTGACGACCGCAAACTCGCCCTCGCGGGTCAGCACCGCCGCGGTCAGCCGCTCGCTCCGCGACCAGCGCACGCCGGTGAAATAGATGAGGCTCGATCCGGGCTCGATCAGCAACGCACCGATATCGTTCGCGCGCATCAGTTCCTTCGCCTTGGCGATCCGCGCCATGCGCTCGGCCTTGCCGATCGGGACTGCCTTTGCCGCGAGGTTGGGGAGCCCTGCCGTGTCGGCCGCAAACGCCGGGACAGGCAAAGTTGCTGCCAGGCCGCCGAGTGCCGCCGTGCCGAGAAATTGCCGTCGCTGCATCTTATTTCCCCCGTCAGTAAATCAGCAAATCCGCGATCTCCTCGCGCCACCCCGCCTCGTCGGGCAGCGCCAGCGCATCGAGATCGCCCGCCGCCGCGTTCGCGTCGTCGACCCACAAGCGCAGGCCCGGGCCGCCGTTGATCACATCGATCGCGAGCACATCGTCGGTATATTCATATTTGAAATCCTTGCCGCGCCAGATCGGATAGTCCGGATAGAGGCTGCGGACCGCCTTGAAACCCAGCGCCTGCAGGCGCCAGGGCTGGAACGCCGCGTCGTCGTACCAAGGGCCGTCGGCGTGGATATGGACGCCGCTGTTGAGCTCGCCGACATGTTTGTGGAAGGTCGGCTGGAACCAGATGTCGCGCAGCTTGCACCCGCCGAGCCATTGCGGCGCGAGGCGCTGCATCTCGTCGATCACCGCCTTCGCGTCGATATCGGGCGCGCCGAACAGCTCGAGCGGGCGCGTCGTGCCCCGGCCCTCGCTGAGCGTCGCGCCTTCGACCATCACCGTGCCGGCGTAGGCGCGCGCCATGTTGACGTTCGCCGCATTCGGGCTGGGATTGATCCACACGCGGCCTTCGGGCCAGCCGAACCCGGCACCTTTGGGCTCCCAGCCTTCCATGCCGACGACGCGGTAATCGACGTCGAGATTGAAGTGGCGGACGAACCAATGCCCCATTTCGCCCATCGTGAGGCCATGGCGCATCACCATCGGCCCCGCGCCGACGAAGCTTTCCCAGCCGGGCAGCAGCCGCGTGCCTTCCACCGGACGGCCGGCAGGATTGGGCCGATCGAGCACCCACACCGCCTTGCCGTGCTGCGCCGCGGCTTCGAGGATGTAGAGCAGGGTCGTCACATAGGTGTAGATGCGGCAGCCGAGGTCCTGCAGGTCGACGAGCATCACGTCGAACGTGTGCATCGACTGGCCCGACGGACGGCGGACCTCGCCATAGAGGCTGAACACCGGCATGCCATAGGTCGGATCGGTGAAGTCGGGCGACTCCATCATATTGTCCTGCAGGTCGCCGCGGACGCCATGCTGCGGTCCGAACACCGCGGTGATGTCGAGACCTGCCGCGACGAGCGCGTCGAGGCTGTGCGTCAGGTCGGCGGTGACCGAGGCGGGGTGCGCGAGCAGCGCGACGCGCTGGCCTTCGAGCGGTTTGCGAAGCGCCGGGTCGGCGAGCAGGCGGTCGATACCGAAGTTCACTGTCATGCCGCGTCGGGTGCCCCAAGCGTGAGCGCAAAGCAATCGGGATGATGGAAGTCGGGCTTGCCCGGCGGATGCGCGAGCGCCCAATAGCTTTTGGTGCCGTCGAGTTCCTCGATCACCGCCGACAGCGCGAGCCGCGCGCCATTGTCGGGAAAGATACCGGGCTCGACGCGCAGCGCATAGCTTTGCTCGCCCTTCTCCGCTGCCATTTCCCATGGCGCGAGATCGTCGGTGCGCAGCAACGAACGATAATCGTCGAACTGGTAACAGGCCCAGCGGCCGTCGGGCGAATAGTTGAACTCGGTATAGTCGGGTTCGCCCTCCTCGGTCAGGAAGGCTTCGAAGCAGGTGCTTTCCCAAAGCCCGTCGGTCGCACTGTCGGCGATCACGAGTTCGCCCTGCCCGTCGGGCAGCACCAGCGCACCGATCGCGCCGTCGACGATGAAGCGCAGGGCAAAGCCGTCATCGAACGACAGGGCTATTTCGACCGCGACCGCTCGCACCGCCTTGCCCGGCGTGTCGGGGTGACAGATCAGTTCCCTGCGCATGCTATCCAAATATCAAACCCCATGCTAAGCGCCCCCCGCCTTAAAAGAGACCCGCTATGACCAGTTACAAATCCGACCTGCTACGCCTCCTCGACGAGCGAGGCTATATCCACCAGACGACCGACGCGGAAGGGCTCGATGCGCTCGCCGCCAAACAGGTCGTCCCGGGATATATCGGCTTCGACGCGACCGCGCCCAGCCTGCATGTCGGCAGCCTCGTCCAGATCATGATGCTGCGCCGCCTGCAACAGACGGGGCACAAGCCCGTCGTGCTGATGGGCGGCGGAACGACGCGGATCGGCGACCCCACGGGGCGCGACGAGAGCCGCAAGATGCTGTCGGACGAGACGATCGCCGCGAACATCGCGTCGATCTTCAGCATATTCCAGCAGTTCCTGCACTTCGGCGACGGCCCGACCGATGCGGTGATGGTCGACAATCAGGACTGGCTGGGCCAGCTCGGCTATATCGAGCTGCTGCAGGAAGTCGGCACGCATTTCACGATCAACCGCATGATGACCTTCGATTCGGTCAAGTTGCGGCTCGACCGCGAACAGCCGATGACCTTCCTCGAATTCAATTACATGATCCTGCAGGGCTATGATTTCCGTCACCTGTCGAAGGAACGCGGTGTGCGGCTCCAGATGGGCGGGTCGGACCAGTGGGGCAATATCGTCAACGGCATGGAGCTCGGCCGCCGGATGGACGGCGCCGACCTCTATGGCCTCACGACTCCGCTGCTGACCACCGCTGCCGGCGCCAAAATGGGCAAAACCGCCGCCGGCGCGGTCTGGCTCAATCCCGCGCAACTGTCCCATTTTGACTATTGGCAATATTGGCGCAACTGCGACGACCGCGACGTCGGCAAGTTCCTGAAGCTCTTCACCGACCTGCCGCTGGACGAGATCGCGCGATTGGAAGCGCTCGAGGGCGCCGAGGTCAACGAAGCGAAGAAGATCCTCGCGAACGAGGCGACGGCGATGTGCCGCGGCGCGGACGCCGCGAAGGCGGCCGCCGAGACCGCGACGCAAACCTTTGAAAAGGGGCAGATCGGCGGCGACCTTCCGCACGCTGTCGCCCCTGCCGATGGGATCAGCGTCGTCGATGCGCTGCGCGAACTGGGCTTTGCGGCGTCAAACAAGGAAGCGCGCCGCAAGCTCGAAGAGGGCGCAGTGAAGGTCGACGGCACTGTCGTTCGCGACCCGCAGCACCGGATTCTGCCGGGCGCCGATCCCGTTCCGCTCAGCCTCGGGTCAAAAAAACATGGCCTTGTGACCCGTTAACGCTCACAAACGCATTTACGACTTTTTCAGCAATCGGGTGGATCGTCATGGCCAAATCAACAAGGTCCACGAAAATGCGCAAGATCGACACGAGCAAGGCCCATTATATCGGGCTCGACCAGCGGATCGCTCCGCGTAGCGACGTCTATTGCCGTCTGCCCTTCGTCATGCCCGACGGACGGCAGGAAATGTGCACCTGCGTCAACATCAGCGCCGACGGCATGTTGATGCGCTTCGAACGCGGACTGGAAATCGGCGACCTCGTCGTGTTCCGCATGCCGATCGTCGGCCGCATCGCGGCCAAGGTCGTCTGGTCGATCGGCGGCAAGACCGGCGTGCAGTTCGACAAGTCGATCTCGGTCGAGGATTATCTGCCGATGATCCGCGCCATGGGCGCACGCGGCGACGTAAACTAAGCCAGCGCTTTACCAGCAAACTGGTTTCCCCTCCCGCCTGCGGGAGGGGCAGTGAGAGTTGCGAGCTTGCTCGCTACTCGCAGCGGGGTGGGCATCTGCGAGGGTGCTGGCCCACCCCCGACCCCTCCCGCAAGCGGGAGGGGAGCAAGTCACCCGCTCCGCAATAACGGCACCGCCGCATCGCGTTCGAACAGATAGAGGCAGAGGCGCACCGCTTCGGCCCGCGCGCCCTCCATCCCGCCATCGCGCTCGACGAACAGCCGCGCGTCGTCGTGCGCGACCGGCAGCAGGCGAACGAGCTGTTCGGGCGTCGCGAGGCGGTAGTCGGCGTCGCCCGATTGTTTGAGCCCGAGCAATTCGCCGCCGCCGCGCAGTTCGAGATCCTTTTCGGCGATCACGAAGCCGTCGCTGGTGTCGCGCATCAGCGCGAGCCGCTCGCGCGCGGTTTCAGACAGATTTTGCGAGCGCAAGAGCAGGCACACCGACTTCGCCGCGCCGCGCCCGACCCGGCCGCGCAGCTGGTGGAGCTGCGCCAATCCGAAATTCTCGGCGTGCTCGACGATCATCAGGCTCGCGGCGGGCACATCGACCCCGACCTCGATCACCGTCGTTGCGACGAGGACGCCAATCTCGCCCGCCTGGAAGCGCGCCATGACCTCGTCCTTCTCGGGCCCCTTCATCCGGCCGTGGACGAGCCCGACGCGCGCATCGCCCAGCCGCTCGCGCAGCAATGCCGCCCGATCCTCGGCCGCTGCGAGCTCGCTCCCTTCGCTCTCGGCGACGAGCGGGCAGACCCAATAGGCCTGCGCGCCGGTCGCGAGATGGCGGTCGAGCGAGTCAACGACGTCGTCGAGCCGGTCGAGCGAGATGACGCGCGTATCGACCGGGGTGCGCCCGGGCGGCATTTCGTCGATCTGCGACACATCCATCTCGCCATGGTTGGCGAGTTGCAGCGTGCGCGGGATCGGCGTTGCGGTCATCACGAGCAGGTGCGGCGGGCGGTTGCCCTTCGCGGTCAGCATCAGCCGCTGCGCCACCCCGAACCGATGCTGTTCGTCGACGACCACCAGCGCCAGATCGCGGTAATTTACCGCCTGCTGGAAGATCGCGTGTGTCCCGACGAGGATGTCGATGCTGCCGTCGGCAAGCCCCATCAGCGTCGATTCGCGGACCTTGCCCTTGTCACGCCCGGTAAGGATCGCGAGGTTGACCGGCAGTCCGCCGAGCATGCGTTGCAGCGTCGCATGATGCTGGCGCGCGAGGATTTCGGTCGGCGCGAGCAACGCCGCCTGCGTCCCCGCCTCGACCGCCGCCAGCATCGCGCGCAGCGCGACGAGCGTCTTGCCCGATCCGACATCGCCCTGCAGCATCCGCAGCATCGGCTTGTCCTGCGCCATGTCGCCCGCGATTTCGCGCCCGACACGTTCCTGCGCGCCGGTCAGCCCGAACGGGAGCTGGAGCGCGTCGGTCAGCCGGCCGTTGCCGACAATCGCCCTGCCCTTGCGCGCCCGCAGCCCCTCGCGGATCAGCATGAGCGCGACCTGACTTGCGAAAATCTCGTCATAGGCAAGCCGGTCGCGCGCGGCCTCGTCGCGCGGGCTGGCGTGGGCGCGATCCATCGCCTCGTTCCACGCGGGCCAGCCGCGGCTCGCGAGCAAGGGCGCGTCGATCCACTCGGCCAGCTCGGGGCGCCGTTCGAGCGCGATCTGCCCCAGCTGCGACAGCCGCGCGTTGGTAAGGCCTTCGGTCAGCGGATAGACGGGTTCATGTTCGGCGATCCCCGCCTCGTCGCCCGGTTCGGCGACATGGTCGGGATGCACGATCTGGCGCATGTCGCCATAAAGGTCGAGCCGGCCCGATACGCGGCGTTTCTCGCCCAGCGGGAAGAGCTTGCGCGCGAGCCCCGAGGTGCGGCCGAAATAGACGAGCCGGACATGATCGCCGGCATCGTCGAATGCCTCGACCCCGAAAGGCGCGCGCGGGCTGCGGCCCGGCCGATAATCCTGCGCGGTCAGTTCGACGATGATCGTCTGGCCCGCCTGCGCCTGATCGAGCCGGTCGACCGGAAAGCGCGAGATGAGCCCCGTCGGCAGATGGAACAGCACATCGACGACACGCTCGAGCCCCAGCCGCGTCAACGGCTTGGCAAGCTGCGGCCCGACGCCTTTCAGGTCGGTGAGCGCGGCAAAGAGCGGATTGAGTATCTCGGGTCGCATGACTATCTGGGCTGACTATAGAGATTGTTTCCCGTGCGCCACTCCCGGCCGCATGGGCCGTCAGGATTCTTCCCGTGCCGCACACCGACCGCCTCAAACGCCTTAAATTCCGTGCCTGGCATCGCGGCACGCGCGAGGCCGACTATATGATCGGCGGCTTTTTCGATCGCTATTCGTCGGGCTGGAGCGAGGAAGAGATCGCCTGGTACGAGGTGGTCGTCGAAGAAGACGACGTCGACATCATGGCGTGGGCGCTCGGCACTGGAAATCCGCCCGCGCATCTCGACCGTCCCGACATGATCGCCGCGATGCGCCGGCTGGACTATATCCCGCTCCCATGATCAGGGTCAGAATCCATCAAATACACGCTCGAGGTTTGAAGCAATTTTGTTCAGTGCGAGGCGGCCAGCGCAGGGAATATGTCGATATTTCCCAGCTTGCCAACGAAGCAATGGACAAAATTGGTCAAATCCCGAAGGGACGTCAAAATGGCTTCGATCTCGGGCCAAAGTCCCCTTGGCAACAGAACCACTGTTCCCGGCGGGTCCTTTGGCCCGAGATCTTCGCCATTTTGACGCCTCGAACGTGTATTTGATGGATTCTGACCCTTGACCGCCGCCGACATTTTTGCCGCGATCGGATCGGCATCGGCGCCGCTGACGATTTCGCGCGCGGCCGACGGTTTCCTGCCGCTGCTGCTCGCCGATCTGGCGCGCGCGAGCGACAAAAGGCTCGTCTATGTCGCGACCGACGATGCCGCGATGCAGTCGGTCGCCGACGCCGCGCCCTTCTTTGCGCCCGACCTCATCGTCCACCGCTTCCCGGCGTGGGACTGCCTGCCCTATGACCGCGCCGGACCGTCGATGCGCGTCAGCGCCGACCGGCTTGCCACATTGTCGGCATTGCAGCTCGCGCCGAAGCGTGGCGAACTGATCCTGACCACCGTCGCCGCGATCACGCAGCGCACGCTCACGCCCTTCCGCATCCGCCAGCTCGCGACGACGCTCGCCCCGGGGCAGCGGATCGACCGCGACGCGCTCGCCGAACTGCTCGTGTCGAACGGCTTTAGCCGCGTCGACACGGTTGCCGATCAGGGCGAGTTCGCGGTGCGCGGCGGCATTCTCGACCTGTTCCCGGCGGGCGAGGAAAATGGCCTGCGCGTCGATTTCTTCGGCGACGAGATCGAGAGCATTCGCCGCTTCGACCCCGCCGACCAGCGCAGCCTTGGCCCCGCAAAGGCGCTGCAGTTGCTTCCCGCCAGCGAAACCCTGCTCGACGAGGCGACGATCAAGCGTTTCCGCTCCAGCTATCGCGACCTGTTCGGGGCGCAGGCGACCGGCGACCCGCTGTATCAGGCGGTCAGCGACGGGCGCCGGCAGGCGGGAATGGACCATTGGCTGCCGCTGTTCGAGGAACGGCTGGCGACGCTGTTCGACCATATCGATCCCGCAACCCCGGTGCTGCGCGGCCACCGCACCGAGGCGACCGCCGAGACGCGCTTTGCCGCGATCGCCGATTATCATGCGAACCGTGTCGCCGCCGAGCGCGAATCGCCGGGAAGCTATCGTCCGCTCGCGCCCGAGACGCTGTATCTGACCGAGGCCGAATGGGCCGGGGCAGCCAAAGAGCGCCCGATCCATGTCGTCACGCCCTTCGACGTCCCGCCCGCAGCGACGGTCGTCGACCTCGAAACCTTCGCCGCGCGCGATTTCACGCCCGAACGCACCGCCGACGAGAATGTCTATACGAAGGTCGCCGACCACCTGAGCGATGAGCGCCGCAAGGGACGCAAGACAATCATCGCCAGCTATTCGGGCGGCGCGCGCGAGCGCCTGTCGGGGTTGCTCCGCGACCATGGCGTCACCTCGCTCGCCCCCGTCGACAGCTGGCAGGAGGCGCTCGGCACAGCCTCGGCCGACAGTGGCGGCGCGACCGCGATGGTCGTCCTGCCGCTCGACCATGGCTTTGCCTCCGACGCGATCAGCCTGCTCACCGAGCAGGACATTCTCGGCGAGCGCCTCGTCCGTCGCCAGAAGCGCCGCAAGAGCGCCGACGCCTTCCTCGCCGAACTCGCGACGCTCAGCGTCGGCGACCTTGTCGTCCATCTCGACCATGGCATCGGCCGCTATGAGGGGCTGACGCAGATCCCGGTCGGAAGCAGCCCGCACGACTGCGTCGCGCTCACTTACGCGGGCGGCGACAAGCTCTACGTCCCCGTCGAAAATCTCGATGTCCTCTCGCGCTATGGCGGCGAGAGCGACGGCGTCGGCCTCGACAAACTCGGCGGCGAGGCCTGGCAGCGCCGCAAGGCGCGGATGAAGGAACGCATCCGCGAGATCGCGGGCGAATTGCTCGCGACCGCGGCGCAGCGCGCGCTGCGTTCGGGCGAGTTGCTCGCGCAGGATGCCGCCTATCCCGCCTTCGCCGACCGTTTCCCCTATCAGGAAACCGACGATCAGGACCGCGCGATCGGCGATGTGCTCGCCGACATGGCGTCGGGTCGCCCGATGGACCGGCTCGTCTGCGGCGATGTCGGCTTCGGCAAGACCGAGGTGGCGCTGCGCGCGGCGTTCGTCGCCGCGATGGCGGGAGTGCAGGTCGCGGTCGTCGTGCCGACGACCTTGCTCGCGCGCCAGCATTACACCAATTTCGTCGAACGCTTCAAAGGCTTCCCGATCAACATCGGGCGCCTGTCGCGCCTCGTTCCGGCGGGCGAAGCGCAAAAGACGCGCGACGGCCTTTCAAACGGCCAGATCGATATCGTCGTCGGCACGCACGCCGTCATCGCGAAAGCGGTCGAGTTCAAGAATCTGGGCCTTGTGATCGTCGACGAGGAACAGCGTTTCGGCGTCGTCCACAAGGAACGGCTGAAGCAGCTCAAGACCGACGTCCATGTGCTGACGCTGACCGCGACGCCGATCCCGCGCACGCTGCAGATGGCGATGTCGGGGTTGCGCGAGCTCAGCGTCATCCAGACGCCGCCGGTCGACCGCCTCGCGGTGCGCACCTATGTCGCGCCATGGGATCCGGTGGTGATCCGCGAGGCGCTGCTCCGCGAGCACGATCGCGGCGGGCAGAGCTTCTTCGTCACCCCGCGGATCAAGGACCTGCCGGATATCGAGGAATTCCTGCGCACGCGGGTTCCCGAGATCAAATATGTCGTCGCGCACGGCCAGATGGCGCCGGGCGAGGTCGAGGAGCGCATGAGCGCCTTCTACGACCGCAAATATGACGTGCTCGTCTCGACCACCATCGTCGAAAGCGGGCTCGATATCCCGAGCGCGAACACGCTGATCGTCCACCGCGCCGACCGCTTCGGCCTTGCGCAGCTTTACCAGCTCCGCGGGCGTGTCGGGCGGTCGAAAACGCGCGCTTATGCTTACCTGACGACGATGGAAGGCGGCGCGATCACCGATACCGCCGAAAAGCGGCTCAAGCTGCTCGGCGATCTCGACACGCTGGGCGCGGGGTTCCAGCTTGCGAGCCACGACCTCGACATCCGCGGCGCGGGCAATCTCGTCGGCGACGAGCAATCGGGGCATATCCGCGAGGTCGGCTTCGAGCTGTACCAGTCGATGCTCGAGGAGGCCATTTTGGTGGCCAAGGCCGAGGGCATGGGCGCCGCGCCGCCGCGCGAAGCGCTGTCGCCGGTGATCACGGTCGATGCACCGATCCTGATCCCCGAGGACTATGTTCCCGACCTGCCGCTGCGCATGGCGCTCTATCGCCGACTCAACGAGGCGGGCGACCGCCCGGCGCTCGACGCCTTTGCCGCCGAGATGATCGACCGTTTCGGCCCGCTGCCGCCCGAGACCGCGAACCTCATCCAGCTGATGGAGATCAAGGCGAACGCGAAGCTGGCGGGCATCGCGAAGCTCGACGTCGGCACGAAGGGCGCGCTGATCAGCTTCCACGGCGACCAGTTCGCCAATGTCCCCGGCCTGATTGCCTATGTCGAGCGGCTGAAGGGCCGTGCGCGCATTCGTCCCGACAACAAGCTGTCGATCAGCGGCGACTGGGTGAGCACCGGCGCGCGGCTCAACGGTGCGCTGCAATTGTCCAAGGGGTTGGGGAAGCTCGCGAAGCAGGTCGCCTAGGCTTCCATCAACCCCGGCAGCTGATCCGACGGCACCGGGCCCGACTTCAGGAACCCTTGCCAGGTTGCGACGCCCAGTTCGGACAGCCGTTCGAGCTGGCGCCCATTCTCGATTCCCTCGGCCACCACCAGCAAACCCAGCGCGCGCGCCAGGTCGACGATCGCGCGTACGACGATTCGGTCGCGGTCGCTGCCGTCGATCGTGCGGGTAAAGCCGCTGTCGATCTTGAGATAGTCGATCGGGAGCCGCGCGAGCAGCGACAGGCTGGAATAGCCGGTCCCGAAATCGTCGATCGCGATCGCACAGCCGAGCCGGCGAATCTGCGCCAGCTGTTCGGCCGCGCTCGCCGGATCGCTGAGCATCGCCTGCTCGGTGAGTTCGAGCGTCAACCGGTCGGGGTCGACCTTTGCCGCCTTGGCCATCGCCGCGAACCGCCCGGCGAATTCGGGATCGCCGAGATCGGCGGCGGTGATGTTGAGCGAGACGCGCAGCTTCGCGAGCGCCTTCGGCCAGGTCGCCATTTCGGCGAGCGCGACGCGGTGTGCATGTTCGGTGAGCTCGCATTCGAGCCGCGCCGCACGCGCCGCGGTCACCAGCGGCCCCGCGCCAAGCAGGCCGAGTTCGGGATGCTGCCAGCGGAGCAGCGCCTCGACCCCCGTCATCTCTCCGGTCGCGACGTCATATTGCGGCTGGTAATGGATCACGACCTCGTTCCGCGACAGCGCGGCGTGCACCATCACCCCGTCACGCGCCGATGCCGGCCGCGCCAGCTGGTCGCACGCGGCGCGCAGCTGTTCGGCGACCGATTCGTCGCGCGTGATGAGCGCCGCCGCGATACGGATCGACAGGCGGCCGTTCGGGTCGCCGACGATCGGTTCGGCGAGCGCGACGTGCAGCGCGCGCTCCTGCGCGCGCAACGCGCCGAGCGACATCGGCGTCGCGGGAACGATCAGGAAGCGCGGGCCGTCGAGCCGGTCGACGCACGACCCCTGGCCGAACTCGTCGCTCGCGAAATTTTCGAGCCGGCGGCCGATTTCGTCGAGCACCGAATCGCCCGTTGCGGTTCCCGCGCTGTTGTTGATGCGCGCCATCTGGTCGATCTGGACCAGGATGACGCCGGCGTCGGTATCGTGACGCATGTGCATGGTTTCGAGTTTGCGGGCGCAGGCGGAAAGGGACTCGGACAGGCGATTCATGGCGGTCCCTCTATCAGGCTTTGCTTGCCAAGCGCTTCCCTTTTGCACCACAATATAGGCGTGGCTGCCACATTATCCCAACATGCCGCATCGACGGCCCCCCTGATCGACGGCATTGGCCGGCAAATCAGCTATTTGCGCCTGTCGGTCACCGATCGCTGCGACCTGCGCTGCCGATATTGTATGGCCGAAGACATGACCTTCCTGCCCAAATCGGCGGTGCTCAGCATAGAGGAAATGGGCGAACTTGCCGAGCGCTTCGTTGCGCGCGGTATCCGGCGGATCCGCCTGACCGGCGGCGAGCCGCTGGTGCGGCGCGGGATCGACCTACTCGCCGCGCGCCTCGGCGCGCTGATCGGGCACGGCCTCGACGAACTCACGCTCACCACCAATGCGATGCGGCTCGCCGAACATGCGCCGATGCTGGCCGCGGCAGGGGTGCGACGCATCAACGTCAGCCTCGACACGCTCGACGCCGCCGCCTTTCGCCATATCACGCGCGTCGGCGATCTCGCCGTCGCGCTCGCGGGGATCGATGCGGCGCGCGGTGCGGGGCTGGCGGTCAAGATCAACATGGTCGCGCTCGCCGGGCTCAACGAAGACCAGCTCTTGCCCATGCTCGACTATTGCGCCGCGACGGGCTGCGACCTGACGCTCATCGAAACCATGCCGCTGGGCGAGGTCGAGGCGGATCGCAGCGACCATTATATCCCGCTCCACCATTTCATCGCGCCGCTGCGCGAAGCGCGCGCGATCTACCCGGTCGAAAAACGCACCGGCGGCCCCGCGCGCTATTTCGCGGTCGAGGACAGCCCGGTGACGCTCGGGCTGATCACGCCGCTCAGCGACAATTTCTGCGCGACCTGCAATCGCATCCGCCTGACCGTCGAGGGGCGCGTCTATATGTGCCTTGGGCAGGACGACCATGTCGACCTGCGCGCGGCGCTGCGCGACGGCGGCGATGTCGACGGCTTGATTGATGCCGCTTTGGCTGGCAAACCGCGCGCGCATGACTTTCACATCGAACGAAAGTCCACACCGGCGGTCGCGCGTCATATGAGTGCAACGGGCGGCTGACAGGCCATCCCGTTATTTGCAGGCACGGGGGGAACCGGACCAATATGCATCGCAAGATCGCGCTTGTCGCATCGAACGCGCCCGCCGCCATGGAGGCCGAGGCGGAACTGCGCCCGCTCTACGATTTCGTCGACTTGGCCGAGGCCGACCTGCTGATCGCGCTCGGCGGCGACGGCTTCCTCCTGCACATGCTGCATCAGTTGCTCGACCAGCGGCGCAGCCTGCCCGTGTTCGGGATGAACCGCGGCACGATCGGCTTCCTGATGAACGAGTTTCGCGTCGAAGGGCTGATCGACCGGCTGGCGGCGGCGCGGCCGTTCCTGATCCATCCGCTGTCGGGCGACATCACGACGATCAGCGGCGAGCGGCACATATTGCCCGCGATCAACGAGATTTCGCTGCTGCGCGAAACGCGGCAGGCGGCAAAGCTCGAAGTGATGATCAACGAAAAGACGATGCTCGAGGAACTGGCGTGCGACGGCGTGCTCGTGTCGACGCCCGCCGGATCGACCGCCTATAACCTCAGCGCCAACGGCCCGATCCTGCCGCTCGAATCCGAAATGCTCGCGCTGACGCCGATCAGCCCCTTCCGCCCGCGGCGCTGGCGCGGCGCGCTCGTCCCCGAATCGACGAGCATCCGCTTCAATGTCCGCGAGGCGGCCAAACGCCCCGTCAGCGCCGTCGCCGACCAGCGCGAAATCCGTGACGTGAAGACGGTATTGGTCACCACGGACCGCAGCCGGCCGCTGACTTTGCTGTTCGATCCCGATCAGGGATTGGACGAACGCATCGCGATGGAACAATTTATCGTTTGAGGTGAGCGGGCCGGGGCCGCAACAAATTGTGCCGATACCCTCTTGCAAAATGCTCCGCGCGGCGGCAAAGGGGCCGCCTTGCCCGCCACGGCGGACTGTTCCTCGGTAGCTCAGCGGTAGAGCAATCGACTGTTAATCGATCGGTCGTAGGTTCGAATCCTACCCGGGGAGCCACTTCTTTCCAGACATAGTCGCGATTGCGCCAAGACGCTCCGGCTTGGCTGATTTGCCCCGGCGCTCCGATGTTCGGGCGGTCACGCCGCCATGTCGTAAAGTTCGGCGCCGATCACCGTCACCGCTTCGTGCAGCTTGGCCGCGATCGTCGCCGCCTGCGCCGCGCCGAGCCCGTCGACGGTCACCTCGATCCGCATCATGCCGCGCTCGACCCGCATCGCCATCGCCGAGGGCGTGATCGCGCGCTGCGCGAAAAATCCCGCGACGCGCGGCAAGGAGTGCGGGTCGAGGATCGCGTCGATCCGGAAACGGTGCATCAGGCGGCGACCCGCTCGGCACCGGCGATCACGGCTTCGGCCATTTCGTCGGCGACGACGGCGGGCGAGCGCCCTTCGCGCGCCGCGCGTTCGAGCAATGCCCCGACGCGCGGGCCGATCGCGGCGACGCGCGCTTCGACATCGGCTTCGCTTTCGCCCAGATATTCGGCCGACACATTGATGATACCGCCCGCATTGACGACATAGTCGGGAGCATAGGCGATACCGCGTTCGACCAGCAGCGCCGCGACGTCGGGGCTGGCGAGTTGGTTGTTCGCGGCGCCGCAAACCAGCTTTGCCCTGAGCTTGCCGACCGTTTCATGGCTCAGCGCGCCGCCGAGCGCGCACGGCGCGAAGATGTCGGCCTCGACCGCTGCGATTTCGTCGATGTCGACGACTTCGGCGCCGAGGATCGCGCTGAGGCGGTCGCGGCGCGCCGGATCGGGGTCGGCGATCACCAGATGCGCACCGGCATCGGCGAGACGGCGGCAAAGATCGGCACCGACATTGCCCGTGCCCTGCACCGCTACGGTGAGCCCCTTGAGGTCGCGGCCCAGCGCGAAGTCGGCGGCGACGCGCATCGAATCGAACACGCCCTTCGCGGTCCATGGCGACGGATCGCCGCCGGCGCGGCCCTCGACGGTCGGCAAGCCCGCGACGTGGCGCGAGACGCTGGCAACCTCTTGCATATCGGCGACCGATGTCCCGACATCTTCGGCGGTCACATAAAGCCCGCCGAGATTTTCGACCGCGCGGCCAAAGGCGCGGAACAGCGCGACGCGGTCGAACTCGCCCTCGGGACGCCGCAGCACCGCCTTGGCGCCGCCGAGCGGCAGGCCGGCGAGCGCGTTCTTGTAGCTCATGCCCTCGGCCAGCCGCATCGCATCGCCGAGCGCGTGGCGCATGTCGGGATAGGACCAGAAACGGCAACCGCCCGCCCCCGGCCCGAGCGCCGTCGAGTGAATCGCGATAAAGCCGTCGAGCCCCGCTTCGAGATCGTAAAGGCGCACGCATTCGAGCGGCGGGGCCAAGCGGGCAAGACGGACAACCATGAAACACACTCCTTTGGATGAGGCGGGCATGATCGCATCGAACCGCAGGACGATCTTGCCCCGATTTCGGCCGATCGGGAGCATTTTGGGGATTATCTGTTCTCCTAATTTATAATATGGGGATCAGATGACCGATCTTGATCCATTCGAGATAAAAATCCTCCGCGAATTGCAACGCGACGCGAATCAGACGACGGCCGAGATTGCCGAGCGCGTCGGGCTGTCGGTGTCGCCCTGCTGGCGGCGGATCGACCGGCTCGAACGCGAGGGGTTCATTCGCAAACGCGTCGCGATCGTCGACCGGCGCAAGGTCGGGCTGAACGCCCATGTCTTCGCGCAGGTGAAGCTCAACGCGCACGGCCGCGCCAATCTGGACGAGTTCAGCGCCGCGATCCGCGGTTTCCCCGAAGTGCTCGACGCCTATGTGCTGATGGGAACGACCGACTTCATGCTGCGGATCGTCGCGAAGGACATCGACGCCTATGAAAGCTTCTTTTTCGACCAGCTGAGCAAATTGCCGGGGGTGCAGGAAATCAACTCGACCGTCGCGCTGTCCGAAATCAAGGCGACGACCGAACTGCCGCTTGGCTAGCAGGTCCAGAGGAGCGCGAATGAGCCGCATTCATCCCATTTACGACGCGATGGCGCCGACGATCTTCGAACATATGTCGGGGCTCGCGCGGGCGCATGATGCGATCAACCTCGGGCAGGGTTTTCCCGACGCGCCGCCGTCGCCCGACATGATCGACGCCGCGGCGCGCGCGCTCGCCGAACGGTCGAACCAATATCCGCCGGCGTTCGGGCTGGTCGAGCTGCGCGACGCCATCTGCCAATATTATGCCCGGCGGCAGGGGCTGGACCTGTCGCGCGACCAGGTGATCGTAACCTCGGGCGCGACCGAAGCGCTCGCAGCCGCCCTGCTCGCGCTCGTCGGCCCGGGCGACGAGGTCATCCTCTTCCAGCCCGCCTATGACAGCTATGCGCCGATGATCCGCCGTGCGGGCGGGACGCCGGTGTCGGTCCATCTCAGCCCGCCCGACTGGCGATATGATGCGGAGGCGATCGCGCGGGCGATCACGCCGCGCACGCGCCTGTTGATGTTCAACGACCCGCTCAATCCCGCGGGCAAGGTCGCGAGCGACGCCGAACGCGCGCTGATCGCCGACGCCTGCCGCCGCCACGACCTGATCGCAATCTGCGACGAGGTGTGGGAAGATGTCCGCTTCGACAGCGCGCCCCACCGCTCGCTCTGGTCGCAGCCGGGAATGGCGGAGCGGACGGTCAAGATCGGCTCGGCGGGCAAGATTTTCGGGCTCACGGGATGGAAGACCGGCTGGCTCTGCGCCTCGCCCGACCTCGCGCGCGCGATCGGCCGCGCGCACCAGTTCCTGACCTTCACCACCCCGCCGGCGCTGCAATGGGCGGTCGCCGAGGGGCTGGGGCGCCCCGACGACTGGTTCGCGGCGCAGCGCGCGGTCTGGGCGGGCGCGCGCGACCATCTGGCGCACGGTCTAGAACGCGCGGGTTTCGTCGTCCTGCCGGGCGCCGCGACCTGGTTCCTGTGCGTCGACCTTGTCGCGTCGGGCGTCGCGATCGACGACCGGAGTTTCAGCGAACGCGCGGTGCGCGAGGCGGGTGTCGCCTCGATCCCGGTGTCGGCGCTGTTCGAAGGCGACGGGCCGCGCCATATCCTGCGGCTCTGCTTCACCAAGGACCATGCACTGCTCGATGCCGCGGTCGAACGCCTTGCCCGCTTCCGCGATCAGCTTAAAACGGAAGCGGTCTAGTCCGCCTGCGGGACGCCGAGTTCGGCGAGCAGTGTGTCGCGCAGCGCATCGAAGGCTTCGCCGCCGGCGCGGCGCGGGTGCGGCAGGCGGACGCGCGTATCGTACCCGATCCGCCCTTCCCTCAGCACGAGGATGCGGTCGGCGAGCAGGATCGCCTCCTCGACGTCATGCGTGACGAGCAGAGTGGCGGGGCCGTGCGCCTGGCACAGCTCGCCGATCAGCCGCTGCATCTTGAGCCGCGTCAGCGCGTCGAGCGCGGCAAAAGGCTCGTCGAGCAGCAGCAGGCGCGGCTCGCGTACCAGCGCGCGCGCGAGCGCGGCGCGCTGCGCCTCGCCGCCCGAGAGTGTCGCAGGCCAGGCATCGGTCCGATGGCCCAGCCCGACCTCGGCAAGCGCCGCCTCGGCGCGTTCGCGCGACGCATCCTTGCCGGTGAGGCCGATCACGACATTCTTCCACACGCTCTTCGACTGGACGAGGCGCGGTTCCTGGAACACCACGGTGCGCGCCCCGGGCACCCACGCTTCGCCGCCGTCGGGGGCGTCGAGGCCCGCGAGGATGCGCAGCAGCGTCGTCTTGCCGCTGCCCGACGCGCCGAGCAGCGCAACGAATTCGCCGCTGTGGATCGTCAGGTTCAGGCGGTCGAGAACATTGGTGCCGGTGAAATTGCGGCTGACGTCGCGGACCTCGACCGCGACGGGGCGGTGCGAGAAATCAGGCGCGGCGACGCGCTCGGCGGCGGCGAAGTCGATCGAAAGGACGGCGGTCATCGATAAATCTCCTATCGGATGGCGACACCCGCGCGCCACGGCATGAACAGCCGTTCGAGCGAGCGGACGATCAGGTCGGCGCTGAGGCCGAGCACGGCGTAGGTGGCGATACAGATCAGGATGACGTCGACCTGCTGGTACATTTGCGCGCTGTTGAGCAGGTAACCCAGCCCCGCCGAGGCGTTGATCTGTTCGGCGGCGATCAGCACGAGCACCGAGACGCCGAGCGCGAAGCGCAGCCCGGTGAAAATCTGCGGCAGCGCAAGCGGCAGCACGACCTCGAGGATCAGGCGGCGGCCGCCCAGCCCGAAGCTGCGCATCGCCTCGATCACCTTGCGGTCGACGTTGCGCACCCCGGCATAGGTGTTGAGATACATCGGGAACATCGTCGCGAGTGCAATAAGCAGTAGTTTCGGCGCCTCGCCGATCCCGAACCAGACGATGAACAGCGGGACGAGCGCGAGGAAGGGTATGGTGCGCAGCATCTGGAGCAGCGCGTCGAACAATTCCTCACCGAGTTTCGACAGGCCTGCGATCGTCCCGAGGACCAGTCCGAAGACGATGCCGACCGCACCGCCGACGAGTGCGCGCGTCAGCGACGTGGCGATCTGCGACGCGAGCGCCTGTTCGGTCCAGAGTTGCTGCCACCCGGCGACGAGCCCGGCGGGCGAGGGAAGGATCGACGGATCGATCCACCCCGCGCTCGTCGAGATCGCCCACAGCGCGACGATGATCAGCGGTCCGGTCGCGCGGCGCGCGAAGGAGAAGCGTTCGGACCGGTTTCCCGCCTTGCGGACGACCGGCTGGACGAGCCGGCCGGGGTCGCCCGCAAGCGCAATCGGCGTCGGCGCGTTCACTTCGCCGCCTCCTGCGTCGCGACGATGCCGTCGTAACGCTTGTCGAAGATCTGCGATGCGTCGAGTTTCTTGCGGATCAGCCCTTCCTTGAAGAACAGATCAGCCTCGTCTTGGTGCGCTGCGATGATCGCATCGCCGATCGGGGCATAGCTATAGGGTGTGCGCTGGACGATCTTTTCGGCGATCTTTGCGTCGACATTATAGCGTTTGGCGAGCGCGGGTGCGGCCTTGACCGGGTTCTCGCGCTGCCAGCGCGTCGCCCGTGCCGCGCGTGCGACAAGGTCACCGATCGCCTTCGCTTTCACCGGATCGGCGAGCGCGGCGTCGGACGCGACGAGATAGAAAAAGCCCGGCGTGTTGGGCGGCGCCCCGCTCGCGAGCACGCGGACCTTTCCGGCGTCGAGCGCCTGCGTCAGATAGGGTTCGCCAATCGTGATCGCGTCGGCCGATCCCTTGTCGAGCAAGCCGGTGCCGAAACCCGTTGCCTGCACCGGCTTGATGTCTTTCAGCGACAGGCCTTGTTTGTCGAGCAGCCGCGCGACGAAATAATGGAGCACCGTGCCCTTCATGAACGACACCGACTTGCCCTTGAGGTCGGCGATGCTGCGGATCGGCGAATCGGGTTTGACGACGAGCGCATAGGGCGAACCGCCGCCGTCGACGGTCTTGCTCACCGCGACCACCTTCACCGGGCTGCCCGCTGCCTGCGCAAAGATCAGCGGCGTTTCGGCCATCCAGCCGACGTCGAGCGAGCCGCCGGTCTGCGCCGCGATGATCGGCGGCCCGCCGACGAAATTGGCCCATTCGATCTTGTAATCGGTGGGCTGGCCTTCGCCCGATACGTCGAGCGACGATTTGAGCGCGTGGAGCTGGTCGCCGATCCGGATCGTCGTACAGTCATCGGGGGCGGTGCCGCAGGCGGACAGGGCGAACAGGGCGCCGGCGACGAGCGCGCGCAGCGGAGCAAATGGGCGTGTCATGGAGAATCCTTCGGGGCGCGCAAAAGTACGGCGCGCGGCGGCGGGACGGAGATCGGGCGGATGCGGCATGGGCCGCATCGTCGGCTTCGTCAGGAAGGAGGAAGGGGCAAGTGCATCGTATCACCTCGTCACAGAGGGGAACACGATACCTGGCGCTGTCGCCTGAGCATCGCGCGCTTTAGCCGTTGGTAACGCGGAGCAAGCTGCTTCCCGGTCAAAAGCCGCGAATCCCGAAAACAGGACACCGGTCGGGATCAGGCCGGATAATTCAACTTGATTGGTAGAGTTGTAATCGTCAAGCCTAGTTTCGCTTTCAGGCGGCAAAGCGTCGCTCGGTTCCGCCGGCCGGTCGCTATTCGCGGCCGATGGCGGACGCGCGAAAGTCAGGCGTCATGCCGGGGCAGCAACGGCTGTCGCCGCCGATGATGCCCTCGCGGCCAGCCAGGGGCCGATGCGCCGGATCGCCTCTTCGACCAGATCGGTGGAGACGGCGAAACTGATGCGTATGAAGCCTTTCCCGTCGACCGGATCGAAATCCAGCCCGGGCGCCACGGCCACACCCGTATCGCGCAGCAGCGCTTCGCAGAAGGATAGGCTGTCGCCCGTCAGATGGCCGACGTCGGCGTAGATATAGAAAGCCCCGTCGGGCGGCGCGATCCGCCGCAGCCCCATTTTCGGCAGCGCTTCCAGCAGGAGCTCGCGATTGCGCGCATAGCTGCGGATATGGCCTTCGAGTTCATCGCGGCAGTCGAACGCGATCAGCCCGGCATGCTGGGCGAGCGAGGGCGGCGTCAGGAACAGATTGCCCATCCGCGCCCGCGCGGCGTCGATCAGGCTTTCGGGAACGATCAGCCACCCGAGGCGCCAGCCCGCCATGCTGAAATATTTGGAGAAGCTGTTGACGACCAGCGCATCGGGCGCGTGCTTCAACAGGGTCTCGGTGGGGAGCGTATAGCTCAGCCCATGATAGATTTCGTCCGAGACGAGCGCGATGCCGCGGCGCTTGCAGACCTCGGCGAGCCTGCGCAATTCGTCCGGCGCGATGATCGTGCCCGTGGGGTTGGCCGGGCTCGCGACGATCAGCCCGTCGGGCGCCGGCTCCAGTCGCTCGATCGCATCAGCGGTGATCTGGAACCGCTCGGCTTCGCCGCACGCGAGTTCGACCGGCTCGAGATGGAGCGCCTTCAGCGTATTGCGATAGGCGACATAGCCGGGGCGTGCGAGCGCGACACGCGCGCCGGGCGCAAAGAGGCAGGACAGCGCGAGCACCAGCGCGGGCGAGGCGCCGCAGGTCAGGATGACCTGTTCGGGATCGACGGCGACTCCATAGGCTTCGTCATAATGCGCGGCGATGCGCGCCTTCAGCGCCGGGCTCTCCCAATAGCCCATGCCATCGCTGTCGAGGATGCGATGCGCGGCCGCGATCGCCGCTGCCGGGGCGCCGGTCGAAGGCTGGCCGAACTCCATATGGATCACCGACTGCCCGTCGGCGCGCATCCGATGCGCGAGACGGCTGATCGCGATGGCATGAAAGGGATCGATCTCGACCGGCATGAAAAGCTGCTCCACTCCAATATCGCCACATATGTCGCGCCGGCGCCTGTCGGGCGTTCGCGGACCGAAGCCGACGGTCATACAGGCTCGCGCGACGGCGACAACGCCCTTGCCGCAATTCCGCTCTGTCCTGACCCTGGGTCGATAATCGGGGTGCAACGCGGTCGCCGGCTTGTTAGGAGGGCCCGCGATGCGCAGCGAACCCGATCCCCGGCCGACCACGGCGTTCAAGTCAGCCTAGGTCCGACTATGCGCATCCGGGACTTTCTGCTGCTCGCTGCCGTGTGCCTGATCTGGGCCTTCAACAATGTGCTCAGCAAGATCATCGTCACCCATTGGGCGATTCCGCCGCTTTTCTACGTCACCTTGCGCTTCAGCGTCGTCGCGCTCCTGATGCTGCCCTGGCTGCTGCCGATGCCGCGCCCCGCCTGGCGGATCGTCGCGATCGCGCTGACCCTCGGCGGCGGGAGCTTTGCCCTGCTGTTCGTCGGACTGCGCACGACCTCGCCGTCAGCGGCGGCGATCATCCTGCAACTCGGCGTACCCTTCACGGTCCTGCTGTCGATCCTGCTGCTCGGCGAGCGCATTCACTGGCGCCGCGGGCTCGGCATCGCGCTGACCCTCGCCGGGGTGCTGATCGTGAGCTGGGGGCCGCACGGCGTGTCGCTGTCGTCGGGGCTGTGGTTCGTCGCCGCGAGCGCCTTCGCGGGCGCGGCAGGCGCCGTGCTGATGAAGCAGGTCGACGGGGTGAAGCCGTTTCGCTTTCAGGCTTGGGTCGGGCTTATCTCGGCAAGCGTGCTGGGGCTGATGTCGTTCCTGCTGGAAGGCGGCCAGTGGACTGCGGCCGCGGCGGCGGGATGGCCCTTCATCGCTGCGGTCCTGTTCACGGCGATCGTCGTGTCGATCGGCGCACACTCGATCTATTATTATCTGATCGGCCGGTACGAGGCCAATCTGATCGCCCCGCTCACCTTGATGACGCCGCTGGGGACGATCGGTCTCGGCGTGCTGATCACCCATGATCATTTCGACCTGCGCATGGGCGCCGGCGCCGCGCTCGCGATGCTGGGCGTGCTGATCGTCGCGTTGCGGCGAAAGCCCGCGACCGAATTGCTCGTCGAGCGCGAAATTCGATAGCGGACGGCGAAGGCTGGGCTCCCGAGGAGCCGTTCGACTTCGCCGGACTATTTGCGGCGGTACCGGAAATACCAGACTTCATGGCCCTGCGCGCGCGCCTTGGCCTCATAGCGCGTCTCGGGCCAGCCGCCGGGGCGGACCTCGAAATCGCGCGCATCCTTCGCCTGCCATTCGAACTGGTGCCGGTGGCGGCGCATCACCATCAGCGCGTGCTGCAGATAGACGGGATGATCGGTCCCGAAACGGAACTCGCCGCCGGGCTTCAGCTTCGCCGCGATCAGGTCGAGCGGCCCGTCGTTCATCATCCGCCGCTTCGCGTGGCGTGCCTTGGGCCAGGGGTCGGGGTGGAGCAGATAGGCGAAGGAGAGCGCGCCATCGGGAATCCGCCGTAGCACTTCGAGCGCATCGCCATGGTGAATGCGGACATTGCCGAGCGGCAAGCTCGCGCCATGATCGCCCGCGACATGGACCAGTGCCTGTGCGACACCGTTGATGAAGGGTTCGGCGCCGATGAAGCCATGATCGGGCAGCATGTCGGCGCGCCCCGCCATATGTTCGCCGCCGCCGAAACCGATTTCGAAATGGAGCGAGCACTCCTGCCCGAACAGGCGCTCCGCAGTCACGTCGCCCTCGGCCGGCACCGCGATCTGCGGCAACAGCGTGTCGACCAGATCTTGCTGGCCCGCGCGCAGGGGCTTGCCCTTGGAGCGGCCATAGAGGCGGTTGAGCGTGGTCGGGTCGCCGGGTTTATGTGCAGTCATGGCGCGCGCGTTAGCGCGGCCGGGCCGCGGGCGAAAGGGCGCTATTTCGCTTTCGCACCGCTGTCGATCTGAATCTGGCGCTTGTCCCCCCATGTAGCGACGGTCGCACGGACGCGGCCCGCGTTGACGATTTCCATCGCGCGCTGCGGCGAGGGCAGCCGGTCTTGCGACGCGAAGTTGAGATCCTGCGCCGCCATATGGAGGGTTACGCCGAAGCGCTCGCCCTTGCCCTTGGCGCCCGTCAGGAGACCGCCGACCGACGGCCCGACCCATATGCCGATGCCATTGTCACCGGCGGCGAGCAGATAGGCATCGCTGGCGCCGCCGGCACGATAGGCCGCCTTGTTCCCGTCGAGTCCGCTGTCCCGGCACCATTGCACCTGTACCGGTTGGCGTTTTCCTTCTCCGGCTGCCGCGGATGTGATCGCCGCGGTGAGCGCGTCCTGAATCGCGTCGCCGGACGCATCCTTCGACTTGCCCCTGAACGTCAACGTGTCGGTGCAAGCCGTCACGGGCAGCGCCGCGGGCGCCGCTTCCACATCTTTCGGCCAGACGATTTCGGCGAGCCAGCCGTCCATCGCCCGCGCCAGTTCGGCCGGGCTCTTGTCGCGCGAGGTTGCGCGCAGCTTCACATACCAGTCACCGACCGGAAGGAGCGCGATGCCCGTGCTCGAATAGCCTTGGTCGGCGGTCGTCGCATAGACGGTCTTGAGGCCGCTTGCCGTACCTTGACCCGGCGGCGTGAAAGCTTCGGGTGCGATGGCGAGCTTTGCGCCCTGGAATATTCCTCGATTTTCGATCGACCATTGCGCCTGCGCCATCCAGACGGGGACGCCACCATTGGTGTTGCGAAAAATATAGAAGGACAGAAAGTCGCGCGCGTCGTCGGGTTCGAAGCTGAGGCCGAGGTCGAGTTCGTGGGGCGCATAGGTTCGCGCCGCGGTCAGCGCATTGCCGCCGAGCGTCGCGGGAACGGCGATGCCGCTATGCTTGTGGGTCCATGGTTTGCCGGCCTCGACCGCAAGCTCGCCCTGCGCCCAAGCAGGGGTGGTCGTCGCAAGCACGAGCGCCGAAAAAACGCCAAAAACAGAAAATCTTGCCATATCCCGCCTCCCCGATCCGGCAGTCTGACTGTCAGATCGGGGTGACGATTTCAAGTTGCCCGGCGGCGTCAGGCGGCGAGCGCGGCCTTCAGCTTGTCGACGAGGTCGGTGCGTTCCCAAGGGAAAGCGTCGCCTTCGGCGGTGCGGCCGAAATGGCCGTAGGCTGCGGTCTGCTTGTAGATCGGCTTGTTGAGGCCGAGGTGGGTGCGGATGCCCTTCGGCGTCAGGCGCACGAGCTGCGGGATCGCGGCTTCGATACGGCTTTCCTCGACAGTGCCCGTGCCGTGCAGGTCGACATAGATCGACAGCGGCTCGGCAACGCCGATCGCGTAGGAGAGCTGGATCGTGCAGCGGCGCGCGAGACCCGCGGCGACGATATTCTTGGCGAGATAGCGCGTGATATAGGCCGCCGAACGGTCGACCTTGGTCGGGTCCTTGCCGCTGAACGCGCCGCCGCCGTGCGGGCTGGCGCCGCCATAGGTGTCGACGATGATCTTGCGTCCGGTCAGACCCGCGTCGCCGTCGGGGCCCCCGATTTCGAAACGACCCGTGGGGTTGATGTGATAGACGGTGTTCGCGGTGAGCAGCTCGGCCGGGAGCACGTCGGCGATCACGCCGAGCACATATTTGCGCAGCTCGGTATATTTGGCTTCGTCACCCTCGCCATTGTGGAAGAAATAGCCCGGCGCATGCTGCGTCGACACGACGATCGCGGTCGCCTCGACCGGGCGTTCGTTGGCATAACGCAGCGTGACCTGGCTCTTGGTGTCGGGCTCGAGGAAGGGCGCGGTGCCCGCCTTGCGGTCGGCCGCCATGCGCTCGAGGATCTTGTGGCTGTAATCGAGCGTCGCGGGCATCAGGTCGGGGGTCTCGTCCGACGCATAGCCGAACATGATGCCCTGGTCGCCGGCGCCTTCGTCCTTGTCGCCGCTTTCGTCGACGCCCTGCGCGATATGCGCCGACTGGCCGTGCAGATTGTTTTCGAAACGGAAGGTCTTCCAGTGGAAACCGTCCTGTTCGTAACCGATTTCGCGCACCGTGTTGCGAACCGTCGCTTCGATTTCCTCGAGCGCGCCCGGCGCCCATTCGTCATTCTCGAACACGCCCTTGCAACGGATTTCGCCGGCCAGCACGACGAGTTGCGTCGTGGTCAGCGTTTCGCACGCGACGCGCGCCTCGGGATCCTTCGACAGGAACAGGTCGACGATCGAATCGCTGATCTGGTCCGACACCTTGTCGGGATGTCCTTCGGACACGCTTTCGGAGGTGAAGAGGAAGCTGTTGCGCATGGGGACCTTCTTTTGGGATCGAATATAAAGGAAACTTTATGTCGCGGGTGCTGTTAGCGCCCGCGCCGCCGGTTTGCAATGGCGAGCGCGAGCAGCAGCAGGCCGAATGCGACCGGCAGCGCGTTCCCGAAACGCGCGAAGAGGGTGGGCGCGTGCGCGGGCGGGAGCGTCATGTCGATCCGCCCGGCGCTGTGCATAGGAAGCGAGCGGAGGATGTGTCCGTCGGCATCGATCACCGCGCTGATTCCCGTCGGCGTTGCGCGGACAACTGGAAGCCCCTCCTCGATCGCACGCAGCTGTGCCTGCGCCAGATGTTGCGGCGGTCCCCACGCGCCGAACCAGGCGTCGTTCGAGGGGTTGAAGATGAAGTCGGGACGATGGGCGCGATCGACGACCTGGCCCGAAAAGATGATCTCGTAACAGATTTGCAGCCCGACATTCAGCGCGGGGCGTCCCAGCGAAACCATCTCGCGCAGAGACTTTTCGGCGGCGCTCGCGTTGGCCGGAAGCGACGGTTCGCGAACTTCGGGAAGCGCCAGCGTCCGCGGCCCCGGCCCCGGCCAGAAATCGATATCGCCGGGCGCAAGACGCGACAGGCCGATCGCCGACAATATCGGGCGCATCGGCAGATATTCGCCATAGGGAACGAGGTGCGATTTGTCGTAGCGCGGGCCGAGCGAACCGTCCGAATGGACGGTCATCACGGCATTGCGCGCGCCGACGATGTCGCCCGTCTTGTCGACCTCCAGCTTCAGCGCGCCAAGCAGCATCAGGTCATCGGGGTTCATCAGCTCGATCAGCCGCGCGCGCGCCTCGGCGGGCGAGCGGTCGTAATAGACGGCGGGATAGCCGGTCTCGAGATAGTCGGGGACCGCCGCCTCGGGCCACAGGATCAGCCGCGGCCTCGGATCGTCCGAGGTCGTCAGCCGCGCGAGCTTGGCGAAGTTCGCATCGGCCTTTTCGCCGACCCACTTGTCCTGCTGGCCGACGTTCGGCTGGACGACTGTGATTTGCGGGGCCGAAGCGCGGGCCGGATGAACGTCCGACCGACCCGCTCCGAAGCCCGCGACAAGCATCACGGTGCCGCCAATGAACAGGATGCCGAGCAGCGCCGCAAAGCCGACCGTGTCGAAATCCTTGAGGGGCGCGCCGTAAAGCTCATCCTTCAGGCGGGGGTCGTCGATCCCGCGCCTCTTGAACGAACGCAGGATGAAATGTTCGCCGATCCCGACAGCGATCAGCCCCGACCACAATATCACGACGCCGCTGACGCCATAAGTGCCGATGAACTGGAGATATTCCTTGCCGAGGATACCGCTCAAATTTCCGGCCATCGTGATTGCCGAAAGCGGATTCCACGCAAAGCCCGTGAATATCCACGATCGCAACCATTCGGTGATCGCCCAGAAAGCGGCGAAGCTCAGGGCATAGGACAGGGTAACAGGGACGAAGGGTATTCGTCGCAGCGTTCCCGGCGCCTTCTTTAGCGGATTCGCAGGTCCGCCGAGCAGCCGCAGCGTCCACGCGAACCACGCGGTCATCGCCGGATAGACTGCAAGATAGAGCGCCAGCAACACGACCGCGATCCAGCCCAGCCAGGCGGGCATGGCGGCCTGATAGGTAAAGGCCGTCGCAATCCAGTTGAGCCCGACCGTGAAATGGCCGACGCCGAAGGCCCAGCCGATCCCGAACGCTCCGGCGCTGCGTGTCGCGCGCGCAGAGAGCATCATCCATCCGCCGAACGCGAGCAAAGTCAGCGGCCAAAGGTGAAAAGGCGCAAATCCGGTTGCGGAGACGGCACCCAGCAACAGGGCGCTGAGCTTGGGCCAGCGAAGGGCGAAAGCGGCGATGCGGGAAAGAGGCGCGGTCACGCGCGAGGTCTTAGCCGCGCGGCGGCGTGGCGACAATCGGCCTTGCGCGATTGGCATGAGCGCAAAATAAGAGGGGCGGCCCGTTCAGGTGCCGCCCCAGTTAGTGGATCCGTCGGGGAGAGGGAGAGACGGTCCGGAGATTGGTAGTCAGTCTGTCTTAGCGCGACGCCATCTGGCTGTCGGTTTCGACTTCGGCGACGCCGGCGATCTTCAGCGCGGCGCGGAACTGCTTGGCGGCGGCGCGTTCGTTGCCCGCTTCGCACAGCTTCTTGCCGGTCGAAACAAAGCGCTTCGCGCTGGCCTGCTTGCCCGCTTCGGCACCGGCCGCGGCAACATGTGCCTGTTCGGCGAGGCCCGAGCAGCGATAGTCGCTGGCCGACTGGGCGTAAGCCGGGGTGGTCGAAGCCATCAGGCCGGCGAAGGCGAGGCCCGAAGCGGCGACGATGGCGAAGGCGGTCGGAAAGCGGCGGAAAGAGGAGAGCTGATAGGACATGGGAGAGGTTTCCTTTCGTTTCGTTGTGCAACCTTTATAGGCGCGCTTGCGCACTTAGATAATCCTCTATAATCTGCAAGTGCCTTGAAGCAGGATTTAACAATCCCCCATGGGGTGCTCGACGGGATCGAAGCTTTCCTGCGTGTCGCGGAAAGGCGGAGCTTTTCCGCCGCCGCCGCCGACCTCGGCGTCTCCCCCTCAGCGATCAGCCAGACAATCAAAGGCCTCGAAGCCCGCGTCGGCTCGCCCTTGTTCATGCGGACAACACGCAGCGTCGGGCTGACGCAGGCGGGCGAGATGTTCCTCGAGCGCGCGGCGCCCGCCTATGCCGGGCTGGGCGACGCCTATGAAGCCGCACGCAATCTCGGCAACCGGCCCGCGGGACGGCTGCGTATCAACCTGATGCGCGGCGCGGTCCAGCCGCTGTTCGAGCCGATCATCGCGGGCTTTTGCGAAACCTATCCCGAGATCGAACTGGAAATCTATGCCGAGGACGCGCTGGCCGACCTCAGCGCCGGCGGGTTCGACGCCGGGGTCCGGATGGGCGAATCGCTCGACGCCGACGTGATCGCCGTGCGGCTGACGGGCCCCTTCCGCTTCGTCGCCGTCGCGACGCCCGGCTATCTGGAAAAGCACGGGCGCCCGCAAAGCCCCGACGAGCTGCGGAGCCATCGCTGCGTGCGGATGCGCATGGGGAGCGGCGCGCTGATGCCCTGGACCTTCGAAAAGGGAAATCGCGAGATCGAGGTCGCGGTGACGGGCCCGGTGATCGTCAACGACTTCACGGCGATGATGGTCGCCGTGCACGCCGGGGTCGCGATGGGCATGACCGCCGAACCGGTAGTCAAGGCGCTGGTGGCGTTGGGCCAGCTCGAACTGGTGCTGTCCGATTTCGCCTGCTCGACCTCGGGGCTTTTCCTCTATTATCCCAGCCGCAAGCAGGTGATGCCAAAACTGCGCGCCTTCATCGATTATGTGCGCGATTACCTTCCCGACGACGTCACCGGCTGACGCGGTGGCGGTTCGATCGGGCGCATAAACAAATCCCTTTGCCGCCAGCAGAAAAATTGGGCTGGCGCGTGGCGGGGAATCCCGGCAGCAGGTTCTCAATTAAAAGGGTTGGGATGACATATGACTGAACTTGCGGCCATCGACTTCACCGCACTCCTGCCGTTCGTCCTGATCGGTTTTGCCGCGCAGCTCGTCGACGGCGCGCTCGGCATGGCCTTTGGCGTCATCTGCAACACCCTGCTCGTCGCAGTGCTGGGCGTGCCCCCCGCGACCGCATCGGCGCGCATCCATGTCGTCGAAATCTTCACGACCGGCGCGTCGGGGCTCAGCCATCTATTCCATCGCAACATCGACTGGCCGCTGTTCTGGCGCCTGCTGATCCCGGGTGTCATCGGCGGCGTGCTCGGCGCTTATGTCCTCACGTCGCTCCACGCCGATGTCGTGAAGCCCTTCGTGCTCGGTTATCTGGTGCTGATCGGCATATGGCTGCTTGTTCGCGGCCTGCTCTATCCGCCCAAGATCGCAAAGCCCAAGGTGGTCGGGCCGCTCGCGGTCGTCGGCGGCTTTCTCGACGCCGCCGGCGGCGGCGGCTGGGGGCCGGTCGTGACCTCGAACCTGCTCGTCCAGGGCGGCGAACCGCGCAAGGTCGTCGGCACGGTGAACAGTGTCGAATTCTTCCTCGCGGTAGCGGTGTCGATCGCCTTTATCGCAAACCTCGGCTTCGAGGAAATCCTCGGCCCGACGCTCGGCCTGATCATCGGCGGCGTCGTCGCCGCGCCGATCGGTGCGATGATGGCCAAGCGCTTCTCGCCCAAGCTGATGCTGGTGATGGTCGGGATCGTGCTGACCGCGACGAGCGCCTTCGGCCTGTACCGCGCGCTTCTCTGACGCGGGCGGTGCCGGGGCAGGCGCCGCCCTCGCCTGTCAGTTCGCGGGTTTGGTTTCGTCGATCTTGTCGACCCATTCGGGAAAGAAGCTCGGCTCGCGCGCCGACCAGCCGGGGGCGGTCGCCGCGGCTTCGCTGATCGACTGGAGCAGGATCTTGCGCTTGTCGGGGTGGAGGTGCGGCAGCGATGCCGCGGCGCAGAAGGCGCCGGGCAGCCAAGGCCGCGCATGGGCACCGAGCAATCGTTCGTAGAGGAAGCGATAGGGCGCGAACGCGTGCAGCCGGTCCTGCCCAAGGTCGAAGGCCGACACGGCGATCAGCGGCGCCATGAAATGTTCGAGCGCGTCGAGACCGCTGTCATCGGGGATATGCTCGCGGATATCGTGCAGGCGCTGATAGACGCGCGCCTGAACGCGGATCGCGGTTTCCTCGACCATATCGCGCGACCAGCGCGCGATCGCGTCGTCGCGTTCGAGCCCGATATCGAGCGAGCGGCGGATGTACCGCTGCGTCGCGGCCGGGAAGCCCGCGAATTCCTTGATTTCCGAGATAGACAGGTCGCCTGCGGCCGGTCCTGAACGCGTCGCCATGGTCATGCTCCCGCACGGCGCCCGGGGAGCCATCCCCCCGGAGGCCTGCATCAAACAGTCTGCCACCAAAATGGTTAGTGGCGGGTTAACCATGACGTCGGCGATTGTTCAGCAAGCTGTGGGGCGTTGCGCGGCGCCGCGACGGAGCCTAATCAGCGTGTCTTGAAACTGTAAGACACATGAGAGCCACCATGTCGCATTCACCGCAGCCGGTCATTTCCGCAACCGGCCTCTTTACCCCCGCCGAACGCATCTCCAACGAAGAACTTGTTGCCAGTTTTAACGCGTATGTTGCGCTGCACAATAGGGAAAATGCAGCGGCGATCGCGGCGGGCGAAATCGCCGAACTGACTGACTCCAGTGTCGAATTTATCGAAAAGGCAAGCGGGATCGGGTCGCGCTTCGTCGTCGACAAGGCAGGCATTCTCGACCCCGAGCATATGGCGCCACGCATTGCCGATCGCGGCAATGACGAAATCTCGATCCTCGCAGAGATCGGCGTTGCGGCGGCAAGGGATGCGCTTGCGCGCGCCGGACGCGATGCGTCGCAGGTCGACGCCGTGCTCTGCGCCGCGTCGAACATGCAGCGCCCCTACCCCGCGATGGCGGTCGAGATCCAGGACGCGCTCGGCATCGACGGCTTCGGGTTCGACATGAATGTCGCCTGCTCGTCGGCGACCTTCGGCATCCAGACCGCCGCCGACTATATCCGCGCGGGGCATGCGAAGAGCGTGCTCGTCGTGAACCCCGAAATCTGTTCGGGGCATTTGAACTGGCGCGACCGCGACAGCCACTTCATCTTCGGCGACGTGGCGACCGCGATCCTCGTCGAGGACAAGGATATCGCGCCAGCGGGGCATTGGGACATCCTCGGCACCAAGCTCAAGACCCAGTTCAGCAACAATATCCGCAACAATTTCGGCTTCCTCAACCGCGGCCATGGCGGGATCGACCAGTCGGGACCGAAGAGCGACAAGCTGTTCGTGCAGGAGGGCCGCAAGGTCTTCAAGGAAGTCGTGCCGTGGGTCGCGAACCTGATCGTCGAGCAGATGGAGCAACTGAAGCTGGAAGGCAGCGACATGCGCCGCCTCTGGCTGCATCAGGCGAACACCAACATGAACCGCCTGATCGCGCAGCGCGTGCTGGGGCATGAGGCGAGCGAGGACGAGAGCCCGACGGTGCTCGACACCTATGGCAACACGTCGAGCGCAGGGTCGATCATCGCCTTCCACCTGAATCATGAGGATATGGTGGCGGGCGACACCGGGCTGATCTGTTCGTTCGGCGCGGGTTATTCGGCGGGAACGGTGTTCGTCCGCAAGACGTAGCCGTCGCCCCCGCGAAGGCGGGGGCCGCTGTGGGCGTAGCGCAAGGTGGCTAGCGGCCCCGCCTTCGCGGGGACGACGGCTACGGTACGAAGGTCGTGAACAGGTAGATCGCGAACAGCATCAGGTGGATCACGCCCTGCAAGACCGTCGTCCGCCCGTTCGCCAGCGTCTGCGACGCGACGATCAGCGACAGGAACAGCAGCACCGCCGATTTGGCGTCGAGCCCGAGGCTGATGGGCATATCGGTCATGATCGACAGGATCGCGACCGCCGGGATCGTGAGCCCGATCGTCGCGAGCGCTGAGCCCAATGCAAGGTTGAGGCTGGTCTGGAGACGGTCGGCCTTCGCGGCGCGCACCGCCGCAAGACCTTCGGGCGCGAGGATGAGCGCGGCGATGAGCACGCCGAGCACCGCAGGCGGCGCGCCCCAGTCCGCAAGCAGCGCGCCCATCACGGGCGAGAGATTCTTGGCGAGCAGCACGACCGCGAACAGGCTGGCGAGCAGCAGCGCGCCCGAGATGGCGGTGCGCTGGATGCTCGGCGGCGCGGCATGCGCGTCGGGCTCGTCATGCGCCTCGCCCTCGGGAAGGAAATAGTCGCGGTGGCGGACGGTCTGGACAAGCGCAAAAGTGCCATAGAGGATCAGCGACACGACCGCGACGAAACCCAATTGGGTCGAGGAATAGAAGGGCCCCGGCACGCTCGACGTGAAATTGGGGAGGACGAGCGTGACGACGGTCAAAACCGTGAGCGTCGCGAGTGCCGCGCCGATGCCGGTGCGCTGGAAGCGCTGCTCGTGGTGGCGGATCGCCCCGCTGAGCAGGCAGAGGCCCATCAGGAGGTTCAGGATCACCATCACGGCGGCGAACACCGTATCGCGCGCCAGCGTCTGCGCCTTTTCGGGTTCGGCCTGCATCAGCGTCAGGATCAGCCCGACCTCGATCACCGTCACCGCGAGCGCGAGGATCAGCGTGCCGAAGGGCTCGCCGACGCGGTGCGCGATGACCTCGGCATGGTGAACCGCCGCGACAACCGCGCCCATCAGGATGACCGTGACCACCCAGGGATTGAGCGGCATGGCAAGGCTCGCCATCGCGGCGACAAAGCCGAGGATGGGAAAAAGGTCGTTGGTGCGGTCGGCGAGACGGAGTTTGGAGGTCATCGGACGTCTATTGCAGCCGGGTCCGCGTCTGACCACCCCCTCGTCGCTTGCACGACGGATCGCGATGGAAATCGACGGGTCGAGCGTCGGCCTGCGCGAGCATCGTGAAGCCGTTGGCCCTCGCGATATCGGTGACCGTGTAGCGCGCCTCGGGCGCAAAGCGGCGGAGCGTCAGATTAGGAATCCAGCGCGAAGATGCGCTGCTCGTCGTGCGAAAAGCGGGGCGTTCGGGATGGAATTCGACCGTTATTGCCACCTCAGGAACGATGGTCAGGCCAATCTTCTCCCGGCTGATGCCATAAGCGATCGGTCCTTCGCCGCCGGGCAACAGCTGGAGGCTGTCGGACTCAAGGCGGAGCCCCAAACCCTGCTGCGACCAATAGCATCCAACGAGCGATGTCGTGTCGAACGTCTCGGCCGGTCTCTGCGCGTCGTTGAAAATGATCCAGCCGAACAGCAAGATCACCCCCAGAACCAGAAGCGATTGCATGAGCCCCTCACGCTCGATCATCGCATCCAGCTCGGCGTTCGACATTATCCCGCCCCGCGCACCGGCAATCCCGCGGCAGAAAGCCGCGCATGGGCTTCGGTGATCGTCGCTTCGCCGAAGTGGAAGATGCTCGCGGCGAGGACCGCGCTCGCGCCGCCTTCGATCACGCCCGCGACGAGATGGTCGAGATTGCCGACGCCGCCCGAGGCGACGACCGGGACGCTGACCGCATCGGCGATCGCACGGGTGAGCACGAGGTCGTAACCGTCCTTCGTGCCATCGCGGTCCATCGAGGTCACCAGCAGTTCGCCCGCGCCGAGTTCGGCAAGCCGGACGGCATGCTCGAGCGCGTCGATCCCCGTCGGTTTGCGCCCGCCGTGGGTGAAGATTTCCCACCGCCCCTCTTCGACACGCCGCGCATCGATGCTGCCCACCGCACACTGGCTGCCGAAACGGTCGGCGATATCGGCGACCAACTCAGGACGCGCGACCGCGGCGCTGTTGACCGCGACCTTGTCGGCGCCCGCGAGCAGCAGCGCGCGCGCATCGTCGGCGCTGCGCACGCCGCCGCCAACGGTGAGCGGCATGAAGCAGACTTCGGCGGTACGGCCGACCATGTCGAGCAAGGTCCCGCGGCCTTGATGGCTTGCCGAAATGTCCAGAAAGCAAAGCTCGTCCGCGCCCGCGGCATCATAGGCGCGCGCCGCCTCGACGGGATCGCCCGCGTCGCGGAGATCGACGAAATTGACCCCCTTCACGACGCGCCCGTCGGCAACGTCGAGGCAGGGGATGACGCGGACGCGGACGGTCACGCCGCCCCCGCCGCGATGGCCTCGGCAAGGTCGAGCCGGCCGTCGTAGAGCGCGCGGCCGGTGATCACGCCCTCGATACCGGTCGCAACATGCGGGCGGAGCGCATGGATGTCATTGATGTCAGCGACACCGCCGCTGGCGATCACCGGGATGGCGACCGCACGCGCGAGCGCGACGGTCGCCTCGACGTTGCAGCCCTTGAGCAGCCCGTCGCGGCCGACGTCGGTGAAGAGCAAGGCCGCAACACCTGCGTCCTCGAAGCGGCGGGCGAGATCCTCGACGCGCACGTCGGAGACGTCGGCCCAGCCCTCGGTCGCAACCATGCCGTCCCGCGCGTCGACGCCGACGACGATCCGGCCCGGGAGATCCCGCGCGGCCGACTTCACGAATTCGGGATCCTTCAGAGCCGCGGTGCCGATGATCACGCGCTCGACCCCGAGCGCGAGCCAGCGATCCACACCCGCGCGATCACGGATACCGCCGCCGACCTGCACCTTGCCCGGAAAGGCGGCGATGATGCTCTCGACTGCCGCACCATTGACGCTCGCGCCCGCAAAGGCGCCGTCGAGATCGACGACATGGAGGTGCGAGGCGCCCGCATCGGCGAAGAGGCGCGCCTGCGCCGCCGGATCGTCGCCATAGACCGTCGCGCGCGCCATATCGCCCTCGGCGAGCCGCACCACCTGCCCGCCCTTGAGGTCGATCGCGGGGAAGATGGTCAGGCCAGAATCTACGGACGCCATGCGAGGAATCTTTCCAAGGTTGCGAGGCCGTAAGCCTGGCTCTTTTCGGGGTGGTACTGGACGCCGACGATATTGTCCTTCGCCACCGCGGCGGTGAAGGTCGCGCCGTGGCTACTGGTAGCCGCAACATCGACCGCTTCAGCGAAATGATAGCCGTGCAGATAATAGGCCTCGCCCGCCGCGATCACCGGGTGGGCGAAGGTCGGCACGACGTCGTTCCAGCCCATGTGCGGGATGCGCAGCCCCGGCGCCGGATCGAATGCGCGCACCGTGCCCGCAATCCAGCCGAGCCCCTCGTGACGGCCATGCTCCTCGCCCGCATCCGCAAGCAATTGCATGCCGACGCAGATGCCGAGGAAGGGCGCGCCCTCGCCGCGCACGCGATGCTCCATCGCGCCCACCAGCCCGTCGATCGCAGACAGCCCGTTCATGCAGGCGGCGAACGCCCCGACTCCGGGCAGCACGATCCGATCGGCCTTGGCGACGACATCGGGATCGGCGGTGACGGCGACATTGTCCGCGCCCGCCGCGACGAGCGCGTTGTGCACCGAGCGAAGATTGCCCGCGCCATAGTCGATCAGGGCAATAGCGCTCATAAGCTGGTCCTAGAGGACCCCCTTGGTCGAGGGGATCGCATCGCCCTTGCGCGGGTCGATTTCGACCGCCTGCCGCAGCGCGCGCGCCAATGCCTTATACATGCTTTCGGCGATGTGATGGTTGTTCTCGCCGTACAGCATCTCGATGTGCAGCGTGATGCCCGCGGTCTGCGCAAAGCTGTGGAACCAGTGCGGGAACATCTCGGTGTCCATCTCGCCCAGCCGCGGCTGCGAGAAGGAGGATTTATAGACGCAGTGCGGGCGGCCCGAGATATCGAGCACGCAGCGCGTCAGCGTCTCGTCCATCGGCGCGTGCGCCTCGCCATAGCGCGCGATGCCGCGCTTGTCGCCGAGCGCCTTCGCCACCGCTTCGCCGAGTGCGAGCGCGCTGTCCTCGACCGTGTGATGCTGGTCGATATGAAGGTCACCCTTCACGTTCATGCTGATGTCGATCAGCGAGTGGCGCGACAATTGCTCGACCATATGGTCGAGGAAACCGATGCCGGTGGACACCGAATAATCGCCCGTCCCGTCAAGATTGACGGTGATCGCGATATCCGTTTCCTTGGTCGTGCGCTGGACGGTGGCGGTTCGCATGGGATGCCCCATAGCAGCGACTTTTCGCGTTGCAAGGCCGCTCTCCCCCCTTGACCCGCACGCGGCGCGCGTTCATCCCCTCGCCCCATGAGTGACGATGTACGCGACAGCCTGATTCCCTACGACGAAATCGTGCAGGACGCGCTGCGCGCCGTGGTCGGACGCGTGCTGAGCCAGATCGAAGGCTATGACAGCCTGCCCGGCGAACATCATTTCTATATCACCTTCAAGACGCAGGCCGCCGGGGTCGATATTCCCGCGCATCTGATCGCCAAATTTCCCGACGAAATGACGATCGTGCTGCAGAACCGCTTCTGGGACCTGAAGGTTGAGGAAGATCATTTCAGCGTCGGCCTGTCGTTCAACCAGACGCCGTCGATGCTGACGATCCCCTATGCCGCGATCACCGCCTTCGTCGATCCGTCGGTCGATTTCGGCCTGCAATTCCAGGTCAGCGACGACGAGGCGGCGCAACCCGAACCGCATGACGAAGCCGACAACGACCGGCCCGAGGTTACAACCGAGGATGGCTCGAATGTCGTGACGGTGGATTTCGGCAAGAAGAGATAAGGCCGTGGCGCCGCCATGGCCTCCCAGCCGTTTCTGGCAATATTGGGCCCTCGCGGGAATGCTCGTCCTGACCGGCGCCTTCTGGTGGGGTGTCGAAGGCTATGCGCTTTTCCAGGGCAACCCCGCGCGCGGACAGGTCGCCGACGGTCTGCTGCGCTTCAGCCTGCTCATACTCACGCCCGCGCTGGTCCTGCTCTGGCTCATCGCCGGATGGCTGCGTCGCCGCATCGGCGAGACGGGATATTGGCAGTTGCTCGGCCTCGTCGCGATGATCTGGGCCGGGGCGATTTTGGTAACGAGGATGCTGGTGGCATGAGCACGCGAATGGAAAGCGACAGTATCGGCGAAATCGAAGTCGCCGCGGACGCTTATTGGGGCGCGCAGACCGAGCGCAGCCGCCACAATTTCGCTTTCCCGGCGCACGAACGCATGCCGATGCCGATCGTCCACGCGCTCGCGCGGATCAAGGGCGCCGCCGCGCGGGTCAACCGCGCGCACGGGCTCGAAGCGGGGCTCGCCGACGCGATCGCCGCGGCCGCCGACGCCGTCGTCGCGGGCGGCTATGACGACCAGTTCCCGCTCGCGATCTGGCAGACGGGCAGCGGCACCCAGTCGAACATGAACGCGAACGAGGTGATCGCCGGGATCGCCAACGAGAAACTCGCGGGCACGCGCGGCGGCAAGTCGCCCGTCCACCCCAACGACCATGTCAACATGGGCCAGTCGTCGAACGACAGCTTCCCGACCGCCCTCCATGTCGCGGTCGCGGTCGAGACGACGGCGCGGCTGCTGCCGGCGCTCATCGAACTGACCGACGCGCTCGCCGCCAAGGCCGCGGCGTGGGGCGATATCGTCAAGATCGGCCGCACCCATTTGCAGGATGCGACCCCGCTGACGCTGGGGCAGGAATTTTCGGGCTATGTCGCGCAGCTCGCCGCCTGCCGCGCGCGGATCGAGCATGCGCTGACGCATGATATCTGCAAGCTCGCACAGGGCGGGACCGCGGTCGGCACCGGGCTCAACGCACCCGCCGGTTTCGACGCCGCGATGGCCGCCGAACTGTCGAAGGCCACCGGCATCGCGTTCGAGCCCGCACGCAACAAGTTCGAGGCGCTGGCATCGAACGACGGGCTGGTCTTCTTCTCGGGCACACTCAATACGCTCGCCGTCGCGCTCACCAAGATCGCGAACGATATCCGCCTCCTGGGATCGGGGCCGCGCGCGGGGCTCGGCGAGCTCGACCTGCCTGCGAACGAACCGGGCAGCTCGATCATGCCGGGCAAGGTCAACCCGACGCAGTGCGAGATGCTGACGATGGTCGCAGCACAGGTCATCGGTAATCATCAGGCGGCGACCGTCGGGGGCTTGCAAGGCCATCTCGAACTCAATGTGTTCAAGCCGCTGATCGGGTCGAATGTGCTGCGCTCGATCGAACTGCTGGCTATCGGCATGGCGGGCTTTACCGAGCATTGCGTCGCCGGGATCGAACCCAATCGCGCGCGGATCGACGAGTTGATGAACCGCTCGCTGATGCTGGTGACGGCGCTCGCGCCCGAAATCGGCTATGACAAGGCCGCGAAGATCGCCAAACATGCGCATGAGACAGGCAGCACGCTGAAGGAAGCTGCGCTCGACCTTGGCTATGTCGATGCCGCGACCTTCGACCGGGTGGTCGATCCGCGCACGATGCTGGGGCCCGATAACTGAAGGAACCCGCGGGGCCTTCCGCGAATTGAAGAGGGGAAGGAGAGATGAAGATGATCGGTCGGATCGTAGGCGGCGTCCTTGGCAGCACCATCGGACGCCAGAAGGGCAATCATCCCGTCGCGGGTGCGGTGATCGGCGCGGGCACGCTGTTCGCCGCGCGGCGCCTGTTCCCGCAGCGTTATGCGGTGCTCGCGGCGACGGTTGCGGGCGCCTATCTCACCAAGAAATGGGCCGAGCGCGCCGAAGCGCGCAAGGCCGCGGCCGAGGCGCATGCGCTCGATCCCGAACTCGCGAATGCCGGCGTGGTCGACACCTATGCCGGGACCGCCGGATTGCCGACCGACGGGCAGACGATCGGCGACGCCCTGCCCCCCGCGATCCCGCTCGACGCCGACGGCAAGCGGCCGGCGATCCACTGAATTCCTCGTCGCATGACGAAGACAGCCGGCCACGACGCCTATATCGCCGCGGCACCCGAGCCGTTTCGCGCAGTGCTGGCGAACTTGCGCGCGCAACTGGCGCGGGCGCTGCCCGAGGCCCAAGAGGTCATGAAATATGACATGCCCGGGTTCGAGATCGCCGGCAGGACGATCGCCGGCTATGCCGCCTTCGCCAAGCAATGCGGCCTTTATGTCGATCCGGGCGCGATCACCGCGCACGCCGACGAGATTGCCGCGTCGAAACTGAAGGCGACCAAGACCGGCGTCACCTTTTCCGCGAACCGGCCGATCCCCGATGAACTGATCGAGAAGCTGGCGCTGGCTTCGCGCAGCGCTTTGGCGCTCTAGCCGCCCGCCTGCCACTCTTTGATCGCCTCGACCGGTGAGACCAGCATTAGCACGTTGAGCGTCAGATTGTCGCGGATCGTCCAGAGCGTGAACAGCTCGAAGACGAGCGCGAGCAGGGTCGTTACCCACCAGCGCATCCGGCTCGCCGCGATAAAGCCCAGTATCATGAACAGCGTATCGCTGACCGAGTTGAGCACCGAATCGCCCGAATAGCCGAACGCCATCGTCACCTCGCGATAACGGTCGATGATGATCGGCGAATTTTCGAGAATTTCCCATGCGCCCTCGACCCCGATCGCAATCGCGAGCGGCACCCAGAGCGGGCGGTCGGGCATGATCCAGCGCAGCACGCCATAGAAGATGAAGCCGTGGATGACGTGGCTGAAACTGTACCAGTCCGAAATCTGCTGGCTGTTCTGGTTCGACTGGACGGTGCCATGCCACAGGCTGATCGTCCCGCACGGGCAGATCGGTGGGCGGCCCATGCCGATCAATATGGCGGCGAGCAAGGCCACGAGCGCCGCCGCAACCAGCCATCCCGTCCGTGAAATTCCCGCCATCCGCGCCCCCTTGACCGCTGCCGCTCGTCAGGCGAATAGCGCGCATGGCTGATAGCGTCCATCTGAACCGCCGCGGCGTGTTGTTCGTCCTCTCCTCGCCCTCGGGCGCCGGCAAGACCACCATCTCGCGCATGATGCTCGAGGCCGACAAGGATATCGCGCTCTCGATCTCCGCAACGACGCGTCCGCCGCGCCCCGGCGAGGTCGACGGGGTCCATTATCATTTCGTCGATACCGAGACGTTCAAGAAAATGGCCGCCGACGGCGAATTCCTCGAATGGGCGCATGTTTTCGGCCATCGCTACGGCACCCCGCGTGCGCCGGTCGAGGAACTGCTCGCCGCGGGCAAGGACGTCCTGTTCGACATCGACTGGCAGGGCGCGCAGCAGCTTTATCAGGAGGCCGGCCCCGACGTCGTGCGCGTCTTCGTGCTGCCGCCGACCATGGAGGAGCTCGAACGCCGCCTGCGCAGCCGCAACACCGACAGCGACGAGGTGATCGCCGCGCGCATGGAACGCGCCGCGAACGAGATCAGTCACTGGGACGGGTACGACTATGTGCTGATCAACGACAATGTCGACGGCTGTTTCGACGAGGTGCGCGCGATCCTGCGCGCCGAACGGCTGAAGCGCCGCCGCCAGATCGGCCTGATCGGCTTCGCGCGCGACCTGATCCGGTCGGTGCCCGATGCGGACAAGAAGCTTTAGGCCGGCCTCGCCAGCTTCGCTTCGAGTTCCACGACCATCTCCGCACGAAGCGGCTTCGCTTCGCCGTCGGTGCGGCATACCACCACCGTGTCGCAGGTCGCGATCGCGCGGCCGTTCTGGAACATCGCCTGCACGATCGTCCAGCTCGAGGTGCCGAGCCGGCCGATGCCGGTCGCGATCTGCACCGGATCGGGGAAATTGCCTTCGGCGAGATAGTTGATCTCGACCGCCGCGACCATCGTGCGCTCGTTCGCCGGGCGTTCCTCCCACGGGCGGATCTCGCGGTTGAGCAGGACGCGGCCGCTTTCGAACAGCGCCGCAAAGGCCACATTGTTGAGGTGGCCGTTGATGTCCATATCCTGGAAGCGCGTCTGCAAATCGATGCAGACAGGGTAGCTGGCGGCGTCGAGCCGCCAGCTTTCCGGTTTTGGCATATCAGCGCGGACCCATGCGGATGCCGCCGTCGAGGCGCACGTCCTCGCCGTTGAAATAGCCATTCTCGATCATCGCGAGCGCGAGCGCGGCATATTCGGGCGGATTGCCGAGACGCTTCGGGTTGAGCACCGAGGCGCCGAGCGCGTCGCGGACATTCTGCGGCGCGCCGGCGAGCAGCGGGGTGTCGAAGATGCCGGGCAGGATCGTGTTGACGCGGATATTCTCGCTCGCAAGGTCGCGCGCGATGGGGAGCGTCATACCGACGACGCCGCCCTTCGATGCCGAATAGGCAGCCTGACCGATCTGGCCGTCCTCGGCCGCCACGCTCGCGGTGTTGACGATCGCGCCGCGCTCGCCGTCTTCCATCGGGTCGAGCGTCAGCATGCCCGCGGCCGACTTGGCGATGCAGCGGAAGGTGCCGACGAGGTTGATCTGGATGATCCAGTTGAACGCGTCGAGCGGGAAATGCTTGATGCTGCCGTCTTCCTTCGAGCGGCTGGCGGTCTTGATCGCATTGCCGGTGCCCGCGCAGTTCACGAGGATGCGCTCCTGCCCGATCGCGGCGCGCGACTTTTCGAAGGCGGCGTCGACCGAGGCGTCGTCGGTGACGTTGCATTCGCAGAACACGCCGCCGAGTTCGGCCGCAAGCGCGGTGCCCTTTTCTTCCTGCAGGTCGAAGATCGCGACCTTGACGCCCTTCGAGGCGAGCAGACGCGCGGTCGCAGCGCCAAGGCCCGAGGCGCCGCCGGTGACGACGGCGGATACGGTGGAATCGAGTTTCATCTATTTAGTCCTTTCCTAACCCGCTCGCCCTGAGCTTGTCGAAGGGCCGTTCCTTCTTTCAAGAGAAGAACGGGGCTTCGACAGGCTCAGCCCGAACGGAAAAAATTGATCGATTTCTTAGAGGCGCTCGACGATCGTGACGTTCGCCTGGCCGCCGCCTTCACACATCGTCTGGAGGCCGTATTTCCCGCCGGTCGCGTCGAGCACGCCGAGCAAGGTCGCCATCAGCTTGGTGCCGCTGGCACCGAGCGGGTGGCCGAGCGCGATCGCGCCGCCATGCTGGTTGAGGCGGGCGTGGTCGGCGCCCAGATACTGCAGCCAGGCGAGCGGCACCGGCGCGAACGCCTCGTTGACTTCATAAGCGTCGATGTCGCCGATCTTCATGCCCGCCCTTTTGAGCGCGCGTTCGGTCGCGAACAGCGGTTCTTCGAGCATGATCACCGGGTCGCCTGCGGTCACCGAAATATGATGGATGCGCGCACGCGGGGTGAGGCCATGATCCTTCAGCGCCTGTTCGGACACGACGAGCGCCGCCGACGCGCCGTCGCAGATCTGCGAACTGGTCGCCGCGGTGATCGAGCCGCCTTCCTGCAGGATCTTGACGCCCGCGATGCCTTCGAGCGTCGCGTCGAAGCGGATGCCCTCGTCGACGAGGTGCGTCTGGCGGCCTTCGGGGGTGTCGATTTCGAGCCCGACGATTTCGCGCTTGAAATGGCCGGCCTCGGTCGCGGCCTTGCCGCGGCGGTGGCTTTCGAGCGCATAGGCGTCGAGGTCGTCCTTGGTGAGGCCGTATTTCTTGACGATCATTTCGGCGCCCATGAACTGGCTGAACATGATGCCGGGATATTTTTCCTCGAGCCGCTCCGACTTATAATGGCCGAGACCTTCCTTCATGAACAGCGTCGCGACGCTGCCCATCGGCACGCGCGTCATGCTTTCGATGCCGCTGGCGAGGACGATGTCCTGCGTTCCCGACATCACCGCCTGCGCGGCGAACTGGATCGCCTGCTGCGACGATCCGCACTGGCGGTCGATGGTGACCGCGGGGATCGAGTCGGGGAGTTTCGAGGCGAGCACGGCGTTGCGGCCGACGTCCATCGTCTGCTGCCCGCCCTGGCTGACGCAACCCGTGATGACGTCGTCGATCGCCTTGGTATCGAAATCGTTGCGGTCGGCGATCGCGTCGAACACCGCGGCGCCGAGATCGACAGGGTGTACGCCCGCGAGGCGGCCGCCGCGCTTGCCGCCTGCGGTGCGGACGGCGTCGACGATATAAGCAGTAGCCATGGGAGAATTCCTTTCCTGCGATTTCAAGCGATCAGAGCTTGCGCCCGATCAGTTCCTTCATGATTTCGTTCGTACCGCCGAAGATGCGCGTCACACGCGCCGCGCGCCACGCGCGGGCGATCGGATATTCGTTCATGTAACCCGAACCGCCGAACAGCTGGAGGCACTTGTCCATGACTTCCCACTGGAGGTCGGTGTGCCACAGCTTCGCCGCGGCGCCCTCCTCTGGGGTCAGCTCCTTCTTCATGTGGCGCGCGAGCGCCCAGTCAAGGTGCGCCCAGCCCACCTGCAGCTTGGCCTTCAGATCGGCGAGCACGAAGCGGCTGTTCTGGAAATCGAGGATCGGCTTGCCGAACGCCTTGCGCTCGCGCGTATATTCGACGGTGTCGTCGAACGCACGCTGCGCCGATGCCTGCGCGCTGACCGCGATCGACAGGCGTTCCTGCGGCAGTTCGCTCATCAGGTAGATGAAGCCCTGCCCTTCCTCGCCAAGGCAGTTGGTGATCGGCACACGCACGTCGTTGAAGAACAGCTCCGACGTGTCGGCTTCGTCCTGCCCGATCTTGTCGAGGTTGCGCCCGCGCTGGAAGCCCTCGCGATCGGCCTCGACGAGCACGATCGACACGCCCTTCCACGCCGGCTCGACCTCGGTATCGGTCTTGACGCAGACGAGGATCAGATCGGCGTTCTGGCCATTGGTGATGAAGGTTTTCGACCCGTTGATGACATAGTGATTGCCATCCTTCTTCGCGGTCGTGCGCATGCCCTGAAGGTCGGAGCCGGTACCCGGCTCGGTCATCGCGATCGCGGTGATCGTCTCGCCCGACACCATCCGCGGCAGCCAGTGCTTCTTCTGCTCCTCGCTGCCATATTTGACGATGTAGCTGGTGACGATGTCCGACTGGAGCGAGAAGCCCGTCGTGGCGCGGCCGTAATAGGCGCTTTCCTCGTCGACGATCGCATTATAGCCGAAGTCGAGGCCGAGCCCGCCATATTCCTCGGGAACCGTCGGGCACAGCATGCCGAGTTCGCCCGCCTTCGGCCAGATCGACTTGGGAACGATCTTGTCCTCGGCCCATTGTGCGGCGTTTGGCGCGACTTCCTTTTCGAGGAACTGGCGCACCGTCGCGCGGAACGCCTCATGATCCTCGGTGTAGGCGGAGCGCGAGAGACTATCGAGCGACATGGTCTTTCCTTTCCCTTGGCAGCCGAACGCAAGCGGGGAGTCGGCCGCATCTTTCCGGGCCAAGAGACCTTACGTTTACGTCCACGTCAAGTAGAAAGACGCTACGGCGGAAACTCTTTGCGCTTCGTCCTTTTCCTCTTCGTCACCCTGGGCTTGATCCGGGGTCCATTCATGCATCGTTGGAATAATGGATCCCGGATCAAGTCCGGGGTGACGATGGTCGGCGGAGAAACGGGAGGAATAGGTTTGCAGCCGCTGGGCAGCCCCGCCGCGCCACGCTATGACCGCCGCATGGTCCAATTGCTCCTCGACGCCCGTGCCCTGCTCGGCGAATCGCCCGTCTGGAACGCCGCCGAAGCGCGGCTCTATTGGGTCGACATCGAAGGCCGCAAAATCCATCGCACCGATCCGGCGACCGGCGCCGACGAGACGATGGAGCTTGCCGAACAGGTCGGCTGCATCGCACCGCGCGCCGGCGGCGGGCTCGTCGCCGCGCTCGAAAACGGCTGCGCGCTGATCGATGGCTGGGGCGCCGTGCCGCGCGCCTTCGGCCCCGCGGTGCTCGCGGCCAAGCCCGAACAGCGTTTCAACGACGGCCGCGTCGACGCCGCGGGCCGGCTGTGGGTCGGCAGCCTGACGAGCGACAAGGCGAACCCTGCCGCGACGCTCTATCGGCTCGATCCCGACGGCTCGCTCACCGAAATCTTCGGCAGGATCACCACCAGCAACGGCGCGGCGTTCAGCCCCGACGGGCGCATTTTCTATCACGCCGACACGCCGACCCACGCGATCCGCGCCTATGATGCCGACCCGGTGGCCGGCACGCTGGGCGAAGGCCGCATCTTCCACCAGTTCGATCATGGCAACGGACGCCCCGACGGCGCGGCGGTCGACGCCGAGGGCTGTTACTGGTCGGCGCTGTGGGACGGGTGGCGCGTCGTGCGCTTCTCGCCCGCGGGCGAATTGCTCCGGACGGTCGACATGCCGGTGCAGCGCCCGACGATGATCGCATTCGGCGGACCCGATCTCCGGACCGCCTTCGTCACCAGCGCGGGCAAGAATCTGACCGACGAGGAGCGCAAGGCGCAGCCGCATGCTGGCGGCATCTTCAGCTTCCGCGTCGACACGCCTGGCCTGATCCAGCCGGAATTTGGCGCCTAGGCGGCTTGCACCCTGCTGTCACATAAGGTTAAGACGCCCCCCGACATGGTTTCGTCCGAAACCTTATCCTCCGGGGAGATTAACCGATGTCGCGCACCGCGCACCCTTTCGCCCGTCCTTTGTCGATCCTGCTTGCATCCACCGCGATGATGGTGGGTTATAGCCAGATGACCATCGCAACCGCCGCCGAACCGACCGCCGCCGCAACCGCTTCCGGGCCGGCCGCCACCACCCCCGCGGGCGAAAACCCGATGCTCGCGCCGTGGACCGGCCCCTATGAAGGGGTGCCGCCGTGGGACAAGATGGACCCCGAGCTGTTCCCCGATGCCTTCACCAAGGGCATGGCCGAAGTGAAGGCCGAGGTGCAGGCGGTCATCGACAACCCCGAAGCGCCGACCTTCGAGAATACGCATGTCCCGATGCAGCTGGCCGGCGAGACGATGGAGCGCGTCTACGCGCTGTGGGGCGTGCAGACGTCGAACAAGTCGAACGACCGCGTCGAGGATATCGATGCCGAATGGAGCCCCAAGCTCTCCACCTTCTACACCGAGCTGTTCCTCGAGCCGAAGCTCTTCGCGCGCTACAAGGCGGTGTACGACAAGCGCAATTCGAGCGGGCTCAACGCGCAGCAGATCCGCATCGTCGAACGCAGCTATGACGAGATGGTGCGCGACGGCGCAAACCTGTCGCCGGCGAACAAGGCGAAGCTGGTCGAACTCAATGCCAAGCTCGAAGGGCTCTTCTCGGCCTTTTCGTCGAAACTGCTCGGCGACGAGAAGCTCTACACCTTCGTGACCGACAAGGCCGAACTCGCGGGTCTCGAACCCGGTTTCGTCGCATCGCTCGCCTCGGCCGCCGAAGCCAACGGCAAGCCGGGCCAGTGGGCGATCAAGAACACCCGCTCGTCGGCGCAGCCGGTGTTGCAGAACGCGACCAACCGCGCGCTGCGCGAAAAGATCTGGAAGGCCTTTGTCGGCCGCGGCGACAATGGCGATGCGAACGACACCAATGCGACGATCGCCGAAATATTGAAGCTCCGCCAGCAGCGCGCCGAACTGCTCGGTTTCGCGACGCACGCCAATTATCGCATGGCCGACACGATGGCGAAGACGCCCGAAAATGCCATGGGCCTGATGATGAAGGTCTGGCCCGCGGCGGTCGCGCGCGTGAAGGAAGAGGTCGCCGACATGCAGGCGATCGCCGATCAGGAAGCGAAAGCCGGCAACGGCCCGAAAATCACGATCGAACCGTGGGACTATCGCTTCTACGCCGAGAAAGTCCGCAAGGCGAAATACGACCTCGATGAAAGCGAGGTGAAACCCTATCTTCAGCTCGACAAGCTGGTCGAGGGCATGTTCTGGTCGGCGGGTCAGCTCTACGACCTCGGCTTCCGCGAAAATACCGGCACCGTGCCCGTCTTCGATCCCAAGGTTCGCACGTTCGAGGTCTATAACCTCAAGACGAACGAAAATGTCGGCCTGCTCTATCTCGACAATTTCGCGCGCGACGGGAAACGGTCGGGCGCGTGGATGACGACCTATCGCAGCCAGCAGACGCTGGGCGGCGAACGCAATGTCCTCGCGTCGAACAACAACAACTTCACCGAGGCCGCAAAGGGCGAACCGACGCTCGTCAGCCTCGACGATGCGACGACCCTGTTCCACGAGTTCGGCCACGGCATCCATTATCTGCTGCAGCACATCACTTACCCGGCCCTTGGCGGCGTTCCGCGCGATTTCGTCGAATATCCGAGCCAGGTGAACGAGAATTGGCTGATGACCCCCGAGGTGCTGTCGAAATATGCGACGCACTACAAGACGGGCGCGCCGATCCCGCAGGCGCTGGTCGACAAGATCCTCGCGTCGAACAAGTTCAACCAGGGGTTCGAGACGGTCGAGTACCTCTCGAGCGCGATCGTCGACATGAAGATCCACGACCGCAAGGTGCCGGTGACCGACGTCGACAAGTTCGAACGCGAAACGCTCGCCGAGATGGGCATGCCGAAGGAAATCGTCATGCGCCACCGCCTGCCGCAATTCGGTCACCTGTTCAGTTCGGACGCCTATTCGGCGGGCTATTACAGCTACCTCTGGTCGGAAACGATGGACGCCGACACCTGGGCGGCCTTTACCGAAGCCGGCGGCCCGTGGGACCGCAGCATCGCCGACAAGTTCCGCACGATCCTGCTCATGACCGGCAACGAGACCGACCGCGCCGAGGCCTATCGCGCCTTCCGCGGCCGCGATCCCGACGTGAAGGCGCTGCTCGAGAAGCGCGGTTTTCCGACCGAGTGAACGAACGAAACCGGGGAGGCAAAGGGGGCGATTTCGCCCCCTTTGTTTTGGGCGCCCGGCGAGAGCGGGTTCCGAGCGGTTTCGACCGGCTGCGGACGTTTCGGTTCTTATAACTTCGTCATTCCCGCAAAAGCGGGAACCCAGTGTGGAGTCAGCTTACGCATGCTCTGGGTCCCCGCTTTCGCGGGGATGACGAATATTGGGAGTGGCAGCTTCCCACCCCGAAACCGACACCCGTTCCCACCCGCAAAATCCCGATTGACCAGCGGCCATTTCGATATAAATATGATATCATCATTATATCGAATGATTCGGAGGGAAATATGGTCGAAGCAGGGACAAGGGCGCTTAACCGCAGTCGCGAGACGCGCGCCAATACGCAGAGCGGCTATCTGATGCTGCTGATCTGGCTGATATTGCTGGGCGTCGCGATCTGGGCGGCGACGAGCAATATCGGCAGCGAGGGGATCGACTGGAACTGGAAGTGGGCGGTCGTCGCCGCGAGCGCGGTAATCGGGACGATCATCCTCTGCGGCTTTTACATGATCAACCCGAACGAAGCGGCGGCGGTCCAGCTGTTCGGCGCCTATCGGGGCACCGATCGCGAGGAAGGGCTCCGCTGGGTCCTGCCCTGGCTGTCGCGCAAGAAGATCGCGGTCCGCGCGAACAACGTGATTTCGGACAAGATCAAGGTCAACGACCTGCGCGGCAATCCGATCGAAATGGCGGCGCAGGTCGTGTGGCGCGTCACCGACACCGCGCAGGCGCTGTTCGACGTCGACGATTACAAGGAATTCGTGATGGCGCAGATCGAGGCCGCAGTGCGATCGATCGGCTCGCGCTACCCCTATGACGATATCGAGCATCAGGAAGTCACGCTGCGCGGCAATCATGACGAGGTCGGCGAGGAACTGCGCAAGGCGCTGATCGAGCGGCTGGAAGTTGCCGGTATCACCGTCGACGAATGCGGGCTGACGCACCTTGCCTATGCCCCCGAGATCGCCGGCGCGATGCTCCGCCGGCAGCAAGCCGAAGCGGTGATCGCCGCGCGGAAGAAGCTGGTCGAAGGCGCGGTGACGATGGTCGAAATGGCGCTCCAGCATCTGTCCGAGAAAAATGTCGTCGACCTCGACGACGAGCGCAAGGCGGCGATGGTGTCGAACCTGATGGTGGTCCTCTGCGGCGAACGCGACACGCAGCCCGTCGTCAACACCGGCTCGCTCTACTGAGACCGGACGATGGCTGCGACGACCAAAAAGGCCTTTGCCCTCCGTCTCGATCCCGCGCTTTATGCGGCGATCGAGCGGATGGCGGCCGCCGAGTTGCGCAGCGCCAATGCCGAGATCGAGATATTGCTGCGCGAGGCGCTGGCGCGCCGCGGCGTCGACGTGAAACGGTCCGAGGCGCCGAAGCGCGGACGGCCGCCCAAGGAGGAGAGCGGATCATGATGCACCTGTTCATGCGCAAGGGCCCGTGGTTCCGCGCCAAAAGTCGCGGCTATGGCACCGGCTTGCCGATAGTTTGGGAAGGCTGGTTCTTCCTCGCGCTGCATATTGCAATGATCACCGGGCTGGCCGTGGTGCTGCATGATCGGCCGGCGATGATGACGATCGCGGTCGTGCTCGCGGGGCTCGCCCCGATGCCGATTTACCGCACCAAGACCGAAGGCGGATGGCGCTGGCGATAGGGTCGCGCGACATTATTTGGGGATAGCTGCCGATCACGCCCCCACCCCGGCTTGCCCCCGACTCGCTAGATGGTTAAGGCCGGTCTCTATGACCGCCGCCACCGCCCCCGTTCGCATCGCCCCGTCGATCCTCAGCGCCGATTTCGCACGCCTGGGCGAAGAGGTACGCGCGATCGAGACTGCGGGCGCCGACTGGGTCCATATCGACGTGATGGATGGCCATTATGTCCCCAATTTGACGATCGGCCCGGCGGTGGTGAAGGCGCTGCGCCCGCATTCGACCCTGCCCTTCGACGTCCATCTGATGATCTCGCCGGTCGACCATTTCCTCGATGCCTTCGCTGCGGCAGGCGCCGACATCATCACCGTCCATCCGGAGGCGGGGCCGCACATCCACCGCACCGTCCAGCACATCAAATCGCTCGGCAAACAGGCGGGTGTCTCGCTCAATCCGGCGACGCCGGCGAAGATGCTCGATTATCTGATCGACGACATCGACCTTGTCCTGATCATGAGCGTCAACCCGGGCTTTGGCGGCCAGAGCTTCATTTCGAGCCAGCTTCGCAAGATCGAGGCGGTCAGGAAGATGATCGACAAGTCGGGGCGCGACATCCGGCTCGAGGTCGATGGCGGCATCGACGCGGGGACCGCCCCGCTGGCGATCGCCGCGGGCGCCGACGTGCTGGTTGCGGGCACCGCGACCTTCAAGGGCGGGCCCGACGCTTATGCCGACAATATCCGGCGGCTGCGGGGCGCCTGATCGATGAAGGGGAGACCGTTGACCGCCGCCCCCGCCGATCCGCCGCCCGCTTCCGGCGACGACGCCGCCCTGCTCGACGATACGATCGAACCCGGCAAAAGGCTGATCCGCCTTCCCGCCGACAAGGGGCTGTCGCTGGGCGACCGCGTCGCCAATGCGATCACGCGGCTGACCTGGCGCACGCCGCTCCACGCCTTTCGCCTGAAGGGGCGTTTCCCGCTCAAGCTGCTCGGCGTGCCCGCCGACCCGGTGCCCGGCGACACCCGCGCAGGCACCGCGATCCGCGCCGGCCATTTCCTGCACCGCGGATTGAAACTGCCGCTCGGCGAGCTCGATTTCGCGGCGCTCGACGTCGCGCCGACCTTTGCCGACTATCTCCACAGCTTCGCATGGCTGCGCGACCTGGCCGCGACCGGATCGCGCGCCGACGGCGCACCGATTGCCGAGGCCGTCGTCCGCCACTGGCTCGGCACGCACGGCGAAACGGTAAGCGAACCGGCGTGGAAGGCCGACAATACCGCGTGGCGCATCCTGTTCTGGGCCGCGCACGCGCCGCTGATCCTGTCGTCGAGCGACCTGATCTACCGTTCGGCGGTACTCAACCATCTCGCCCGCGCCGCGCGTCACCTCGACCGCGTCGCCGACAAGACGCGGCCTGGTACTGGCCAGATGGTCGCGTGGGTCGGCATCGTCGCCGCCTCGCTGCTGATGCCCGGCGGGGAGCCGCGGCAGGTGTTCGGCGAGGCCGGCTTGCGAAAGGTGCTCGAGACCAGCTTCTATGCCGACGGCGGCAACATCTCGCGTTCGCCGCAGGCGCAGCTCGACGCAATCATGGCGCTGTCGATGCTCGCGCGCATCTATGACATGCGCCGCATGGAGGTGCCGCCCTTCGTCCAGGAGGTGCTGGCGCGTGCGGTGCCCGCGCTGCTCGGCCTGCTCCACAGCGACGGCGGCATGGGCAGCTGGCAGGGCAGCGGCGCAACCTCCGCCGCCTATGTCCAGTCGATCATCGACGCCAGCGGCGTGCGTACCCGGCCGCTGAAACAGGCGCGCGACTGGGGCTATCAGCGGCTGGTCGCGAACAAGGTCGTACTGCTCGCCGATGCCGCGCCGCCACCGATCGCCCGCGTGACCGAGGCGGGCTGCGCCTCGACCCTCGCCTTCGAACTCAGCGACGGCGACGAGCGTATCGTCGTCAATTGCGGCGGTGCCGCGCTGACCGGCGCGACGATCCCCGCCGACCTGGCCCGCGGCCTCCGCACCACCGCTGCGCATTCGACGCTGACGCTTGCCGACAGCAATTCGACCGCGATCCTCGCCAATGGCTCGCTCGGCAAGGGCGTGACCGAGGTCGAGCTCGACCGGCGCGAAACGCCGCAGGGCAGCCGGCTGGAGATGAGCCACGACGGCTATGCACGCCGCCACGGGCTGATCCATCGCCGGCTCCTGATCCTGTCACCGAACGGGCGCGAGCTGCGCGGCGAGGACATGCTGCTCCCCGCCCCGCGCACGCGGCGCAAGGGCGACAAGGGCTTCACGATGCGCTTTCACCTTGGCCGCAACATCTCGGCAAGCCTGACCGCCGACAAGCTCGGTGCGCTGCTGCGCATCAACGGCGGTCCGCTGTGGCAGTTCCGCACGTCCGAGGGCGAACTGGCGGTCGAGGAAAGCCTGTGGGTCGACGGCGAAGGCCGGCCCTATCCGTGCGAACAGCTGGTCGTCACCGGCATGGCGCCGGCGGGCGGCGCGAGCATCGGCTGGATCTTCAAACATATCGGATAGGGAGCGGCGGGACTAATCCGCTCCCCATCCGACATCCGGTCAGAAGGCGTAGCGCGCCATGATCTGGAACACCGGCCCCGCCTTTTCGCTTTCGAGCTCATATTCGTCGAAGTCGCGGTCGAGCTGGTCGGCCGCATCGTCGAACTTGTTGAACGCCTCGCGCTTCGCGCCGTTCAGCAGGTTCGAACCGACCGCGCGGATCGTGAAGTTGCTGCCGAAGCGCTTTTCGACGAAGATTTCGAGGTCGGCGCCATAGGTGGTGCGGATTTCCTCGCCGATCACGCGGTCGAATGCCGCGCCCTGCTTGCGGTGCGTCGCGCCGAACGCAACGCCCCATTTCGGCAGGTCCTGGATGAAGCCGACGTTGTAAACATATTCGGACTGGCCGTTGAAACGGCGCTTGCCCGCAAAATCGGTGATCTCGCTGTCGAGCCACGAGATATTGCCGAACACGCCGGTGTTGGGCAGGCCGAGGAAGCCGAGGTCGGTCGAAAGGTCGAATTCGACGCCATAGACTTTGCCGTCGCCGACATTCTGCGGGACGTAGACGATGGTGCCCGGGCCTTCCGACCCCTCTTCGTCGGTGCCGGTGACCTCGATCAGATTCGTCACGTCGCGGTAAAAGACGTTGATACCGACGACCCCGGTGCGGCCGATGCGGCGTTCATAGCCGAGATCGGCACCCCATGAGGTTTCGGGATCGAGCTGCGGATTGCCGCGCAGGTCATTGTCGCCGATTTCTTCGCGGAGCGTCGCCGGCGTGACATAGTTGAATTCGGGCCGGCGATTGGTACGCGCGACCGACGCGGTGATACGGTCGCGGGCAGTCAGGTCGAACTTGATCGACGCCGACGGCAGGAATTTTTCATATTTCTTGTTCTGCGCGAGGACATCGTCGGGGTCGCTGAAATCGACGGTGTCGAGCTTCGTGGTTTCGTAGCGAACACCCGCTTCCCACGTCAGGCCACCCGATTTGCCCTGGACCAGCGCAAAGCCGTCTAGGCGGCGTTCCTTGATCCGGTTGAGGATTGGATCCTGCTCCTCAAGATCGGCAAAAGGCAGCGCGAAATCATCCGGATTGTCGATGAACTGGTCGTAACCGGGCTGATCAACTTCGGCCTCGCCCTCGAAGGTCAGCGTCGACATCTTGCGCGTCTTCTTCTGGTAATAGCCGCCGACGACGAGCTGGATATCGTTGCCGAGTTCGATTTCATGATCGAGCTTGGCGGTGAATTCCTTGTCGGTGGTGTCGGTCGCAAAGAAGGCCTGTTCGAATTCGGGCACCTCGCCATCGTCATAGTCGACGTCGAAACCGATCTCGTTCTCGGTCTCGCGCTGCTTGTCGTCGAAGCGCGCAAATCCGACCTTCAGCGTCGTTTTGCCGAGCGACCAGCGGTGCGAGAGACGGGCGTCGATGCTGTAGTTTTCCTGGTCGATATTGTTGATGTTGCTGTTGTCGCTCAGCAGGTTGCCGTCGGGCAGCGGGCCGGTGACCGCGGTCGGATCGTCATATTCGAAGCTGCGCTCGGTTTCGGTACGGTCGGTGCGGACATAGAAGCCCGAGATGCGGAAATCGGTCGTTTCGCCGTCGATTTCGTAATTGAGGTTCGCCGAATAATCCTTGCCGTCGCGCGTATCGCGCTGATCCTCGCGATTGTCGAAGTCGTCGGTCGCATAATCGGGATTATTCTCGGGCGAATCGCCGTAGCGCAGCGAATATTTCTTCTTTGGGTTGTGGCGCCCCTGGAAGTTGAGGCCGATCAGCAGGCGGCCGGGGCCGACCGCGCCGCCATAGACGGCGCCAATGCTCGGCTCGAGTTCCTTGTCGTCATAATAGAGGCCGCCGGCGCGGATATAGCCGCCGTCGAGTTCATAACCGTCGCGCAGTTCAATGTTGATCGTGCCCGCGACCGCGTCGCCGGTGCGCCGCGCCGACGAGGAGCGGACAATCTCGACGCGGTCGATCAATTCGGCGGGGATGCGGTCGAGGAAAAAGCTGCGGTCGGCGTTGGTGCCGGGAACGCGCTCGCCGTTGATCAGTATCTGCGTATAGCCGGGGGGCAGGCCGCGAAGGCGCGCGCCATCGCTTTCGATCACGTCGGACAGGAAGGTCACCGACGGCACGCGCTTCAGCGCATCGCCCGCGGTGAGCGGCTCGAAGCGCTGGAAGAATTCGCTGTCGTAGGAGAGGACGGGCTCGGCCTCTTCGGTGCGGTTGCGATAGCCGACGCTGCCGAGGACGACGATTTCCTGCGAGGTCGTGATCGGGCCGTCGCCGCGATCCTCTTCGGCGGCGGGGATCGGCGCATCCTGCGCGATGGCGGGGGAGGAGAGCAGCGCGGTCGCGAGAGCGATCGCGGCGACGGACTGAAGGCTGAAAGTTCGAATCATCTTGTCGTTACCCCCTGTTATGGTTGCCGCGCCTCTAGGGGGGGTGTGTGACAGTTTGCATCGCGCTCTATGACGCATCGATGACAGTTAAGTGACGGAAATATTGTGGGATTGACGCCGCGTCATATTGCTGGAACGGGGCCGGCGCACCGCGGTTTTCCGGCAAGGATCGGCGGCGCAAAGCGGGCATTCCGGCCAAAGGGGGTAGTGCAGACGCCATGATTCGGAAAAGACTGGGCTTTTATTTCGGCCTGCCACTATTTGCCGCCGCGACGCTCTCGGCCGCCGTTGCCGCCGAGCCGCAGACACCGGCTTTTCCCGTCGTCACCACGACCGAGGATGGCGCTCCCATCCCCCGTTCTGCGGGTCTTCCTTACGCGCCCAAAAATCTTCCCGACCGCATCGTCCTCACGCCCGGCGCCAACCCGGCGCGCGAGATGGCGGTCGCCTTTCGCACCGATACCGCGCAGGCCGAGTCCCAGGCCCAAATCGCGGTGTCGGTCGACGGGCCCACGCTCGAGGAAAAGGCAAAGCTCGTTTCCGGTACATCGATGCCCATCGACAGCAGCTATGGCCCGGCGCTCTACCATCAGGTGCGCTTCATCGGCCTGACCCCGGACACCGTCTATGCCTATCGCGTCAGGGGCGCCGCGGGCTGGAGCGAATGGTATCAGTTCCGCACTGCCGCGGCGGAGGCAAAGCCCTTCCGCTTCCTCTATCTCGGCGACATCCAGAACGGCATCCTGACTTATGCCAGCCGCGTGATCCGGCAGGCCTTCCTTGCCCATGGCGACATTCGCCTCGTCGCGCATGCGGGCGACCTCGTCGGCCAGCGCGACGACCTCGATCATGACGACGAATGGGGCGAGTGGAATCAGGCCGGCGGCTATAATTATGCCAGCGTCCCGCAGGTCCCCGCGACGGGCAATCATGAATATGTCGACGTGCTGAAAGCCGACGGCAGCGAAAGCCGCCGACTCGGCCCCTATTGGCCGGCACAATTCGCGCTGCCGTCGAACGGCCCCGACCCCGTGAAGGCGACGACCTACTACACCGACTATCAGGGCGTGCGCTTCATCGTCCTCGACGGAACCGCCGCGATCGACCTCGGCGCTATGAAGGCCCAGACCGACTGGCTCGACGCGGCGCTCGCCTCGTCGAAGGCGAACTGGAACGTCGTACTGTTCCACCAGCCCGTCTTCACCTGCGCGCGGCCGAACGACACAAAGGAAATCAAGGCGGCGTGGAAGCCGGTGTTCGAGAAGCGCAAGGTCGACCTCGTGCTGCAGGGCCACGACCACTGCTACAGCCGCCTCACGGGCGAAGCGGGCCGCGAAGCCAATGCCAAGGCGCGTGCCGACGGCGGCATCCAGGGGCCGGTCTATCTGGTGTCGGTGACGGGGTCGAAGATGTACCGGCTCAACGACCGCGCCGGCAGCCAGCCCGACAAGATCGCCGAGGCGACCGAACTTTACCAGATCGTCGACGTCACGCCGAAGGCGCTCAAGTTCCGCACCTATACGGCGTCGGGGAAACTCTATGACGGCTTTAACCTCGAGCGCACGACAAGCGGCAATCGCCTGAGCGAGATCGAAGAGCCGACGATCGCCGCCCGCCGGTGCGCGGGTGACGTCGGTCCCGACGGCGGCCGCTGCGTCGCGTCGGGCAAATAATATCAGGGGGAAATGATGAACCGCACGTCCGGACTGCTCGCCGCCGCCGCGCTCGCCGCAACGCTCGCCGGCTGTGCCGCGCGCGAACCCGTCATCTTCGGCCTGCCGCCGGTTCAGGTCGCCGCCACCGGCGAGACCGCGCCCGTCGGCACCGGCCGCGCCGATGCCGCCGACGATCCGGCGGTCTGGGTCGACCCCGCCAACCCGAACCGCGCGCTGATCGTCGCGACCGACAAGAAGGCGGGGCTCCACATCTATGACCTGACCGGCAAGGATATCGCCTTCGCGCAGGCGGGCCTCGTCAACAATGTCGACGTCGCGGGCAACATCATCGTCGCGAGCGACCGCAACGACGGAGTGAACGCGCACCTCGCGATCTTCCGTCTCGACGCCGACAAGCCGGCGATCGTCGCGCTCGGCCGCGCCGCTGCGGGTACCGGCGAAGCCTATGGGCTTTGCCTCAAAAAGACCGCGCCCGGCGCGCCGATCACCGCGGCGCTGATCGTCAAGGACGGCACGGTGCGCGTCGGCACGCTGACCGTCGACGGCGCTCCGACCTTTGCGGCGCAGTGGGAATATAAGATCCCGACCCAGTCCGAGGGCTGCGTCTTCGACGGCGACACGCTCTATGTCGGCGAGGAAGACGCCGGCATCTGGCAGCTCGTACCGAACGGCAAGACCGCAACCGCGCGCCTCGTTGCGCCGGTCGACAACCAGCGCCTCGTCGCCGACGTCGAGGGCCTCGCGACGATCGACCACAAGGGCCAGCGTTACCTTCTCGCATCGTCGCAGGGCGACAATAGCTATGCGGTCTTCCGTCTGCCCGGCGTCGACTATGTCGGCCGCTTTGCCGTTGCCGCGGGCGCGTTCGGCGCAACGAGCGAGACCGACGGGATCGAGGCGGTCGCGGGCAATTTCGGCCCCGCCTTCCCCGACGGCCTCTTCCTTGCGCAGGACGGCGACAATGCGCCCAAGGCGCAGAATTTCAAACTGGTGCGCTGGGACCATATCGCGGCTTCACTCGGCCTCTAGACTGGAGCGAAGCGGTATCGTGCGCCCCTGCGAAGGCAGGGGTCCATCTCCAAATGGCGCAAGATAGAGCCAGCAGGGGATGGGTCACCGCCTTCGCGGGGACGACAGGGTGTTTTTGTGGCCCAACGCTTGCGATAGCGAGCGCACCCGCCTAGGGGGGCCGCGTCTTTCCTATCCTCAAAGGCCGCCCTTCCCATGACCGACCTGATTCCCGTCCGCCGTGCCCTGCTGTCCGTCAGCGACAAGGCGGGGCTCGCCGAGCTTGCCGCCGCGCTCGTCCGCCACGGCGTCGAGCTGGTGTCGACCGGCGGGACCGCGAAGGCGCTGCGCGAGGCGGGTCACACCGTTCTCGACGTGTCGGACCTCACCGGCTTTCCCGAGATGATGGACGGCCGCGTCAAGACGTTGCACCCGACGGTGCATGGCGGCATCCTCGCGGTGCGCGACGACGCCGCGCATGTCGCCTCGATGGACGAACATGGCATCGGCGCGATCGATCTGGTGGTGGTCAACCTTTACCCCTTCGCCGCGACCGTCGCGAAGGGCGCCGCGCGCGACGAGATCATCGAGAATATCGACATCGGCGGCCCCGCGATGGTGCGCTCGTCGGCGAAGAACCATGCCTTCGTCGGCATCGTCACCGAGCCCGAGGATTATTCCGCAGTCATCGAAGAGATGGACGCCAATGGCGGCGCGACGACGTTCGCGCTGCGCAAGCGGCTCGCCGCGACCGCCTTTGCGCACACCGCGACCTATGACGGGATGATCGCGAGCTGGTTCGCCTTTGTCGACCAGGGCAAGCTATTCCCCGACACGCTGCCGCTGACCGCGAAGCTCGCGAACGAACTGCGCTATGGCGAGAATCCGCATCAGCAGGCCGCGCTTTACCTGCCCGCCGGCCCCGCCGCGCGCGGCATCGCGCAGGCCGAACAGGTGCAGGGCAAGGAACTCAGCTACAATAATATCAACGACGCCGATGCGGCGCTCGAACTCGTCGCCGAATTCCGCGAAGCGGGCCCGACCTGCGTCATCGTCAAGCACGCCAACCCGTGCGGCGTCGCGACCGCCGCGACGATCGCCGAAGCCTATGACGCGGCGCTGAAGTGCGACGATGTCTCGGCGTTCGGCGGGATCATCGCGGTCAACCGGCCGCTCGACGGCGCAACGGCCGAATTGATCAGCGGCATCTTCACCGAAGTCGTCTGCGCGCCCGACGCCGACGCCGACGCGCGTGCGGTGTTCGCGAAGAAGAAGAATTTGCGCCTGCTGCTGACGGGCGAACTGCCCGATCCGGCGCGCGGCGGGCTGATGCTGAAGACGATCGCCGGCGGCTGGCTCGCGCAGAGCCGCGACAATGGCCGCATCGGCGTCGGCGATCTCAAGGTCGTGACCGAACGTGCGCCGACCGAGGAGGAACTCACCGACGCGCTGTTCGCCTGGACCGTCGCCAAGCATGTGAAGTCGAACGCGATCGTCTATGCCAAGGGCGGTTCGACCGCGGGCATCGGCGCGGGGCAGATGAACCGCCGCGACAGCGCGCGCATCGCCGCGGTCAAGGCACGCGAAGCCGCTGAATCGCATGGTTGGACCGAAGCCCGAACCGTCGGCAGCGCGGTCGCCAGCGACGCCTTCTTCCCCTTCGCCGACGGCCTGCTCGCCGCGGTCGAGGCGGGGGCGACCTGCGTGATCCAGCCCGGCGGTTCGATCCGCGACGACGAGGTGATCGCGGCCGCGAACGACGCCGGGCTCGCGATGGTGTTTACGGGGATGCGCCACTTCCGCCACTGATGGGCCTGTGCCCCTGCGAAGGCAGGGGCCCATCACCTATCCTTGCGCGGTTCAACCGGCGGCGACATATCATGATAGCGGGGGAGATGGGCCCCTGCCTTCGCAGGGGCACGCCGCTCTAATTCTATTCGAACGTTTACTCGTTCGCCGCCTGGTGCAGCCAGTCGGCGTGGCGCGGGGCCTTTTTGGTCTGGCTCCATTCGTCGAGCATCAGCGGCGCGACGCGCTTCAGTTCGGCATATTGTTCGTCGGTGCCGATGTCGCACGCGAGTTCGACGCGGTGGCCGTTGGGATCGAAAAAATAGATCGACTTGAAAATGCCGTGGTGCGTCGGCCCGAGCACGTCGATGCCGTTCGCGGTCAGATGCTCTTTCGCGGCGACAAGCTCGTCATAGCTGCCGACCTTGAACGCGAGATGCTGGACCCATTTGGGCGTATTCTCGTCGCGGCCCATGTCGGGCTGGTTGGGCAGCTCGAAGAAGGCGAGGATGTTGCCGTTCCCTGCGTCGAGGAACACGTGCATATAGGGGTCATACTCGCCCGTCGACGGCACATGATCCTCGGCAAAGGCGGTCGTGTAGGTCATGCCGAGCATGGCCTCGTACCAGTCGACCGTTTCCTTCGCATCCTTGCAGCGATAGGCGACATGATGGACGCCGCCCAATTTGATCGGGCTGGTCATTCGGCGGGTTCCTCGACGGTCAGCGCGCCGCGGCGGATCTGGTCCATTTCCATCGATTTGAACAGCGCGGTGAAATTGCCCTCGCCGAACCCTTCGTCCTTCTTGCGCTGGATGAATTCGAAGAAGACGGGGCCGATGACGGTCTGGCCGAAAATCTGGAGCAGCAGGCGCGGATCGCCTTCGGTGGTCGAGCCGTCGAGCAGGATGCCGCGCGACTGGAGTCCCTCGACCGACTCGCCATGGCCCGGAAGCCGCTCTTCGAGCATCTCGTAATAGGTCGCCGGCGGCGAGGGGGCGAAGGGATTGCCGAGCGCCTTCAATTTGTCCCACGCCGCGTAGAGATCGTCGCAGCTGAAGGCGATATGCTGGATGCCCTCGCCATTATACGCGCGCAGATATTCCTCGATCTGCCCCTTGCCGCCCGCTCCCTCTTCGTTGAGCGGGATGCGGATCTTGCCGTCGGGGGCGGTCATCGCCTTCGAGGTCAGGCCGGTATATTCGCCCTTGATGTCGAAATAGCGGATCTCGCGGAAACCCGCGATACGCTCGTAGAACGCCGCCCAATGCGCCATGCGGCCGCCATAGACATTGTGCGTCAGGTGATCGATGAGCTGCATCCCCGCGCCGACGGGGTGGCGATCGACACCCTCTTCATAGACGAAGTCGATATCGTAGATGCTGAGGTCGTCGCCATAGCGGTCGATCAGATAGATGATCGAGCCGCCGATGCCGCGGATCGCGGGGAGGCGCAGTTCCATCGGGCCGGGGTTGACCTCGACCGGCTCGGCGCCGCGTTCGACGGCTTCGCTATAAGCCTTGGCGGCGTCGCGGACGCGCCAGCCCATGCCGCACGCCGACGGGCCATGCTCGGCGGCGAAATAGGCGGCAGGCGATTTGGGTTCGTAATTGGCGATCAGGTTGATGCCGCCCTGCCGCCACAGCTGCACGTCCTTCGAGCGGTGGCGCGCGATCAGTGCGAAGCCCATCGCCTCGAACACGGGTTCGAGAATGCCCTTCTCCGGTGCCGAAAATTCGACGAACTCGAAGCCGTCGAGGCCCAGCGGATTTTCGAAGAGGTCGGCCATGATCGCAATCCCATCTAGTTTCAATTGAAACTATTATGATGGATCGTGGTTGCGGAGTCAATGCGGGGCTTAGACCTTGTAAGGGCGGATCGGCTCGATATGATCGAGCGATGCTGACGCACCTATCCACAGTGGAAGATACTTTTGACATTAGCGGTCGCGGACTGATCGTCGCGCCCGGCATTCCTTTGGATGGAAATTGGCGCATCAAAATTGGCGACGCCATCACGCTTGAAAGGCCCGATGGGTCCAAGGTAGAATCAATCGTGAGGGGCATGGAGAGTTTTCGTCCCGCCAATGCCACGTGCATTCCGTTGTTGCTGGGAAGCGGACTCGGAAAGGCGGACGTGCCTATTGGCACCAAGCTTTGGGTGACGGAGCGCAACAGCTAAATTGGCATAACTGACGTCTACGCCGCAGCGGTCTCGAACGCCTCCAGCGCTTCGCTCGCCGCTACCCAGCGCGCTTCGGCCGCTTCCTGCGCGGCGACGATCTTGCCGCGCCGCTGCGACAGCTCGCTCATCGTCAGGCCCTTATATTCGTTCGCGGCGCCCTGCGGGTCGAACATCGCGCGGTCGATCGCGGAGAGAATGACCTGATATTTGGCAAGGTCGGCCTCGGCATCCGAGACGTCTTTCTTGATCTTCGCCGCCGCCTCGCGCGCCGCGGCGGCGGCCTTGCGGTCTTCCTTGCGGTCGGCCTTCGACGCCTTTTCCTTCGCCGGGGCGCCCTTGCCGAGGATGAAGGCGACATAATCGTCCATGCTGCCGTCGAAATCGCGCGCGGTGCCGTCGTCGACGAGGACGAGGCGGTCGGCGGTGAGTTCGAGCATATGGCGGTCGTGGCTGACGATCAGCACCGCGCCGTCGAAGCCGTTGAGCGCCTGCACGAGCGCCTCGCGCGCGTCGACGTCGAGGTGGTTGGTCGGTTCGTCGAGGATGAGGAGATGCGGCGCGTCGCGCGTGATCAGCGCGAGCGCGAGTCGCGCGCGTTCGCCGCCCGACAGCTTGCCAACCTCGGTCGTCGCCTTGTTGCCGGTGAAGCCGAAGCGGCCGAGCTGCGCGCGCACCGCGCCCGGCGTCTTGCCGGCCATCACGCGCGTCATATGGCCGAGCGGGGTGTCGCTGCCGTCGAGTTCCTCGACCTGATATTGGGTGAAATAGCCGACGCGCATCTTGCCCGACGCCGCCATCGCGCCGTCCATCGGGGTCAGCTGCGCCGCGAGCAGGCGCGCGAGCGTCGTCTTGCCGTTGCCGTTGCGGCCGAGGAGCGCGATGCGGTCGTCGGGATCGATCCGCAGGTTGAGCCGCGTCAGGATCGGCGCGCCCGGCGTGTAGCCGACGCTCGCGAGGTCGAGCGTGATCAGCGGCGGTTTCAGCTCGTCGGGGCTCGGGAAGTCGAAGACGAGGCTCGGGTCCTCCGCGACGGCGGCGATCGGCTGCATCTTCGCGAGCTGCTTCGCGCGCGACTGCGCCTGTTTCGCGGTCGAGGCGCGCGCGCTGTTGCGCGCAACATAATCCTGCAGCTTCGCGCGCTGCGCATCCTGCGCGGCCTTGGCGGCGGCGAGCTGCGCGATCCGCTCGGCGCGCTGGCGCTCGAAGTCGTTATAGCCGCCGGGATAGAGCGTGACCTTGCCGCCTTCGAGGTGGAGGATATGGTCGACGACATTGTTGAGCAGGTCGCGTTCGTGACTGATCACGACGAGCTGGCCGGGATAGGCGCGCAAAAAGCTTTCGAGCCACATCGTCGCTTCGAGATCGAGGTGGTTCGAGGGTTCGTCGAGCAGCAGCAGATCGGGGTTCGAGAAGAGCAAAGCCGCGAGCGCGACGCGCATCTTCCACCCACCCGAGAAACTGTCGAGCGGCTGCCCCTGCATCTCTTCGTCGAAGCCCAATCCGATCAGGATGCGCGCGGCGCGTGCGGGCGCCGCATAGGCGTCGATCGCGATCAGCCGTTCGTGGATGTCGCCGAGCTTGTGCGCATCCTGCTCGACCTCCGACGCCGCGAGCAATTCGGCGCGTTCGGTGTCGGCCGCGAGCACGGTTTCGAACGGCGTCGCGGTGCCGCTCGGCGCTTCCTGCGCAATATAGCCGACGCGCGTCTTGCGCGGCATTTCGATGCCGCCCTCGTCGGCTTCGAGCTGGCCGATCATCACCTTCATCAAGGTCGATTTGCCCGCGCCGTTGCGCCCGATCAGGCCGGTGCGGCTTTTGCCCGGCAGGCTGGCACCCGCGCGGTCGAGGATAGTGCGCCCGCCGAGGCGGACAGTGAGGCCATTGATCGTCAACATGGCGGCGCGCCTAGCATGGCCCGCGTCGAAGCCCAAGCCCGACGCGGTTATCGTGCAGTGACGCCAGGGTCAGCCCCCTAGTGCCCGCCGCCCATCGAAATCTGTTTCGGCCGCGGCGCGAACCACACCGATATCGCGGCGATCACGAACACCACGCCCGAAGCGAGGAACAGGTGAAGCACCCCGAGCGTCGAGGCCTGCACCTCGACCAGCCGCTCGATCGCGGCGCGCGCCTGTTCGAGCGTGAAGCCGGCATTTTGCAGCGAGGTCATCGTCGCTTCGGGATTGTTGAGCGAGGAGACGAGTTCGGAGCGCGAGGTGCGACTGGCATCGTCCCACGCCGTCGTCGCGACCGCAGTACCGATCGCACCGCACAGCGTGCGCAGGAAGCTCATCAGTCCCGCAGCCGACGTCTGATGCTGCGCAGGCACCGAACTCAGCGCAAGCGCGGTCAGCCCGACGAAGAAGAAGGGCATGCCGATCCCCTGCAAGATATGCGGCAGCGCGAGCGTCCAGTAACCGACGTCGGCATTCCAGCTCGCGCGCAGGATCGACATGAACGCCATCCAGAGGATGCCGGCGCAGATGGTGATGCGCACGTCGACCTTGGTGATCAGCCCCGCTGCGACGGGGGACAACAGTACCGCGAACACGCCGAGCCAGGCGACGATGAAGCCCGTCTCGGTCGCGGTATAGCCCGCGACCTGCTGGAGCCAGAGCGGCGTGAGGACGACCTGCGCGAAGAAGGCACCAAAGCCCAGGGATATCGCCATCGTCGCGAAGCTGAAACCACGGAAACGGAAGATGCGCAGGTTCACCACGGGATTGGCGTCGGTCAATTCCCAGATCACGAAAGCGGCGAAGCTGATCGCGGCAACGATCGCGAGCCCGATGATCCACGTCGATCCGAACCAGTCATGCTCGCGCCCGGTGTCGAGCATGATCTGGAACGCGCCGACCGAGACGACGAGCAGAATCAGGCCGATGACATCGATGCGGGCCTTTGCCCGTTTGGTTTCGAATGGCGTGAGCAGCGTGAAGACGCCGAAGGCACAGATCGCGACGACGGGCAGGTTGATGAAGAATATCCACGGCCACGTCCAATTGTCGCTGATCGTCCCGCCGAGGATCGGCCCGAGGATCGGCGCAGTGGTGGTCGTCATCGCCCAGATCGCAAGACCGACCCCGGCCTTTTCCTTGGGAAAGATGCGCAGCAGCAAGATCTGCGACAGCGGCATGAGCGGCCCGCCCGCGAGCCCCTGCAGCACGCGAAAGAGCACCAGAGCATCGAGCGTGCGCGACACGCCGCAGAGGAAGGAGAAGATGCCGAAGCCGATGATCGAGATCATGAACCAGCGCACGGTTCCGAACCGCATCGCGAGCCAGCCGGTGAGCGGCACGCTGATCGCGTCGGCGACCGCATAGCTGGTGATCACCCATGTCCCCTGCGTCGGCGACACCGCGAGCCCGCCCGCAATATGCGGCACCGACACATTGGCGATCGTCGTGTCGAGCACGACGACGAAATTGGCGAGCGCGAGCGCGAAGGCCGCGACGAGCAGCCGCACGCCGGTGAGCGGTTGCGGCTCTTCGGGGATGGCGGATGCGGGGGCGGCGGCGCTGGCCATGATCGTCTCCGCGCCTCAGTTGCCGCGCGTGTCGATCGTGGCTTCCATCGAGAGCCCGACACGCAGCGGATGCGCCTTGAGCTCCTTCGGATCGAGCGCGATACGCACCGGCAGGCGCTGGACAACCTTCACCCAATTACCCGTCGCATTCTGCGCAGGGATCAGCGAGAAGGCCGCGCCGGTGCCGCCGGCGATGCCGATCACCTTGCCGCGATAGACGACGTCGCCGCCATAATAGTCCGAGGTCAGCTCGACCGGCTGGCCGATGCGGATATCGCCAAATTGGCTTTCCTTGAAATTGGCGTCGACATAGGCGATGCTGATGGGGACGATCACCATGATCGGCGCCCCCGCCGCAATACGCTGCCCCACCTGAACCTGCCGGTTGGTGACGATGCCGTCGACCGGCGCGCGCAGCACGGTGCGTGCAAGGTCGAGCCTCGCTTTTTCGAGCCGCGCCTCGGCCGCCGCGACGTCGGGCGCGGTGTTGACGGTCGTGCCGCGCACGATTGCTTCGGCGGCGCCGAGGTCGCCGCTCGCCGATCCGCGCGTCGCCTCGGCCGAGGCGATGCCCGCCGCGGCAAGGTCGCGCGCGGCCGTCGCCGAGGCGAGCGCGGCGCGCGCGGCGGTCAGTTCCTCGCCCGACACCGCGCCGGTTCCGGCAATGCTTTCGCGCCGCGACAGTTCGGCGCGGGCGCGCTCGACGGTGGCATTGGCGTCGCGAAGCCGCGCGCGCGCCTGCGACACGTCGGCGCCGCGCGCCGCGACGCGCGCGCGGGCCGCATCGGCGTTGGCGTCAGCCTGACCGTAACGCTGGCGCGCGAGGCGCAGCGCCGCTTCGGCATCGGCGACCGCGATCCGCTGGTCGGCGTCGTCGAGGATGACGAGGATGTCGCCCTTCTTCACCGCCTGCGTGCCGCTGACGCGCACCTCTTTCACCGGGCCGGAAACGAGCGCGGTAACCTGCGCCGAATCGGCCCCGACATAGGCGTTGTCGGTGTGGACGCGCCCCGCCTGCGTCAGGAAATACCAAAGGCCCCACAGGATCGCGACGGTCACGACCACGAGCGCGAGGATGCGGAGCAACTTCGCGCGCCTGGCGCCATTGGCTTCGGGCTGGGTTTCGGGAGCGTCGGGTGCGGCTGCAGCCGTGTCGTCGGCCATCATTCGTCTCCTGTTGAATTGCTGGCCCGATATCCGCCGCCCAGCGCGCGGATCAGGGCGATATCGAGTGTCAGCTGGCGCGCTTCGAGGTCGACGACGGCGCGACTGAGCGCAACCATGCTATCCTCTGCGGTCAGCTGGACGATCTGGTTCGAAAGGCCGGCGCGATAGCGCAGCGACGCGAGTTTCGATGCTTCGGCGGCCGCTGTGAGCGCCTCGCGGCGGCCGGCAAGCTGGCGTTCGGCCGCCGCGCGGCTGGCGACGATATCGGCGACGTCGCGCAGCGCGCCGATCAGCGTGCGGTCATAGGTCGCGACCGCGGCGTCATAGTCGGCGCGCGAACCGCGATAGCGGCCCTCAAGCCGTCCACCCTCGAAGATCGGAAGGCTGATCGCGGCGCCGCCATTGCCATATTCGGACCCTGATTTGAACAGATTGGAGAGTCCGAGCGACTGGAGGCCGACGAGCGCCGACAGGCTGATGTTGGGATAGAAATCGGCGCGCGCGACGTCGATACGCTTCGCTGCGGCCTCGGACCGCAGCCGGGCGGCCACGATATCGGGGCGGCGACCGATCAGGTCGATCCCGGCATTGCCCGGCAAGCCGAGCGACGGACGCCCCATCTGCGGGCGCGCGATCGTCAGTCCGCGGTCGGGGCCGGCCCCCAGCAGTGCGGCGATCCGGTTGCGCGTCGTCGCGATCGCTTCTTCGAGCGCGACGACGTCGGCGCGTGCCGATGCGGCGCGGCTTTCGGCCTGCCGCTGGCTGGCCTGATTCTCGATATCCGCGCGGGCGCGCTCGCCCGACAGATCGGCGCTTGCGGTGCGGACGCGCACCGCCTCGTTTGCGACATCGAGCGCATGATAATAGCCGGCAAGATCGGTATAAGCCGACGCGATTCCGGTCGTCAGCATCAACCGCGCCTGTGCTTCGTCGACGCGCGCGGCCTCGGCTTCCGACGTCGCCGCCGCGAGCGCCGCGCGATTGCGGCCCCAAAGGTCGAGATCGAAGCTGAAGGTCGCGGCAACATGGCCGGTATCCTGAATCCCGTCGGGCACGAACTGCGGCGGGATGCCCATATTCTTGCTTTGCTGGACGCCGCCGGCGCTGGCTTCGGCGCCGACGCGCGGCAGCAGCGCCGCGCCCGCCTGCTGCGCCATGGCATCAGCGGCGCGCACGCGCGCGGCCGCGATCGCGACATCGGGCGAGCCCTCGAGGCCCTCCGCGATCAAGGTGTCGAGTTGGCTGTCGCCGAAGCCCTGCCACCAGCCTTCGGCAGGCCACTCGCCTTGCGCGCCGCGAAGCGATGCCTGCGATGCGAGCGACTCGGCGGCGACGGGCGCGGGCTTCGACCCGAGATCGGGGACGCTCGCACAGCCCGCCAACAGGCTGAGAATAGAGGCGGAGAGAAAAATATTTCGGGGCATGGCTTCCAACGATACTAGCTGGTATCATGCGCCATTGAACCTTGGAGGATGCGTTGTCAATCGAAATGATACCAGCTGGTACGGCAGGCTTGGACGATGCCGCGGCGATGCGCCGCAAGGCGTTCGTCGATGCCGCGCGCGAGCTGTTCTTTGCGAATGGCTATGCCGGAACGACAATGTCCTCGATCGCGGGAAAGGTGGGCGGATCGAAGACGACGCTCTGGACTTATTTCCCGTCCAAGGAAGAATTATTCGAGGCGGTCGTCGACGATATCGTCGCGCAGTATGGCGATGCGCTGGCAATCGACTTGCCAGTCGACGAGCCGGTACCCGACGTCCTGCAGGCCTTTGGCAACATGCTCATCACCAAGCTGACGCAGGCGCCGCTCCTGTCGCTGTTCCGCCTTGTCGTCGGCGAGGCCGAGCGCTTTCCGCACCTAGCCGAGACATTTTACGAACGCGGCCCGCGCCGCGGCAAGGCGCGGGCGGCCGTGTGGGTCGGCGAAAAGATGGTGCGCGGCGAAATCCGTATGGGCGACCCGATGCGCGCGGTGCAGCAGTTCGCGGGCCTGTGCCAGTCGGGCCTCTATCAGTTCGCGATCCTGAACCTCCCTGAAAGCCGCGATCTCAGCCGCCTCCAGGACGAAGTCGATGCCGCGGTCGATACCTTCTACCGCGCCTGGAAACCCGAGGACGCGTCCTAGAGGGTCGCACCACCTGTCCGGAAACGGGACATGATCCTAAATTTCGGGTGTCATGAATATGTTATTATTGCGCGATGGAACCGATTCGCGACGCAATCTATTATGAGCAGCTTGCCCGCGTCGCGCGGATGAAAGCAAACGCGAGCGATGACCCGTTTCTTTCGCTGCGCCTCCGCGAAGCCGCGATCAGGCACGAAAGAACCGCGCGGCGGATGCGCCGCGAAGCGCTGGCTCCCGGGATGCGACCTTCCGGATAGCATCCTATTGGGCCCGCTGCTGGGGGGGATCCAGACGCAAAAAAGCCCGCCGTCCGATAGGACTGGCGGGCTTTTTGGTGGTTGCGGGAGTAGGATTTGAACCTACGACCTTCAGGTTATGAGCCTGACGAGCTACCGGGCTGCTCCATCCCGCGTCAACCAGCTGCGATCGCCGTTCGGGACCGCAAAAACAGCAAAAGGCCGGCATCGCTGCCGGCCTCTAACTTTGTGAATGGGTTTCTTTCGACCTTACGCCGGCCACAATGCCTGGCGACGTCCTACTCTTCCAACGCTTAAGCGGTAGTACCATCGGCGCTGTCAGGTTTCACGGCCGAGTTCGAGATGGGATCGGGTGGGTCACTGACGCCATGGTCACCAAGCAATGAAGCCGGCGTAGGGTCAAAAAGGGTATCAATCGATGTCCGTGCAATACTGTCTGATCAATCATCCACTATCATGGACAAACCGCTCAGGCTTGTCGTTGATGGCGGGACTCTTAAGTGCGAATAGAGCAATTAGTATCGGTTAGCTCCACGCGTTACCGCGCTTCTACATCCGATCTATCAACGTGGTGGTCTTCCACGGCTCTATGAAATCTTATCTTGAGGGAGGCTTCCCGCTTAGATGCTTTCAGCGGTTATCCCGTCCATACATAGCTACCCTGCTGCGCGGCTGGCGCCACGACAGGTACACCAGAGGTATGTTCAACCCGGTCCTCTCGTACTAGGGTCAACTCCTCTCAAATTTCGACGCCCACGGCAGATAGGGACCAAACTGTCTCACGACGTTCTGAACCCAGCTCACGTACCACTTTAATTGGCGAACAGCCAAACCCTTGGGACCTGCTCCAGCCCCAGGATGTGATGAGCCGACATCGAGGTGCCAAACGATTCCGTCGATATGAGCTCTTGGGAATCATCAGCCTGTTATCCCCGGCGTACCTTTTATCCGTTGAGCGATGGCCCTTCCACTCGGGACCACCGGATCACTATGACCGACTTTCGTCTCTGCTCGACTCGTCAGTCTCGCAGTCAGGCAGGCTTATGCCATTGCACTCTAACAGACGGTTTCCAACCGTCCTGAGCCTACCATCGCGCGCCTCCGTTACTCTTTAGGAGGCGACCGCCCCAGTCAAACTACCCGCCACAGAGGGTCCCTGATCCAGTTTCATGGATCGAGGTTAGACATCAGAAAACAACAGGGTGGTATTTCACCTATGGCTCCACACCGGCTGGCGCCAGTGCTTCAAAGCCTCCCACCTATGCTACACAGTTCTTTCCTAATGCCACTCTGAAGCTGCAGTAAAGGTGCACGGGGTCTTTCCGTCTAACCGCGGGTACTCCGCATCTTCACGGAGAATTCAATTTCGCTGAGCATCTCCTGGAGACAGTGGGGAAGTCGTTACGCCATTCGTGCAGGTCGGAACTTACCCGACAAGGAATTTCGCTACCTTAGGACCGTTATAGTTACGGCCGCCGTTTACCTGGGCTTCATTTCGGAGCTTGCACCCCTCCACTTAACCTTCAGGCACCGGGCAGGCGTCAG
>NZ_DASZAU010000003.1:2500-333654 GCF_035944815.1 Sphingopyxis sp.
GGTGTGGACGCTCGTCTACGCGCCGCTTGCGATGTTCTGGACGCGCGCGATCGGGCTGACGCTCGTTGCGCGGCTGCTCGTCTGGCCCAGCTTCAATTTTCGCGGCTGCGGCCAGATCATCGGATTCGGATCGGCAGTGCTGGCCAGCCAGCTCTTCTGGCTGGTGCAAAGCCAGTCGGACATCTTCATCGCCGGCGCCCGGTTCGACGCCCATGCCCTCGGCCTTTATGCCGAAGCGCTATTCCTCGCGCAGATCTTCATGGCGAAGTTCGTGCCGCCGCTGAACGAGGTCGCCTTTCCCGCCTATGCGCGAATCAAGACCGACATGGCGGCGGTGCGCTGGAGCTTCCTGAAGACCGTGCGCGTCCTGATGCTGGTCGCCGCGCCTTTCTATTGCGGGCTCGCCGTGGTCGCGGCGCCGATGGTCGAAACGCTCTTCGGTGCCAAATGGCTCGGGATGGTACCCTATATACAGCTGCTCTCGCTCGCGCTGATCCTGATGACGGTGCAGATTCTCTTTGCGCCGGTCACCAACGCGCTCGGCAAACCGTCGATCTCGATGTTCACGGCGATGAGCGGGGCGATTCTCTTTCCGACCGCTTTCCTTGTCGGCGCCCAGTGGGGCCTGATCGGCATGGCGTGGGCCTGGCTGATCGCGGCGCCCCTGCTGCTCTTGGCTACCGCGCGGCTATCGGCACCGCTGATCGGCGTGACCCTGTGGGATATCGCGCGCGCGATGCTGCCGGGACTCGCGCCCGCGCTCGTGATGGCGATCGGCGTGGGTTTCGCAGCCGAAGCGATCGCCCCGCTCGGCTTTCCTGCGCCCGTGCGACTCGCCGGGCTCGTCGCACTCGGCGTGGCCTTATATGGCAGCCTGCTCTGGCTGCTCGAGCGCGACGCGATCGACGAGATGATCCGGCTGGTGCTGCGCCGCCAGCCCCCGGCCGAAGAGGCGGCGCCTCAGGAAGCGATATAGTCGCGCATCGCGGTGGCCTCGGCCTCGATCCGGTCGATGCGATATTTGACGAGATCGCCGATCGACACGAATCCGACGAGTCGTCCGTCGTCGACGACAGGAAGGTGGCGAATGCGGCGCTGCGTCATCTGCGACAGCGCGCCGATGACGGCCGTCGACGAATCGCACGTTACGGGCGATTTGGTCATCACCTCGTCGAGATGCCGGTCGAGCGCTTCGGGGCCATAGGAGGACATGAGCCGGACAAGGTCGCGTTCGGAGAAAATGCCGACGATCACCTCGCCTTCCATCACCGGCACCGCGCCGATGCGGTGCTGGGCGAGGAGGTCGAGCACCGCGCGAACCGTGTCATCCTTGCGCGCCGAAATTACCGGGCCCGTGCGCCCGTGCAGGATCGCTCCGATCGTCATTCCATGCCGCTCCCATGCTGATTCTCTGGACGGCAAAGCCTATCATGATTCGCGGCAAAGCCGAAACGGGCGGCCGCATTCCATTCGCGCTTGGCCTTGCCCGCCGGCTGGTCCATGGAAGCCGCCATGGTCAAACGCTCCCCGCTCGACGACGGCGACACATCGAAGGTCGCCTGGGCGCGCTATCGCCGCCTGATGAAAGGCATGGCGCTGGTGTCGCTGCTCGCGGTCGTCGGCGCGCTCGGCTGGCTTCGCTTCTCGATGGGCGACCAGCTGACCATCCATATGATCATCGCGACCGCCGCCGGCGTCGGCCTTTCGGTCCTGCTCGGTGCCGCGCTGATGGGCCTCGTCTTCCTGTCGAGCGGCAGTGGCCATGACGAGGCGATCGAAGACCCTTTCGAAGACGATCCGGATATGAACCATGACCGATAAACCCGACTGCCCGCGCGACCCGATCCTGCGCGTCGTCCCCCGCCCCGCCGACATCAACGCCAACGGCCATATCTTCGGCGGCTGGGTTCTCTCGCAGATGGATATCGCGGGCGGCATCGTCGCCGGGCGCGAGGCGCAGGGCGCCGTCGCAACCGTCGCGATCGAATCGATGGAGTTCATCGCGCCGATCCTGCTGCGCGACATCATCTCGGTCTATGCGACGCTCGAGCGGCGCGGGCGCACTTCGATGGGCATCCGAATCGAAGTGATCGCGACGCGCGACGGCGGCCGGACCGAGGAAAAGGTGACGGGCGGGCTCTTCACCTTTGTCGCGCTCGACGAGAATCATCGTCCGCGCGCGTTGCCGCCGGCCTGAACCGAATCAGTCGCGCACGTCCTTTTCGACAAAGGCGAGCACGAGGCGATCGTTCGCGGGTACGCGCACGCGCCAGAACCAGCTGCGCCCGCGCTGCTCCGCGCCCTCGGGCACCGGATCGAGCGCGAAGGGAATCTCCAGCTCGACGTCCGCCTCGACGGGCCGGTCGTTGCTGATCGTCACCTGCCAGTCGCGCCGCTTGCCATCGCGATCGGTCGTCTGGACGACGCGATACAGGACGCCGCTGCTTTCCCCGATGCCCAGATCGATGCGCTCGTCGACCGCCTTGTCCGCCGTCGCGACCTCGCCGAGCAGCAGGCGGTCCCCGCGCACCGTATCGAAAATCGCGACCTCGCCGGCGGGCATGGCAAGCCCGAGCCCGTCGGCCTTGCGATTCCACATCCGCATCATGACACCCGCGGCACGAAAGTCCCCTCGGCCGGGATTGCCGACATAGGCCGTGTACAGATGGTCATAGGCCACGCGATCCTGCGCCAGCAGCGCGACCTGCTTTTGCTGCTTCGCCGCGACGTCGGTGCGAAAGGGCAGCCGATATTGTTTGAGATCGCCCAGATCCTCCTGCTTCGCCAGATGCTCCGAATTGATCACCGACACGGCAACCGGCGAATACATCGACAATTCGGGTACACGCGGCGGTGCCATGACGAGAATCTCGTCGCCATAGCCGCGCTGATAGCCATCCTGCGATCCGCGGACGGGAATCACGTCGGGCAGCGCCCACAGGGGGTGCGTGCTGGTGATGTCCATCGGCCAGCAGGAGAGTCGCAGCGGCGCGGCCTCGCCCGCGGGCGCCCCCGCGCCTTGCTGTTTCTCGAGCCGGCCCGCGATCACATTGAGCTGCGCCCCGGGAAAACCCGTCGCGCCGCCATTGGCGAGCGTGATCCAGCCCGTCATCGCAAGCGACCCGCCGTCGGGGCGGCGGTCGGCGACATAGCTGGCCGACCAGTCGAACCCTTCGGCGAGATAAAGGAGCTGGACGGTCACCGTCCGCGCCCGGTCGCTCGCCACCAGCACCGACAGCGTCGGTTTTGCCGACAGATCCTTCGGCACGCCGCCATAGGTCATCCGCTCGGGCAGCCCCGAACAGCCGAGCGCCTCATAGCCTTCGGCGGTTTGCACCAGCACCCCGCCGTTCGGGCCGGCCTGAAGGATCGCATCCTGCCGCCGTATCTTGCCCGTCGCCCGGTCGGTGCGTTGCAGCGTGACGCGGCGCTTCAGATAAGAGTCGACCAGACCGCCAGGCGAGAGGAGCCGCGCGTCGCGATTCTTTTCGATCACGCCGTCCGGCAGCCCGCCGATGACGGCGGTTTCGGGCAACAGGCCTTCGGCGACCCCTTCGAATCGCACCGCGGCGGTACCCGCGGGCAAATGGATCGTGCGCGTCTCGCTGATAAAGGCAAAGCCTTCGGGCCAGTCGGGATCGATACCGCCCGACGACCGGCCCGGCGCGCGATATATGGTGACCGCGACATCGTCGATCGCGGTCGACTGCACGACCGCCGGCGTATCGCTTGCCCGCGCCGGACAGGAAATGCCGGCCAGCGCCAGCATCGCGAGCATGCCCGCGAATCGCTCGCGGCCTGCGGCGCTGCTCACCCGTTCTTCAGCTTCTGCCGGAACGTCTGGATCAGGCTGTCGTTCGCCGGCACGCGCACGCGCCAGACCCAGCTCGACCCGCGCCGTTCCCAGCCGGCCGGCTCGGGATCGATCGCGAAGGGGATGAGCATTTCGATTTCGGCATCGAAAGGCCGCGCATTGGTCAGCGTGACCTCCCACGTCTGATATTCGCCCTTGGCGTCGCGATCCTTGACGAGCGCACGAAACTGGACCGCCGGGCTGCGCCCGATATCGTAATCGACGCGCTCGTCCTTCGCCTTGTCGCCGATCGGCGCCTCGCCGACGAGCAGGCGCCGGCCCGCGACCGTTTCGAACACCGCTGCGGTCCCGGCGGGAAGCGCGAGGCCGAGCCCGTCCGATTCGCGATTCTGGACGCGCAGCCGCATCACGAGCGGCTGCGGCGATCCATTGTCATAGAGCGTGCCGGCATAAAGCTGCTCGACCGCGACCTTGTCCTTCGCGAGCAGCGCGACCTGTTTCTGCCCCTTTGCCGACACGTCGACGCGAAAGGGAATGCGATAGAATTTAAGGTCGCCCAGATCCTCTGCGGGCGGCGGCGGGGGTGCCGGCGGCGGGGGAGGCGGCGGAGGCGGCGGCGCCATCGCATAGGCCCGCCGGTTCATCCGGCTCGCCGTTACGACGACATCCTCGGCGGCGCCCATCGCGAATTCCTGCTCGAACGCGATGATCGGCGGCAATTCCCACAAGGGATGCGTGCTCGTGATATCCATCGGCCAGCACCGAAGGACGAGAGGCCCCGGCGTGCTGCGCGGCAACGGCGGGCTGTACATCTTGTTCAGCCGGCCCGCGATGACGTTGAGCTGCGCCCCGGGGAAGCTCGTTACCCCGCCGTTCGCGACGGTGATCCAGCCGGTCATGCCCAGCGTCTTTCCGTCGGCGCCGCGATCGGCGACATAGTTGGCGGCCCAGTCGAACCCCTCGGCCAGATAGAGGAGCTGGACTTTCACCGTCCGCGCAGTCTTGCTTTCGACGAGCACCGACAGCGTCGGCTTCGCCGACAGGTCCTTCGGCACGCGGGCGTAGAGCATGCGCTCGGGAAGACCCGAACAGGCGAGCGCCTCGACGCCAGTGGCGGTCTGGAGAATCACGCCGCCATTGGGCCCCGACTGGATCACCGCTTCCTGCTCGACGGTTTTCCCGGTCGCGATGTTCGTGCGGCGCAACGTGACGCTGCGCTTGAGATAGGCGTCGACCAGCCCCGCCGGCGACAACAGCCGCGCATCGCGATTCTTTTCGATCACACCGTCGGGGAGCCCGCTGACCACCGCAGTTTCGGGAAGCAGCCCTTCGGCGACGCCTTCGAATCGCAGCACCGACGTGCCCGCGGGCAAAGTGACGGTACGCGTTTCGGTGATGAAGGCGAAACCCTGCGGCCAGTTCGGATTGATCGGCCCGGCACCACGAGCCGGCGCGCGATAGACGGTGACTGCGGCGTCGTCGATTTTCGCCGAGACGGCGATCGGCGTTTCGCCTTGCGCCGACAACGGCACGGGCGCGGACAGCGCCGCGAGCGTCAACGAGGAAGCCAGCAGGAAGCGGGCGCGCATCGCGCGGGCGCTCAGTAACGCGTGTCGAACGTGGCGGTCAGTTCGACCTTGCCATTGGCGGGCACCGGCACCTGCCATTCGACGCGGTCAGCCGAAACGCGCTCGCCCTTCAGGCTTTCGTCGGTGATTCGCACGTCGCCATAGAGTCCATCCTGCGCCACCAGCACCGTAACCGGACCCGGCCGCGCGTTGCTGACCAGATATTTCATCTTGGTCACCCAGCGCGAATCGCCCTTGCGCGTGCGCGAGACGACGGTCGTCTGGACCTTCACGTCGAACGCGTCGCCGGTGCGCAGCGACATCGCCGATCCCATCGGCGTGTGGTCGATGCGGTTTTCGCCGATGAACTGCGGGTCGCCGCGCGCGTCGCGCATATAGACGCGAATCGTGCCGGCGGGCAGCTGGTCGCCCAGCCCACCCTGCCGCGACGTCGAAAAACGGAGCACGCTGGCGGTGCTCACCGGATCGGTGCTGCTGCCCATCCAGCGATTGACATATTCATAGGTCGACTGCGCCGGCGCGCCCTTCACGTCGAGGAAGCTGACCTGCTTCTGCTGCGCGTTGGCGATCGTCGTGCGCGCGGCGAGCGGATAGAGATAATAGTCGCCGAGCCGTTCGCGATCGTTCGATTCGGTCCCAGCCGAATCCATCGCACCCGTCATCTGGCGAAAACCGCCGCCACCGCCCGGGCTGCCCGCCACCAGCAGCGTGCGCGCGTTGCTAAAGGTCGTGCCGGTGCTGTTGGTCAGCGTCACCCAGCCCTGGATATCCATCGCGCCCTTCGCCGCGTCGAACAGCGCGACATAATCGGCGGTCCAGCCAAGGTTCGGGGTCAGGTACGACAGCCGCGCCGGGACGGTGCCGGCGCTCGCGGCATCGACAGTTACCGAAAGCGTCGGACGCGCGCGCAGGTTCGGCGGCAGGCGGTCGAACACCGCGCGTACCGGCAGGCCGTCGTCGCGCAGCACCTCGATCCGTCCGCCGACATCGAGCACGATACCGCCGTTCGCGGCGAGTACCTTGGCGCGCTCGGTGCGTTCGGCGCCAGTCGCGGGATTGGTGCGGACGAGCGTGATCGACTGGCCGACCGCCTTGTCCATCAGCTTGTCGGGAGTGAGCAGGTCGAAATCGAAATTCTGTTCGACGATGCCGATGCCGGGACCCGACAGCGTCACCGTTTCGGGACGGATGCGCGCCGACACGTCGGGGAATTCGATGCGGTTGCGCCCGGCAGCGACGCTGAGCTGGCGGTCGTCCTGCACCAGCGACTGGCCATTGTTATAGATGGTGACCGCGACATCGCCCTGCGCGTTGCCGGTCGCGGCATCCTGCGCAAAAAGAGCGGTCGACGCGCCGCCGACGAGCAGCGGCAAACAGGCCAGAGCCAACACGCGCATAAAAAACCTCCCCGCAGGATGTGTCCTGCGGGGAGGCTATGTCATGCGAATCGGAAAAACCAGCGTGAAATCGTTGGCTTATTCGGCGGCTTCGACATCGGTGTTTCGCGCCGCGAGGGTACGGCGGGTGCGGCGCGGCTTGGCGGCCGGCGCTTCTGCCTCGGCTTCGCTTTCGGCGCTGCGTTCGGGGCGACCGATCGCGGGCGGCAGAACGGCGGTGTCGATGCCGGCATCGCCATCGTCGGCGCGTTCTTCCTGACGCGGGCGGCGCGCCGTGCGGCGGGCCGGACGCGGTGCGGGTTCCTGCTCGGCCGCTTCTTCGCGCACGGGCGCTTCGCTGCGGTCACCCTGGGTGTCATCCTCGTCGCGATTGCGGGCCGGACGGCTGCGCGCCGACTGACGGTTGCCGCGATTGTCATCGTCGCGATTACCGCGCGCTTCGCGATTGCCACGATTGTCGTCGTCGCGGTCGCCGCGTGCTTCGCGATTGCCGCGCTGGCCGCGGTCATTGCGATCGCCCCGATCATTGCCGCGATCGTTCCGTTCGCCACGGTCGTCGCCATTGTCGCCGTCGTCGCGGCCGGTGTCGGCTTCGAAATCGGTGTCGGTATCGTCATGGCCGTCGAAATCCTCGACCCCGCGAATCTCGCGGCTGCGGTCGTGGCTGCGTTCCTGTCCGTTCGCGGCGGCCTTTTCTTCCTGCCGGGCGCGGAAGTCGCTCACGACGCGGAAATAATGGTCGGCGAACTGGAGATAATATTCGGTCTGGACGCGGTCGCCGGCAAGCTGGGCGTCGCGCGCGAGATTGCGATATTTCTCGATCATCTGGGCGCCGTTGCCGCGCGCGCGGCTGTCGATGCGGTTCGCCTGGTCGACGCCTCCGCGACCGCCACCGGACTGCGACCGGTTGTTATTGTTGTTGCTGTTGTTGTTGCGGCCGCGACGGCGACCGCTCTGCCGGTTGTTCATGTTCAACTGAGACATCCTGTCGAATAAGCTAATAAGCTACGCCAACCCCTTATGGCCGACCGCGCCATATGCGCGTCGCGCCCGCGCCTCCTGCGCGGTTCCCGTTACCGCCTGCGCCGGACCCCACGGTCCGCACCAGCATCGTAAGTGGGAAGCAGACCAGCCGGACCATCGAGGGACCCCGGTCGGGTCTGTGAGCCGCCCCTATCGTGCTTTCGGGCGTAAACCAAGCAAATTTTTGCGGGGGCCGGTCAGGGGCGGGTCAGCAAAAGCGCCCTGTCGCGGCCGCCGAGGTCCTGCTTGCAGGTCACGGCAAACCCCGCCTTCTCGGCGAGCTGCGATACCGATATGCGTTGCCGGTGGCCGATTTCAAGGATTGCCGCCCCGCCGGGCGCCAATAATCGGCCCAGATCGGGGATGATCCGGCGATAATCGTCGAGCCCGTCAGCGCCGGCGAACAAGGCGCCCGCCGGTTCGTAATCGGCGACATCGGGCATCAACGCTTCGCTGTCGGCGATATAGGGCGGGTTGCAGAGAATGAGATCGAATTGCCCGTCGAGACCGCCCCCCCAATCGCTGAGGCGAAAGCGCGCGCGTTCGCCCATCCCGAGATCATCGGCATTCATTTCGGCCCAGTCGACCGCCCTTTCGGATTCGTCGATGCCGAGACCGTGCGCCGCCGGCCATTCGGCCAACGCCGCAAGGAGCAACGTCCCGGGACCCGAGCCCAGATCGAGAACGCGCTTCGGCCCGCTGGTCCCGAAATGGTCGATAGCCGCCTCGATCAGCGTCTCGCTGTCGGGCCGCGGGATCAGCACTCCGGGGGCGACCTTCAGCCGGATCGTCCAGAAATCGCGATATCCGAGGATATAGGCGACGGGCTCATGCCCCATACGGCGAGCGACGAGCGCGCCGAAATCCGCAGGCACGTCGAAACGCGACGGATCAAGGAGCAAGGCCGGCCGCTCGACGCCGAGCGCATGCGCCATCAGCAATTCGGCATCGAGCCGCGGCGTGTCGGACACGCCCTCCAGCCGCTGCGCCGCGTCGCGCAGCGCGGTCGCGATATCAGTCACCCAGCCCCGCCAGCCGCTGCGCCTGATCCTCGGCGATCAGCGCGTCGATCAATTCGTCCATCGCGCCCTCGATAATCTCGGGCAGGCGGTGGAGCGTCAGGTTGATGCGGTGGTCGGTCACGCGCCCCTGTGGGAAATTATAGGTGCGGATGCGTTCGGAGCGGTCGCCCGACCCGACCATCGACTTGCGCGCCGACGCCTCGGCGCTGTGAATCTTCTCGCGTTCGAGGTCATAGAGCCGCGCGCGCAGCACCTGCATCGCCTTTGCGCGGTTCTTGTGCTGGCTGCGCTGGTCCTGCTGGATCACGACGAGGCCCGTCGGGATATGCGTGATGCGGATCGCCGAATCGGTCGTGTTGACGTGCTGCCCGCCCGCGCCCGACGCGCGGTAGATGTCGATCTTGAGGTCGCTGTCGTTGATCGCGACATCGACTTCCTCGGCCTCGGGCAGCACCGCCACGGTCGCGGCGCTCGTGTGGATGCGGCCCTGGCTTTCGGTCGCAGGGACACGCTGGACGCGGTGGACGCCGCTTTCGAACTTGAGCTTGGCGAATACGCCCTGCCCGGTCACCGACGCGACGACTTCCTTGTAGCCGCCGACCTCGGCCTCGTTCGCCGAAATGACCTCGACCTTCCACCCCTGCCCGTCGGCATAACGGCTGTACATGCGCAGCAGGTCGCCCGCGAACAGCGCCGCCTCGTCACCGCCGGTGCCGGCACGGATTTCGAGCATCGCGGCACGCGCGTCTGCGACGTCCTTGGGGAGAAGCTGGAGCGCAAGGCCATGCTCGGCAGCGGGCAGCGCCGCTTCGATCGCGGCGATTTCCTCGGCCGCCATCGCCTTCATCTCGGGATCGGCGAGCATTTCATTGAGCAAGACGAGCTCGCCGCGCAGCCGCACGACTTCGCTCGCCGCTTTCGCGACGGGTTCGAGCTCGGCGAACTCCTTCGACGCCGCAACGAAATCGGCGGGCGCCATATCGCCCGTCGCCATCCGCGCCTGCAGCGCGGCGTGACGTTCGATGATGGCGTCGATCTGCTTTTCGGAAACGGAGGTCATCAGAGCGAGCGGACGACCGCCTCGACTTGCTTCGCCCCGTCGCCGTCGCCGCGCACATTGATATGAAGCGCCCCGTCACGCGTGCCGACCGAGATCAAGGCGTGCGCCGGAATCTTCGCCGCCTTGTCGAAGCGCTTGCGCGGCGAACCGCTCGCAACGATCTCGGTCGCAAAACCGCCGTTACGCAGCGCCGCCATCGCCTTCATCGCGATCGTAAGCTGGCTATCGTCCTCAACGGCAATCACCGCGTCGAGCCGGTTGTCGATCACATCGTCCGCCAGCAGCATCGCGAGCCGCTCGATCCCGCCGGCCCAGCCGACCGCCGCCGTGGGCGGACCGCCGAGCGCTTCGATCAGACCGTCATAGCGGCCGCCGCCGATCACCGTGCCCTGCGCCCCCAAACGGTCGGTGACGAATTCGAACGCGGTGTGGCGATAATAGTCGAGCCCGCGCACGAGCCGCGCATTCCGCTCCCACGCAACGCCCGCGGCATCGAGACCCGACGTCACGGCGCCGAAGAAATCCCGCGCCTCGCTCGTGAGGAACGCGTCGATATCGGGCGCGCTGTCGGCGATCGGGCGGTCCTTGGGATCCTTGCTGTCGAGGATGCGCAGCGGGTTCTTGTCGAGCCGCGCGAGGCTGTCTTCGGACAGGTCGCCGCGGTGCGCCTCGAAATGCTCGACCAGCGCCGCGCGCCAGCCGTCGCGGCTCGCCGCGTCGCCCAGCGTATTGAGCGTCAGCGTCACGCCTTCGGAAATGCCGAGTTCCTTCAACAGTTGATCGGCAAAGACGAGCAGTTCGGCGTCGGCGAGCGGGCTGTCGCTGCCGAGCACTTCGGCATCGAGCTGGTGGAACTGGCGATAACGCCCCTTCTGCGGGCGCTCATAACGGAACAGCGGACCGTGCGTCGCGACCTTCAGCGGCGCGAACTGCTGCCAGCCGTTAGTGACATAGGCACGCGCGATACCCGCGGTGAATTCCGGGCGCAGCGTAATCGATTCGCCGCCGCGATCATCGAACGAATACATTTCCTTGGACACGACGTCGGTGGTCTCGCCCAGACTGCGCGCGAACACCGCGGTCGGCTCGATCACCGGCACCTCGATCCGCTTGTAGCTATAGAGGCGGCGGACCCGCTCAAAGGTATCGACGACATGCGCGAAGCGATCGGCGAAATCGCCGAGCATGTCCTGCGTGCCGCGCACGGGTTGCGGGGTCGGGATTTTCGCGCTTTTGTCCTTGCTCATGGCGGCGGCGTCTAATGCTTTTTGGTCGAAAGGCAAAGGGCGCTTGCAGAGCGTCCGCTGGACCTCGCCGCGATTCGGGGGCAGAGAAACGACCATGAAAAAAGCACTGTTCGTCGCGCCCGCCCTTCTCGCCCTCTCGGCAGCCGCCGCTTACGCGCAGGATGGCAACAGCCGGCCGCAACCGGTCGTCCAGCCGCTGACGATCCCGCTGCCCGCCGACAAGCCCTATCCGGGCACGATGATTCTGAAAGTCGACGCCACCGACGTCGCGCGCGGCATCTTTCATGTCCGCCAGACGATCCCGGTGGCGAAGTCGGGCAAGCTGACCCTGCTCTATCCCGAATGGCTGCCCGGCAAGCACGCGCCGCGCGGCGCGATCGCAGAGGTGGCGGGCTTCAAGGCGAGTGCGGGCGGCAAGCCGATCGCCTGGACGCGCCAGCCGACCGACGTCTATGCCTTTGACATCGACGTGCCGACGGGCACGAAGAGCATCGAGATCGCGTTCGACTTCCTGTCGCCGACACGCACGAGCGAGGGCCGCGTCGTCGTCACCCCGGCGATGATGAACCTGCAATGGGAACAGGTCAGCCTGTATCCCGCGGGATATTTCACGCGCCAGATCGCGGTGCAGCTTGACGTCACCCTGCCCGAGGGCTGGCTGGGCGCGGCGGCGCTCGACGGGCTCAAGGTGTCGGGCAACCGCTACAGCTACGGCGTCACCAGCTACGAGAATCTGGTCGACAGCCCGATGTTCGCTGGCCGCTATTTCCGCCAATGGGCGCTCGGCAATGGCGTGACGCTGAATGTCGTCGCCGACGAGCCCAAATATCTCGACGCCAGCCCCGACCATATCGCGCGCCACGCCGCGCTCGTGTCCGAAGCGGTCGCGCTGTTCGGCGTCCGCCATTACGACCGCTACGACTTCCTGCTCGCGCTGACCGACGAACTCGGCGGCATCGGGCTCGAACATCATCGCAGCAGCGAGAACAGCCGCGCGCCGGACTATTTCACCAAATGGAACGACAACGACAGCGAGCGCGGGCTGCTGCCGCACGAGTTCGTCCACAGCTGGAACGGCAAATATCGCCGCCCCGACAAGATGTGGACGCCCGACTATCGCACCCCGATGCAGGATAACCTGCTGTGGGTCTATGAAGGGCAGACGAGCTTTTGGGACCTCGTCCTCGCCGGCCGCTCGGGCATGCAGTCGAAGGAGATGGTGCTCGCCGAATGGGCGACCAACGCCGGCAACTACAGCGCGCAGGCGGGCCGCGAGTGGCGGTCGGTCGAGGACACGACGCTCGACCCGGTCATCGCGGCACGCAAACCCAAGCCCTTTGCGAGCTGGTCGCGGAGCGAGGATTATTACAACGAAGGTTCGCTCGTCTGGCTCGAGGCCGACATGCTGATTCGCGGCGCGACGAACAATGGGAAAAGCCTCGACGATTTCGCGCGCGCCTTTTTCGGCGGACGCGAGGGCGACTGGGGGCAGGACACCTATGATTTCGACGATGTCGTCGCCGCGCTGAACGGGGTCCACCCCTATGACTGGGCGAGCTTCCTGCGCACGCGGCTGCAAACTCCCGGACAGCCGGCGCCGCTCGGCGGGATCGAACGCGCGGGCTACAGGCTCGTCTGGCGCGATACGCCCAACGTCTACGACCGCGACCGCATGGCACAGGCGAAGAACGCCGACCTCACCCATTCGCTCGGCATGACGATCGACAAGGATGGCGTCGCCACCGGCATCCAGTGGGACGGCCCGGCGTTCAAGGCGGACATCATCAACGGCACAAAGATCGTGGCGGTCGAAGGGCTGAGCTACAGCCGCGAGCGAATCGAGGCCGCGATTCGCGCCGCGACCGACGGCAAGACCCCGGTACGGCTGATCGTCGAGCGCGGCGGGCGCTATCGCAATCTCGAGATCGACTATCGCGGCGGGCTGCGCTGGCCGCACCTCGAAAAAACGGGGAGTGGCCCCGACTGGTTCGATCAGCTATTGGCGCCGCGCCGCCGCCTCTAAAAGGATTCGGCGGAGAACAGAACAAAGGACTGATTTCTCCCATGCGCATCGACCTGATTCCCGCCGGCGACAGCCCGCCCGACAGCCTCAACGTCCTGATCGAAGTTCCGATCGGCGGCGAGCCGGTGAAATATGAATTCGACAAGGCATCGGGCGCCCTCTTCGTCGACCGTTTCCTGCACACGCCGATGCGCTATCCCGCCAATTATGGTTTCGTGCCGCACACGCTGGGCGAGGACGGCGATCCGCTCGACGCCCTCGTCGTCGCGCGTTCGCCGATCGTCGCGGGCGCGGTGGTGAAATGCCGCCCGATCGGCGTGCTCAAGATGGTCGACGATGCCGGCGGCGACGAAAAGCTGCTGTGCGTCCCCGTCAACAAGACCTTCCCCTATTATGACAAGGTCTCGACCTACAAGGACATGCCCGAAATCGTGCTGCAGCAGATCGAGCATTTCTTCACCCATTATAAGGATCTCGAACCCGGCAAATGGGCCAAGCTCAATGGGTGGGGCGATGTCGACGAAGCCAAAAGCATCATCGTCGAGTGCATCGAACGCGCGAAGAAGGTCGGTTTCTAATCCACCTTGGCGGGCGCCGGGCCCTCGTCCGGCGCCGCCAGCATCCGCACATCGGTACGCGGATAGGGAATGCGGATTCCGGCTTCCTTGAACCGGTCCCAGATGCCGAGGAAGACCTCGCCCTGGATATTGCCGAGCCCCGCCTCGGGATCGGATATCCAGTAACGCAGCTCGTGATCCACCGCACGCTCCCCGAATGCAGTGATCCACACCGCCGGTTCAGGCTCGTTCAAAATGCGCGGATTGGCCTCGGCGGTTTCGACGATCAGGCGCTGCGCGAGCCGCAGGTCGGCATCATAGGGGACCGGAATGCGCATCCGCACGCGCACCTCGGGGCTTGCATAGCTCCAGTTCTCGACCGGCTGGGTCATCAGCAATTCGTTCGGGATGAGATGCTTCTTGCCGTCGCGCGTGATGACGTTGACCGCACGCACCCCGATCTTCGCGACACGGCCGACATTGGGAACCCCGCCCGGCAGCGCCGATCCGCCCATCGAACTGCCGTCGCCGACGACGATGATGTCGCCCGGCTTGATCGACCGGTCCATCAGCAGGATGATCCCCGCGATCAGGTTGCCGACGGTCTTTTGCAGCCCGAAACCGATCGCCAGGCCGGCGGCGCCCGAAAAGACCGCCAGCGCAGTCAGGTCGATGCCGAGCAGGTCGATGCCGAAGAGCAGCGCGAGCGTGAAAAGGGCGATCGCTATCAGTTTTTCGGTCAGCAGCCGCTGCGTCTGGTCGATATGGGTGTTGCGGCGAAGCAGCCATTTGATCGCGCGCAGCGCCAGCTTGACCGCGATATAGAGCAGGACCGCGACAATGATCGTCGAGAAGATGCTGTAGAGCGAGAGCCGGTAGGCGCCGACGTCGAGCCCGATCGCCTTCATCGCGGCAACCGTCCCGTCGATTCCCTCGCGAAGGCCGCTGCGCATGGTCATAGGGCGGCGAACCCCCGGTCGAGATCGGCGGTCAGGTCGGCCACATCCTCGAGCCCGATCGACAGGCGGACCAAAGGATCGGGGTCGGACCATTTCGTCGCGGTCCGGATGTCCGCCGGGTTGCTCGGGACGACGAGACTTTCATAGCCGCCCCAGCTGAAACCGATCCCGAACAGCGACAGCGCTTCGATGAAACGTGCCCGGCCGGCGTCATCGCTGCCCTTGAGCGTAAAGCCGAACAAACCGCTCGCGCCGCTAAAATCGCGGCTCCACAGCCCATGCCCCGGGTCGCCCGGCAGCGCGGGATGAAGCACGCGGCCGACCTCGGGCCGCGCCGCGAGCCAGTGCGCGACCGCCAGCGCGCTGTCGCCATGTCGCGCGAGCCGGACGTCGAGCGTGCGCAGGCCGCGCAGCATCAGCGCGCAGTCGTCGGGCGAAACCGACAGGCCGAGCTGGTAAGCCGCGCTCCGCAGCCGCGGCCAGATCGCCTTCGGCGCGGTGAGCGATCCCATCATCGCGTCGCTGTGCCCGCCGACATATTTGGTGAGGCTCATCGCCGTGACGTCGACGCCCATCGCCAGCGCGGGGAAGAGCAGCGGCGTCGCCCAGGTATTGTCGAGCATCGTGAGCACGCCGCGTTCGCGCGCAACCGCGACGATCGCCGGGATGTCCTGCACCTCGAAGGTCAGGCTGCCCGGCGATTCGAGGAAGATCAGCCGCGTCTGCGGTGTGATCAGGTCGGCGATATCCGCACCGATCGCGGGATCATAATAGGTCGTCGTGACACCGAACCGCGCCAGCATGCCATTGCAGAAACTGCGGGTCGGTTCATAGGCACTGTCGACCATCAGCAGGTGATCGCCGGGCGAAAGCAGCGCCAGCAGCCCTGCAGAGATCGCCGCGACGCCCGACGGATAGAGCAAGGTCCCCTCGGCGCCCGGCTCGAGGTCGGTCAGCGCATCGGCGAGCGCCCACACCGTCGGCGTGCCGCGGCGGCCGTAATAAAGCTTGTCGTGCGTCGCGTGGCCGCGTGCCTTCAGGTCGGCGATATTGTCGTAGAGGATCGTCGAGGCGCGCCAGACCGGCGGGTTGACGACACTCCCGCCGAGCCGGGGATCGCCGGTCCATTCGGGCCGGCGTCCGCCCTGCACGAGTTTGGTCGCGGGGCGGAGAGTCTTGTCGTCGCTGCTGCTCATGCCCGTCTTGTTAGCGTGCCGCCCGCCAAAAGCCAGCGGCACGCAAACAGGCTGCCCAGCGGGAACAATGCGTCAGGCGGCGCCGGTCGCCTTGGGCGTCGCCGGGTCGGCACCCCATTCGGTCCAGCTGCCGTCGTACACCGCAACATCGTCCTTGCCGAGCAGGTGCGCGCCGAAGGCCACGACCGTCGCGGTCATGCCGCTGCCGCACGTCGTCACCAGCGGCTTGTCGAGATCGATACCCGCCGCGTCGAATGCCGCCTTCAGGTCGTCGCCCTGTTTCCAGGTGCCGTCGGCGTTGAACAGCTGCCCGAACGGCAGGCTGCGCGAGTTCGGGATGTGGCCGGGCGCGAGACCCGGGCGCGGATCGCGTTCCTCGCCGGTAAACCGCGCGGCCGAGCGCGCATCGACGACCTGTTCGGCGCCGCTGGCGACGTTCGCGAGCATCTGGTCCTTGGTCCGCACTGCCTTCGCGTCGCGCCAGACGGTGAAGTGGCGGTGGCGCAGCGTCTGCTTTCCCATTTCGAGCGCGCGGCCTTCGGCCTTCCACTTGGCGAGGCCGCCATCGAGCAATGCGACATCGTGCGCGCCGAACAATTTGAGCAGCCACCAAGCGCGCGCGGCGCTCTTCAGCGGGCTGTCGTCGTAGAGCACGACGCGGCTGCCGTCACCAAGGCCGAGCGACTGCATACGGCTCGCGAACTTCTCGGCGGGCGGCGCCATATTTTCGATGTCGGAAGACGCATCGGTCAGTTCGGCGAGGTCCATGAAGACCGCTCCGGGGATGTGCCCCGCCTCATATTCGGCACGCGCGTCACGGCCTTCGTCGGCCAGAAATTTCGTCGCATCGACGACCCGCAGGTCCGATGCCCCCAGTTCGCGTTCCAGCCAGTCGGTTGAGACCAAGGCGTCCATGTCATGCTCCTGTTGCGACCGATCGGGAACCTGTTTGCCTGTCCCTCGCCCGGCCATCCTGCTGTGGCTCTTTATCTTTCCGGGGAATAGTCAGCCTATGCCCCCACCTGCGCTTTTTCAAGCGCGGTCAGTCCTGCCCCAGCCGATGCTGCACCGCAACAAAAAAGCGTGCCCTTTTGGGCCAGCTACTGCGCGCGCTTGACCGCCGTCGCACGCGCGCCGGGATTGTCGACTGTATAGGACGGGCGATCGAGCGGCAGCGGGGCGAGCTTTTCGCTGCCACTGCTACCCTGTTCGCGGCCGAGCACGAAGCTGCCCGCATTCTGGCCGAAGGCTTCGCCTTCGCCGTCCCAATGATAGGTCACGTCGAACGCCATCACCGGGATCAGCATGGGCTTGCCGCCGATCACCAGCGGCTCGATCGCGGCACGCGGGAGCATCACCTCGGTCGACAGGTCCTCGCCCGCGCCCACCGCCAGCATCATGTCGTCGCGCAGCACGCTGCCCCCCGCACCGTCGAAGAAGCGCGCCAGCACCGGCTCGGGCATCGCCGAACCCTGATTGAGCGCGATGCGGACCATCAGTCCCGTCGCGGGCAATGTGCCCTGGTTCAGCAGGTGGAGCGTGAAACCGACCGCGACATGGTCGGACACGACGCGGATGCTCTGCACCTCGAGCGCCATGCCGACGATCGCGCGCTTTTCGCCCGCGACGCGGGTGACGAGCGGCGATGCGGGACGCGGCTCGTCGCGGCGGATTGGCGGAGACGGAGCGGGGTCGGGCTGCGGCGCAGGTGGCGGCACGCTGCTTCTGGCCGCGGGAGCGGCCGCACGCGGCGCAGGCGTATGCGGTGGGACCTTTTCGGTCTCCTCGATCGCTGGACCGGCCGGCACGGCGCGGCGGCGCCAGTACCAGAGGCCGGCGCCGACCGCGGCTAGCGCCGCGAGCAGCCAAGCCCAAAGCGGCGTTCCTCCGCTCGCACCGCTGGCCGTCGGCGCGGCCGGCGCGGGCGAGTCGTCGGGTGCCGGCGCCGTCGTATCGACCGACTGCACGGCAGTGGGCGCGGTGCCGTCGAGCGGCGGCAGGGCCGGGCTGTCCGTTATCGCCGGTTGCGCGCTGGTGGCAGCATCGGTGGCGGGTGCCGCACGCGTCGAAGTCGAGGCCGGCGTATCGCGCCGCGTAGGCGCCGGGGCCGGGGTCGCGGTGGACGGCGTCGTGGTCGCGGGCTGCGTCGGCGTCACGCGCGGCGGTGCGGGAGCCGGTGCAGGCGTCGGTTGCGGCCCAAGCCGCTCGCCCGGTCCGACGGGCGGCAAACCATTGTCGGCGGGTCCCTGTACGCCGGGCGTGCGACCGTCGTTGGCGGGCGGCAGGCGGAAATCGATCGGGCGCGACGACGACGGCGCGGGGGCCGGGTTTCCGTTTTCCTGCGACCAGGCAGGTACGGCGGCGCAACTTGTCAGCGCAAGCGCGACCAACGGCAATCGCACCGTCCAGTCTCCCTGCCCCTTCTTGCTATTCGTCATTCTGTTTCCGCGATCCCGAATTATTCCGATTGGCCTTGCGCCGGTGAATTGGCGCTGAACCCCGCCGATGCCGCATGTCGGCGGTGACATCGGCCGCGCTGCGCACTAGACGGTTTCCATGAGTGATTCCAGCCATCCGCCGCTCGCGCCGAAACATCTCGGCCAGTCGAGCGAACTTCCTGCCGCGCCCGAGGTTGCGGTTCTCGATTATGTCCCCAACCCGCGCGCCGGGGAACTTTATCTCGTCCGCTTCGCGGCGCCCGAATTTACCTCGCTCTGCCCCGTGACCGGCCAGCCCGATTTCGCGCATCTGGTGATCGACTACGCGCCGGGCGAAACGATCGTCGAATCGAAGAGCCTGAAGCTGTTTCTTGGCTCTTTCCGCAACCATGCGGGCTTCCACGAGGACTGCACCGTCGGTATCGGCCGCCGCCTGTTTGACGAAATGCAGCCGCGCTGGCTGCGCATCGGCGGATATTGGTATCCGCGCGGCGGGATTCCGATCGATGTTTTCTGGCAGTCGAGCGCGCCGCCCACGGGCCTGTGGCTCCCCGACCAAGGCGTGGCGCCGTACCGCGGGCGCGGCTAAACTTTTTCGGCCAATGCCCGGAGCGATTTCATCTTTCCGTCACCATCTGTTGACATTAGTGTCAACGATATGACCGCAGCCTCGCTTCCGCACGACCATGCCATCGCCGTTGGCGCCGACCAGATCGATTTCATGGGTCATGTGAACAACGCCCATTATCTGAGCTGGGTGCAGGAAGCCGTGTTGTCGCATTGGCGCCACATCGCGCCACCCGACGCGGTCGCCGCGCATCTGTGGGTCGCGCTCAAGCACGAGATCACATACCGCCGCCCCGCCTTCCTCGACGATCAGGTCATTGCGACCGTGATCCTCGAAAAAGTGCAGGGGGCGCGCGCCTTTTATGAAACCATCATCAAACGCGGCGAGGATGTGCTCGCGGAGGTGAAATCGAGCTGGTGCTGCATCGACGCGCAAACGCTGCGCCCCGCCCGGCTGGCGAGCGAGGTCGTTGCGCGCTTTTTCCCGGCCGAGAGGATCTAGGCGACCACCAGCCTGCCGGGCCGTCCCTTAGGGACTGACCGGCGAATCGTCGTTATCGTCGACGACCAGCCAGATCCCGCCGGCAACAATCGCGAGTGCAAGAGCAATCGCAACCCAGCTCGCGCCTTCCAGTTCGCTGGCACCATCGGTGCTGCTTACCGTCCGCGCGTCCAAGGCAGGGGCAGCCGCAGCCACCACCGGCGACACAAGCATCGACGTCGCCGCGAGCGAAATCGCGGCCTTTTTGAGGAGAGACATGGCAGAATCCTTTTTTTGCAGTCGGAAGGAAACGCGCATGGCAGGCGCTATGTTCCCTCGGTCCGACCGGCAGGATCCGTCGGCTCAGCTTGCCCTGAAGCGAATCGGCAGGCGTTTCAGCCCGCCGACGAATACCGATTCGACCCGCGCCGGCTCGCCAGCCAGCTCGAGACTCGCCAGCCGCGGCAGCAATTCTTCCATCAATATGCGCATTTCCATGCGCGCGAGATGCTGGCCGAGGCAGACATGCGCACCGAAGCCGAAGGCGATCTGCTGATTCTTTTCACGATCGGGGTCAAAGGCGAAAGGATCGCCGAACACGCCCTCGTCGCGGTTGCCCGAGACATAGTTCAGCATCAGCCAGTCGCCCGCGCGGATCGTCTGACCGCCGATCTCGACATCCTCTTTCGCGCTGCGCATGAAATGCTGGACCGGCGTCGTCCAGCGGATCGCCTCCTCGATCAGCCCCGCCTTGTCGCTGTCAGCAGCACGGAAACGCTCGAACAGCGCCGGGTTCTTCGCGAGTTCCATGATCGCGCCCGCGGTCGAGGCGCTCGTCGTGTCGTGCCCAGCGGTCGCGATGATCATATAATAGCCCGCAAGTTCGCGGTCCGGGATCTGTTCGCCGCCGACCATCGCATTCGCGATCACCGTCGCAATATCCTCGCGCGGATTGGCGCGGCGGTCGGCGGTCAGCGCGCCGAAATAATTTTCGAAATCGGCAATGACATAGTTGAGCATTGCGATCGCCTGCTCGGCGCTGGTGATCGCTTCCCTGCTCCGGTTCAGTTCGGGATCGGTCGGACCGAATAATTGCTGCGTCAGCATCAGCATCCGCGGCTCATCCTCCGGCGGGACGCCCAAGATGTCCATGATAACGCGGAGCGGATAATGCGCGGCGACGTCGCGCGCGAAGTCGGTCTCGCCGCCGGCTTCGAGCATATGATCGACCGTCTCGCGCGCCAGCTGGCGAATACGGTCTTCGACGATCTTCAGATTCTTGGGCATGAACCAGCTCTGGGTGAGCAGGCGATATTTCATATGATCGGGCGCATCCATCTGCACCAGCGAGCGGATGAGATGTCCGTCGTTGTTCGGCGTGGCCGCCCGCGCCAGCGCCTCGCCGTCGCGGTTCGTGAGCACCGTCGGGCGGATGCCGCTCGCGAAACGTTGCGGATCGCGGCTGATCGCCATGATATCGGCATGGCGCGTGACGAGCCAGAAGGGGTCGTGATCGTGATTCTCGGCAACCGCAAGCGGCGCGTTCGCGCGCGCCCAGGCAAGCTGGTCGTGCAGCGGGTCCCATTGGCCGTATGCGACGGGGTCGACGACGGCGGCGGCTACCTCTCCGGGCAATATCGGTTTTGTCATTGGCCACGAAGCTGCCGCAACTCGGCGCGCGAGTCGAGTGGCAAAAGGAAACCGATCAGATGGCGGTCACCGGGTCGGGCAGCGCCGCCTGCCATTCGGCGCGCGCACGCCGGATCATCGCCTTCAGCGCTTCGGCCTGTTCGGCCCAGCTTTCGGCACATTCCGGCGTCCACGCTGCCCCGGCAGCCGACCCAAGTTCGGCTACGGTCATGTCGATGAAAGCGTCATATTCGCCGATCGGCAAAGGGCCATAGGCGCGGTGCGTGTGGACGAGTTCGGTGACGAGCGGCCACACCCAACTCTCGCTCTTCGCCAGCCCGAGCATCATTTGCAGCGTCTCGTCGGTCATCCGCACCGATGAGGCGTCGACGACCATGAAGCTCGCGCGCCGGTCGGGATAGGCCACGAAGAAACGGTCGAACAGCGCGTGACGGATATCGACGCCCGCGTCCGCGACGGCGGCAAGGCTCGCCTCCATCGCCGCGGCGCCCGCCCGATTCATTCGGCGGTCATTTGAACAGGCTGCCCAAAATGCCGCGCATCAGCTGGCCGCCGAACTTGCCCGCGACCTGCCGGCCGAGGCTCGTCGCCGCCGAGCGCGCCGCCGACTGGATCATCTTGTCGGCCATCGACGGCTTCGCAGCTTCGCGCGCCGCCACCTTTTCAAGGCGCAGCCGCTCCTTCTCTTCGGCCGCCTTGCGCTTGGCCTCTTCCTTCGCGGCGATGGCGGCCTGCTTGTCGGCCTCTTCCTGCGCCTTGGCCTCGACCGCGGCCGCTTGCGCCTGCTCGGCCTTGGCGGCGAGCAATTCCTCGGCGCTCTCGCGGTCGACCGCCGTGTCATATTTGTCGGCGACCGGCGAGATCGACTTGATGATCGCGCGCTCCTTGGCGTCGAGCGGCCCGGCGCGCGAGCGGGGCGGCTTGATCAGCGTCCGTTCGACCGGCGACGGCGCGCCGTCGGCCATCAGCAGCGATACCAGCGCCTCGCCGACTTTCAGCTCGGTGATTTCGCGCACGACATCGACCTTGGGATTGGGGCGGAAGGTTTCGGCGGCCGCCTTCACCGCTTTCTGGTCGCGCGGAGTGAAGGCACGCAGCGCATGCTGGACGCGGTTGCCGAGCTGGCCCGCGACATCTTCGGGAATATCGATCGGATTCTGCGTCACGAAATAGACGCCGACACCCTTCGAACGAATCAGGCGCACGACCTGTTCGATCTTCTCGGCAAGCGCGGGGGGCGCGTCGTCGAACAGCAGATGCGCCTCGTCGAAGAAAAAGACGAGCTTCGGCTTGTCGGGATCGCCGACCTCCGGAAGCGTCTCGAACATTTCGGACAGCAGCCAGAGGAGGAAGGTCGCATAGAGCTTCGGGCTCGCCATCAGCTTGTCGGCGGCGAGGATGTTGACGTAACCGCGCCCGTTTTCGTCCGTCCGGATCATGTCCTGGATGTCGAGCGCGGGCTCACCAAAGAAATGATCGCCGCCCTGCGTTTCGAGCGTCAGCAGCTGGCGCTGGATCGTGCCCACCGTGGCTTTCGACACATTGCCATATTTTGTCGTCAGTTCGTCGGCATTTTCGGCGCACCAGGCGAGCATCGCCTGCAGGTCGCCGAGATCGAGGAGCAGCAGATTCTGTTCGTCGGCCACGCGGAACGCGATCGCGAGCACGCCTTCCTGCACTTCGTTGAGGCCCATCAATCGCGCGAGCAGCAGCGGACCCATTTCCGAAATCGTCGTGCGAATCGGGTGCCCCTGCTCGCCGAACAGGTCCCAGAAGATGACGGGATTGTCGCGATAGGCCCACTCGCTGTCGCCGATCTCGGCCGCGCGCGCGGCGAAAATCTCGTGCATCTTCGACGTCGGGCTGCCCGCCATCGCCATGCCGGCAAGGTCGCCCTTCACGTCGGCGACGAACACCGGGACGCCGACCGCCGAGAAGCCCTCGGCGAGGCCCTGCAGCGTCACCGTCTTGCCGGTGCCGGTCGCGCCCGCGATCAACCCGTGCCGGTTCGCCCGCTTGAGCACAAGCGACTGGCGCGGACCGTCCGCCGCACCACCCCCGCCAAGGCCGATATAGATTTCGCTCGCCGTGCTGCCGTCGCTCACCCACTGTCCTCCAGTCAAAAAGAGAAGAGCAGGTTAGAGCGGCTGCGCAGCGCTGCCAAGCGTCATCCCATGATGAAGGCGTTGAGCTTGTTGCCGTCGGGGTCGCGGAAATATCCGGCGTAGAAACCCTCGCCGCGCGGTCCCGGAGGGCCTTCGCAGCTGCCGCCGTTGGCGAGTGCGATGTCGTGGAGGCGATGGACCTGTTCCTTGTCCTTCGCCTGCAGCGCGACCATCACGCCATTGCCGACGGTTGCGACATTGCCGTCGAACGGCTTGGTGATGCCGATGCCCGCGCCGCCGTCGGGTTTGCCCCACGCGATGAAAGTCTCATACTCCATCATCCGCGGCGTTTCGAGCTCGGCGGCGATCGCGTCGTAAAAGACCGCGGCCTTGGCGATATCCTTCGTTCCCAGCGTCACATAGCCAATCATCATCATTCTCCCGACTCGACATTATGCGAACATAATATGAACATCGAGCGGTCGGCGCAACAAAAAGGGCGCCGGACCCGAAGGTCGCGGCGCCCCTTTCAGCCAGCGTATAGCCGGGCCTATTTCACGCGAACCGCGATGAAGGCCGAAGGACCGCCGCGACGCAGGATTTCGAGCAGCACCGCGTCGCGGCCCGCCTTTTTCGCGTCGGCGACTGCCTTGGCGAGCGCATCGCTCGTCGTCACCGGCACGCGATTGGCGCTGAGGATGACGTCGCCGCGGCGCAGGCCCTTGCGGCCGGCGTCGCTGTTCGCCGAGGCCGCGCCGATGACAAGGCCCTTGGTCCCCGCGTCGACGCCGACGGCGCGCGCGATGTCGGGCGTCACCACCTGCACCGCGAGGCCGAGTTCGTCCTGGATCGCCTTGTCGGCGGCACCCGTCGGATCCTCGGGTTCGGTCTGTTCGGCTTCGGGGTCGAAATTATTGCCCGCCAGTTCTTCCTCGGGCGGACGCGTGCCGACGACCGCCTGGATCGTCATCGGCTTGCCGTCGCGGATGATTTCGAGCGGGATACGCGTGCCGGGCTTGGTGTTCGATACGATGTACGACAGCGTCTGCTGCGGCGTGACTTCCTTGCCGTTGACCTTGGTCACGACGTCGCCGCGCTTCAGCCCGGCCTTCGCCGCGGCCTGATTTTCCTCGACGCGCTGGACGAACTCGCCGCGATCCTTGGGCAGGCCGAGCGCCGCCGCCAGATCCTCGTCGACCGGCGCGATGCCGATGCCGAGATAGCCGCGCTGGATCTTTTCGCCCGAACGCAACGAATTGATCACGGGGATCGCCGCATCGGCGGGAATCGCGAAATTGACGCCGATGTTCGCACCGACGGGCGAGATCAGCATATTGTTGATGCCGACGACATTGCCCTGCAGGTCGAACAGCGGACCGCCCGAGTTGCCGCGGTTGATCGCGGTATCGGTCTGGATGTAGCGGTCATAGGCACCGCCGCTGCCGAGGTTGCGCTGCACCGCCGAGATGATGCCCGCGGTGACGGTCGAACCGAGGCCGAGCGGGTTGCCGATCGCCACCACCCAGTCGCCGACGCGCGCGGTGCTGCTGTCGGCGAATTTCACGAAGGGGAGCCCGGTCGCGTCGATCTTGAGCAGCGCGAGGTCGGACGCGACGTCGCGGCCGACGATCGTCGCCTTATATTCCTTCTGGTTGGTGAGCGTCACCGTCACCTGATTGACGGCCTCGCCGCGCGGGCCGCCCGAAATGACGTGATTGTTGGTGACGATATAGCCGTCGGCCGAGATCAGGAAGCCCGAACCGCCGCCCTGCTGCTCCTGCGTGATCGGCTCGCGCGTGCCGGCGAAGGGGTTGAGGCGAACGCCGAGCGTCACTTCCTGCTTGGTCGAGATATTGACCACCGCGGGCTGCAGCTGTTCGACGAGGTCGGCGAAGCTTTCGGGCGCACCCGAACGCGGAACGACCTTGGCGATTTCGCTCTGCTCGTTCTGCGCGACCTGCGCGCCGACGGGGGACTGGGTGACCAGCGCCAGCGCGGTGCCACCCGCCAGCAAGGCCGAAGTGATGCCATAAACATAACGCACGATCGGAAATCCTCTTCGTTCTTGAAAAACTCAACTTACCCCGGCTGCGGCGGTCTGCGGCCGACTGGCTGAACGGCGATTGAACATGAACGGGCCCTAAAGGTTCCGTTCATGGGGCCCCTCGCCCGCCATCCGGCCGTCAGTTGCCGCGGAAACGCTTCAGATATTCATTGTCCGCCGACAGGATGACCGACGTGCCGCCCTGGTTGTTTTCACCGAGGAAGGTCTGCCGATAGCTCTGCATCGCACGGTAGAAATCATAGAATTCGGGGTCCTTGCCATAGCTTTCGGCATAGATGCGCGCGGCCTCGCCGTCGGCCGCGCCGCGGATGATCTGCGCTTCCTTCTGCCCTTCGGCCCGGATCGCGGTCGCGACCTGCTGGCGCGCGGTGCGCATGCGGTTGAACGCGAGCTGCAGCGTCTCACCCTCGGGGAGGTCGGCGCGCTTGATCCGCACGTCGATCACCTCGGCGCCATATTTGTTCGCCTCGCGATTGAGCGCGACCTGGATATTGTCCATCACCGCGCCGCGCTCGGGCGACAACAGGGTCGCGAAGGGACGCTTGCCCAGTTCGTTGCGCAGCGACGAACCTAGGATCGTCGCCAGCTGCTGCTGCAACCGCTCTTCGGTGCGGATCGCGGTGTACATGCGCACCGGGTTGGTGATGCGGAAGCGCGCGAAGGCGTCGACCTGCAGCCGCTGCTGATCGGTCGACAGCACCTGCTGCCGCTCCATGTTCACGCCGAGAACGCGCTTGTCGATGAACTGGATGCTGTCGGTGAACGGCGCGCGCAGCACAAGACCCGCGCCCGATCGCCCGAAATCCTCGTTCGGCTTGTAGCGGTTCACGGTGCGCTCGATCTCACCGAAACGCAGGATCAGCGCCTGCTTGTCTTCGGGCACGATCGCCAGCGATTGCGACAGGATGACGAGGACGGCGACGACCGCGACGAGCAGCCGCACCGGATTCTGGAACAGCGAACTGAACATCATTCGCCTCCCTTCGTCACGGCTTCGGGCGCCTTGACCCGCTTCTGCACCTCGTTCAGCGGCAGATAGGGGGTCACCCCGCGCGCCTCGACGATCGTCTTGTCGACGTTGGACAGCACTGCCTCCATCGTTTCATAATAGAGCCGCTGGCGCGTGACCTGCGGCGACAGTTTATATTGCTCATAGATTTTGTCGAACGCCGCGGTCTGGCCGCGCGCGCCTTCGAGCACCTGCGCCTCATAGGCGCGCGCCTCGTTGATCGCCGATTCGCGCTGCTGCTGCGCGGCGGTCACGGCCTTGAACGCTTCGTCGACCTCGCTCGGCGGGTCGGCCTGGCGGATCGCGATGCCCTGGATCGCGACGCCCGAACGATATTCGTTGAGCAGCGCCTGCATGCGCTGCTGCACCTGTGCCTCGATCTCGACGCGCCCCGGACCGATCGCCTGCACGAGGTCGAAATTGGCGACCGTTGCGCGCATCGAGGTTTCGGCAACCTCGCGGATCGTGCCTTCGGGGTCGGCGAGCTGGAAGAAGAAAAGCTCGGGATCGCGCACCGACCAGCGAACCTCATAGGCGAGGTCGACGAGGCTCTGGTCGCGCGTCAGCACGAAATTCTCGTCGGTCGCGTTCGGCGACCCGATCGGCATGGTGCGGATCGCGCGCACGTCTTCCAGGCGGATCCGTTCGACCGGCGCGGGCCAGGTCAATTTCACGCCGGGGCCGACGGTGCGCGAATAGCTGCCGAGACGCGTCACCACGCCTTCCTTTTCGGGCGGCACGATATGGAAGGAGGAGAAGAGGATCCAGACGACGACGATCGCAATGATCGCCCATTTCCAGAGCTTTGCCGAATCGCCGAAATTGAACTGGCTGCCGCCGCCCGATCCGCCGCCGCCGAAGCCGCCGCGTCCCTTGCGCAGCAGTTCGTCGAGCGCCGAAGGGCCGCGCGGCTTTTGCGCGCGCCGCTGATCGACCGGATCGGGGGTCACCCACGGGTTGCGCGGGCCGGAGCGCTTGTCGCCCTTGCCATCGTCGTCCTTGCCGGGGCCGCTGCCCCACGGGCTGTTCGCCATCTGGGTGATCGACCCGAAAAATCGCCGCAATCCCCCCGGACCGCGGCCAGCCATGCTTCCGTCATTTTCGTTGCTCATCCTGCTTTTATAGGGGCGGCGGGCGCGATTAACAGGGGGTGCGCGCGAAAATGGCTGGCAAACGCCCCGATCATGCCTATCTGGCCGGGACATGACCGAACCAAGCGCCGACATCGCCCGCCTGACCGCCGCCGCCGCCGACCTTGCCGGAGGGCGCACATCGGGCCTCCGCCTACTCGACGATTCGGGCTTGCTCGCGGTGGTGCTCGACGTGTCGGGGCTGGCCGTCGAGGAGCGCAAGCCGCTCGAAGACAAACTCCGCGCCGGCCTGCTCGCCGAACCCGGCGTGCGCGAAGTCCGCATCGCGATGACCGCCGAGAAAAAGGCGATGACGATTATCGCAGTCGGCAGCGGCAAGGGCGGCGTCGGCAAATCGACGCTGGCCGCCAACCTCGCGGTTGCCCTCCGCCGCCTCGGCGTGAAGGTGGGGCTGGTCGACGCCGACATCTATGGCCCCTCGCAGCCCCGGCTGATGGACAGCGAAAATGTGAAGCCCGAAGCGCGCGGATCGAAGCTCGCTCCCGTCCAGAGCGCCTATGGCGTCCCGATGCTGTCGACCGGCCAGATCGCGGCGCCCGGACAGGCGATCGCCTGGCGCGGTCCAATGGCGGGACGCGCGCTCGAACAGCTGGTCGACGCAAGCTGGGGCGACATCGACACGCTCGTCGTCGACCTGCCGCCCGGTACCGGCGACGTCCAACTGACGATGATCCAGAAGCACAAGCCCGCAGGCGCCGTCATCGTCTCGACCCCGCAAGACCTCGCGCTGATGGACGCGACGCGCGCGATCAGCCTGTTCGAACAGGCCGATGTGCCGATCATCGGGCTGGTCGAGAATATGGCGGGCTATACCTGCCCGCATTGCGGCGAGGTGAGCGATCCGTTCGGCAGCGGCGGCGCCGAAGCCGCGGCGAAGGTGATGGGGCTCGATTTCCTCGGCCGCGTGCCGCTGTCGATGGGCATCCGCCTCGCGAGCGACGGCGGCGTGCCGCCGGCGGCGGGAACCGATCCCGCCGGCGAACCATTCCACGCGATAGCGGCGAAGGTCGCCGGTTGGCTGCAGGCACGAAAGGGCAAATGATGGCGATCAACGACGAAGGGGCGATTCGCGAACTGCTCGGGCAAAAACGCCGCATCGCGGTGGTGGGCGCGTCGCCCAATGCCGCGCGGCCGTCGAACGGTGTGCTCGCCTTCCTCGTCGCGCAGGGCCACGACGTGATCGCGGTGAACCCCGGCCATGCGGGCAAGACGATCCACGGTGCCCCCGTCGTCGCGACGCTCGCCGATGTCGAACCGCCTGCCGAAATCGTCGATATCTTCCGCAACAGCGCCGACGCGGGCGCCGCGGTCGACGAAGCGATCGTGCATGGCGCGAAAGCGGTGTGGTTGCAGATCGGGGTCATCGACGAAGCCGCGGCGAAACGCGCCGAGACGGCGGGACTGACCGTGGTCATGGACCGTTGCCCCAAGATCGAAATCCCCCGCCTCGGCCTGCTCAAATGAGGGCCGCCCTGTCGCTGCTCGCCATGAGCCTGCTCGCGGGTTGCGCGACGACGCCCAATGCCGCCACGCCGCAGGACGATTTTTTCGCCGCGCTCTCGGCACGATGCGGCAAAGCTTACGCCGGCAAACTCGCGAGCGATCAGGAGGCCGACGCCGACATGCGCGGCAAGGCGATGGTGATGCACATCCGCCACTGCACCCCCGACCGCATCGAAATCCCTTTCCATATCGACGGGCTCGGCCCCGATGGCGGCTGGGACCGGTCGCGGACATGGATCGTCAGCCGGACGACCACCGGCCTGCGGCTCAAGCACGATCACCGCCACGCCGACGGCGCGTCCGACGACGTCACCCTCTATGGCGGCGATACCGTGGGCATGGGCAGCCCGACGCGGCAGACCTTCCCGGTCGACGCCGAATCGATCGCGATGTTCGAACGCACCGGTCGCGGCGTTTCGACGACCAATATCTGGTCGGTCGAAACGACCGATGCGGGCTTTACCTATGGCCTCGACCGTCAGGGGCGGCATTTCCGCGTGGCGTTCGATTATGCCAAGCCGGTGGCACCGCCGCCCGCGCCCTGGGGCTGGTAGGGAACCGCCGCGCCCGTCATACGCTGGACAGCCATGACGGGAGAAAAGTTCATGCGCATCCAGACCCTTATGCTGTTCCCGCTGCTTGCGCTGGGCGCGTGCAGCGAAAAGGCCCCCGACCCGCGCGGCGTCGGGCATGACGAGACCCTGCTGTCGGTCTCGGCGACCGGTCGGTCGGAAACGCGGCCCGACGAGGCGCGCTTTACCGCGGGCGTAAGCACGATCGCCGCCTCGGCCGAAGCCGCCACGCAGAAGAACAACGAAACGATGACCAAGGTGACCGAGGCGCTGAAGGCCTTCGGCGTCGCCGCCAAGGATCTCCAGACCCGCCAGCTGACGGTGAACCGGATCGACTGGGGCGCCAACAAGGGCAAATATGAAGCGGTCAACCAGGTCGAAGTGCGGATGCGCGCGGTCGACAAGGCGGGCGAAGCGGTCGCGGCGACAACAGAGGCTGGCGCGAACGTCCTGTCGGGCCCGACGCTGCGCGTGTCCGATCAGGAGGCGGCGACCAAATCGGCCTACGCCGCTGCCTATCGCGCCGCCCGTGCGCGCGCCGACGCCTATGCCGGCGCCGCCGGGCTGAAGATCGACCGGGTGCTGACGATCCGGGATGGCGGCGACGGTTCGCCGCCGATGCCCTATTATGAGATGGACGCCGCGAACCGGGTTGCCCCCCAAACGGTCGCGGCGGCGCCGCCCTTCAATCCCGGCGTCAGCGAATCGCAGGTTTCCGTCCGCGTCGACTTTGCCCTGTCCGAGAAATAGCCGCCCATCCTGCCTGACACGAAAGCGCGATTTTCTTTGCGCCGATTCGCGCCGCTGACTATCAGCGGCGGGCATGGCCGGCATTCGCGACACAGTGGGGAAAAACAGATCGCGCCTGCCGCACGTCAGCCGGCGGTCGCTGCTCGTCGGCGCGACCGCGGCGGGGGGACTCGCGATCGCGTGGAGCCTGTGGCCGCGCGACTATCGGCCGAACCTGACCGCCGCGCCCGACGAACATGTCTTCAACGCCTTTCTGAAGATCGGCGACGACGGGCATATCAGCGCGATCGTCCCGCAGTGCGAGATGGGACAGGGCGTGACGACGCTGCTGCCGCAGATCATGGCCGACGAACTCGGCGCCGACTGGCGGACGATCGCGGTCGAAACCGCGCCGATCAACCCGCTCTACACCAACACGCTGCTGATCGACGAAGACAGCGCGGTCTTTACCCCGCGATCGGGCGTTCCCGATTTCGTGTCCGACGTGCGCAGCTGGGCGCGCCGCGAATGGGCGGTGCGCCACGCGGTGATGCTCACCGCCAACAGCTCGTCGGTCCGCATGTTCGAGGCGCCGTGCCGCGCCGCGGCGGCGCAGGCGCGCGCGCTGCTGATGATGGCGGCGGCCAAGCGCTGGGACGCCGACTGGGAACAGTGCGACACGCAGGACGGCTTCGTCACCTTCGGCAAGAAGAAATTGCGTTTCGGCGAGGTCGCCGCGGTTGCCGCCACGCTCGAACCGCCGGCCGAGCCCGTCTATCGCGCAAGCAGCGCCGATCCGCTCTATGGCAAGGAACTGACGCGGCTCGACCTGCCCGCAAAGATCGACGGGTCGGCCAATTATGCCGGCGATATCCGCCTGCCCGACATGGTGTTCGCCGCGATCCGTCAGGGCCCGGTCGGTGCGACGCGACTGAAAGCCATCGACCGGAAAAAGGGCATGGCGTCGCCCGGCCTGCTGCATGTCGTCACCCACGATCGCTGGGTTGCGACGGTCGCGCGCAACTGGTGGGCGGCAAACCAGGCGCTGGACCGCTTCGCCCCGGTGTTCGAAACCGACGGCACGCCGGTGTCGACCGATGGCATCGACAAGGCGCTGAAAATCGCACTGAAAGGCGACGGCTACCGCATGTCGAACGTCGGCGACGTTGCCGAAGCGATGACGGGCCGGACAAAAATCGCCGCCGAATATGCGGTCGCTCCCGCGCTGCACGCACCGATCGAAACGCGCACCGCAACCGCAGCGCCCGACGGCGCGCGACTACGCGTCTGGGTCGCCACGCAGGCGCCCGCGCAGTGCCGCAACGCGATCGCTGCCGCCACGGGCCTGACACCGGGCAATGTCGTCCTGTTTCCGATGATGGCGGGGGGATCGTTCGACGCGTGCCTCGACCATAGCGTCGCGGTGCAGGCGGCGATCATCGCGCTGCAGATCAAGCGCCCGGTCCAACTCGCCTGGTCGCGCGCCGAGGAAATCATGCGCCTGCCGCCGCGCGCGCCGGCGCGGGCGAAACTGACCGCAACACTCAACGCCGCCGGCGGGATCGACGCGCTGGTCACGCGCATCGCGGTGCCCGCGACCAATCACGAAGTGCGCGACCGCCTGTTCGACAATGCGCCGCCAGACGTCGCGCAGCGCGCCGCGGCGGGTCGTCCCGACGCAGTTGCGGTCGAAGGCGCCGCAACGCGCTATGCGATCCGCCATATCGCGGTCGATCACTGCCCCGCCGACATCGGCCTGCCCACCGGACGCTGGCGCGGCAATGCCGACAGCTACACCGCCTTTTTTACCGAATGTTTCGTCGACGAAATGGCGACGCGCGCAGGAACCGACGCGCTGTCCTATCGCATGGCGATGCTGGGCGATGCGCCGCTGCTGGCGCGCTGTTTGCTCACCGCGACCAGTCTCGGCGGCTGGGAAGGCGGCCTGTCGGGAACATCGCAAGGATTGGCGTGCCATTCGATGCGCGGCAGCCATATCGCCCTGATGGCGACCGCGCGTCAAAGCGAGCGCGGCTTGCAGGTCGAACAATTGGTCGCGGTCGTCGACGCCGGGCGGCTGGTCAATCCCGCGATCGCACGCCAGCAGATCGAAGGCGGGCTGATCTTCGGGCTCGCCGCCGCGGTCGGCGCGACCACCGATTATGAAGGCGGCGTCGCCACCGCGCGCAAACTTGGCCAGCTCGGGCTGCCCGACCTGTCGCAAACCCCACAGATATTGGTCGAATTCATCGACAGCGACCGTGAACCGGGCGGGCTCGGCGAGATCGCGGTTCCGGTCGTGGCGCCCGCGATCGCCAATGCGATGTTCGCCGCAACCGGACGCCGTATCCGCCGCATGCCGCTGTCGGCGCATCCATTATGAGCGACGCGCCGCCCATCGGCGTGTTGCTGGTCAACCTCGGCACCCCCGACGCGCCCGATGCGCCGTCGGTGCGGCGCTACCTCGCCGAATTTCTCTCCGACCGCCGCGTCGTCGAAATCCCGCAAATCCTGTGGCAACCGATCCTGCGCGGGGTCATCCTGCCGCTGCGTCCCAAAAAATCGGCGCATGCCTATGCGCAGGTGTGGACCGACGACGGATCGCCGCTCGCCGCGATCACGCGCGCGCAGACCGACGCGCTACGCGCGGCGCTGGGCGGACCGGTGCGCATCGCCTATGCGATGCGGTACGGCAAGCCGGCGATCGGCCCCGCAATCGACGCGCTGATGGCCGAAGGATGCGACCGCATCCTCGTCGCGCCGCTCTATCCGCAATATTGCGCGGCGACGACGGCAACCGTGGTCGACGCGGTGGGCGCGCATCTGGCGACGCTACGCCATCAGCCCGCACTGCGTTTCCTGCCCCCCTATCATGGCGATGCCGCCTATCTGGACGCGCTCGAAACATCGATACGGGCGGAGCTCGCCGCGCTCGATTTCGCGCCCGATATATTGCTCGCCAGCTTTCACGGCATGCCCGAACGCACCCGAACGCTCGGCGATCCCTATCACGACCAATGCCAGTCGACCGCGCAGCGGCTGGCGGAAAGGCTGGACCGCCCGATCGAGGTCGCGTTCCAGTCGCGTTTCGGCCGCGCCAAATGGCTCGAACCCGCAACCGACGCCCGGCTCGAAGAGCTCGGCCGCGAGGGACGCAGCGTTGCGATCTTCGCTCCCGGCTTTTCGGCCGATTGCCTCGAAACGCTCGAAGAGCTTGCGATTCGCGGCAAGGAGCAGTTCGCGGCCGCCGGCGGCCGGCAATTCGCCTACCTCCCCTGCCTCAACGCCAGCGCGCCCGGCATGGCGATGCTCGAGGCGCTGGCCCGGCGCGAGCTTGCCGGCTGGCTCTGATCGCCACCGCTTACCAACTGTTTAGGTCCATGCGCTAAATTGCTCCGACGCGGTGCCGGAACGGTGCGGCACCGCGCGAATCCGGAGGTACGCCATGAACCAGCTCCAATCGGCAGCCCTGACGCTGGCCGGCGCCATGCTGGTCTTTGCGGCGATCGCTTTTGCGATCTGGTGGTTGCGGCGTCCGCGCACCGCGCCGGCCGCGCCGCGCGCGCCGCGCGCGCCCCGCCAACCCCGTGCGCCCGGTGAAAGCCGGCTGCCCAAATTTTCGCGCGAAGCCAAACCGGCGTTCGAGGAGGTCGAAATCGCGCCCGAGCGGCTCGCCCGGATCCGCCGCAAGACCGCGCCGTCGCTGCTGTCCGACGATCTGGCCGACGATGATGGCGCCATGCTCGACCCCGCGCCCGGACCCGCCGCCGATATCGACGCCGAAGCGATCGAAATGGCTGTGGCGGAGGTCGAGCAGGAAGCGCACCGCGCTTACACGCCGTTCGAAGACAGTTCCTCCGAAGAGAGCCTGTCAGAGGAGGAACTCATCGACGAGGCATTGTCCGAGGACAGCTTGGCCGAAGAGCAGCCGGCCGAACAGGCCGGCGCCGAGGAAGCGGACGCCGCAGCGGTGACGCTTCGCCTTGTTCCGCAGATTCCGCCGCGCGACGCCATTTCGACGACGAGCCGGCTCGGCGGCCGCCCGCGCCTGCCCGCAGGCATGGAATGGCCGCGCATCGATGGCGAGCCCGCCGATTTTCTGGCGCAGGTCGATTGCGCGGCGCTGCCCCATGATTTGTGGAACGGGCTTGGACCGCGCGACGGGTCGCTCGCCTTTTTCATTCACCGGCAGCGCCCCGACATGCGCATCTTCCACCTCCGCGATACCGATGTTGCCGTGGTTCCGCCGCGGGTGCCCGATGATCGCGACGGCTGGTTCGGGCCCTATCGAGCCCCCGGCGCGGGCGATCTTGCCGGCTTTGCCGTGCGCGCCTTTCCCGAATGGCCTGTCGACCTTATCGCCGTGCGCCCCGCCGACGCCGAGCTGGACGCGGCCGAAGCAGACTATGCGGACGAGGCGGGTGCCGACGAGGACGCGCTTTATGAGCGCGGCTACGACATCGCCGACCCGGCTTTCCATCCATTCGATTGGGGCAGCATGACCGCGATGGTCGCGCTGCTCGAAATGCGGCTCGACCGGCTCGAAACCGAACCCGCTCCGCCTGCCGACGCCGGCGAAGACGATGGAGCCGACGCGGAGCAACGCGCAGCGATCAACCGCGAGGCGCGCGCGCGCGCCGAAGAGATTATCGCGATCGTCCATGACAGCGCCGCGCGCGATGCCTTTTCTCCCGGCGACGCGACCGCGGTGATGTCGGCGCTCCACGCGATCCGCTGGGCCAACGCGGTGCATTCGGTCGACCCCGAAACCGGCGCCGAGCAGGTCGAAACGATCACCCTGCCGCTGACGACGCACCGCCCCGACGCCGATCTGTGGGTCCATGACTATCAGACGATCCTGTTCGACCGCGCCAAACATGCCTGGTGCGCCAATCCGAACAGCCTGTCCGCGCCGGCGCGCGCCTTTTTCGAACCCCGCTGGCGCGCGCTGGCGACGCGCGAAATGGCGTCGATGGGCCAGGCGCCCTCGCGCCCCGTCGACGGCTATGACGCGGGGCACGACGCCGTGCTGCTCGAACTGCCGACAAGCGGGCTGATGAGCCGCAACTTCGGCGAAGGCGGCAATCTGGTGGTCACCATCGCCAAAGCCGATCTGGCGGTCGGCGAATTTTCGAGGCTGCGGGCACAACTGAGCGCCTGAGCCACCCGGCGTCGACGCCCCTGCATAGCTTTGCGATTGACGTTCCGGTCAACTTGCGGCGGCTCGCGGCGCGCCCTAATCATGATGCCATAACTCTGTGGGAGAGCTTGATTTATGGCACGAATCGCAATCGTCACCGGCGGCAGCCGCGGCATCGGGGAAGCGATTTCCCTGAAGCTGAAGGAACAGGGCGTCACTGTCGTCGCCAACTATGCCGGCAATGACGAAAAGGCGCGCGAATTCAGCGACCGCACCGGCATCCGGGCGATGAAGTGGGACGTCGGCGACCATCAGGCGTGCCTCGACAGCTGCGCGCAGATCGCCGCGGACGTCGGCCCTATCGATATCGTCGTCAACAATGCCGGCATCACCCGCGACGGCACGCTCGCGCGGATGAGCTATGACGATTGGGACGATGTGATGCGCGTCAACCTCGGCGGCTGCTTCAACATGGCGAAGGCGACCTTCGGCGGCATGGTCGAGCGCGGCTGGGGCCGCATCGTCAACATCGGCTCGATCAACGGGCAGGCGGGCCAGTATGGCCAGGTCAATTATGCCGCCGCGAAATCGGGCATCCACGGCTTTACCAAGGCGCTGGCGCAGGAAGGCGCGAAGAAGGGCGTCACGGTCAACGCGATCGCGCCGGGCTATATCGACACCGATATGGTCGCCGCGGTCCCCGCGCCGGTGCTCGAAAAGATCGTCGCGAAGATCCCGGTCGGACGGCTCGGCCAGGCCGACGAGATCGCACGCGGCGTCGCGTTCCTGTGCAGCGAGGATGCGGGATTTGTGACCGGCTCGACAATGAGCATCAACGGCGGCCAGCATATGTACTGACGGGCCGAGGGTGCCAGCAATGTCGTTCGCGCCAGCGAACGGCGAGCTGGCAACCGGTGGCGAAGCCACGGCCCGGCACGGCCAGCGGGGCGGCGATCCCCCAAGGATTGCCGAACCCGTCTGACGGCAGGCGGCGGCTTTGCCGTCGCCCATCGCACCTCCCGTTTCGCTTACTCCACCGTCACCCCGACGACCCGCCACGCCCCACCTTCGCGGATCAACGACAGCGTCTCGATCGCCCCGGCCTTGTTCGCATAGTCGGTGCGGAACCTGACCATCTGATAGCCATAGGGCGGCGCGGGCACCTCCTGCTCGCTGAGCAGCACGCGGGACTTCACCGCTCCCAGCGGCCCCTGTACCTCGCGCGCTACCCGGCTCCACGTCTCCGCCGTGTTGAGCGCCTTGAACGACTGGCCGGTCGCTTCCCAGCTTCCATTCCAGTCGCCCCTGTCGACCAGAGCGAGCCAGTCGCGCGCCGCGCCGACAGCGGCGCTTTCGGCGGGGGCGGTGGGCGGCGCCGCGGCCGGTGCGACGGCGGTTCCGGTCATCGTTGTCAAGGCGAGCAGGGCAAGGGTGAGCGACATAAGACCTCCAAGGATCCAGCCGAGCGGCCGCACCATGCGGGACGCTTCGGCTGATGCCGCCTGCCCTCCCACGCCGCCGCCCGCGGCCGCATCCCCCAAAGCCTTGTCCCCCGATATTTCGGGGGTACCGCTTTCGATCTCGCGCAATTGCCGCGCCGCCTCGCGGCTGCTCGATGCCGACATCTTGCGCCGCGCATCGCGCAGCCGTTCGTTGATCGTATGGACCGACAGCCCCAGATGGCGCGCCATCGACTTGGCGTCATGGCCGTTGGCGAGCAGGCGCAGCGTCTCCTTTTCCTTTTCGCTAAGGGACGGGGTTCCTGGAACCATGGGCCTGCCTGCACTCGCACCGGATGGAAGCCCGCTGTACGAAGCGCCCGTGCGACGATCTACCCCAAATAAATCGTACCTGCCCGCGTTGCGCCAACGGGCCCGCGGGATTGCCGTCGCCGATTCGCGCGCTACACCAAGCGGAATGACAGAAATCCCTTCGCCGCTTTCCGCCGCCCAGCAAGACCTCGCCCGCGCCTACGCCGGCGGCGCCCCCGGCGTGCTCGTTTCCGGCCTCGTCTGGCTGATTGCCGGTGCGGTTTGGCAGCTCCACGGCACTATGGCCGCCTTCGCCGCGCTGTTCTTCGGCGGTATGGCGATCCATCCGCTCGGCGTGTTGGTCGAGCGTATCGCGTTCCACGCACCCAAGGCCACCATCGGCAAGCCGCTCGAGGCGCTGGCGATCGAGGCGACGTTCCCGTTGTTCGCCGGGGTGCTGATCGCGTGGGTGCTGCTCGTCCGCGCGCCCGACCTTGCGATCCCGGTCTTCGCGGCGATCGTCGGCACGCGCTATTTCCTCTTCCGGACGATGTATGGCGAGATTGCCTATTGGGCGCTCGGCGGTGCGTTCCTTTTGATCGCCGCACCCACCCTGTTCGGCGTTGCCTGGCCGGTCAATATCGGCTTCCTCATCGGCGTCGCCGAACTGATATTCGCTGCGCTGATCCTGCAGCGCTGGCGCCGCCGGTCTTGAGCGTGCCGCTCCACCCCCCGGTCAAGCGTTCGGTGACGATCGCCGGGCACCCGACCTCGATCAGCCTCGAACCCATGTTCTGGGAGGCACTCGAAGCCGAAGCCGTGCGGCAGGCGCTTCCCGTCAACGCGCTCGTCGCGCGGATCGATGTCGAGCGGATGGAAGCGGGCGATCCGCCGAATCTGACCTCGGCGATCCGGCAATGGCTGTGGCGCATACGACCAGATTCTTGACCGGCGGACAGATGCAGCCTTAACTGTGGTCATGGCTTGGAAAGAACTGACGCTGAGAAGTACGAAAATACTCGCGCCCGCCTTAGCAGGCGGCGCAGCGATCGGAATGGCTGTGGATATTGGATCGCAGATAGCTACCGGATCGACCGATAATCTGCTGATGAACATTGCTGGATGGCTGGTTTTTCTCGCCTTCATCGCCCTCATTTGGCGGGCGACCGCCCTGCAAATCGAACATCTGGATTAGCGGAACGCAACTCCGGCCACTGCATGCCCGAACGCCGCGCCCTTGTCGGGTGCATGATGCAGGAACAGCGACGGCTCGATCAGTTCGAGTTCCATGATGTGCAGCGTGCCCGCCGCATCGCCGACCATGTCGACACGCGCGTAAACCGGCAGTGCGGGCGCGGCGGCGAGCGCGGCGGCGGCAAGGTGCTGCGCCGCGCCGCTCGCCTCCCAAACCGTCTCGCGCCCACCAAATTGTTCCTGCACACGAAAATCGCCCGACGCTGGCCGCTTGACGATCGCATGGCTGAACTTGCCGCCAAAGAAGAAGAGCGAATATTCGCCTTCGGTCAGAATGCCCGGCATCATTGGCTGGACCAGCCGCCGTTGACCAAGAGCGTCAGCGGGGATCGGTGCACCCGGCGCAATGCGATGCGTCCCGTCGGCACCGCCCGAGATCGCGGGCTTGATCACCACCTCGTCGGTCGCAAGTTCCGACATCGCTTCGGTCAGGCTTGCGTCGTCGAGCGCGGCGACCTCGACCGTCGGCACGACCGCGACGCCCTTGACGCCGAGTTCGGCCAGATAGGCCTTGTCGCTGTTCCAGCGCAGCACCGGCACCGGATTAACCACGGGCAGCCGTTCGCCTTCAAGCCGGTCGAGCAAAGCATACCAGCCCGCGACGTCGCGCTGATACCCCCACGCGAAGAGCGGCAGCACCAGATCATAGCCCGACAAATCACCGGGATCGGTCCATACGCGCTGCTCCACGATGAGCCCGGCGCCGGTCAGCGCCGCCGCCTTGCGGGCAAAGGCGGGCTGCCATTTCTCGTAATAGTCGGGCGCCGGGACGAGAATTGCGACGCGGGGCTGGAAAGGCATTACCTCCCCAGCAGCCCGCGTGCCTGACCCGCGATATGCGACAGCATCGCGCCATTCGGGTTCGGGATCATCCGCGCGCGGTCGACCGTCGCGCGGAACTGTTCGACGCGCGGCGCATGATCGGCAAGCCATTTGGTCACCGCCGCGTCAAGATCGCCCTTCGGCAGTCCGGCGAGGAAGGTCAGGCGCATCTGCTGGAAATCGCGTGCAAGGCTGTTGACCAGCAGGCGTTCCCACGGATCGGCGGGGCTCATATGCGCCGCCAGCGTCTGCGCCCAGTCGAGCCCCAGCGCCTCGCCCAGATGGGTGAAGGCGCTCGTCACCGCGACTTCGTCATCGCCGCGCCGTTCGGCGAGGTCGACGATACCGATCGCACCGTCGGTCTTGAACAGGCGGACGACCGACGAAGTCAGCGCCTCGGGCGCGCCCGCGTCGAGCAATTGCTGCGTCAGCATATCCCACTGGCGCTTGACCGACGGGCTGAGCAGCCCGTCGACGCTTGCGTTGAGGCGGTCGACGCCGGGTTCGAGGCGCGCAACGACCGGGCCCGGCTGCGACAGCGACTGCGTCACGCGCAGCAGGTCGGCCATTTGCGAAGTCATTGCCGACGCGGCCTGGCTGAACAGCGACAGGCGGATGCTCTCGTCGATCTTCGCGTCGTCGAGCGCATCCCAGATCGCGGGCATGTCGAGCAGGCGCTCGACCGCGACGAACGCCGCAGCAATGTCGCCGAGCGCGCAGCCTTCCTCTTCGACCAGTTCAAACGGATGGACGATGCCCATGCGGTTGATGATGCGGTTCGCAATCTTCGTCGCGATGATCTCGCGGCGAAGCTGGTGATCGGCGATCGCCTGACCGAAGTCGCGCTGCATCTCGTCGGGGAAGGCCGCGGCAAGATCGCTCGCGAGCGCCGGATCGTTCGGCAGGTCGCTATGCTCGATCGCATCCTGCAACGCGAGCTTCGCAGTCGACAGCAGCACCGCAAGTTCCGGGCGCGTCAACCCGCGCCCTTCGGCGGCGCGGCGGAGCAGCTCGTCGTTCGCGGCGAGCCCCTCGACCTTGCGGTCGAGCCGGCCCGAAGCCTCGAACGTCTCCATGATCCGCACCAGCGACGGTACCGCGGCCGATCCGCCCTTTTCGGCGATCGACAGCGCGAGCGCCTGCAGCCGGTTGTCCTCGAGCACCAGCTCCGACACATTGTCGGTCATGCGCACGAGCAGCGCGTCGCGGTCTTCCTGACTGAGGCGCCCTTCGGCCATCTCGCGGTTCAATGCGATCTTGATGTTGACCTCATTATCCGAGCAGTCGACGCCCGCGCTATTGTCGATGAAGTCGGTGTTGATCCGCCCGCCCTTCGCCGAGAAGGCAATACGCGCGGCCTGCGTCGTGCCAAGGTTCGCACCCTCGCCCACCGCCTTGACGCGCAGATCCTCCGCGTCGACGCGCAGCGCATCGTTGGCAGGATCGCCGACCTCGGCATTATTCTGGCTCGCAGCCTTCACATAGGTACCGATGCCGCCGAACCAGAGCAGGTCGACCGGCGCCTTCAGGATCGCAGAGATCAGCGAGCCGGGGTCGATTTCGGACACCGACAGGCCGAGCAGCGCCTGCACTTCGGGGGAGAGCGGAATGCTCTTCTGGCTGCGCGGGAAGATGCCGCCGCCTTTGGAGATCAGCTTCTCGTTATAGTCCGCCCAGCTCGACCGCGGCAGGTTGAACATCCGCTCGCGTTCCTTCCAGCTCTTCGCCGGATCGGGGTTCGGGTCGAGGAAGATGTGGCGATGATCGAACGCGGCGGTCAGCTGGATCGCCTTCGACAGCAGCATGCCGTTGCCGAAGACGTCGCCCGACATGTCGCCGCAGCCGGCGACGCGGATCGTGTCGGTCTGCACGTCGACGCCCATTTCGGCGAAGTGGCGCTGCACCGAGAGCCACGCGCCCTTGGCGGTGATGCCCATCGCCTTGTGGTCATAGCCCTTCGACCCGCCGCTCGCGAACGCGTCGCCGAGCCAGAAGTCGCGCTCCATCGCGAGCGCGTTGGCGACGTCGGAGAAGGTGGCGGTGCCCTTGTCGGCGGCGACGACGAAATAGGGATCGTCGCCGTCGTGGATCACCACGCCCTTCGGATGCACGACCTTGCCCGCGACCAGATTATCGGTGATCGACAGCAACGAGCGGATGAAAATCCGATAGCATTCGGTGCCCTCGGCGAACCACGCATCGCGGTCGAGCGACACGTCGGGCAGCGCCTTGGGATAGAAGCCGCCCTTCGCGCCGGTCGGCACGATCACGGCGTTCTTGACGCGCTGCGCCTTCATCAGCCCGAGGATTTCGGTGCGGAAGTCGTCGCGGCGGTCGGACCAGCGCAGGCCCCCGCGCGCAACCGGTCCGGCGCGCAGGTGGATGCCCTCGACGCGCGGCGAATAGACCCACACCTCGCGCCACGGCAGCGGCTTGGGGAGGCCGGGGACAAGGCTCGAATCGATCTTGAACGCCAGCGCTTCCTCGGCGGCGGGCGCAAAGGCGTTGGTGCGCAATGTCGCGCTGATCACCGCGTGGAAGAGGCGCAGGATGCGGTCTTCGTCGATCGACTTGATGTCGGCGAAGTCGGCAAGAATGTCCGCCGCGAGCGTCTCCGCCCGCGCGGCGTCGCGCGCCTTGGGATCGTGGAGTGCGCGGAAGCGCTCGATCAGCGCCGCCGTCAGCTTGGGCGCATGGCGCAGCGCGCTGACCACCGTGTCCATGCCATAGGCCGAACCGCCCTGCCGCAGATAGCGGAACCAGGCGCGCAGCCACACGATCGCGCGCGGATCGGTCTGGTTGGTGAGCACCAGTTCGTTGAACGCGTCATTTTCGGCGCGCCCGTCGAGCACCGCCGCGATCGCGCCTTCGATCGTCTCGGCATAGGGAAGCAGCGCCAGCTCGTCGACATTGGCCGGCAGGCGCAGCGAGAAATCGTGAATCACGAGCGGCGCTTCGTCGCCGTCCTCGCTGCCGGGCGCACGCGCCGTACCCAGCGTCGTCGGGATTTCCTCGAGCACCTCGAAACCGAAATGTTCGAGCGCGGGAACGACGTCGGACAGCGCGAGCGGACCGACCGCGCTGTAAACCTTGAGCCGGAGCCGGTCGTCGCCGTCGAGGCTCTTGCGCGCGAGACGGACGCTGCGCGGGTTGGCAGCGTCGAGGTCGCGCAGGCGCAAAATGTCGCGCGCGGCTTCCTCGGGATTGTAGAGATTGCGATAGTTCGGCGGGAAGGTCGGCGCAAAACGCGCCGCGAGCGCCGCCGCGCGCCCCGGATCGCCGCGCTTCGCCAGCGCCGCCTCGACTTCGGGCTGCCAGCCGCGCACCATCTGTTCGAGCTGCGCGTTGAGCGCTTCGGCATCGGGTACGACCCCGCCGCTGCGCAGGTCGAGCGTATAGCGCAGCAAGGCCGCGCCGCCGTCTTCGAGCACCATCGTCCAGTTGATGACGCCCGCCTTGGCCTCGCGCACGAGCAGCGCTTCGACCGCGATGCGGCGCCCGGTCGACACTTCGTCGCGCGGCAGCCAGACGAAGGCGAACAGATGGCGGCCGAGTGCGCTGCGCACCGTTACCACCTTCGGCCGCGGCCGGTCGGTGATCGACATCGAGGTCAGCACCAGCTCTTCGAGCGATGCCGCGTCGAACGCGATCAGCAGGTCGTGCGGCAGCGCAGTCAACGCGTGCGCGAGCGCCTTGCCGGCGTGCCCCGTCGGATCGAAGCCGAATTTTGCCATCAGCGCGTCGAGTTGCGCGCGCAGCACCGGCACCTTCGCCGGCGGCGCCGACAGCGCGGCACTGGTCCAGAGGCCGGCGTGGATCGACAGGCGCTCGACCTTCTTGCCCTTGAGCTCGGGCACGATGACGAGGTCGAGCAGCACGCGGCGGTGCACCGCCGACAGGCGGTTCGACTTGATCAGCAGCGGCGCCGTGCCGCCCCGATCGAACCAGGCAAAGGCAGCTTCGAGCGCGGCAGGCGACAGCAATTGGCCATCGGCGCTTTCGCTTATCCCGAGCGGCTCCTGCACCGCGCCGTCGCGCGTGCGCCATTCGTGGCCGAGCTGGGTCATCGCCCCGCCCTCGAACCAGCGCAGCAGCTCGGCGGCTTCGCCCTCGACGCGCATCGCGGCATCGGCGAGCATCGCCGCGCGCATCGCGCGCCAGTCGCGCACTGCGGCGCGCACATCGCGCAGCGCCGATTCGAGCCCGTCGAGCAGGCGCCGGCGCGCGCGCGCGTCGCCGCGCTCGAGCTCCATATAGATGACCGACTCGCGTGCCGGCCCCTCGCCCGCTTCCTGCAAATGCCCCTTGGCATCGCGCTTTACGGCGACGACGGGGTGGAGGATGCAGTGGACCGCGAGCCCCTGCGCCGCGACGATCTGCGACGTCGAATCGACCAGGAAGGGCATGTCGTCATTGATGATGACAAGCCGCATGCGGCGATCGGTGCCGTCGGTGGCGATCGGTTCGAGCAGCAGCGACGGCGTGTCGTCGGCGCGATCGAGCGCGGCGCGCGCGGCGAACTGGCTCGCATCGGTCAGCGCGCCCTTGTCCATATCGTCGCCCTCGCCGGGCAGCGCACTGCCGGCGAGCGCCGCCAGATAGGCGGCGGCGACTTTCGGAGGAATTTTGACGGTTGAGGGGGTCGGCGTGTCCGTTTCCGGCGTGTCGGACATATTCTGAGACATAAAATGCAGCATCCCGAACCAAAGAGGGGGATCCCAGCCGACGATCGGCGGGGGTCCGTTCGCTGCCGCCCCCTATGCGCCTGTGACGCGCGCGGCTCAAGGCCTCGTTCGCGCGGCCGCGTAAAAATATTTCAATTTTCGGATTGTCTGTTGCGTGAACGCTCTCATCGAGCGATGTCAGCCGCCGGGCGTGATCGGCACCGCCTTTTTGGCCAGCTTCGCGACGAGCCCCGGATCGTCGGCCGCCTTGGCGACGATCCCGATATGCCCGCCGGGCATCGCACGCGCGATCAGCATGACGAATTCGGCCTCGCCGGCGTCATGTTCGAGGATCACTGCCGGCTGTGCCCGGCGTAGCGCGTCCATCTTTGCGTCCGGACGCGCGGCAACATCGGCGGGCTTGCGGCGCGCGCGGGCATCCTTGACCACGCCCTTGAGCCCGCCCGGATAGCTATCGAGATAGGCCGCAAGTTCGCCGCGCCCAACCCCTTCCTGCTTCGCGTGACCCAGCACGCAGGCATATTCGGCAAGGCGCGTCTTGTCATAAGTCGCGCCGAAAACCAGTTTCACGACCGGCGTCATCGGGGCGCGGGCCTGCGCCGCCAGCCCGGCGTCGTCGAGCAGCGCAGCAAAGGCTTCGGGCTGCTCTTCCGCCGCCAGCGCGAAATCCCACGCCTTGCCGACCGCCTGATAGAGCGCACCGCGGCTGCGGCTGTCGGCCGCGATCGCCCGCTCGGCGGTTTCGCGCGCGACCGCCAACCAGTCGGCCAGTTCGGCATCCTCGCCGGGTTCGGGCGATGCCATGTCTTCGGCGATTGCGTCGGTTTCAATCTCGACGCTGTCACCCAGCGCGGCGAAACCCGGAACGGCATCGTCGTCGAGATGCTCCGAATCGGGGCCGTCGGCCCAGACGGGCACCGGCGCGGTCAGCGGCGCAGCGCTGCGCAGCGCCTGTTCGACCGACAATTGCAATTCTTCCGCCTGATCGGCGTCGACCGCTTCCTTCCAGTTGATCACGCCCATGATGAAATCGATCGTGTCGTCGTCGGACGAGAAGGGCAGCAGAATGCCGCGGTACATGATCGTCACGCCGCGATCGTTGACGAATTCGGCCTCGAAACCGATCGGCGCGCGGTTGGCGATGATCTGGAGATAATGGTCGGTCAGCCGCGACAGCAAAGACCGGCCGGGAATCTGGCTGATATAATGGACATCTTCGTCGATCTGCGATTCTTCGCGGAGCCGGTCGCCGAGAAACGCGATGCCCGGATTTTCGACGCCCGCAGTGAAGTCGAGCAGCACCGAATGCGAACCGAAATCGGCGCTGTCGAGATCGAGGTCCTCGACCGACGGATAAGCGCGGTCGGCCAGCAAGGACGCCCAATAATTATAGGCGCGCACCTGCATCCGCCGTTCGTCGACGCCGACCATCGCGGGGGCGTCGATCGCCCCGTCATCCTGGTCATGGCTGCCCGAAAGCAGGCCGCGCATGCTGTCCATCATTCTTCCCCAGCCATAAACATCGGTAAATCTTATGCACCGGGACTGGTAAAAGCCGCGTAAACGATGACGCGTACGCGCCGTTGGCGCGCTGCCGGACAATGGAATGCCTAGGAACGCAGCGCTGACACTGCCCCCGCGGAAAGCGGGCTTGTGGCCATTCGTTTCATCAAAGAACGAATTATGCATGGTATTTGTCACATAATATAAAATACAATCTTTCCAGATATGAAAATTATCTATGTTAATTCAGATAATTATCTAAACTCTTCAAATTACCCACTCTCCAATCCATATACCATTTGCATGGTACGACGAGTGCCGCATTGGAGTCGAAAATGGCGATCGGTGATATCGGCAGCGAAAAGCTGCGCTGGATCCTCTGGGCAGGCTGGCATGGGAAATGCCCCGAATGCGGCAAAGGCCATATGTTCCGGTCCTGGCTGAAGCTCGCCGACCGCTGCGACCATTGCGGGCTCGACTACAGCTTCGCCGCGCCCGACGACGGCCCCGCCTTTTTCTCGCAATGCATCGTGGCCTTTCCGCTGACCTTCGTGATCGTGTGGCTCCAGATCGCCTACGACCCGCCGCTGTGGGTCCACCTCGTCTTCTCGATCCCGGTCATGGTGATCGGCTGCATCCTTCCCTTGCGCGCGATCAAGGGCTGGCTCGTCGCGTCGCAATATGTGAACAAGGCGCAGGAATCGGGGACCGAGCATCTGTGGGCCAGGCTGAACGCGCGCGAAAGGGGCGAGGCCGACGAACGCCATGGCGGATAGCTGGGCGCCCGACATCGCAGCCGCCGCCGGCCCCAAATATAAGGCGGTGACCGCCGCGATCGCTGCCGCGGTCGCGAGCGGCGAACTGCGCCACGGCGACCGGCTGCCCCCGCAGCGCGATCTCGCCGCTCGGCTCGGCATCGACCTGACCACCGTCACCAAGGCCTATGACCTTGCCCGCCAGCGCGGCCTGATCGTCGCGCGCGGACGCGCGGGCAGTTTCATCAGCGAAGACGCACGATCGGGTGAGGTGGCCACCGCAGCGCAAAGCGACATCGCGATGAACAGTCCCCCCGTCGCCGCCGACGGCGAGCTGCCGGCAGCGATGACAGATGCGCTCGCGACATTGACGCATGCCGGCGACATGGCGCGATTTCACTACCAGCGCCCCGGAGGCCCTGCGGCGGATCGCGAAACGGGCGCCGGCCTGATGGCGCGCGTGGGCCTGTCGTCGGACGCCGAGCAGGTGGTTGTTACGGCAGGCGGGCAAAACGCGTTGCACGCGATCGCCGCGACGATCCTGCAACCCGGCGACCGCGTCGCGTGCGGCCAATTCGCCTATCCCGGCTTTCTCACGCTCGCGCGGCGGATCGGCGTCACGCTCGTTCCGCTGGCACGGATCGGCGCCGACACGCTCGAGGCAGCGCACCTCGCGGCGCCCTTGCGCGCGCTTTATGTCGTGCCGACGAACGACAATCCCACGACCGCGACGATCGCGACCGGGGAAAGGCGGGAGATCGCGGCATGGGCGCGCGAAGCCGGCGTCCAGATCATCGAGGACGATGCTTATGGCCTCCTGCCCGACGCGCCGCTTCCCGCCATCACCAGCTTCGCGCCCGAAATCGGCTGGTATGTCGCCAGCATGGCGAAGATCATTTCGCCCGCGCTTCGCGTCGGCTTCGTGCGCGCGCCCGGCGTCGCCGAAGCGATGCAACTCGCGGCGTGCCAGCATGAAAGCGCGGTGATGGCACCGCCGATCAATGTCGCGATGGTCTCGCTATGGCTCGCCGACGGCAGCTTCGACCGGCTGGTCGGCGCGGTGCGCAAGGAAGCCGCATGGCGCCAGAATCTGGCGCACACGGTGCTGGGCGACGGTCGCCACGCAGGTCATCCGCAGGGTTATCACCTGTGGCTGTCGCTCGCCGAAGACGGCAATCCCGACATGCTCGCCGCCACGCTCGCACTCGAGGGACTGTCGGCGGTCGGGTCGGACCGCTTCGCCGTATCGGCGGACGCGCCCAAAGCGCTCCGCGTCTCGTTCGGCGGCACGATCGACCGCCGCACGCTGTCGCGCGCGCTGCACCGGCTCGCCGCCGGGCTCTGGTCGCCCGGCGGCACGGTCAGCCATATCGTCTAGCGCGGGCTCACTTGCCCGGATGCAGGCGGATCGCCGCGCCGCCGCCCGGGGCAAGCCACAGCTTGTACGTATCGCCCTTCTTCACCTTGATCGTTTCATAAGCGATCCGGTGCCGTGCGTCGGTCAGATAGGTCGCACCCTCGCCGTCCTTCCAGACGGTCGCCGTATAGGTCTTGCCCGCATCGAGGAAATCGAAGTTCAGCGCCAGCGTGCGTTCGGTCGCGTCATTGACCCCGCCGACATACCAGTCGGCGCTGCTGCGGTCCTTGCGCGCAAAGATCGCATAGTCGCCGACCTCGCCAGCGATCAGCTTGCTTTCGGCCCAGTCGGCGGGAACCTGTTTGATGAACTCCAGCTCGCGCGGATGCGCTTCGAGGCTTTCGATGAAATCGGCCGCCATCTGGATCGGCGAATAGATCGCGAGGTAGAGACCGAGCTGCTTGGCGAGCGTCGACGCGAACGGCGCCTTGTTCGATCCTTCGAGGCTGAGCACCCCCGGCGTATAATCCATCGGACCCGACAGCATCCGCGTGTAGACGAGCGTCGGTTCGTGATCGGGACCGCTACCGAAGTCGCTCCAGGCGTTATATTCCATGCCGCGCGCGCCCTCGCGCGCAACCCAGTTGGGATAAGTGCGGCGCAGGCCCGTATCCTTGACCGGCTCGTGCGGATTGACCGCGACCTTGTACTTCGCCGCAGTCTGCACGACCTTCAGATGGTGCTGTACCTGGCGCTGGCCGTCGTGCCATTCCATCCGCGTTTCCCCCGGTGTGTCGCCCGGCGCGATGATTCCGCCGGCATCGGCGACATAGCCGGTCTTCACCGCCTTGACGCCGAGCTGGCCGTAAAGCTTCATCGCATCGTCGAGCTGCGCCTCGTACACCGCAATATTGCCGCCGGTCTCGTGATGACCGATCAGCGTCACGCCCTTCTTGCGCGCATGATCGGTGACGGCCTTCAGGTCGAAATCGGGATAGGCTTCGGTAAAGCTGTAGTCATGGCCATGGCCGAACCAGTTGCTGTTCCAGCCCTTGTTCCATCCTTCGACGAGCACGCCGCCAAAGCCGTGCTTCGCCGCAAAATCGATATATTGCTTGGTGCGCGCGGTCGTCGCGCCATGATCGGGCCCCTCGGCCCAGCTCCACGGGCCGCGGATCATGCCCCACCAGATACCGATATATTTCATCGGCTTGACCCAGCTGACATCGCCCAGCTTATTGGGTTCGTTGAGGTTGAGTTCGAGGTCGCTTTCGACCAGCCCCGCCGCATTGTCGGTGATGCGGATCGTACGCCAGGGCGTGTTGAACGGCAGGTCGCGGATTACCCGCGCCCCGCGCGACGAAGGCGACAGGGTTGCACGGAATTTGCGACCCTCGACACGCTTCAGCCACATGCCCGAATAGTCGACCAGCGCCGCCTCGTGAAACGCGAGGTGCGTCCCGTCGTCGAGCCGCATCGTGATCGGCGTGTGCGCCGTGGCGACCGCGTCGATCGGCGTCTTTTGATACATCTGCTCGTAACGGTTCCACTCGCCGCCGGCGATCCACCAGGCTGTGCCGGCCGGCGCGATGTCGAACTCGGTGATCTCGTCGGCGATTTTTGCGGTCTTCAGCCCCGCCTGTTCGGGCAATTCGTAGCGAAAGCCGATGCCGTCGTCGAACAGGCGAAAACGGACGTTGATCGCGTGCCCGCCCCAGCTTTCATGCTGGCGAAAACGGACAAGCAGTTCATTGTGGCGGTCGCGCACGAAGCGGCGCTCGCCCCACGGCAGCTCCCATTGGCTGTCGCCGCTCGCCTTTTCGGCGCCCTCGATCGCGAAGCCACGCTGCAACCCGACGCCGTCGGTCAGCAGGAAGCCGAGCTTCGACGGCGCGATGAGCAGCTTGCCCTTGCGCGACAGCGACCAGACCGGTCGCTGGTCGGTGTCGGTCGAGACCGTCAGCACAAGACTGCCGTCGGGCGACGAAGCGGTCTGCGACGGCCGGGCGTCCTGCGCCATGGCGGCAGCGGGCGCTGCAACCGCCAACAGCGAAAGGGGAGCGAGCAGACTGCGCATCAATTTGTTCCTTCGAGAATGAGCCAGAGGGCGCCACACGGCGGCAGCTTGGTCACGCCGGCGCCATTAAGCGCGATGAATACGTCGCCGGCCGCAGCGAGCTCCGCGATGTCGATCGCCGCGTCGCCGAGATTGAACAGGCAGCGAATATGCTGTCCTTCCGCGATCCGGTCGAAGCCGAGCAAGTCGCCGTCGGCGATCCAGTTCGCATCACGCCCGATACGCAGCGCCGGGCTTGCGGCGCGCAGCGCGACAAGCCGGCGTGTCAGGTTGAGCAGCGAATTCGCATCCTCCTGCTGCCGGTCGACGGCGAGGTCGCGGTGCGCCGGGCCCAGCGGCAACCAGGGATCGGCGGCGGAAAAGCCCGCGTTGGTTTCGGTCGCCGCCCATGGCAGCGGCGTGCGTGCGCCGTCGCGCGATAGCGTCAGCGGCCAGTTCTTGAGCGCTTCGGGATCCTTCACCAGCTCGAACGGGATGTCGACCTGGTCGAGCCCCAGTTCCTCGCCGTTATAGAGGATGATATTGCCGCGCAGCGCGCAGAGCAGCGCCATCTTCATCCGCGCATAGGCCGCCGGATCGACGCCGTCGGGCGTCCAGCGCGACACTGCGCGCGGCGCGTCGTGGTTCTCGAACGCCCAGCTCGGCCAGCCCATTCCCGGCGTGTCGGGCCATTGTTCGGCGGCCTCGCGTACCAGCTGCGGCGTCAGCCTGTCGGCATAGAGGAAGTCGAAACCATAGGCGCTGTTGAGCCGGCTTGTCCCCGCAGTGAACAACTTCATCTCGCGCACCGCATCGTCGCCGCCGACTTCGGCGACGGTGAAGCTGCCCGGATATTCATCGGTCAGCGCGCGGATGCGTTCGAGGAACAGCGCGATATCGGGGTGCGACTGGTTATGGATTTTCTGCTGGAAATCGAACGGCCGGGTGCGGACCTTGTTCGACGGCGGTGCCGGCGGATTATCGCGAAGCTCCGGATCGTGCATCGAAAAATTGATCGCATCGATGCGAAAGCCGTCGACGCCGCGGTCGAGCCAGAAGCGCACGACGCCGAGCAGCGCGTCCTGCACATCCGGATTGTGGACGTTGAGCTGCGGCTGCGACCCCAGGAAATTATGCATATAATATTGGCCGCGCCGCGCATCCCACGTCCACGCGGGGCCGCCGAACACCGACTGCCAGTTGGTCGGCGGCGAACCGTCGGGCTTCGCATCGGCCCAGACATACCAGTCGGCCCGCGCATTGTCCCTGCTCGCGCGGCTTTCGGCGAACCAGCCGTGCTTGTCCGACGTGTGCGCGAAAACGAGGTCGGTCGTGACTTTCAGCCCCAGCGCATGCGCGCGGGCGACCAGCGCATCGAAATCGGCGAGCGAGCCGAAAATCGGATCGACGCCGCAATAGTCGGCGATATCGTACCCGAAATCATCCATCGGCGAGGGGTAGAAAGGCGATAACCAGATCGCATCGACGCCGAGCGCGGCGACATAGTCGAGCCGCGCGGTGATGCCGGCAAGGTCGCCGATCCCGTCACCGTTCGAATCGGCGAAGCTGCGCGGATAGATTTGATAGATTGTCGCGCCCTTCCACCACGGCGTTTCCGTCGCGGCGAGGCGGGTCTGGTCCTGAACGAGGGGGCTGTTCGTCGTCACGCGTGCTTTCGCTTATTCGCTGGCCTGGCAGATGATCGTGCCGAAGGCGGGGAGAGAAAGATGGAGGCTGCCTGGCGCGGTGGGAGCCGCGGGGCAGTCGCCGTGGAGCGCGGTAAAGCCCGCGCTTTTCATATCGATGGCAATGTTGGCCGACAGCGGCGCCGCCGACGTGTTGAAGGCGAGCAATATTTCGCGGCCGGTGTCGGGGTCGAAGCGCGAGACCGCGAGCAGGCCGGGCTTTTCGGAGAAAGCGCGGACCTTGGTGGCGCCACGCATCAGCGCGGGGGTCTTGCGCCGGATTTCGGACAGCACCGCGATATGGCGATAGAGCGGATGCGCGGTGTCGAAATTGGCGGTCGCGGTCGTCGCGTCGCTGCCGATCAGGTCGTTGTCGTTATAGGCCGCAACCTTCGACGCGAACATATTTTCGCGCGCCAGCTGGTCCTTGTCGTCCGACACAAACCCCTGTTCATCGCCATAATAGATCGTCGGCACCCCGCGCAGCGTCAGCAACATGGCATGGCCGAGCATCACGCGCTGGAGCAGTTCGGCCTCGCTCGCCTTGGGGTTCGCCGCCTTCACGAACATCGCGAAACGGCCCATGTCGTGATTGCCGAGGAAGGTCGGCAGTTCCTGCGCCGCCCCTGCCCCGCCCTTGTAGAGCGCGTCGCCGTCGAACAGCCGCGCGAACTCGCCGGTGCCCTTGGTCCCGCTCACCGCATCGATCGCGGCGCGCGCAAAGCCGAAGTCGAGCACCGCGGGGAGGCCCGCCGCGTGCGTGTACCAGGCGAGCGCGCCCGGATCGACGGCATCGACATAGACTTCGCCGAAGATGTGGAAATTCGGAATGCCCCGCGCCTTCGCGCGCGCCTGCATCGCCGGAACGAAGGCCTGCCAGAATTCGGGGTTCACATGCTTCGCGGTATCGATGCGAAAGCCGTCGATGCCGAATTCGTCGATCCAGCGGCCATAGATGTCGATGAAGCCCTGCACGACGCGCGGATGCTCGGTCGCGAGATCGTCAAGCCCGGAGAAGTCCCCATACAGCGCGGACTCGCCGACCCAATCGCTGTTGCCGCGATTGTGATAATAGATCGGGTCGTTGAGCCAGGCCGGCACCTTCACCCGCTCCTCGCCCCTCGGCACGACCGGCGTATAGGCGAAGCCGGGGTCGGTGAGCTTCTGCCAGTTGCCGGCATCGGCGACATGATCGCCCACGAAACCCGGATTGATCGGCGCCCCCTTCACCCCGCCGCGCCGCGAATAAGGATAGTCGGCAAGGCTGCGATAGCGGAAGGCGCCGGCGGCATCTTCCTTATAGGCGATCACATCGGCGGTGTGGTTGGCGATGATGTCCATATAGACCTTCATCCCGCGCGCATGCGCCGCGTCGACGAAGGCCTTGAACTCGGCATTGGTGCCGAAATGCGGGTCGACCTGCGTGAAGTCGGTGACCCAATAGCCGTGATATCCCGCGCTCTCTTCGCCCTTCGGCCCCTGCACCGGCTTGTTCTTGAAGATCGGCGCGAACCAGATCGCGGTCGCGCCCAGACCCTCGATATAATCGAGGCGCTTGGTGAGCCCCGCAAGGTCGCCGCCGTGGAAGAAGCCCTTGGCGGTCGGGTCATAGCCGGTCTGGAGCCGGTCGCCCTTCAGCCCGCCCTTGTCGTTCCTGGCATCGCCATTTTCGAAACGGTCGGGAAGCACGAAATAGATGATCTCGTCCTCGGGCGGGCGCTGGCGGAAATCCGCAGCCGGCGCGGCACCCGACATGCTCATCGCGATAATCGATGCGAGCAAACTCATGCGGGCACTCCTGCCGCGCAATGCTGCGCGATGAAATCTTCGTGGGTCGGAAGATGCGACGCCGTGCGCGCGACGATCGTTTCGATATCGGCGAAAAAGCCCGCTAGTTCGTCGCCGGTGAGCTGGTCGGCCATCGGGTGATAGCCATCGGGCATGATATTCTGCCCCGTCAGCACCTGAAACCAGCCGATTTCGATGAACAATTCGTCGCCCTCGCGGACGATCTGGCCCTGGCTTTTGAACAGCGCGATCTTCTGCGCCAGCGTATCGGGGATGCCCATCTCGCGGCAGCGGATCCAGAAAGGCGCGTCGGTGCGCTGGTTGGCATGATAGTGGAGGATGACGAAGTCGCGGACGCGCTCGTAGTCGAAGCGGACGCGCCGGTTATAGGCATCGATATTGGCGGCGTCGAAATCGCGGTCGGGAAAATGCGCGAGCAGCTTGGCGATGCCGTTCTGGATCAGGTGGATGCTCGTCGATTCAAGCGGCTCGAGAAAACCCGAAGCGAGGCCGAGCGCGACGACATTGGTGTTCCACGCCCGTTTGCGCATGCCGGTGCGGAAGCGAAGCGTGCGCGGGTCGGCGAGCGGGCGGCCTTCGACATGGGCGAGCAGGGTCGCGGTCGCTTCATCCTCGCTGATGAAGTCGCTGCAAAAGACATGGCCGTTGCCGGTCCGGTGCTGGAGCGGGATGCGCCACTGCCAGCCGGCCTTGTGCGCAATCGCCTGCGTATAGGGCCGCGCGGGGCCGGCATTTTCGCTCGGCACCGCGATCGCGCGGTCGCAGGGGAGCCACTGCGTCCAGTCCTCGAACCCCGTTTCGAGCGCCTGCTCGATCAGCAGCGCGCGGAAGCCCGAACAGTCGATGAAAAGCTCGCCTTCGACTTCGGTGCCATTGTCCAGCACGACGGCTTCGACATGGCCGCTTTCGCCGCCCCGCCGGACGCTGGCGATCTTGCCTTCGGTGCGTTCGACCCCGGCCGCCTCGGACACCTTGCGCAGATAGGCCGCATAGAGCGCGGCGTCGAAATGAAAGGCGTAAGCGATGCCGTCGAGGCTGGTATTCGGGATCTGCGGCAGTCGCGCGAAACGGTTCCCGAGCCCTGCGGTTTCGTTCAGCGAATAATCGCCGAGCCGACCCGCGACACCCTCGTGCCGGCCGCGGAGCCAATATTGCTGAAACGGCAGCATGCCGAGGCTGCGGCCGATCTGGCCGAAGGCGTGCATATAGACGTCGCCGATCCGGCCCCAGTCGTGAAACTGGATGCCGAGCTTGAACGTCCCGCCCGTTTCGCGGATGAACTCATTCTCGTCGATGCCGATCAGCGCGTTGAACAGGCGGATCGCCGGGATCGTCGCCTCGCCGACCCCGACGGTGCCGATCTCGTCGCTTTCGACCAGCCGGATCGACAGATTGTCCATCGTCCGCGACAGCGCCGCGGCGGCCATCCAGCCCGCGGTTCCGCCGCCGACGATGACGACCTTCGTGATGCGGCTATCGCCCACCCTGTTCCTTCCCTCTCCTCCGGGAAGCGGGCCGGACGTATCGCCCGGCCCGCGCATCCCGTCAGAACTTGTAAGTGATACCCGCCATGAAGTTGCGACCATAATTCTGATAATCGCGGATCTGGCGCGGATCATTGTTGTAATAGGTCACGAACGGCTCGTTGGTCAGGTTCGACGCCTGCAGCAGAATGCCCAGCCCTTCGAGCGCGCCGCTCTGGAAGCTATAGCCGACCTGCGCGTCGACGACGAATTCGCTCTTTGCCATGAACATGTCGCGCGCGAGGCTGATCGTCGAAACTTCGGCAAGGAACTTCGAGCGATAGCGGCCCGACGCACGCACCTGGAAGCCGTCCTTTTCGAAATAGGCGGTTCCGTTGATCACCCATTTCGACAGGCCGGGCATCGAGATCGGATCCTCACCGCCTTCGCGCACGCGGCTCTTGGTATAGGAGGCGCTGCCGAGCACGCCGAAGCCGTCGAGCGACTGGGTGAAATTGGCGAAGGGCAACGAGAAGGAGGCTTCGGCGCCATAGATGCGCCCGGCGTTGCCGTTCAGCCACTGCTTGCTGAGGCCGGCGCGCGTGCCAACCGTTCCGCCATCGGGGACCTCGAAATCGGTGAAGTCGAACGGGTTGACCTGCCGATAGATGTAATTTTCGAGATATTTGTAGAAGCCGCCGATCGAGACATAGCCGCCCTGCCCGAAATATTTTTCGAGCCCAACGTCGACCGTGTCGGCCATCAGCGGACGCAGCCGTGCGTTGCCGAGGTCGAGCGACCAGGGCGAGGCATTGACGTCGGTGTTGTTGCGCTTCGACGTGTCGAAATTGACGCCGCCGCCGGGCTTCAGCTGGTCCATACGCGCCCGCGCCAGCACGCGGGCCGCACCGAAGCGCAGGAAGGTGTTGTCGGCAAATTCGACCGACAGGTTCAGGCTGGGCAGGATGTCGGTATATTTGGTACCGTCGGTGACGGGGGTCGACTGGGTCACGCCGCCGACGACCTGCGCATAGAAGCTCGAGCCCGTCTGGTCCGAGTGGACAATCTGGACGCCGACATTGCCGCGGATCGGCGTGCTGCCCGCATCGGCGTCGAAATTCGCCTGCACGAAGCCGGTGAGCACCTTTTCGCGGATCGTATAGTCGTTGAAAACGCGCGCCGGATCGAAGCCCGCGCCGTCGGTCAGCGTATAATTGCCGTCGTTATAGTAACGCCAGCTGTCGAACGCGACCATGCCCGGGATGCCGATGAAGTCGAGCGAAACAGGGTCGTAGAGATAGTCGGCCGGCACCGCGGTGTTCGCCGGATAATTTTCGCTGGTCAGCACGAAACCGCGGTCGTCGAGGCTTTTCTTGCGGTCCGAATAATTGGCGCCGACACGGATGCTGCTGAGCACGCCGTCCAGTTCCTGCGTCGCCTGCACGCGCAGCGATTTCAGTTCGTCCTTGATGCGCGGCGTGTTGACGAAGCCGTCCTGGCAATTGGGCACCGCGCCGCCGCAGCTGTTCCAGCCCTGCGGGTCGGTGATCACGAACAAATTGGGATCGGAATAATCGAGCGACGGGTCGAACATGATCCCGCCCTTGCGACGCATTTCGAAGCCCAGCGCGGTTTCGCGAGCACCGACGCCCGCGCCGCGACCCGTGCCGAGATAGATTTCCAGATTTTCCTCGGTCTTCTTGACCCGCGAATAGCCAAGGTCGAGTTCGAGCGTCAGTCTCTCATTGGGCTTGAACTGCGTGTTCCAGCCGCCGGCGATGATCGTCGAGTTGCGGTGGACGACATCGTTGCGCATCACCGCCTCGGTGCCCGTCCACACGCCCTTCGTCACCAGCCCGTCCTCGATCGTGAAGCCGGGCTGGAGCGTCGAATTGCCCCAGAAAAGCGGGAATTCGATGCCGCGCAGGCGCTGCTCGTCCTTGAACTTCGACCAATAGCCGTCGATCGTCGTGTGGAACTTGTCGCTCGGCTGCCATTCGACGACCGCCATCACGCCGTCGCGCTTCAATTCGTTCGATTTCACATAGGGTTTGGCACCGCCGATGATGAAGCCGGTGTTGGTGCCATCGGTCGCCTCGGGATAGCCCCACGCGTTGAAGCGTTCCTCGGCGGTCGGCGACTGCATGCGCGCATAACCGATCGCCCAGCCGAGCGTGCCGTCGGCATTCTGGTCGATGTAGGAAATGTTGGCGCGATAGCCCTTGTTCGAAATATCGGGGTTGAGCTTTCCGAGGTCGTTGATCTCGAAACGCGCCCCGGCCGCGATCGCGCGCTTGCCATAGGCGAGCGGGCGCACCGTACGCATATCGATCGTACCGCCGATCGCCTGCCCGATCAGCGATGCGTCGGGGGTCTTGTAGACGATCGCCCCGTTCAGCAGTTCGGACGGATATTGGTCGAGCTCGACGCCGCGGTTGTTGTTCGCCGAAACCTGTTCGCGGCCGTTGAGCAGCGTCGTGGTAAAATCGGGGGCGAGGCCGCGGATCGACACGACATTGGCGCGGCCATCGAGGCGCTGCGTCGCGAGGCCCGGCAGGCGCGAGAGCGATTCGGCGATCGAGAGGTCGGGCAGCTTGCCGATATCTTCGGCCGAGACGACCTCGACGATCGACGTGTTCGCCTTTTTCGCCTGCACCGAATTGTTGATCGCGCCGCGAATGCCGCTGACGACGATCTCGCCGTCGACCGGTGCCTCGTCGACCGGCGCGGTGCCGACGTCCTGCGCCATCGCGGCGGGCACGAAGACGGTCAAGGCAAGGCCGAGCGCGATGGCGCTGGCGCCCCGGCGAAAATTGGGGCGAAGATTGGTCGGCATGGTCATAGTGGCTCCCCTGGCACGGACGGGCGGTCTCGACCACGCATCGGAAGGGGGACGCGGTGCGTCCGTCAGGCTCCTCTCCGAAACATGGGCTTTCCCATCTTGAGCCTCGCAATTGAAACCAATCGCGCCGCGCCGCCATAGGGTATACGTATACGCATAATATGCAGCCCGGCAGACTGTCGCGGAAATGCAACGCTTTTGGCACCGAAAATCGCGGGACGCCGCGCCACGCATATTCTTGGCAGCGACCGGACCAATCGCTAGTCTCCGACGGCTGCGACGGCGATCGACAAGCCGCGGCGTCAGGGAGAGAGACATGGGGCGCCAGCCCTCGGCCAAGCCGACAAGTTTCGACATCGCCTATCTGGCGGGCGTCTCGCAGCCCACCGTGTCGCGCGCGCTGCGCGGCAGCAAATCGGTGAGCGCCGCGACGCGCGCCAACATCGAACGCATCGCGCGCGAGCTCAACTATACCGTCGACAAAAATGCCTCGAGCCTGCGGTCGCAGCGTACGCACACGCTCGCCCTGCTCTTTTTCGAGGACCCGACCCCCGACGAATCGATGATCAACCCCTTTTTCCTGTCGATGCTGGGCTCGATCACGCGCGAATGCGCGCGGCGCGGTTACGATCTGCTGATCAGTTTCCAGCAAATGCACAACGACTGGCACGTCGCCTATCAGGACAGCCACCGGTCGGACGGGATCATCCTGCTCGGCTATGGCGACTACCAGCTTTACCTCTCGAAGCTCGAGCATCTGGTCGAGATGGGGACCAAGTTCGTGCGCTGGGGGTCGGTATCCGAAGAGGGGATCGGGCTCACGGTCGGGTCGGACAATGTCGGTGCGGGCGAGCAGGCGGGCGCGCATCTGGTCGAGATCGGACGGACGAAAATCGCCTTCCTCGGCGACGCATCGGATCATGCCCCCGAGTTTCAGGACCGGTACGCCGGCCTCTGCCGCGCGATGCGCGCCGCGGGGCTGGAACCCGACCCCGCCCTTCAGCGGGGTGCGGTGTCGTCGGAGGATTCGGGCTATGCCGCCGCAGCCGCGCTGCTCGCGAGCGGCCAGCCCTTCGATGCGATCTTCGCAGCGAGCGACCTGATCGCGATCGGCGCAATGCGCGCGCTCAGCGAGGCGGGGCTCAAGCTTCCGCACGATGTCGCGATCATCGGCTTCGACGACATCCCCGCCGCCAGCCTGACCTCGCCGACGCTGACGACCGTCATGCAGGACCTGAAGGGCGCCGGGACGTTGCTCGTCGACGCGCTGCTCAGCCGGATAGAGGATCGCCCCGTCGAACAGCGCATCTTGCCCGCACGGCTGGTCAAGAGGCAGAGCACGGCGGTGTAGACGGTAGGGCCGTTTTGGGGTGGAGAACTACCACTCCCAATATTCGTCATCCCGGACTTGATCCGGGATCCATCGCGGCGCTGAAGGCGTGGACCCCGGATCAAGTCCGGGGTGACGATGAATGAAACGACGACTACCGCTCGAAACCCGACCTTCCACGCATTCGTATAACCAGCCGCCCAATGCTTGCCCTCGCGTGCCGGGGCTGCAACACCCCGGCGACGAGAGCCGCGAGCGGCGGCCCCAAGGGGAGACGCGTGATGGACAAGCCGCGGCAGGGCTTCGCCGGCCTGTGGAATATCAGCTTTGGCTTTTTCGGCATCCAGATCGGATTCGCGCTCCAGAACGCGAATATGAGCCGCATCTTCCAGTCGCTCGGCGAGGACATCGAAAAGCTCCCCGGCCTGTGGGTTGCCGCGCCGCTCACCGGGCTGCTGGTCCAGCCGATCATCGGCCATATGAGCGACCGGACATGGCTCGGCCGCCTCGGCCGCCGCCGCCCCTATTTCCTCGCCGGCGCGATCCTGGCCGCGATCGCGCTGTTCGTCATGCCCGAAAGCCCGGCGATCTGGTTTGCCGCGATGATGCTGTGGATCCTCGATGCCTCGCTCAACATCTCGATGGAGCCGTTCCGCGCCTTCGTCGGCGACATGCTGCGCCGCGACCAGCACAGCGCCGGCTATGCGGTACAGACCGCCTTCATCGGCGCGGGCGCGGTCGTCGGCTCGCTCTTTCCGACGCTGATGGAGGCGCTGGGCGTCGCCAATGTCGCGCCGCCGGGGCATATCCCCGACACCGTCCGCTATGCCTTCTGGTTCGGCGGGCTCGCGCTGTTCCTGTCGGTGCTGTGGACCGTCGTCACGACAAAGGAATATGATCCGGAGGCGATGGCCGCCTTCGAAGCGCAGGCCGGGGCAGGCGAAGCTCCGGCGATCCGCGCGCTCGCATCGCACAGCTATGCCGGGGGCCTGGTCTGGATCGCCGCCGGAATCGCGACGATCCTGATCCAGATCGAATTTGCCTTGCTGCGCGAAGTGTCGCTGCTCGGTGCGCTGCTCATCGGCTATGGCCTCGCCAGCCTGCTCGCGATCGCGCTTGCCCGCGCGGGCAATGCGCAGAATATGCTGTCGAGCATCGTCGGCGACTTTGCGGGCATGCCGCCGCTGATGAAGCGCCTCGCGCTGGTGCAATTCTTCAGCTGGTCGGCGCTGTTCATCATGTGGATCAACACCACGCCGATCGTCGCCCAATATCATTTCGGCGCGACCGATGCGGCGAGCGCGACTTACCAGCAGGCGGCGAACTGGGTCGGCGAGCTCTTCGCCATCTACAACGCCGTCGCCGCGGTCGCGGCGCTGAGCCTGCTCCCCTGGCTGTCGAAACGCATCGGACAGGCGCGGACGCACATCGTCGGGCTCGCCTGCGGCGCGATCGGTTACGGCAGCTTCTTCATCCTGCGCGATCCGGGCCATCTGATCGCGAGCGAAATCTTTATCGGCATCTTCTGGGCATCCGTGCTCGCCATGCCCTATGCGATGCTCGCCTCGAGCCTGCCGCAGGCGAAGCTCGGCATCTATATGGGACTGTTCAACGTCTTCGTCGTGATCCCGCAGCTGCTCGTCGCGACGGTCATGGGGTCGATCATGCAGGCCTTTTTCCCCGGCGAGCCGATCTACACCATGGCGTTCGCGGCCGCGACCTTGCTGCTCGCCGCGCTCGCGATGCTGCGCGTCGTCCCGCTGGTCGCGGCCGGAAGGGCTCCGGCCTAGGTCGACCAGCCGCCCGCGAGTGCGCGGAACAGCGCGATCTGCCGGCGCGAGATCTGCCCGTCCTGCTCGGCGAGCGTCGCCTCGGCTTCGGCAAAAGTCCGTTCGGCGTCGAGCCATTCGAACGAATCCGATGCGCCTTCCTCGCGCTTGGCGCGGACGATCCGCGCGGCGCGCTCGGACTGGTCGCGCGCCGCGCGCAGCGCCTGACGCTGTTCGAGCGAACGCGCGTAGGAGGACAGCGCCGTCTCGGTTTCCTCGAGCGCGCGCAGCACCGTCCCGTCGAATTCGGCGAGCGACGCCTGCGTATCGGCCTCGGCCGCCGCGATCCGCGCGCGCGCGGGCTCCTGATTGGGGAAGGCCCAGTTGAGCAAAGGCCCGAGCAACCAGCGAACCGGACCGCCGCCGAAAATGTCGCCGAAGCCCGTGCCCGTCGAACCGGCCGAGCCGCCGAGCGTGATGCGCGGGTAAAGGTCCGCCGTCGCGACGCCGATGCGCGCCGTGTCGGCGGCAAGGCGACGCTCGGCGGCGCGAATATCGGGACGGCGCTTCAATAGCGCCGCCCCATCACCGACCGGGATGGGATCGGTGATTTCGAGGCTGATGTTGCGGTCGCCGGCGATGGCGGGCAACGCGGCGGGGGCACGACCGGTCAGAGTCGCGAGGCGGAACAAGGCCGCCTGCCGTTCAGCTTCGATGAAAGGAATATCGGCCGACCGCTGGTCGCGCAGCGTCGTGATGCGCGCGAGGTCGAGCCCCGTCGCCATCCCGACGTCCTTGCGCCGCTGGGTCAGTTTGACCTGCTGGTCGAGCAGGCCGACGATGCGCCGTGCGACGTCGAGCCGCGCCGCGCCCGACGCGGCGTCCGCATAAGCCTGCGTCGTGTCGGCGGCGACGATCACGCGCACCGCATCGGCATTGGCTTCGGCGGCTTCGGTATCACCGCGCGCCGCCTCGACCGAGCGGCTGACGCGGCCGAACAGGTCGACCTCGTAGGAGACATTGACCCCGACATCGACCGCCCAATCCTCGCGATCGGCGCCGGGCAGGCGCTGGCCTTCGGGACTGCGGCCATAGTTGGCGCCGGCACCGATCTGGGCCTGCGGCAACCGGTCGGCGCGTGCGCCGCGCAAGGATGCCCGGGCGCGGGCGATATTGGCGACCGCGACGCGGACGTCGGTATTATTGGCGAAAGCATCGTTCACGAGCCCGTCGAGGACAGGATCGTTATAGAGGCGCCACCAGTCGCCGGCGACCGGGTCGAGCGACACCGCGGGGCTGTTCGCCGAAAGGAACGGCCCCGTTGCCACCGGCGCCGACGCCGATTGCGGCGCCTTATAGTCGGGACCAACGGCGCAGGCGGCGAGCGCGAGCGCCGATGCGGCGGTGAGGATATTGCGGAGGATCATGATGTTACTCCTTATTCCGCCGGAACCGGCAGCGCCGTCCCGTGGTCGTCCGACCCGCCGCGCCGCGCGCGCCGCTCGGCCGACCATATGCTGAGCGCGCGGGCGACGACGTAGAAGGTCGGGGTGAAGATGAGGCCGAACGCCGTCACGCCGAGCATGCCGAAGAAGACGGCGGTGCCGAGCGCTTGGCGCAGCTCCGCCCCTGCCCCGCTTGCGATCAGCAGCGGCACCGCGCCGAGGATGAAGGCAAAGCTGGTCATCAGGATCGGACGCAGACGGTCGCGTGCGGCACGCACCGCGGCTTCGATCGGCGACAGGCCATCTTCTTCCTCGGCCTGCTTGGCGAATTCGACGATCAGGATCGCGTTCTTCGCGGCAAGCGCGATGAGCACGACGAGCCCGATCTGCGTCAGGACATTATTGTCCATCCCGCGCAAATTCACGCCGATCATTGCCGCGAGCAGACACATGGGCACGATGAAGATGATCGCCAATGGCAGCATCAGGCTTTCATATTGTGCGGCCAACACCAGGAAGACGAAGACCACCGCGAGCGCGAAGACGATACCTGCGGTGTTCGCCGCCGCCTTTTGCTGGAAGGCGATGCCCGTCCATTCGGTGCCGTAACCTGCGGGCAGATTGTCGGCGCCAAGCTTCTCCATCGTCGTCAGCGACGCGCCCGACGACGAGCCCGGAGCGGTATCGCCATCGATCTCGACCGCGGGGAAGAGGTTGTAGCGCGTGACGCGGTACGGCCCCGTGCGGTCCTCAAAATTCGCGACCGACCCGATCGGCACCATCGCGCCCGAATCGGACCGCGTGCGAAGATTCGCGATATCGGCGACGGTCTGGCGATAGGGTGCATCGGCCTGTGCGGTCACGCGATAGGTGCGGCCGAGCAGGTTGAAATCGTTGACGAAGGCCGAGCCGAGATAGACCTGCAAGGCTTCGAATACCCGCTCGGGCGGCACGCCGAGCGCATTCGCCTTCGCCCGGTCGATGTCGGCAAAGATGCGCGGGTTCGACGGGTCAAAGAAGGTGAAGACGTTGGCGAGGCCAGGGGTCTCATTCGCCTTGCCGATCAGGTTGTTCGTCTCGTTCGCGAGCGCGGCATAGCCGTTCCCGCCACGATCCTGCACGATCATGCGGTAACCGCCCGCCGAACCGATGCCCTGGATCAGCGGCGGCGGGATGACGACGATCTGCGCATCGGTGATGTCGGCGGTGCGCGCACGCGCCTGATTCATGATATCCTCGAAATTGACGCCGAGTTTCTTGCGCTCCTCGAACGACTTGAGCGGGAAATAGGCGGCGGCCGAGTTCGGCGCGAGCGTCTGCGACGGACCGTCGAAGCCCGCGAGCATCACCGAGCCGAGGACGCCCTCGACCGGCAGAACCCGCGCCGCGACTTTCTTCAGCACTGCATCGGTGCGTTCGACCGAGGCGCCCGCAGGCAGCTTGGCAACGACGAGGAAATAGCCCTGATCCTGCGCGGGAATGAAGCCGGTCGGCGTCGCCCAGAACAGGCCCGCGGTCGCGGCGATCAGCCCCGCATAGGTGACCATCATCTTTTTCGGCGCGCGCACCAGCCGGTCGGTCAGCGACGCATAACCGTTGCTGAGCCGCTCGAACGCCGCATTGAAGCGTTCGCCGGCGCGGTGGATATGCGCCATCAGCCAACCGTCGGCCTGCGCGGGCGCATGCGGCTTGAGCAGGATGGCGGCGAGCGCGGGCGACAGCGTGAGCGACAAGACGAGCGAGATGATCGTCGCGGTCGAGATCGTCACCGCAAACTGCTGGTAGAAAGCGCCCGACAGGCCCGTCAGGAACAGCGTCGGGACGAACACGGCGCAGAGCACGAGCACGATCGCGACCAGTGCGCCCGACACCTCGTCCATCGAGGTGCGCGCGGCTTCGAGCGCCGACATGCCTTTCTCGAGATTGCGCTCGACATTCTCGACGACGACGATCGCGTCGTCGACGACGATACCGATCGCGAGCACCAGCCCGAACAGCGAGAGGTTGTTGAGGCTGTAGCCGAACGCTGCGAGCACCACGAAGGTCCCGATCAACGATACCGGGATCGCAAGCACCGGAATGATCGCCGCGCGCCATTTCTGGAGGAACACAAGGATGACGATGACGACGAGGAACACCGCCTCGATCAGCGTTTCCATCACCGCGTCGATCGACTGGGCGATGAATTCGGTGGGGTTATAGATGACCCGATATTCGAGGCCCTTGGGGAAATTCTTTGACGAGGATGCCATTTCGGCCTCGACCGCTTCGGCGGCGGCGAGCGCGTTCGAACCGGGGCGCTGGAACACCGCCATGATGACGGTCGGATCGCCCGAGAGATAGGTGTTGCTGTTGTAATCCGATGCACCGAGCTCGACGCGCGCGACGTCCGACACGCGGACCTGCCGCCCGTCGGCATCCGACCGGATGACGATGTTCGCGAAATCCTTGGGATCGGTCAGGCGGCCCTGCGTTTCGACGTTGAGCTGGAAATCGCTCCCATTGGCATAGGGCGGCTGGCCGAGCGTACCCGCGGCGACCTGCACATTCTCACGCCGCAGCGCGGCGACGATCTCGCCGGCGGTGAGGTCGAGCGCAGCGGCGCGGCCGGGGTCGATCCACACGCGCATCGCATAGTCGCGCGCACCGAACAGCCGCACATCGCCGACGCCGTCGATGCGGCTCAAACGGTCGCGGAGCTGGGTCAGCGCATAGTTGGAGATATAGGCGCGATCGAGCGACTTGTCGGGCGAAACGAGGTTCACGACCATCAGGAAGTCGGGCGACGTCTTGCGCGTCACGACGCCGAGCCGCTGCACCGTTTCGGGCAGCCGCGGGGTCGCGATCGCGACGCGGTTCTGCACCAGCACCTGCGCGGCATCGAGGTCGGTGCCGATCTTGAAGGTGACGGTGATCGTGACGACGCCGTCGCCGGTCGACTGGCTGCTCATATAGAGCATATTGTCGACGCCGTTGATTTCCTGTTCGATCGGCGCCGCGACCGTGTCGGCGACGGTTTCGGCCGATGCGCCCGGATAGGTGGCGGTTACCGTCACCGTCGGCGGGACGATGTCGGGATATTGCGAGACGGGCAAGCCGATATAGGCGACCGCGCCGACGATGGTGATGATGACGGCGAGCACGGCGGCGAAGATCGGCCGGTCGATGAAGAAGCGGGATAGGCGCATGGGAGAGCCCCTGTCTGAAAACTACTCTGGTCACCCCTCCCGCCTGCGGGAGGGGCAGCGAGACTTGCGAGCTTTGCTCGCTAGTCGCAGCGGGGTGGGCCGTTGAGACGGAGCTGGCCCACCCCCAGCCCCTCCCGCAAGCGGGAGGGGAGGTTAGTCACTTTGCGAAGGTCGCCTGCGCCGACACCGGTTCGGTCGCTGCAGGCGTACCCTGCTTCGGCGCGTTCGCGGCGATCTTGCCTGCCTTGGTCACGGCCTTGGTGCCGGGACGCGCGAACTGGTATCCGTTGATGACGACGCGGTCGGTCGGGGCCAGACCCGAGCGGATGACGCGCAGGCCATCGACTTCGGGGCCGATTTCCACCGGCTTCGCCGCGACCATGCCGTCCTTGCCGACGACATAGACGATCTTGCGTGCTTGGTCGGTCTGCACCGCGGCGGCGGGGATCAGCAGCGCGCGCGCCGTCTGGCCCGTCGACAGGCGCATGTTGCCGAACATGCCGGGGGTCAGGAACATCTCCGGGTTGCGGAAGCTGGCGCGGGCACGGATCGTACCCGAACGCGGGTCGAGACCATTGTCGGTGAAGTCGAGCTGGCCCTTCCAGCGATAGTCGGCTTCGTCCTGCAGTCGAACTTCGACCGCCGCGCCTTTGTCGCCGCCTTCGCGCTTGGTCTTGAGGAACAGCGCCTCCGAACCCTGGAAGGTGAAGTAGACGGGGTCGAGCGCATTGATCGTGGTCAGGAGCGTGCCGCCGGCATCGCCCGCCGACACGAGATTGCCCGCGTCGATCTGGCGATCGGAGATCCGGCCGCTCAGCGGCGCGCGGACGGTGGTGAATTCGACGTCGAGCGCACGCGCCGCGATCCGGGCGTCGGCACCGGCGAGCGCGGCGTTCGCCGCGTTGACGCGCGCGCGGAGACGATCGATCTCGCTCTGCGACACCGCCTCGATATCGACGAGACGGCTCGCGCGATCGAGTTCGAGCCGCGCGAGCGCCAAATCGCTCCGCGCACTCGCCGCCGAAGCGCGCGCTTCGGCGAGCGCGGCGCGATAAGGACGCGGGTCGATGGTGAAGAGCGGCTGGCCCTGACGGACGATCTGGCCGTCGGTGAAGTGGATGCCGGTGATCGCACCCGAAACGCGCGGCCGCACCTCGACCGCCTTCGACGCTTCGAAACGGCCGATATAATCGTCCCACAAGGTCACGTCGCGCGCGATCGGCGCCGCGACGGTCAATACGGGTGCCGGCGCGGCTGCCGCTTGCGGCGGACCGTCGCGCAGCAGCCACCATGCACCGACGATCAGTACGAGGAAGGCGCCAATCCACGCGGCACGGCGACCGCGACCGGGATGGAGGAGAGTATTGAGTTCGCGGCGGACCTTCGCATCGGCGGGGTCGAGCTTTTCGATCGGGGTGTGGACGGTCATGGATATGCCCTCTTCTTTTGTTCATTCGGTCGCCTGCGCGCGGAAGCACAGAAACCCGTTGCCGGAAGCGCGTGCTTCCGACCGATGTCGTCATGGTCCTTGGTGCCAGAGGGCCCTCTTCGAAGAGGACGGCCGCCCTGTCCCGCTGCACACGTCATGCGCGCGGGGTCCCTGTCTAAATCTTGCGGACAAGCGTCAGCGGACGCCCGGCCGGAGCAAGACCCGCTCCCGGGGAAATATTCGGTGGTGAAGTTTCCGTCCGCCGCATGGCCTCGACCATGCGGCGGACGTCTCGGGGGAGAGCCTTATCTTTGTATACTAGACGGTATATAAGTCATGTTGCGCTGCGTCAAGGCCATATTGTACCGGGCAGTAAAATAATTCTATCAGCGCCCCGGCCACAGCTTCAGGCTGGTTTCGACGAGGCGTTCGAGCTCGGCACGCGTCGCACCCGCCCCCGCCTGCACCGACATGCCCTGATTGACCGCGGTCAGGAATGCCGCGAGCCCTTCGGCGTCGGTATCGGGCGGAAAGTCGCCCTCCTCCTTCGCGCGCGCGAAGCGTTCGAGCATGGCGCGTTTCGCGACCGCGCCGCGTTCAAGAACGGCCTCGCGGATACATTCGGCTTCGGCGCCGCACGCGACCGAACTGATCACGCCAAGGCATCCGTTCGGATTTTCGGGGCAGGTGTACATGTCGAGCGCGCCGTACATCAGCCGCTCGGCAACACCGCGCGCGGTCGGCGCATCGAGCGCTGCATGCATATAGTCGAGCTTCTCGCGCTCATAGAGGTCGAGCGCCTTGTTGAAGAGCGCTTCCTTGTTGCCGAACGCCGCATAAAGGCTGGGCTTGGTGATCCCCATCGCCTCGGTCAGGTCGGCCATCGAGGCGCCTTCATAGCCCTTCGACCAGAAGACGCGGAGCGCCGACGCCAGCGCCGCATCGACGCAAAATTCGCGCGGACGGCCCTTGTGCGGAGCGGCGACGGTGGCGGATTCGATTTCCATAACGGCTGGTATATAAGTGGTAGATCGCAACTTGTCCAGTCGCGCGCTGGTCAGGCGAGGCGCGTGTCGATCGGCAAGCCGCCCTTCAGCGTCAATGTGACCGGCGTCCGCTCGGCGATATCGGCGAGCCGCGCCATCTGTTCGTCGTCGAGTCCGGCGATCGTCAGCACCCGGTCAATGCGCAGGCCCTCCTTGCTCGTCAGTTTCAACGCGACCTCGACCGATTCGAGCGGCCATTGCTTTCGGTCGGCATACATGCGCAGCGTGATCGCGGTGCAGGCGCCGAGCCCCGCGAGCAGGAAATCATAGGGCGCAGGTCCCGCATTCTTTCCGCCGAGCCCCGGCCCCTCGTCGCCGATCAGGTCATGGCCGCTGACATTGATTTCGGTGCGATAATGATCCTTGCCGATGCGGGCGGTTCCATGGGCCATGCTGCTGTCCTCCATGCGAATTTATTCGACGGCACCTTTCCGTCGCGGATCCCAAACGGCAAGCGGAATCACCGGAGAAGCCACAGCCCCGACATCGTCATTGCCGCGCGACCGAAACCCCGCCGACAAAAAAGATCTCGTGCCCGGACAAGCCTTGGCGAGTTCGGCAGCCGGCTCGCGCAAACGCAATCGCGCCGCTCTCAAGGGGAAGAGAGCGGCGCGACGCGCGCGGCCGGGGGGGAAGCCGCTTCGTAAAGGTTTTCGCTGCGACCGTGTCATTCCCGGACGGGGTCGTGCTACGTCTTTGCGCCGGGGCGTGCCGTTCGCGCCTTGCGGCGATGGTTCCGAGAATCACGGCCGCCGCCGCGCGATGGTTTCGGCGCGCAAGAAATGTCAAAACTCGTTGCAAGGCGCGCTAAAGCCATAGCGCACCCGGCGGCCTAGCTTCCAACCTCGACAGGGCTCGCAGAAGCCCCGGTTTTGGGAGAAGGACTATGGCGATCATGCCCCTTGCGCGCGGCCTGCTGGCGGCGCTTGCAGTTTCGACATCGACGCTTGCGATGGCGCAGGATGCGCCGCCCGCCGACACCGGCGTCGACGACGGCGATATCGTCGTCACCGCACAGCGCCGCGAACAGTCGCTGCTCGACGTGCCGCTCGCGGTCACCGCGCTCGGCGGCGACACGCTGGCCGACCGCGGGATCACCAATTCGGCGCAGCTCGGCGATGCGGTACCGAACCTCCAGATCAACAGCCCCTATGGCGACACGCAGCCGAATTTCTCGCTGCGCGGCATCGGGGTCGCAAACGAATATAACAGCAACCAGGCCTCGCCCGTCGGCGTCTATCTCGACGACGTCTACCTCGCGCCGCGCACCAGCCACGGCATGGGCCTCTTCGACCTCGACCGCATCGAAGTGCTGCGCGGACCGCAGGGGACGCTGTTCGGGCGCAACACCACCGGCGGCGCGATCAACTTCATCACGAAGAAGCCCGATCTTTCGGGCACCAACGGTTATGTCCAACTCGGCTATGCCAATTACGACACGATCACCGCGCAGGGCGCCGTCGAGGCGACGCTCGCCGAGGATGTCGCAGGGCTTCGCCTCGCGGTGAATTATGCCAAGGGCGACGGGCAGATCAAAAATATCTTTCCCGGCGGCCGCGACGCGGCGTCGGTCGATACGCTGCAGGGCCGCGCGTCGCTGCGCATCAAGCCGACCGAAACGCTCGATATCGTGCTGCGCGCCTATGCGGGGCGCGATCGCGGGACGCAGGCGGCGGTGCACGGGCTCGAGCCCTTCCGTACCGGGCTCGGCTTTTTCGAGACCAACGAGAACCGCATCGGCGAGAACCGCACCGACGCGTGGGGCTTCTCGGGCAATATCGCGCTCGAACTGTCGGACACGCTCAGCCTGACCTCGATCACCAGCTACGACGGTGGCAAGCAGGATCTCCAGCAGGCGGCCGACGGCGCGCCGATCGACATACTCGACATCAACTGGCGCTCGAAATACCGCCAGTTCAGCCAGGAGTTGCGCGCCAATTACGAAGGGGACGGGCTGACCCTCGTCGGCGGGCTTTTCTATGGCTGGGACCGCAATATCACCGACAACAGGTTCAACCTGCCGTTGCCCCCGGCGGGCGGCTTTTTCCAGCATTACCGGCAGGTGCGCAAAAGCTATGCGGTGTTCGCGCAGGCCGATATCGACCTTGCCGACAAGCTCGTCCTGACGCTGGGTGCGCGCTACACCAAGGACAAGTCGCGCTACGACGACGCCTTCGCCTATCTGTTCGTCGGAGGGGTCGACGATCCGCAGACGCCGATCGCGACGACGGTGCCCTGCCCCGGCGTTGCGGGCACCTGCCCCTATGATCCCGCCGCGCGCTTCGCGCTCGCCGACACCAATAATGCGCTGACCGGCCGTGTGGCCCTCAGCTATACTTTCGACAGCGGCATGCTGCTCTATGCAAGTTATAACCGCGGATATCGCGCGGGCGCGGTCAATGGCGGCGGCTACACCTCGTCGAGCGGCATCGGCTATATCGAGCCCGAGCGCGTCAACGCCTATGAAATCGGGATCAAGGGCCGCGCGGGCGGGCGCCTGCTGACCTACGCCGCGTCGGCCTTCTATTATGACTATTCGAACCAGCAGCTGCAGGATACGCGCGCCGGCCCCGTTTCCTTCCTCGTCAACGCGCCGGCGTCCGAGGTCTACGGGCTGGAGGTCGAAACGACGCTGCGTCCCGTCGACGGCCTGCGCATAGACGCGTCGCTCGGCTGGCTGCACTCGAAATATAAGGAGCTGACATTGCAGGGCGCCGACCTGTCGGGCAATTCGCTGCCCTTCGCGCCCAAGCTGACGGCACAGCTCGGGTTCGAATGGGATATGCTCGAACTCGGCGGCGGCACGCTGACCTTCGCGCCGAATGTCGCCTATTCGAGCCGCCAGTTCTTCTCGCCGTTCAACGAGATCGACGCGCCCGGTACGCCGCAGGTCAACGCCGAATTGCAGCAGGGCGCGAACGCCAAGGTCAACGCCTCGCTGAGCTGGTCGAACGACGCGCTGACCGTCCGCGCCTTTGCGAACAACCTCTTCGATCGCAAGACCTATGGCTATGGTCTCGATCTCCGCGGCGCAGGCTTCCCTTACAACTTCCTCATCCCGTCGGCGCCGCGCACCTATGGCGTCAGCGTCCGGTACAGCTTCTGACGATGACCGACCTCAAGAACCCCGACCTTTATGTCGGCGGCATGCCCTATGCCGAACTCGCGGCGCTGCGCGCTGCGGGTTCGGTCCACTGGAACCCCGAAACCGATGGCGCGGGCTTCTGGGCGGTGCTGGGGTTCGACGATATCGTCACCGTGTCGCGGCAGGCCGATCTCTTTTCCTCGGCGCATGAGAATGGCGGGCACCGCATCTTCAATGAGAATGAGGTCGGGCTGACGGGCGCGGGCGAGTCGGCGATCGGCATCCCCTTCATCTCGCGCGATCCGCCGACGCACACGCAATATCGCAAATTCGTGATGCCCGCGCTGTCGCCGGCGCGATTGGAAGGGATCGAGACGCGGATCGCCGAGCGCGTCGAACGGCTGTTCGCCAACGTGCCGCTGAACGAGACGGTGAACATCCTGCCGCTGCTCACCGTGCCGCTACCGCTGCTCACCCTCGCCGAACTGCTCGGCGTGCCGGCCGAGATGTGGCACGACCTCCACCGCTGGACCGACGCCTTCGTCGGCGAGGACGATCCCGATTTCCGCCAGTCGCCCGAAGCGATGGCGGCAGTGATGGGCGAATTCATCGGCTTTGCCGCGGCCTTGTTCGAGGAACGCCGCGCGAACCCCGGCCCCGATATCGCCTCGCTGCTCGCGAACACCGAAATTCATGGGCAACCCGTCCCGCTCGGCGACTTCATCGGCAACCTCATCCTTGCGCTCGTCGGCGGCAACGAAACGACGCGCAATTCGATCAACCACAGCCTGATCGCCTTCGCTAACAACCCAGACCAGTGGGACACGATCCGCGCCGATCCGTCGCTGCTGCCGAACGCGGTCAAGGAAATGGTGCGCCATGCGAGCCCCGTGATCCATATGCGCCGCACCGCAACGCGCGACACCGAACTTGGCGGGCAGGTGATCCGCAAGGGCGACAAGGTGGTCGTCTTCTATCCTGCCGGGAACCGCGACCCCGCAATGTTCGCCGATCCCGACGCCTTCGACGTGGCGCGCCCGATCCGCCAGCATCTCGCCTTCGGCGCAGGCACGCACGTCTGCGTCGGCTCGCGCCTCGCCGAAATGCAATTGCGGCTGGCCTTTGCCCAAATGGCGCGTCATGTTCGCCGCATAGAGATCATGGGAGAGCCGAGCCGCGTGCGGTCGAACTTCATCAACGGCTTCAAGCGGCTCGACGTCAGGCTGGTGACGTGAAGAACGAGAGCGTCTGGGATAACAAGGAAATCATCTGCGACGTCCTCGGCCGTGCGCCCGACGTCGAGATGGGGTCGTTCGGCGACGGCTGGTCGCTGTGCCGCTGGCGCCAGTTCGTCGGCAGCTATACCCTGCCCGCACTGCCGCAACCGATCTTCACCGTCCATGTCGCGGGAAAACCGCAAGTGAAGACGTGGGACCGGGACGGCTGGACCGAAACCAGCTCGATCCCCGGCTGCGCGACGATCGTCCCCGCGGGCATGCCGACCGGCTGGCTCGTCGATGGCGAACTCGACGTCGTCACCCTGTCGATGTCGTCGGACGTGCTCGCAGGGCAACCGCACGCCGACCAGTTCAACAAGATGCGCTTCGCTTTCGCCGATCCGCTCGGCGTTGCACTGACCCGCCAGATCCTCTCCGAACTCTATGCCCCGCAGGCCGAGGAACGCACCGCCTATGTCGCGGCGATGGTCAATGCGCTGAAGGCGCATATCCTCTCGGGCCCGCCCGCGCACGGGAACCCGACCGAGATTCCCGTGTCCGATTTTTCGGCTTACCGGCTCCACAAGATCATGAACGCTGTGCTCGCGAACCCCGCCGAGGAACATAGCCTCGAAGCGATGGCATCGGTCGCCGGCGTCACCCCGTCGCATTTCTGCCGCCTGTTCAAGAAGGCTACGGGCATTTCGCCGCACCAATATGTGATGAAGGCGCGGCTCGACCGTGCGCAGCAGATGCTCGTCCAGACCGACCTCAGCCTCGCCGCGCTGTCGGAGGCGACGGGTTTCACCAGCCAGAGCCATTTCAGCCGCGCCTTCCGCGCCTGGTTCGGCATGGCGCCGAGCGATTATCGCCAGCAGGAACGGCGCGGGCTTCACTGAACGGAGATTGATATGACCGACGCGACGGCCGCCGTGGTGCGCCAGCCCGGCGGCGATTTCACGATCGAGACGATTGCGGTCGAGGCGCCGCGGGCGGGCGAAGTGCGCGTGGCGATAGCCGGCGTCGGCCTCTGCCACACCGACCTCATTTTCCGCGACCAGTTCGCGCCCTTTGCGCTGCCCGGTGTTCTCGGCCACGAGGGCGCGGGGGTGATCGAGGCGATCGGCGAAGGCGTCGAAGGCCTTGCCGTCGGCGACGCGGTCGTCGTCGGCTTTTCGAGCTGCGGCGCCTGCCCGCGCTGCGACGAACATCTGCCGTGCTATTGCCAGAGCTTCGTGCCGCTGAACTATGCCGGGATGCGGCTCGACGACGGCTCGACCGCCTATGCGAAGGATGGCGAGCGCGTCACGTCGCACTTCTTCGGGCAAAGCTCCTTCTCGGCATTGACCGTCACCCGAGCGCGCAACGTCGTGAAGGTCGATACGTCCAAGGTCGCGCTCGAACTGCTCGGGCCCTTGGGCTGCGGTTTCCAGACGGGCGCCGGCGGTGTGATGAACTCGCTCGCCTGTCCTGCGGGGTCGAGCATCGCGATCTTCGGCGGTGGCCCGGTCGGGCTGGCCGCGGTGATGGGTGCGGTGATCCAGGGCTGCTCGACGATCATCCTCGTCGAACCGGTCGCCGCGCGGCGCGATATCGGACAAGAGCTTGGCGCGACGCATGTCATCGATCCCGGCGCCGTCGACAATCTCGGCGAGGCGCTGCGCGCGATCGTTCCCCTCGGGCTCGATTTCGCTTTCGATACCAGCGGTGTTGTGCCCGTGATCGAAGCGGGGCTGGCGGCGCTCGGCAGCCATGGCGCGATCGGGCTCGTCGGCGTGCCGTCAAAGGCCGATGCGGCGATCAGCGTCAATATCGCCGCGCTGATGACGCCCGGCCACCGCATCATCGGCATCATCGAAGGCGACAGCGATCCGCAAAGTTTCATCCCCGAACTGATCGCGCATCACGCCGCCGGGCGCTTTCCGTTCGACCGGCTGATCCGGACCTTCCCGCTCGCCGAGATCAACGAGGCGCTGGCGGCGCAGGCGCGCGGCGAGTGCATCAAGGTCGTGCTGATACCCTGAAAACACCGATAAAGCTGGAGACGAACGATGGATTTCGACCGCAACTATGCAATGCTGATCGGCGGCCGGCTCGATGGCGGCGGTGCCCGCTTCGACGTGCTGAACCCAGCGACCGAACAGGTGATCGGCAGCGTGCCCGACGCGACCCCGAACGATCTGGACCGAGCGATTGCCGCGGCGCGCGCCGCTTTTCCGGGCTGGTCCGCGACACCGATCGCCGAGCGCAAGGCCGCGCTCAATGCGATGGGGCAGGCGATCATGGCCAACGCCGATGCGCTCAAGCGCCTGCTCACCGCCGAACAGGGCAAGCCGCATAGTGAGGCCGAGGGCGAGGTGATGGGTGCGGGCTACTGGCTGATGGGCGCCGAAAGCCTCGAACTACCGGTCACCGTCAACGAGGACAGCGACGAACGGTACAGCGAGACGCGCCATGTCCCGCTGGGTGTCGTCGGCGCGATTGCACCGTGGAACTTTCCGTTGCTGCTCGCGATGTTCAAGGTCGGCCCGGCACTGCTCGCGGGCAATACGATGGTGCTCAAACCCTCGCCTTTCACCCCGCTCGCGACGCTGAAGTTCGGCGAGCTGGTCAGGGACATGCTGCCGCCGGGCGTGCTCAACATCGTCACCGGCGGCGACGCGCTGGGGCCGTGGATGACGAGCCACAAGGGCTTCGACAAGATCAGCTTCACCGGTTCGACTGCGACCGGCCGCCGCGTCATGGAATCGGCGGCGCCGACGCTGAAGCGCGTCACGCTCGAACTCGGCGGCAACGACGCTGCGATCGTGATGCCCGACGTCGACGTCGAACAGGTCGCCGAGGAGCTGTTCTGGGCGGCCTTCCGCAACAATGGCCAGATCTGCATCGCGACGAAGCGCATGTACGTCCACAAGGATATCTACGAGCCGCTGAAGGAGGCGCTCGTCGCTTACGCTAGGACGGTGAAGGTCGGCGACGGGTCCGAACAGGGGACGCAGATCGGCCCGATCAACAATGAAGCGCAATACCGCCGCGTGCTCGATCTCATCCAGGATGCGAAGGACAAGGGCTATACATTTCTTGTCGGCGGCGAGACGGCCGATGTGCCCGGCTATTTCATCCCCGTCACCATCCTCGACAACCCGCCCGAGGACAGCCGCATCGTGCAGGAGGAGCAGTTCGGGCCGGTGCTCCCGCTGATCAAGTTCGACGATTATGACGACGTCGTCGCGCGCGCCAATGCGACCGACTATGGCCTCGGCGGATCGGTGTGGGGGCAGGACGAGGACAGGGCGTTTGCGATTGCCCAGCGCATCGCGAGCGGGACGGTGTGGGTCAACGAAACCCAACACCTCTCCCCCACCGCCGCCTTCGGCGGGATGAAGCAGTCGGGCGTCGGCGTCGAAGGCGGGCTCGACGGCCTGCTCGAATATACCAATGCGCAGACGATCGTGCGCCGGAAGACGGTCGCTGCAGGATAGCGGGCCGACGGCGGCGCTGTTCGATTTGGTTGAAATTTGGAGGCCCGAGCCGGAATCGAACCGGCGTGCGCGGATTTGCAGTCCGCTGCGTCACCACTCCGCCATCGGGCCTCGCGCCGAAAGCCGTGACCGCGAATGCGGACGGCCGGGTGTTGAACGGCGCCGCTAGTGAGGGGCTTTGATCGCCTTGTCAAGGATTCGCCGGACGGGACACCGCGATGCGGGCTTGGCGGCATCCGCGTTGCCAGCTATGCGCGGCGGCAGTAGAAATGCGGGGCTGTATTACTATTGCAATACAGCATGGCTTCGGCTAGAGCTGCCGTGTAATGGTTGATGCCCCAGGGAATCGGAAAAGGCTGATGGCGACCAAGTTTAGCGAATTTACCACAGCGGAGATGCGTTCCGCGATGATCGACAGCCAGCTCAGGACGAACGACGTCATCGATCCCGCCGTCGTCGGGGCGATGGCCTCGGTGCCGCGCGAGGCGCATGTGCCCGCCGCGCTTGCCAGCGTCGCCTATATGGACCGCGCGATCGCGCTCGATCACGGCCGCGCGCTGAACCCGCCGCTGGTCACCGGGCGCATGCTCGTCGCCGCGGCGGTTCGCCCCGGGATGCGTGTGCTGCTCGTCGGCAGCGCGACCGGCTATACGGCGGCGTTGCTCGCGCTGCTCGGCGCCGAAGTCCATGCGGTCGAGGAGCAGGGCGAATTGATGGCTTCGGCTCAAGCTGCCGTGGCCAATGAAAATATCCGCTGGATCGAAGGTCCGCTCGCGGCCGGCGTCCCCGATGCGGCGCCGTTCGAGCGCATCATCATCGAAGGCGCGATCGAAGTGCTGCCCGACACGCTGGCGGCGCAGCTGGCCGAGGGCGGCCGGCTGGTCGCAGCGCAACGCGAGGGCGCGGTCACGCGGCTTGTCCAGGGCGTGAAGACCGGCGGCGTGGTTCCGCTGCGCAGCTTCGCCGACATGGACGTTGCCCCGCTGCCCGGCTTTGCGGCGCCTGCGGGCTTTCAATTCTGACGCGATTTCTTTCCTGTTTCAGGCTGACATGACGATGCGCGATACCAACAAGAAACAGCTTCGCCGGACTCGCTGGCTCGTCGGCCTCGCTATGGGAGCGCTGGCACTGCCCGCTGCCGGGCAAGCCGAAACGCTGCAGGGCGCGCTCGCCAAGGCCTATGAAAATAATCCGACGCTGACCGCGGCGCGCGCCGGACAGCGTGCGAACGACGAGAATGTCCCGATCCAGAAAAGCTACGGGCTTCCCGACATCGGCTCACAAGCGAGCTATGATGAAAATATCATCGTCCCCGGCAACAGCTTCAACGCCCCGGCGCGCTCGTTCAGCGCGGGCGGCCAACTGACGGTTCCGCTGTATCAGGGCGGGGCGGTCCGCAACGCCGTGCGCGCGGCGAAATATCGTGTCGAAGCGGGGCAGGCCGACCTTCGCGGGACCGAGGCAAGCGTGTTTTCGCAGGTCGTGGGCGCCTATATGGACGTCATCCGCGATCAGGCGATCGTCCAGCTCAACCAGAAAAACGTGTCGGTCCTGCGCACCAATTTGCAGGCGACGAGCGACCGGTTCGAGATCGGCGACCTGACCCGCACCGACGTCGCCCAGTCTGAAGCACGGCTCGCGCTTGCCGAAGGCGACCTGCGCACTGCCGAAGCCAATCTGATTTCCAGTCGCGAAGGCTATATCCGCCTCGTCGGCGACGCGCCGGTCGACCTGCAGGCGCCGCCGCAACTGCCGAACCTGCCCGGCACCGCCGAAGAGGCCGTCGCCATCGCGCTGAACAGCAATCCCGACATCGAATCGGCGAACCAGCAGGTCAACGCAACGAAGGCCGATATCGGGAGCGCCAAATCGACGCGCGCCCCCAAGGTGTCGGCGATCCTCCAAGGCGGCTACAATAATTATCTCGGTTCGCTGAACAGCGGCGTCGAAGGCATCGGCGTGACGCAGGAAACGTCGAGCGCCGCTGCCGGCGTGCAGGTCACGTTGCCGATCTTCACCGGCGGGCGCCGCTCGGCGCAGGTCCGTCAGGCACAATCGCGCAGCAGCCAGGCGATCGAGCAATATGTCGAGGTCGAACGCGGCGTCATCGCGCAGACGCGCGGCGCCTATGCCGCCTGGCAGGCGAACGAGCGGATCATCACCGCAACGCAGCAGGCGGTGAGCGCCAACGCGCTGTCACTGGAGGGCGTGCGCGCCGAAAACAGCGTCGGCACGCGGTCGATCCTCGACATCCTCAACGCCGAACAGGAATATCTGAACACGCAGGTCCAGCTCGTGTCGGCGCAGCGTAACTCCTATGTCGCCGCCTTCTCGGTGCTCGCCGCGATGGGCAAGGCCGAGGCACGCGACCTTGGCATCGAAGGCGGCGCACTTTACGATCCCGAGGTCAATTACAAGCGCGTAAAGGGCCAGATGTGGGACTGGGCCGACGATCCGGCGCCGCAGCAGGTCGCGACCGACACGCGCACCGTTCCGGCCGCCACCGCGACCGTTCCGGTCGGCCCGCCGTTGCTGCCGCCGCAATAAGGATTGGCAAAACCCGCCCCAAATCGGTAAGGGAAGCGTTAACCATCCGGTAATCGCGATGGTTTAGGGGGCTGGGTTATGGGCGATATGTCGCGGGAACCGTCGATGGAAGATATATTGTCGTCGATTCGGCGCGTGATCGCGCGCGATGAAGCGCCGGGCACCGCGCGCGAGATTCGCATCCCCGAAGCCGACGATATTCTCGACCTGCAGGACGAAGAAGACCGTGCCGAAGCCGAGCGCGCGAACGACGAGCTCGTTTCCGAAGCCAGCGCCGACGCCGCGCGCCAGTCGCTCGATGCACTGACCGCCGCCGTAGCGCCCGCCGTCGCCGCAGCGACCGTTACGGCGCCCGCCGTAGCCGGCCGCACGATGGAAGAGGTCGTGCTCGACGCGCTCCGCCCGATGCTCAAGGAATGGCTCGATGCCAACCTGCCCTCGCTCGTCGAAGCGATGGTCGCCAAGGAAATCAGCCGCATTACCGGCAAGCGGCTCTAACTAACCCGCCCAATCTTCGAGCAGATGCCGCGCGATCGCCAGCGATGGCGGCGCCATGAACGGCGCGCCCATGTCGCCCGCGAGCGCCGCGCGAACCTCGTCCCGGTCGACCCACATCGCTGCCTCGATCTCGGTCGTGTCGAGCGTGAGCGCGGGGTCCTTCGCGACCGCGCGGCAACCGATCATCAGCGACGAAGGGAAGGGCCAGGGCTGGCTCGCCACATAGGCGACGTCCGAGACGCGGATTCCCGCCTCTTCCCACAATTCGCGCGCGACGGCTTCCTCGAGCGATTCGCCAGGCTCGACGAAGCCCGCGAGTGCCGAGAAGAAGCCCGGCGGAAATCCGCCCTGCCGCCCGACGAGCACCCGATCCTCGCATTCGGCAAGCATGATGACGACAGGGTCGACGCGTGGGAAATGCTCGGCACCGCACCCACCGCATTTGCGCCCCCAACCGCCGCGGAACAAATCGGTCGGAACGCCGCACACCGCGCAGAAACGGTGCCGCGCGTGCCAGTCGACGAGGCTGCGCGCGCCGCCATAGAGTGCGGCCTCCTCGCCCGCGAGCAAAGGCAGCAGCCGCATCACCGTTCGCGAACGCGCGTCGACTCGCGCGCCCGCCGCGGCTTCGCGCACGAAATGCGGCACGCCCGCATCGTCGATGCCGAGCAGCATCGGTGCGCGGCCGTCGGCGGGATCGAGCGGTTCCCAGAGGAGCCCGCCACCCTCGCCCGGCACGAAGTCGATCCCGTCGAGCGCGAGGCAACGCGCCCTCGGGTCGGCAACCGCAGCGGCGAAGGCGCCCGCATCGGTGCGCAACTGGTCGGCGCGGTCGAGCCGCGCCCCGGTGAAACCGAGCGGCAAAGCCATCAGGCCATCACATCCTTGAAGAAGGTTTCGCCGAACTTCGACTGGAAGGGCACGGCATCGGACGGCATGATCTGCGTATAGCCCGCCGCGCGATAGCCGAGCCCCCGGTGCACGAAACCGATCGTGCCCGCGGCACCGGCCCAGCCGAAAATCCCCTCGCCGCCCGGCGAGGTCGGCAGCGACACGCGCCCGCCGGCGCCGAAGCCCTGCCCGTCGATGAAGGTCCCCTTGCGCTCGACACTGTCGGAAATCAGGTTCGACATCGCGAGCCGCGCGGTTTCGGGCCTCATCACGCGAACCCCGCCCGTCGCCCCCGCAATTTGGCCATCGCCGAGCAGCATCGCAAGGAAGCGGTCATAATCGCGCGCGCTCGAAACCAGCCCGCCGCCGCCATAGGGGATCGGCGGCTGGTCGAGATAGATCGAGCTGGTCGCCGGATCGACCGGCAACAGCGCGCCGCCCATCGGCGCATAATTGGTCGTAAAACGCCCGACGTCGCGCTCCGCGACGCGAAAACCCGTGCTTGCCATCCCGAGCGGGTCGAAGATGCGCGCCTTCAGGAATGCGTCGAACGGCTGTCCCGACACGACTTCGATCAACCGCCCCGTGAGGTCGAGGCTGACCGAATAGCTCCAGCGCGTTCCGGGTTCATAGACGAGCGGCAGCTTCGCCAACCGGTCGGCGAATTCGGCGAGGCTGGGCGCGGGTTTCGTCGTCGGCAGCCCCGGGATCGGCAGGCGGCTCACCTGTCCGCCAAAGATGCCCGCATCGTCATAGGCCTTTTTGATCGGGCCCTTCTGCATGATGCCATAGCCGAGCCCTGCCGTGTGGGTGAGGAGCTGGCGCACCGTGATCGGACCCTTTGCCGGGCGGACATCGGTGATCGAGCCATCGGGCACATTTTGGACCGTCATATTCGCAAAGGCGGGCAGGAAATCGGCGATCGGCTGGTCGAGCTTCATCTTGCCGTCTTCGATCAGCAGCATCGCCGCGATGCCTGTAATCGGCTTGGTCATCGAATAGAGGCGCCACAGCGTATCGGGACCGACCGGCACCGCGCCGTCGATCGACTGGACGCCGGCACCGAAAAACACCGGTGACTCCTGCCCCTTGCCGATCGCGGCAAGCGTTCCGGCGAGTTCGCGGCGGTCGACGAAGCCTTTGATGAAGGCGTTGGTCGCGGGGTAGAGCGCCGCACCGTCGACCTTCCACGCGAATGCCGCACGCGGCAGCAGCGCGGCGGTCCCGCCCAGCGCCAGTCCGCCCAGCAATCCGCGACGCGAAACCATCATGTTCATCCCAATCTCTCCACCATCTTGTCCGCCAGTTTCCGATACAGCGTCGGCAGGCCGGCCGCGTCAAGATCGGAGATCGGCCACCATTCGCCTTCCGCTGCGGCATCGGCGACTTCTGACGACACCTCGCGGCGGACGAGGGTCAGCGTCAGGTCGAAATGGGTGAATCCGTGATCGACGCTGGCAATACCCGACTCGGGCGGCGGCGCCTCGGTCCAGTTGCCGCCGGGCAGCGCGCGCATCCCGCCAAGCATGCCCTTTGCCGGTCGCCGGACCAGCCAGACCTTGCCATCGGCCTCGACCCAGTGGGCTAGCCCGTATCGGTGCGGCTTGGCCTTTTTCGGCGGCTTGACCGGCAGGCGCTCGATATCGGCTCTCCCGCGCGCGCGGCAGTCGGCCATCACCGGACAGATCGCGCAGGCGGGGCCCCGCGGCGTGCAGATGGTCGCGCCAAGGTCCATCAGCGCCTGCGCGAAATCGCCGGGTCGGTCCGCCGGGACGAGCGGTGCCAGCGCGGTGCGAATCTCGCGCTTCGCCAACGGCAGCGGCGTTTCGATCAGCCGGTGGCGCGCAATGACGCGCTCGATATTCGCATCGACCACCACCGCGGGGCGCCCGAATGCGATCGCCGCGACCGACGCCGCCGTATAATCGCCGATGCCGGGCAGCGCGCGCAGCGCGGCCTCGCTGTCCGGAAAATATCCGCCATGATCGGCGACGACCGCGCGCGAGCAGGCGAGCAGGTTGCGCGCGCGGGCATAATAGCCAAGCCCGGCCCACGCCGCCATGACGTCGGCATCGTCGGCCGCCGCAAGGTCGGCAACGGTCGGCCAACGCGCGGTAAAGCGGGCAAAATAGCCCGCGACCGCCGCGACGGTCGTCTGCTGGAGCATCACCTCGGCAAGCCAGATGCGATAGGGATCGGGGGTTTCGTCGCTGTTCGGCGCAATCCGCCACGGCAGATCGCGCGCGGCGCGGTCGTACCAGTCGAGCAGCCGGTCCGCGAAAGCGTCGGCGATGGTCCCCGCAATGCTCGAAGTCTGGACGCTCACCCCCCGCCTATGGCATGGCACCCGCCATGACGAAAGACGCGGGAGAGGATCGGCCGGCCAAAAAGGCGAAGGCGAAAACCGGGGCGAAGGCCGCGAAGCCGCCGGTGCGCGTCTATGAACGCCCGCGCGGCGGCGAAGCGCGCATGATATCCGACCTCGTTCCCGAAATCGGCCGGGCCGCGTTCCGCAAATTCGGCTTCATCCAGTCGTCGGTGGTCAGCCGCTGGCGCGAGATCGTCGGCGACCGGCTCGCCGACGTGACGCAGCCCGCGATGATCCGTTTCCCCGCGGGGCAAAAGGCAGGCGGTACGCTCCACCTCACGATCAGCGGCGCCCATGCGCCGATGCTGCAGCATGTCGCCCCCGACATCCTCGCGTCGGTTAACCGCTTCTTCGGCTATGCCGCCGTCGCGCATGTCCGCATGACGCACGGACAGGTCACGCCCGCCGCGCCCGTTCAGCCACCGGCAATGCTGAAACCCGTACCTGCCGAACTGGGGGACAGTTTGCGCGATATCGGCGACCCGGAACTCAGGATCGTGCTCGAACGCATGGCCGCCGGGCTGGCGATGCCGCCCAAACTTCCCCGCATCAGTTAGACGAAAGACCGTTCGACGATGTCCGCTTTTGACGATCCGCTTCTCGATCGCCGTACCGCCGTCCTCGCGCTTTCGGGCGCTGCGCTGACGTTGCTCGCGGCAACGCCGGCGAAGCCTGCCGCCTGGTCGTCGACCGTGACGACGACCCCGATCGGCGCCTTTCTTGTCGGCAACCCGGCCGCGAAGGTCCGGCTGGTCGAATATTTCAGCTACACCTGCCACGTCTGCGCCGATTTCGCGAAAGCCGGCTCGCTGCCGCTGAAGACCGGCTATGTCGATCGCGGGCTTGTCCTGTTCGAATATCGCAACCTCGTGCGCGATCCGGTCGACATGACCGCCGCACTGCTCGCCCGCTGCGGCGGGCCCAAGGCATTCGCGGGCAATCATCAGGCGATCTTCAACAATTTCCCGGCCCTGATTGCCAAGATCCAGAAGGCCACCGAAGCGCAGAAAAAAGCCTGGTTCGAAGGCAATACCGACCAGCGTGCGCGCAAGATCGCCGCCGACACCGGTCTTACCGCGCTGATGCGCGCGCGCGGCTATACGCAGGTCCAGATCGACGCCGCGCTCGACAGCGAGGTGGCGCAGGCCGAGTTGACCGGCATGACGAACATCGGGCTGAACGCCGATCGCGTCGAAGGAACGCCGAGCTTTTTCGTCAACGGCCGCAACGCGGGCGTGACCGCCTGGCCGGCGCTCAAATCGAAACTCGACCTCGCGCTCAAGGCCTCGTAAAAGCGCCGCATTCCGACCGTTCCCCCAGTGGAGAAAGATAGATTATGACCCTGCTGCGTACCGTCCTCCTGACCTCGATGGGCGCGCTCGCCCTTGCCGCCTGCGGCGAAAGCAAGACCGACCCCGCAAAGGAACAGGATGTGATCGCGAAGGTCGCGGCCCCCGCCGGCAAGAGCTGGTCGCAGGTCGTGCGCGTCGATGGCGACGGCGTCGTCATGGGCAACCCCGAAGCGCCGATCAAACTCGAGGAATTCGGCGCCTTCACCTGCGGACATTGCGCACAGTTCGCCAAGGATTCGCACGAGGAGATCAAGCGCGACTTCGTCGACACGGGCCGCGTGTCGTACAAGCTGACGCCCTTCATGCTCCACCCCGTCGACGCGATTTCGGGCGCGATCGTCAAATGTACCGGCACCGACCGTTTCTTCCCGCTCGCCGACGCGACCTTCCTCGAACATGAAGCCTTCATCGCGGGTCCGTCGAAGCCGCAGCCGGGGATCGAAGAAGCGATGAAGCTGCCGCCCGAACAGCGTTTCGTCGCGCTCGCCAAGGGCTGGGGCATCGACCAGTTCTACCAGCAGCGCGGCGTCCCCGCCGCGACGATCCAGCAGTGCCTGGCCAAGGTCGACAATGTCTCGGCGATCGAAAAGGGCACCAATGCCGGGGTCGAGAAATATCAGATCACCGGCACCCCGACCTTCGTCATCAACGGCCAGGTCGCCGAAGGCGTCAACACCTGGGGCGCACTGCGCGACCGCCTGCGCACGATGGGCGCACGCTGATCCAATTTCGGGCAAGGGGCAGGCGAAACCTGCCCCTTGCGACTCCCCCGGCCACGCGGCATGACGGCGTACAGGGGGATATGTGACACCAAGGTTGCAACAGCTCCGATTCGATGACCTGCACGGGGATATGCCGTGCAGATAAAGCGGCTGCGCCTTACCGGTTTCAAAAGTTTCGTCGAACCCACCGAACTGCGCATCGAACCCGGGCTGACCGGCGTCGTCGGCCCCAATGGCTGCGGCAAATCGAACCTGCTCGAGGCGATTCGCTGGGTGATGGGCGAATCGAGCCCCAAATCGATGCGCGGCGGCGGGATGGAAGATGTGATCTTCGCCGGCACTTCGACGCGGCCGGCGCGCGACTTCGCCGAGGTCGCGCTGCATTGCGATACCGAAGGCGCGCTCGTCGCCGGCCTGTCGGATTCGAGCGACGGCGACGATCTCGAGGTCATTCGCCGCATCGAACGCGGCGCGGGCAGCGCCTATCGCGCCAACGGTCGCGACGTGCGCGCCAAGGATGTCGCGCTGATCTTTGCCGACGCCGCGACCGGCGCGCACAGCCCCGCGCTCGTCAGCCAGGGCAAGATTGCCAATGTCATCGCCGCCAAGCCGACCGATCGCCGCGCGATGCTGGAGGAAGCGGCGGGGATCGCGGGCCTCCATGTGCGCCGCAAGGACGCCGAGCAAAAGCTGCGCGCGACCGAAACCAACCTCACCCGCCTCTCCGAAATCGTCGCCGACATGGAGGTGCGCGCGAATGCACTCCGCCGGCAGGCGCGCGCGGCCGAGAAGTACAAGAAACTCAGCGACGATATCCGCATCGCCGAAGGCCGGCTGATCTACGCACGCTGGCGCGACGCCGCCGCCGCCGCCGATCAGGCGCGCCGCGACGCCGATGCGGCCGAAGCGGCAGTGAAGACCGCGCAGGACGAGTTCGAAACCGTATCGAAAGCGCAGGTCGAGGTGGCAACGCGCGTCGCCGCGGCGCGCAGCGACGCCCAGGCGCAACGCGACGCGCTCGCCGATGCGACGGCGACGCAGGTGCGGCTGCAGGGCGAGGAGCGCGCAGCACTCCAGCGCCTCGACGATCTCGCGGCGCAACAAAGGCGCATCGCCGACGATCGCACGCACGAAGGCGAGCTGGCCCGCGAGGCGCACGCCGCGCTCACCGCACTCGACACCGAAACGAGGACGCTCGCGCAGGACATCGCTGGCCATGATGCAGGCAAGGCCGCGCTCGCCGACGCCAGCCTCGCCGCGCAGGCGCGCCTTCGCGATGCCGAGGTCGCGCTGGCGCAATCGCGCGCGAAGGCAGCGAGCGAAGCCGCCGACCGGCGTATCGCCGTATCGGCGGTGGAAAGCGCCGAAAGTGCGGTCCGCCGCGTCGCCGCCGACAAGGCGCGCGTCGACGCCGAAGTCGCAGCACTCGGCGACAGCGCCGCGCTCGCCGCCCGGCATGTCGAAAGCCTGAAAGCCGCCGAAGCGGCCGAAACCGCGATCGCCGTCGCCGAAGCCGCGCTACAGGAAGCCGAGGTCGATCGCGAAGCGACCGCCGCCGAACTCGCGGGCGCCGAGGCGGGGCTCGCCGAAGCGCGCGCCGCGCTCGCCGCGCTCGATGGCGAGCGGACAACGCTCGAACGCGCGCTTGCCGCTGCGCGGAGCGATGCCGACCGTATCCTCGACAAACTCCGCGTCGCACCGGGCTACGAAGCCGCGCTCGCCGCCGCTCTCGGCGACGATCTCGACGCCGGTACCGACAAGGATGCCGCGCGGAGTTGGGGCGGCGCCGACAAGGCCGAAGGCGACCCTTTGCTTCCGACGGGCTGCAAGCCGCTCGGCGAATATGTTCAGGCCCCCGACGCGCTGGCCCGCCGCCTCGCTCAGGTGGCGGTGGCCGAAACCGACAGCGGCCAGCCGCTCGCGGTCGGCCAGCGTTTGGTCACGCTGGACGGCGTGATGCGCCGCTGGGACGGTTTCGTCACACGCGGTGATGGCGCGACCGCGACCGAGCGGCTGCAACGCCAGAACCGCCTCGACGCGCTCGCGGCGCAGCGGCCGCAGATCGAACTCGGCGTGCAGGAACTGCGCGACCGCCGCGATGCCGCCGCCGCCAGGGCGGCCGAACTGACCGACGCCGCCGCCACGGCTCGCAAGGCGCTCGCCGGGGCCGACGAAGCGCGGCGCGGCGCGCTACGCGGCGCCGACCAGGCGCAGGCCGCGCTCGATCGTCACCGCGACGCGGCCGCGATGTTCGACCGCCGGCTCGCCGAAATCGCCGACGCCGCGAAGGAAGCCGACGAAGCGCTCGCGGTGCAGCAGGCGGCGCTCGCCGCACTGCCCGACGACAGCATCGCGCGTGCGGCGCTCGACGCCGAAGAGCAGGCGACCGAACGCGCGCGCGCCGACGCCGGGACGGCGCGCGACGCCCTTGCCGCGCACGAACGCACGCTTGCGGGCATGAGCGAACGGCAGGCAGTGGTCAGCGCCGAGATCAAGAGCTGGAAAGCGCGCGCCGGCGAAGCCGCCCGCCGCGTGACCGAGATGGACAAGCGCGCGGAGGTGCTGGCGGCCGAGGCGGCCAAACTGGCCGACGCGCCCGCAAAGCTTGCCGAGCAGCGCAGCGCCGCCGAGGCGCAGCAGGCGGCGCTGCGCGACAGGGTCGCGGCGGCCGAAGCGCAAGAACGCGCCGCCGAAGCCGCGCTGCGCGAAGCCGAAACCGCGCTGAATGCGATCCGCGAGCGCGTCGCCGCCGCGCGCGAAACGCGTGCGGGCGCGGTTGCGCGCTCCGAAAACGCCGAGCTGCGCCGGATCGAGATGGGGCGTCTGTCGGGCGAGCGTTTCGAATGCCCGCCACCGCTGTTGCCGCAAAAGGCCGGGTTCGAAAGCGCGGGCGTCGGCGATGCCAATGCCGAATCGGCGCAGCACGACCGGCTGATTTCGGATCGCGAACGACTGGGCCCGGTCAACCTCGTCGCCGCCGACGAGCTTGTCGAACTCGACACCGAACGTGAGCGGAGCGCCGCCGAGATCGAAGAACTGACGCAGGCGGTCAACCGCCTCCGCGGTTCGATCGGTAGCCTCAACCGCGAGGGCCGCGCGCGGCTGCTCACCGCCTTCGAGGCGGTCAACGGCCATTTCCAGCGTCTGTTCACGACGCTGTTCAACGGCGGCCAGGCGCACCTCGAACTCGTCGATTCGGACGATCCGCTCGAGGCCGGGCTCGAAATCATGGCGCAGCCGCCGGGCAAGCGGCTCGGCACGCTCACCCTGCTGTCGGGCGGCGAGCAGGCGCTGACTGCCGTGGCGCTGATCTTCGGGCTGTTCCTGACCAATCCGGCGCCGATCTGCGTGCTCGACGAGGTCGACGCGCCGCTCGACGATGCCAATATCGAACGTTTCTGCGACCTGCTCGACCGGATGAGCCGCGAAACCAACACCCGCTATCTGATCGTCACCCACAATGCGGTGACGATGGCGCGCATGCACCGCCTGTTCGGGGTGACGATGATCGAGCGCGGCGTATCGCGCCTCGTTTCGGTCGATCTGGGCGGCGCCGAGGAACTGCTCGCCGCCGAGTGATCAGGGCGCGCTGCCGACCACCAGCATCGCCGCGAACACGAGCAGCCCCGCAAAGCGGTTGCTACGGAATTTGGCCAACGCATCCTCGCCATTTTTGGGGTCGAGCGTGACGATTTGTCCCGTGAGGTGCAACGCGGCGGGGAACAGCGCCACCAGCACCAACGGGTCGGGCCGTACCGCCCATAGCGCCCCGCCCCAGCCGGCGAGCGCGGCGGCATAGCATATCGCCACCCCCGCCTTCACATGGCTGCCCATCGCGCGCGCGCTCGACTTCACGCCGATCAGCATGTCGTCCTCGATATCCTGTAGCGCATAGATGGTGTCGTATCCGATGACCCACGCGATGCAGCCGGCATAAAGCAGGGGCAGCGCCATCCCGTCGACGCCGCCGACCGCGATCCAGGCGACGAGTGCCCCCCAGCTGAACACCAGCCCCAGCCACGCCTGCGGCCACCAGGTGATCCGCTTCATGAAGGGATAGCCGGCGACGAGAATCAGGCTGGCCAGCGCGACGATCTGCGCCGGCCGCGGCAGCTGGAGCAGGACGAACAGCCCGACGAGCGACAGGAGCAGCGTCCACAGCAGCGCATTGCGAACCGAAACCGCCCCGCTCGCGATGGGGCGCGATGCGGTGCGCGCGACCTTCGCATCGAGGTCGCGGTCGACGATATCATTATAGACGCAGCCCGCGCCGCGCATCGCGATCGCGCCGAGCAGCATCCACAAGAACAGCGGCCAGTGGCTGAGCGCTCCGCCTCCCAGCGCGATCGCCCAGGCGCAGGGCCAGTAAAGCAGCCACCAGCCGATCGGCCGGTCGAACCGCGCAAGCAGCGCATAGGGCCGCATCGCGGCGGGCAGCAGGGCGACGAAACCGCGAAGCTGGCTGTCGGGAGGATGGGTGGCAGTCATCGGCAGCGGCGCATGTAGCAGCCGGTGCCGCCGCGATAAATGACTGATTGCGCGATCCGATGCCGGCCGGTGGACGCGTGCGCCCAGCCTGTCCCGGCGTCGGCGGCCTAGGTACAGGCCGACTTCGCCCCCGGACCATAGACTTTGGCAAGGTCGCGCGATTCGCGAATGTTGAACGCCGCCGTCGAACGGATCGTGCGCGGCCCCAGCCATTTGCCGAAAGCAAGCGGCTGATATTCGTAAACGATCTCGACAAACATCACGGCGGTCCCGGCGGCCGCGGTCACTTCGCGATCCTTGGGGCCCATGCCCTTGAACGCCGTCCCCGTCGCGCCGGTGCCTTCGAGGCCATAGCTCGACGTCACCTTGAGGTCGCCGTAGCAGCGCTGCCAGTGAATCCACTGCCCGCCTTCGGGATTGCGTTCGAGGCTGGAGAGGATGATACGGCCGTGCTTCTTGAAATCGAGCCCTTCGGCCTGCTCTTCGACCCCGGTGAACACTTCGTTGATGTCGAGTTCGCGGATCTGGGGCAGCGACAGCGAGGCGCCCGCCGCGACGCGCGACGCATTGTCGGCCGCGCTGAGCCCAATCTGGCTGATGCGCGTATTGGCGAGCGTCAGATAGGCCATTTCGAGCCCGCCGAAGCCGAGCAGGACGAGCAGTGGCACCGCAAAGGCCATTTCGATGATAACCGTCGCCCGGGTTTCACGGCCCAGGCGTTTCAGCCGGGCCGGAGCCGCCGTCGCGCGGTCGATGATCTTGGTCAAACGCACGTCCCACCTCCTGATCCATCGGTGATATAGACGATCTGGCTGGTCGAGGTGTTCGCGCCATAGGGCTGGTTGCGCAGGACGGCGGTCGCGGTCAGCGTCGTCTCCTTGGGCTGCCCCAACATACTCCACACCGGCAGCACGCGGTCGAACTTCATTTTCACGGTATAAAGGACGACATCCTCGGCGCCGCCATTGCCGTCGGTACCGACATCGTCGTCGCAGGTTCCGTTGTTGTTGAGATCCTCGAAATAGTCGCCCTTGTCGCCCTTTATGCCGTTGTTGTTGGCATCGACCATGACTTCGGGGTCGCCGATCTTGTCGAAGCTTTCATAGGCCTTGCGCTTGAACGTCACGTCGGCGTTCTTGAACACGTTCTGCACCTGTCGCTTAACGGCATTGTCGAGCGCGGACTGGTTGCCGGCATTACCCTCCAGCGTCGCGTCGCGCGCGGCGTTGGAGACCGCCCCCTGCAGCACCTGGTTTGCGTACATCTGCCAAGTATAGTCGAACAACCCCATCACGAGCAGCAGGAAGAAGGGGCCCGCGAGCGCGAACTCCATGACGACATTCGCGCGTTCATTGCGACCTAGGCGGCGGATCGAGACGAGGCGGCGCATCATTCGGACAACCGCAGTTTCGAGATCTGGCGCGCGATCGCCTGGAAATGGTCGTTCAGCTGCGACGCATTGTTCGCCTGATACGCCTTGCCCGCCGACGCACATTTGGTGAGCTGGTCGTTCAGCGTGACCCCGAAACCGACCACCCAGACCGTGATATTCTTGGCCTTCGCCTTGTCGCACAGCTGGAGGAAGCGGTTGTTGTGCCGCGCAGTCAGCGTTGCGTCGCTCGTTCCGCCGACGCGCTTGTCCTTCCATTCATATCCCTGGAACGACAGATTGCCCATGTTCGCGGACATTTCGCCGTCGGTCATGAAGATGATATGGCGGCTCACCGGCCGGCCGTTCGGTGCGGTCGCATTCTCGGCAGCGAACATGCCGTCGGCCGACAACAGGCGCACGCCCCACACCATGCCCGCATCGTGATAGGTACCGCCGACAGGCTGGAGCGAGTTGATATAGGAATTGAAGCTCGACCGGTCGCTCGCCTTTTGCGTGGTGAGTTTCATCGCCGCCGCCGGGCAGACCCCCCAGCCGTTCGACCAATATTTCGAGAATCGCTGCCAGTTGCCGTTCGTGCTGCCGTCGCCGCTGACGCTGCTGCTGTTCACCGTGACCTCGCTCCCTGTCGACGGGGTGCTGCCCGGGCCGCTGGCGAAGGGGAAAGACACTTCGGGAATGAGCAGCTGCCACTTGGTGATATTGTCGGTACCCGGCGCCGTGTCGACATCCATGTCATAGGCGTCGTCGGGGGCGGTTTCGGTCGGTCCGAATGCTTCGGTCCCGCGCTCGATCACGCACCCACCCCAGGTCGAAAAGATTTTCGCACCCGAATCGCCCGTGTCATTTTCGAACGACGACCCGCCCTTGGCCTGCGCAACGTCGAAGTTCCGCTTCTGGTAGGTATATTTATTGTCAAAAACCAGCGTCGGGGTCTCGGTCACCGTCGTTGTGTGCGTCCGGGTGAAGGTCGCGGTACGGCGCTGCAAGGCGCAATAGGCCTTCGTATTCCCGTTCTTGGGAATCCAGCTGTACCGGTGCGTGTAGTAACGGTAGGTCTGGCTGGTGTCATAGGTCGTCACGCGATTGCCGTCGCCGTCGACATATTGGTTGGTCTGGTTGGCCGACGGACTGCCTTGCGACGTCGGCGTCGTGTCGGCTGGCGGTGTTTCTGTCGAGCAAGCCGAGTTGCTGAGGCTCGTGCTGTTCAGCGTCGACCAGCTACCATAGGTGGTCGTGCCGTTCCGGTAATCGTCGTCCTCTTCGGTCTGCGGGTTCGAATAGACCGTCTTCATCTTCGCAGAGCGCGACCACAATTCGGTATTGTCCGCCAGCCAGGCCGGGTTCTTGTCATACAGGATTTTGCCGACATTCGCAGCCGAACTGTACGGTACGACCCCGAAACGCAGCCGGCCATCGCCAATCTGCGCACCCGTCATCGTGTCGAAAAAGTCCATCGTCGCAGTCTTCAGCGCCGTGATACGGTTGACCGAGTCGCCCGAATTGGTCTGCGCCATCGACCCGGTGACGTCGAGGACCATCATGATATCGGCGTTCGAGATTTCGAGCTTTGCGGTGCAATTGGCGGTCAGGTCGAAACCCTGGAAAGAAAAGATCCGCATCACCGCAGTAGGCAGATAGGCGCGCGCGGTGCCGACCACACTCGACGGGCCCGAGGCTTGCGACGTGAAGCTGACCTGGCTGCTCCCATATTTGTCGACGGGGTAGTTATAGTTGAACATCTTGTTCGCTTCGGTCCGCGCCGCTGTCGAATATTCGGTGCCGGTCATGGCGCGGCGTCCCGCGAGCACGCCAGCATCGCAGGCCTGCTGCAGGCGGAGCTGGGCCATATAGCCGCGTCCGATATCGATACCCGAACCGACCATGCCCACGACCGGGACGAGCGCCGCCGCAGTCAGGAAATAGACGTTGCCGCGCCGGTCGCGCAAAAGCTTGCTGGCGCCCAGCCGCAGCCGGCCGAATACGGTCCCTCGCATAGTCCAACCCCTCTTGGTCCAGACACGCGGCCCACTCAGATGCGTGGCTGGTACCCTTGCACCTAGGGGGAAACTGCTTACCAAACCGCTAATCGGGCGGGTGGGCATATTGCCTCCGACGCGCCGATTTGCCCCGGAACGGGACAGAACCGCCTGTCTCAGGCAAGAGATGCGCAAAATATCGACATCTGCTATCGCGCCCCCATGCCCGCCACTCCTGCCTGGCCGCCCGCCAGTACACCCCGCCTGTTCGTCGACGTTCCGCTGAATCCGGGCGCCGCGCCCGTGATCGACGGCAATTCTGCACATTACCTGCTCAACGTGATGCGGCTGAAGGTCGGAGATCCCATCCTGCTCTTCGACAATCTCAGCGGCGAATGGCTCGCGGTCGTCGCCGATACGGCGAAACGGTCGCTGACATTACGTATCGAACGGCAGACAAGGGCGATCGAACAGGTTCCCGACCTCTGGCTGTGCTTCGCGCCGGTGAAGAAGGCACGGCTCGACTGGATCATCGAAAAGGCGACCGAACTCGGCGTCGCTCGGCTGCAGCCGGTGATTACCGAACGCACGATCGTCGAACGCATCAAACAGGAACGGCTGGAGGCGCAGATCGTCGAAGCCTGCGAACAATGCGGCCGCACCGCGCTCCCGACGCTGGCTGAACCCGTCAAATTGCCGCAATTGCTGAAGGACTGGCCGGCGGATCGAGCCTTGCTGTTCGCCGACGAGGCAGGCGGTGTTCCGCTTGCCGAGGTCGCAGCGCCCGCACCGGCGGCAATCCTCACCGGCCCCGAAGGCGGCTTCACCGCGCGCGAGCGCGACATGCTGGTCGCACACGCCTCCATCCACCGCATCGCGCTTGGCCCGCGTATCCTGCGCGCCGAGACTGCTGCGATTGCTGCCGTCGGTCTCTGGATGGCGCAGCATGGCGACTGGTCGGGCAAATAGGACAATATTGTCCCGACACCGCACAGAAATGCTGCCAACTGCCCGATTTTAACCGGATATTAGCTATGCTTGCGCCATAGCGGCAGCATGCAACGGCGGGACCAGAGCCGATACCGCTGGCGTGGGGGCCAGTGTTTGCAGTCTGTGCGGGTATGTCTCATGCTCGTTTGGCTGGCGTTGACGCTTGCCAGCAATCCCGCCGCCGCACAGACGACCACGACCTACAGCAATTCGACGGCCGGCACGATCAACGCCGCGACGACCTGTACCGCACCGCTGGTGCGCAATTTCACCGTCGGCAACAGCGATATTGTCGGCCATGTCGACTTGGGCGTGCTCGCGACGCACAGCTGGCGCGGCGACCTGCGCATCACGCTGCAATCACCCGCAGGGACGCGCGTTCAGCTCGTCAACGGCAACACGGACTCGATCAGCGGCGACAATTTCAACGTCCGGCTCGACGACGATGCGGCGCAGATCGTCAACACCGACGGCAACACCGCAAACCATTCGACGACGGCACCGCCCTACCAGAACAGTTTCAGCCCCAATGCGCCGCTCTCCGCTTTCACCGGCGAGAACAGCGCCGGCACCTGGCGGCTCGAAATCTGCGACCAGTTCCCGTCGGCCGACAATGGCAATTTCGTGCGCGCCGACCTGTATCTGACCAGCCGGCCCGCCGTCTATGCCGACCTTTCGCTCGGCAAGACGGTCAGCAACGCGGCCCCCACAGCGGGAGCAAGCATCAACTATATATTGAGCGTGACCAACGCCGCCGCATCGCCCAGCACCGCAACCGGGGTAATCGTGTTCGATCCGCTGCCCGCGGGCTTTGCCTTCACCGGCGCATCGGGGTTCGGCAGCTATAACAGCGGCACCGGCGTCTGGACGGTCGGCAGCATTCCGCCCGGAACGACGCGGACGCTGACCATCAGCGGCACCGTCAACGCATCGGCCGGCGCGACGATCGCCAACGTCGCCGAGGTCGGCGTATCGTCGGTCATCGACATCGATTCAACCCCGGGCAACGGCGTCGCCGGCGAGGATGATTATGCCTCCGCCAGCTTCACCGTCGGCGGCACGCGCACCGCCGGCGCGCCGCCAGCGCTCGTCTGCCCCGTCGGGACGACGGTGTACGATTGGGACAGCGTCAGCTGGACGGCCGGCACGACGAGCGCCAGCCCTTCGTTGACTGCGATCGGCACCGCTAGCTTCAATATCGCGATCAGCGGCGGCAGCTTCCTCAGCAATGCCACCTATGGCGGGCAGTCGCCGACACGGCAGAATGTCGTGACCGGTGGCATGTCGCCAGCGCAATATTCGATCTTCCAGCTCGTCGATTTCACGAGCCAGGCGGGCACCGTCACCTCGACGATCACTCTGCCGACCGCAGTACCGGGCGCGCAGCTGCGGCTGTTCGATGTCGATTATGCATCGGGCCAGTTCGCCGACCGCGTGACGGTCACAGGCACCTATAACGGCTCGGCGGTCTATCCGGTGCTGACCAACGGCACCGCCAATTACGTCGTCGGCAACAGCGCCTATGGCGACGTCCTGTCGGCCGATTCCAGCAGCGACGGCACCGTCGTGGCGACCTTCAACACGCCGGTCGACAGCATCACCATCGAATACGGCAGCCACAGCCTTGCCCCCGCCAACCCGGGGCAACAGGGCATGGCCATCCACGACATCACATTCTGCCGCCCGGTCGCCAACCTGACGATCGCAAAGACCAGCAGCATCGTCAGCGATCCGGTGAACGGGACGAGCAACCCGAAAGCCATTCCCGGCGCGACGATGCGTTATTGCCTGCTCGTCACCAACAATGGCAGCGCCACCGCGACCGGCATCAATGTCACCGACCCGCTGCCCGCCGCGACGACATTCGTCGCCGGATCGCTGCGCAGCGGGACAAGCTGCGCCGGCGCGACGACCGTCGAGGACGACAATGCCACCGGCGCCGACGAAAGCGACCCGTTCGGCGCGTCGATCGGCGGCACCATCGTGACCGCGACCACCCCGACCCTTACCCCCGGCAATGCCCTTGCCGTCGCCTTCAACGTGACCGTCAATTGACCATGAAAAACCTCCCGCATCAGCCCTTCGCCTTGCTCATCGCCACGATATCGCTTGCCGCAGCACCGGCAGCGATGGCGCAGCGCGTCATCGTGAACCCCTCCTTCGAATCGAATGACCCGCAAGGCCCGGGCGGCGCCAATTATCAGGTCTATGCGAACGGGTCGGTCGTCGGCTGGAATTCGGCATCGGGCGAGATCGAGCTGTGGGACACAAATTTCCAGGGCGTTCCCGCCTATGACGGGTCGGTTTTTGCCGAAATGAACGCAAACGTCCCGGGCGCGCTCTACCAGAATATATGCATGGTCAGCGGCGAGACGATCGGCTGGACCTTTGCCCATCGCGCGCGATCGGGTGGTCCCGCAACGCAGACCGCGCGCTTCCAGATCGCGAACAGTTCGGGCACGCAGCTCCAGCTGCTCGCGACGCAGGCATCGACAATCAACAATGTCTGGAACGTCAACACCGGCTCGACCACCTATAGCGGGGCATCGGGGGTGCAGCGCGTCCAGTTCATCACCACCGATGCGGGCAGTTACGGCAATCTGCTCGACGACATCCGCATCACGCTCAATCCATTCGTCGAGCTTTCGACGGCGAGCGCATCGGGGGTCGAATCGCTGGCAACCGCGAACCTGCCGACGCTGACCGTCAACGGGACGCTGTTCACCGCGCGCACGGTCAATGTCAGCATCACCGGCGGCACCGCGACGCGCGGCACCGACTATACGACACCTGGCGGCGGCGCCAACTTCACCGTCACCATCCCCGCGGGCACCTACCAGAATACAGCTGTGCCGCTCGGTATCCAGATCATCGACGATACGGCGACCGAAGGTAGCGAGACGATCCAGATCGCGTTGAACAGCGGCACCGGCTACACCGTGTCGAGCACCAGCAGCTGCGGCGGCACCGCACAGGCCAGCAGCACCTATACGATTACCGACAATGACTCGCCGGTCGTCCTGGCAAAGAACTGGACGAACGGCATAACGGGCGACGCGGTCAACCTGTCGATATCGGGCGGCTTCCTTCCCACCGCGGGAACGTCGACTGTTGGCGGGTCGACCACGAACGCGACAACGGTCGCCGTCCCCGGCTCGACCCTCACGCTGACCGAGGCCTTCACGACCGGCGCCGCGGCCAATTACAACAGCAGCATCGAATGCCGGCGCAACAGCGACAATGTCGTGGTCGCGACCGCGGGCACCGGGCTCAGCCGCACCGTCGTCATGCCCTCGGGCACATCGCTGACCTGCACATGGACCAACAGCCGCAAATCGGCGACGCTGGTCGTGCGCAAGACCTGGGTGAACGCGCAGACGACCAACGCGGTCACCGTTGCGACCGGCGGGCTCATCAACAATGCCAGCCTCGCGTCGGTCGCGAACAGCGCGAGCGAAACCGACACCAACGCCTCCGTCACCGTCTATGCCGCCGAAAGCGCGACGCTGACCGAAAGCTTCACGGTGGGGAATGAGGCCAACTATACACAGGCCCTCGCCTGCACGGGCAATGCGACAGCGCTTTCGGGCAATGTGCTTACGGTGAGCCCCGCCGATACCGCGATCGTCTGCACCTTCACCAACAGCCGCATCGCGCAGCAACTCCGGCTCGCCAAATCATGGTCGGGCGCGACGACCGGTCACACCGCGAGCGCGACGACCAGCGGCGGCAGCGCCAACGCGAGCTTCAGTTCGACTGCCCCGACCGCGACCAACGGCAGCCTCGTGACCGTGCGTGCAGGCGACGTCGTCACCCTGCCGGCCGAAACCTATGGCGGCGGCGCGGTCGCCGCGCTCTACAACGCCACCGTCGAATGCACCGGCGGCAGCCCGCTCGCCAGCGGGGCCACCGGGCGCACGCTGACGATCCAGGGCAATACGACCGCGACGGTCTGCACCTATAGCAATGCCTATGTCCTGCCGCTGTCGATCGCCAAGACGTCGGTGGCCTACAGCGACCCGCAGAACGGAACGACCAATCCCAAGCTGATCCCCGGCGGCTTCGCCGACTACAGCCTTGTCGTCACCGCGCCGTCGGGTACCAGCCCGACGAGCAACAGCGTCATCGTCACCGACGCGATCCCCGCGAACCTCAGCCTGTTCGTCGGCACCTATGCCCCCGGCCCCGGCCCGGTGCTTTTCACCGCAGGCAGCAGCGGTCTGACCTATGGTTTCACCAGCCTGTCGAGCAGCGGCGACGACCTTGAATTTTCGAACAATGGCGGCGCCAGCTGGACCTACACGCCCGTCGCCGATGCCAATGGCGTCGATGCCGCCGTCACCCATGTCCGCGTCCGGCCCAAGGGCGCGATGGCGCCCGGCTCGAGCTTTACGATCAACCTGCGCGCGCGCGTCAAATAGGGCCGCTTCAACAGCCGATTGCTTTCTGTACCGAACCGTCTAAATGCGCGAAATGAGCACGCGCACCGCCTCGGACAGCAACGATCCCATCGTCGAAAATCGCGACCAGCTCGCGGTCCCCATGATCAAGGGCGAAAAGCCCCGGGACCGCTGGCGCATCGGCACCGAGCACGAGAAATTCGTCTACCGCACCGCCGACCATCGAGCGCCCTCATATGACGAACCCGGCGGCATCCACGACCTGTTGATGGCGCTCACCCGCTTCGGCTGGGAACCGGTGATCGAGGGCGGCAAGGTGATCGCATTGGCGGGCAGCGACGGCACCGTCAGCCTCGAACCCGCCGGCCAGCTCGAACTCTCGGGCGCGCCGCTCGAAAATCTCCACCAGACCTGCGCCGAAACCGGCCGCCACCTGAAACAGGTGAAAGAGGTCGGCGCCGAACTCGGCCTCGGTTTCCTCGGGCTCGGCATGTGGCCCGACAAGACGCGCGCCGAGCTGCCGATCATGCCCAAGGGGCGCTACAAGATCATGCTCGAGCATATGCCGCGCGTCGGCACCATGGGCCTCGACATGATGCTGCGCACCTGCACCATCCAGACCAACCTCGACTATTCGAGCGAGGCCGACATGGTGCAGAAATTCCGCGTGTCGCTGGCGCTGCAGCCGCTCGCGACCGCGCTCTTCGCCTCGTCGCCCTTCACCGAGGGCAAGCCCAACGGCTATATGTCGTATCGCAGCCATATCTGGACCGACACCGACCCTGCGCGCACGGGCATGCTGCCCTTCGTGTTCGAGGATGGGTTCGGTTACGAACGCTATGTCGATTATATGCTCGACGTGCCGATGTATTTCGTCTTCCGCGACGGCAAATATATCGACGCCGCGGGGCAGAGCTTCCGCGACTTCCTGAAGGGCGAGCTTCCCGCCCTGCCGGGCGAAAAGCCGCGCCTCTCCGACTGGAATGACCATCTTTCGACCGCTTTCCCCGAAGTGCGTTTGAAAAGCTTCCTAGAAATGCGCGGCGCCGACGGCGGCCCGTGGAACCGCATCTGCGCGCTGCCTGCCCTCTGGGTCGGACTGCTCTATGACCAGGGCGCGCTCGACGCAGCATGGGATCTGGTCAAGGGCTGGAGCATCGAGGAACAGCAGACGTTGCGCGATGCCGTCCCCAGCGAAGGGCTCGACGCCCCCGCCCCCGGTGGCGGCACCGTCGGCGAACTTGCGCACCGCGTTCTCGACATCGCCGCAGCAGGCCTTGCGGCACGCGGCGAGGTCAATTCGATGGGCGACAACGAGGTCGGTTTCCTCGAACCGCTGCGCCGCATTGCCAAGAGCGGAAAGTCGCCTGCGCATGACCTGCTCGACCGCTACGAAGGTCCGTGGGGGGGCGATCTTTCGAAAATCTACGACGAACTGAGCTTCTGACTCACCCAGCCCGAAGGTGGCGAACGGTGGGTGCGCAGCCGCGCCGGGGCCGCGTCACGCCACCGGCCCGACGCGCGGATCGGGTTCCAGCCGAACCAGCGGGCGCTTTCGGCCCGTCAATCTGGCGAAGAAGCGTGGGACCAGCGCATTGTCCTGCGCCCAGTTCCAGTATGCGACATAGGCGGGATCGGCGAGGAGATGCTTCTCCTCGGTCTTGGCACGCCAGTAATAGACGCCGCTGACGAGGCCGAGCAGCACGACGTTGCGCGCCCCCTCGACCCAGCCGCCAGCGGTGACGAGGAACGGCAGCGACCCGACCCACCAGCTCATATTCTTCGAAATATAGGCGGGGTGGCGGGTATATTTATACGGCCCATGGGTGATCACGCCGCGATGCGTCAGGTTCGAGAAGCGGATCCCGAACGCCATCGTCGCCCAGCTGTAGACCGCGGTCAGCCCGACGAGCACGATCCCCCAGAGGATCATCAGATTATCGTGCCCTTCGAGCCAATAGCCCCAATCGGACCCATTGACCTGATAGTCGAGCGGCCCGCCATTCATCAGGATAAAGGGCGGGTAACAGACGAGCGCCGCGACCCATGCCATGCCATAGGGATTGGCGGTGCGGATATGCGCGTCGAGCGGTTTCAGCGTCAGGATATAGCCCACCGTCGCGATATGGACGTCGACCAGATAGAGGAAATTGATCGCCCAGATGCCGGTCATATAAGGATTGGCGAGCACCTCGCTCATCGGCACCGTGACCAGCGAGGAGAAATTTCCCGGCACGATCGACAGCATGAAGGCGGTGAAAAAGCCCTTCACCGCCCAGGCGCGCAGGTGATGGCCGATCGCACGGCCGTCGACGGGCTGCCCCGGCGCGATCAGCCAGCGCCCGAACTGCCAGCATCCGTCGCGCGGTTCGATCATCCGGCGATCGAGCCACAGCATATAGGGTACCGAGACGAGCAGCAGCCAGGGCGCAACGGTTTCGAGCAGGTTCATCGAAAAGGCGTAATTGCCCTCCCAATAATAGCGCATCGTCGCATAGATCAGCGCGATCAGCCCCCACGTCGCCCACATGCCCGCGAGTTTGGTCAGGCTGATATCGAGCGTTTCGCGCCAAGGGCGGCGCAGCGACCAGTCGATTCCGGTCGATGGATTGCGGTGCACCTTGTCGACCAGAACCGACCACAACACCATCGGCAAGCCGCAGGCGAGCACGCTGGCGATCGCCGAATTGGGCCCGTCCATCCGCCCGCGATCGCCCCAGTCGATACCGAGGAACGCCGCAATATCGGGCGCGAAACGGGCGATCAGCAGATAGGTGACAAGCCCCGCCAGACCGACGATGCCCACCCCCGCGCTGACCGCCGAGCGCGGACGCACGGCCGCCTCGAAGGGCGGGTCGATTGCCGATTCGTCGGCATTGGAAGGAACGGATTTGGCCATGATATTCACCCGCTTAGCCCTAACCAAAAATGGTAAGCAAGCCGTCAATGAGTTTGGCCGATTCGCGCGCGATTTGCTGCAAAAATGGCAGCATTTGCCGCCCCTGACACCGTTCACCGCATGATGGTTTCGACTCGGCCCGAGTCGCCTGCCAAAGATTCGCGGAGTCGCCACGCCGCTGATAAGGCGCCATCCAAGTCGGGGCGGAGGGCTCCATTTAAACATAAGACGGGGTCGTGACTTGTCTTCCAAAACGACGGGCCTGCGCCAGTGGCGCCAGCGCTTCAACGCGCTGTTTCAGGACCATGAAATTTTCGTCCGCACGCACGGGCATGTCCGGTTTCTGCGTGTCAGTGCCGTTTGGCAAAAACGCGTCGCGCTGATCGCAGGACTCGTGCTGCTTGTCTGGGCCGGCGCGACTCTGGCGATTCTGGTCAACCAGTTGCTCACTGCCGACGAGCGTGCCGCAGTTGCGCAGCAGCAGGCCGCCGCGGCGGCAGGCGAAGCGCGCATCGCCAAATATCGCGACCGCGTTGCCGAAACCGCCGCGGATCTCGAGGAGCGCCAGGCGCTGCTCGAAAGCGTCGCCGAAACCCATTTCGGAATCGATCCGTCCGCCGTCCCCGCCGCAGCGGCGACCAAGGCAGACGGTGAAACGACCGCGCCGCTCAAGACCAGCGCGATCGACCCCAACCTACCGCCCGAAGCGCAAATCCTTGCGCGCCTCGAGGCACGGCAGGAAGCCTTTTCGGCGCGCCTGCTCGCGGCGGTCCGCGATCGGGTGACGAAGGCCGAAACCGCCGTCGCGGCGCTCGGTCTCAACCCCGACGCGCTCATCCGCAACGCCGCGGCCGGTCGCGGTGGTCCGTTCATCCCCTATCGCGGCCGGATGGGCAAGGCGAAGGCACTCGGCCCGAATTTCGCCGCGCTCGACGGTGCGCTGTTCCGCATGGAAGTCCTCGAGCGCACGCTCGTTGCCGTCCCGTCGGGCAATCCTGCCGACGTGCTCATGATGTCCTCGGGCTTCGGCTATCGCAGCGATCCCTTTACCGGTGCCGGCGCAATGCACGCCGGCCTCGACTTCCGCGGCCCGATCGGCACGCCGATCCTTGCCGCCGCTCCCGGCCGCGTCAGCTTTGTCGGCACGAAGTCGGGTTATGGCAATGTCGTCGAAGTCGATCATGGCCAGGGCATCATGACCCGCTATGCCCACTTGTCGGGCTTCACGGCCAAGGTCGGTACGCAGGTCACCGCCGGCCAGCAGATCGCCAAGATGGGCTCGACCGGACGTTCGACCGGCAGCCACCTGCATTTCGAAGTGCGCCTGAACGGCGAAGCGGTCAATCCACGCAGATTCCTGGAGGCAAAAGCCGATGTTCTCGAAGTCAAAGACGACGCCCGACAGCGAGTCGGTTCCGTCGCTGCCGCCCGTGGCGCCCGCTAAGATGGCGACGGGCGCACGTCATACGACCTTTTCAATCCTCGGATCGGATGTCGTCGTCACCGGCAATGTTTCGGCCAGCGTCGACCTGCATGTCGACGGCAAGATCGAAGGCGACCTGAAGTGCGCCAACCTCGTCCAGGGCGAGGCGAGCGAGATCAAGGGTTCGGTCGTCGCCGAGACCGCGAAGATCGCCGGCCTGCTCGACGGGGCGATCGAGGCGAAGACGCTGATCGTCCACGCCACCGCACGGATCACCGGCGACGTGACCTATGAAAGCATCACGATCGAAAATGGCGGCAAGGTCGAAGGCAAGCTGAGCCACCGCCGCCACGGCGCCGCAGCCAAGGCGCCGCCGCCGCTCGAGGTCGTCGAGAACAAGGCGGTCGGCATCTGACCCGGCGACCGCGTGCCGCCGGGCGCGCGGGCTTCAATTCGATATCGCAACCTCGCGGTCCCGCGACGCGCCCGGCACATCCTGGTGCCGCTGGACGACCACCCGGTTGCGTCCGCCGCGCTTCGCATCATAGAGCGCCCCGTCGGCCAGCCGGTACAGTTGCTGGAAATCGCAGGCGGGCCGGACTTCGGCAACGCCCACGCTGGCGGTGACCAGCCTGTCGCCGACCGCCGCGCTGTGATCACAGCCGGCGATGCCGCGCCGGATACTTTCGGCAAAACGGCTGAGGATGATCCCCTCCATCCCGACGGTCAGCAGGCCGAACTCTTCGCCGCCGAGCCGTGCGACGGTGCACATCGGGCCTTCCCAACGTTCGATCCGCCGCGCGATGCCGCAGAGCACGACGTCGCCGACATCATGGCCATAAATATCGTTGATCGACTTGAAGCGGTCGATATCGACGAGCAGCAAGGCCGCCGGAAGATTGTCGGCGCGTGCGCGTTCGAGCAGCGGGGTCACGCTTTCGACAAAGCCGCGCCGGTTGGGCAAGCCGGTGAGCGGGTCGCGCCGCGCGAGCTGCTGCGCCTGCGCCTCGGCACTTCGCGCATGGTCGCGCTCGATCCGGAGATGCGCGAGCCGGCGTGTCGCCGCGGCGGCGAGCCAGAGCGCCTGCCAGGTCGCCGCAACGAATATCAGAAGCTTCGATCCGCCGCCCCAGAAGCCGTTTTCGACATCGACGATGTGGATGAAGGCGAGCATTGCCATCGGCAAGCCCCATGCCGCCAGGAAATCGCGCGCTTCGACCGAGCCACGCCGCCATGCCCAGCCAAGGCAGACGGTGACGATCAGCAGGTCGGCGATGACGACGAGGCCGAGGATATCGGCGAGCACGCCGAGGCTGCCGCCGCGAATCAGCGCGAGCGGAATGCCCACGAGCCCGACGCCGACGCCGAGGGCAAGCGCCGCCGTCCTGAGCCGCACCGGCACGGCGTCGCGATCGATCGCGGTCAGCGCGCTGACGGTGGCAAGCGCGATGGCAAGACAGGCGAGGAAGGTGCAGATTTGCGCCGAGACGGTTCCTGCCATGCCGGGAAAAAGCGCGAGGTGCACCTGCGACCAGAGCCCACCCCATAGCAGCATGGTGCCCGACCACGCCGCTTGCCAGGCCAGATACTGGCGGCGCACCGCGAAAGCGAGCGACAGGCTGTAGATACAGCTGATCAGGAGCAGCGTCAGCGCCGCACCGACGGCGGCCGCCATGCCGGCGGATTGCATCCCCGCCTCGCCGGTCGAAAGGATGCGGGCGCGGACGAACTGATGGCTCGAAAGGCCGTCGAAGCGCATGGTCACCCCCGTCACGGCCACACCGCGATCGGGGGCTTCGAACAGGATCTGGCCGCCGGCGCGCCAATGCGAACCATAATCGCCCGCGCGCACCCGCTGCCAGCGCGTCGCGCCGTCAGCATAGGAAAAGGCGACGGCGAGCCGATCGAAGCGCGAATGATGGACCATCAGCGCGACATCGCCGCGCCGGGCGTCCGCGCCGTCGAGCGGCGCGCGCAGCCAGAGGCTCCCCTGCTGATAGCCGGCGGGCACGCCGCTACACGAAAAACGCAGCGTCGATACGCGCGCATCGGGAAGGCCCGCGCCGCTCGCGGCATGGCACATGTCCCGCTCGACATCGAGTGTCGTGGCGCTAGCGGGGGCAGCCCACAGGGCGAGCACGAGAAGTGCAAAGCCGAGTCCCAGCCGGCTGCACAGGCTCGTCAGAATGGATCCCGCCCCTCTCATACCCGCCCTATCGCACCAAAATCTTAGAAAATGTATACTGCTGCGCCGGAAAACCGTGCGTTTCATTGCCGCTTGGCGCGCCCGATCCGCATATGGACGTCGATCCGGTCACCGACACCGACCCCCTCGGCGCGCTGCACGGCGACCTTGACCGGCAGCAGATAACCGCCGTCGCGCGGGAAAAGCGAGGTGGCGAATTCGGTCGTCCCGACCGTCGCCACGACGGGCACGACGCCCCAGCCATAGCTTTCGGAAAGCGCCGCATAGCGTATCTCGGCGACGAGATCGTCGGGGATCGCCGCGAACAGAAAGGGCGCGGGGCCCCGCCACTCGATGATCGCGGCGTTGAACAGGACGGGGTCGCCCGCCATCAATTCCTCGGCGCCTGGCGACGATAGCTGAGCGCCTCGGCGATATGGATACGCCCGACGTCGGCCGCGCCGGCAAGGTCGGCGATCGTGCGGGCGACGCGCAATATCCGCGTATATCCCCGTGCCGACAGGCGCATCGCCTCCGCCGCCTGCGCGAGCAGCTTGCGTCCCGCCTCGTCGGGGGTCGCGACGGCTTCGAGCAGGTCGCCGTCGATTTCGGCATTGGTGCGCGCCTTGTGCGCGGCATAGCGCATCGTCTGGACGTCGCGCGCCGCCGCGACGCGCGCTGCAACCTCCGCGCTACCCTCTGCGGGCGGCGGCAAAACGAGGTCGGCGGCGCTCACCGCCTGCACCTCGACATGCAGGTCGATGCGGTCGAGCAAGGGCCCCGACAGTTTCGCCTGATAATCGGCGGCGCAGCGTGGGGCCCGGCTGCACGCGAGCGCCGGGTCGCCGAGATGACCGCAGCGGCACGGGTTCATCGCCGCCACCAACTGCACGCGCGCCGGGAAGGTGACATGGGCATTGGCGCGCGCGACGCTGACCTCGCCCGTCTCGAGCGGCTGGCGAAGCGAATCGAGCACGCCGCGCTGAAATTCAGGAAGCTCGTCGAGAAAGAGCACGCCGAGGTGCGCGAGGCTGACTTCGCCTGGCCGGACGCGCAGCCCCCCGCCGACGAGCGCGGGCATCGACGCCGAATGATGCGGCGCGCGGAAGGGCCGGGCGCGAACGAGGCGCCCGCCCTCGAGCGTTCCCGCCACCGACGCGATCATCGAGACTTCGAGCGCTTCGGTAGGCGTGAGGTCGGGAAGGATGCCGGGCATGCACGCCGCCATCAGCGACTTGCCCGCGCCCGGCGGTCCCGACATCATCAGGTTATGCGCACCTGCGGCAGCGATTTCGAGCGCGCGCTTCGCTGTCTCCTGCCCCTTCACCTGACGCAAGTCGGCCGTCCGTGCGGGAATCTCGATTTCGCCGGGCACCGGCGGCGCGAGCGGCGCATGCCCCTTGAAATGGTTGAGGAGCGCGAGGAGGTCGGGGGCGCCGAGCACCTCGACATTGCCCGCCCATGCGGCCTCGGGCCCTTGCGCGGCGGGGCAGATCAGGCCGCGTTCTTCGCTGCCGGCGTGGATTGCCGCGAGCAGCACGCCCGGTGAGGGCGCCACCCGGCCGTCGAGCCCCAGTTCGCCGACGACCACATAAGAGGCGAGCGTTTCGGCGTCGATCACCCCCATCGCACCGAGCAGGGCGAGCGCGATCGGCAGGTCGTAATGCGAGCCTTCCTTCGGCAGGTCGGCGGGCGAGAGGTTGACCGTGATCACCTTGGGCGGGAGCGACAGGCCGATCGCGGCGATCGCGGCGCGGACGCGCTCGCGGCTTTCGCCCACCGCCTTGTCGGGCAGGCCGACGACGACGAAACGCGGCACGCCGGGCGTGACCTGGCATTGCACCTCGACCCCGCGGGCTTCGATGCCGAGATAGGCGGTGGTTGAAACGACTGCGACCATATTCCCCCCGGAACTGCGCCGATGTGCCCCCTTTGTTCCACCCCTCTTTAGGCGAAGTGGCGGGAAGGTCGAGTCTTTTTCGGAAGTTGTCGAAAGTGCCGCGGAGCGTGGGTTCGATTGCGGATTTGACAACATACCAACCAGTCGGTATGGTGATTCGCATGACGACGAATCGCCCCCCTCTTGTCCCCGCAGCCGCCGCCCGCGATGTCCCCCCGGCGGGCGGCGGCACCCCGGGCAAACGCGCCCCGCGCGGCAGCGCCCGCGCGGCGCTGATCGCGGCGGCGCATGCGACGGTGCGCAAGCAAGGCTATTCGGCGACGACGGTCGACCAGATTTGCGCCGAAGCCGGCGTGACCAAGGGCGCCTTCTTTCACCATTTCGCATCGAAGGAAGATCTGGCGGTCGCGGCGGCCGAAGGCTGGACCGACCGCGCGCGGCCGATGTTCGAGCTGGCGCCGCATGTGAAGCTGGACGATCCGCTGGACCGCCTGCTCGGCCATATCGATTTCCGCCTGTCGATGCTCGACGGCCCTACCGAAGATTACACCTGCTTCGTCGGCACGATGGTGCAGGAAGCCTATGCGACGAGCGACCGCATCCGCGCTGCGTGCGAGGCGAGCATCAACGCCTATTGCCAGGCGCTGGCCCCCGACATCCAGGCGACGATCGATCTTTACGGCGCGCCCGAAGATGTCACCGCGATCGGCCTGGCGCAGCATGTCCAGTCGGTGCTGCAGGGCGCCTTCGTCCTGGCGAAAACGACGAACGACCCGGCGATTGCGCGCGGCACCGTCACCCATCTGAAGCGTTATGTGCGGATGCTGTTCGGCAGCGGAGGCGCGGCATGATGCGACAGGTAATTGCGGCCGCGCGCCGCGCACGCTGACCTTTCAGTCACCACCCACGAATAACCCCCCAAGGAGAGAGTAGATGCCCCAGATGATTTTCGTGAACCTGCCGGTCACCGACCTTCCCAAGTCGAAGGCCTTTTACGAGGCGGTCGGCGCGGTGAACAACCCCGCCTTCACCGACGACACCGCCGCGTGCATGGTCGTCACCGAAGGGTCGATCCACGTCATGCTGCTGACGCATGAGAAATGGGCGACCTTCACGTCGAAGGCGATCCCCGACGCGCACACGACCGCGCAGGTGCTGCTCTGCGTATCGGCCGACAGCCGCGAAGATGTCGACGGACAGGTCGACAAGGCGGTCAAGGCGGGCGGCAAGGCCGACCCGACCCCGACGCAGGACTATGGCTTCATGTACGGCCGCAGCTTCGAGGATCCCGACGGCCATATCTGGGAAGTGATGTGGATGGACCCCACCGCGATCCCCGCCGGCGAACCCGCCGAAGCCACCGCATAAGCTGACACCGGGAGGAGGAAGAGAATGACCGAGGCAGTCCCCCCAAAGGGTCAGGCGATCGCGGGCCATGTTTTGAGCGGCCTTGTGATCCTCTTCCTCCTCTTCGATGCCGGGCTCAAGCTCGTGTCGCCCGGGACGGCGATCAAATACAGCCCGCCCGACCTCGGATGGCCGCTCGACGTGCCGACGATGACGATGCTCGGAACGCTGCTGCTGATCCCGACTCTGCTTTATATCTGGCCGCGCACGGCGATCCTCGGTGCGATCCTGATCACCGGCTATCTCGGCGGCGCGATCGGCACGCATGTGCGGATCGGCAGCCCGCTGTTCAGCCACAGCCTGTTCGGCGTCTATCTGGGCGCCATGCTGTGGGGCGGGCTGTGGCTGCGCGATCCGCGTGTCCGCGCCTTGATCCCCTTCTCGAAAGGCGCCGCAGCATGAGCTTCCAGGCCTATCTCGACAATGTCGAAGCCAAGACGGGCAAATCCGCCAGCGCGCTGAAGGCCATCGCGATCGACAAGGGCCTCGCCGACGAAAGCGGCCTTGCCCCTGGCGTCAAACCCGGCGCGGTCATCGACTGGCTGAAGAGCGACTTCGACCTCGGCCACGGCCACGCGATGTCGATCGTCGCCTTCATCAAAGGCAAACGGAGCTAGGCTCCGTCTACGGAATAAGAGGATGGTTCGATGACACGACGCTCTCCCCTCCCCAGGCTCGCCTCCGCCTTCGCCCTGATCGCGGTTGCGGCAACGATCGCCGCCGCGGCGCAGCCGGCGGCGGCGCAAACTGCCGGCGCGAGCCAGCCCGCCGCCAATGCCCCGCAAGCCGGCCATGCCGATGTGGCCGGCGCGGCGATCCATTATCAGGTTCATGGCGATCTCAAATCGGACAAGACCCCGCTGGTCGTCCTGCATGGCGCCTTCATGTCCGCCGACGCGATGAAGCCGTTGATCGATCCGCTCGCCGCGACGCGGCCGGTGATCGCGGTCGATGCGCGGGGCCATGGGCGGTCGGGCGGGGTCGACGGGCCGCTGAGCTATGACCGGATGGCCGACGATACCGCCGCGGTGCTCGACAAGCTCGGCGTCGCAAAGGCCGACGTGCTCGGCTATTCGATGGGCGGATCGACCGCGGTCGCGCTCGCCGTCAAACATCCCGACAAGATCGGCAAGCAGGTGATCCTGTCGGCGACCTCGCGGCTCGACGGCTGGTATCCCGAAGTGCTGGTGGGCATATCGAAGCTGACCCCCGAAATCTTCGCGGGCAGCCCGATCGACACCGAATATAGACGCCTGTCGCCCGCGCCGGAGAAGTTCCCGGTGCTGGTCGCCAATATCAAGTCGCTCGACGCGACGCCGTTCGGCTGGTCCGACGCCGCGGTCCGCGCGATCCCCGGCCGCACGATGGTGATCATCGGCGATGCCGACGGCGTGACGCTCGATCATGCGATCGCCCTGTTCAAGCTGCGCGGTGGCGGCGATGTCGCCGCAGCGACGCAGGGTTTCCTGACTGCTGCGCCCAAGGCGCGGCTCGCGATCCTGCCCGCGACGTCGCATATCGGGATCATGGGCGAGGTCCCCGCGATCGTGGCGATGGTCACGCCGTTTCTGGACGACAAGGCACCGCCGCCGCCGTCCTTCTGACACACCCCAAAAACAAAAAGTGAGAGGAGTTCTCCATGTCCGTCAACCAGAACGCCAAGCTCGAGATTACCGCCTTCGACTGGGTCCCCGATTTCGCGCGCGGTTTCGTCCGCGACCTCCGCCCGCGCTGGGCGTGCGAAGAAATCGGGCTCGATTACGCCGAACATCTGATCAGCGCGGTCAACCGCCCCGCCGACCATTTCCTGTTCCAGCCATGGGGGCAGGTGCCGGTGCTCAACGACGGCGGGATCCGCCTGTTCGAAAGCGGCGCGATCCTGCTCCACCTCGCCGAGAAGGATGCGCGGCTGATGCCCCGCGACCCGCAGGCACGCGCGAACACGCTCGCATGGCTGTTCGCCGCCTATAACAGCGTCGAGCCGATGCTGTTCGAACTCGGCAATGTCGATATTTTCTCGACCGAAGAGGAATGGGCGAAGCTGCGCCGTCCGAGCCTGATCGAGTTCATCCAGGGCCGGCTGGGCCGCCTCAACGATGCGATCGGCGACAAGGAATATCTGACCGGCGAATTCAGCGTCGCCGACATCGCGATGGCGACCGTGCTGCGCGAAGCGGTCGAAGCCGGCCTCATCGCCGAGCAGCCGCGGCTGCAGGCCTATCTTGATCGCTGCCTCGCCCGCCCCGCCTTCCAGCGCGCGATGGACGCGCAGCTGGCCGCCTTCAGCGAAGAAGCGGGACCGCCCGCCGCCTGAATCCCCTCCCACATCCCCCAAGGAGAGACAAGATGACCTATGTAGAAGGATTTGTGGTCGCGGTGCCGACCGCCAACAAGGAAGCCTATCGCAAGCATGCTGCCGACGCGGCCCATCTGTTCAAGGAATTCGGCGTCGCGCGCATGGTCGAATGCTGGGGCGACGACGTCCCCGACGGCAAGGTCAATGACTTCAAGGGCGCCGTGCAGGCGAAGGACGACGAAACCGTCGTATTCAGCTGGTTCGAATATCCCGACCGCGCGACGCGCGACGCCGCGAACGAAAAGATGATGAGCGATCCGCGCATGGCGCAGATGGGCGGCGAGATGCCGTTCGACGGCAAGCGCATGATCATCGGCGGTTTCGATTCGATCGTCGACGATCGGGCCGAAGGCAAGACCGCCTATGTCGACGGCTATGTCGTGCCCGTGCCCGACGGCAACAAGGACGCCTATCGCGCGATGGCCGAGAAGGCGTCCGAAGTGTTCCGCGACTATGGCGCGACGCGCGTCGTCGAGGCGTGGGCCGACGATGTGCCCGACGGCCAGGTCACCGACTATGCGCGCGCCGCGCACAAGAAGGATGGCGAGAGCGTCGTTTACAGCTGGGTCGAATGGCCGAGCAAGGAAGCGCGCACGGCCGGCTGGGAAAAGATGATGACCGACGAGCGGATGAAGCACGATCCCGCGACCAACCCGTTCGACGGCGCGCGCATGATTTATGGCGGCTTCGCGCCGATCGTCGAGGCCTGACGATTACCGGCTCCTCCCTGCGCCGGAGGCATGGGGAGGTGGCGGCCCGCAGGGCCGACGGAGGGGCCAATGGCGCCGAGGGCGCGGTCCCCCTCCCCATCGCTGCGCGACAGGGAGGATCGATAGGAGCGAATGATGATCACACTCTATGGCACTCCCCCCACGCGTGCGCTGCGCGCCATGTGGTTGCTCAACGAACTCGACCTTGCGCACGAGATCGTCCCCGTCGACATCGGCGCGGGCGAAAATCGGGCCCCCGAATTCCTGGCGCTCAACCCCGCCGCAAAACTGCCGGTGCTGGTCGACGGCGACCTGGTGATCAGCGAGTCCGCGGCGATCCAGCTCTATCTCGCCGACAAATATGGCGACCGCTTTCCCGGGGGCGGGCTGATCCCCGCGGCGCCCGAAGATCGGGCCCGGATGAATCACTGGTTGTTCTTCCTGATGACCGAGATCGAGGCGCCGCTGTGGCGGATCGCGCTGCACAGCTTCCTCTATGCGGAGGACGAGAAATCGGAAGCGGAAATTGCGCTGGCGAAGCGCGACGCCCGGCGGATGATCGCGGTGCTCGAACAGCATATGCAGGGGCGTGACTTCATCCTCGGCGCGCAGGCAACGGTGGCCGATTTCAACGCCGCCTTCACGCTCGACTGGGCGCATGAGGAAGGACTTTTGGACGAAGCGCCCGCGCTCCGCGCTTATCTGGCCTCGCTGTACGCCCGCCCCAAGGCGCCGGTGACGATCGCCGCCGCGATGGCCGAGCTGGACGCATGACCCGCGACGCAGCCCCCGGGACGCGCATCGCGGCGTGCCAGTGCGGCGCGGTGACGCTGGAACTGACCGGCGCGCCGATCATGGCCGCGACCTGTTACTGCCACAGCTGCCAGCGGGCGGGCGGGCGTTTCGCGGCTGTGCCCGGGGCGCCGGCCGTCGTCGGCGCCGACGGCGGCACCCCCTATGTGCTGATGCGCAAGGACCGGCTGCGGTGGCTGTCGGGATCCGACCGGCTCGAGGAACATCGCCTCAAGCCCGATTCGCCGACGCGGCGGTTCGTCGCGCGCTGCTGCAATTCGCCGATCGCGCTCGAATTCACCAAGGGGCATTGGCTGAGCATCTATTCGGGGCGCATAGCGGAGGACGAGCGACCGGCCGCCGAGATGCGGACGATCGTCGGCGACCGGCCCGAGGGCGTCGCGTTGCCGGACGACATCCCCAATTACCGGACGCCGTCGGGCAAGTTCATGTGGCGCTTGTTGAAAGCGTGGGCCGCGATGGGTTTTCGCGCGCCGCCGATCGAAGCGACGAAGGGATATGCAGGGTGAGCAAGATCATCGAGCGCGTCGAGATGCGCAGCATAACCAGCCCCGATTTCGTCATGCAGGTCGATAAGGCGAAATATGGCGCGATGAAGGATGCACTGCTCGCATCGGTGCCCGCGGCTACGCCCGGGCTGACCGTCGCCGAGATCAAGGCGCGCGTGCTGCCGTTGCTGCCCGACGACCTTTTTCCCGGCGGCGCCAGGGCGGGCTGGTGGCTGAAGGGCGTTCAGCTCGATCTTGAGGCACGTGGTCTGATCGCGCGCGAAAATACCAAGCCGCTGCGGCTGCGCCGGCTATAACGAGACGCAGAAGGAGTCGGTTCATGGAACATCTGTCCTTCCCCAACGAGAGCGCGGACTATCGCATCGCGCGCGCCGCGCTGCTCGACGACGAGATCGCGCTGCGCCGCCAGATCGAGGCGGTCGCGGCGAAGCGTCGCGCGCTGCCGCCGGGCGGCGAAGTGCCCGAGGATTATGCGTTCGAGCGGATCGGCGCATACCAGCGCCCCGAGCGGGTCCGGCTATCCGAACTGTTCGCGGGCAAGCCGAGCCTCATCCTGCAAAGCTTCATGTTCGGGCTCGAGCGCGACAAGCCATGCAACGGCTGCACGCACATGCTCGATGCGATCGACGGCGCCGCGCGCCATGTCGGGCAGCGCGCGCCCTTCTATGTCGTCGCCAAATCGCCGATCGCGCGGCTCGAAGCGTGGGCGAAGGACCGCCGCTGGCCGCACCTGATTTTCCTGTCCGACGTCGACGAACGCTATTCGGCCGATTATTTCGGCGACACGTCGAAACTGTCCGACGCGAAGCGCGCGCAGCATGGCATGAAGCCCGGCGAGAATTGGGACGAGACGATCTTCAACGTCTTTCGCAAGGATGGCGCGGCGATCCGCCACGTCTGGGCGAGCGAGATGGCCTATGCCCCCGAAGATCCCGGCCAGCACCACCGCGCGGGCGACCTCGTCGATCCGCTCTGGGGGCTGCTCGACATGACGCCCGAGGGGCGCGGCGACTGGTTCCCCAGCCTGACCTACTGACACGAACGAGGAGAGAGACGATGAGCGAAGCATCGAACTTCATCTGGTACGAGCTGATGACCCCCGACCCCGCCGGCGCGGCGCGCTTTTACGGCGCGGTCACCGGCTGGACGATCGCGGCCGAGGGCGAGGCGACCGCCGGCGGGGTCGACTACCGCATGATCGGGCGCAGCGACGGCGGTAACGCCGGCGGCGTGCTCACGCTCAATGCCGACATGATCGCGGGCGGCGCGCGGCCGATCTGGGTCGGCTATCTGCACGTTGCCGACGTCGATGACGCGGTTGCGGCGATCAAGGCCGACGGCGGCAGCGTGCATATGGACGCGATGGACATCCCGGTCGGGCGGATCGCGATGGTCGCCGACCCGCAGGGCGCGGTCTTCTATGTCATGGCCCCCAAGCCCCCCGAGGGCATGGAAGGCATGGAGAGCGACGTATTCTCCGTGACCGAGGCGCAGCATATGCGCTGGAACGAGCTCGCGACGAGCGACCCCGATGCCGCGATCGCCTTTTACAAAAAACATTTCGGCTGGGGACAGGAGGGCGAGATGCCGATGGGCGAGCTCGGCGCCTATCGCTTCATCCAGCGCGGCGAGGTCGGCCTCGGCGCGGTGATGCCGCTGATGGAGGGCTATCCGGTGCCGGTGTGGAATTTCTACATCGGGGTCGACGATATCGACCGCGCGCGGAATGCCGTGGCCGCGAACGGCGGCACGATCACCAACGAACCGATGGAAATCCCCGGCGGCGAATATGCGATGAACGCGATCGACCCGCAGGGCGCGCCGATCGGCTTCGTCGGGCCGCGCAAATAGGGAGAGGGACGATGGACAATCAGGGCCCGACGACGGGGCTGACCCCGCATATCGCCATCGCCGACAAGCGCGCGAGCGAGGCGATCGCCTTTTACGTCAAGGCGTTCGGCGCGACCGAAAATGTGCGCGTGCCCGCCGACGACGGGGTGCGGCTGATGCACGCGCAACTGACGATCAACGGCGGATCGCTGATGATGCACGACGAATTTCCCGAATATGTCAGCGAGCCCTCGGGCAAGCCCGACGGCGTGACGCTGCACCTGCAGGTCGACGATGCCGATGCCTGGTTCGACCGCGCGGTCGCCGCCGGCGCGACGGTGGTGATGCCGCTCGACAATATGTTCTGGGGAGACCGCTACGGCCAGATCAAGGATCCGTTCGGCCACCAATGGTCGATCGGCGCGCCGATCAAAGGAGAGTGACAATGACGAACCAACCGACAAGCCAGCCCGTGAGCCTCTGCCTCTGGTACGACAAGGATGCCGAGGAGGCGGCGAATTTCTATGCCGCGACCTTCCCGAACAGCAGCGTCGGCGCGGTGCACAAGGCGCCGGGCGATTTTCCCGGCGGCAAGAAGGGCGACGCGCTGACGGTCGATTTCACCGTGCTCGGCATCGCGTGCGTCGGGCTCAACGGCGGCCCGATCTTCCCGCATAGCGAGGCCTTTTCCTTTCAGGTCCACACCGACACGCAGGAAGAAACCGACCGCTACTGGAACGCGATCGTCGGCAATGGCGGCAAGGAAAGCGCGTGCGGCTGGTGCAAGGATAAATGGGGCCTTAACTGGCAGATCACCCCGCGCGCGCTGACCGATGCGACGATGGGGGGCGACCCCGAAGTCGCGAAGCGCGCGTTCGACGCGATGATGACGATGCAGAAGATCGATATCGCGACCATCGAAGCCGCGGTGCGGGGCGAAGCCGTTGGCGCGGCGTAGCCCGGCGCTCTTCGCCTGGTTGCTCTGCGGCACACTCGACATCGTCTATGCGGCGGTGTCGAGCGTCGTGCAGGGCGGCACCGTCTCCTCGATGCTCCACGCGGTCGCGAGCGGGCCGTTCGGCGACGCGGCGCGCCAGTGGGGCCTTGCCGGCGATATCGCAGGGCTGGCGACGCACTTCGCGATCATGGGCGCGATGGTCGCCACATGGTTCTTCGTCGCGCGGCGCTGGACTGCGCTGACCGCATGGCCGTGGTGGCTGACCGGCACGCTCTACGGGCTGCTGCTCTATGTCATCATGAACGGGATCGTGCTGCCGCTCCGCTTCGGGTCGCCCTTCCCGCCGACCGACCTCGTCAAGGGCGCGATTGCGCTCTTTCCGCATATTTTCTTCGTCGGCTGGCCGCTCGCCTGGCTGACGCGCAAGGATAGCAATTGATGCTGATCTATTACGGCCACCCCTTTTCCTCCTACACATGGAAGGTGCTGATCGCGCTGTACGAGAAGGGGATCGAATTCGACTATCGCTCGGTCGATCCGGCGTTTCCCGATCATATGCCCGAACTCAGGGCGCACTGGCCGGTCGGGCAGTTCCCGCTGCTCGTCCACGACGGGGTCCCGTATTTCGAATCGTCGATCATCATCGAATATCTCGACCGGCTCGTCCCCGAACCGCGCCTGATCCCCGAGGATTTCGACGCGGCGCTGAAGGTCCGGCTGTTCGACCGCATCTTCGACAATCATGTCATGGGCCGGATGCAGGCGGTCGTCGCCGACGCGATCCGCGGCCCCGACAATCATGTGCCGATGATCGTCGACCAGTCGAAGGCGGCGCTCGAGACGATCTACGGCTGGCTCGACAAGGAGCTGGCGGGCGGCGGCTGGGCGACGCCCCATGGCTTCACCCTCGCCGATTGCGCCGCGGCGCCATCGCTCTTCTATGCCGACTGGGTCTATCGGATCCCGGAACAATATGAGAATCTGCGCGCGTATCGCGCGCGGCTGCTCGCCCATCCCACGGTTGCGCGCTGCGTCGACGATGCACGGCCGTACCGCGCCTATTTCCCGCTCGGCGCGCCCGACCGCGATTGAGCCTCATTCAAAGGCGGTCAGGACGACGCAGGCGCCTTGGCGACGAGAAGCGGGACAAGCGCATCACGCTTCTGCTTCAGCTCGTCGCCGGTCGCCGCGGCACCGATCAGGCTGTCGGTAGAAAGGCCGGTGGGAACGACATTCAAACCGGCGAGGACCGCCCGCGTCACCCGTGCGAAATCGTCGATCGATAGCGCCCGACGTTCGAAACCCGGCAAGCAATATTGGCCAAAATGAGCCTGCGATGCCAAGCCTTCGTGCTTCATCTTGTTGGCGATGAGGCTGCATTGTAGCAGGGTCGCGAGTTGATAGGCCTTCAGCTGCTGAGCGCTCGTTCCACCGGGCGTTGCGACGATCTGCTCGACCGTTCGCAGCGCCTCCTGCGCTAGCGACGAGGTGACCGCAGCGTCGGCGATTCCTTCGACGGCCTCCGCAACCGCCGTCAGATCCGACGATTTCGACAACCGTTCATTCAATTCGGCAAGGCTGACGTCGGAAACCATGGGGGCGCTCGCCGTGGATTTCCTGATCGACACGACCATGGTGTTCTTGTCGATCCGCTTGTCGAGCCCGTCACAATATATTTCGCCCTGAAGCGGATCGTAGAAGCAGCTGTCGAACGGTATCGGAATATGCCGCTGTTCGCTGCGCGAAACGATGATGTCCGATTCCTGCAGAATCGGATCAGTCATCAGGGTTCGACCGTCCCGTGGCACCAGAGTGACCGTAAAATGGCCGATCACATCGTCCTTGTTTCCGTTGAGGAAGGCCGCACCGACCCTGTCGAGTATCTGGCTCTCGCCGACTCCCAAACCGAACCCCTTGGTGGCGATTCCCGACAATGTCTTGAGGATCGGTCCGAATTGCGCGCTCTTGGCCTGGTCGAGTTCCAATACCCAAAGGTCGATCGTCAACGGCTTCGGTTGAAGCGGCGCGGGGCCATAGATTGGAATATTGAATTCGTTCGCTAGCTGGCCACGATATATATCGTTGCCATAATAGACGATCTTGCCTTCGAGTTGGCCGGTTGCGCCCACCCCGCCCGGCGATCGCGGCCCCTGTGTGACGTTTGCGACAACGGCAATTTCGCCCTTCGTCGGCTGGCCGGTCAACTTGTTGATGACGAACTGGGCGGTTTCTTCAAAATCCTTCACAAGGAAGGTCTTGATCGAGATCGAGACATAGTCGCCTGTCTCGAAAGACCGCGCGCTCTGGTGAAACTGGAAGCGCGAATAACATTTGAGGCTGTATAACGTCCGGGGCGTGCCGGCTTGCGGGATGGACACGCTGACGTCCGTCGATCCCAACCCCGCACGCTTGTCGCATATCGTATTGCGTGTGTCGGCCGTCACGGCACCGGGCTGCTCCTTTCCGGTTGCCACCATTGTCGTTCCGTTCGCCGGCTTCGTGTCCGCCGGCGGCACCCCTCCCGTAAACACCGGAATGATCCTGAAGTCGTTCGCGCCTTCGAACGTGCTTCCAAATATCGGCGCCGTGCAGCCCGAAAGAGACAGGACAATTGCCGAAACGGCAAATAGATTAGGCAATCTCATCTACACCCCCCGCTATGCAATACTCCCGATTTAACGCCCTCTTATTTGGATATACTCCAGCGCGAATCGGGCGACAAGTAAGGGAAATTGGTCCAAATCGGGGTTAACGCCGCGCTGACGCTGCCGCTTTGCGATTTGACAAGCCCGCGCGCGCGAAAGCGGAGGCATGATTTCGGTCTCCGCCCTTGTCCGTACGCTGATCGTCGCCGCGCTGGCGGCGGTGCTGGCGTTCGCGCCGGCGCATGCGCAGCAGGTCGTGACGATCACCACCACGACGGTGACCTGGACGTGGGACGATATCGGGGACGATGTCGGCGATGAAGACGGCGCGGACTATATCGACGAGGATGCCGCGCTGCTGGACGACGAGGCACTGGCCGAGGACGCCGAATTTGCGGCGGCGCGACGCTACGCGCCCGCACCGACGCTCGCGACGCTCGGTCAGGCCAAAGCGAAGTTCGGCCCCTTTTCGGTGATCGACGGCACCACCGTCCGCATGGCGGGCGACGTGACCTCGGCAACCCCGCGCCAGTTCGCTGCGATGCTCGCGGCCCATCCGGGGCTGAAGCGGCTCGAGATGGTCGACTGCCCGGGCAGCCTCGACGAGGAAGCAAACCTGATCCTCGCCCGCGCGATCCGGCGGCAGGGAATGGAAACGATCGTCCCCGCGGGCGGATCGATCCGGTCGGGCGCGGTCGAGCTGTGGCTCGCCGGTACGACGCGCCGCGCGGCACCGGACGCCGAATTCGGCGTGCATAGCTGGGCCGACGAATATGGCCGCGAGGCGAAGGATGATCCCGCGAACGACCCGGTCCATGCCGAATATCTGGGCTATTATCGCGAAATGGGGCTGGATGCCGCCAGGGCGCGTGAATTTTACGCGCTGACCAATGCGACGCCGTTCGACGACGTCCGTTACCTGACGCGCGACGATATGGCGCGTTTCGTGGCGCTCAACTGAATAGCTTTGGCGGGCGTTCGGTGGGCCGCGTTCTCGGCCGATCCGGGTCATCCGACATTGGGCGGGCGCAGGTCCGTTACTGACAGACGCGAGCGTCGAAGCGCCGCAGTTCCGATAATGCGGCGCTATATGAACGTTCGGTCGCCATCAGGCGGCCGGGCGCTTCGCGGCAATGCCAATCGCATCGGCCCCTCGATGATCGAACATTCCCATGCGGGCCGCGAGCCGCAGGCCTTGCGCAGAATGCTTTGAAGGTTTCCGCCCGATTCTATACGGGCACCGGATTATTTGCCTCCATCGCCTTGCGCCCGGCTTCCGCGCCCGGCCGTTCGCGTGAAGGAGATCGCCGGGATTTAGAATTACGATGAATTATCGCCACAGCTTTCATGCCGGCAACAGCGCCGATGTCGTAAAGCACAGCCTGCTGATCGCCCTCGTGCGGGCCTTGCAGCAAAAACCGGGCGCGCTGACCCTGATCGATACCCATGCCGGTTGCGGGCTGTACGACCTTGGCGGCGAAGAGGCCCAGCGCACCGGTGAGGCCGCGCAGGGCGTGGCGCGCGCCTTTGCCGACCCGAACCCCTTGCTGGACGACTATCGCGCCGCCGTACAGGCGGTGAATGCCGGGGCCGAGCCACGCCTCTACCCCGGATCGCCGCGATTTCTGGCGCAGCTTCTGCGCCCGCAGGATTTTCTGATCCTGAACGAGAAACATCCCGAAGACGTCTATGTCCTGCGCGGCGCGATGCGCAACACGTCCGCCGCCGTGCATCAACGCGATGCCTACGAGCTTTGGCTGGCGATGCTGCCGCCCCGCACAGCGCGCGGCGTGGTGGTGGTCGACCCGCCGTACGAGCAGACCGATGAGCGCGAACGTATCACCGCCACCCTTGCCGCCGCCCACCGCAAATGGGGGCATGGCGTGACGGTGGTCTGGTATCCGCTGAAAGACCGCGCAACGCATGTGCGGTGGAAGGCGCAGCTACGGAAGCTCGGCATCCCGAAGTTTCTGGTGGTGGAGCATTGGTTGTACGATAGCGACCAGCCCGACATCTATAACGGCGCGGGGCTTTTTATCGTCAACCCGCCCTATGCCTTCACGCAGGCGCTGCCGCCGCTGCTGGGAGCCCTGCGCGCGGCGCTGGCGCCGGAGGGGCACAAAGGAGAGATCACCACCGATTGGCTGGGCGATTAAAACAGACCCCATCGCCCCCTTCTCCCAAAGCACGAATTGCCGCGCTGCAGGACGATCGCGCTCAGTCGCCGTTGGCATCAACCATGAAGACCGTCGGCTTGCCGCGAGAACCCGGGTCCCATCCAGCCGACAGTGCCGCGCGCACCCCTCGCGCGGCTATCGCGTCGTTGATGTGCGAACGCCCTTTCGGCAATCCTTTCAACAGGCGCTTTGGCGTCGGGAATTCCAGCACGGCTTCGCGCGGCATATCTCGCTGGCGCAAAGAGACCGTCATGCCCCTCCAGCCATCGGAAGAGGACAGTTGGGGCTCGCTCAGGAGTTCCCAGTCATATTTGACACCATCGATTTGGACGGTGCCGCCGCGGCCGTTCATGGGGAGCATGGGATGCCCTTAACATGTCAGGCGCGGCGCTCCAAAACCACCGCTCGCGATCATCGCCCCTCGCACGTCAAGCTGCTTTAGCCTTGTAACACGCCGCCCCGTCCCCCACATCGGCCACCATGGCAAAGCGGAGCCTCTACCAGCGAATGCGGTCGAACGCGCAGATGCGCACCGCGCTGTTCGCGCTCGGCATCCTGCTGATGATCACCGGCGTCGCGATCGGGCCGCTGCCCGGGCCGGGTTTCCTGATCGTCTTTCCGGTCGGGCTGATGCTGTGCCTCCAGAACAGCGCCTGGGCAAAGCGCGTCTATGTCCGCTTCAAATGGCGACACCCCAGATACGGAGCGTGGGCCGACCGGATCATGCGCCGCGTCAGCGCGGCGCGGCGGCGCGCGCGAGCGGCGCTGGAATCGCCAGATGGCGATTGACTTTCCCCCGACTCTTGCTTATCCGCGCCCTCAACAGTGGCCGCCCACGCTTGGCGGCCCTTTTCTGTTGCAGTATTTGACGAGATCTAGGGAAAACCGCGATGAAGCGCACATATCAACCGAGCCGCCTCGTGCGCAAGCGCCGTCACGGCTTCCGCGCCCGCAAGGCAACCGTCGGCGGCCGCAAGGTTCTCGCCAACCGCCGCGCCCAGGGCCGCAAGAAGCTGTCGGCCTGATCGCTGACGCTTCTGCGCCAGTCTTGCTGGTGCGAACGCTTTCAAAACGTAGCGAATTCCTGGCCGCGAACCGCGGCCTTCGCTTTCCCATGCCTGGCTTTGTCCTGCTCGTCCGCCCCCGCGGTGACGATGAGGATGCGCTGGGCATCGGCTATACGGTCAGCAAGAAAGTCGGCAACGCCGTCACGCGCAACCGGATGAAACGCCGCTTTCGCGAACTCGCGCGCGCCGCGCTCCCCGAATCGGGAATCGCCGGCGCCGACCATGTGCTGATCGGCCGCCCCGGCGCGAACGAGATCGATTTTGCCGAGCTGGGCGAGCAGCTCACATCGGCGCTGAAGCGCGCGGCGAAGAAGCTGGCGGCAAAGACGTCGTGACTACGCCCCCTCCCCTTCGCCGTCACCCCGGACTTGATCCGGGGCCCCGCTCAGCAGCGGTGACAAGCGGGACCCCGGATCAAGTCCGGGGTGACGAAGAGGAAGAAACGCCGATCGCACGTGAAGTTCGGCAGATTTCCGGGCTTCCCGCATGATTGCCCGCCTGCTCATCCTGATCGCGCGCGGCTGGCAGCTCGGTCCATCGCGCATCCTGCCGCCAACCTGTCGCTATGCCCCGTCGTGCAGCGCCTATGCGATCGACGCGCTCCGGAAATATGGTGCGATCAAGGGTGGCTGGCTGGCGACAAAGCGGCTATTGCGCTGCCATCCTTGGGGCGGTCATGGCTACGACCCCGTGCCATAGGCGCGGCACTTCCCGACATTTTTGAAACGAAGAGAGACCGAAGAGCGTGGACGACAAGCGGAACATGATCGCGGCAATTTTGCTGTCGGTGGCCATCCTGATCGGCTGGAACTTCGTTTCGGAGAAATTTTTCCCGACCCCGCCGAAGCCCGATGTGACCAAGACGGTCGCCGGCACGCCGGGCGCGACGCCGACCGCGGCGCAGGGGCAGCCGAGCGCGCTGCCGACCCCGGGAGCCCCCGCCGCGCCTGCGGTGCAGACGATCCGCCCGGTCGAAACGGTGCTGGCCGAAGGCAACCGCATTCCGATCGAAACCCCCGCGATCAACGGGTCGATCAACCTTGTTGGCGCGCGCGTCGACGACATCACGCTCAACAAATATCGCCAGACGATCAAGAAGGATTCGCCCGCGGTGCGCCTGTTCGCGCCGGGCGGGACGTCGGCCGCCTATTTCGCGAGCCTCGGCTGGTCGGCGCAGGGCATTCAGGTGCCGAATGCCAATACGGTGTGGACCGCGACCGGCAGCAAGCTGACCCCTACGACGCCGGTGACGCTCAGCTGGGCCAACACGACGGGCCAGACGTTCCGCATCGAATATAGCATCGACGCCAATTACCTGATCACCGCGAAGCAGACGATCGCCAACACGGGCGCTGCGCCGGTGAGCGCGAGCAGCTTTGCGCTGATCGACCGCCTCGGCAAGCCGACCGACCCGCACGAACAGGACAGCTATACGATCCACGTCGGCCCGACCGGATATCTGGGCGGCAAGACGATCATCGACACCGATTATGACGATGTCGAGGAAGCCCCGAACCGCAGCGTCCGCTACAATTCGGGCGCATGGCTCGGTTTCAGCGACAAATATTGGCTCGCGGCGATCGTCCCCGCCAAAGGCGAGCGCATCACCGCGGCGATCAGCTCGCCCGCCACGAACAATTACCAGACCTTGTTCGCGCGCGACTTTACGCAGGTCGCGCCGGGTAAGCAGGTCACGACGACCAGCCGCATCTTTGCCGGCGCCAAGGAGGTCTACACGCTCCAGCGCTACGAGAATGACCAGGGCATCACGCGCCTGTCGAACGCGATCGACTGGGGCTGGTTCGAATTTTTCGAGGTGCCGATCTTCAAGCTGCTCGACTGGCTGTTCAAGCAGGTCGGCAATTTCGGCGTTGCGATCATGGCGCTGACGCTGATCATCCGCCTGCTGATGTTCCCGATCGCCAACCGGCAATTCTCGTCGATGGCGCAGATGCGCCTCGTCCAGCCGAAGATGAAGGCGCTGCAGGAACGCTACAAGGACGACAAGCCGAAGATGCAGCAGGAGCTGATGAAGCTCTACAAGGACGAGAAGATCAATCCGCTCGCCGGCTGCCTTCCTATCCTGATCCAGATCCCGATCTTCTATGCGCTGTACAAGGTGCTGATGCTGACGATCGAAATGCGGCACCAGCCGTTCATCCTGTGGATCAAGGATCTGTCGGCGCCCGATCCGCTGCACATCCTGAACCTGTTCGGCCTCTTGCCCTTCACCCCGCCCTCGATCCTCGCGATCGGCGTGCTCGCGGTGATCCTCGGCATCACCATGTGGCTGCAGTTCCGCCTCAACCCGCAGGCGACCGACCCCGTGCAGCAGCAGGTGTTCAAGATCATGCCCTGGCTGTTCATGTTCATCATGGCGCCGTTCGCGGCGGGCCTGCTGCTCTACTGGATTACCAACAATATCCTGTCGATCGGGCAGCAGCAGTGGATGTACCGCAAGTTCCCGGCGCTGAAGGCGGCGCCGGCGACGTGAGCGCGATCGATCCGGGCGCGGAAGACAGGGCCGAACGGGCACGCAAGCTGTTTGCGGGTCCGATCGCCTTCCTGAAATCGGCGCCCGCACTCCAGCACCTGCCGAGCCCGAGCGTTCCCGAGATCGCCTTTGCGGGCCGGTCGAACGTCGGCAAATCGTCGCTGCTCAACGCGCTGACGAACCGCAACGGTCTGGCGCGCACGTCGGTGACGCCGGGGCGCACGCAGGAACTCAACTATTTCGACGTGGGCGAGAATCCGTTGATCTTTCGCCTCGTCGACATGCCCGGCTATGGCTTTGCCAAGGCGCCGAAGGATGTCGTCAAGAAATGGCGCTTCCTCGTGAACGATTATCTCCGCGGGCGGCAGGTGCTGAAGCGCACGCTTGTGCTGATCGACAGCCGCCACGGGATCAAGGATGTCGACCGCGAGGTGCTGGAGATGCTCGACGTCGCGGCGGTGAGCTATCGCCTCGTCCTCACCAAGACCGACAAGATCAAGGCGAGCGAACTCGAGGCGGTGCAGGCCGCGACCGAAGCCGAAGCGCGCAAGCACCCCGCCGCGCACCCCGAGGTCATCGCAACGAGCAGCGAGAAAGGCATGGGCATCGCCGAGCTGCGCACCGCGGTGCTGGAGGCGGTCGAGAGTTGACCTTTTCCTCCCTCCCCCTGAGGGTGGGGCCAAGGAGATCGCATGAAACTGTTTCTCGGCAACAAGGCCTATTCGAGCTGGAGCCTGCGCGGCTGGCTCGCGGTCAAGCATAGCGGGCTGCCGTTCGAGGAAGTCACCGTCCCGCTTTACGACGAGGAATGGAGCCAGCGGCGCGAGGGCGACGAGTTCGCGCCGTCGGGCGGCAAGGTGCCGATCCTGTGGGACGGCGACGATATCGTCGTGTGGGACAGCCTCGCGATCATCGATTATCTCAACGAAAAGACCGGCGGGACGAAGGGCTTTTGGCCGGGCGACATGGCGGCGCGCGCAATGGCGCGCTCGATGGCGGCCGAAATGCACTCGAGCTTTGCGGCGCTGCGCCGCAATCACAGCATGAACATCCGGCGCATCTATCCGTCCGCCGAGCTGCTGCCCGAGGTGCAGGCCGATGTCGTGCGCATTTTCCAGATCTGGGCCGAAGCGCGCGCACGTTTCGGCGGCGAGGGCGATTATCTGTTCGGCGACTGGTCGGCCGCCGACATCATGTTTGCGCCCGTCGTCACGCGCTTCGTCACTTACTCGATCCCGCTGCCGCGCTTTGCCGCCGCCTACTGCCAGGCAGTGATCAGCCATCCGTGCATGCAGGAATGGATCGGCGGCGCGCAGGCCGAGGACTGGGTGATCGAGAAGTTCGAGGGTCCGGTCGAAGGCTGATCGGCAATGGACGGGCCCAAGCTGGCGCGCCGATGAACCGGCCGTTCAGGGCGCGATGCGTTCGGCCTGCTAGGGTGGTGCGATGAAAAGACGCTCGCTTCTCGCCATCGCCTGCCTTTCGATCCTTGCCGCGCCCGCCGCGATCGCGGCTGCGCAGGGCGGCGACGGCTGGGAGATCGGGCCGGTCATCCGCGGCAAGAATTATTCGCCCGGCATGCCGCCTGCCCCGCGCCCGACGAGCGGCGGCTTCACCTTCGACTTCCCGGCACCCGACGCCGCGGCAGGGCATGTCCATTATGTCACCTTCCGCCCCGGCTCGCTGGCGGGCAAGTCGCGCATGATCGTGCGATACCGCATCGATGCGGCGCCGGGGACGCGCTTCGTGCCGCAGGAAATCCCCAAGCTGCCCGCCGCCATCTCGCTCTACCTCCAGCGGCGCGGCGACAATTGGACCGGCCGCGGGCGCTACGAAGATTATCGCTGGTATTCGCCCGCCGCGAGCGTGCGGGTGATCGCGCCCGGGGTGCATGAAATCAGCGTCCGGCTGGACGATCCCGACTGGATTTCGGTGAAGGCCAAGACGTCGGGATCGCTGCCCGGCGCGATGCAGGCGGCGGTCGACGATGCCGACCGCGTCGGGCTGACCTTCGGCGCGCTCGGCGACGGGCGTGGCCACGGCGTCTTCGCCACCGCGCCGGCGCGCTTCACCTTGCTGAGTTTCCGGATCGTCTAGCGAAACTAGGGGATGCGCGCCGTCGGATAGGGCGTGCCGTCCTTGTGGAAATAGCCGTCGGGCGTGAACAGCATGTCGATGTCCGAATAGCCGCCGCCGGTGTCATATTTCTTGCCGCCGCCGAGCGCGACGAAGACACAGTCGGCGTCCGATTCGTTGATCAGGTGATGGCCGTTGGTGCTGCCCTTGGGCCAGACCGCGATATCGCCCGGCCGCATGGCGTGGCGCCCGTCGTCCTCGACCAGCACCGCCTCGCCCGATATCATCACCAGCATCTCGTCCTCGCCGTCGTGCCAGTGGCGCTGCGACGACCAGGCGCCGGGTTTGAGCACGACATGGCTCGCGGCGAAATCGCTGAGCCCGGTGGCGGGCGCGAGGCGGCGGTACCAGCGGCCCTGCACGGGCTGGTTGTAGGGCGCGGGATAGCCGGTGGCGTTGGTTTGCGGGATCGTGTCGAGATCGAGCTTCGGCATGGCAGTCCTCGTGGAGTTTGTTCTATCTTTGTTTCGCACAAAGACGGTGCGATGCAAAGCCTCGACTTCGCGCCGCGCGAAGGCGTAAAGGGCGAGCATGACCCATCAAGTTGACCCCGTAGAATTGGCCAAGGCGCTGATCGCCGCGCCGAGCGTCACCCCCGCCATGGGCGCCGTGTTCGACACGCTGGAGGCGGCGCTGACGCCACTCGGCTTTACGGTGGAGCGCTTCATCGACGGGATCGAGCCCGACGGGCCGGTCGAAAACCTGCTCGCGGTGCGCGCGGGCAAGGGGCCGACGCATTTCGGCTTTGCCGGGCATCTCGACGTCGTGCCGCCGGGCGTCGGCTGGACAAGCGATGCGTTCGCGCCCGAGGTTCGCGGCGACCTGCTCTATGGCCGCGGCGCGGTCGACATGAAGGGTTCGATCGCGGCCTTTGCCGCCGCCGCCGCCGCAACGCCGCATGAGGCGGGCACGATCAGCCTGATCATCACCGGCGACGAGGAAGGCCCCGCGATCTTCGGCACGCGCGCGCTGATGGAGCATATGGACGCGCGCGGGGTGAAACCCGACATGATCGTCGTCGGCGAACCGACATCGGTGAACCGGCTCGGCGACATGGTGAAGATCGGGCGGCGCGGGTCGGTCAATATCTGGATCGACGTGCCGGGAACGCAGGGGCACGTCGCTTACCCCCACCTCGCCGACAATCCGATCCCCAAGCTGGTGCGCATCATGGCGGCGATCGACGCGGTGGCGCTCGATGAGGGCAACGACTGGTTCCAGCCGTCGAACATCGAATTCACCGATATCGAGGTCGGCAATGGCGCAACCAACGTCATCCCCGCCTCGGCGCGCGCGCGGCTGTCGATCCGCTTCAACGATCAGCATAAGGGCGCCGACCTTGTCGCGATGGTCGAGCGGATCGCGCACGAGGTCGAACCCAACGCCAAGGTGCTGGGCAAGATTTCGGGCGAGGCGTTCCTCACCCCGCCGGGCGCGCTGTCCGAGCTGGTCGCCGAGGCGATCCATGCCGAGACCGATCTGCGGCCCGAAATGTCGACAACCGGCGGCACGTCGGACGCGCGCTTCCTCCACGCGCTGTGCCCCGTGGTCGAATTCGGGCTGACCAATGCGACGATGCACAAGCTCGACGAGGCGGTTGCCGTGGAAGACCTGCGCACGCTGACCGCCATCTATCGCGGCATATTGATGCGCGCTTTCCTCTAGTCCTCGCGCGATCTGCGCAGGATGACATAGACCGCGCCCGCACCGCCATGGCTGATATGCGCGGGACGAAGCGCGACGATCTGGTCGGCGTAGGGTGAGTAAGCGAGCCAGTCGGGGAGCGAGGCGCGGATCGCGCCGCGCGGGCGCGGGTCGCCATGCATCTGCGGCAGGCGGTCGGCGCCGGGGCGCAGCCGTCCCGCGACGACGAGCAGCACGCGCGCGCCGCGCATCAGCGCCCGCCCGATCGCGTCGTCGAGCAAGGCCTGCGCCGAGGCGAGCGTGTGCCCGTGGAGGTCGATGCTGAGATCGGGGCGCACGAGGCCCTTGCGCAAGCGGCGGTCCCAATGGCCGTCGAGCGTCGCGGTCTGATGCGTCCGGCGCGGCGGCGGCAGTTTCGCGGGCGCGCGCGGCGGAGCGGCGGCGGGCGCGGCGGTACTGCGCGGGGACGGTTTCGGCGGGCGGATGGTCGGCGGGGCGGTAGGCGCGAGCGGCGCCTTCGCTTTGGGCAGCGGCTTTACGGTCGCTGCGACCTTTTTCCACAGCGCGCTTTCCTCCGGGGCAAGGCGCCGCGGCACCTCAACGCGCCGGGATCAGCCGCGCAACGCTGGCGCGCGGGAGCAGGAGCAGTGCCGAGCCGCGCGCCGACATGCCGCCGGCGATCGCGCGCGCATCGTCGCCCGCGCCCCAGAAGCTGTCGAAGCGGTTGGCGCCCTTGATCGCGCCGCCGGTGTCCTGCGCGACCCACAGCCCATTGGGTTCGGCGCGGTCGAGAGAGAGGAAGACGGGGGCGCCGAGGGGCACATATTTGGGATCGGCGGCGACGCTCGCGCGACCGGTGACCGGCAGACCGAGCGCGCCGAGCGGACCGGGGCCGGTGAGTTCGCGAAAGAAGACCCAGCTGGGATTTTCGTTCATCACCGCGGCACCGCGGACGGGATCGGCGCGAAGATAGTCGAGGATGCCCTGCATCGACGCCTGACCGCGCGGAAGCTCGCCGCGGTCGAGCAGCAGCTTGCCGATGCCGACATAGTCGCGGCCGTTCTGGCTGTCGTAGCCAATGCGCATGATGCCGCCGTCGGGGAGGCGGAGGCGCCCCGAGCCCTGCACCTGGAGGAAGAAGAATTCGGCGGCGTCGGTGGCATAAGCGAGTTCAAGCCCGCGCCCGTCGAGCGCGCCGCCCTCGATCGCCGCGCGGTCGTAATAGCGCACGAAATTGGGACCGTCTGCGCGGCCGCGAATTTTCCGCCCCTTGAGGTCGTCGGCGAACTGGCCGAGGTCGACTTCGACGAGGTCGGCGGGGCGGCGATAGATGGGAACGTCGTAACCCGGCCGCTTCGTACGCGAGGCGGCGATTTCGGGTTCATAATAGCCGGTGACGAAAGCAGTGCCCGCGCCGATCTGCACCGTGCCGAAATAGCGGGTGAAGAAGGCCGCGGCGTCGCTGTCCTTCCAGTTTTTCGCAGCGTTGCAGCTTTCGGTCCAGTCGGCGCCCTGCGTCAGCCCGCTCGCATCGGTGCGGCGCTGGACCGACGGACAGCTGATGCGGAAGGCGGCGAGCGCAGCGGACGCCTGCCCGGCCGTCACGCCGAGCGTCGAAAAATCGGGCCCGGCGATCACCCCGCTGGTCGCGGCGGTCGTCGCGGCGACGGGAACGGCGGCGGCCGGAAGCGGCGCACGCGGCGTTGCCGGGATCGGCTTGGCCGCAGCACCCGGCCGTTCCGATGGCCGCGGCTGGTACGGGCGGGGGGCGCCGGTCGGTCGCGGCGACGGCGTCGGAGCGGGCGCGGTGGCGCCGGGGCGAGGCCCGCCCGTATCGGGAATGACCGACGCGCAGCCCGACAATAGCGGCAGCGCGGCGCAGAGGGCGAATCCGAAAGCGCGCGCCCGGCGCGCCCCGGGCGTCAGGTCCGCCGGCATCGGGATCAGGCAGCTTCGATTTCGTCGAGCAGCCAGTTGGGATCGCTGCTGCCGATCTGGCGGCGGAAGGTCCAGAGGTCGTCGGTCTGCGACGCGTCGCTCATCGACCCCGCGATCAGCTTGCCCTCGGCATCGCGCGTGATCGCGCTGATGTCGGCGCGGTAACGCACGGTGATGCGCGCTTCGCTGCGATCGAGATCGACCGCGGTGATCTTGGCCGAATCGATGCCGATCAGGCGGTTGTCGAGCTTTTCGCCGCGGGCTTCGCGCGCCGCGATCGCCTCGACAAAGGCTTCGTAGCTGTCCGTGTCGCAAAGATCGCGCAGCGTTTCGCGGTCTCCCGACCAATAAGCCTCCGAAATCATGCGATAGGCGGCCTCGGCGCCTTCCATGAACCGGCCGGCATCGAAATTGCGGTCGGTCGCGAGAAGCTGGCGCAACCCGGCTTCGGCGGCGGGTTCATAGACCAGACCCGACGCGTCGGGCGCCGATGCAAGCGTCGACGGCGGCGTTTCGCCATCGTCGAGGCGAACCGGCGACGGCGCCGCACGTTCGTCGCGGCGCGGCAGAACGGGTTCCTGTTCGTGCCCGGTGCGCTTGCCGAGCACCGAGTAGAGCCGCATGCCGAGGAAGGCGGCAATCATGGCGAGCAGGACGATCGAGAAAGCGGTCACGGGCAATAGTCCAATGCGGAAGGGCGGAAACAAACTGGTCGATACATAGGCGATACGCGCCCTAGTTTCAAATGACCATGGCCGCTGGCGCGCGAAGGGTCAACGATTCACCCTTAACTATAGGACGGGACGGGCGGCCATTGTGCTGGCCGCCGGGCACTGCTAAGCGCCGCGACAACCGTCCGCCGCAGCCCCTGCACGGTCTGCGGATGCGGATATTGTTTCCATCTTTTCAGCGAAAGCATCTGATCATGGCCGACGAGACCAGCGCCGACATCAACAATCCCGCCCTGCAGCCGAACGGCGAGGACACGAGCCCCGCGATCGGCCTGATTTCGCAATATGTGAAGGATCTGTCGTTCGAAAACCCGAACGCGCCCGCGGTCTATCAGTGGCAGGATGCCCCGCAGGTCGACGTCCAGTTCAACATTGCGGCCGAAGGCGTCGGCGACAATCTGTTCGAAGTGTCGCTGAAGATCGACGTCACCTCGAAGACCGACCAGGGCACGAGCTTTGTGATCGACCTCAAATATGCCGGCCTGTTCGGCGTGCGCAACGTCCCCGACGACCAGCTGCAGCCCTTCTTCCTCGCCGAAGCGCCGCGCATCCTCTTCCCCTTCGCGCGCCGCGTGATCGCCGATGCCGTTCGCGACGGCGGCTTTGCCCCGCTGCTGCTCGAGCCGATCGATTTCCACGGCCTGTTCATGCAGCAGGTTCAGGCGGCGCAGGACGAAGGCCAGGGCGAAATCCCCGCGCCGGTCGGCGAAGCCTGACCCCTCGCCGTCTGGCTGACCTCGCGCGATGAGCAGCCTGATCAAGAATGTCGGGACGATCGGCGGGCTGACGATGGTCAGCCGCATTTTCGGTTTCGCCCGCGACATGCTGCTCGCCCGCGTGCTGGGCGCCGGCCTTGCCGCCGACGCCTTCCAGCTCGCCTTCACGCTGCCCAACACCTTTCGGCGCCTGTTCGCCGAAGGGGCTTTCTCGGTCGCCTTCGTCCCCATGTACAGCCGCGCACTGCACGGTGCCGGCGATGAGGGCGGCGGCGAAGAGGCGGCGGCGAAATTCGCCGACGATGTCCTGTCGGTCTTTCTCTGGGTGCTGCTCGCCTTTTCGGCGGTGATGATGATCGCGATGCCCGCGATCGTCTGGCTGCTCGCACGCGATTTCCAGGAGGTGCCGGGCAAGTTCGACCTCGCGGTCTTCCTCAGCCGGCTGACCTTTCCCTATCTCGGGCTGATCAGCCTCGTCGCGATGCTGTCGGGCCTGCTCAACGCGCGCTCGCGCTTCGCACCGGGCGCCTTCGCGCCCGTGCTGCTCAACATCGTTCTGATAGCGGGGATCACCGCCGGCTGGTGGCTGCGCGGCGACAGCGGCAACGACCGCATCGTCGCGGTGGCCCTGGCGATTTCGGTCAGCCTCGCGGGCGTCGCGCAGCTCGCCTATCTGATCTGGGCGGTGCGCCGCGCCGGCCTCCGCCTCCACTGGCGCCTGCCCAAATTCACCCCCGAGGTGAAGAAGCTCGGCCTGCTGATCCTGCCCGCGACCTTCGGCGCCGGAATCTACCAGATCAGCCAGTTCGTCGACACCTTCTTCGCGACGTCGCTGCCGCAGGGTTCGCTGACGCTTTTGAAGCTCGCCGACCGGCTGAACCAGATGCCGCTCGGCATCGTCGGCATCGCGCTCGGCACCGCGATCCTGCCGATGCTGTCGCGCCACATCCACAGCGGCGACGCCGCCGAGGCGCAGCGGCTGCAGGGCAATGCGTTCGAAATCGCGACGCTGCTCACGCTGCCCGCCGCCGCCGCGCTCGCGATCTGCGCGCCGGCGTTCGTCACCGCCTTCTTCGTCGGCGGCAAGTTCACCGATGCCGACGGCACGATCATGGCGAATATCGTCGCGGCGCTCGTCGCGGGCCTGCCCGCCTATGTCATCGTCAAGATATTGAACCCGGGCTTTTTCGCGCGCGAGGATATGCGCACCCCGGTGTGGACCGCGCTCGTCGCGCTGATCGTCAATATCGCGATCAACCTCTATGTCGTCGAACGCTATGGCATCGTCGGGCTGGCCGGCGCGACGGCGGCGTCGGCGTCGCTCAACTGCCTGCTGCTCTATACGATGCTCCACCGCCGCGGCTGGTTTCATTTCACCGCGAAGCTCGCCGGACGGATCGCGCGCCAGCTGGTCGCGGTCGCCGCGATGTCGGCGCTGCTCTGGTGGATGATGCCGATGATGCAGCCCTATTATGGCGGCAGCGTTTTCGAGCGCATCTGGTCGCTCGCCGCGCTCGTCGCCGCGGGCGGGGCGATGTTCTTTGCCGTGGCGTTCGTCGTGGGCGCGCTTGACAAGGATCTGGTCCGCATGCTCACGCGGCGGCGCGGCAAGCCTGCCGGAACTCAGGAGTAAGACATGCGGACGCTATCGGGCATCCAGCCCACCGGAAATTTGCACCTCGGCAATTATCTGGGCGCGATCCGCAACTGGGTGCGCATGCAGGACGAGATGCCGGGCGAGAAGCTCTATTTCCTTGCCGACCTGCACGCGATCACCGTCTATAACGACCCCGCCGACCTGACCGCGAACACGCGCGAGATGGCAGCGGCGCTGATGGCCGCGGGCATCGATCCCGCCAAGGCGATCCTGTTCAACCAGGCGCGCGTCCCCGCGCATGCCGAGCTCGCCTGGCTGCTCTTCTGCACCGCGCGCATCGGCTGGCTCAACCGCATGACGCAGTTCAAGGAAAAATCGGGCAAGAACCGCGAAGGTGCCAGCGTCGGCCTTTATGCCTATCCGGTGCTGCAGGCGGCCGACGTGCTGCTGTACCAGACGACGCACGTCCCGGTCGGCGACGACCAGAAGCAGCATCTGGAACTGGCGCGCGATATCGCGACCAAGTTCAACCTCGACACGGGGACCGAGACCTTCACCCTGCCCGAACCGACGATCCCGCCCGCCGCGGCGCGGATCATGAGCCTGCGCGACGGGTCGGCGAAAATGTCGAAATCGGACCCGAGCGACGCGAGCCGCATCAATCTCGTCGACGATCCCGACACGATCATGGCGAAGATCCGCAAGGCGAAGACCGATCCCGAACCGCTGCCGGCCGACGCCGCGGGCCTCGAAGGCCGGCCCGAGGCCAAAAACCTCGTGTCGATCTATGCCGCGATGGCCGACGAAAGCGTCGATCAGGTGCTTGCGCGCTTTGCCGGACAGGGTTTCGGCGCGTTCAAGCCCGCGCTCGGCGAGTTGCTCGTCGAAACGCTGCGCCCGATCGCGACGCGGCTGACCGAGCTCAAGGCCGATCCGGCGGCGATCGACGCCGCGCTGGAAGATGGCGCCGCGCGCGCATCGGCGCTGGCGAAGCCGACGCTCGATGCGGCCTATGCCGCGCTGGGGCTCTGCCGCTAATATATTAGAAGCCCTTGCTTATCGGCGGCCGCTCGCCATATTCCCGATGGAACGAAGGTGCGACGAACCGGGTTCAACCAAGGTTAAGTCGCGTCGGCGTAGTCTATGGTATGAGAGCGCGGCAAAAACGCGCACCCGAATCACGGAGCCAAGACGATGAGCAAGATCAATTTCCGGCGACTGGGCCTGGCCGCCATGACCGGCGCGGCGCTCGCGCTGGCCGGCTGCGCAACGCCGTTCAAGGCCGATGTCGCGCGCTTTCAGTCGCAGCTTCCCGCGCCGCAGGGGCAGAGCTTCACCGTCGAGGCGAGCAATCCCGCGCTGCAGGGCGGCATCGAGTTCGGCCAGTATGCCAATCTGGTCGCGGGCGAGCTGACGCGTTTCGGCTATCGCCCGGCCGCGAACGGCGAACGCGCCGACCTGGTCGTCCGCATGGATTATGGCGTCGACAAGGGCCGCGAACGCGTCGTGTCGAGCCCGGGCTTCGGCGATCCCTGGTATGGCGGTTACGGCGGCTATTACGGCCGCGGCTTCTATCGCCCGGTGATCGTCAGCGGCCGCGGCGGGCGCCGCTATGTCTATGGCTATCGCGACCCCTTCCTGTGGGGCGGTTTCGGTCCCGGCTGGGGCGGCTATAACGACGTCAGCAGCTACACCGTCTACACGAGCGGGCTGAACCTCCAGATCAACCGCGCGTCGGACGGATCGCGCCTGTTCGAAGGCCATGCCGAGGCGCAGTCGCGCGACAACAACCTCCAGACGATCGTCCCGAACCTCGTCGAGGCGATGTTCACCGGCTTCCCCGGCAATTCGGGCGAACGGGTGCGGATCACGGTGGCACCGCCCGAAAAGGGCTGACGCGCCGTTTTAGCCCAAACAAAAAGCCCGCCCTCCGGCAAGGAGGGCGGGCCTTTTTTTGCGGCAGCAGGTGGCGGGTAGCGACCGGAAGGCGCCAAGGTGGAGTAAGGACCGTCCGCTAACGACCGGAAGCTGACCTCTCCATCATCGTCACCGCGGGCTTGAGCCGGGGCCTGCCTTTCCTTTCACCGTCAGCCAAAAGAAAGGCGGGTCCCGGGTCACGCCCGGGATGACGGACGTGAGAGGGAGCAAACGTCCGCTCGCCACCCCTAAGGCCGTCATTCTGCGGATGATGTGGACAAGTCCGGGGATAAGCCCGGTACAAGTCTGTGGATCAGCTGTTGAGACTGCGCCGGATCGCCGCGATTTCGGCGTCGAGTTCGCTGTCGGCGACGCGCAGCGCCTCGACCGTGCGTACGGCGTGGATCACCGTCGAATGATCGCGCCCGCCGAAACGGCGGCCAATCTCGGGATAGGAGCGCGGTGTCAGTTCCTTCGCGAGATACATCGCGACCTGGCGCGGACGTGCGACCGCGCGAACGCGGCGCTTCGACGCCATTTCGCTCTTGTCGAGGCGATAGTGGGCGCAGACCGCGCGCTGGATTTCGTCGATCGTGATGCGCGGGCGCGCACTGCGGACATTTTCGGCGAGCCGGTCTTCGGCAAGCGTCAGGTCGACCGTCGTGCCGGTGAGCGCGGCATAGGCGAGCAATTTGTTGAGCGCGCCCTCGAGCTCGCGGATGTTGCGGGTGAAATGCTTGACCAGATAGGCGACGACATTGTCGGGCACCTCGACCATCGGCATCGCGGCGAGCCGCTGGCGGATGATGCGTTCGCGCAAATCATCCTCGGGCGCCTCGATATCGGCGACGAGCCCGCCCGACAGGCGCGACAGCAGGCGCGCCTCGACCCCGTCGAGCATCGCGGGCGGACGGTCGGCGGTGACGACGAGGCGCTTGCCCGCGGTCATCAGGTCGTCGATCGTGTGGAGCAGCTCTTCCTGCGTCGAATTCTTGCCGATCACGAACTGGAGGTCGTCGAGCAGCAGCAGGTCGGCGGCGCGCAGCCGGGCCTTGAACGCCATCATGTCGCCGCCGCGCATCGCGCCGACGAATTCGAGCATGAATTTTTCGGCCGACATCAGGATGATGTTCGCGGTCGGATGCGCCGCGGCATAATCCTGCGCGATTGCCTGGAGCAGGTGCGTCTTGCCCTGCCCGGTGCCCGAACAGAGGTAGAGCGGATTGAACTGCGGCGCCTCGACCATCGCCATGCGGCGTGCGGCGTTGGCGGCGAGGATATTGCTGCGCGCGACGACAAAGCGGTCGAACGACAGGCGCGGATCGAACGTCAGCAGCGCCGGGTTCGCCTGCACAGGCTGCGGCGCCTCGAACGCGGGAAGCGGCTGCGCCGACAACGCCGTTGCGCGCTCGCTCGCCGCCGCGCCGCCACGTACCATCACGCTGCGCACCGCGGGCAGATGCTGGCGCCATGCGAGTTCGAGCCGGTCGCCGAAGCGCTCGTTGATCCAGTTGGCCGAGAAGCGGCTCGCGGTTTCGAGCGTCACGACGCCCGACAGCGTGCAATAGTCGGCGAAACGAACGGGCTTCAACCAATGGTCGAAGGTGCGCACGCCAAGGTCGCGGCGCAGCCCTTCGGCAACGCGCGGCCAGAGCGTCGCGGCATCGCCGCTCATTGCTCCACCCTTTGCGTTATTGCCATGCCGATTGCCACTCTCTGTCACGCTCTAACGCCCCCCAGGTCCCCTCGTCGCGGATCCCGGGCAGCCGACCACACGCCGAATCGTCGCCCGTGCGCAGGCACAGGTTTCCTCTCCGGCGCACGCAGCCCGAAAAGTCGCGAATCATGTCGATGTGGCGGCCGCCGGCGAAGGCCGACGACGCACCCTGTCTAGTCAGGGGTCGGCGAGTCGATCAAGGGCTCGCCATGTAAAAATACTGAAATAAAAATCTTGACTCACCGGGGGTCCCGGAATCGCGCGAAAAGCGTGTTTTTCTTATATTTTTCAGTAGTTTATTTGTGACAATCCGGCGACAGATCAACGAATCGCCGTAATTCCGTCACTTACCGCGCTGCAACACTATTGCCATCGCGTTGTCACAATATCGGATACAAAAAAGGACCCGCGGGCAAGAAGCCGGCGGGTCCTTTTTGTTCCCTTTCGGGACAAATCGATCAGGCGATCGCGTTCACGCTCTTGGTCAGGCGCGAAAACTTGCGGGCCACGGTGTTCTTGTGGAGCACGCCCTTGGCAACGCCGCGCGCCATTTCGGGCTGGGCGGCCTTCAGCGCGGTTGCAGCGGCATCCTTGTCGCCGGCCGCGACGGCGGCTTCGACCTTCTTCACCAGCGTACGAATGCGCGAAACGCGATTCTTGTTCACGATGGTGCGCGCGGTGTTGCGGCGGATGCGCTTCTTTGCCTGCGGCGTATTGGCCATAAATTCCTCTAGTCTTTCAAACGGTCTACATGGTCGGAGCACAGCCTCAGCGGAGCAGCCGAATCGCGCAAGTTGCAGCGAATCAATGTCCGGATGCGGCCGGTTCCGGACGACCGGACCCTGCTCGAAGGGTGCGCGCATAGCGGCGACGGGCGATTTGGTCAATGGCTTTGCGGGCAATTACCCGCATTATCGTTGGCATTTCGGGCAATAGAAGGTCGACCGGCCGCTCTGGACGATCCGTACGATCGTTCCGCCGCACTCGCACGCCTCGCCTTCGCGGCCATAGACACGCCAGTCCTTCGCGAAATAGCCGAGGTCGCCTTCGGGGCTGAGGAAGTCGCGCAAGGTCGACCCGCCCGCCGCGATGGCGGCGATCAGCACCGCCTTGATCGCGGGCACGAGCAGGGCGAGCTTCGCCTTCGATATGTCGGCGGCAGGCTTCACCGGCGAAATATGCGCCATGTTGAGCGCCTCGCAGACATAGATATTGCCCAGCCCTGCCACGATCGTCTGGTCGAGCAGCATCGCCTTGATCGGCGCGCGCCGCCCGGCGAGCGCTCGCGCCAGATAGGCGGCATCGAACGCATCGGACAAAGGCTCCGGCCCGAGCGTCACGAAGGCGGGAAAGATCGTCAGCGGATCGCCGCTGACGAGGTCAACCGAGCCGAATCGCCGCGGATCGTGCAGGAACAGCCGATGTCCCGCCCCGGTTTCGAGCAGCAGATGGTCGTGCTTGCCCGCTTCGCCGCCTTCGGTCCGCCACCGCCCCGACATGCCGAGGTGGAAGATCATATGATCGTCGCGGTCGGTCGAGATGACGCCATATTTGGCGCGGCGCGAAAGCCCCGTGACCGTCGCGCCGGTCAGTCGCTGCGCCAGATCGGCAGGAAAGGGACGCCGCAGGTCGGGACGGAAGGTGGTGACCGCCGTCAGTCGCTGGCCTTCGAGGAAGGGGGTCAGGCCGCGCACGGTGGTTTCGACTTCGGGCAATTCTGGCATATCGCCTCTCGGGCTACGCGCCATTTGCCTGCACGGCAAGGCCCGGCTAAAGGCCGTCGCAACACACCATCTCCCCGCAAAAGGCGCGCACTCCATGGCCACTCTCGACACCGTCAGCTTCGGCTATGAACAGGTCCCCGCGGGCGAGAAGACCGCAATGGTCGGCGAAGTGTTCAGCCGCGTCGCGCGCAAGTACGACATCATGAACGACGCGATGTCGGGGGGCATGCACCGCCTGTGGAAAGACCGCTTCGTGCGCCGCGTGAAGCCGCGCGAGGGCGAGACGATCCTCGACATGGCAGGCGGCACCGGCGACATCGCCTTTCGCATGGAGCGTTTCGGCGCGAGCATCACCGTCGCCGACATCAACCCCGACATGCTCGGCGTCGGTATGGAGCGCGCGGCCGAACGGGGGATCGACAGCCTCGTCTGGTCCGAACAAAATGCCGAGAAGCTGTCGTTTCCCGACCAGTTTTTCGACGCCTATACGATTGCCTTCGGGATCCGCAACGTCACCGACATTCCGGCAGCGCTCACGGAAGCCCATCGCGTGCTGCGCTATGGCGGGCGTTTCTTCTGCCTCGAATTTTCGACCAACGAATGGCCGGGCTTCGCGCAGGCCTATGACGCCTATTCGCATCACCTCGTCCCCAAGCTCGGCAAGCTGATCGCCGACGACGAGGACAGCTATCGCTACCTGATCGAATCGATCCGCCGTTTCCCGCCGATGCCCAAATTCGCGGCAATGATCCGCGACGCGGGCTTCACCGCGGTGAAGGTCGAACCGATCCTCGGCGGGCTCGTCGCGATCCACAGCGGGTGGAAAGCTTGACCCGACCCGTCACCCATATCGTCCGCCTGCTGAAGTGGGGGCGCATCCTTGCGCGCCACGGCGCGCTGCGCGGGATCGAAAGCGCGCCGCAAACGCCGCCGGGGGTCAAGCGCCTGTGCCGCATCGCGCGGTTCGGCACAGTCCAGCCGAAGGTGCCCGACTATGCCGCGGCGTTCCAGGCGATCGGCCCCGCGGCGGTCAAGCTCGGCCAGACGCTCGCGACGCGGCCCGACCTCGTCGGCGAGGAAGCCGCGCACAATCTGCTGACGCTGCAGGACGCACTCGCCCCCGTCGCCTTCGATCGCATCCGGCAAGAGATCGAGGCGGTCTTCGAAGTCCCACTCGAAAGCCTCTACAGCGAATTCGACCCCGAACCCGTCGGATCGGCGTCGATCGCGCAGGTCCACCGCGCGGTGACCACCGACGGCCGCACGGTCGCGGTCAAGGTCCGCCGCCCCGGTATCGACAAGCAGTTCGCGCGCGACATCGACACCTATGAATGGGCCGCCGCGCATCTCGAGGCACTCGGCGGCGAAGCGACGCGGCTGCGCCCGCGCGAAGTGATCGCGAACTTCCGTCGCTGGACGCTGCGCGAACTAGACCTTCGCCGCGAAGCCGCCTCCGCCTCCGAACTGCGCGACGCGATGGTCGGCGTGCCGACATACGAGGTGCCCGCGATCGACTGGGACCGCACCGCCAGCCGCGTGATGACGCTCGACTGGATCGACGGCATCAAGATTTCGCGCCGCGACCAGCTCATCGCCGCCGGACACGATATGGAGACATTGTCGGCGAACCTCGTCACCGCCTTCCTGCGGCAGGCGATCGCCGAGGGATTCTTTCACGCCGACATGCATCAGGGCAATTTGTTCGTGAAAGCCGACGGCACGATCGCCGCAGTCGATTTCGGCATCATGGGGCGGATCAACCGGCAGGCGCGCTACTGGCTCGCCGAGATTCTCTATGGCCTGACCACGGGCAATTACCGCCGCGTCGCCGAAATCCATTTCGAGGCGCAATATGTCCCCGACTATCATAATGTCGAGGAATTCGCGACGGCGCTGCGCGCAGTGGGCGAGCCGATGCGCGGCAAGCCGGTGAGCGAACTCAGCGTCGGGCAGATGCTCGACGGCCTGTTCGCGATCACGCGCGATTTCGACATGCAGACGCAGCCGCACCTGCTCCTCCTCCAGAAGACGATGGTGATGGTCGAGGGTGTCGCGACGATGCTCGATCCCAAGATCAACATGTGGGACGTGTCGGGCCCCTTCGTCAGCGAGTGGATCCGCGACGAGCTGGGCCCCGAGGCCGCGCTCGCCGATGGCCTGCGCGAACAGGGCAAGACGCTGGCTCTGATTCCCGACATCATCCGCCGGCTCGACGCACAATTGCCGCGCAAGGGCGCCGCGCCCCCTGCCCCGCCGCTGCCTGACATCGCGCTGATGTGGGACAAGGGCGAGAAGCGCGTCTGGTGGCGCTATGCGCTGACCGCGATCGCCGCCGGCGTCGCGGGCGCGCTGGGCGCGATGTGGTGGGGATAGCGACGGGCGACGCGGCACCCGCCCGGCCGAGCATCGCCGGGGCGCTGGGCTGGGGATTATTGACCGCAGTCGCGACCGGCCCCTTTGCGATGCTGCTGCTCATTATCGTGATGATCGCAGGCGACCCTTCGGAAATATTGGACGATCCGCTGGCGCTGTTGAATGCGCTGGCGACGCTGCTGACCGTTGGTTCGATCATGGCGACGATCTTCGCCGTCATCATCGGCTGGCTTCCCATTTCGCTGTTCGGCTGGGCGTTGCAGACGGCGGGCCAGCGCTGGCCCGCCTGCCGCCACGCGGCCGTCTGGGCCGGCGTCGGCGCCATCGCAGCGGGCGGGCTTGTCGCCTTGCTCGGCGGCACGATCGACGATGTGATCAGCGATCCCGATCCGGCGAACTGGGAAAGACTGCGCGACATGCTGGTTTTCGGCGGCGGCTGCGGCATATTCGCGGGGTTGTTCTTCCGCTGGCTCGTCGCGCGGGGCATGCCTTGAACCCGCGCCGGCGAAGGCATAACTGGATGACGAAGGAGAAGGCGATGATTCTGCGCCAGCATTTCCGGACGGGCGAATATCGATGACCGCTCCGCGCATCCTGCTCATCATCGGCGGCGGCATCGCCGCCTACAAGAGTATCGAGCTCGTTCGGCTGCTTCGCAAGGCGGGCTATGTCGTGCGCTGCGTCATCACGCGCGCGGGCGAACAGTTCGTCACCCCGCTGACGCTCGCCGCGCTCAGCGAAAACAAGGTCTATACCAGCCTCTTCGACCTCAAGGACGAGGTCGAAATGGGGCATATCCAGCTGAGCCGCGAAGCCGATCTGGTCGTCGTCGCGCCCGCGACCGCCGATTTGCTGGCGAAGATGGCGGCCGGCATCGCCGACGACCTCGCCACCACCTTGCTGCTCGCGACCGACAAGCCGGTGCTCGCCGCGCCCGCGATGAATGTGCGCATGTGGCTCCACGCCGCGACGCAGCGCAATGTCGCCACGCTGCGCGGCGACGGCGTGACGGTGATGGAGCCCGACGAGGGCGAGATGGCGTGCGGCGAATATGGCCCCGGCCGCCTGCCCGAACCGCTGGCGATCAAGGATGCGATCGACGCCGCGCTCGCCAGCGCGCCCGCGGCCGTGCCGCTGACCGGCCAGCCCGATTTCGCGCCCGCCAACCATCGCCCGCTGTTCGGCCGCCGTATCCTGATCACCGCGGGGCCGACGCACGAGCCGATCGACCCCGTGCGCTATATCGCCAACCGGTCGAGCGGGAAGCAGGGCTTCGCGATCGCCGCCGCCGCCGCCGAAGCGGGCGCCGAGGTGCTGCTGATCGCCGGCCCCGTCCCGTTGCCGACCCCGCCCGGCGTGATCCGCGTCGATGTCGAAACCGCGCGCGAAATGGCCACCGAAGTCGAAGCCGGGCTGCCCGTCGACGCCGCGATCATGGTCGCCGCGGTCGCGGACTGGCGCGCCGCCGACACCGCGCCGCAAAAGATCAAGAAGGACGGCAGCGGACAGGTCCCGCCGCTCGCGCTCGCCGAAAATCCCGACATCCTCGCGAGCGTCGCGAAAAGCGCGCAGCGTCCGCCGCTGCTGATCGGTTTCGCCGCCGAGACGAACGACGTCATCGCGCACGCCGAAGCAAAGCTTGCGCGCAAGGGATGCGACTGGATCGTCGCCAACGACGTCGCCGCCGATCCGATGGGCGGCGAGACGAACCGGGTGCATATCGTTAGCAAAGACGGGGTAGACAGCTGGGATCGCCTGCCCAAGAACGCCGTCGCCCGCAAATTGATGGAAAAGATCGCCGATGAACTCGCAATCCGCGCACCCGCTGAAAGAGATTGAAATTGCCATCCAGCGCCTGCCGAACGGCGGCGGGCTGCCCCTGCCCGCCTATGCCTCGGACGGCGCGGCGGGGATGGACGTCGTCGCGGCCGAGACGCTGACGCTGCGCCCCGGTACGCGCCACGCGGTCGCAACCGGCTTCGCGATGGCGATCCCGGCGGGCTATGAGGTGCAGGTGCGCCCGCGCTCGGGCCTTGCGCTCAAACATGGCATCACCTGCCTCAACACGCCGGGCACGATCGACAGCGACTATCGCGGCGAAGTGAAGGTGATCCTGGCCAATCTGGGCGAGGATAATTTCGAGATCAAACGTGGCGACCGCATCGCGCAGCTGGTGCCGGCGCCGGTCCAGCGCGCCGCCTTTGCCGAAGTCGAGACGCTCGACGCGACCGCACGCGGCGCGGGCGGCTTCGGATCGACCGGCATCGCGAGTGCGAACGACGAAGAGGCGCCCGACGACGATGTCGTCCCCGCCAATGTCGGGTCGCTGTCGGCGGTGAAGATACGGCAGCCGGGCGAATAGGCGTTGCTCAGCGATGCCGAACTCGACCGCTATGCCCGCCAGATCATCCTGCCCGCCTTTGGCGGGGCCGGCCAGACGAAGCTGAAGGCGGCGCATGTCGCGGTGATTGGTGCGGGCGGGATCGGGTGTCCGGCGATCACCTATCTGGCGGCGGCGGGCGTCGGCAAGCTGACGATCGTCGACCATGATCATGTCGAACTCAGCAACCTGCAGCGCCAGCCGCTGTTCACCGATGCCGATATCGGGGCGCCGAAGGCCGTCGTCGCCGCCGATGCCGCGCGGCGGATCAATCCGCATGTCGATGCCGTCGCCCTCGCCGCACTGATCGACGCGGACAATGCCGGGACGCTGCTCGCAGGCGCGAGCCTGATCCTCGACGGTTGCGACAATTTCGAAACGCGGCTTGCGGTCAATCTCGCCGCGGTAGCGCTCGAAATCCCGCTGCTCTCGGCCGCGATCGGCGCGTTCGAGGGGCAGGTCGCGCTGTACGAGGGCTGGCGCGCTGACGCCCCCTGTTACGCCTGTCTGGTCGGCGACGACCCCGACCGCCCCGGCATCAATTGCGCCGAACAGGGCGTGATGGGCGCGCTCGCGGGCATGATCGGGACGATGGCGGCGCTCGAGGCGGTACGCGCGCTCAGCGGCTGGGGCCAAACGCTGGGCGGCAGGCTGGCGATCGTCGACATGCTCGACCGGCGCTGGCGCGAGGTTGCGGTCGCCAAGGATCCGGAGTGCCCGATATGCCGGGGTTGAACATCATCGTCGCATCGGCCGACGGCCAGCGTTTCTATGCCGCGCTCGAGACCGCGGCGGCGGCGGCGGCGCTCGGGCGTCCGGCGCGGATTTTCCTGCAGGGCGAAGCGGCCGCCCTGCTGCGCACCCCCGTCGCCTTCGACGGCGACGCCGCGCGCCGCGCGGCCGGGCAGCCCGACCTCGTGTCGCTGATCGCCGAAGCGATGGCGATGGATGTGCGGCTGATCGTGTGCCAGTCGGGCATGGCGCTCGCCGCAATGACCGCGAGCGAGCTGGTGCCGCAGGTACGCAGCGGCGGCCTCGTCAGCTTCCTCGCCGAGGCAGGACCGGGCGACCAGTTGCTCGTCTATTAGGGGTTTTTGCAGACCTTGATCGCGTCCGGCGCGGGGCGTTTCCCCTCGGGCTCGAAGCGCGCGAGATAGCCGCCGGCGTGCTGCTTGTCGTCGTAGGAGACAAGCTTGTAGCCGACCGCCTCGAACTCGCAGACGAGCAGGCGGAACGGCGTGCCATGCTGTGCGATCGGACGATCGCCGTCGACGACGAGCACCTGCCCGCCCTTGCGCAGCGCGGGGCGCAGCCGCCAGAGGAAGGCATAGGGTTCGCCGATCTCATGATACATATGGACCATGAAGACGCGGTCGAAGCTCGCCGCGGGCAGCCGCGGGTCGTCGACCGCGCCGAGTTTCAGCGAGACATTGTCGAGCCGTTCGCGCGCGACGCGGTCGGCGAGCCGTTCGATCACTTCGGGGATGATGTCCTGTGCGAGCACGCGGCCGTTCGTGCCGACACGCTGTGCAAGGCGGACGGTATAATAGCCATCGCCCGCGCCGATGTCGGCGACGGTCATGCCCGGGCGGACGTCGGCCGAATCCATGACGTCCTCGGCCTCGTTCACGCGGTCGCGCGCCTCTTCGGTCGACCATTTGGTCGACACGGTCGCCGCCACCGGCCGGTCGGCAGGCGGAAACTCGCGCGCGCTGGTCGCGCGGTCGCCATCGTCGCCCCATGGCGCATCGCAGCCGCCGAGCAGCGGCATGGTCGCAAGCGCGGCCAAAAGAACCGCGCGGCGCATCAGTCGATATCCTCCACCTCGACCTTTTCGCCGGTCACCTTCTGCGACAGCGCTGCCGCCATGAAGGGATCGAGCGCACCGTCGAGCACGTCGGACGGCGCGGTCGAGGTGACACCGGTCCGGAGGTCCTTCACGAGCTGATAGGGCTGGAGGACATAGGAGCGAATCTGGTGGCCCCAGCCGATTTCGGTCTTGGCCTGATATTCGCCCGACGCCGCGGCCTCGCGCTTTTGCAGCTCGGCCTCGTACATCCGCGCCTTCAGCATCCCCATCGCGGTCGCTCGGTTCTTGTGCTGCGAGCGGTCGTTCTGGCTAGCGACGACGATACCCGTGGGGATGTGGGTGATGCGGACCGCCGAATCGGTGGTGTTGACGTGCTGCCCGCCCGCGCCCGAGGCGCGATAGGTGTCGATCTTGAGGTCGCCCTCGTTGATTTCGATCTCGATATTGTCGTCGATCACCGGATAGACCCAGACCGACGAGAAGCTGGTGTGGCGCCGCGCCGAACTGTCGTATGGCGAGATGCGGACGAGGCGGTGGACGCCGCTCTCGGTCTTGGCATAGCCATAGGCGTTTTCGCCCTTCACGAGCATCGTCGCCGACTTGATACCTGCCTGGTCGCCCGCCTGATATTCGACCAGTTCGACCTTCATGCGGCGCTTTTCGGCCCAGCGGCTGTACATGCGCTGGAGCATCTCGGCCCAGTCCTGGCTTTCGGTGCCGCCGGCGCCCGCATGGACTTCGATATAACAGTCGTTCGCGTCGGCCTCGCCGGCGAGCAGCGCCTTGATCTTGTCTTCCTCGGCGCGCTCGGCGAGCGTCGCCAGCGACGCCACGGCCTCATCGACCATCGCCTCGTCGCCTTCCATTTCGGCGAGTTCGATCAGTTCGGCGGTGTCGGCGCATTCGGTCTCGATCGCGCGCGTCGCGGTGATCGCCTCGTCGAGCCGGCGGCGTTCGCGCATCACTTCCTGCGCGGCCTTGGCGTCGTTCCACAGCGTCGGGTCCTCGACCTTCGCATTCAATTCGTCGAGCCGCCGCACCGCGCGGTCCCAGTCGAGGAAGCGGCGCAGCAGCGCCAGCGCGGCGCCAATCTTGTCGATATGATCCTGCGCTTCGGCGCGCATGTCCTTGCTCCTGAAATATGTTGGTCCCGCCCTTACGGCCTCAAAGGCCGCAGGGGAAGGCGGTGCGCGACGTCAGATGATGCCGCCGCGGTCGTCGAGGAAATCGCTGTCGGTGCGGCCCGTCGTGCCCTTTTGCGCGGGGCCGCTGGAGCGCTTCGGTGCCTTGATCGGCTTGATTTCCTCTTCGCGGATCGTCCGGCGCGGTTCGCTTTCGGGCTTGAACGCCTCCCAGATGATCGAGGCCTTGGGATCGGTGCCCGGCCAGCTGCCATAGACGCGACGGCCCGACTGGCGATCGATACGCACCATGCGCACGCCCTTGGGCGCGGTAAAGGGAACCGGCTGGCGATCGGCGAGCGCGGCGAGCGCGAAATCCTTGAAGATCGGCGCCGCATAGCTGCCGCCCTGCGCATAGCCGCCCATGCTGCGCGGCTGGTCGAAGCCGATATACATGCCCGCGATCACGTCGGGCGTGCCGCCGACGAACCAGACGTCGTTGGGGCCCGAGGTCGTCCCCGTCTTGCCGAACAGCGGCACGCCGAGGTCGCGCAGCCGCACCGCAGTGCCGCGCTGGACGACGCCTTCGAGCATGTGGACGACCTGATAGGCGGTGATCGGGTCCATCAGCTGCTTGCCCGACTTGGCAAAGCGCGGCATCGGCCGGCCGTCCCAATCCTTCTTGTTGCAACCCTCGCACGGTTTCCAGTTCGCGGGGAAGATGACCTTGCCACGGCGGTCCTGCGCATAATCGATGACGCGCGGTTTCAGCGCGCGACCGTGATTGGCGAGCATCGCATAGGCATTGGTGATCTTCTCGACCGTGGTCGAACCCGCGCCGAGCGCGGTCGAAAGATAGGGCTCGTGCTTGCCGATACCCATCGTGCCGATCATTTCGACCACCGGCTCCATGCCGACCTGGCTCGCCGCACGCACCGTCATCAGGTTACGCGACTGTTCGAGGCCCCAGCGCATCGTATGTTCGCCCGAGCCGCCCGCGCCACCGAAGTTGCGGAAGCATTTGTTGCCGAAACGCGCCCCCTGATAGACGCAGAAAGGCCCGTCGACGATCATCGTCGCCGGGGTCATGCCATTGTCGAGCGCGGCGGCGTAGACGAAGGGCTTGATCGTCGAGCCGGGCTGGCGTTCGGCTTGCGTCGCGCGGTTGAAGGGCGACAGGCGGACGTCGAAGCCGCCTTGCATCGCATAGATGCGGCCCGAATGTGGACTTTCGACGACCATGCCGCCCGACACTTCCGGGATGTTACGCAGCGCGTAGCCGCTGCCGCCGGTGGACTTGACGACGATCAGGTCGCCCGGGCGCATCGCCGAAAAAGCGCTGCCGCCGGTCTTGCGATAGCCCATTGTCGCGGCACTGGCGGGAAGCGTGCCCGTGTCGCCATTGGCAAAGCCGATACGCGCACCCGCCGCCGATTTCGACAGCACGGCGGCAACCCGCCAATTGTCGTAGTCGATGCCGATGAAGCTCGACGCAAGGCGGCTCTGCCACTGGTCGTCGGCCTCGATCGTCGCGATCGGGCCCGACCAGCCCTTGCCCGCATCGTAGCGCTGAAGCCCCTTACGCAGTGCCATCGTCGCGCCCTGCTGCATCTTGCCGTCATAGGGCGTGCGTACCCAAAGACCGCCAGCGTAAACGCTGTGCGGACCGTTTTCGGCTGTTTCGCCGAACTGGGCAATCAGCTGGCGCCGCACCTCTTCCATGTAATAGCCGCCGACCTGCGCGATCGCGGTGTTACCGCTGTTGGTCAGACCGAGCGGCATCGCGCGGGCGGCGTCGCGCTGCGCGGCGGTGATCCAGCCATTGCTTTCCATCGATCCCAGCACGAAGTTCCGGCGCGCCAGCGCCTCGCGCTCGAAACGGGCGCGCCCGTATTTTTCGGGCGCCTTGGGCAGGATCGCGAGGAACGCCATCTCGTGCAGCTGGAGCTGGTCGACATCCTTGTCGAAATAGGCGCGGCTCGCGGCCTGTACCCCGAAGCTGCGCCGACCGAGCGGGATTTCGTTCAGATAAAGCTCGAGAATCTGTTCCTTGGTCAGCGCATCCTCGATGCGCATCGCGAGGATCGCTTCGCGCACCTTGCGACGATAGCTGAGTTCGTTGGTCAGCAGCAGGTTCTTCGCGACCTGCTGGGTGATCGTCGAGGCGCCGACGGGGCGCCCGCTGCTGGTCAGGTTGGTGACGATCGCGGTCGCAATGCCCGGATAGTCGATGCCGCCATGGCTGAAGAAGGTCTTGTCCTCGGCCGCGAGGAAGGATCGCACCAGGAGCTGCGGATATTCGCTATATTCGAGCTGGACGCGCCGGTCGCGGGCATAGGCATGCACTGGCTTGCCTTCGCCGTCGCGGACCATCGTCGGCAGTGCCGGTTCATAGTCGCGTAGCTGGTCGACCGACGGAAGGTCGCGCGCGAAAACCACCCAGATCAGGGCGATGCAGAGTGCGCCAGCGAGGGCAAGATAGCCCAGCCAGCGAAACCAGCGCCGCGTCCACATATCGCGGAACCACGCGATGACGGCATTGCTGTCGCGGCGCAGGCGCAGGCGCAGGCGGAAATCGGGCGGACTGTCAGCGGCCATATGTCCCCGCCTCTAAAGCCTGAGTCGCCGAAAGGGAAGCATGCTTGCGGCGAGGCGCGCGACTAGCCCCCGTCCGTCGGGTCGAGCAGCACGGAGCGCAGCGTCGCGGCCACCTGCGCCAGCACCGTTTCGACGGAAACCCGGTCTTCCTCATACAGCATTTCGTCGGCGGCGAAGCCGAGTTCGACCGCGAGCCGCAGCCGCGACCAGAGGATTTTGCGCTCGGTGCCGGGAAGCTGCGGCGCGCAGGCATCGGTCAGCCGGTCGGTCACATGGCGATGCGATTCGAGCCGGACATGCACGAGCTGCGGCGAGGCGTGCAGCGCGCGCAGGATCCACACCGCGCCCGGTTCGGCACGCGTCACCGCGGCATTTTCGGCCAGCAGGTCGCCGATATGTTCGGCCATGCCGGCGAGCCCGCCGGGCGCGTGGCGGGCGATCCAGCGTTCGAGCACCGCATTCTGGCGATCCATCAGCCGCCGCCCCAGCGCCTCCAGCACCGCATATTTGTCGTCGAAATAGCGATAGAGCGCAGGCGGGGTCAGCCCCGCGCGCGCGGCGATCATGTTCGTCGAGATGCGGTCGACCCCGACCTCGGCAAGCAGCGCCCCCGCGACGTCGAGCAGCCGTTCGCGCGTGTGCCGCGCGCGATCCTGTTGCGGCGGCTGGCGAACGGCGAGCGTCACCGGGCGCGGCCGCGCGCGCCGACCGGCCAGATGTCGATCAGCGTGTCGCCCGCGACGACATGGTAGCTGTCATAGAGATTCACGGTCGGGTCGCAGTGCGGCACCGTCAGGCTGACCGGATCGCCGGGTTCGAGCTGCGTGCCGATATCGGGTGCGATCAAGGCGGCATGCTCGTCACCCATGAAAGCGAAAAAGGCGGTTTCGGGGGCGCCGCGCCGGACGACCGCGACGCCGCCGTCGGTCGAGAGCGACTTGAATCCGGCGTCGATGGTGACGAGGCCGCTGTGGTTCGCGCTGACCACGCGCGCGTCGACGCCGAGCGACACCTCGAACGGCGCCGCACCATCGCCGGTCAGGTCACAGTCGAGATATTGCTTGTCCATGAAGACATAGCTGCCCGCCTGCAATTCGGTGAAAACGCCGAGGTCGAGGTCGATGCGGTGCGTGCCGGTGCCCGAGCCGGTGACGATGCCGGGCGCGAAACCGGCGTCGGTCAGCGCCGCGACGATGCCCTGCAGATAATCGGTGCGCTCGGCGATCGCGGCGCGGCGTTCGGCATAATTTTCGATATGCTGCTGCGAGCCGCAATAAAATTGCACCCCGCGACAGGTAAGGTTCGGTGCGGCGGCGATTGCCTGCGCAAGCGCCACCGCTGCTTCGGCCGACGCGACGCCGGTGCGCGCGATGCCGGGGTCGATATCGATGATGACGTCGAGTTTCGCTCCCGCCGCCGCCAGCGCTGCATCGATCCGCCCCGCGACCGCGGGATGATCGACCACCACCATCAGGCGGTCCGCGGTCTTTGCCAGTTTCGCGAGGCGGTCGATCGCGGCGGGCGCCGCGACGGGCGAGGTGATGAGGATGCCCGGCACCCCGCCAGCGGCCAGCACCTCGGCCTCGCCGATCTTCGCGCAGCACACGCCTACCGCGCCCGCGGCGATCTGGCGCAACGCGATATCGACGCTCTTGTGCGTCTTGGCGTGCGGGCGCAGCGCGACGCCATGGCTAGCGGCGAGCGTCGCCATCGCCGCGATATTGCGGTCGAGCGCATCGATATCGAGGATGAGCGCCGGGGTGTTGAGGTCGGCGCGCGAGCCCTGCCGGCCGATCAGATGGTCGTGCAATTCACGGTCGGTCGTCATGCGAACAAGGCCTCCAGATGCGGATTGAGAAATTTGCCGGCCGGGTCGGCCGCGCGGCGCACCGCGGTATAGCGCCCCGCCATCGGGTAAAGCGCCGCGACGTCGGCGCGGTTCAATGTGTGACGCTTCGCCCAGTGCGGCCGGCCGCCGGCGCCGCGAAAGATGGTTTCGGCGCCGGCAAACAGGCCGGCCCAAGGCATTTTCGCATATTGGTGCATCGAGATCGCCGCGACGGGACCCGCGTTCATCGGGCTCATCCAGATATCGTCGGCGGCGACGACGCGATATTCGAAGGGAAAGGTGACGGGCAACCGTTTCCGCCGTATCCAGCCGACGACTTCGTCGAGCGCGTCGAGCCCGGCGGCGCGCGGCATTTCATATTCCATTTCCTCGAACCGCAGCGTCCGGTCGGAGGGGAAGATGCTGTACGCGGGGCCGCGACGGCGGCCCGCAATGCCGCTTTTCATCATCGCCCGTTGCAAGAAGGGCGTGAGGAACGGCAGCCGGGCGGCAATATCGAGAATGCGCCGGAAGGTCGCCTCGTCCATATCGGTCGTGCTCGGCGGCGGGTCGCACGGATCGCAAAGGTCGAGTGTTTTCACGATCACATGGTCGCTGTGCGGGAAAAACCAGAATTCGATATGACGGTGCTGCTGCGCGAGTTCGTCATAGCTCTCGCGGATTTCGGACCAGCGGCGCTTTTCGATCCGTTCGGCGAGGTGGAAGGCGGGAACGACCGCGACCTCGATCTCGGTCGCGATACCGAACAGGCCGAGCGACAGGCGCTGCGCCTGGTACAGGTCGGCGTTGGTGTCGGCGTCGCACCAATGCGCCTCGCCATTGGCCCCGACCAGCCGGAAGCCGCGCGCGAAGGTCGACAGCGAACCGAGGTCGGTTCCGGTGCCGTGCGTGCCCGTCGCCATCGCGCCCGCGAGCGACTGCGGATTGACGTCGCCCTGGTTGGCGAGCGCCAGCCCTTCCTCCCACAGCGCCGCGGTCAGTCGGCGAATGCTCCAGCCCGCCGGGATACGCGCGCTCTGCCGATCGGCGGCGACATGGATCGCGCCCGCCAGATCGTCGAGGCTGACGATCAGTTCGTCCGATTCACACAGCGGCATGAAACTGTGCCCCGCCCCCGCGACGCGCAGCCGGTGCGCGCTGCGTATGAGCATCGCGAGTTCGTCCTCGCTTTGCGGGCGTGCGATTTGCGCGGCCGCCGTCACGCTGCCCGACCAGTTGCTCCACGCCATGCCTCTTCTCCCGAAACCAGCGCCGCAACGCTGTTCGCGAAAGAAAAGTTAGTCAAGACTATATTATTGCCGGAGAGGGCGCCTCAGCGCGCCGCGATCTGCCGTGCGAAATGAATTTGCACCGCGTCGCGAACACCGCGCGCGACCTTTTTCTGGCCCGCTGCCGACGCGAGGAATTCGGCATCATCCTTGTTCGAAATGAAGCCGGTTTCGAACAGGACCGAGGGCGTATCGGGTGCCTTGAGCACGATGAACGAGGCGAAGCGGTGCGCGCTCGTGCGGAATTTGACACCGTCCGACGCCTCGCGCTGGAGCAGCCGGGCGAAATCGGATGCAACGTTCATCGTCTCGCGCTGGGTGAGGTCTAGCAGGATCGCCGATACGTCGCCGCTGTGCGCGCCAAGGTCGACGCCGTTGATCACATTGGCCTTGTTCTCGCGCGCCGCGAGCCGCGCGGCCTCGCGATCGGACGCGACCTCGGACAGCGTATAGATCGATGCGCCGCTCGCCTGCTGATTCTCGGCGGCATCGGCGTGGACCGAGATGAACAGGTCGGCCTTGAGCCGCCGCGCGATGCCGAAACGTTCCTCGAGCACCAGAAAACGGTCATCGGCACGCGTCAATGCGACGCGCACGCGCCCCGAAGCGAGCAGGTCGTCGCGGATCGCGCGGGCGAGCGCGAGGGTGATGTCCTTTTCGCGCTTGCCGCTGTGCGGGCTGATCGCGCCGGGATCATGCCCGCCGTGCCCCGCGTCGATCACGACGAGCGGCAGGCGATCATTGTCCGGCCCCTCGATGCGCGGAAGCGCGACCGCGGGCTTGGGTTTGCCGATCGGCACCGTCACGCTGTATCGTTTTTCAGGCGGCTTGGCGCGAAAACCGGCGGGTGGCTGCAAGATGGTGCGCGGACTGCGCGAGGCGCGTTCGAATTCGCCCGCCGACACGGGGCGGAGCTGGAAGGTCAGGCTGCGCCCGTCGGCCGCGAAACGCCCGCCCGACACAACCGCCGGCCGCGCGAGGTCGAGGACGATCCGCGCCGTATCGGGCGCCGTCTGTCCCTGCCGCACCGCACGAACGAGGCCGCCGCCCGCCGCCGACCGGCCGACCTGCGCGCCCGCGATGTCGAGCGCGATGCGGTCCGGGCCTGCCAGAAGGAAGGATGAGGCCCCCGCGACAACATCGTCGAAGCGCAGCGTGATTTCCGAATCGCCGATTTCGACCGCGCCGATTTGCCCCGCCAGCGCCGCCGCGGGATTCGCCATCATGGCCATCAGGACGAAGAGCGGGCCCATGACGCTTCTATGCCGCCAGCGCGCGGCGATGGTCCAGTGCTTATTCGAAAACATGAGGCCCCCGGCGGCAGGATGTCGTGAACCGGACATTAGCCATCGGGTGTCAAACCCCGGTCAATCGGCAGGGTTAACCGGCGATTCAGCATGATCCGACGGATCGGCATAATTGCAACACCACGCGGCGATCCTATCTTTGTGCCTTGGTTGTGGTTGCCGTCGGGACATGCCGATGCTAGCACGCCCTCACTGACGGTGTCGTTCCCGGTGCCGTCCGGCCTTTTGAGGGGAAGGCCTGCTCCGCAAATATGCGGAACATGGCCGCCTTGGCGCCGGACATGCGGGGAAGGACGACCTGCCGCCAGTCCACCCGGTTGACCGGACAGTCGGGGCGTTCGCATGACGCCCGCCCTGCCCGCCCGCTCATCCCGTAACAGGTTGATGCCGCATGAGGCTTGCCATGCCCTCTTCTATTCGCGACGCGGGCGCTTTCGCCCCGGTCGTCGCCGGATATGAAGACCGCATGCGCGTCCACGACCGGACGCAGGCCCCCCGCGGCAATAACGTCTTTTTCCTTTTCACCCATATCCGCCGCAGCAACCCTTCGGGGCTGTTCGCGGGATTTTTTGATGGCGCGCCGAGGCGCGCTTGGAGTGTAACTAATGACCACGCGCATGTTGATCGACGCGCGGCACCGGGAAGAAACCCGGGTCGCCGTCACCAAGGGAAACCGCATCGAGGAGTTTGATTTCGAGTCCGCCGAGCACAAGCAGCTCAAGGGCAATATCTATCTGGCCAAGGTAACCCGCGTCGAACCGTCGCTGCAGGCGGCGTTCGTCGAATATGGCGGCAATCGCCACGGCTTCCTCGCCTTTAGCGAAATCCACCCCGACTATTACCAGATTCCGAAGGAAGACCGCGACGCGCTGCTGCGCGAAGAGGCCGAGCACGCCGCCGCCGCTGCCCAGCGCGCCGAGGAAGACCTCGACGAGCTCGAAGGCGATGTCGCCGACGTCGAATACCACGACGACGAAAATGGCGACGCCCCCGCCCCCGAAACCATCGGCGAAGACGCCGAGGGCGACGAGGAAGACGGCGCCGAGAATGGCGATGCCGAAGACGGCGAAGGCGAAGAGGGCGCCGAAGAGGGCAAGGATGGCCGCAGCGACCGCAAGCGCCGCGGGCGGGACGGCCGCAAGGGCGGCCGGGGCCGCGGGCGCAGCCGCCGGGGCGACGAGGAGGACGGCGAAAGCCGCATGTCGCTGCGCCGCCGCTACAAGATCCAGGACGTCATCCGTCGCCGCCAGGTGATGCTGGTGCAGGTCGTCAAGGAAGAGCGCGGCAACAAGGGCGCCGCGCTCACCACCTATCTGTCGCTCGCCGGCCGTTATTGCGTGCTGATGCCCAATACGATGCACGGCGGCGGGATCAGCCGCAAGATTTCGAACGGTGCCGATCGCCGCAAGCTGAAGGCGATGATCGACGAGCTCAACCTGCCGCCGACGATGGGCTGCATCGTCCGCACCGCGGGGATGAGCCGCACCAAGGTCGAGATCAAGCGCGACTTCGACTATCTCGCCCGCCTGTGGGACGAGATTCGCGAGAATACGCTGGGCTCGAGCGCCCCGGCGCTGATTCATTCGGACAGCGACCTCGTCAAACGCGCGATCCGCGATATCTATCACAAGGATATCGAGGAAGTGCTCGTCGAGGGCGATGAGGGCTATAAGGCGGCGAAGCAGTTCATGAAACTGCTGATGCCGAGCCACGCGCGGCGCGTGAAGCAATATGCCGACCCGGTATCGCTCTATCAGCGCTACGGCGTCGAGGACCAGCTCGCCGGGATGCTCAATCCCGTCGTCCAGCTGAAATCGGGCGGTTATCTGGTGATCAACCCGACCGAGGCTTTGGTGTCGATCGACATCAACTCGGGCCGCTCGACGCGCGAGCATAATATCGAGCAGACCGCGCTCAGCACCAACCTCGAGGCCGCGGCCGAGATCGCCCGCCAGCTCCGCCTGCGCGACATGGCGGGCCTCGTCGTGATCGACTTCATCGACATGGATCATGGCTCGAACGTCCGCAAGGTCGAACGCGCGATGAAGGACGCGCTGAAGAATGATCGCGCGCGCATCCAGGTCGGCCGCATCTCGGGCTTTGGCCTGATGGAGATGAGCCGCCAGCGCCTGCGTACCGGCGTGCTCGAAGCATCGACGCGCCCGTGCCCGCATTGCGAAGGCACCGGCCTTGTCCGCACCGCATCGTCGGCAGGGCTCAGCGCGCTGCGCCTGATCGAAGAAGAAGCCGCGCGCGGCAAGGGCAACAAGATCACCCTGCGCGCGAGCCAGGAAGCGACCTTCTACCTGCTCAACGAAAAGCGCCGCGAACTGCGCGAGATCGAGGAGCTTTACGGCGTTTCGGTCGAAATCCTGCCCGACGGCGAAACCGAGGGTGCGCGGATGGCGGTCGAGGTCAGCGGCCCGCCGCCGATCGCGCGCCGCAGCTTTGCCCCCATCGCGCCGATCGAGGATGATGAGGACGACGACTTCCCCGAGGATGAGGAAGAAGACGCCGAAGAAGAGGCGGCCGAAGAGCGCCCCGCCCGTTCGCGTGACCGCGAAGAGGCCGATGGCGAAGGCGACGGCGAGGGCCGCAAGCGCCGCCGCCGCCGCCGCCGTGGCCGCCGCGGCCGCCGTGACGAGGAGGGCAGCGAAGCCGGCGATGTCGTCGAAGACGGCGAGGAAGGCGAAAGCGAAGCGGGCGAAGCCGACGATGTCGTCGCCGCTCCAGCCGAAGACGCTGTCGAAGCGGAGGCCGAAGAGGCCGATGCGAAGCCGCGTCGTCGCCGTGGCGGACGCGGTCGCAAGAAGGCCGATGCGGTAGAGACTGCCGACGAGGTCGCGGCCGAAGCCGAAGCACCCGCAGAGGTTGTGGAAGCGGCCGAGCCGGTTGCCGAAGAAGCCCCGGTTGCCGAGGAAAAGCCGAAGCGCAAACGCGCCCCGCGCAAGACGAAGGCCGCTGCGGCCGCCGAAGCCGAAGCTACGGAAACCGCCGAAGCCCCGGCCCTCGAAGCGCCCGCGCCCGAAGCGGCGGAAGCCGAGCCCGAACCCGCCAAGCCCGCGCCCAAGAAGCGTGCGAGCCGCGCGAAAAAGGCGGTCGCTGCCGAAGCGGCAGCCGAACCCGCGACCGCCGGCGAAGCCGAACCGGTGGCGGCCGAGGGCGAAGGCCCCGACGGCGAACCGCGCCGCGGCTGGTGGCAGCGCACGTTTGGCAATTGAACCGCGGCAATTGATCGCAGAAATCGCAAGCTGATCTTGCGTCCGCGCGACCCGACCCCCAATAAGCCCCCATGGCTTCACTTGGGGTTCAGGCGCGCGGCGCAAGAGACGCGGGGATGACCGCTTTCCCGCCGCAGACCCTGTTCGGCGCGCCAAGGCCGCGCACCATTTTCCGTATCGTCCTCACCTTGCTGGCGATGTTCGCCATAGCGATGCGCCCGGCAGCCGCGCAGTCGATCCTGCGCGATGCCGAAACCGAGGCCCTGTTCCAGGACATGATGGACCCGTTGCTCGTCGCGGCGGGGCTGCAGCCCGGACAGGTCCGCGTCCACCTGCTTGGCGACCGCAGCATCAACGCCTTCGTCGCGGGCAGCCAGGACATCTATGTTTTCAGCGGGCTGATCGAAGCCGCCGACAGCGCCGAAGAGGTGCAGGGCGTGCTCGCGCACGAACTCGGCCATGTGATGGGCGGCCACGCGATCCGCGTGAACGACGGCGCCAAGGCGGCGACGAACATCTCGCTGCTCAGCCTGCTGCTCGGCGCGGCGGCGATCGCGGCGGGCGGCGGCGAGGCGGGAATGGGGATCATGATGGCGGGCCAGCAGGCCGCGCTCGGCAAGTTTCTCGCGTTCAGCCGCGTCCAGGAATCGACCGCCGACGCCGCCGGCGCGCAATATCTGTCGAAGGCGGGGATCAGCGGCCGCGGCAGCCTGGCTTTCTTCAAGAAGCTCCAGAATCTCGAATTTCGCTATGCGGTGAAGCAGGACGACGATCAGGCCTATGGCCGGACCCACCCGATGTCGGGCGATCGTATCCAGACGCTGCGCGAAGTCTATGTGGTCGATCCGGCGTGGAACAAGCCCGCCGACCCGGCGATCGAAAAGCGGTTCCAGCGGATCAAGGCCAAGCTGTCGGGCTATATGTCCGACCCCGACCGGACGCTCCGCCAGTTCCCCGAAAGCAACAGCAGCATCCCGGCGCGCTATGCCCGCGCTTATGCCTGGCACAAGAGCGCTTACCCGCAAAAAGCGCTCGCCGAGGTCGAGGGCCTGCTCGCCACCAACCCCGACGACCCCTATTTCCTCGAACTCGAAGGACAGGTCCTGCTCGAATCGGGCCGCCCCAAGGAGGCGATCCCGGCGCTGCGCAAGGCGGTTGCGCGATCGCGGTCGCAGCCGCTGATCAGCGCGACGCTGGGCCATGCGCTGATCGCGACCGAGGACCCCGCCAATTTCGTCGAGGCCGAGGAAGTGCTCAAGACCGCGGTCGCGCTCGACAACCAGAATCCCTTTGCCTGGTACCAGCTCGGCATCGTCTATGCGAACAAGGGCGATCAGGCGCGCGCCGCGCTCGCCTCGGCGGAACGGTACAGCCTCGAGGGTGGACAGGCGGGGCTGGCGCTGCGTAATGCCGAAACGGCGATGCAGGGGCTGCCCCAGGGGTCGCCCGACTGGATCCGTGCACAGGATATTTCGCTGGTCGCTCGCGCCGAGGTGGAACGCGAGCGCAAACGGCGCTAGATTCACCGGAACAATGCGGGAACTGCATCGCCAATACCGATGCGCAAGGGCAACAAGTGACTGACAAAAAAGACGATTATTACCAGCCTTGGCTGCGCGACCCCGCGCCGACGCCGGGCATGGGCGCGCCGCGACCCGACGAAGGGCTGGCGAAGCCGAAAGACGAACCCCCGGTCGGCATCGACCTGACGCGCTATAACGCACCCGAAAAACCCCGCGATCCGCTGGTGAAGCCCGAGGCGATCAAGGCGAGCGCAGCGAATCTGTGGGATCGCATCCAGAACGGCGCCGAGGCATTCGCCGACTGGACGATCCGCGTCGGCGACCGCGCCGACATCCCCGCACGCGTCGAGGCGATGGAAATTCCGCGCCGATCGCGCGAACTGGCCGCAAAGACCGGGGCGCTGACTGCGCGCGCCGCGCGCGCCGCAGGCCGCGGTTCGGCGCAGGCTGGCCGTGCGGCCGCCAGGGCCAGCGGCGAGGCGTGGGACAAGATGGCGCTCGGCGACAAGGCGCGGAAGCTGTCGAGCGAGGCCGGACGCGGACTTGGCGAGGTCGCGGGCAAGACCAGGGCCGGCGTCGTCGACATCGCCCGCGCAAGCGGCGAAAGCATCCGCGACGGCATCGGCGATGCCGCCAGCAAGTTGCGCCCGGCGCCGCGCGAGGAGCCGGCACCGCCGCCCTCTGGGCTCGAACAATTGCTCGCACGCGAGGAGGCCGCAGCGGCCAAGGCGGACGCGCCCGCCGCGCCCGACCTGCCGCTGTTCGCCGGCGACGCGGCGATCCCGGCGATGGCGAAACCCGCGTCGGCGAGCCCGGCCGTGCCGATGGAAGGCGACGACCGCTCGCCGATCGCACAGCCGGCGAAAAAGGCCGCGGGGACCAAAGCGATGTCGGCACAGCGGCTGCCGGAAGTGAGGGGGACGGGAATGGATGGCGTTTCAACGCGCCCATGGGTCATCGCGGCCGGCGGGATCCTCCTGCTCGCCGTCGTTTTCTGGCTCGGCGGGCGTTTCGGCGGCGGGATGAGCAAGAGCGAGGTCGAGAGCGTAGTCGCCGACTATATCAAGGCGAACCCGCAGATCATTCCCGAAGCGCTCGAGGCGCAACGCAGGCAGGAAATCGCCAAGGCGATCGACCAGATTCGTCCCGCGCTCGAGAAGCCCTATGCCGGCGCGTGGGCGGGCAATGCCGACGGCGACGTCACGTTGGTCGTGTTCACCGACTATGCCTGCGGCTTCTGCCGCGCCAGCGTGCCCGACGTCGACCGGCTGATCCGCGAGGACAAGCGCCTGAAGGTCGTGTTCCGCGAACTGCCGATCATCGCGCCGCAAAGCCGCGACGCCGCGATCATGGCGCTCGCCGCCGCGCGGCAGGGCAAATATGACGCATTCCATCATGCGATGTTCGCCGCGGGTTCGCTCGACAAGGCGGCGATCGCCGCCGCGGCGGAAAAGGTCGGGGTCGTCACCGACGGCAGCGCCGACGCAACCGCGAACGAGGCGCTCTTCCAGCGCGAGCTCGACAGCAACCTCGCAATCGCGACGCAGCTCCAGCTCAACGCCACCCCGACCTGGATCGTCGGCGACCAGCTGTTCCAGGGCCAGATCGGTTATGATGCGTTGAAGCAGGCGGTCGCAAAGGCCCGCACGGCGAAAAGCTGAGCGACGCGGGCATGGCGACGGTCTCGCACGATGAAGCGCTCGCCAACGCCCGCCGCCTGCTGACTGCAGAGCCGGCCGCCGCGCTCGCGCAGGCGCAGGCGATCATCGACGCCGTCCCGACATCGGCGGCGGCGCATCGCCTCGCCGCCCATGCCCTGCGCGCGCTGGGCCGCGCGGAAGCGGCGCAGGCCGCATCGCTCGATGCCGTCGGCGCGACGATCCACGACGAGACGATGGTCGATGCCGCGCTCGCGCTCGCCGAGGACCGGCTGCCCGATGCCGAGAGCGCGCTGCGCCAGCGACTGCGCGAGGATGCGACCGACGTCGCCGCGATCCGCATGCTCGCCGAGGTCGCGGGGCGGATCGGACGCTATGAGGACGCCGAAAAATTGCTGTCGCGCGCGCTGCAACTTGCGCCGGGGTTTGGGGCGGCGCGCGCCAATCTGGCGACGGTCTATTACAAGCAAAACCGCTTTGCCGAGGCCGCCGAAACGCTCGATGCGGTGCTCGCGGGCGATCCCGACAATCCCGCGCACGCCAATTTGCGCGCCGCCGCGCTGGGCCGGATCGGCGGCTATGACGAAGCGCTCGCGCTCTACGAAGAACTGACCCGCCGCTTTCCCGCGCATGCCAAGCTGTGGATGAGCTACGGCCATATGCTGAAGACGGTGGGACGGCAGGACGCCAGCATCGCCGCCTATCGCCGCGCGCTCGCCGCCGATCCAGGGCTCGGCGAAATCTGGTGGAGCCTCGCCAATCTCAAGACGATCCGCTTTGGCGCCGACGACCGTAGCGCGATGGAAAACGCACTCGACGACATCGGCAGCGGGACCGACAGCGATGCGCGCGCCGACGACCGGCTGCACCTGCATTTCGCGCTCGGCAAGGCGTATGACGATGCCGCCGAGCATGAACCGGCGTTCCGCCATTATGCCGCGGGCAACGCGATCCGCTCCGCCCAGCTCGGCTATCGCGCCGCCGAGACGAGCGCGGCGGTCGATGCGATCATCGCCGCCTGCACGCCTGAATTCTTCGCCGCACGCACCGATGCCGGTGCTCCCGCGCCCGACCCGGTCTTCATCCTCGGCATGCCGCGCGCCGGATCGACGCTGATCGAGCAGATCCTTAGCAGCCATTCGGCGATCGAAGGCACGATGGAGCTGCCCGACATTCCCGCGCTCGCGCTCGGGCTTGGCCGCGAGAAATATGACGATGGCCGGCGCTGGATCGACGCGCTGGTCGAAGCGCCGCCCAAAACGCTTGCTGAAATGGGCACGGCCTTCCTCCAGCGCACCGCGGTCCAGCGCAAGACCGGCAAGCCCTTCTATATCGACAAGCTGCCGAACAACTGGCTCTACACCGCCTTCATCCGCGTCGTCCTGCCGAATGCGAAGATCATCGACGCGCGGCGGCATCCGCTCGATTGCTGCTTCTCCAATTTTCGCCAGCATTATGCCAAGGGGCAGTCCTTCAGCTACGGCCTCGCCGATGTCGGCGGCTATTATCGCGACTATGTCCGCCTGATGGCGCATATCGACGCGGTCCAGTCGGGACGGGTCCACCGCGTGATCCACGAGGCACTGCTCGACGAGCCCGAGGCCGAAGTGCGCGCGCTGCTCGCGTTCCTGGACCAGCCGTTCGAAGAGGCCTGCCTTTCCTTTCACAGCAATGCCCGCGCGGTGCGCACGGCGTCGAGTGAACAGGTGCGCCGGCCGATCAACCGCGACGGCGTCGATCAGTGGCGGCCCTACGACCAATGGCTGGGGCCGCTCCGGCAAGCGCTCGGCCCCGTCCTCGGCGCCTATCCCGCCGCGCCTGCCGAATTCGGCTGACCGGCGCGACGACAAAACGTTGCCTTTGGGCAACAGCAGGCGACATTTTCGACCAACAACCGCTGCGCTGCACAACAATGCTTGCGCTTGCGCCGCGCCGCGTCATTCTCCGTCACACGACTGTCATTTGAGGGGGATTCCATGCGGAAACTATCGGCAGTGCTTACCAAAGGCGGCGCGCTCCTGCTCGGCAGCACGATATTGTGCACGTCGGGCACCGCGTTCGCGCAGCAAGCCAACACCGACGACGATCGGGACATCGTCGTTACCGCTTCGAAACGTGAAGAAAATCTGCAGGATGTGCCGCTGGCGATCACTGCGATCGGGACCGAGCGGCTGAGCGAATTGCAGGTCAAGGAATTTCAGGACGTCGTCAAATTCCTGCCGTCGGTGACGATCCAGACGCTCGCGCCGGGGTTCAGTCAGGTCTATTTCCGCGGCGTCGCATCGGGCGAGAACGCCAACCACTCGACCTCGCTGCCGACCGTCGGCACCTATCTCGACGAAATGCCGATCACGACCATTCAGGGCGCGCTCGACATCCATGCCTATGACCTCGCGCGCGTCGAGGCGCTCGCCGGCCCGCAGGGCACGCTGTACGGCGCCAGTTCGATGGCGGGGACGATCAAGCTGGTCACCAACAAGCCCGACACCAGCGGGACCTATGGATCGGCCGGCCTCGAACTCAACACCGTTTCGAGCGGCGGCATCGGCGGCGTCGCCGAAGGCTTTATCAACGCGGCGCTGAGCGAACGCGCGGCGCTGCGCCTTGTGGCCTGGTACCGGCACGACGCCGGCTATATCGACAATATCGCGGGCAGCCGCACCTATCCGACCAGCGGCATCACGCAGAATAATGCGCCCTTCGTCGAAAAGGATTACAACGACGTCGACACCTATGGCGCGCGCCTCGCGCTCGGCATCGAACTCGACGACGACTGGACGATCCGCCCGACGCTGATGGGCCAGATCCAGAAAGCCAATGGCAGCTTTGCGCAGGAACGGTCGGCCGCGGTCAGCCGCAGCCTGCAGACGGTGCAGTACAACCCCGAACGCAGCGACGATAAATGGATCCAGGCGGCGCTCACGATCGAGGGCAAGATCGGCAACTGGGACCTGACGGTCACCGGCGGCCACCTGCGCCGCAAGACGCTGACCGACAGCGACTATTCGGACTACGCCTATTTTTATGACGCGATCAACGGGTCGGGCGCCTATTTCTACGACAATGACGGCGACCTCGTCAGCCCGAACCAATATATTCAGGGCATCGATCGCTATAAGCGCAGCTTCGGCGAAATTCGCGTCGCCTCACCCGCCGATGCGCGCATCCGCTTCATCGGCGGGCTGTTCTGGCAGCGCCAGTCGCACAATATCGAACAACATTATATCATCGACGATATTTCGGACGATATTCAGGTGCCCGGCACCGACGACAATATCTGGCTGACCAAGCAGCTGCGCGTCGACCGCGACTATGCCGCGTTCGGCGAACTCAGCTTCGACATCACCGACAAGCTGACGCTGACCGGCGGCGGCCGCGTGTACAAGTTCGACAACAGCTTGGTCGGATTCTTCGGTTACAACAACCCCGGTTTCAGCAGCAATCCGGTCTATGCGTGCCAGGGACCGGCGGTCGTCGCGGGCTCGCCCTGCACCAACCTCGACAAGCGGACGAAGAAGACCGACTTCATCCACAAGCTGAACCTGACCTATAAATTCACCGACGATGTGATGGTCTATGCGACCTGGTCGCGCGGTTTCCGCCCGGGCGGGATCAACCGGCGCGGTTCGCTGCCGCCCTACGGGTCCGACAGGCTCGACAATTATGAGGCGGGGTGGAAAACCAGCTTCGGCGATGTCCGCTTCAACGGCGCGATCTATCAGGAGGACTGGAACAATATCCAGCTGTCCTTTCTCGGCGCGAACGGGCTGAGCGAGGTCCGCAACGCGGGCATCGCGCGCATTCGCGGGATCGAGGCCGACCTCAACTATCGGGCCGGCGGCCTGACGCTGAGCTTTGGCGGCAGCTATAATGATGCGACGATCCGCCGCGACTTCTGCGCGATCGCCAATGCGGCCTTCGATTGCACGACGCCCGGCAACGCCGAGCTCGCGCCGTCGGGATCGCGCTTGCCGGTCACCGCGAAGTTCAAGGGCAATGCCGTCGCGCGCTATGAGTTCCCGTTGGTCGGCAACGATGGCCACTTCCAGTTTGCGGTCAATCATATCGGCAAGCGACGGTCGGACTTGCGCACCTTCGAAAACGACATCGTCGGCAACTACAAGGCCTATACCACCGTCGACCTCAGCTTCGGCATCAAGGGCGAAGACTGGAATGCCGAACTGTTCGCCACCAATTTGTTCAACAGCCGCGGCGTCATCAACAGCGCGGTCCAGTGCGGCGAAACGATCTGCGGCGACGCCTTCGACGACACGGCGAACGGCGGCGTCTTTTACGACAATGTCATCCGTCCGCGCCTGATCGGGATCAAGGTCAGCAAGGATTTCTGACCGGGTGACCGATTTGACAACCAGCAGCGAAAGGCCGGGCCAAAAGCTCGGCCTTTTGATGTGCGTCGCACTCGGCATGGGCAATATGATCGGGTCGGGGGTGTTCCTTCTCCCGCGCGACCTTGCCCCGCTTGGCTGGAATGCCGTCATCGGCTGGGGCGTGTCGATCGCGGGAACCCTGTGCCTTGCCGTCGTCTTCGCGCGGCTGGCGAAGCGGCTGCCCGAAGGCTGTGCGGCCTTCACATACGGCGCCGCGGCCTTCGGCCCCGGTACGGGCTTCATCGTCGCGTGGAGTTACTGGATCAGTTGCTGGACGGTGGTCGCAACGCTCGCGGTCGCGGCGATCAGCAACATGTCGATCCTGATGCCATGGCTCGGCGAACAGGGGGCAGCGCCGGCGTGGATCGCGATCGGCTGCATCTGGTTCTTCACCCTCGTCAACCTGTTCGGCGTTCGCCGTGCCGGCGGCGCCCAGCTCCTGACCCTCGGGCTCAAGCTGATTCCTGTGATCGGCGCGGTGATCGTCGGCGTCTGGGCACTCGGCAGCGGCGCCGCGCCGCCGCCGACGATGGCGGGGACCGAGCCGGTCAGCCTGTCGGGGGTCAGCTCGGCCGCGACGCTGACCCTGTTCGCGCTGCTCGGCTTCGAAAGCGCCTGCGTCGTCAGCGACCGCGTCAAGGACCCCGAACGCACCGTCCCGCGCGCGACCGTGATCGCCGCCGCCGCGGTCGGCCTGCTCTACCTCTTGTCGTGCACGACGGTGACGCTGATGGTGCCGCTCGACGTCCTGCACCAGTCGAACGCCGCCTATGCGACCTTCTTCGGCCGCCTCGTCAGCCCGGCGGCCGGCGACATCGTCGCGCTGTTCGCGGCGATCGCGGCGCTCGGCGCGCTCAACGGCTTCGTGCTGCTGCAGGGCGACATCCCGCGCGACCTTGCGCACCGCCGCCTGCTGCCCGCCGCCTTTGCGCACGACAATAAATTCGCGTCGCCGTGGATCACCCAGCTCGTGTCGAGCGGGCTCGCCAGCATGATCGTCTATGCCAATTATTCGCGCGGGCTCGCCGACCTGTTCGCCTTCATGGTCAAGGTGACGACCTCGACCGCGATCATCCTCTATATCGTCGGCGCGGCGTCGGCGCTGATCCTCGAACGGCAGGGCACGATCAAGGTCTCGCGCGCCTTCGCGGCGGCAACGATTATCGGCTTCGTCTACAGCTGCTGGGCCTTCTATGGCGCGGGGCTCGAGGCGAGCCTGTGGAGCCTGCTGATGACCGCGGCGGGGCTGCCGATCTACCTGTTGATGCGGCAACGCCGCACGGTTGCTGCCTGACGCCTTGCGAAATGGCACAAAATGGCCTATCGGCCGCCTTCCACTTGCCCGGGATCGGGCTTTTTTCGGAGACGTGACGTGTCGGACCGCCGGAACATCCAGGGTTTGAAACCCTGCGGCATCCGCCCGCTGTCGTAGCGCGTTCTTCCTGACGCGGTGCGCCCGGGCGCTGCCGCAATTTCCAACCCGCCCATCATTACTTCTGCCGCCGGGCGTCCTGCGCCCGCCGGCCGCAGGCAGGTATTATGTTGCACGACAGCCATTGGGCGCGCGCGATCGCTCGCGCCATCGCCACGGATCATCCGGGCAAGACCAAGACCGGCCGGGCTTTGCTCGGCTGGGCCCGCGCGCGAAGCGCCGCGCTCGGGTTCGACGACAAGACGATCGCGCGCGCGGCGCTGCTCGGGGATCCGACCCCGGCGCCTGATGCGCGCGAAGATGAAAGCCTGTTGCAGGCGAACCGGCTGGCCGACGCGCTCGACCTCGCCGCCGAAGAGCGTGCGCTGCTGCTGCTCGTCACCGCGATGGAACGCGGGCCGCTGACGCGCAGCCTCGCCAAACTCGCCGATACCGAGGCGCTCGACATGGAAGCCTTGGTCGGAATGCTGACGAAGCTGGCTCCACATGCCATCCGCACCGCCGAAGTGGTCCGGCTCGACCTCGTCGGGCGCTGGACGAGCAAGGAGGGCAAGGTCGAGTTCGGCCTCTGCTGGTCGTTCGAGCGCCTGCTCGATGCCAAATCCGGGCAGCATGAAAGCCTGATCGACGGCCTGCTCGGCCGGCGGCAGGCCGCGCGCCATGCGCTCGCCGACTTTCCCGCGCAGCGCCGCGAAGCCGACCTCGCGCTCGCGCTGCTGCGCGGGGCGCTGGACGGCGGCGCGCGCGGGATCAACATCCTGATCCACGGGCCGCCGGGGACGGGCAAGACCGAACTCGCGCGGACGCTCGCCGCCGCGCTCGGCGAGCCGCTGCACGCGGTCGGCGAGGCTGACAGCGACGGCGACGAGCCGAGCCGGTTCGACCGCGTTGCCGCCTTGCGGCTGGCGCTGCGCACGCTGGAAAAGCGCGGGCGGGCCCTGTTGCTGTTCGACGAGATGGAGGATTTGCTCGGCAACGCGCAGGTCGAACAGGACGGCCGTATCCGCAACCGGTCGGGGTCGAAGCTGTTCGTCAACCGCCTGCTCGAGGAAAATGTCGTGCCCGTCATCTGGACGTCCAACGCGATCGTCGATGTCGATCCCGCGATCCTGCGCCGGTTCAGCCTGTCGATCCGCATGGATTTCCCCGGCGCCGCGCACAGTCCGGCGATGCTGGAGCGGGTGAGCGCCGAAGAGGCGGTCGCGGTCGACCCCGCGCTGCAGGCACTGGCGGCGCGCGCGCCCGAGGCGGCGTCGCTGTTCCGCGTCGCCGCGCGCGCGGCGGGGCTGGCCGGCGACCCGGCGAGCGCGAGCCGCTTTGCGGGGTCGGTGCTCGGCGCGATGCACGGGCACGACATCGAACCGCACGCACCGCGCGCCTTCGACGAAAGCCTGCTCACCGCCGACGCCGACCTGCCGGCGCTGTTCGCACAGATAACGCGTGCGGGGGCACCTGCCGATTTTTCGCTGCTGCTCACCGGGCCGCCGGGGACCGGCAAGACCGAGGCGGTGCAGGCGCTGGCGCGGCGGCTGGGGCGGCCGCTCCATGTGAAGCGCGCGTCGGACCTCATGTCGAAATGGGTCGGCGAGACCGAGAAGCGGATCGCAGGCGCCTTTGCCGAGGCGAAGCGGCAGGGGGCAATGCTCTTCTTCGATGAGGTCGATTCGCTGCTCGCCGACCGGCAGGGCGCATTGGCAAGCTGGGAGGTCAGTCAGGTCAACGAACTGCTGACCTGGATGGAGGAGCATCCCCTGCCCTTTGCCGCGGCCACGAACCATGCGGCGAAGCTCGACCCTGCATCGGCGCGGCGTTTCGTCTTCAAGGTCGAGATGCGCCCGCTCGACGCGGCGCGCGCGCGGCGCGCGTTCGGCCATTTCTTCGGGCGCGAGGCTCCCGTCCTGCTCGACCGGGTCGGCGGGCTGACGCTCGGCGACTTTGCCGTCGTCGCGCGCCAGCTGCGGTTTCTCGAAGCGCAGGACGACGCGATGCTGGTCGAACGGCTGCGGCGCGAGCAGGCGGCGCGCCCGGCGATGCCGCAGGCGATCGGCTTCGGGTCGGCGCCCGCCTTAGCGCCAGCGCGGCGCGAATAGGCCCCGGTCGCGCAGGATCACCTGCGCGGCATTGTGCCCCGGCGCGCCGGTGACGCCGCCGCCGGGGTGCGTGCCCGCGCCGCAGATATAGAGGCCCTTGATCGCCCCGCGATAGCCGCCGTTGCCGAGCACCGGGCGCGCGGCCCAGAGCTGGTCGAGGCTCATATTGCCGTGCATGATGTCGCCGCCGACAAGCCCGAACTTGCGTTCGAGGCCCTTGGGCGACAGGCGCGTCTGGGCGACGATGCTGGCGCGGAAGCCCGGCGCATGTTTTTCGACCGTGTCGATGATCGCATCGGCGGCCGCTTCTTCCTCCTTGTCCCAATCGCGTCCGTCCGGCAGTTCGGGCGCGAATTGCTGGCAAAACAGGCTCGCGACATGTTGTCCCGGAGGCGCGAGGCTGTCGTCGACGGTCGAGGGAATGAGCATCTCGACGATCGGCGCCTTCGACCAGCCATGCTGTTTCGCGTCGAGGAAGGCGCGGTCCATATAGTCGAGCGTCGGCGCGAGGATGATCCCCGACTGGTGATGCTCGCCGGGTTCCGGAAGGCAGGTGAATTTGGGGAGCTCGCTCAATGCGACATTCATGCGGAAGGTGCCGCTGCCCGCCTTGAAACCCTTGATCCGGCGCTCGTAGCCTGCGGGCAGGTCGCTCGCGTCCATCATCCGTTCGTAGAGCAGTTTCGGCCCGACATTGGCGATCACGCGCGCCGCCGCGATTTCCTCGCCGCCGGCGAGCTTGACGCCGACCGCCTTGCCGCCGTCGACGAGCACCTTGGCAACGGGGCTTTCGAGGCTGATCTCGACGCCCATGTCGCGGCAGACCTTCGCCATGATCTCGGTGATCTTGCCCATCCCGCCGACGCTGTGACCCCACGCGCCCTTCTTGCCGTTCACCTCGCCGAAGACGTGGTGGAGGAGGACATAGGCGCTGCCCGGCGTGTCGGGGCTGGCGTAATTGCCGACCACGGCGTCGAAGCCGAAGGCGGCCTTGACCGCCTCGCTCTCGAACCAGCTGTCGAGCATCGTGCGCGCCGATTTGGTGAAGAGGTCGAGCACGTCGCGCTGCTGTTCGAGGCTGAGGGTGGCGAAGCGCCGCCCCTGCCGCGCGCCGTCGAGCAAGGTACGCATCCCCTCGCCGACGTTCGGCGGGACGCGGAGCGCGAGGTCGCGGAGCAGTTCGGCGACATTTTCGAGCGCATCATAATAGTGCGGCAGCACATCGGCGTCGTGGTTCGAGAATTTGCGAAACTCGGCCTGCGTGCGTTCGAGCCCGCCGCCGAGCTTCAGATAGCCGCCATCCTCCTGCGGCAGGAAATTGCTGATCGGGCGCTCGATCACGCGATAGCCGTGATCGGCGAGCTTCATGTCGGCGATGACCTTCGGCTGGAGCAGGCTGACCGTGTAACTCGCGACCGAATTGCGAAAGCCCGGCGCAAATTCCTCGGTCACCGCAGCGCCGCCGACGACGTCGCGCGCCTCGACGATGCGGACCTTCAGCCCCGCCTTGGCGAGATAGAAGGCACAGACGAGGCCGTTGTGGCCGGCGCCGATAATCAGGGCGTCATAGGCTTTGGTCATGAAAACTCTTTCGCAAGCGGGGATTGGACATGCTGGCGGCCGAAGCCGAGGCCGAGGATACGGCCGGGGATGCGGCGCAGCAGCGGCATCGAATCGAGCAGGCGCACCGCGAGCGGCACGCGCGTGATCTGTCCCAGCAGCATCGGTTCGATGACGCGCCGGTGCGCGAAACGCTGGATCGCCTGCATGCGCGTCGTCGGTTTCCACCGGCGCTCCTGCACCTTGACCAGCAACGGGTCGGGATCGGCGCCCGCAGCGAGCGGGGCGGCGAGAATGTTCGCGGCCGCGACCGCATCCTGCACCGCAAGATTGATCCCGACGCCGCCGACGGGCGACATCGCGTGCGCCGCATCGCCGATCGCGAGCAGGCCGGGGCGCGACCAGCGCGTCAACCGGTCGAGCGCGACCGAGAGCAATTTCACATCGTCGAAGCTCTCGATCGCGTCGATCCCGGCGGCGAGGCCCGGCGCGATCTCGACGACCTTGTTCCGAAAGGCCGCGATCCCCTGCGCCTCGACCGGCGCAAAGCCGCCCTTTTCGATGATCTGCGCGCATTGCCAATAATCGCCGCGCGGGATGGCGACGACCATGCCGCCCTTGTCGATCGTGCCGAGCGCGACCTCGGACATGTCCATGCCCGCGGGCACGGGGATACGGAACCACAGCACGTCCATCGGCGCACCAAGGTCTTCGAGCGGCAGTTCGGCGGCGTCGCGGAGCAACGAACGCCGTCCGTCGGCGGCGATGACGAGCCGCGCAGCCAAGGTCTCGCCGCTCGCGAGCGTCACCCCGCTGACGCGCCCCGCGGCGTCATAGGTCAGCCCGGTCGCTTCGGTCGACATGCGCAGGTCGAAGGTCGGGTAGCGCCTGCCCTGCCCCGCGATGAAATCGAGCAGATCCCATTGCGGCATCATCGCGACGAAGCGCGCCGCGACGGGCAGATGCTTCATCGTCGCGATCGTATATTGTTCGCCCAGCAGGTTGAGCGTCATCGTGTCGATCGCGGCGTGCGGCTCTTTCAGCAATTCTTCGAGCAAGCCGATCTCGTTGAACAGTTCGAGCGTCGAGGGATGCACCGTGTCGCCGCGGAAATCGCGGAGGAAATCGGCGTGCTTTTCGAGGATCGTGACACGAATGCCGGCGCGCGCAAAGAGCAGGCCCGCGACCATACCGGCGGGGCCACCACCGACGATCACCACGGGCGTGCTTTCGTTCAAGCGCGGCTCCATCCCGCCTTCGGCGCCCGCTCCAGCCGCGCCTCGGGGATCAGGTCGCGCATCCGCGAACAGAAATGCTTGAGGCAGACTTCCTTGTCGCTGAGCGGCCCCATGGTGAAACTTTTCGACTGCATCCCCTGCTGGACGCGCGTGATCAGTTCGGTGTCCTCGGCATTGACCTGACGGTTGATGCGCCAGTTGAGGTAGCGCGCAGCCTTCATCTCGCGGCGCTCGTCGGGAAGGACGTAGGAGATTTCGCGGATCAGGCACGTCGTCGGGCCGGTCGGCAGCCACTGCATGAAATCGACCTGATCGGGATAGATGTCGAAGGCGACATTGGGCCACAGCTTGAAATAGAGCCAGTGGCGCTGGTTCGCCTGCGGCAGATGCGGCACCGGCGGCAGCAGCCGCTGATACATGCGTTCGGACCAGTTGACCGATGGCCGGTCGATGAGGTCGCCCCACATGCGGTCGACATTATCCTCCGCCTCGACACCATAGCTTTTGCCGAACAGCCGCGTGAGGCCGGGGTGCGCGACGGGGATGTGGAGGCCGTCGGAATAATTGTCGCCGACATTCTTCCAGTTCACCTCGCGCGGGCGGAGCGTCACGCGGCCGAGCGCGCCGAGTTCCTCGAAGCGATAGGGGGCGACCTGCGCCTCATAGGGCGCCATCATCGAGGCGACCGACGGGCCGCCGTCATCCTCGAGCCGCACGAACCAGAAACCGCGCCATTGTTCGAGCCCGACGGGAACGAGCCCGGCCTTGCCCTTGTCGAGCGTCGGATAGCTCGCGCTATCGGGTACGCCGGTCAGCCGGCCGTCGAGTTCATAGGTCCAGGCGTGATAGGGGCAGACGAGCTTCTTCGCGCAGCCCACGGCGCCGTCGACAAGACGCGACCCGCGATGGCGGCAGACATTGGTGAAGGCACGCACATTGCGGTCGGTGCCGCGCACGAGGATCACGCTTTCGCCGCAATAGTCGATGCTGTGCCAGTCGCCGACGTTCGGGATGTCGCTGTCGTGGCAGACGACCTGCCAGCTCGGGCGGAAAATCCGGTCCATTTCCGCCGCGTAGAAATCGGGATCGCTGTACGTCCAGGCGGGCAGCGACCAGCCATCAAGAGGATCGATATGCGAATCGCGAAGGGGTGCAGTTGCCATGGCTTCTTCCTTGTTGTACGAACGTATAACAAGATGACCGCCGCTCGCCAAGCCTTTACGCGCGAAAGCGCCGACGCCCGCCGGGCGGACCTGATCGAGGCGACGGCGGCGGTGCTCGCCGAGCAGGGATTGGCAGGAACAAACGTTCGCGCGATCTGCGCGAAGGCGGGGGTGTCGCCGGGGCTGCTGCGTCACTATTTCGGCGGCATCGACGATCTGGTCGCCGCGACCTACGAAGCGACGAGCGACCGCATGGACGCGACCTTCGCGAGTTCGGTTGCGGGCGCAGGCCCCGATCCGCGCGCGCGGCTGACCGCCTATCTCACCGCCAGCTTCCGCCCGCCGGTCACCGATCCCGAACTGCTCGGCGCCTGGACCGCCTTCTGGGCGCTTGCCCGCAGCGACGCGCGCATGGCGGCAATCCATGCGACAAGTTACGCGGGCTATCGCGCCCGGCTTTGCGAATTGCTGGTCGCGTGCGGCGCGACCGACGCCGAACGGCTGGCGATCATGCTGACCGCGATGGTCGACGGGCTGTGGCTCGAACTGTCGCTCGACGCCCAAAGCTTCGGCGCCGAAGCCGCGGTGGCGATGGTCGAGCGCGCGATCGAGGCGCTGCTGCCAGCCTAGAGCGGCCGATGCTCGGTGGTATCGCCTAGGGTCAGGAAAAGCAGCTCGCCGGGCGTGTTGATGACCATGCGGTGCCACACGCCCTGCGGGACGACTGCCACCTGTCCGGGCATCAGCGAGATCGTTCGTTCGGTGCCGCCCTCCTCGAGGATGACGTCGAACTGGCCGGAGAGGAGCGTGAGGACCTCATCGCCGTCGGGGCGCATTTCCCACCCCGTGCTCTCCTTCATCGCGATCCCGCCGATATAGATGCCGCGATAGAGACCGAAGCTGTGGAACAAGGGCTGCGACGGCAAGCCGCGACGGCCGCTGGCCCAACGCACCATATGTGTCAGTCCCGTCACCATCCTGACCGCCGCACGGCGCAGCATTATCTGCATGTCCATCTCCCCGCGCCGCCTTACCAAATGCGAACGATTCGCAAAAGGGCCGGCGGCAACGGGCTTTCGCTCCCTTCCCCGGGGCGCGGGGAAGGGAGCGAAACCGTCAGAAACTGCCTTTCGCCGGGCGCACGATGATTTCGCTGACATCGACGTCGTCGGGCTGCTCGACCGCGAAACGGATCGCGCGGGCGATCGCGTCGGGCGTGATCGCGATGCTGCGGAACTCGGCCATGGCGGCGGCGCTATCGGGGTCGGTGATGTCGTGACCGAGTTCGGACTCGACAACGCCGGGCGAGATGATCGTCGCGCGAACGTCGCTATGCTCCTGCCGGATGCCGTCGGTAATCGCCCAGACCGCGAATTTGGTCGCGCAATAGACCGCGCCGGTCGGCACGACATAATGCGCGCCGAGCGAGGCGACGTTGACGAAATGGCCCGAGCCCTGCGCGGTGAAGCCCGGAAGCGCGGCCGCGATGCCGTTGAGGACGCCGCGGATATTGACATCGATCATCGCATCCCAATTGGCCGTTTCGAGCGCAGCGAGCGGCGACAGCGGCATGATACCGGCGTTGTTGACCAGCACATCGACGCGGCCGAAGCGCTGGACGGCATGATCGACGAACGCCTGCATATCGGCGCGGCTGGTGACGTCGAGCGCGCGAAATTCGGCGGTACCGCCCGCGGCAACGATTTCGGCGGCAAGGGCTTCGAGCCGGTCGGTGCGGCGGGCGCCGAGGAGCAGCTTCGCGCCGGTGGCGGCGAGTTCGCGCGCCGTCGCGGCGCCGATGCCGCTGCTCGCGCCGGTGATCAGGATGACTTTGTCGGTGGTGGTGGTCATGATCGTCTCCATCAAAGCCGGGCGGCCCTGTGCCGTCCGTTGACCCGCTTTTGGAGCTGTGCGGGCGCCAAGCGGTAGAACGGGCCTCCGCAATGATTGTACGATCCTCCGAGAGAAGCGCTTTCCGCTTGTCCGAGCGCGGCAGGGCTGCAAGACCAACGCCATGACGATACTACAAGAAATGCAGTCATTGTTTCTCCGGCACCGGCCGACCGACGGGATCCATCCCTGCGCGCTGCCACGCGTGTCGCTTGTCCGTAGCTCCGAGCCAAGCGACCCGATGCCCGTCGTGTACGAGCCCTCGCTGTGCCTCGCGATCAGCGGCCGCAAGCGGGTGCTGCTGGGCGATGCGAGTTTCATCTATGACAGCGCGCAGTTTCTGGTGGTGTCGGTCGACCTGCCGGTGAGCGGCATGGTGGTCGACGCCAGCGCCGACGATCCTTACCTGTGCCTGAAGCTCGACCTCGACGTCGCGGTGCTGAGCGAATTGCTGCTCGCGCACGATGCGCGCGTGCCGCGCAGCGACCATGCCCCGTCGATCGCGGTCGGCGACACCGACCCCGGCTTGCTCGACGCCGCCCTCCGCCTGCTGCGCCTGCTCGACACGCCGGACGATATCCCCGCGCTGGCGCCGCTCGTCGAACGCGAGATATTGTACCGGCTGCTAACCGGACCGCAGGGCGCGATGCTGCGCCATATCGCGACCGCCGACACGCGATTGCACCAGATCAGCCGCGCGGTGGCGTGGATCAAGGACCATTATGCCGGCACTTTCAGCGTCGATCATCTGGCGGGGCTGGCGGGGATGAGCCCGTCGTCCTTCCATGAGCATTTCAAGAGCGTCACGCGCTTCAGCCCGTTGCAATATCGCACCCGGCTGCGCCTGCTCGAGGCGCGGCGACTGATGGTATCGGACGCGATGGACGCGGCGAGCGCGGGTTTCCACGTCGGCTATGAAAGCCCGTCGCAGTTCAACCGCGATTACAGCCGCACCTTCGGCCTGCCCCCGCTCCGCGACGCCGCGCGGTTGCGCGCGGCGCCGGAGTTCGGATTGTCGGCGTAACGCCGCTTCCTATTTCGACAGGTCGCGCAGCAGGCTGTCCCAATGCGCCAGCGCGGGCGCGATCGCGTCGACGGGGACGCGCTCGTTGAGACCGTGCGCATAGCTGTCGCTCGCCTTCGAGAAGAGGCCCGCGACGCCATAGCTCGGCACGCCCTGGATGCGGAAATGATAGCTGTCGGTCGCCCCCGCGCTCATCGACGGGATGATCGGCAGGCCGGGTGCGCGCGCATGCACCGCCTTCGTCACCGCCGCGACCACGTCGGGGCGCAGCGGCGAAGCGTCGCTGGCGCTCGCGTCGGGATCGGTGTTCACCTTGACCGCGGGATCGCCGATCACCTTTTCGAGCTCGGCGCGCACCGTTTCGACGGGCACGCCGGGGAAGATGCGGCAGTTGATGTTCGCGGTCGCGCGCTGGGGCAGCGCATTTTCGGCATGGCCGCCCTTGGTCATGGTGGGCACGCAGGTGGTACCGATCTGGCCGATATATTCGGGGTCGGCGCGGATCGCCGCGATGGCTTTCGCATCGGCCGGGTTGGCGGCGAACGCCTTCAAAGCCGCACCGATATCGCCGCCGACCTGATCGGCGACGATCGGCATGCCGACCTTGGTCAGCTCGTTCTGCTGCGGCGTGAAGCGATAGGCGCCGACCTTGGCGAGCGCGTTCGACAGCTGGACGATCGCATTGGTGTCCGACGGGCGCGAGCTGTGGCCGCCGGGATTGGTCACTTCGAGCGTGAAGTCGGCATAGGTTTTTTCGCCCGCCTGCAGCCCGTAATATTTGGGCTTGCCGTCCTCGCCGATCGTCCCGCCGCCGCCGTCGCCGTTCAATGCAAATTCGGCGCCCTTATATTTCGCCGCGAGCGCGCGTGTCGTCGCCATCTGCGTTTCCTCGTCGCCCGATAGCAAGAGGATGATCGAACGCTTCGGCTTGAAACCGTCCTTCTTCAATTGCGCCATCGTCGCAACCATCATCGACACGTCGAACTTGTTATCCTCCGACCCCCGGCCGAAAATATAGCCATTCTCCTCGACCGGCACGAAGGGATCGCGCGTCCAGTCCTTCGGATCGGCCTCGACGACATCCATATGGCCGAGCAGCACGATCGGCTTTTGCTTTGTCGTGCCGTGCAGCGTCGCGGCGAAGGTCGCGGTCTCGCCCATCGGGGTGATCTCGATATCGGCATCGCCATAGCCCGCGGCCTTGAGCACGCTCGCATAATAGGCCGCCAGCTCGGGCACCTTGCCGCGCCCCATCACGGTCGGGATCGCGATACTGTCCTTGAGGATCTTTTTCGCCGCGTCGGTATCGGCGGGCTTGGCGTGGGCGGGCGCGGCAGCCAGCAGGGCGGCGGCGAGGGTGAGCGGGGCGATGGGTGTGCGCATGGGGCGATGCGTAAGCCGTATCGTATACGGACGGCAAGCGCCAAAATCGCGGGACCGGGATCGAGCGCTGCGAACGGCCCGGGCGCGGCGGTTTTCCATATCGATGAAGCGCGCGCGCGACGGCTCCGCCATGCGGAAGGCCCCTTTGCAGCGGCGATTCCGTTGGCTAGCAACAGCCCGATAGCCGAACCCGCCCGGCGAAGGCCGGACGACCGATGGGAAGGGGAACCCGATGACGATGCCCGGGCGACGGACCCTGATGGGCGGATTCGCGGCGCTGATCGCCGGCAGCGCGATGCCCGCCCGCGCGCAAGCATCTGCCCCGGACGCGAACGGCAAGCCGAGCTGGATCCCGCCCGATGACCTGATCGAAGCGCTTCCGCGCCTGATGCGGATCGCCGGGGTGCCCGGCGTCGCGATTGCGGTCGTCGATCGCGGGACGCCGGCGTGGAGCGGCAGCTTCGGCGTCAAGAACATCCTGACCTGCGATCCGGTGGGCGAGGATACATTGTTCGAAGCGGCGTCGATGACCAAGCCGGCCTTCGCCTATGTCGCGATGCGGCTGGCCGACGAGAAGCGCCTCGATCTCGACACGCCGCTTATTGCCTATCGGCGCCCGGCGAATTTGGGCGACGATCCGAATCTCGCGCGCATCACCGCCCGGCATGTCCTCGAACATTCGACCGGCCTGCCCAACTGGGTCTCCGCACCGCTCGTCACGAGCAGCGCGCCGGGATCGCGCTACAGCTATTCGGGCGAGGCCTTCATCTGGCTCCAGCTGGTGGTCGAGACGATCATGGGAGCGGGCCTCGGCAGCGTGATGCAGGCCAAGCTGTTCGGCCCGGCCGGCATGGCGCGCAGCAGCTTCGGCTGGGACGAAGCGATCGCGCGGTCACTCGTCTTCGGTCATTCCGAACCGCCCGAAGGCGAGCGCGCGCTTCCGCGCCAGCCCACGCGCGAATGGGGCGACCGATTGCTGCCGGTCGCATCGCGGCGGCGCAAGCCGATCGCATCCTGGACCTTCGAGGACAGCGTCGCGGCGATGCGCGAGACCGATCCCGCCACGCCGCCGTCGACGCGCGACCTGCTGGTCAATTCGGCGGGCGGGCTGCTGACGACCGCGTCCGACTATGCGAAGTTCATGGCGTTGATGATGGACCGGCGCGACCGCGCGGCGTGGGAGATCGGCGAGGCGGCGCGGCAGGCGATGCTCACCCCCCGGATCGACGTGCGCGGCCGCGACATCGCGCGCTCGCCGGGCTGGGAAATCGAACAATCCCCTGTGGGTCCACTGTTCCAGCACAGCGGCAGCAACTACGGGATCTTCAAGACGCTGGGGGTCGGCGACGCCCGGAACGGGCGTGCGATCGTCATCTTCACCAATGCCGCGAACGGAAGTGCGCTCGCGGCGCGCATCGTTCGCGAGGCGACGGGGATCGACCGGCTGAAGTCGCTGGTCTGACCGCGCGGCGGGCTCACCATCCCACGCCGCGCCTCACGTCACGCCGCCTTTTTTGCTTTCGGCGCCGGGGTCTTGGGCTTGTAGCGGCAGAGGTCGTCGACGGGGCAGCGCCAGCATTCAGGCGTGCGCGCCTTGCAGATGTAACGGCCGTGCAGGATCAGCCAGTGGTGAGCGCCGACGCGGAACGGCGCCGGCGTTTCCTTCTCGAGCTTCTTTTCGACCGCAAGCACCGTCTTGCCCGGCGCGAGGCCGGTGCGGTTGCCGACGCGGAAGATATGCGTGTCGACCGCGAAGGTCTCCGCCCCGAAGGCGCAGTTCATCACGACATTGGCGGTCTTGCGCCCGACGCCGGGCAGCTCGACAAGCGTGTCGCGGTCGGCGGGCACCGCGCCGCCGAAATCGCGAACTAGGATTTCGGAAAGCGCGATGACGTTTTTCGCCTTCGCGTTGAACAGTCCGATCGTCTTGATGTGCTGCTTCAACCCCTCTTCGCCGAGGTCTGCCATCTGCTGCGGCGTCTTCACTTGCTGGAAAAGAAGCCGCGTCGCCTTGTTCACCCCGACGTCGGTCGCCTGCGCCGACAGCACGACCGCGACGAGCAACTGATAGGTGTTGCCGAACTCGAGCTCGGTCTCTGGGCTCGGATTGAGCTCGGCGAGGCGGCGGTAGAATTCGAAGATGTCGGCCTTTTTCATGACGGTCAGTTCAGCCCGAGCACCTGCGGCATAGTGTAGCGGTCGGGCTTCTGGTTCAACAGCCACAGCGCCGCACGCACCGCGCCGCGCGCGAAGATCATGCGGTTTTCGGCGCGGTGCGACAGGGTGATCATTTCCTCGTCGCCCGCGAAAATCACGTCATGGTCGCCCGCGACGGTGCCGCCGCGCAAGGACGCGAAGCCGATGTTGCCGCGTCCGCGCGCACCGGTCATGCCGTCGCGGCCGCGTTCGGCGCCCGTTTCGAGACTGATCCTGCGCCCTTCGGCGGCCGCCTGCCCGAGCAGCAGCGCGGTGCCGCTCGGCGCATCGACCTTCATCCGGTGGTGCATCTCGACCACCTCGATATCCCAGCCGGCGTCGAGCCGCGTCGCCGCCTCGCGCACCAGATGCGCGAGCAGGGTGACGCCGAGCGAGGTGTTGCCCGTCTGGAGCACCGCAATATCCTTTGCGGCGTCGTCGATCAGGTAATGATGGCGCTCCTCGAGCCCGGTCGTCCCGATCACGATCGGCTTTTGCGCCGCCACGCACGCGTCGAGCGTCGCTTCGAGCGCCGCGGGCGACGAGAAATCGACGAGCACGTCGCTTTCGCTGGCGAGTTTCAGCACATTGCCGCCGCGATCGACGCCGCCGCCCTGTTGTCCCGCCTGGGCGATCGCGGCGGCGAGCGCGACGCCCATCCGCCCTTCGCTGCCGATGATGCCGATACTGGTCATGATGCAAATCCCCGTTCGCCCCGAGCTTGTCGAAGGGCCGTCCTTGTTCCATCACGCCATAAGAGGAAGAGCGGTCCTTCGACAAGCTCAGGACGAACGGAGCAGACATGTCCTCGATCCAGAATATCGTCATCCTGACCGGCGCCGGCGTGTCCGCCGAAAGCGGCATCGACACGTTTCGCGACGGCGGCGGCCTGTGGGAACAGCATCGCGTCGAGGATGTCGCGACGCCCGAAGCCTTTGCGCGCGACCCCGATCTCGTGCTGCGATTTTACGACATGCGCCGCGAAGCGATCCAGACGAAGGCGCCGAACGCCGCGCATGAGGCGCTCGCGCGGCTCGATGCCGAATGGCGGGGCGAATTGCTGATCGTCACGCAGAATGTCGACGATCTCCACGAACGCGCGGGGGCGAAGCGGCTGATCCATATGCACGGCGAGCATCTGAACGCCTGGTGCACCGCGTGCGACAACCGCGTGCCCTGGACGGGGCCGCTGCTGGACCGCCCGACGTGCAGCGCGTGCGGTATGGCCGGATATCTGCGGCCCGACATCGTCTGGTTCGGCGAGATGCCGTACCGGATGGAGGAGATTTATCACGCGCTGAACCGCGCCGACCTGTTCGTGTCGATCGGGACGTCGGGCGCGGTTTATCCCGCCGCGGGGTTTGTGCGCGAGGCACGCGCGTCGGGCGCACGGACGCTCGAACTCAATATGGAGCCGAGCCAGGGCAGCTACTGGTTCGACGAGGCGCGGCACGGCCCGGCGACGGCGCTGGTGCCCGCGTGGGTGAATGAGGTTTTAGGGAGTAGCGACAGGTAACGACCGGTTGCGGACGCTCATTCTCCCCTCCCGCTTGCGGGAGGGGTCGGGGGTGGGCAGCAACACCGCGATCAGCCCACCCCGCTGCGGCTAGCAAGCAAGCTCGCAAGCCTCGCTGCCCCTCCCGCAAGCGGGAAGGGAAATCAGTTCACAATCTCAACGTCCGCTCACCACCCCGAAACGGACCGCCGTCGTCACCGCCGCGCGGCGAAAAAATCCCTCAACAATGCCGCCGCTTCATTCTCGCCGATCCCGTCATAGACGTCGGGCCGATGGTGGATCGTCGGCTGCGCGAAGATGCGCGGGCCGTGGACGACCGCGCCACCTTTGGGATCGTCGGCGCCATAATAGAGGCGTGCGATTCGCGCATGGGCGATCGCCCCGGCGCACATCGCGCAGGGTTCGAGCGTCACATAGAGGTCGCAGCCGTCGAGCCGTTCGTTGCCGAGCTTCGCCGCCGCCGCCCGAATCGCGACGATTTCGGCATGCGCGGTCGGATCGTGCGATTCGCGCGGGCGGTTGTGGCCCTCGGCGATGATCGCCCCGTCCTTGACGATCACCGCGCCGACGGGCACTTCGCCCCATTCGGCGGCGATACGCGCAAGATCGAGCGCGCGGCGCATGGGTTCGGGGAGCGGAAACGAGGGCATAAAAGCGCCCTATTCGCTTGACGAATCTCCGGCAAGCCGATAAGCGCGCGCCTTTCCCGGCTCACTCCGGTCCTGTTCTGCCCGTTTTGCGGGGAGTGCCCGGACGCCGATCCGAAATTTTTTTGACGAGGACGAAGACGATGTCGCGCATCTGCGAACTGACCGGCAAGGGCCGCCAGGTTGGCCACAATGTCAGCCACGCCAACAACAAGACCAAGCGCACCTTCCTGCCCAATCTGCAGAATGTGACGTTGCTGTCGGACGCGCTCGGCAAGGGCGTCAAGCTGCGCGTGTCGACCCACGGCCTGCGTTCGGTCGAACATAATGGCGGCCTCGACAATTGGCTGCTGAAGGCCGGCGACGACCAGCTGTCGGCAAACGCCCGCAAGGTGAAGAAGGAAGTCGCGAAGAAGCTGGCCGAAAAGGCCGCTTAAGCGCTTTCAAATCGCTAACGCAATCAGGCCGCCGGTTTCCGCGCGGCCTTTTTGCTGTCCGGCGCCTTTCGCGGCGGCAGGTCGACGAGTTCGAATTGCAGCAGCAGGCTGCGCTGCCAGACGTTGAAATTATTGTCGGCGACGATCCATAGCCAGGTGCGCCCCTGCTCGACCGACACCGCCGCGCCTTCGTAGTTTTCGGCGAGCGGCACGGGGACGCGGCCGATCGTCCGCGCACGAACCACGGCATCCTTGGCGATGTCGGCGGGGTCGACGATCGCGATGATCGTGGTGAACACGGGATCGAACCCCAGCCGCCGGTGGATGAGCAGGATGCGCCCGTCGGGAAGCGGCGCGGCGTCGCTGACCAGCCCGCGCCCGTCCGACGCGTAGAAGAATCGAATCGGCTCCGCGCCCGGCTCGGCGGGATCGCCGGTGAAGAGCAACGCCGCACGCCCGCGCGGATCGGCGTCGGCGTCCTCCGAAAAAACGACCGTCCGCCCGTCGGCGAGCCGCGCCATCGCTTCGGGGCCGCGATTCGCCGGCCAGCGCGGCCCGGGCAGCTTGCGGCGCGCCTCGATCGTCGAAAGGTCGGGGTCGAGCCGCCAGATCTGGTTGATCCCCTCGAGCGCGATCCATGCGCGGCCGCTAGCGGGATCGAGCGCAAGCGCCTCCGAATCGACCATCGTCTTGCGCGGCGGGCGCCCGTCGGGGGTCGGCAGCGCGTCGATCCGCATATCGGACACGCGGCCGGCGGCGTCGATCCGCAGCCGGGTCCGATAGCCATTGTCGCCGACCAGCAGGAACGCATCGGGCCCGGTCCGTGCGATCGCCGAAAAGCCGCCGAAACGGCTGTGCGGGCTGATGAGGCGCCAGCCGCGGACGAAGCGCAGCATGCCCGCATCCTGCGGCGCGAAAAGCAGCACGCGTGCGGCCGCCCGCTGGGTCAGGTCGGGCTCGGGAAAGCGGAGCGTGGTCCCCGGCACCGGACCGAGGGCAAGGAAGATCAGGGCAGCGAAGAACAGGCGGCGCATCGCCCGTGGGTTAAGGGCGCCCGCCATGAAAGGGAAGCATTTCGGGCCCCGAAGCTGAACGCCAGCCAACAATGATGTTCAGGCTTCGCTCAATGCGAATCACCCATAAGGGCTTCATCGACAACGCCCAGAAGGGCCCAACGACGAAAGAAGGAGAACGACGATGAAAAAGATGGTGACCCTCTCGATCGCCGCCCTGATGTCCACCGCGACTCTGGGCATGGCGGCCCCCGCCGCAGCGCAGAACGGTTATTACGACCGTGACGGCTATTCGAGCTATTACAGCGGCTATGACCGCGATGACCGTCGCTACGACCGCCGCGACTATCGCCGCGACAACCGCCGCGATTACCGCAACGACCGTCGTTACTATCGTGGCGACCGCCGCAGCTATCGCCAGTGCGACAAGGGCACGGGCGGTACCGTGATCGGTGCGATCGCAGGCGGCCTTGCCGGTCACGAAATTGCCGGTCGTGGCGACCGTACGGTCGGCACCATCATCGGCGGCGCCGTCGGTGCCCTCGCTGGCCGCGCGATCGACAAGGGGAATGACGGCTGCCGTTAAGAGGCTGTCCCGACCCCCAATAATTTCCTCTCCCCTTTTGCCCCGTCCGGCCTGCGCCGGGCGGGGTGTTCTTTGTGCCGGAGGCGGCGCTTGCCAATACCGCGCCGGAGGCCTAATCTCGCCCCCAAGTGCACGTTCGCGGTTTTGCGGACGCGTGAGCAGAACAGGTAATACAAGCCATGCGGCAAATGGCAGCGCCATCAGGGCGACCGCCGCGACCGGATTCAAGGACGGGGCCGGCGGCGAAAGGACGAAACAGGGCAGGCGGCGACGCGCGCCCGATGCCGATCATCCGGCCGCGCAGCTATGCCGCGATCGATCTCGGCACCAATAATTGCAGACTGCTGATCGCACGGCCGCAGAATGGCGAACTGGTCGTCATCGACGCCTTTTCGCGTATCGTGCGCCTTGGCGAAGGGCTGCACGGCACCGGCAAGATCAGCCAGGCGGCGATGGACCGGACCGTCGCGGCGCTGTCGATCTGCGCCGACAAGTTGCGCCGCCGCCATGTGTCGCTGTCGCGCGCGGTTGCGACCGAAGCGTGCCGCCGCGCCAGCAACGGCCGCGAACTCGCCGAACGCGTCCGGCGCGAGACGGGCATCGTGCTCGACATCATCTCGGCAGCCGAAGAAGCGAAGCTTGCGGTTCTCGGCTGCCACAATCTGATGGAGCCCGGCGAAGGCCCGGCGCTGATCTTCGACATCGGCGGCGGATCGACCGAGCTGATGCACGTCGACGTTACCGATCATGACGTGAAGATCCACGACTGGATCAGCGTGCCGTGGGGCGTCGTCTCGCTCACCGAACATGCGCCGCTGCCCGAAGACAGCCTCGCCGGGCGGCAGGCCGCCTATACGCACATGCGCGACGTGACGCGCGACGCCTTTGCCGCCTTTGCCGCGCGCGCCGAACGTTTTGCCGGACAGCCGCTCCGCCTGCTCGGCACCAGCGGCACCGTGACGACGCTCGCCAGCGTCTTCCTCGACCTGCCGCGATACGATCGCCGCGCGGTCGACGGGCTGGTCGTGCCGTGCGACGCAATGCGCGACATCAGCCGCCGGCTGGCCGATGCCAGCATCGCCGACCGCGCCGAAATCGCGTGCATCGGCCGCGAACGCGCCGACCTGGTCGTCGCCGGCTGCGCGATCCTCGAAAGCATCATCGACCTGTGGCCCGCCGTACGCGTCGGCGTCGCCGACCGCGGCATCCGCGAGGGCATATTGCGCACGCTGGCGATGCAGGGCCGCGACATTCCCGTCACCCGCCGCGAGTATCGCAAATGAGTGCGGCCGGCGGAAAGGGCGGCGGCTCGGGTCGCGGCGGCCTGCACGTGCGGGTCAAGACCGCGCGCAAGCGCAGCGTGTCGTCGACGCGCTGGCTGCAGCGGCAATTGAACGATCCCTATGTGCGCCGCGCGCAGGCCGAAGGCTATCGCTCGCGCGCCGCGTACAAGCTGATCGAACTCGACGAGAAATTCGGTTTCCTCAAAAAATCCCGCGCAGTCGTCGACCTGGGCATCACGCCGGGCGGCTGGTCGCAGGTGGTGCGCAAGGCGAACCCGCGCGCGCGCGTCGCGGGGATCGACCTGCTCCATTGCGAACCGATCGAGGGCGTCGAAATCCTCGAGATGGATTTCATGGACGACGCCGCCCCCGATGCGCTGATCGAGGCGCTGGGCAGCGCGCCCGACCTCGTCATTTCGGACATGGCGGCGAACACCGTAGGCCATCCGCAGACCGATCACCTCCGCACCATCGGCCTCGCCGAAACCGCCGCCGACTTCGCGGTGCAGAATTTGCAGCCCGGCGGCGCGTTCGTTGCCAAGGTGTTTGCCGGCGGCGCCGACCGCGAGCTGCTGACCGTCCTCAAGCAGAATTTTACGACGGTGAAGCACGCCAAGCCACCGGCGAGCCGCAAGGGATCGCCCGAGCTTTATGTGATCGCGCAGGGTTTCAAGGGTCGCCGCGAGCGTGGAGATGGCGATACGGAATAGTCGATAGGCAGAACCGGGGAGAAGATGATGGGTCGGTCGAAACAATCGGTGACGGCGGTAACGCTGGCCGCGCTGATGCTGGCGTCGTGCGGCGGCGGAGGCGGTTCGAGCGGCGGAGGCGGCCCGGTCACCGTCACCCCGACACCCACGCCGACCCCGACAGCCAGTTGCGGCCTTTCGGCGCGGCAGGTCTTTGCCAAAGGGGTGATCGACGAATGGTATCTGTTCCCCGCCGACGTCGCGACCGGCGTCAACGCGGCAAGCTATAGCAACGTCGAAACCTATATCGACGCACTGGTCGCCCCCGCCCGCGCGCTCGGAAAAGACCGTTATTTCACCTATATCACCTCGATCGCCGAGGAGAACGCCTTCTTTTCGAGCGGATCGAGCGCCGGATTCGGCATCCGCATGGCCTATGATGCGGTCAACCAGCGCGTGATCGTCGCCGAAGCCTATGAAGGCGCGCCGGCGTTGAACGCGGGGATCGATCGCGGCTGGGCGATCGTCGCGATCGGAACCAGCAGCGGCAATTTGCGCACGATCGCGAACATCGTCGCGTCCGAAGGCACCGCCGGGATCACCAATGCGCTGGGACCGAACGATCCCGGCGTGTCGCGCGTGCTGAGGGTCACCGACCCCAGCGGTACCCCGCGCGACCTCACGGTCGTAAAGGCCGACTACAACCTCGACCCGATCTCGGGCCGCTATGGCGCCAAGATCATCACCGAGGGTGGGCGCAACTATGGCTATATCAACCTGCGCACCTTCATCTCGTCGGCCAACCCGCAGCTGCGCGCCGCCTTCCTGAATTTCCGCAACCAGGGCGTAACCGACATCGTCATCGATTTCCGCTACAATGGCGGCGGGCTGGTTTCGACCGCCGAACTGATGGGCGACCTGCTCGGCCGCAACCGCAATTCGAGCGAGATATTCTCGCAAACCCGGTTCCGGCCGTCGAAAGCGGCGGGCAATGACGATGTGCATTATTTCGCGGCCCAGCCCGAATCGATCGCGCCGACGCGCATCGCCTTCATCGGTACCGGATCGACCGCATCGGCGAGCGAACTCGTGATCAATTCGATGCTGCCTTATCTTGGCACCAACATGACGCTGGTCGGCAACAACACCTATGGCAAACCCGTCGGCCAGATCGCGCTCGACAAGGCCGAATGCGACGACCGGATGCGCGTGGTCGCCTTTGCCACCGGCAATGCATCCGGCCAGAGCGATTATTATGACGGGCTGGCGTCGAAGATTACGAACAGCTGCGCCGCCGGCGACGACCCGAACTTCCCGCTGGGCGACCCGCGCGAACCGTCGATCCGCGCCGCGATCGATTTTCTGGCGGGCCGCAGCTGCACGACGCGGATCGCCGATGCGAGCGCTGGCGCGGCGGCACGGCGGAGCAGCGCGGCGGCGCCGTCCGCACCGCAGATGCTGATGCCCGAGCGGCCAAGCGCGGCGCAGCGCGAATTGCCCGGCCTGTTCTGAGCCCCTGTCCTATCAGCACGATTGACCGCGGCCGCGAAATGCGGCTAACGGCCGCGGCAAGCGACAGGTTCCCCGGCGACGGGGATTAATAGGGAACGGGAAAACCCCGGCTGCCCCTGCAACTGTACGCGGCGAGCCATCGGCCAATTGCCATTGGGATTTCGGTCCCGAGAAGGCGGCCGAGCGGCGCTGACCCGCAAGCCAGGAGACCTGCCCGTCGCCGTCGTCTTTCGCGCGGACAGGGTGTGCCGGGCGGACGGGGGTGAACCCGCATGACGACAAAGCCGGCTGCGCATGCGCGCGGGCGATGTCGTGCGTCCCCGAAGGACGCCCCATCGACCGCGCATATGAGCGGCCTTGTCGATGGGGTACCCGATGTTCAAGACCATTTTCCGAAGTTCGATCTGCCTTGCCGCCGTCGCGGCATCCTCCGCCGCGTCAGCCGACGAGGCGGCCGCGCACGCCGTCGCCGCCGATGGCGACAGCATCATCGTCACCGCGACGCGCGCGCCGCTGACGCTCGACGAAATCCCGTCGTCGGTCGCCGTGCTCGACAAGGCGGCGATCGACCGCGCACAGGATATCGGCGTGACCGAATTGCTGCTCCGCACACCGGGGATCAGCATTTCGCGCAACGGCGGTTACGGCACCTCGACCTCGCTGCGCATTCGCGGCGCCGAATCCGAACATACGGTCGTCGTGATCGACGGCGTGAAGCTCAACGATCCATCGTCGACCGGCGGCGGCTTCAACTTCACCAACCTGCTCGCCGGCGACATTTCGCGGATCGAGGTACTGCGCGGCCCGCAATCGATCCTTTGGGGCAGTCAGGCGATCGGCGGCGTGGTCAATGTCGTGACCGCATCGCCCGAAAAATCGATCGAGGGCAGCTTCGACGTCGAAGCGGGATCGCGCGAGACGGTCAGCGCGCGCGCCGCGATCGGCGGCCGCACCGGCCCCCTCGCCTGGCGCATCGGCGGCCAGCGTTTCACGACCGACGGCATTTCATCGCACGCCAAGGCATTCGGCGGGGTCGAGCGCGACGGCTATCGCAACCACAGCGTCGCGGGCCGCGCCGAACTCGCGCTCGCCGACAATATCAGCGCCGAAGTGCGCGGCTATTATTCGAGCGGCCGCGTCGAATTCGACGGGTTCAACACCGACAGCAAGGATTATGGGCTGAACAAGGAGTTCGTCGGCTATGCGGGGCTCAATTTCGACCTCGTCGGCGGGCGCTTCCGCAACCGCGTCGCCTATGCCTATACCGACACCAATCGCGACAATTTCAACCCCGATCGCGCGCGACCGCGCAGTTTCGAAGCCGACGGCAAGAACAAGCGCTGGGAATATCAGGGCAGCTTCGACTTGACCGACCGCATCACCGCGATTTTCGGGGTCGAGAATGAGCGCTCGACCTTCCGCAGCCGCTCGCCTTCGGCGTCGCTGGCAACGCCGGTGCCGGCCTTTGCGCGCGGCAAGGCCGAGCTGACCAGCGTCTATGGCCAGCTCAGCGTCGAACCGCTCGACGGGCTGACGCTGAACGGCGGGGTGCGCTATGACGATCATGACCGTTATGGCGGACAGACCTTGTTCGCGGCGGGCGGCGCGTGGCGGCTTTCGACCGGCACCGTGCTGCGCGCTAGCTATGGCGAAGGCTTCAAGGCGCCGTCGCTGTACCAGCTGTTCAGCGAATATGGGAATGTCGGGCTCGACCCCGAGGAAGCACATGGATGGGAAGCCGGCATCGAACAGCATCTGTTCGATCGGAGGCTCGTGGTCGGCGCGAGCTGGTTCGACCGCACGACGAAGAACCAGATCGTCTATAACGGCTGTTCGTCGCCCTCGACCGATCCGATGTGCTTTGTCCCTGGCAGCAGCCCGCCGACCCCGCGCTTTGGCTATTATCTCAACGTTGCGCGCAGCGAAGCGCATGGCATCGAGGCGGCCGCGGCGCTGAGCCTCGGCGGACTGACGATCGGCGGTAACTATAGCTGGATCGTCGCCGAGGACCGGTCGCCCGGTAATAATTTCGGCAAATGGCTGCCGCGCCGGCCGCGCAACACCGCCAATGCGTCGGCGAGCTATGCCTTCGGCTTCGGGCTCGAACTCGGCGCCGCGCTGCGCTGGTCGGGCAAGAGCTATGACAATGCGAGCAACGCGACGCAGCTCGACGATTATACGCTCGTCGACCTGCGCGCCGAATTTGCGCTCTCCGACGCGGTCAAGCTGTTCGCGCGCGCCGAAAATGTCTTCGACGAGCAATATATGACCGCGTTCCGCTATGGCTCGATCGGGCGCAGCCTCTACGCCGGCATCCGGGGTCGCTTCTGATGGCGGCGCTGTCCGGGCGGAGCGCCTCGGCGCTGTGGGTGACGCTGCTCACCGCCGCGAGCAGCGTGACGACGCTCGCACTCGGCTGCGCGACGCCCTTCCCTTCGCTCGCGGCGCTCGCGGCGGTGCATATGCGCCGCCGCGACGGGCTGGCGCTGATGGTCATAGCGTGGGCGGCGAGCCAGCTCGTCGGTTTCGTCCTGCTCGGCTATCCGCGCGATGGCAGCACTTTGGCATGGGGCGCCGGGCTGGCGACGGCTGCGGTCGGATCGGCGCTGGCAAGCTATGCCGCGCTCGGCGCGCTCCGTTACCGTTCGGTCGCGGCGCGGCTCGGCCTCGCCTATGCTGCGGGCTTCACCGCGTTCAAGGCTATCATCCTCTGCTGGGCGCTGGTGCTCGGCGGATTGCATGCGGTGATGGCGCCCGATCTGCTTGCCGAGCAGTTCCTGCGCAATGCCGCGATCCTGATCGGGCTTTACGCGCTCTATCGCGCGCTCGTCGCGGTCGGCGTTCCCGCGCCGCCGCAGGCGGCGACCGCCTGATGCTAACGCGCGTCGACCCGGGCCCTGCAGTCGTGGTGTGCAACACCTGCCGCCACAGCCGCACGGCGCAGGTCGACGCCGACGGCGTGCGCGGCGGCGCGCGGCTGGCCGAGGAAATGAAGCAGCTCCAGCAGAGTGAACCGCGCTACGCCGGCATCGCGGTGCAGGAAATGGCGTGCCTCTTCGCATGCCAGGACCATTGCACCGTCCACCTGCGCGCGCCCGACAAGGTCGGCTATGTGCTCGGCCGTTTTCAGGGCGATGAGGAGTCCGCGCGCGCGATCCTCGACTATGCGGTGCATTACGCCGCGAGCGAGCATGGCCGCGTCGCCTGGTCGCTGTGGCCCGACGGGGTCAAAGGCCATTTCATCACCCGCACCCCGCCACCAGGATTTGTCGCCGAATGACCTGCTTTGCTTCCGTCCAGGCCTTCGAGGCCGCGCTCGCCGATCTTCGCAAACCCGATGCCGGCGCGGCCGCCGATGCGCGCGTGCGGCAGGGCGAGCTCACCAAGCCGGCGGGGTCGCTCGGCCGGCTCGAGGAGATCGCGGTCTTCTTCGCGGGCTGGCGGGGCAAGCCACGTCCGCGGATCGACCGCGCGCGCGCCGCGATCTTCGCGGGCAATCACGGTGTGACCGTCCACGGCGTCAGCGCCTTTCCGCCCGGCGTCACCGCGCAGATGGTCGCCAATTTCGCGGCCGGCGGCGCGGCGATCAACGCGCTGGCCGACGCAGCGGGGCTCGAACTCGCCGTCGTCGCGCTCGACCTCGACCGGCCGACCGCCGACTTCATGGTCGGGGCCGCGATGAGCGAGGCCGAGTGTCTCGACGCGCTGAACCGCGGCGCGGCGGTGGTCGACGCCGGCCTCGACCTGATCATCCTCGGCGAAATGGGCATCGGCAATTCGACCGCCGCCGCCGCGCTTTGCGCGCGCAGCTTCGCGGGGAGCGTGGCCGGTTGGGCGGGCCCCGGAACCGGGGTCGACGGGCATGGTGTCGCGCGCAAGGTCGCGGTGATCGAACGCGCACTCGCCTTCCACCGCGACGCGCCGCGATCGGCGTTCGAGACGCTCCGCCGCGTCGGCGGGCGCGAGATTGCGGCACTCGCGGGCGCGATCTTGCGCGCACGCCAATCGGGGGTGCCCGTGCTGCTCGACGGTTTCATCTGCACCTCGGCGATCGCGCCGCTCGCGGCCGAGAATCCGGCGATCGTCGACCATTGCATCGCCGGCCATTGCTCGGCCGAACCGGGGCACCGCCGCCTGCTCGCTCTGCTCGGGCTCGATCCGCTGCTGTCGCTCGACATGCGGCTGGGCGAGGGCAGCGGCGCGGCGGTCGCCGCCAATATCGTCCGCAGCGCGCTCGCCGCGCACGACCGGATGGCGACCTTTGCCGAGGCAGCGGTATCGGAATCGCTGTGACCGGCTTCGCGCTTCACCTGCTGCGTCACGGCGCGCCCGAAACGCCGGGCCTGCTGATGGGGCGCACCGACGGGGCGCCCACCGCCGAAGGCGTCGCCGCCTGCACAGCGCAGGCCTGGAATCTTGGTATCGAACGCCTGATCGCATCGGACCTTCACCGCTGCCGCGCCGCGGGCGACGCGATCGCCGCAGCGACCGGCCTGACGCTTTTTGTCGATCCGCGCTGGCGCGAACTCGATTTCGGTGACTGGGACGGCCAGCCGGCGAGCGCCGTCGATGCCGGGGCGCTGCACCGTTTCCACGACGACCCCGACGCAAACCCGCCCCCCGGGGGCGAGCGCTGGTCGGTGCTCGTGGCGCGCATTGCCGCCGCGATCGCCGACCTCGCGCCGGTACCGACGCTCGTCGTCACGCATGGCGGCGCGATGCGCGCGGCGCTCCATATCCTGTGCGGGTTCGACCAGCGCCAGCTCTGGGCGTTCGACCTGCCCTGTGCCGCGCGCCTGTCGCTCCGCATCTGGCCGGGCGAAGCCCCCGCCGCGCAGATCACCGGCCTTGCGCGATGAAAGGGCTGATCGTCGCGATCCAGTTCCTGACGCGGCTGCCGACCCCGCGTATTACGGTGTCGGGCGACGAGTTCGCAGCATCGATGCGCTGGTTCCCCGCGGTCGGGCTGATCATCGGCGCGATGGTCGCGGCGGGCGGCTGGGCCGGGGCGCGGATCGACCCGTGGACGGGCGCGCTGTGTGCGCTCCTCCTCTGGGTCGCCGTGACCGGCGCGCTGCACCTCGACGGGCTGGGCGACATCGCCGATGCGAGCGGCGCGGCGCATAAGGACCGCGACCGGCTGCTCGCGGTGCTCGGCGACCCCCATGCGGGCAGCTTCGCCGTGGTCGCCATCGCGCTGCAGTTGATCGCCAAGCTGGTGCTGCTGCACGCTGCGATCGATCACGGGATGTTCGTCGCGATCGCGCTGGTTCCCTTCGCGGCGCGGATCGGTCCGCTGCTCTGGTCGCGCGCGCTGCCCGACCTGCATGCGGGGCTGGGATCGCGCTTCCGGGGCGCGGTGCGCCCGGTCGATTTCCTGATCTGCGGCGCGCTGCTGATCGCAGCCGCATGGGCGTCGCCGTCGCTGCTGATCGCGCCGCTGGTCTTCCTGTTCTGGGGATGGTGGCTGATGCGGCGGATCGGGGGCATTTCGGGCGACGGGCATGGAGCGGGGATCGAGGTCAGCGAAAGCCTGCTGCTCGCCGCCGCGCTGCTGCTGGCGCACGCCGCATGACCGACGCATGGACCTGGCACGGCGGCGACATCGAGGCCGCACGGCAATATTTCGGAGACGGCGACTGGATCGACCTGTCGACGGGCATCAACCCGCACCCATGGCCCGTCGCCGCGGACATGGCTGTCGACTGGCAGCGGCTGCCCGATCCGCAGGCGCTCGCGCGGCTCGAAGCCGTCGCTGCGGCCTTTTTCGGGGTCGATCCACGCTTCGTCTGCGCGGTGCCGGGGACCGAGATCGGGCTGCGGCTCATCGGTACGCTCATCGACGGGCGCGCGCAGCATGTCGCCCCCGGATATCGCACGCATGGCGCGATGGTCGCCGGCAGCGATCCGGTCGACTGGCACGAAGCGCAGCGCGCGACGGGCACCCTGATCCTCGCCAACCCCAATAACCCCGACGGCCGCGCGGTTCCCGCCGACGCGATGCGCGACCTGCTGGCGCGCCGCGACGGCTGGCTGCTGGTCGACGAGGCCTTTGCCGACGCCGATCCGGCGCTCAGCATCGCGGCGTCGGTCGATGACAGGCGAAAGCTGATCGTCTTTCGTTCGTTCGGCAAATTCTTCGGGCTCGCGGGTGTTCGACTCGGCTTCGTCATCGGCCCGCAGGCCATTGCCGCGATGCTGCGCGAACGGATCGGCGCGTGGCCGCTGTCCGCAGCGGCAATCGCGATCGGCACCGCCGCCTATGCCGACGCCGACTGGATCGCAGACACGCGGCGGCGCCTGCCCGAAACCGCAGCGACGCTCGACGCCCTGCTCATGCGGCGGGGCTTTCGGCCCATCGGCGCCTGTCCGCTGTTCCGCCTGATCGAAACCGGCGACGCGCACGCGCTGTTCGATCGCCTCGCCCGGCGCGCCATCCTGACCCGCCCTTTCGGCGACGAGCCACGCTGGCTGCGCATCGGGCTGCCCGCCGATGCCGACACGCTCGCCCGGCTGGGCGCGGCGCTCGCCAATGGCTGATCCGGTCGCGCTCGCCGCGTTGGCGCTCGACGCCGCACTCGGCTGGCCGCAGGCGCTCTTCCGTCGCATCGGTCACCCCGTCGGGCTGTTCGCGCGCATCATCGATGCGTGCGAGGCGCGCTGGAACCGGAGCGCGAGCAGCTTTGCCGCGCGGCGCGCCTATGGCGCGCTGACTTTGCTCCTCCTGCTGCTCGTCGCGGGCGGCCTCGCTTGGGCGGCGCAGCAGGCCCTGCGCCACATCTTCGGCCACTGGAGCTGGATCGGGGCCGCGGTCCTCGCCTGGCCCGCGCTCGCGCAGCGCAGCCTGTTCGACCATGTCCGCGCGGTCGGCGACCGGATCGATGCCGGCGACCTGCCCGGCGCGCGCGCCGCCGTCGGCCTGATCGTCGGGCGCGATACCGCTGCGCTCGACGAAGCCGGGGTCGCGCGCGCCGCGATCGAAAGCCTCGCCGAAAGCTTCTGCGACGGCATCGCCGCGCCGCTGTTCTGGCTGCTCCTGCTCGGCCTGCCCGGCGTGTGGGCGTATAAGGCGATCAACACCGCCGACAGCCTGATCGGCCACCGCGAGGAACGCTGGCGCGCCTTCGGCTGGGCGGCGGCGCGGACCGACGATCTCGCCAACTGGATTCCCGCGCGGCTGGCTGGCGGGCTGATCTGCCTCGCAGGCGGCGGCGGATGGCGCGTCCTGCGGCGCGACGCGCGCAAACATGCCTCGCCCAACGCCGGCTGGACCGAAGCGGCGATGGCGGGCGCACTGGGGCTTCGGATCGCGGGGCCGGTCGCCTATGACGGGGTCATGCACGACAAGCCATGGATCGGTGACGGCAACAGCGACGCGGGCGGCGAAGAGATCGACCGCGCGCTCGCCGTCTATCTGCGCGCCTGCCTGCTGCTGTGGATCATTGCCGGAGGTGCGACATGGCTGCCCTGATGTTGCAGGGTACCGGGTCCGACGTCGGCAAGTCGGTACTCGTCGCCGCGCTCTGCCGCGCGCTCCTCCACCGCGGGCTTCGCGTCCGGCCGTTCAAACCGCAGAATATGTCGAACAATGCTGCCGTCACCGTCGACGGCGGCGAGATCGGGCGCGCGCAGGCGTTGCAGGCCATCGCATGCCGGGTCGAACCGCACAGCGACATGAACCCGGTGCTGCTCAAACCGCAGGCCGACCGCACCTCGCAACTCATCGTCCATGGCCGCGTGCGCGGGACGCTGGGCAGCGGCAATTTCCGCGAAGCGCGCGGCGCGCTGATGACCGAAGTGCTCGAAAGCTATGAACGCCTCCGCCGTCAGTGCAATATCGTCGTCGTCGAAGGCGCGGGGTCGCCCGCCGAGATCAACCTGCGCGCGGGCGATATCGCGAACATGGGCTTCGCCCGCGCCGCGAACGTGCCCGTGGTGCTGATCGGCGACATCGATCGCGGCGGGGTGATCGCCTCGCTCGTCGGCACGCGCGCGGTGATCGATACCGACGATGCCGCGATGATCCGCGGCTTCCTGATCAACAAGTTTCGCGGCGATCCGGCGCTGTTCGAGGATGGCTATCGCGAAATCGAAAAGCGCAGCGGCTGGCAGGGGCTCGGCGTCATCCCGTGGCTGAAGGCGGCGGCGCGCCTGCCGAGCGAGGATGCGGTGATCCTCGAACGCGCGGCCGATCCGCACGAGGGACGGCGGATGATCGCCTGCCCCATCCTGCCGCGCATTTCGAACTTCGACGACCTCGACCCGCTCAAGCTCGAACCGGGGGTCGAAGTCGTGATGATCCCGCCGGGGCGTCCGATCCCCGCCGAAGCGGCGATGATCGTGCTGCCCGGATCGAAAGCGACGATCGCCGACCTCGCCGCGCTGCGCGCCGAAGGCTGGGACATCGACATCCTGGCGCATCACCGGCGCGGCGGGCTGATTGTCGGGCTGTGCGGCGGTTACCAGATGCTCGGGCGCCGGATCGCCGATCCGCTGGGGATCGAGGGGGCGCCGGGCGAGGTCGAAGGGCTCGACCTGCTCGACGTCGAAACGATCCTGTCGCCGGCGAAGCGGCTGCACCATGTCGAGGGATATGCGCTGGGCGCGACGGTCGGAGGCTATGAGATGCATATGGGCGAAACGCGCGGGCCGGGCACCGAAACTCCCTTTGCCCTGCTCGGCGGCACCGCGCGCGACGGCGCCATCAACGCCGACGGCAATGTCATCGGATCCTATCTCCACGGCCTGTTCGCATCGCCCGACCTGCGCCGCGCGCTACTCGCGCGGATCGACGTCGTGGGAAGCGGCCGCGACTATGCCGCCGATGTCGATGCCGCGCTCGACGACATCGCCGCCGAATTCGCCCGCCACGCCGATATCGACGCGATGCTGCGGATCGCGGGAGGTGGTGCATGAGCGGATCGTCGCTGTTCGTGCTGGGCGGCGCGCGGTCGGGCAAGAGCCGCTATGCACAGGCGCGCGCCGAGGCGGCGGGCGGCGCGCCATTTTTCATCGCGACCGCCGAAGCGTTCGACGACGAGATGCGCGAGAGGATCGCGCGCCACCGCGCCGACCGCGATGTGCGCTGGACCACGGTCGAGGCGCCGCACGAATTGCCCGACGCTATCGCCGGCCACGAGGGCAAGGGCGCGGTCCTCCTCGTCGATTGCCTGACGCTCTGGGTATCGAACCTGCTGCTCGCCGACGCCGATACCGCGCGCGCCGGCCGGCGATTGTGCGATGCGATCGCGCGCTTCGACGGCACGCTGATCCTCGTCGCCAACGAGGTGGGCCTTGGCATCGTGCCCGACAATGCGCTGGCGCGGCGATTTCGCGACGCGGCGGGGCTGCTGAACCAGTCGGTCGCCGCCGCGGTGGACGAGGTCGTGCTGATCACCGCCGGGCTTCCGCTCATGCTCAAGGAAAACCGGCGCACGGCGCAAGACCGCTAGCGAAACCGCGTAGGGGGCGCTGTTCGACCGCCCGGCGATATGATAGCAAGGCCCCAAGAATCCGAAAATTCTTGGCCGACGCGGCAACAAAGCCGTGCGGCATCGACTGCCTGACTTTCCCGCGGGGTCTGCGCCCGCCGGCAACCAGTAAGAAATCGGAGGCATGACATGCAGACTCCCGGAGACTTCGACCTGTCGCGGCGCGGCGTGCTCGTCGGCGGCGCGGCATCGGTCGCCGCGGCGACGATCGTTCCGGCCGGCGGTGCCGACGCAGCGCCGGCTGCGACACCCGCGTCGCCGCCGACCGCAAAGGTCCGTTTCGACGTCAACGGCACCGCGCGCGAGCTCGAACTCGATACGCGCACGTCGCTGCTCGACGCGCTGCGCGAGCATTTGCAGCTGACGGGCACCAAAAAGGGATGCGACCACGGCCAGTGCGGTGCGTGCACCGTCATCGTCGACGGACGCCGGATCAACAGCTGCCTGACGCTGGCGGTGATGCACGAGGGCGACCGGATCACCACGATCGAGGGGCTCGGCCTGCCCGACAAGCTGCATCCGATGCAGGCGGCCTTCATCGAGCATGACGGCTATCAGTGCGGCTATTGCACGCCGGGCCAGATCTGTTCGGCGGTCGCCGTCCTCGACGAAATCAGGGCCGGCGTGCCGAGCCATGTGACCGCCGATCTGGGCGCGGCGCCACAGATCAGCGCGCCCGAGCTGCGCGAACGGATGAGCGGCAATATCTGCCGCTGCGGCGCCTATTCGAACATCATCGACGCGATCACCGATGTGGCGGGAGCGAAGGCATGAGAAGCTTCACCTACGAACGCGTCGAAACGCCTGCGGCCGCGACGGCGGCCTTCGCCCGCACCCCCGGCGCGCGATTCATCGCCGGCGGCACCAATTTGCTCGACCTGATGAAGCTCGAGATCGAGACGCCCGCGCACCTGATCGACGTCAGCCGGCTGGCGCTCGACAAGATCGAGGCGACGGCCGAAGGCGGGCTGCGCATCGGCGCGATGGTGCGCAACACCGACCTCGCCAGCGATGCGCGGGTGCGGAAGGATTATGGCCTGCTGTCGCGCGCGCTCGTCGCGGGCGCCTCGGGCCAGCTTCGCAACAAGGCGACAACCGCGGGCAACCTGCTCCAGCGCACGCGCTGTCCCTATTTTTACGACACCAACCAGCCGTGCAACAAGCGCAAGGCGGGGAGCGGCTGCGCCGCGATCGGCGGCTTCAATCGCCTGCACGCCGTCGTCGGCGCGAGCGAAGCCTGTATCGCCACCCACCCCAGCGACATGGCGGTAGCGATGCGCGCGCTCGACGCCGCGGTCGAGACGGTCGATGCCGCCGGCAAGGCGCGCAGCATCCGCCTCGCCGATTTCTATCGCGCGCCGGGCACGACGCCGCACCTCGAAACCGTGCTCGCGCCGGGCGAACTGATCACCGCGGTCACGCTGCCGAAACCTGTCGGCGGCACGCATATCTATCACAAGGTCCGCGACCGGGCCTCCTATGCCTTTGCGCTGATCTCTGTCGGTGCGATCGTCCAGCCCGACGGGACGGGCCGCATCGCGCTGGGCGGGGTCGGCTACAAACCCTGGCGCGTCGAGGCGGCCGAAGCCGACCTGCCGCGCGGCGCCAAGGCGGTCGCCGCCGGCCTGCTGGCAGGCGCGAAGACGACCCACGAAAATGCCTATAAGCTGCCCCTTGTCGAGCGCACGCTCGCCGGGGTGCTCGCGCAAGCGAAAGGTTGAGCCATGAAGTTCGACACGCCCGCCACGACCAATCCGATCGACCAGATGAAGGTCGTCGGCAAGCCCACCAACCGCATCGACGGTCCGCTCAAGACCACCGGCACCGCGCCATACGCCTATGAACGCCACGACGTCGCCGCCAACCAGGCCTATGGTTACGTCGTCGGCGCCGCGATCGCCAAGGGCCGCATCGCATCGATGACCCTCGACGCCGCGAAAGCTGCGCCGGGCGTGATCGCGATCGTGACGGCGGACAATGCCGGCACGCTGGGCAAGGGCGATTTCAACACCGCAAGGCTGCTCGGCGGGCCCGGAATCGAACATTATCATCAGGCGATCGCGCTCATCGTTGCCGAAACGTTCGAACAGGCGCGCGCCGCCGCAGCGCTCGTGCGCGTCGAATATGCGCGCGAAAAGGGGGCGTTCGACCTTGCCGCTGCGGTCGACACCGCGATCAAGCCGAAGGCGTCCTTCGGGACCGAGCCCGACAGCGCCGTCGGGAATTTCGCCGCCGCCTTCGCCGCCGCGCCGGTGCAGGTCGACGCGCGCTACACCACCCCCGACCATAGCCATGCGATGATGGAACCGCATGCGACGATCGCGGCGTGGGAGGGCGACAAGCTGACCGTGTGGACGTCGAACCAGATGATCGCCTGGTCGGTCGGCGACATGGCCAAGACGCTGGGCATTCCCAAGGAAAATATCCGCTTCGATTCGCCCTATATCGGCGGCGGCTTCGGCGGAAAATTGTTCAACCGCGCCGATGTCCTGCTCGCCGCGCTCGGCGCGAGAATCGCGAAGCGGCCGGTCAAGGTGGCGCTGTCGCGGCCGCTGATGATCAACAATACGACGCACCGCCCGGCGACGATCCAGCGCGTCCGGCTCGGCGCGACGGCGGACGGCAAGCTGACCGCGATCGGGCATGAAAGCTGGTCGGGCGACCTTCCCGGCGGCGGCCCCGAAACGGCGGTCGCGCAGACGCGCCTGCTCTATGCCGGCGAAAACCGGATGACCGCGATGCGGCTTGCCGTGCTCGACCTGCCCGAAGGCAATGCGATGCGCGCGCCGGGCGAAGCCCCGGGCCTGATGGCGCTCGAAATCGCGGTCGACGAACTGGCCGAAAAGCTGGGCATGGACCCGGTTGCGGTGCGCGTGCTGAACGATACGCAGGTCGACCCCGAAAAGCCGAGCCGCCCCTTTTCGCAGCGCCAGCTCAACAAATGCCTCGAGACCGGCGCCGAGAAATTCGGCTGGGCGAAACGCAGTGCGAAGCCGGGCACGACCCGCGACGGGCGCTGGCTGGTCGGCATGGGCGTCGCCGCCGCCTTTCGCAACAACCTCAACGGGCCATCGGCGGCGCGCGTCCGCCTTGCCCGGTCGGGCGTCGTGACGGTCGAGACCGACATGACCGACATCGGCACCGGCACCTATACGATCGTCGCGCAGACCGCCGCCGAAATGATGGGCGTGCCGCTCGACAAGGTCGTGGTGAAATTGGGCGATTCGGCCTTTCCGGTGTCGGCGGGCTCGGGCGGCCAATGGGGCGCCAACAGCTCGACCGCAGGGGTCTATGCCGCGTGCGTGAAGCTGCGCGAAGCGGTCGCGCAGAAACTGGGCATGAATGCCGCCGACGCGGTCTTTGCCGACGGCCAAGTCAAGGCCGGGCGGCGGCGCGCCGCGCTGGGCGATGCGGCGGCGGACGGCGAACTCGTCGCCGAGGACAATATGGAATATGGCGACCTCGCCGACAAATATCAGCAATCGACCTTCGGCGCGCATTTCGCCGAAGTCGGCGTCGACGCGGCGACGGGCGAGATCCGTATCCGGCGCATGCTCGCGGTGTGCGCGGCGGGGCGTATCCTCAACCCGAAAGCGGCGCGCAGCCAGGTGATCGGCGCGATGACGATGGGCGCGGGGGCGGCGCTGATGGAGGAGCTGGCGGTCGACAAACGCTTCGGCTTTTTCGTCAACCACGACCTCGCCGGTTACGAAGTCCCCGTCCACGCCGACATCCCGCACCAGGAGGTGATCTTCCTCGACGAGGCCGATCCGACCACGTCGCCGATGAAAGCGAAGGGCGTCGGCGAACTCGGCATTTGCGGCGTCGCGGCGGCGGTCGCCAACGCGGTCTATAATGCGACCGGCGTCCGCGTGCGCAATTATCCGATCACGCTCGACAAGCTGCTCGACAAGCTGCCGGACATGGCATGAGCGCGGCCGGCGTTCACCGCCCCGCCATATCCCCGGGCCGGTCGATATCGGCAAGCTCGGCGGGCGACGCACCGACCAGCGCGGCCTTCGCGAGCAGCGCCTTGCCGCCGCGGTCGCCGGTGCCCGCCTGCAACCGGTCGAACAGCGACCGCGCGAACAGCGCCGGCGGCATGGCGGTGTGCCCGTCGCTCGACGCGACGACGGGCGCGTCTGCGGGATCGAAACGCGCCCGCAACGCCTGCAGGTGGGCGGTGGTGACGAAGGGCATGTCGGCCAGCATGACGAGCGCCGCCGCGGCAGGCCCACGCGCCGCTTCGGCAATGCCGAGCGCGAGCGAGCGCGACAATCCGGCGGCTTCGTCGGTATTGACGGCGATCTCGAAACCAAGCGGCGCGAGATGGCGCGCGAGCAGGCCATCGGCAGACGGACAGACAGCGATCCGGCGTCCCGGTGCCAGATCGGCGATCCGCGCGGCCGCGTGGACGACCATCGGCATCCCCGCCAGCGGTGCGAGCAGCTTGTCCGCGTCGCCGAAACGGCGCGAACCGCCCGCCGCCAGCAGTATCGCGCAAACATCCCGCGCCTCGATCATCGTCCCTGCTTCCCCGGTTTCCGCCGCCATGAGCCGCCTGTTACCATGATCGCGGCGACGCCCATCGATATTTTGGGCTTTGCGCTGGCGCGCGTCGACGAAGGCATCGGCGCTGTCATCGTCACGCTGACCGGGATCGAGGGATCGTCGCCGCGCGCGATCGGCGCCCAGATGGCAGTCGCCGCCGACGGACGCCATCTCGGTTCCTTTTCGGGCGGCTGCATCGAGGCCGCGGTGATCGCCGAAGCGGTCGCGGCGCTTGCCGACGGCCATCCCCGGCTCGTCCGCTTCGGCGCCGGATCGCCCTATCTCGACATCCGCCTGCCGTGCGGCGGCGGCATCGACCTGCTCTTCAATCCCGTCGCCGGGCGCGGCGCGATCGCGGCGCTTCTGGCGCACCATGCGCGGCGGCAAGCGGCCGGCCTGCGCTTCTCGCTCGCCGGAATCGAAGCCGTCGCCGGCAATGCGCCACACGCGACCGGGTGGCAGGGCGACGATTTCCATGTCGCCTATGCACCCGCGCTGCATATCGTCGCGCTGGGGCAGGGCGAGGAATTGACCGCCTTCGCGCGGCTCGCGGCCGCCTATGGCGCGGGCATCACCGCGATGACGCCCCATGCGGCGAGCCTCGCGGCGCTCGCGGCCGATGGGTTCGATACCGCCCTCCTTCACACGCGCACCCGATTGCCGCCGCTCGCCAGCGACCGATGGACCGCAATCCTGTTCCTCTTCCATGACCGCGACTGGGAGGAATATCTCCTGCCCCACGCGCTCGGCGCGCCCGGCTTCTATGTCGGCGCGATCGGAAGCCGGCGGACGCAGCAGCGACGACTCGCCGCGCTGGAGCATGCGGGCGTTCCGGCTGCGCATCGCGAACGGCTCCGCACGACGGTCGGGCTGATTCCGGCGACGCGCGATCCGGCGACGCTCGCGCTGTCCGCGCTTGCGCAGATCGCCGAAGAATATCGGCTCGTCGAGCAAGGCATGTGGCCGGGCCTCGACGGACTTTTCGCAAGCGCTGACCAGGCCATCCGCCCCGCGGGGCTTTAGCCGGCCTTTTTCGCCGCAATATAGCGATCGACCTGTTCGACCAGTACATCGAGCGGCAGCGCGCCTTCGCTCAGCACCGCCTCATGGAATTCGCGGATGTCGAACTTCGGCCCCAGCTCGCGCTCTGCCTTGGCGCGCAGCTCGGCGATCTTGAGCTGCCCGACCATGTAGCTCGTCGCCTGCCCCGGCCAGTTGAAATAGCGGTCGACCTCGCGCGCGATATCGGTGTCGGAGACCGAGCTGTTCGCCTTGAAATAGGCAATCGCCTGCTCGCGCGTCCAGCGCTTCGAATGGATGCCGGTGTCGAGCACCAGCCGGATCGCGCGCCACACCTGCAACGACAGCATGCCGAACCGGTCATAGGGGGTCTTGTAGACCCCCATCTCGTTCGCCAGCCGCTCCGAATAGAGCCCCCAGCCCTCCATATAGGCGCCATAGCCGCCGAATTTGCGGAATTTCGGGATGCCGGTGAGTTCCTGCTGGCGGGCGATCTGGAAATGATGGCCCGGCGCGCCTTCGTGCGCCGCGATCCCGGCGACCTGCACCTTCTGCGTCTGGTTCATGTCGACCAGATTGACATAATAGATGCCGGGCCGCGTCCCGTCGGCCGAGGGCGGGTTATAGAAGGCGGTCGACGCCGTCGCCTCGCGCCATTTTTCGACCGCGCGCACTTCGAGTGCCGCCTTGGGCAAAACGCTGAAATAGCGCGGTGCCGCCGCCATCGCGGCGGCGATCACCGCGCGCGCATCCTTCAGATACTCCTCGCGCCCCGCTTCGCTATTGGGATATTTGAGCGTGGGGTCAGTGCGGATATGGTCGAAAAACTGCTCGAGTGTCCCGTCGAAACCGACCTCGCGCTTGATCGCTTCCATCTCCTGCCGGATCGCCGCCACCTGTTCCAGGCCGAGATCGTGGATCTGGTCGGCGGTCAGGTCGGTGGTCGTCGACGCTTTCAACCGGTCGGCATAATAGGCTGCGCCATCGGGCAGGTTCCAGACGCCGAAATTGCCCTTTGATTTGGGCTCGATCTCGTCGATCGCGGCGATCAGCACATCATAGCCGCCCCGGAACGGCCCCGTCAGCGCCGCGCGCGCGTCGGCGAGCAGCTTGTCCTTCGTCGCGGCGAGCGCGTCGAGCGCGCCGACTTTCTTGCGAAAATCGGCCATCAGCGTCGAATCGGCGCCATCGTCGAACGGCGCGCCGACGAGCACTTTCCTTGCATCGGCGCGCGCCGGGGCGAAATTGACCTTGTTCGGAACGACCCCCGCCGCCGCCTGATCACGCATCGTCGCCGCAACCTCGCGCATCACGCGGTCGGTGTCGCGCAGGCGCGCGATATAGGCCTCGGCGTCGGCGACGGTGTCGATCTTGTGGTTGTTGATCAGCAGCACCGGGATCGCGCCCGCGGGGCTGCCGTTGGTGGTCACGGGAAAGCGGAGCTTGCGAAAGGCGAAGGCCTCGCGGCGACGCGCGGCATCATATTCGAACAGGCGATAGCTGACGCGCGCGCTTTCGCTCAGCTGTTCGGGCTTGAAGCGCGCGCGCATCTCCTTGAGCTGGCGTTCGACAAGCGCCTGCTCGCGCACCTCGGCGGCGTCGGTATAATCGTCGAGCCGGTCATAGCTCGTCTTGAAGCCGAGCTGCGTCAGCGCCTCGGGCTGCAGGCTGACCCGTGCATCGAAGGCCTGATCGAGAAACGCGAGCAAGGCCGCGTCCTGCACATTGGCGGGCGCTGCCTGCGCGATCGCGGGGACCGGAACGGTGAGCGGCATGACCGAAGTCAGCAACAGGGCAAGGGCAAGACGCATGACATTCTCCTGATCGAATGGCCGCTTGTTGCGCACCGCTGCGGCCGGCGCAATCGCCCGGCCGCTTTTTATTACTGCCTCGTGGAACATAATGTCGAAGCGTCGCCTGCTTCTCCTCGTGGAACCGGTCCGCGAGAAAATCCTTGAAGTCGCGCAAATCCTCGTTGATATCGATGTCATCAATAGGAGAGGATCGATGCTCGACCCCGATATCGCCGCGCATATGGGTCCGCCGGCCGAAATGCCGCCGCTGACGCCCGAACTGGTCCCGCTGCTGCGCACCAATATGGCGATGATGGCGGCCGCCATGCCGGGCGCCGACATCGATCATGTCGAGGATTTCGACGCCGACGGCGTTCCGGTCCGCCTGTATCGCCCGGCATCGGACGCGCCGTTGCCGTTGCTCGTCTTTCTTCACGGCGGCGGCTGGATGTTCGGCGACCTCGAAACGCATGACGCGATGACGCGCCACCTTGCCGCGGCGAGCGGCTGCGCGGTGCTGGGGGTCGGATATCGCCTCGCGCCCGAGCATAAATTTCCGGCGGGGCTCGACGACACGATGACCGCGCTCGACTGGGCGCGCCGTTCGGCCGCCGCGCTCGGCTGCGACGCCGCGCGCATCGCGCTCGGCGGCGAGAGCGCGGGCGGCAACCTGACCGCCGCGGCGACGCTCCGGCTGCGCGACGAAGGCAAGCCGCAGCCCTTGTTCCAGCTGCTGATCCATCCCGCCACCGACATGAGCTTCTCCTTGCCGTCGTTCGCCGAGGTCGGTGCGCCCGGCCTGTCGAAAACCTATCTCGACGCGTGCCGCGAATTTTACCTTGGCGACGTACCCGCTTCCGATCCGCTCGCCTCGCCGCTCCGTGCCGGACGGCACGACGGGCTGGCGCGCGCGATTATCCTCACCGCATCGGAAGATCCGCTGCGCGACGATGGGGAATATTATGCCGCGGCACTCGTTCGCGCAGGTGTCGAGACGCTGGCGTGCCGCCTGCCCGGCCTGCCGCACGGCTTCCAGTTCCTGCCGATCACCATTCCAGCCGTCGCCGCCGCCAATGACTTGATAGGCGGGCTGGTTCGCCGCTACTTCGCGAACGCATAGCGATCGACTTTCGGGGGCACAAAGGATGAGCAGAACAGGCAAGGGCGAACGGCCGACCATGGAGATGGTCGCGACGCTGGCCGGCGTCTCGACGATCACCGTGTCGCGCGCGCTGCGCGGTAGCGAGCTCGTTCGCCCCGAAGTGCGCGAACGGATCGGCCAGATCGCCAACCAGGTCGGCTATCGCATGAATGTCGCGGCGCGCAGCCTGCGCACGCGCGAATCGCGCACCATCGCGGTGGTCATCGATCAGTTCGCGCATGAAAATCAGTCGCATGCCGACCCGTTGCTGCTCGTGCTGATCGGCGGCCTGCTCGAAACGCTGACCCCCGCCAATTATTCGACGCTGCTGACGACGCACGAACATTTCCTCGCGTCGAGCGCGGTCGGTGCCGACGGTGCGATCATCGTCGGCCAGGGCGAAAATGCGCATCGGCTGCGGCAGGTCGCGGCGTTGAACCTGCCGATCGTCGCGTGGGGCGAACCCGTGCCCGGCGTGAATGTGAAAGTCATCGGCAGCGACAACCAGATGGGCGGAAAAATCGCCGCCGAGCATCTCATCGCACGCGGCCGGTCGCGCCTGCTGTTCCTCGGCGACACCAAACATCCCGAAGTCGCGGCGCGGCTCGCGGGTTTCCGCGAGGCGCTGGCGTCGAGCGAGGCGATGCTCGTGGGGGCGCTTCCCTGCCCCTTCACCCCCGCGGGCGCGGCCGATGCCGTGCGTGCGGCGCTCGACGAGGGCAAGCAGTTCGACGGGATCTTCGCGGCGAGCGACTTCATCGCGGCGGGGGCGTGCGATGCGCTGATCGAACGCGACATCGCGGTTCCCGGCGCGGTGTCGATCGTCGGATTCGACGATGCGCCCGTCGCGAGCGTGCACCGCCCGTCGATCACGACGATCCGGCAGGACGGTGCGATGGCGGGGCATGCGCTGGGCGCGGCGATCGTCGACATGGTCGAAGGCCGCCCGGGCGAAGCCGCCGCCGCGCTTCCCGTCGAACTGGTCGTGCGCGAAACGAGCTGAGGCGCTCAGCCGAGATATTTGCCGAAGAAGCGGGCGACGACGTCGAAGGTTTCCTGCGATTCGGGCAGGTCGACCTCCATATGATGCGCGTGCCAGAGCCCGTCGAACAAGACGAAGTGCGCATCGACGCCCGCCGCCAGAAGCCGGCGATGCATCACCGATACCGCGCTGGCGGCGAAATCGCGCGTCGCGGTGACGAGCAGGCTCGGCGGAAAATGGGCAAGGCAATCGGCATGCTGGCCGGGGAGGACGAGCGGGTCGTTGGCGTCGGCTCCCGAAAAATAGGGGAAATCCTCCATCTTAGGCAGGCTGCCTTCCTGCGCGACGAGCTTGGGATCGAGCAGCTGCGCGGCGACCGCCGAATCGCCGTCGAACGGCAGGCCGGCGCCGTGGAACATCGCGATCGCGCCGGGGGCCGGCTTGGCGTCGTGCACGATCCGCACGACCGCTTGCGCGGTGAGCATCGCGCCCGCCGAGCAACCGAAAATGCCGATCTTGGCGGGGTCCAGCGTGGTTCGAAGCGCGTCGTAAACCGCCACGATATCGTCGACCGCAGCGGGGTAGATATGTTCGGGGGCCATCCGGTAATCGACCGCAAGCACGCGCATGCCCGCGGTCGCCGCGACCGGTACCGCCTCGAGCAGCGCGCCCGCGCCGTCGCCCCACATGAACCCGCCGCCATGAAGGCATAGCAAGGTCGCCGGCGAGGTTGCGCCGCCCGCCGGCGTCACATCGTGCACGGCGACCCCCGCGAGCTCGCGCTCGACGATCGTCACCGGATAGCGATCGAGCGCCTTCGCCAGCAGCCGCCGATTATAGGCGTCATAGAAAGCGCGCAGCTCGGCAAGGTCGGTGGGCGGCACCGGCGCCTTTGCATATTCGCCAAAAAGCGCCCTCGCCTCTTCGCTGACCCATTCCCCAAAACGCCCCGCGTCAGCCATTTCCCAATTTCCTGTTATCGATAGCAGATATTTTGCAAAGTCGTAGCATAGCCGCCTTTTCTTGATAGGCAAGCGCTATTGACATCGATAACATTTTGCGTCAAATCCCCGTTCGACCGGACGAATCCGGCTGTCCTTTGGGAGGGAAGTGATGATTTCGATGCGTTCCGTCTTTCTGCTGGCCCTTGCGAGCAGCGCGAGCTTGCTGCCGGCAGCCGCCTTTGCACAAACCGCGGCGGCGCCGTCCGAAGAAACCGGGGTCGAAAGCGACAGCGGCTTTGGCGACATCATCGTCACCGCGCGCCGCCGCGAAGAAAATCTGCAGAGCGTCCCGATCTCGGTCACCGCCTTCACCGACGAAGCGCTGGAGCAAAGGGGCGTCACCGACCGCACCTCGCTCGCCGACAACACACCCTCACTGTTCACGATCAGCGGCGGTTATCCGCGCGAGTTCGCCTATTTCGCGCTGCGCGGGCAAGGGCCGGCCTTCGGCTCGACCCCGGGCGTCGTCAATTATTTCGCCGAAGTGCCGAACAGCGTGAATATCGACGGCCGCGTCGGCACCTATTTCGACATGGCCAATATCCAGGTGCTCGCAGGGCCGCAGGGCACGCTCTTCGGCAAGAATGCGACCGGCGGCAACATCCTGTTCGAACCGGTCAAGCCGAAGGACGAATTCGAAGGCTATGTCCGCGTCCAGCTCGGCAATTATGACGACCGCCGGATCGAGGGCGCGCTCAACACGCCGATCGTTCCCGGCCGCGTGATGCTCCGCATCGCGGGCGAAGTCGGGCGGCGCGACGGCTATACGAAGGATGTAGGCCCGAATTTCGCGGGCAAGGATTATGACAATCTGTCCTACGAAAGCTTCCGCTTCGGCCTGACGCTCCGCCCGACCGACGACATCGAACTTTATACGATGCTGCGCTATTATCATTCGGACAATAATGGCGGCGGCACCGTGCTGTCGGCGTTCAACCCCGCCGCGGGCGCCGACCTTGGCCCGCCCTTCGGCTTCATCCCGGTGCTCGCCTTCTATCCCGGCGCCGCGACCGCCGTCGCCGAACAGGCAGCGCGCGGGCCGCGCCGCGTCGCCTATGACCTCGACCAGTTTTCCGAGACGAAATATTGGCAGGCGATCAACCAGGCCTCGGTCCAGCTGACCGACAATATCAAGCTGCGCAACATCATCAGCTATTCCGAGCTGCGCACCATCTACGGCTATGATTATGATGCGACGATCTATCCGCTCGCGGGTCAGCGCGGACGCATTCCGACGATCGCGCCCAATTTCTTCACCGAGGAACTGCAGCTTCAGGGCACCTTGTTCGACGATGCGGTCGATTTCTCGGTCGGCGGCTATCTCGATCGCCAGAGCTGGTCCGACCCCGCGGGGATCGAGCAATATACTTTCTTCCCGATCGGCACGCTGATCCCGCCGATCTCGGGCTTTTTTACGCAGACGAACAAGAGCGAGGCGCTGTTCGGGCAGGCGACGGTCGACCTCGGCAAACTCGCTCCTGCGCTCACCGGACTCAGCGTCACCGGCGGGCTACGCTACACCTGGGAGCATAGCTTCACCGCGCAGACCATCGGCGGCCCGCCCGAAGTGTCGGGTTCGGTCGACAGCGATTATCCCAGCTATACCGCGACGCTCGACTATGATGTGACGCCGGGCGTCCATGTCTATGTCACCGCGCGCGACGCCTATAAATCGGGCGGCGTGAACGGGCCGGTCCCCGTCGGATCGCAATATCGCACCTATGCGCCCGAGCGCCTGTCGGACATCGAGGTCGGGCTGAAGTCGCAATTCTCGATCGGCAATGTCGACGTCCGCGCGAATGTCGCAGCCTATCGCGGCATCTACGACGATATCCAGCGCACGACGGTCGAACCCGTCGACACCCCGAGCGGCCCCGTCCTGCTCAACGTCACGCGGAGCGCCGCAAAGGGCAAGATCGAGGGCGTCGAGCTGAACCTCGCGGTCGTGCCGGTGCGCGGGCTGACGCTGAACGGCAGCTATTCCTATATCGACGCGCGCTATACCAAGGTCGCCGACCCGAGCGCGGGCGCGATCCTGAACGGCGCGCCCTTCCCCTACACGCCGAAGCATAAATTCTCGATCGGCGGCTCGTACGAGACGGCATTGGGCGACGCGGGCGACCTCGCGCTGGCGGTCAATTATGTGCGCCAGACCCGGGTTTCGACCGCGCAGACGAACAGCAGCTTCTACAATTTCCTGCCCGCCTACGGCCTGCTCAACGCCAGCATCGGGCTGAAAGACATCGGCGGCCAGCCGATGGATATCAGCCTGTTCGCGAACAATATCACCAATGAGGCGAAGCCTGTCGGCGTGCTCGACCAATATGCCGGAAGCTCGGGGACCGTCAGCCTGACCTATACCGAACCGCGGATGTACGGCGTCCGGATCGGCTACCGGTTCGGGGGATAAGAGATGAGCGACGGCCCGGCGCAGCCGCCCTTTGCCCTGACCGTCAGCGCCGAAGCGCGCGCGGTCATGGAACCGATGCTGAAGGGCGGCAGCGCGCCGGAGGTCACCGCGACGCTGCTGCGGAACCCGATCACCCGCGCGGCGGTTCGCGCGGCGGCGGCCAATCACCTGAAGCCGCTGAACAAGGGCCGTGCGAAGCGCTTTGGGGTCGAAGTCGAAAAGGGCAAGGTCGCCGGAGTGCCAGTGAAGCATGTGCGCCGGCGCGACAGCGACGCGAGCGACCAACGCTTGCTGATCAATTTCCACGGCGGCGGCTTCATGCTCGATGCGGGGTCGCTGACCGAGACGATCCCGATCGCCGGGCTGACCGGCATCCCGGTCACCACCGTGCTGTATCGCATGGCACCCGAACATCCCTATCCCGCGGCGGTCGACGACGCGCTTGCGGTCTATGCCGACGCCCTCGCGCATCGGCCGGCGACCGCGATCGGCATCTATGGCACGTCGGCGGGCGCCTGCCTGACGCTGCAACTGCTCGCGCGGATCAAGGCCGAGGGGCTGACGATGCCGGCGGCGGCGGGCTTTTTCTCGGGCGCTGGCGACTTCACCATCGTCGGCGATTGCGAGGCCTATCTGCCGCCGATCATGGGGGCGCGCACCGCCGCCGAGACGATGGACGAATATTGCGGCGCTGCCGACCGCACCGATCCCCTCTTCTCGCCCGCCTTTGGCGACCTGTCGGGGTTGCCGCCGATGCTGCTCATGACCAGCACGCGCGATCAGCTGCTCAGCCACACCGTGCTCGCCGACCTCGCGCTGCGCAAGGCGGGGGTCGACGTCGACCTGCGCGTCTATGAAGGCATGGCGCACGCCTTCTGGGCGTGGATCGAATGCCCCGAAACCGACGTCGCGCTCGCGGCGCAGGCCGATTTCTTCAGCCGCCACCTCGCCGGCTGATCATGGCCGGATCCGCGATGCGCGCCGCCCCCAGCCCCGCCGATCTTTACGGCCCACTGCTCGCGAGGGTGCAGGAGCAGGCGATCCTTGCCGACGGCAAGACCTTCGTCGATGCGCTGCCGCTGCGGCCCGTCGCGGAGATCATGCGCGACTTCGCGCGGCTTCCGGCGGACGACGAGGCGCTGCGATCGTTCGTCGCCGCCAATTTCGACCTGCCCAAGGCGGGCGAGGATGCCAAACCCGCGGTGCTGCCGCTGCGTGCGCACATCCGCGCCCTGTGGAAGGATCTGGCCCGCGCGCCGCATCGCGCGGCAAAAGGATCGGCACTCGCGGTCCGCCACCATCATGTCGTCCCCGGCGGCCGGTTTCGCGAAATCTATTACTGGGACAGCTTCTTCACGATGCTGGGCCTTGTCCGCGACGGCGAGAGCGAACTGGCGACCGGTATCGTCGACGCGATGACCGACCTGATCGAAGCGCACGGCCATATCCCCAACGGCACGCGCACCTATTATCTCGGGCGGTCGCAGCCGCCGCTCTATCATATGATGGTCGCGCTGCTTGGCGAAGACCGGCCGGACATTGCCGCACGCCGCCTGTCGGCGATGAAACGCGAACATGCCTGGTGGATGGCGGGCGCCGATGCGCTCGAGCCCGGCCATTGTTCGGCGCGCGCGGTGCGGCTTGCCGACGGCAGTTTGCTCAACCGCTATTGGGACCCGCGCAACACGCCGCGCGACGAAAGCTGGCGCGAGGATGTTGCGACCGCGGCAGCGAGCGGCCGGGCGCCGGGCGATGTCTATCGCGACCTGCGCGCCGGGGCGGAGAGCGGCTGGGATTTCTCGTCGCGCTGGCTGGGCGGCGCGGGCCTCGCATCGATCCGCACGACTGCAATTGTGCCCGTCGACCTCAACGCCTTCCTTTTCGGTCTCGAATCGGCGATCGCGGCCAGCGACAGCGCCGATGCCGCATCCTATGCGGCGCGCGCCGCGCAGCGCCGCGAGGCCATGCAACGGCTTCTATGGTCCCCGCAGGGCGGGCATTTCTGCGACTATGATATCGAACGCGGCGCGACCCGCCCGGCGCTTACCGCGGCAGCACTCGCGCCCCTGCTCGTCGGCGCAGCGACGCAGGCGCAGGCCGACAGCACGGCCGATGTCACCCAACGCGCGCTGCTGGCGCCCGGCGGGCTGCGTACGACGCTCGTCGCGACGGGCGAGCAATGGGATCGCCCGAACGGCTGGGCGCCGCTGCAATGGATCGCGGCCGCCGGGCTCGAACGCTATGGCCATGCGGCGCTGGCGCGCGACATCGCGCGGCGCTGGATCGACACGGTCGGCGCGATGTTCGACCGCACCGGCCTGTTGTTCGAGAAATATGACGTCGAGACCGCGACGGTCGGCGGCGGCGGCGAATATGAGCTGCAGACCGGTTTCGGCTGGACAAATGGCGTGACCGTCGATTTCATCGACCTTTATGACCTGTTGCCCTTGGCGGAGCCTGTATGACGGATGACAGTTTCGGCGCGATTCTGGCGGCGCGCGGTTCGGGGCCGATGGCCGGCGAGATCGCGATCGCCTACCCCGGCGAACGGTTGAGCTGGGCGGAACTCGACGCGCGGAGCGCCGCGCGGGCCGGCCGCCTTGCGTCGCTGGGCGTCGTCGCCGACGATCTTGTCGCGATCGCGCTGGCGAACGGGATCGAGCATCATGTCAGCAGCTTTGCCGCCTGGCGGGCGGGCGCGACCCCCTGCATCCTGCCGACGAAGCTTCCCGGTCACGAACTCGCGCAGATCGTCGAACTTGCCGAGCCGCGCGTCCTGATCCGCGACGGCGAGGTGCCGGACGGCGTGACCCGCCTTGCCCCGGGCGACGATGGCGACGGAAGCACCGCGATTGCTCCGGGGCTCGCCGCCGCGCATTGGAAGGCCGTCACCAGCGGCGGTTCGACCGGACGTCCCAAGCTGATCGTCGATCATGTCCCGGCGCGCTTCGACGCGCGGTTGCAGGGGCTGGTCGACCTGGTCCGCATGCCGCGGGACGGCGTGATCCTCAATCCGGGGCCGCTCTATCACAACGCCCCCTTCCTCTTCACCGGCCTTGCGCTGCTCGCCGGGTCGCGCGTGGTCGGCATGCACCGCTTCGACGCCGAAGAGGCGCTGCGCCTGATCGAACGCGAACGCGTGCAATGGGTCTGCATGGTGCCGACGATGATGCAGCGCATCTGGAACCTGCCCGAAGCGGTGCGGGACCGCTACGACCTCTCGTCGCTGCAATGCGTCGTCCATATGGCGGCCGCCTGTCCGCCCTGGCTCAAACGGGCGTGGATCGACTGGCTAGGCCCCGAGCGCATCTTCGAAGTCTATGCCGGGACCGAAGGCGCGGCGCTGTTCATCACCGGCGAGGAATGGCTGCAAAAGCCCGGCTCGGTCGGCAAGGCGCCGCCCGAACTCGTCTCGATCGTCGGCGAGGATGGCGCGCCCTGCGCCCCCGGCGAGGTCGGGGAGATTTTCTTCGGCGGCGATGCGGGGACGCGCTTCCATTATATCGGCGCCGACGCGAAGCTCGACGGTGCGGGGCGGCTGTCGCTCGGCGATCTCGGCTATATCGACGCTGACGGCTATCTCTTCCTGTCCGACCGCCGCACCGACATGATCATCCGCGGCGGCGCGAACATCTATGCGGCCGAGGTCGAGGCGGCGCTGAGCGAGCATCCCGCGATCGCCGACGCGGTGGTCGTCGGCCTGCCGTGCGACGATCTGGGGCAGCGCGTCCATGCGATCGTCCAGGGCGAGGAGGGCCTGCCGCTCGACGCGGTCGATGCGTTCGTCCAGACCCGGCTCGCGCGATATAAATGCCCCGAAAGCTACGAGATCGTCGGCGAGGCGCTGCGCAGCGACGCCGGCAAGGTGCGCCGCTCGTCGCTGCGCGACGAACGGCTGCAATGGCTGCAGGAAGGCAAGCCCTTCCGGCAATCGCGCTGACGGATATAGGGTCAGGATTCTGGTGACACACACGATAAGGGGGAGACGATGTTGCTCGGCTTGATGCAGGACGCACCCCTGCAGATCAGTTCCATCCTGACCCATGCCGCCCGCGCGCATGGCGAGCGCGAGATCGTCTCGAAGCTCGTCGGCGAACCGCTGTGGCGCTATGACTGGGCGGGCTGCGAACGGCGGTCGCGGCAGGCGGCGCAGGTGCTCGGCCGGCTGGGTATCGGCGGCGGCGACCGCGTCTCGTCGCTCGCGTGGAACACCCACCGCCACCTCGAACTTTTCTACGCCGTCCCCGGTATCGGCGCGGTGCTGCACACCGCGAACCCGCGGCTCAGCGACGAACAGATCGCCTTCACGATCAATCATGCGGGCAGCCGTGCCCTCTTTTTCGAAGCCAATCTGGCCGAGCTTGTCGAACGGCTGAAACCGCTGCTGCCCGCGATCGAGCATTTCATCCTGCTCGCCGGACCTTATGAGGAACGGATCGCCGCCGAGGACGGCGCGTTCGACTGGCCGCGCTTCGACGAAAATACCGCCGCCTTCCTCTGTTACACGTCGGGAACGACGGGCGACCCCAAGGGCGTGCTTTACAGCCATCGTTCGATCGTTCTGCACGGCATGGCCGCCGGCCTCAGCAGCGCGTTCGGGTTCAGCGCCTTCGACAGCATCATGCCCTGTTCGTCGATGTATCATGCGACCGCGTGGGGCTTGCCCTTCACCGCCGCGATCAACGGCTGCAAGCTGGTCCTGCCGTGCGACAAGATGGACGGCGCGAGCCTTGCCGAGCTGATCACGAGCGAAGGCGTCACCTTTTCGGGCGGCGTGCCGACGATCTGGACCATGTATCTCGCGCATCTCGAAAACAGCGGCGGGGGCGTCGGCGACCTCAAACGCCTCGTCATCGGCGGATCGGCAGTGCCGCGCGCGATGGCCGAGACGTTTCGCGAGACCTATGGCGTCACCGTGCTCCAGATCTGGGGCATGACCGAAACCAACCCGCTCGGCGTCATATCGACCCCCACGCCCTTGCTGATGGCCGAGGGCGAGGATTTTGCGACCGAGACCATCCTGACGCGGCAGGGCCGGATGCAGTTCGGGATCGAGCTGCGCATCGTCGATGACGAAGGCGCCCCCTTGCCGTGGGACGGCGAACAGGCAGGCAAGCTGCAGGTGCGCGGGCCGTGGGTGGTCGCGCGCTATTACCCCGACCTTCCCGCCGCGGACAGCGACGGCTGGTTCGACACCGGCGATATCGGCACGATCGACCGCTTCGGTTTCCTGCGGCTGACCGACCGCGCGAAGGATGTGATCAAGTCGGGCGGCGAATGGATCAGCTCGATCGACCTCGAAAATGCCGCGGTCGGTTGCCCCGGCGTCCGCATCGCCGCGGTGATCGGCGTCCACCATCCCAAATGGGAGGAGCGGCCGCTGCTGATCATCGAGGCGCATGCGGGCGAGGCCGTCGCCGCCGACGCCATCCGCGCGCATCTCGAAACGCGCGTCGTGCGCTGGTGGATGCCCGACGATATATTGTTCGACACCGTCCCGCTCACCGCGACGGGCAAGATCGACAAGAAAGCGCTGCGCGACCGCTATCGCGACCATCTCGCGAACGGCTGATAGCGAGCGTTAACTGTCATTGGTCTGCAGGCGACCAAGGAACCCAGCCGACTGCTGATGCTTCTGCGTGAACGTCACCGCTGAAAATGTCGACTGATGCGCGCGCTTTCACGGACGGCACTTCGGAACCGCTCTCGTGAATCGCATACTCGAATATACCCTTTCCCTCGGTCTCAATAGCTTTCGGGTGCATCATAACGAATAGACCGACTTTGGGCACGCCAGCGCTTTCCAACGCCAAATCCATCGCGGGTTCTGCGATAGCCTTCATTCTCAAAATGTGGAGTCGCTTGGGCTGCATGCTCAAGGATAACCAAGGAGACAGCAGGTTTCCACCCCTAAGCAGCCGTAACGCCGCGCCTTACTTTCCGGTCAGCTTTTCCTTCAGAAAGCGCGCGACCAGCTCGTTCGCCTGATCGCTCTCGGGCGCGGCCATATAGGCCCAGAAGGCGTGCGGCAGCCCGTCGAACACGACGAGCCGCGCGTCGACGCCCTTTTCGGTCAGCGCGCGCGAAAAGATCGCGGTCGGGCTGAGCAGGAAATCGCGCGTGCTCGTCAGCAGCAAGGTCGGCGGAAAGCGCGACACGTCGCCGCGGATCGGCGAAAGGGTGGGATCGGTCATCGCCGTCTTGCCGGCATAGGCGGTAACCCAGTCGAACCCCGGTCCCGGCATCCAGCTTTCCGAATCGCCGCGCACAGCAAGGTCGGCGCTGCCCGAAAGGAAGCCGAGCGCGGCGGGCATCGGGCGGCCCATGCTCGCCAGCTTGGCGACGAGCTGCGCCGACAGGCACGCACCCGCCGAGGTGCCGAACACCGCGATCCGGCTTGCCGTCCGGTCCTTTTCGAGCGCCCGATAGACGGCAAGTGCGTCGTCGAGCGCGGCGGGATAGGGATTTTCGGGCGACAGGCGATAGAGCACCGCGACGACGGGGATGCCCGAACGCGCCGCGACGGGGATCGTCTCGGTCAGCGATCCCGAATCGATCGCGAAGCCGCCGCCATGAAGATTGAGCAGCACCGGCCCCTTGCCGAGTTCGGTCACGCCCTTCGGATAGACGATGCGCACCGGCACGCCGGCGATCGACGTTTCTTCGACGCGCACCGCGTAGCGCTTCTGGAGCGCTGCCCCCATATTCGCCTGCATCGCACCGATGAAGCTGCGGATGTCGGCGATCGGCGGCAGGGGATCGGGCATTGCCTGCGCGGCTGCCGCCGCCGCGGCCGCCTTGCCTTCGGCGCTCAGCGTATCGGGGAGCGGCCAGTTCTGCAGGCCGAGCGTCGGCGATCCGCTCTGCGCGGTGGCGAGAGTCGGGGCCGCGGCCGACAGCAGCGCGGCGAGAAAGATCATCCTGTAACGCGTCATGATTCGGCTCCCGATGCGGACAGGCCGTCCGTGTTGATCCTTGATTTGTCCAGGCTGTTACGCGGCCAGGCGCAGAGCGCGCCGAGCAGCGCCAGCGCCGCCATCGCCAGATAGGCCGTCGCAAGGCCGTGCGACCAGAGCTGGCCCGACCCGGCCGTCGCGACCGCGAGGACAAGGCCCAGCAGCACCGCATTCATCCCCTGCGCCGTCGCGCTGAGATGCGTCGGCACGCGCTGCGCGATCACCAGCATGATGCCAAGGATCGTCCCCGTCGCCGTGATCCCGTTCAGTAACTGCCCCACAACCAGGACCGCCAACCCCGGACTCGTCGCCATGATCGTCCAGCGCAGCGCCGCCGCCACCGCCCCCGCGACGATCAGCAGGCGCGGGTCGCGCGCACCGAGCAGCTTTGCACCGAACCAGAAGGCCCCGATCTCGGCGGCGACCGCAAGCGCCTGCAACAGGCCGATCACCGTCGTTGAAATGCCCTGCGCTTCCCACTGGATCGCCCCGAAACTGGTCAGCACGCCGTGGCTGCCCATGACGAGCGAAGCCGCCATCATCGCGAGGATCAGACCCCGGTCGCCGATCAGGTCACGCCAGCGCCCGCCCTCCGTGTCGCCCGCGGCGGCGAGCTTGCGATCGGCGGGCAGGACAAGCACCATGATCGCGGGCGCGAGCAACAGCGTCGCGACCATCAGCGGCAGCATCTTGATCCCCGCGACGCCGATCGCCCAGCCCGCCGCGGCGTTCGAGACGACGACCGCGATCGATCCCCAGACGCGCAACCGCCCGAAATCGAGCGACCGGCTGCGCACCGCCATCACGGCATAGGCGTCGGTCAGAACCGGGATCTGGTCCCACATGATCGAAAAGAGGATGACGATCGCGATGCGCCCGGCATGATCGGGCTCGCCCAGCAAGAGCAGGACGATCGCCGCCGACGCCAGCGAGGTCCAGCCGATCGCATTGCGGACCCAGCCGCGCCGGCCGACGAACGCCGAAAAGGGCGCCACCGTCAGCAGCCGCAGGATCAGTGGGATCGCCAGCAGCACGCCGATTTCCTCGGCCGACGCCCCCGTCGACTTCAGCCACAGGGGCAGGAAGGCGAAGAAGCCATAGTGGACATAAAGCGCGAAATAGAGGCCCGATACGCCGACGCCGAGCCGGTCCGGACCGGCGCGCCCACCGTCCGCCTCCCCTGCCATAGGGCCGTTGCCCTGTATCGAATCCATTTGGCTCTCCCTTTATGGGGTGACGCATAACCGCTATTGTTATCGATGTCATTCACAATTTTGATGTAAATGGGCGCGGCCAAAAGGCAGCCGGGAATGCCCCGCGACGCGCGAAGGACAGGTTATCAAACTGGAGGAAGTGGAGCGGGTGAAGGGAATCGAACCCTCGTCGTAAGCTTGGGAAGCTTCTGCTCTACCATTGAGCTACACCCGCATCGGAAGCGCGATTGGCACAGGCGCGCGGCGCGGTCAATCTCCCGGCATCAGCGCGCCGTCTCGCAGATCGTTTCCATCGCGACGAAGGTCGAGGTGCTTGCGACGTGCGGCAGGCTCGAGATCTTCTCGCCGAGCACGATGCGATAGCGACGAATGTCGGGCGTGCGGACCTTGAGCAGATAGTCGAAGCTGCTCGCGATCATGTGGCATTCCTCGACCTCGGGAATCTGGCGAACCGCATGGTTGAACTGCTTGAGCGCGTCTTCGCGCGTGTCGGAGAGCTTCACTTCGGTGAAGGCGACATGATCGAGCCCGACCTTTGCCGGATCGACGATCGCACGGAAGCCGGTGATCAGCCCGCTGTCGACGAGGCGCTTCACGCGTTGCTGGCACGGCGTTTTGGAGAGGCCGACCTGTAACGCGAGTTCGGTAAAGGTGATCCGCCCGTCGCGCCCCAGAATCGCGAGGATCCTGCGATCGAAATCATCCAGTTCGACTGTCGATGAGCTATTTTTCATATAAATCGACTAAGATTATTCGAAAACTTGGTCAATACATATAGGATTTTTCACAAAACAAGTCGGATCGACCGAAGGCGATATGCTATCAGGCCCCATGACCCAAAGCCCCGACCGCGCGCCGATCCGCGCCCTCGCCCGCCGCAGCGAAGCCGACATCGTCGCCGGCCTGCGTAGCGCCCTTGCCACCTCTTCGGCGAGCGTCGAAGCCGTGACGCGGCGCGGGCTCGAACTGATCCGCAAGGCGAAGGCCGAGGGCGAGCGCGAGACGCTCGTCGCGCAGCTGATGAACCGCTATCGCCTGTCGACCGAAGAAGGCGTGGTGCTGATGTGCCTCGCCGAAGCCCTGCTGCGCGTCCCCGACAATGCGACCGCCAATGCGCTGATCCGCGACAAGATCGCCGGGCGTCACTGGAAGGATGGCGAGGACGAGGACAGCCCGCTGATCGTCGCGCTGTCGTCGCGCGGGCTGTCGCTCGGCTCGGCGACGCTGATGCTCGACGCGATGGGCAGCAAGGCGAACCCGCTCACCCTGATCAAATCGATGGTCCGCCGCTCGGGCGAGCCGGTGATTCGCCAGGCCGCACTCGCGGCGATGAAGATGCTCGGCCAGCAATTCGTGATGGGCGAGACAATCGATGCCGCGGTCAAGCGCGCCAACAAGGAGAAGTCCGAGCTCGCAAGCTTCGACATGCTCGGCGAGGCGGCGCGCACCGCCGAGGATGCGCAGCGCTATTACGAGAGCTATGCCGACGCGATCGCGCGGATCGGCAAGGATGCGAAGTCCGGCGACCCGCACGCCAATCACGGCATTTCGATCAAGCTGTCGGCGCTCCACCCGCGCTACGAATATCTGCAGGCGGCGCGCGTGCGTGACGAGTTGGTCCCGCATGTCGTCGAACTCGCCAGGGCGGCGCGCGCGGTGAATATCCCGCTGATGATCGACGCCGAGGAAAGCGACCGGCTGGAACCGCATATGGACGTCTTCGCGGCGCTGATCGACGCCGGGATCGCCGACGGCTGGACCGGGCTCGGCATCGTGATCCAGGCGTATCAGAAGCGCGCGCCGGCGGTGATCGACTGGCTCGCGAACCGCGCGCGGACGCGCGGGGTCAAGCTGTCGATGCGGCTCGTCAAGGGCGCCTATTGGGATACCGAGATAAAGCGCGCGCAGACGATGGGCTTAAGCGACTTCCCGGTGTTCACCGCGAAGCTGCACACCGACCTCAACTATATGCGCTGCGCGCAATTGCTCCGCGATTGCCAGGATTGCATCTATCCAGCGTTCGCCAGCCACAATGCGATGACGCTCGCCTTCGTGTCCGAGCTGTTCGCGGGCGCCGATTACGAACTGCAGCGGCTGCACGGCATGGGCGAGGGCGCGCACGACGCACTGGTCGCACTCTTCCCGCCGCCGCGCCCGGTGCGCGTTTATGCGCCCGTCGGCACGCACCGCGACCTGCTCGCCTACCTCGTCCGCCGCCTGCTCGAAAATGGCGCGAACTCCAGCTTCGTGCACCAATTCTCCGATCCCGGCGTCACCGCCGAACAGCTCGCGGTCGACCCGCGCAGCGTCGCGAGCGCGGCATCGTCGACCATTGCAACGGGCCTTGGCCTGTTCGATCCGGTGCGGCGCAATTCGCGCGGTTACGACCTCGGCGACCCCGGCGTGCCCGAAGCGCTGGTTTCTGCAATCGGCGCCGCGCGGCGCGGCGATCTCGTTGCAGCACCGATCGTCGGCGGCGTGGCACGAACGGGCAAGGCCGAACCCGTGCGCAATCCGGCTACGGGCGCAGTCGTCGGGCAGGTGATCGAAGCCGATGCAGCGACCGTCGCCGATGCCGTTGCCGCCGCGGGCAAGGCACAGGACGACTGGAGCCTCGCGGGCGGGGCCTTTCGCGCCGAACGGCTCGAACGCGCTGCCGACCTGCTCGAAGAACGCGACGCGCTGTTCCTTGGCCTCGCGATCGACGAAGCCGGCAAGACGCTGGTCGATGCGGTCGCCGAAGTGCGCGAGGCGGTCGATTTCCTCCGCTATTATGCGGCGCAGGCGCGTGCCGATTTCACCTACCCCGTCGCGCTTCCCGGCCCGACCGGCGAACGCAACGAACTGATGCTCGAGGGCAAGGGCGTGTTCGTGTGCATCAGCCCGTGGAACTTCCCGCTCGCGATCTTCCTCGGACAGGTGTCGGCGGCGCTCGCCGCGGGCAACGGTGTGCTCGCGAAACCCGCCGAGCAGACCCCGCTCATTGCCCACGCCGCGGTCGAGCTGCTGCTCGAAGCCGGCATCCCGGGCGACGTGCTGGCGTTTCTCCCCGGACGCGGCGAGACTGTCGGTGCAGCACTGACGAGCCATGAAGACATCATCGGCGTCGCCTTCACCGGATCGACCGAGGTCGCGCGGATGATCAACCGCAGCCTTGCCGGGCGCGATGGCCCGATCGCGACGCTGATCGCCGAAACCGGCGGCGCGAATGCGATGATCGTCGATTCGACCGCGCTGCCCGAACAGGTCGCGCGCGACGCGGTCGCTTCGGCCTTCCAGTCGGCGGGGCAGCGCTGTTCGGCGCTGCGCCTGCTCTGCGTCCAGGAAGATGTCGCCGACACGATGATCGAGATGGTCGCGGGCGCGATGGCCGAACTCAATGTCGGCGATCCGTCGATCCTCGCCACCGACGTCGGTCCGATCATCGACGACGAGGCGCAGGCGAACATCGCCGCCTATGTCGCCGAAGCGCGCGCCGCGGGTCGCGTCATCGCCGAAGCGGGCCGCACGACCCTGCCCGCCGATGGCCATTTCGTCCCGCCGGCCCTGATTCGGCTCGATCATGTCACCGATTTGAAGCGCGAGATCTTCGGGCCGGTGCTCCACGTCGCGACGTGGAAGGGCGGCGAACTCGACCGGCTTATCGATGCGATCAATTCCTCGGGCTACGGCCTGACACTGGGCGTCCATACGCGTATCGACGGCGTGGCCGCCCATATCGCGGCGCGCGCGCAGGTCGGGAACGTCTATGTCAACCGCAACCAGATCGGCGCGATCGTCGGATCGCAACCCTTTGGCGGACGGGGCTTGTCGGGCACCGGTCCGAAAGCGGGCGGCCCGCATTATCTGCATCGTTTTGCCGAAGAAAAGTCGATCAGCACCGACATCACCGCGGCCGGCGGCAATGCCGCATTGATGGCGGGCTAGCGCAGTCGCCACGAAGAAGAAGGGGCGCGGGTCGGTGGCCCGCGCCGGCCAATCCGGTCGACCACGAGGCCCGATACAGAGTGGACGGCTGTCCCGGGCAATACGTCCGAAAGCGACTCGCGGCGTTTTGCCGCGGCGACCTTATGTTCTGGTACCCCCCGCAGCGGCGTCAGCATATCCTTTGCCCGGCGATGTGCCAAGGATTTCCGTGCTAGTTGGCCCGGCCATCGGTCGCTTTGAGCCGCTCGGCGATCCACCGCGTCCGTTGCAACAGGACCGCGCCGCTGTTCGGCTTTGCCGGGTCGTCATAGGCATAGATGAACAGGATCCGGCCCGCGACGATCGTCCCGCACCCGCCAGCCGCGATCGGATAGGATGAGACGGCGCTGCGAACCTCGAATGCGCCGCCCATATAGATGCAGACCGTATCGGCGCCTCGCGGCCTGATTTCGCCGCTCAGGTCGACCTTCGTGCCGAGCGCGGTCGACAGATTGTCGCCGGCCTTGCCGATCTCGGGCCGGGTCGCCTCGCCGGTCTGATAGGCGGGCAGCTTGAGCTCTTCGGTCATCATCGCGATGAACTCCGCACGCTTCATCGCGGGCGGCTGGGCATGGGGCGATTTGATCAGATAATAATCATATTTGGTGCCACCGGGCTTGTTCTGCTGGTCGCAGCGGATCAGCATCGCGAGCGTCTGGTTATCGGGGTCACCCTTGGCGAGCAGGTCGGCGCCCGCCTTGTCGGCGCCGGTCGGCAGGCAATAGCCGTCGGGGATCGCACCCGTGACCGGCACATCGCCAACACGGATCGACAGCGGATCGGCGGCCTGAGCGCCCCCCGGCAACGCCGCCAAGCCTGCCGCGAACATCGCCGCCGCTGTGGCACGCATCATTTTCATATCATTTCCCCCCTTTTGTACATCATGCCCCCGGCACGCCCAATAATTGCCCCTGCGCTTTCAGTCGCGCCGCCGCGTTGGGATTCGCCGCCACCCCGTCCTTCAGCGCCTGCGCGGCTTTCGCCGTTTCACCGAGCGTCATCCGGCTGCGCATCAGCATGATCCAGCGGTCGACGTCGGCGGGATTGGCCTTGAGCTTGGCTTCGAGCGCGCTCACCATGCCCTCGATCATCTGGTCCTGCTGCCCCTTGGGCAGTTGCGACGCCGCCTCCATGTCGGCGCGGCTCGGGCCCGGGATCGCGCGCGCCGCCACCGGCATTTCATCGGGCGTCAGCGGGCGCGCCTGCGTCGCGGCGAGCCGCGCGGCCACGTCGATCTTGTGGATCTGCCCAACCTGTTCGATCGTGCGGCGAAGGTCGGCCTCCCACGGCGCGCCCTGCGGCGTGTCGGCAAGCAGCGCGAACCAGTCCTCGATCGCGCCCTTGTGGTCGCCGCCGATATCCTTTTTCACCGCCAGAAAGTAGCGTGCGCGCGGATCTTTCGCGTCGAGCGCGATCGCCTTGTCGAATGCCTGCAAGGCCTGCGCCGGCATCGGGTCGCTGCCGCCGCCCATCACCCGCGCCTCGCCGAGCGCCGACCAGAGGCCCGCCGAATCGGGCGAAAGCGCGACAGCTTTTTCATAAGCGGCGGCGGCACCCGCAAAATCGGAAAGGTCGAATCGCGCCGCGCCGAGCGCGGTCCAGGCCTCGGCGCTGTTCGGTTCGCGCCGCGTCCGCGCCTCCAGCTCGGCGAGCTGGTCGGCTGGACCGGCAGCGCCCTGAGGCATCGGATCGACGGCCGAAGACGAGGAATCGCGCCAGATCGCATAGCCGATGGCACCAGCCAGCAGGACGAAGGCCGCGATCAGGATCGCCACGTTGGCGCGCGTCATGCCGCTCGTCATCTTGTTGCTCTCGCTCATTTTTGCCCCTCTTGTGCGCTGCACGAAAAAATGCCGTCTGTGCGCGCTGTCATATTGCCTTTGCTTCGCGATGGTGTAGCCTTTGGCATACAAGGTCGGTCAACGATAAAATCGTCAGGGGTCGCACCGGCTTTCCCAGTCATCAGGGGAGGGGTGCATGGCAGTATCGGATCACGTCGACTTTTCGACGTTCATGGAAGGCGTAAAAAAGCGCAACCCGGGTCAGCCCGAGTTCGTGCAGGCGGTGCAGGAGGTGTCCGAAGACATCTTCGATTTCATCGCCGACAAGGAAGAATATCATGCGCAGCAGATTCTGCGGCGCATCGCCGAACCCGACCGGGTCGTATCTTTCCGCGTCTGCTGGGAAGACGACAACGGCAATATCCGCGTCCAGCGTGGCTGGCGTGTCCAGAACAACAATGCCATCGGCCCGTACAAGGGCGGCATCCGTTTCCACCCGAGCGTCACCGAAAGCGTGCTCAAGTTCCTGGCGTTCGAACAGACGTTCAAGAATGCGCTGACCGGGCTGCCGATGGGCGGCGGCAAGGGCGGGTCGAATTTCAATCCCAAGGGCAAGAGCGTGCGCGAGATCATGCGCTTCTGCCAGAGCTTCATGACCGAACTCTATCGCCACATCGGCGCCGACATCGACGTGCCGGCGGGCGACATCGGCGTCGGCGGGCGCGAGATCGGCTTCATGTTCGGCCAGTATAAGCGGATCACCAACGAATTTACCGGGGTGCTCACCGGCAAGGGCCTTGAATGGGGCGGCTCGTTGATCCGCACCGAAGCCACGGGTTATGGCGCGGTCTATTTCCTCGCAAATATGCTCGCCGCCAAGGGGCAGGACCTTGTCGGCAAGACTGCCGTCATTTCGGGTTCGGGCAATGTCGCGACCCACGCGGCCGAGAAGATCGTCCAGCTGGGCGGCAAGGTGTTGACGCTGTCCGATTCGGGCGGCTTCATCCATGACCCCGACGGCATCACGCAGGAAAAGATCGACTGGGTGAAAGCGCACAAGACGCATCGCCGCGGCCGGATCGAGGAATATTGCGAGGAGTTCAAATCGGCGAGCTTCACTGCGGGCAAGACGCCGTGGGGCGTCAAATGCGACGTCGCACTGCCTTGTGCAACGCAGAATGAATTGCTCGGCGACGATGCCAAGGCGCTGGTTGCAAATGGCTGCATCGCGGTCAGCGAGGGCGCGAACATGCCGACCAACCTCGAGGGCGTGCATGTCTTCAAGGATGCGAAGATCATGTTCGCCCCCGGCAAGGCCGCCAATGCCGGCGGCGTTGCCGTTTCGGGCCTCGAAATGAGCCAGAATAGCGGTCGTCGCAGCTGGAACGAAGCCGAGTTGCAGCAGATGCTCAAGGACATCATGGACGGCATCCACAAAAGCTGCCTGACCTATGGCGACCGGGGCGACGGCTATATCGATTATGTGCGGGGCGCAAACATCGCCGGTTTCAAAAAGGTTGCCGACGCGATGTTGGCATTCGGGGTAGTGTAAATCGGCCCAAGGCGTAAAAGCGCCGGGTTGGGGTAAAGGGGTTCTGCGGATGACGATGCACGCTGGAAAGGAGCGCGCCGGTCGGCCTTGGACGGCATTCGCCGTCCTGGGCGCGATGCTGCTGGTGCTCGCCATTGCGGCGTTCGTCTTCGCTCCCCCTGCCCGCTCGCAAGGCGAAGGCGGCGCACGCTATACCGGCGTTGCCTCATGCGCGGGCTCGACCTGCCATGGGCGGATGGAGGGCGACGGGGTCGTCGTCCGCCAGGACGAGCTGATGAAATGGCAGGAACCCTCGACCCCCGGCGGCGCGCACAGCCGCGCCTGGGCGGTGCTCAATAATAACCGCAGCCAGTTTATCGCGCGAAATCTGGGGATCGGCGATCCGTCGAAGGCGCAGATGTGCCTCGGCTGCCACAGTACGGCGGGGACGGCACGCGCAGTGCCTGCCGAAGATGGCGTCGGATGCGAATCCTGCCATGGCCCCGCCGGCGGCTGGCTCGCGAGCCATTATGCCGGTGTAGGGACGAACGCCGACCCCGACCGCGAAATGCACGACAAGCACCTCGCCAACCTGTCGGCGGGGCTGAAGAAGCTTGAGGACCCGGTCGTCCGCGCCGGGGTGTGCGTCGACTGCCACTTCGGTTCGGCCGCCGACGGCCAGTTCGTCACCCACCGCATCATGGCGGCGGGCCATCCGCGCATTTCGTTCGAGCTCGACCTTTTTTCTTCGCTGCAGGCGCATCATCAGGAAGATGCCGATTACGGCTTCCGCAAGTTCGGCGCCGCGAACCGCCGCACCGACCACGTCCAGATGTGGGCGGTCGGACAGGCGACCGCGATCGAGCGCAGCCTCGCGCTGTTCCAGACGCGCCGCGGGACCGAAGGGATGTTCCCCGAATTCTACTTCCTCGATTGCCACAGCTGCCATCGCCGGATCTTCGATCAGGCGAAGCCCGTGCGCACCGGGCTCGACAATCCGGGCCGCAACCTGCCCGAGGGCATGCCGGCCTATAATGACGAAAATCTGATCATGCTCGCCGCCGCCGCGCGGCTTGCCGCCCCCGCGCTCGCCGACCAGCTCGCCGCGCGCACGGCCGCCTTCCACAAGGCGATAGCAACCGACCGCCAGAGCGCGGTCGCCGCCGCGGCGCAGCTGTCGCAGACCGTCGCGGCGCTCAAGAGCGCGTTCGCGTCGCGCAGCTTCTCGGGCGCCGACGCCTTTGCGATGGTCGACGCGATTTCGGCCAAGGCGATCAGCGATCGCTACACCGATTATTCGGGATCGCAGCAGGCGGTGATGGGCGTCGACACCTTGCTCAACGCGATGGTGTCGTCGGGCCGCATCACCGTCGGCGCAGCCGCGGGTATCCGCGGCGACATCGACCGCGCTTATGCGTCGGTGAAGGACCCCAACGCGTACAAGCCTTCGGAATTCCAGGCCTCGTTCGGCAGCGCGGTGCGCGCGATCGGGGCGCTGCGGTAAGATCATGCAAAACAAGACCCATCTTTTCCGCTCGGCCGCCTTTGCTGCGATGGGGGCGCTGCTGCTCACCTCCTGCGGCGGTGGCGGTGGCGGTGGCGGCAGCACTCCGACGCCGACGCCTACCCCGACGCCGACCCCCACGCCGACGACAGTCTATACGCCCCCCGCCGCCGAAGCGCTGACCACGGCCGACGTCGAGCGCGTGCTGGCGCAGGCCGTATCCGAAGCGCAGGCGCGCAGCCTGCCGTCGGTGATCGCGGTGACCGACCGCGTCGGCAATGTGCTCGGCGTGTTCCGCATGAACGGCGCGCGCGCGACCGCCACGACATCATCCGCACCGAACGGCATGAATATCGACGCGCAAAATGTCACCTTCCCGGCCGAGGGCGGCGCGATCGCGAAAGCGGTGACCGGCGCTTACCTCTCGAGCGGCGGCAACGCCTTCTCGACCCGCACCGCAAGCCAGATAGTCCAGGAACATTTCCCGCCCGCGCCGACGACCGTCGGCCTCGAAAGCGGCCCCCTGTTCGGCGTGCAGTTCAGCCAGCTGCCGTGCAGCGACCTGTCGGCGCGCTTCGGCGCGCCCGGCACGGCGGCGCTGATCGGACCCAAGCGCTCGCCGCTCGGCCTCGCCGCCGACCCCGGCGGGCTGCCGCTCTACAAGAATGGCGTGCTTGTCGGTGGCATCGGCGTGATGGGCGACGGCGTCTATGGCAGCGATCCCAACATCCTCGACATCGACAATGACGCCGAAGAATTCATCGCGCTCGCGGGCACGCGCGGGTTCGAGGCGCCGAGCACGATCACCGCCGACAAGATCACCGTCGACGGAACGAGCCTGCGCTTTTCGGACGCGACCTTCGCCGGGGTGATGTCGAGCGGCAGCGCCAGCTTTGCGAGCCTCAACGGCACCGCCGGCAATCTCGTCGCGGTCATCGGCTACGCCAATGCCGCGGTGACGGCGGGAATCGCCTATGGCACCGAAGCATCGGGCATCCGCGCCTCGACCGCCGCCGAATTTTCCAACCGTGACGCCTTCGTGCTGACCGACGGCAGCGGGACGAACCGCTATCCGCTGCGTGCGGGCACCGACGGCGCAACGAACAGCGCGCCGCTGACACAGGCCGAAGCGCGTGCGGTGCTCGAGGAAGCTTTCACCGTGATGAGCCGGGCGCGCGCGCAAATCCGCCGTCCGCTCGACAGCCGCGCGCAAGTGACGATCAGCATCGTCGACACGCACGGGTCGGTGCTCGGCATCGTCCGCTCGCCCGACGCCCCGATCTTCGGCACCGACGTGTCCCTGCAAAAGGCACGCACCGCGGCCTTCTTCTCGGGCGCGCAGGCGGGCGCCGAACTCAGCGCCAATGCGAGCGCCGACGTTCGCCAATTCGTGCCCGCCGTGCGAACCTTCCTGAACGACCCCGCCGCCCTGACCGGCACGATCGCCTTTGCCGACCGGTCGGGCGGCAATCTGTCGCGCCCCTATTTCCCCGATGGCGAAGTCGGGCGCCCGCACGGTCCGCTGTCGCGCCCGATCCAGCAATTCAATCCCTTCTCGACCGGGCTGCAATCGGCGCTGATCATCGGCAATCTCGGCGCGCATCTGGGCTTCGTCTCGGGCGCGAGCCCGACCGATACGCCGGCGCGTTGCACGACCTTGCCCGACGTTGCGCCGGGGCAGAACCGGCTGCAGAACGGCATCCAGATCTTCCCCGGATCGGTCCCCATCTATCGCGGCAGCCAGCTTGTCGGCGCGATCGGCGTATCGGGCGACGGCATCGACCAGGACGATATGATCAGCTTTTTGGGCGCCCACAATGGCGGTGCGCGCATCGGCGGCATCGGCAATGCGCCCAAGGCTATTCGCGCCGACACCATCGTCGTGGGCGTCGGGGCCGGGGTTCGCCTGCGTTATATCAGCTGTCCCTTCGCTCCGTTCCTCGACACGGCGCAGCAAAATGTCTGCGACGGGCTGTAAGCGGTGATGACGGGCGGCAGCCTTTGGCCGGTGATCGCGACACTCGCGGCGCAGGGTGCGCCGGGGGCGGAGGCGTTGCCGCCGTCGCCCGCGCCCGAAGGCCCACCCGTCGCGAGTGACGCTGCGCCGGCCGAACAGCCGGCCGAAGAGCTGATTCCGCCACCGCCGCCGGTCGACTGGCAGGAGATGGTCAAGGACGACCTCGTCACCGACATCATCGAGGGGCGCCGCCGTCCCGGCTATCGCCCCGACCTTCCCGATGCGCTGACGCAGGACAATGTCGGCGCGCTGCGCCCGCCTCCGCCGCAGGCCTTTCCCGGAATGGAGGATCAGCTGCCGGTGCCCGACCGCTGGCGCCTGATCGAGACGCTCGGCGTGGTCAAGGAACGCTGGTTCGACCCCTATCACCAGAATACCTACAAGGGTGACCGCGCGATCGACCGCAGCAAGGTCAAATGGCTGCCGATCAAGGGCGACGACTGGTTCTTCGTCGCCAATGCCGTGTCCGATACGGTATTCGAACCGCGCACCTTCCCGATCCCCGTCGGCGTCCAGACGACCGAGCGGCCGGGCAGCCTCGACGTGTTCGGCAAGGATCGCAGCTTCGTCTTTGCGCAGACCTTCATCGCCGGCGCCGCGCTGATCAAGGGATCGACCGCGTTCAAGCCGCCCGATATCGAATATCGCGTCACGCTCGCCTGGCAGGCCAATTATGTCGACGTGCCCGAACGGCGCGTGCTCGACGTGCGTCCGTCGAAGGCGAGCCATCGTTACGACAGCTTCCTCGGCGTGCAGGAATTGTTCGTCGACAAGCATCTCGGCAACACGTCGGATCGCTACGACTTTTATTCGATCCGGCTTGGCATCCAGCCGTTCCAGAGCGATTTCCGCGGTTTCCTGTTCAACGACAGCCAGCTCGGTATCCGCCTGTTCGGCAACCGCGACAACAACCGCTTCCAATATAATCTCGCGGCCTTCTGGCGGCTCGAAAAGGACACCAACAGCGGTCTCAACGACATCACCCAGACGCCGCGCAGCGATTTCGTCTTCACCGGCAATCTCTATCGTCAGGACTTCCCGGTCGTCGGGCTGACCAGCCAGATCAGCGTCACCTACAACATGAACCGCGAAAAGAACGACGTGCAGGTCGACCATAATGGCTTTCCTGTGCGTCCGGCGCTGCTCGGCGATTTGCGCGGACGCGAATATGACGTCGTTTATCTGGGCTACAGCGCCGACGGCCGCATCGGCCGCATCAACCTGACCGCAAGCTTTTATGCCGCGCTGGGCGAAGACCGGAACAGCTTTTTCACCAGCAAGCCAGCCGAAATCCGTGCGGGCTTCGGCGCGGTCGAACTCAGTTACGACCATGACTGGATGCGTTTCCGCCTGTCGGGCCTCTATGCGACCGGCGACGGCAATCCCTATAACAACACCGAGGGCGGGTTCGACGCGATCTTCGAAAATCCGATCTTCGGCGGCGCCGATACCAGCTACTGGATCCGCCAGACGATCCCCTTCGCCGGCGGCGGCCGCGTCATTTCGATCAACGGCCGCAACGGCATATTGAACTCGCTGCGCTCGTCAAAGGAAGAGGGGCAGTCGAACTTCAATAACCCAGGCACCGTTTTCGTCGGCGCCGGGGCCGATTTCGATCTGACCCCCGAATTTCGCGTCAGCACCAATTTCAACCATCTCTGGTTCGAAAACACCTCGTCGCTGCAGGCGCTCCGCATGGAAGGTTCGATACCCAAGGATATCGGTTTCGACCTGTCGGTCGCGACGATCTGGCGGCCGAAAGCGACCCAAAACATCGTCGGACGCCTCAGCGCGGCCGTGCTGCTGCCCGGCAAGGGGTTCAAGGATTTGTTCGACAACAAGAAAAAGAACGACGCCTATGTCTCCATCCTCGCCAATGTGATTCTGAGCTTCTGATGCTGCTGCGCAAACTCTTCGCCCTGTTCGCTTTCGTGACGATGTGCGCCGCCTTTGGCGCGAGCGTCGTGCGCGCGGCGGAAGAAGAGAAACCGCTCAAGATCGAATATCGCTTCACCCCGCCCGCGCCGCGCGAGCAGAGCGACGCCGACGTCAGCGCCAAGTCGGAAGGCTGCTACAGCTGTCATACGCGCACCGACCAGCCGTCGATGCACGCGACGCCGGCGGTGAAGCTCGGCTGCACCGACTGCCACGGCGGCGACGCGAGCCAGCGCGGCACGCCAAGCCTCGGCTACAAGCATCCGACCAACAAGGCGGTGATGAAGCTCGCGCACCCGCAGCCGACGCTGCCCGGCGCCTGGCACGACAGCTCGGCGAACCCGCAGCGCAGCTATACGTTGCTCAACAAGGAATCGCCCGAATTCATCCGCTTCGTGAACCCCAGCGACTATCGCGTCGCGCGCGAGGCGTGCGGGGCATGCCACCTCGAGGTGATCGAGGCGACCGAGCGGTCGATGATGTCGACCGGCGCGATGCTGTGGGGCGGCGCGGCGTATAACAACGGCATCGTCCCCTATAAGAATTACATTTTCGGCGAAGCCTATACGCGCACCGGCGAACCCGCGTGCATCCTCTCGCCCTCGTCACGGCTGACCGCCGAGGAATATAAGGAAGCGTGCAAGCCGAGCTTCGGTTTCGACAAGATATTGACCGACGAGGAAAAGAAGCGCGGCGCGCTCGCGAAAATGTATCCGCTACCGCGCTGGAGCGTGCTGCCGCCCGGCGACGTGTTCCGCGTGTTCGAGCGCGGCGGGCGCAACATCAACACGCAATTCCCCGAAATCGGCCTGCCGAACCCGACGGGCAGCATCCAGCGGCTCGAGGAGCCGGGGCGCCCCGACCTCAAGCAATCGAACCGCGGCCCCGGTACCGGGCTGCGCGTCTCGATCCCCGTGCTCAACATCCACAAGACGCGTCTCAACGACCCGCTATCGTGGTTCATGGGTACGAACGACCAACCCGGCGACTATCGCCATTCGGGCTGTTCGGGTTGCCACGTCGTCTACGCCAACGACCGCGAGCCGCGGCACAGCCTGACCTACGCCAAATATGGTCGCGACGGCGAAACGGCGACGGTCGACCCGACGATCGCGGAAAAGAAGTGGAAACCCGAGGGCGGGCATGGCGGCGATGGCCATGGCACCGAGGATGGGCATGCCGGTGGCGGCCACGGTGCGTTGATCGACCCTGCCGATCCCGACGTTCCGGCGCGCCCCGCATCGCCGGCGCGCGGCGAATCGGGCCACCCGATCAGCCACGCGTTCACCCGCGCGATCCCGACCTCGCAGTGCATGTCGTGCCACATGCACCAGCCGAACATCTTCCTGAATTCCTATCTCGGCTACACGATGTGGGATTATGAATCGGACGCGCCGCAGATGTGGCCGGGGCCGGACAACACCGCACCGCGCCCGCCGGGGATGAGCGACGAGGACTATCAGAAGAAATACAAGCAACAGCGTTATCCGACCGCCGCCGAAGTGCATCAGGTGCTCGAACGCAACCCCGAAGCGGCGGCAGCGCGCGGACTATGGGCCGACGTCGAATTCCTGCGCGACGTCTATGACGTCAACGACAGCAACAAGGACACCCAGTTCGCCGACTATCACGGTCATGGCTGGAACTTCCGCGGCATCTTCAAGCGCGACCGCAATGGCAACCTGCTCACCGCCGACGGCAATATGTCGACCTATGGCACCGACACCGCGAACATCATCGATCCGAAGGATCCCGAAAAATGGCGCAAGAGCTGCGCCAGCTACAGCGACGAAAAGCAGCGCGAACTCTGCCTCGCCAGCGCCGATCCCGGACGACCGGGCGTCGAAGGCAAGTTCGTGCCGCCGGGCCTCAACCCCGGCAAGGCCGTCCATATGATGGATATCCATGCCGAAAAGGGCATGCAGTGCGCCGACTGCCACTTCGCGCAGGACAGCCATGGCAATGGCTATATTCAGGGCGAAGTTGCGAACGCGGTCGAGATCAGCTGCAAGGATTGCCACGGCACCGCCGACGCCTTCCCGAACCTCCTGACCTCTAACGTCGCGGCGCGGCCGCAGGGCACCAACCTTGCGCTGCTGCGCAATCCCGACGGGCGCCGCCGCTTCGAGTTCCAGTATAATGACGATGCCGAAGTGATCGGGCTGATCCAGCGGTCGATCGTCGATCCCAAGCTCGAATGGCAGGTCAGCCTCGTCAAGCAGGCGGTGACCCCGGGGCCGCATTTCAACGCCAAGGCGGCGCGCGCCAAGCTGATGGCCCGCGCGGGCGCCGAGGACGGCAAATATGAATGGGGGCCGGGCGTCGCGAAGGAAGAACGCGCGCACGGCGACGACAAGATGACCTGTTTCACCTGTCACCTGTCGTGGACGACGAGTTGCGGCGGCTGCCATTTGCCGATCGAGGCGAACTGGAAGACCAAGATGCACCATTTCGAGGGTGAGGAGACGCGCAACTTCGCGACCTACAACCCGCAGGTGGCGCGCGACGAAATGTTCCAGCTCGGCCGGCACCAGCTCACCAAGCCCGGCGAACCCGGTCCGAACGGCGAAGCGCGCGGCATCATCACGCCCGTCCGCTCGACCTCGGCGCTGGTGCTATCGTCGACGAACATCAACCGCGAGCGCATCTATGTGCAGCAGCCGCCGGTCTCGTCCGCGGGCTATTCGAGCCAGGCTTTTGCGCCGCACTTCCCGCACACGGTGCGGCGTTCCGAAACCAAGCAGTGCAGCGACTGCCACCTGTCGGCCGCCGACGACAACAATGCGATCATGGCGCAGCTCAACCTGCTCGGCACCAATTTCGTCAACTTCGTCGGTCTCAACGTCTGGTCGGGCCAGGAAAACAGCTTCCAGGCGACGCGCGTCACCGAATGGGACGAGCCGCAGGCGGTGATCGGCAGCTATCTCCAGAAATATGCCTATCCCGACTATTGGAAACTGCACGTCGAACAGAATGGCCGCGAGCTCAAGAATTGGGTGCGCGGCAAGACCTTCGACAAGAAGCTGTCGGGCGAAACGCATGCGCTCGAGGAGTTTGCCAATATCGTGCAGGGGACGAGCGGCCGCGTGAACTGTCTGCAACAGCGCGGCGAATATATGTTCGTGGCGGAGGGCAAGGGCGGCTTCCGCGTCTATGACGTCGCGTCGATCGGCAACAAGGGCTTCTCCGAACGCATCGTCCGCGCGCCCTTCTCGGCACTTGGCCACGATACGCATGTGAAGACGAAGAATGCGACCTGCATGGCGATCGCGACGACGCAGCCGATCAGCGTGTCGCGTAACGAGAATATCGTGAAGAATTTCCCCGAGAACCACGAACAGGTGATGCACGACATCTACCGCTACGCGGTGATCACCGACAGCGTCGAAGGGCTTGTCCTCGTCGACATCGACACGCTGGCCGACGGCGAATTCCGCAACAACAAGTTCAAGCGCGCGCTGACGTGGAACGAGGGCAATATACTGGCGGGGGCGCGGCACATCACGCTCGCGGGCAGCATGGCCTATATCACCACCGATGCGGGGCTGGTGGTGCTCGACCTGTCGACGCCGCTCCAGCCCAAGGTCACGGCGCAACTGCCGCTGACCGATGCGCGCGCGAGCGCGGTGCAGTTCCGCTACCTCTGGGTCACCGATGCCGAGGGCGTGAAGCTGTTCGACGTCACCAATCTCGCGCAGCCGGTCGCGGTGCCGTCGGGCACGGTTCGCCTGGCCAATGCCCGGAAAATCTATCTCGCGCGCACCTATATGTATGTCGCGGCAAAGCAGGACGGGCTGGTGATCGTCGATGTGACAAAACCGGCGGCGCCGATCGTCTGGCCGGGGCTGACCTTCGGCGGAATGCTCAACGACGCCGAGGATGTGATCGTCGCATCGACCAACGCGTCGCTGTTCGGCTATGTCGCCGACGGACGGAACGGCATCAAGGTGCTCCAGCTCACCAGCCCCGACAATCCGGGCCTCTACGGCTTCTCGCCGAAGCCGACCCCCGAGCTGATCGCATGGGCAAAGACGCCGTCGCCCGCGCTCGCGCTGTCGAAGGGGCTCGACCGCGACCGGGCAGTCGACGAAACCGGCGGCCAGATGGCGGTGTTCGGCCGCGTCGGCTCGCGGCCCTTCACCCGCCCCGAAATGGAGAGGTTGTTCCTCAACAGCAAGGGCGTCGTCTACAAGGTCCGCGACGAAGTCGACCAGAACGCCTGGCGACCGCCGCTGCTTTACGCGGACTAGATCTCAGGCCGGTTCCGACCGGAAGCTGCCTTATCTCTCATCGTCATGGACCCCGGATCAAGTCCGGGGTGACGAGAGCGGGGATTGAACGGCATCTCTCCACACCAAATGGACGAAGCCGGCGCTCCTTACTGCCGCTCGGCCTGCACCACCGTGTCGGACGCGCGCAGCGCCGATAATATGCGCATCACATGCTGGACGTCGCGCACCTCGACGACGACGTCGTAGGTGTGGAAGCCGCCTTCGCGGTTCGACAGGCGCAAATTGGTGATGTTCGCCGAATTGGCGGCGAGGATTCCCGACATTTCGGCGAGCGTCCCCGGTTCGTTGAGGATGACGATGCACAGCCGGGCGTTGCCGCCCTCGCTGTCTTCCTGCCAGCGAAGGTCGATCCAGTCGGCATCGATGCCGTCGGCGAGCCGCGGACAGTCGATGACGTGCACCTCGATCCCTTCGCCCGGCCGCGACAGGCCGACGATGCGGTCGCCGGGAACCGGGTGACAGCAGTCGGCGAGCTGATAAGCGACGCCCGGTGTCAGTCCCGCGATCGACACCGCTGCGCCTTGCACGAGCTTGCCGGGTTTGGTCTTCATTTCGGCGGTGATGCCGGGGACAAGCGCCTCGAGCAGCGCATTGTCGGTGATCCGCTGCTTGGCGATCGCGACGTAAAGCGCGGTATCGTCGTCGAGCTTCAGCCGTTCGCGCGCCGCGATGCGCGCCTTGTCGCCGACCTTGTTCGGCAGACGCAGCGCGATTTCGTCGTACATCTTGCGGCCGAGCGCGGCGAGTTCGACCTTTTCTTTCGAGCGCACATGGCGGCGGATCGCCGCGCGCGCCTTGCCGGTGACAGCAAAGCCCAGCCAGGCCGGTTGCGGGGTCTGCTTGTCGGACGACAATATCTCGACCGTGTCGCCGTTGCTCAGCTGGGTGCGCAGCGGGACCAGTCGCCCGTTGACCTTGGCGCCGACGGTGCGGTCGCCGAGCCCGGTGTGAACCGCATAGGCGAAATCGACCGGGGTCGCGCCCTTCGGCAACTGGTGCAAGCTGCCCTTCGGCGTGAAGGCGAAGATGCGGTCCTGATACATCGCGATGCGCGTATTTTCGAGGAACTCCTCGGGATCGTGCGTCTGTTCGAGGATTTCGATCAGGTCGCGAATCCAGCCCGCCTGCCCGTCGGGCGCGCTGCCGCCTTGTTTATACGCCCAATGCGCGGCGAGGCCGAATTCGGACTGCTGGTGCATGCCCAGGCTGCGGATCTGGATTTCGATGCGCATATTCTGCTGGTGCATGATCGTCGTGTGCAGCGACTTGTAGCCGTTGCGCTTGGGCGTCGAGATATAATCCTTGAACCGGCCGGGAACCATCTTCCACTTGCGGTGAAGGATGCCGAGCGCAGCATAGCAATCGGCGTCGGTCGGCGTGATGATGCGAAACGCGATGATGTCGGTGACCTGTTCGAAACTGACGTGGCGCTCCTGCATCTTGCGCCAGATCGAATAGGGATGCTTCTCGCGCCCCGATACATCGGCCTCGATCCCGTTCTTCGCGAGCAATTCCTTGAACTCGCGGCTGATCGCGGCGACCTTGTCCTTGCCGCCGGCACTCAGCTTGGCGAGGCGCCCGGTGATCGTCGCATAGGCTTCGGGCTCGAGCTCGCTGAACGCGAGCAACTGCATCTCGCGCATATATTCGTACATGCCGATCCGCTCGGCGAGCGGCGCATAGATGTCCATCGTCTCCTTGGCGATGCGGCGGCGCTTTTCGGGATTCTTGATGAAATGCAGCGTCCGCATATTGTGCAGCCGGTCGGCGAGCTTGACGAGCAGCACGCGGATGTCGTCCGACATGGCGAGAAGGAATTTGCGCAGATTTTCGGCGGCGCGCTCATTCTCAGTCTGCGCCTCGATCTTGCTGAGCTTGGTCACGCCATCGACGAGCCGGCCGACGTCGCTGCCGAACAGCCGCTCGATCTCCTCGGGCGTCGTCAGCGTGTCCTCGAGCGTGTCGTGCAGCAGCGCGGTGACGATCGTCTCGCTGTCGAGGTGCAGGTCGGTCAAAATCCCGGCGACTTCGACCGGATGGCTGAAATAGGGATCGCCCGAGGCGCGTTTCTGGCTGCCGTGCTTCTGCACGGTAAACACATAGGCGCGATTGAGCAGCGCCTCGTCGACGTCGGGATCATAAGCGCGCACGCGCTCGACAAGTTCATATTGCCTCAGCATCCGTCCCAATGTCGTTCATGATGCATATATTGCAATGCGAAATTTGATTGCGCCCGACACCAATGCGTTAGCAACTTTGGTAAAGGCGATTGGAAGCATCGGTCTCCGAGGTTAGGACAGGTTTTTGATGGGGACCGAAACTCTTGATTCGACAGCGCTGCCGCGGGTGTCGATGGTGATGCCCGTGCACAATGGTGCGCGCTGGCTGGCCGACGCCATTGATTCGGTGCTGGCGCAGGATTTTACCAATTTCGAGCTGATCCTCGTCGACGATGCGTCGCGCGATGCGTCACCCACCATCATGGGCGAGGCGGCGGCGCGCGATCCCCGCGTGCGGCTGTTCCGGCTCGAGACCAATGTCGGCCTTCCCGCGGCGCTCAACCACGGCTTTGCCGCGGCGCGCGGCGCCCTGCACAGCTGGACCTCCGACGACAATCTGCTGCGGCCTCAGATGCTGACGCGCCTCGTCGCGGTGCTCGATGCGCAGCCCGAAGCGGACATCGTCCATGCCGATTTCACCCTGATCGACGACGAAGGCGTCGAACTCGGCCGATCGCGCGTCGGGCCGGTTGAACGGCTGCTCTATGGCAATAATGTCGGCGCCTGCTTCCTTTACCGGGCCGGCGTGACCGAAGCGCTTGGCGGCTATGATACGAAGCTGTTTGGTGTCGAGGATTATGACTTCTGGCTTCGCGCCGCGCTGCAATTCCGGTTCGTCGCGCTGCACGAAGACCTCTATATCTATCGCAAACATGGCGGCAGCCTGACCAGCCAGCGCGCGACGCAGATCCAGGCGCTGACCGCCGAAATCGTGGAACGCGCCTTGCCCGACAATTTGCCGGCGCGCAGCCGGAGCGAAATCCTGCTGGGTCTGGCACTTCGCAGCAGCCGCAGTTGGCGCTTCGACCTGGTGGGCCGCGCTTTCCGCGCCGACCCCCGCTATGTCACGACACAATTGCCGGCGCTGGCGCGCTGGTCACTCGTCGTCGCCCGCAACCGCCTCACCGGCTGAGACTCGCGATAAAAAGCCGCCGCATCTCCGAAGAGCTGCGGCGGCCTGTACGCGCTGGACCCGACGCGCCGGCCGGATCACTTCGCGGCGTTGCAGCGCGCGAGTTCTTCGGCATCGAGTGCCTTGCCGCCCGCCGCGAAGCTCGTCACCGGTCCGGCCGCCTTGACAAGCGACGAACACATCACCAGCGGACGGCTCGTCCCCTGCCCCGCGATGCAGCTTGTACCCTTGCACGCCCAGACGACATCGCGCGCGACAAAACGCGCTTCCGGAGCCGGGCTGGCAAGCTCGGCACGATAAAAGGTGCCTCCCGCGGCCGTCGCCGCGACCGACCCGAAGGCCAGGCTACCGACCGCCGCGGCGCCGGCGAATGAAAGCGAACGAAAGAGGGGAGAAAATTCATATGCGGCCATCTGGACCTCCTGTTTTTGCGCGACCAAAAGGTTGCGAAACGCCACCTAGCGTTTGGGTTGCGAAATGCAACGGAGGTCCTATATTTTTTTGGCGCATAGGGTGATTTTACGTTAGGGCATGGGTCATGGGAAAATTACGCGAAGTCTTGAACGACATGAACGGGGGCAATTGCGCCCTGCCTCTGGCACTGGAAGCGATGGGTGAGCGGTGGTCGTTCATGATCCTGCGCGCGGCGTTCAACGGCGTCCATCATTTCGAGGAATTTCAGCAGGAGCTGAACATCGCCCGCAACATCCTGTCGAACCGGCTGTCGCGGCTGGTCGATCATGGCATCATGGCGCGCGAAGTGATGGCCGAAGACCGGCGCAAGGTTCGCTACCAGCTCACCGAAAAAGGGATCGAACTGCTTCCCGCGATGATCGCGCTGCGCCAATGGGGCGAAAAATGGGGGGCCGGCGTCCCGTCGACCCCGGTGCTGGTCGACGCCCGCGACGAGCAGCCGATCGGGCCCGTGACGCTGACCGCGCACGACGGCCGGGTGATCGGTTACAAGGAATTGCTGTGGAAGCATCGCGCCGAATTGCAGCCGCTCGGCCAAGCGCGAGTCCGCGGCGAAGGCGCGATGGCGCCGATCGCAGCGGAATGACCGGTCGCGCCGGTTTCCGCCGCGCGCGGCCGCTGATCCTCGCATAATACGGACTGCCATGCCGCTGTTTCGACTGTCTTCGCCCGGGCCCTTTTTCGATAACAAGGTCCGGGCTTTCTGGAATCTGCAAATCCTGGGCTGGGCCGCGTGGCTCGGCTTGCGCGGGGTATCGGGGCTCGCGAACGGCCAACCTTTCACCTTCCTGATCCCCCAGACGATTTCGGCCATCACCGGCTTTTCGCTGACGCTGATCCTGTCGGCTTGCTATCGTGCGCTGATCAATCGCCGTCCGCTGCTGATGTGGGGCGTCAGCTTCGGACTGGCGGGGGTCGCGACTGCGCTCTGGGCCTTTATCGATGCGTGGGTCGCGCAAATCCAGAACCCCGCCAGCGAGGCGGGCTTCACCAGCCTGCTGCTGGGCGCCATGTATATCGATGCAACCTCGCTCGCAGCCTGGTCGGCACTTTATTTCGCGATCAACTATTTCCTCCAGCTCGAGGAACAGAATGATCGCGTGCTGCGGCTCGAGGCGCAGGCGGCGTCGGCGCAGCTCGCGATGCTGCGATACCAGCTCAACCCGCACTTCCTGTTCAACACGCTGAACAGCATTTCAACCCTCGTGCTGCTGAAACAGGCCGAGCCCGCCAATGCGATGCTGTCGCGGCTGTCGGCCTTCCTTCGCTACACGCTCGCCAACGAGCCCACCGCGCAGGTGACGCTGGCGCAGGAGATCGAGACGCTGAAACTCTATCTCGACATCGAAAAGATGCGCTTCGAAGAACGGCTGCGGCCGCATTTCGCGATCGACCCCGCGGTTTCGCGCGCGCGGCTGCCCTCGCTTTTGCTCCAGCCCCTGATCGAAAATGCCATCAAATATGCGGTGACGCCGCAGGAGGACGGTGCCGATATCACGATCTCGGCACAACTGGCCGGTCAAAATGTTCGCATCACCGTGTCCGACACCGGCGCGGGATTGTCAGCGGAAACGACGGACCCCACCACTGGCTTTGCAACGGAATCGACCGGTGTGGGTTTAGCCAACATCAGGGACCGGTTGGCGCAGGCTTTTGGCGACCAGCACCGGTTCGACGTCCAGGTGGGCGCTGAGGGCGGGTTCACGGTGGTTATCGAGTTTCCGTTTCAGCCCGATGGGCAAATGACGATTGGAACCGAAAGAATATGACGATCAGAACCATCCTGGTGGATGATGAGAAATTGGCCACCCAAGGCCTGCAACTGCGGCTGGAACCGCACGCCGATGTCGAAATCGTCGACACCGCCCAGAACGGCCGCGAGGCCATACGCAAGATCAAGACCCACAAACCCGACCTCGTTTTCCTCGACATCCAGATGCCGGGGTTCGACGGCTTTTCGGTGATTCAGGGATTGATGGAGGTCGAACCGCCGCTGGTGGTGTTCGTCACCGCCTATTCGGATCATGCGATCCGCGCGTTCGAAGCGCAGGCGGTCGACTATCTGGTCAAGCCGGTCGAGCCCGAGCGGCTTGCCGATGCGCTCGATCGCGTCCGCCAGCGCCTCGCCGAAAAGCGCGGTGCGGCCGAAGTCGAACGGCTGAAGACCGTGCTCGCCGAAGTCGCGCCCGAAGCAGTCGAGGATTATGACGCGGAGGTCACCCCCGACGCGCATGCCGCCGATCGCTACGAAAAGATGATCAACATCAAGGATCGCGGACAAATCTTCCGCGTCGACGTCGACAGCATCGAACGCATCGACGCCGCGGGCGATTATATGTGCATCTATACCGCCGACAACAGCCTGATCCTGCGCGAGACGATGAAGGATCTGGAAAAGCGGCTCGATCCCCGCAACTTCCAGCGCGTCCACCGCTCGACGATCGTGAACCTCAGCCAGGTCAAGCAGGTCAAGCCGCACACCAACGGCGAATGCTTCCTCGTGCTCGGATCGGGCGCGCAGGTTAAGGTCAGTCGAAGCTATCGCGACGTCGTCGCGCGCTTCGTGCATTGATTTTCGCGGCCTGACGGCAGCGACAGCACCGGCCCGCTCCCCCGCCCGGCCTCCTATTTCAGGATACCCTGTTGGGAGGCCGGGCGGGGGAGCGGGCCGGTGCCGCTCTGTTTCCGCTATGCGGAAACAGACAAATTAAAGCTGGTGCCCTGTCCGGTCGCGCTTTGTCGCGAGATATTGCTCGTTATATTTGTTCGTCGGCAACGCGAGCGGCAAGCGCTCGACCACCTCGACGCCCTCCTTCTCGAGCCGCGCAACCTTTTCGGGGTTGTTCGTCATCAAGCGGATGCGAGAAATGCTCAGCAATTCGAGCATCCGCCCGGCAATAGCGAAATCGCGCGCCTCGACCGGAAAGCCGAGGCGCAGGTTGGCGTCGACCGTGTCATAACCCTGATCCTGCAACGCATAGGCGCGCAGCTTGTTGACGAGGCCGATGCCACGCCCTTCCTGCCGCAAATACAGCAACACCCCCCATGGCGCATCGGCCATCGCGTGGAGCGCCGCATGAAGCTGCGGCCCGCAATCGCATTTGAGGCTGCCGAGCACGTCGCCGGTCAGGCATTCGCTGTGCAGCCGCACGACCGGCGGATTGCCGTCGCGCTTGCCGATAACCAGCGCGACATGGTCCGAGGCTTCTTCAGGGGAACGGAAGGCGATGATCTCGGCACTTTCGCTCGCTTCGACCGGAAGCCGCGCACGCGCCGCAACTTCGAGCCGTCCGGGATCGAGCAGCGCCGCGACGTCGCCGACGGTGCAGCCGGTTTCTGCATCGCCCAGGGCTTCACGGACAAAGAAGGCCGGAAGCAGGCCGGCATGGCGCGCCATCGTCATCGCTGCGGCGGCCGCGCTTTCCCCGCCGGTCGCGATCGTGCGGAACGGCCCCTTGAGCGGGTGAGCGAGATCGAGCGCCGGATCTGCGATCGCAAGCGCGGCCGCCACGGTGTCGGCGGCATTCGCAAGCCGGACCGGGCCGGGCGTTGCCGCGACACGCTGGTTCGTCAGCTTGAGCGTAACCGCGCGCTCGCCCGACAGCAGGACATCGCGGCTGGCGAATTCGGCCAGCGTCTCGTCGCGCGCGCTTTCGACCGCGATCAGGTCGAGTGCCCCGTCCTTGCCCTCGACACGGAACGGCCAGCCGCGGCGAAGCGCATCGATCGCACGCGCTGCCTGCCGGGCACCAAAATGGGTCAAAAGTCGAACTCGGTGATCAGCGGAATATGATCCGACGGCCGCTCCCAGCTGCGCGCCGGCTGAACGATGCGGTGCGACAGGGCCTTGGGCATCAGGTCGGGCGTGATCCACATATGATCGAGCCGGCGGCCGCGGTTCGACGCCTCCCAATCCTTTGCGCGGTAACTCCACCAGGTATAGAGCGGCGCCGGCGCCGCGATGAAATGGCGGCCGAGATCGACCCAGTTCGACGCCGCCTGCAACCTGCCGAGCGTTTCGACCTCGATCGGGGTATGGCTGACGACATCGAGCAGCGCCTTGTGATTCCAGACATCGCTTTCGAGCGGCGCGACGTTGAAGTCGCCGGTCAGCACGGTCGGTGTATCGGCAAGCGCGCCCGACCATTCGGTCATGCGTGCGAAGAAATCGAGCTTCTGTCCGAATTTAGGATTGAGATCGCGGTCGGGGATGTCGCCGCCGGCCGGGATATAGACATTGTCGAGCCGCACGCCCGACGGCAAGGTCACGCCGACATGGCGCGCTTCGCCATTCGCCTGCCAGTCATATTTGCGGATGTCGGCGAGCGGCTGCTTGCTGATGATCGCGACGCCATGGTGCATGCGCTGGCCGTGCGTCGCGATATGGACATAACCGAGCCCCTTGAACATGTCGGCGGGGAACAGCCCGCATTCAACTTTCGTTTCCTGAAGGCACAGGATGTCGGGAGCTTCTTCGCGCAGGAATTTTTCGACGATGCCGATGCGGGCGCGGACGCTGTTGATGTTCCACGATGCAATGCTGGTGCGAGTCATGGGGTGGCTCTATCGGCGCACGTGAAGGCGCGCAACGTTGCGACAGCGAATCTTTGCGGCGATGTGCGCCCTGCCCCGGCCGCAACCGGACAAATTAAACCCCCGTCCCAGGGGCGGTGGAACGGGGGTTCAAGGTCAGCGTTCGTCACGCTCTTGAATGAAGGTGCCTGGCTGTCCGGTTGGGGCAACAGGGGGAAACCCAAATCCCGGGGCCGTGTCGGCGCCTTCGAGAGTTGAAATAGACGCTCTTCCCTGTCGCCAAGCTGAACGGAATGCGCGCAATGGCGCTGTTCTGGCAGTTCGTCGATGCGAGACGTCCGTTGGTCTGGAAAAAAAGCGCCGAACCCCCTTCCGGGAATTCGGCGCGTTGTTCGGGCCGCAACGGGCGGCGGCGTCAGCCGGCGCGGCCGCGCTGCTTCGGACGCGGATCGGTCCATTTGAACGCCGAATCGGCCACCGCGACGTTGAACTTCTGGTTGCTGAGGTCGATGCGCGTGCGGTTGTTCTGCGAATCGAGCGCGACCCAGCCGCGCAGGCGCAGCCCGCCCGGCGCCGCCCCATCGCGGACGAACACCATGGTGATCGTCCCATATTCGGGACGCTTGGGGTCCTTCACCTCGACGCTCAGCACATCGTCGTTTCCGGTAGGCAGGACCTTCGCATATTTCGACAGGTCGCGATCGGGGTCCAGCAGTGCACCGAGGGGCGAATTTTTCACCGGCCAGCGCTGGACCTGCTTCACTTCATAATCGATCATCGTCAGCGAGCTGCCGTCTCCGACGATCAGCAGCGGCACGCCCTTCTGATACTGAAAGCGGATCTTGCCGGGGCGTTTCAGGGTCAGCTGGCCATTGAGCCGCTGGCCATTGCGGTCGGTCTGCACGAAATTCGCGGTCATCGAACTGGTCGATTTCAGATGCGACTGCACCGATGCGAGCGTGCTCGACGACTGGGCGATCGCGGGCGCGCCGAACGCGAGGCCGGCAGCCGCCACCGGAGCGAGCGTCCAGGCGGCAAGGCGCGTGATTTGTGTCTTCAGGGTCATCTGGCTCTCATTCTTTTGATTGATCGGCCCCGTTTGTTGCAGGCAGGCATTGAACCCGCGCTGAACCCGGCGGTTAGATGCTGTTCAAGCCGCAAGGGCGGGAAAGGTTCCTTGTCAGCGCTGCTGGCCATATTGGTCGGTGAGCACGTCGCGGCGGCCGACATGGTTGGGCGGGCTGACCAGCCCTTCATCTTCCATCCGTTCGATCAGGCGCGCCGCGCTGTTGTAACCGATACGAAGCTGGCGCTGGAGCCAGCTGGTCGATGCCTTCTGGCTTTCGACGACGATCTGGCAGGCTTTGGCGTACATCCGGTCCTCGGCGCTGTCACCGCCCGCCGGGGCGCCTTCCATCGCGAAGCCGCCATCCTCGGGGTCTTCGGTGACGCTTTCGATATAGTCGGGGCGACCCTGTCCCTTCCAGTGATCGGCGACCGCGCGCACCTCGTCGTCGGACACGAACGGGCCGTGGATACGTGTGATCTGCTTGCCGCCGGGTACATAGAGCATATCGCCCTTGCCGAGCAGTTGCTCGGCGCCAGCCTCGCCAAGGATCGTCCGGCTGTCGATCTTCGATGTGACGTTGAAGCTGATGCGCGTCGGAAGGTTCGCCTTGATGACGCCGGTGATGACGTCGACCGACGGGCGCTGCGTCGCAAGGATCAGGTGGATGCCCGCCGCGCGCGCCTTTTGCGCGAGCCGCTGAATGAGGAATTCGACTTCCTTGCCCGCGGTCATCATCAGGTCGGCGAGCTCATCGACCACCACCACGATCTGCGGCAGCGGCGCATAGTCGAGCGTCTCTTCCTCATAGACCGGCTGGCCGGTGTCGGGGTCATACCCCGTCTGGACGCGGCGGCCGAGCGATTTGCCCTTGGCAAGCGCGCCGCGGACCTTGTCGTTATAGGATGCCAGGTTGCGCACCGACAGCGACGACATCATCCGGTAGCGGTCTTCCATCTGCTCGACCGCCCACTTGAGGGCGCGGATCGCCTTCTTGGGCTCGGTCACGACGGGGGCGAGCAGGTGCGGGATGTCGTCATAGACGCTGAGTTCCAGCATCTTCGGATCGATCATGATCATCTTCACCTGATCGGGACCGAGGCGATAGAGCAGCGACAGGATCATCGCGTTCAAACCGACCGACTTACCCGAACCCGTCGTACCCGCGATCAAGAGGTGGGGCATCGGGGCGAGGTCGGCGATCACCGCATCGCCGCTGATATTCTTGCCGAGGATGATCGGGAGCGCGCCGGTCTGGTCCTGGAACAGTGCGCTGCCGATAATCTCGTGCAGCACGACCGACTCGCGGTGCGCATTGGGCAGCTCGATGCCGATCACGGTGCGCCCGGGGATCGGCGCGATACGTGCCGACAGCGCCGACATGTTGCGCGCGATATCGTCGGCAAGGTTCGACACGCGGCTCGCCTTGGTTCCCGGCGCCGGCTCGAGTTCGTACATCGTGACGACCGGGCCGGGGCGAACCGCGGTGACGACGCCTTTGACCTGGAAATCCTCGAGCACCGATTCGAGAAGGCGCGCGTTGCGTTCGAGGCCCGCCTTGTCGATCTGTCCGGTCGGCCCCGGCGGCGGCGGCGCGAGAAGGTCGATCGACGGCAGCTGGTAATTGGTGAACAGCTCGGTCTGCGGCTTGGCTTTGGGCTTCGACGGCGCGGTGCGCTCGGCGGGATCGGCGATTTCGGGCGGGGCGCGGTCGCTCGGCTCGGCTACCGCGCGCGGCCGCACGACGCGCTCCATCAGGTTCGGCGCCTTGGGCTCCTCGGTTGCCGGCCGTGCGGGCTCGACGACGCGGTTCGCGCCTTCGGCCGATGGCAGCTTGAGGCGCGCGGTCCAGCCTTTTTCGAGCCGCAGCGCGCGATAGGCGAGCCAGAGCCCGATCCCGGCGAGCAGCAGGATCGCGGCGATGCGGATCAGCGCAGCCGCCGGATCGCCGATGCGCGTCAGCGGCGGGTCGATGACACCGCCGACGATCAACGCGATGATACCGCCCCATCCGGCCGGCAACTGGGCATTGCTGTCCTGCATCAGCAGCTGCGCACCCAGCCCGACGAGCAGGATGCCGATAAAGGCATAGATCAGCTGGCGCAGCCAATAGGGCTGCGGCGCCGCCGTCCACAGCCGCCAGGCAAAGATGCCGAGCAGCGGGACGATGAGGACGATCGGCGCGCCGCCGACGAACAGCCCCATGTCGGCAAAACGCGCACCGGCACTGCCCATCAAATTGGTCGGGCTCCCGCCCGCTGCGGTGTTGAAGGCGGAATCGGTCGCGTCATAGGTGAGGAACGCGAGCGTCAGGAACAGCGTGAAGAGTCCGAGCAAAGCCGCCGCCGCGATCACCAGCGATCGCGCGATGCTCTGGCGGAAAACGGTGCGCCAATCGGCCTTTCCGGGTGCGGCCTTGCGGCTTGCCATGCTCTTTTCGGGTCCCTGTCAGTTAACCACGGCGATATGCGCATGGGGCGGAGTCGCCGTCAAGCGAGCCCTGTACCTGACCACGGCCTTTCCAACCGTCCTGCCGCACGCTAGGGCATCAGCATGAGCGAAACGCTGCGCAGCGATGTCCTGATTTCGGGTGGCGGCCTCGTCGGCCAGACGCTCGCCCTTGCCCTCGCCCACCACGGACTGTCGGTACAGGTCGTCGACCCCGCCGACCCGGTTACGACAATCGCGCCGGGCTTCGACGGCCGCGCATCGGCGATCGCGAGCGCGACCTGGCAGATGTTCGACGTGCTGGGCATCGCCGATCGCCTCGCCGGCCATGGCTGCCCGATCCGCGCGATCCGCGTCGGCGACGGCGCCCCCGACAGCGGGCACGGCGGCGAACTCGATTTCGTCACCGCCGACGGCGACCCGCCGCTGGGCACGATGGTCGAAAACCGCCAACTGCGCCTCGCGCTCGCCGCGGCGCTCGCCGACGCGCCGCTCGTTCGCCTGACGATGCCCGCGGTCGTCGCGTCGCGCGATATCGATGCGCATGGCGTAACGCTGACGCTTGCCGACGGGACAAGGCTGGCAGCCCCGCTCCTGATCGTTGCCGAGGGGCGCCGGTCGCCGACGCGCGATGCGGCGGGTTTCAGCATCGCGAACTGGTCGTACCACCATCATGCGATGATCGGCGCGGTCGCGCATGAAAAGCCGCACGGCAATGTTGCGCACGAAATCTTCTATCCGTCGGGCCCATTCGCCCTGCTGCCGCTCGTCGACGATCCGCAGGGGCGGCACCGCTCTGCCTTCGTCTGGACGGTATCCGAAAAGGACGGACCGGGGTTCGCCAAGCTCGGGGAACGCGGTTTCGTCGCCGAGTTGCAGAAACGCGCGGGCGGTGTCCTCGGTGCGATGGAACTGGTTGCGCCGCGGATGACCTACCCGCTCGGCTTCCACCACAGCGCGTCGATCGTCGCGAACCGCATCGCGCTCGTCGGCGATGCCGCACACGGCATCCACCCGATTGCCGGGCAGGGCCTCAATCTGGGCCTGCGCGACGTCGCGGCGCTGACCGAAGTGCTCGTCGAGGGCGCGCGGCTCGGGCTCGATCTCGGCGATGCCGCGCTGCTCGCACGGTACCAGCGCTGGCGCGGGCTCGACAATATGATGGTCAGTCTCGCGACCGACGGCCTCACCCGCCTGTTCGGCATTCCCGGGCGGACCGCCGCCGCGGTGCGCCGCACCGGACTCGGTGCAGTCCAGCGGATGCCGATGCTCAAGCGCTTCTTCATGGACGAAGCGCGCGGCGAGGCGGGCGACCTGCCACGGCTGCTCGCGGGCGCCGAAGTCTAGTCCCTGACCCTAGGTAATATTACCTAGGGTTGCGGCAGCGCCGCGCTAAGCATGTCCCCCTATCCCGATCCTGCGGCACCGGGCCGCGGCAGGATGGGACAGGACCATGTCGGCAAAAAGCGATGCCCTCGAACGAGCGGTAACCGATTATATCCAGGCGCGGACCGCGCTCGAAAGCACCCCGGGCGGACGTACCAGCGCGCTCGCCGACCGCATGTTCGCGCGGGTGGCGGCGCTGGCGGCACCGCGCATCCGCTATTTCACCCGCGCCTATGGCCTCTCCGACGTCGCCGAAGATGCAGCGCAAGTCTGCGCGATTGCCCTCCACCGCGCCGCCGAGCGTTACGACCCGGCGCGGGCGCGCTTCACCACCTATGTCAATTGGCAGCTCCGCGCCGAATTGCAGGCGCTGCGTCATCGGCTCCACGGCGACCAGCGCTGCGCCGGCCGCAGGCAGGTCGCCGCAATGGTGTCGCTCGACGCCTTGCAGGACGACGGCGACGACATGTGGCTGGTCGACCAGACCGCCGAGGAAGCGACCGAACGGGGGGCGGCCGACGGGCTTGCCGATCTCGTCGCCGACCGGCTGGTAGGAGACTGGGCGGCGCGGCGGCGCGCCGGGCTGGCGCGCGCATCGCGCGACGACAGCCGCGTCGAAGCACGTGTTGCAGCCGAGCAGGCGTTGGTGCGGGGCCAGCTGATGAGGATCGACGCGGTCGAGCGATTGCGCGAGAGCGACCGGCATGTCGTCCGCCGCGCGATCGCCGACATGGTTCGCCACACCGGAACGGCGAAGCCGAACTGAGCCCTATTGCAGCGTCGCGCGTCCGTCGTCGCTGTCGAAACGGCCGAAAAACTGCATCATCTGGACGACCAGCTCGGCGCGCATATCGATCGGCGATGCTTCGAGCAGCGCCTGCTTCGCGGCGGCGTCGAACGGCGCGACCTGCGCGATGCCGTTGACGAGCGTCGCATCGTCGAGCTGGCCGACCGAATCCCAGTCAACGACATAGCCCTGCCGCGCCGCGAAGCGCTTCGCTTCGCGCTCGAGGCTGGCCCGCTCGATGCTCGCAAGCACGGCCCGTTCGTCGCTTTCGACTTCGATTTCGGCCTCGACCTGCCGGAAGGGCGTCGTGACATCGAGCTCGCGGCGCACACGAAAGCGCGCAACACCTTCGAGGACGAGGTTGAAGCGGCCTTCGTCGAGCGCCTCGACATCGATGATGCGCCCGACACAACCGACATCATAGAGCGCCGGCGGTTCGCGATCCTCTTCGCCCGGAAGCTGGCGCGGCTGGATCATGCCGATCTGGCGATCGCGCGCCAGCACCTCCTGCACCATCGCCGAATAGCGCGGCTCGAAGATATGGAGCGGCAGGTGCAGCCCGGGGAACAGCACCGCGCCGGTAAGCGGGAAAATCGCGATCCGCTGGACAGTCAAAGGCGCGGTTTCGCCCATCGGTCTCGCTAACCGAACAGGATCAGCGACAGGCGGCGGCGCTGTGCCGCGACCCACGCGTCTTCAAGGCCGACGGCTTCGAACAACGACAGCAATTTGGCGCGCGCGGCGCCTTCGTTCCATTCGCGATCGGTCGCAACGATGTGGAGCAGATTGTCGGCGGCGGCATCGCGTTGCCCCGCGCCGATCTGCGCGCTGGCGAGGTCGTAGCGCGCCTGATGGTCGCCGGGATTCGCCGCGACGGCGGCTTCGAACGCGGCCAGCTCGCCCGAATCGGGGGCATCGGCGGCCAGCGCCAGCGCGCTTCGCGCCTGCGCAATCGCGGGGTCTTCGGCGATTTCGGCGGGGATCATGGCCAGCGCGGCCTGTGCGCCGTCGATATCCCCGGCCAGCACCAGCGCGCGAACCAGTCCGCCGTGCGCCGCAGCATTGTCCGGCGCCATTTCGAGAATCTGCGCAAAGATGCTCGCCGCACGCGCGCCATCGCCTTCGGCCAGCACGGCCTCGCCCATCTCGATCAGCGGCGCGATCTCGATCGCGCGCGCGCTGGCCTCGCTCTCGATCGGCAATTGCGCGAGCAGCTGGTCGAGAATCGCCTTCAGCTGGCTTTCGGTGCGCGCATTGGTCAGGTTGGCGACCGGTTGCCCCTGGAAGATCGCATAGACGGTGGGAATCGACTGGACCTGGAACTGCCCGGCGATGAAGCGATTCGCATCGACATCGACCTTGACCAGCACGACCCCCTTGTCGGCATAATCCTCGGCGACCTTTTCGAGCACCGGACCCAATTGCTTGCACGGTCCGCACCATTCGGCCCAGAAATCGAGGATGACGAGGCTGGTCATCGACGGCTCGACGACATCGCGGCGGAATGCTTCGACGGCTTCCTTTTCCTGCGGATTCAGACCGAGAGTGGCCACGAAAGATGCTCCTGTTCCTGATTTCCCGTCCTTCCCGCCGATGCGGCAAGGACGCTTGCCCCGCTTATGTGGGAATTTGGGGCGATATGCCAACCCTTCGGAGAAAATGCGCAAACAGGGCTTGCCGAGTCCAAAAGCCGGTGCTAATCGCCCGCCTCACCCGCTGGAACCGACCGGTTTCCAGCCGCCAGAGCGGGCGTAGCTCAGGGGTAGAGCACAACCTTGCCAAGGTTGGGGTCGAGGGTTCGAATCCCTTCGCCCGCTCCAGAATTTCAAAGAAAAATCAGTATTTTAGCGGCCTTCGGGCCGCTTTTTTGTTGGAGACACGGGCCATGGAATTGCTGCTGTCTCCACAATGTCTCCAGAAAATCCCCAAGAAACGGCCTATTCTGGCGTAGAGTGGCGTAGATCGGTCCGATCCAGACCCTAGCGTGAGTGCTTTTCTGCCATTCCGCCTAAGCCCCGATACTGGAGACAGTGCCCTCCGCTGGCTGGAGACAAGCGGTCTGAATCTGGAGACAATGGTCATCGGCCAATGATGCGGCTTTGATGCATGTCGCGCCGGCCATGTCAGCGTTCCCATGGTCCGCCGGGAAGCCAGCGTGCGGTGAAAGCCGTGTCTTGGACGATGGCTGCCACCGGCGGCATGACGAACCGTTCGATTTGGGCCTGGATGTCCGGAAACGGCTCGGGTGCGAGCGCGATTTCCGTGCGATTGAGGAACGCCGCCCACTGAGCTTGCTTCTCTGCGGCATAGGCCACCGTCAGCGCCGCGGGTGTTACTCCTGGCAGAGCGGTCTGGCGCCGCTCGAACGTAGCTGCGATCGCACGCGCCAAAGTCGCCCCGTCGAAGGTGAAGGTGCCGGCGATCGCCCAAAGGTCGTAGAAGTCTTTGAGGCGCGTGTTGATCATATCGAGCGCCACCATCGCCTGAAATTTCTCGGCGACCACCGTCTCGGGCGGATAGGCGAGTAGCTGCGCCATCGGCTGATCGAGCAGTGAAGGATATTCTATCGCGACTGGTGCCGGCGTCACCGCATCGCCGTATCCAATGTCGACATGCATCGGCAGGCGAGCGCCGGCGAGTTCGGCGAGAAAATCGATCCGCACGCCCGCATATTCGTCTTCGGCTCGCGCGGCCTCGGCTCTAAGGGTCTCCGGCCGAATCAGGATGCCGTCATCCTCGACATCCATGGCTAGGATTTCCTGAAATACGGAAATCAGCTTTTCAGGAGCGTTTTCGCCGGCCCCGAGCAAGTCGAGGTCGCCGGTCGCCCGGTAAGGCGCATCCGCCCACAGGCTGAACAACATCGCGCCCTTGAGGATGAAGCGATTGCGATGCGGCGAACGGCCAAGCCGGTAGAGTAGCCGCTCGATCACATAGCGTGTCATCAGTAGCTGCGCGTTCTCACGCCGGTCGCGCGCGCGGGAAACGAGGCGGTCGCGCACCGAAATCGCAATGTTCTTCGGCGCACGGCTCACGCCATTGCTTCCAGATAGGGGCGTATCACCGACTGCACCCGATCGATCTCGGCATAGCGATATATCCGAGTTAGGTCTGGTCGCGGGCGCGTCTTCACGAAATCGCGCAGCGCCTCGATCGCGACATCGATCCCGATCTTGTTGCGATGCTTGAAGCAGTCGGCGACCGTTTTCGCCGGATCGGTGATACGTACCGACACGCCGTCGATGCTGTGCGCTTCGATTCCGGCTGTGAGCGCTTCGCCGCTCGCGCGCACAATCTTGAGCGCGATCGAAGGATTGACCGGCGCCCAATCCTTTTGTCCCAGCAGCATCCAAACCGCGTGTGGTGTTTGCGTGGTCAGCTCGTGGAATTGCAGTGCCGAGAGCAGGCAGATGACGCCGCGCGGCTGAATGCGGACAGCTTCCGCGAGGCTCGTGCCGGCATCCGTAGGTGCATCCGCGAGCTTGTAGAGTCCGCGCCCCACTTGCTGCAGGATGCCTTCGTCGCGCAGACGCTGGATCGTCGCTCGCGTGACCCCCACCGCATCGAAATCGCGGCCGCGTGCGATCCCACACTGGCGGGCGACTTCGAGCGCTCGTTCCTTGTGACTCGCCGTTTCCATGCTGATGATATAATTCCTCGGTATTTATAAGCAATGACCAAGGATTTGTATCGCAGGTCGCGCCGCTGTGCTAACGCCGTCGCATGAACGGATCAGGCACATTTTCCGAACGCCACGGCTTCCAAGGGAGCGAAGCGGAAATCACGATTCGCGAGGACGCCCCCGAGGAGGTGCGCGCAGCAGTGTTGATGCTTGGCTACGCTGAAGGCCTTGGCCCCGGCACCATGCGCGACCTTGTTTGCGAGGTCTTGCTGAAACGGCCAGATCAAAACAACTGGTCGCCAGGCAATATCGAACGCGAAGTCAACGGACTCTTCGACGATGCACCTTGGTACAAGATTTACGACATCGCAGAGCGCATCTACGCCGAGATCGGGCGGGACGATTACACCGGCACGCGGCAGGGGGACTATGCTCGACGCCTAACCCAGCTATTCCGCGAACTCGGCGTAGGCTGGCAGATGGACAATGGCCGCATAGTCGTTCGCGGATCGGAGGCCTTTGCCCTAGCGACGCGTGATGCGGTCTCGATCATGCAGGAGTCGGGGAAACCAACGGCGGCAAACGAGGTCCATGAAGCGCTCAAGGACATTTCCCGCAGACCTGCTGCGGATGTCACCGGTGCGATCCAACACGCCATGGCCGCGCTCGAATGCGTCGCGCGGGAAATCGACAACAGCTCGGACACGCTTGGCAAGATCATCGGGCGGTTAGGTGTTCCCGCGCCACTGGACGGCGCGCTCCACCAGCTTTGGGGCTTCGCATCTCAACAGGGCCGCCATATCCAGGAAGGCCGCGACCCCACTTTCGAAGACGCCGAACTCGTGGTTACCGTCTCGTCGGCTGTGAGCGTCTATCTGCTGCGCCGTCATGCAGCCAGATCAAGCGCCTGATCGGCACAGCCCTCAATTGACTGAAGGCAGGCAAAGAACTCAATAGAAGAGGTGTCTGGGGGCAGCATATATGATTCGGACGATTTGGCGTTTCATCTCCGCACCATGGCGATTTCTGCTAACCCGGATGCAAAGACGGGCGGCGCGTAGGCGATTGCAATCAATTGCTCCCAACAGCTTTTCGGCGCTCGGTGCCGACCTGTGGAATCGGCTCACGACGCCGTTGCTGAACTTCACCTATTGGACGCATTTGCTGATTGGCGTGTGTTTCTATGGCGCCATTGGTGTTTGGACAGAGGTGCTTCGACGCTTTCTGCTCGGTGCCGAGGAAGGGAACGGCAACGTCCTGCTTGCCATGCACACCTTCTACCCGGCCATCATCGGCGCAACTGCCATGCAGATCATGCTCAACAAGGACGCGCAAACGTACATGCGATCCTTTGGGCAATTGGTCAGCACCGTTTTCTTCATAATGGCAGCCGTGTGCATTCTGGCCGCAACGAACATAGGTGAGAGCCTGTCCTTCCGCCTCGCCGGGATCGGGATTTCAGCGGCGATTCTGTTTTGGTGGACCGCAAACGCGCTCGATGAAGGCCTCAAGGATGTCGATCCAGCAAATGCAACGGGCGGTCCGCTACCTCCTGAGAGCGAACGCATTGCCGACTTTCCCACTGGCGATGCACCTGTCGAAACAGCGATGGGGGCGGTGAAACTATGAACGCTCAACCCAACTCAGAACCTTTCCTGGTCACACGCGCGCTCAGGGTCGTGCAGCCGCTTGGCGTCTATTTTGTCGCCGTTCTGCCCGCTCGCGCCTTGCTCGACGTCGCGTTCACCGACCTCACCAGCGCTCACGCGCGCAGCGATGGGCGAGGCTACGACATCGATGGGACACAACGCTTCCGCCAGGACAAACGCCTCGACGAGATCGCCGCCTTCTTGAAACGCGGTGATGCCGCCATCCCCAATTCCATCATCTTGGCCGCCAATTATCGTCAAGAAGACGGCCGGATTGAGGAGGACGAGGAGCTCGATGATGACAATGGCGACACTTCCGAAGCATCGCCGCCTAGCCGGCGCTGGACGATCGTCGAGCGTGACGATGGATGTTACGATCTGACTATCCCGACCCGCAGCAAGCTTGCCGCGGTAATCGACGGCCAGCACCGCCTGTTCGCCTTTGCCAGGGTCTCGAATGAAACGTCCGATCCGCTCAGCATGGACCTGCTGTGTTCGATCTACATGGACCTGCCAAAGCCTTATCAGGCCAGCCTCTTCGCCACCGTCAATTCGACGCAGAAGCGTGTCGACAAGAGCCTGACCTACGAACTGTTCGGCTACAACGTAGAAGAAGAGCCCCGCGATGCGTGGACCCCCGACAAGCTGGCGGTCTACATGACACGTCTCCTCGGGACGGATGCAGAATCGCCACTGCGCGGTCGCATTCTCATCGCGCCCGAAAAGGATCGTGAATTGCGCAATCTTGCGGAAGAGGGCGACTGGCGCGTCTCGACTGCAATTGTCGTCGAAGGTTTGCTGAAACTGTTCTCAGCCAACCCGAAGCGCGACAGCAACACTATGGCGGCAGGTTCTCGGCCAAACCGCAGTTTGTTGGAGATCGGCCGCGACAAATCACCGCTTCGCTCGCTGTATATCGCCGCCACGCAAGACGACGTGATCTACCGCGTTGCGCGGAATTTTCTGGTCGCATGTGACGCCGTGTTTTGGGAAAAGCGCGCGAAGGGATCTTTCATCGTCCGGACCGTAGGCGTCCAGGCACTGTTCGACGTACTTCGTCATATAGCCGGAAAGGTGATGACCGAGGGCGATGCCAGCGTCGATCGTCTCACCGCCATTCTCGAACGCGCGAAGGATGCCGATTTCTCCGAGGACCGCTTTCGCAACGCCTCCGGATCAGGTCGCACGATTATCCGCCGAGAGATCGAGGAGCGAATCGGCGAAGACTATTTCCCTCACAAATAACGCAATCATCTCAGTGATATGCCGCTCTAATTGACACGGCCTTGCCGTTGTGCATGCTAAAGGCTGATCTCCGGATGGAGATCAAGTCCCGGATGGGACGCAGTTGAAACCGCCTGGTGAGGCTGGTTGGTAGGTAAAGCGACTTCCGCGGGCCATGCCCGTGGTGCCTGTGCCGTCCTGGCCAGTCTCTCGTTGGCCAAACGAGAGATGAAAAATGCAAGACAATTCCCTTATCGTTCGTATCCATGACGCGAGCCAGCAAAGCTACGGCTTGAACAAGCTCGTGGGCAATGTCGGTCTCCCGGCCTTCGTCGATCTCATCACCATCGCAGACTTGGACGCAAACCCGCGCCAGGCGAAGAAGAGCGCGGTGACCGAGGACATCGAGGAAAGCCTCGAAACCGAAGCCGACATCTTTCACTTCATGACCAAGGGCGTTCTCGTCGGCGCACGCCGGGTCGAGGCGCTGGAGCGCGACCGCTATCGCATCACCTTCGAAGACCCTCAGCTCGAGGGGATTCTGGATGGCGGCCACAACACCTTCGCCAATGGGCGCTATATCGTCCGCACACTGCTCGATGACGGCGAGGCCATCGCCAAGAAGATCCGCCGCTGGGACGATCTGCGTGCGGTGTGGGATCAGCATCGCGACGTCATTGAAGAGCGTAAGAAGGATCTTCCGGACGTGCGCATTCCGATCGAGGTCATTTTCCCCGGCACCGGCGACGGTGCGGAGGAATACTTCCAAGAGAAAATCCTGCGGATCAACGCGGCGCGCAACAACAACGCCCAGCTCACCGAGGAGACGAAGACCAACAAGCGGGGTGGGTATGACGAGATCAAGGCGAACCTCGATCCCGAAATCGAAGCCGACATCGAATGGAAGGCGAACGCCGGCGGTCGGCTCAAGGCACGCGATCTGATCGCGCTGTCGTTGATCCCGTTGTCCGTCCTGCCCGACGACCTTCCCACGGCAGCCGTTCGGAAGAACCCCACGATCATCTTCTCGCAGAAGGGCCAGTGTGTCGCTCTGTTTGATGATCTGCTGGAAGCCGAAGGCATCGCGGAGTCGGTCAAGGGTGATATTGTCGAAATCACGCACCCGGGTGTGAAGAGCGCGCTGAAGATGATGCGCGATATTCCGCGCCTCTATGACCTCGTCTATTCCCGTCTTCCTGAGGCCTACAACAAGGTCAGCTCGCGCTTCGGCGGCATGAGCTGCGTCCGCCTCTGGAACGGCGCGGAAAAGCACCGGGAGAACAAGAAGAAGTACCTCGCCAAGCCCAGCTCGACCAAGTTCTATCAGAAGGAGGTCGAGTACGACTATCCGGATGGCTTCATCTATCCGATCGTGTTCGCGCTGTCGGCCCTGATGGAATTCAAGGATGGCGAGCTGGTCTGGAAGACCAATCCCGAGGCCTTCATCCACGCCAACCTGGAGAAGGTGATGCGGACCTACTGGACCATCATTCAGGGGCAGGGATACGATCCGGCGAAGGTTGGCAAGGCGACGGGTGCTTACGCCCTCGTTCAGACGCTGTTCGAAAGTGCCCTGAACGAGGATCTGATCGCCAAGCTCAAGGCGACCAACCAGCTCTGATCCTCAAGCCAGTCTGAGAAGGCGGCGCCGGCGACGGCGCCGCCTTTTTCATGCCGAACGCCTCATGCCCTGCAACGCGCTCGCAGCCTCTGTAATCTCATCTGCGGCCAGATCGATCATCTCGGTTGTCGTGCTCCGCCCCGGGGCGATCCGAAATGCCTGTCGCGCCCGTGCCGTATCGCCGTGAAGTGCGATCAGCACATGGCTGGTTTCCACCTTGTCGGTCGCGCAAGCGCTGGAAGCCGACAGGCTCACCACCTCACGCAGCCGGCGAAGCAGGGCCAATGGCTCGACGCCTTCGATGCTCAGGGAAAGCATAGGCAGGCGCTGGTCGGGATGCCCATTGAGTTCGACGCCGGCCAGCGCGATCCGAAGCCGATCGAGCAATCTGTCACACAGCGCACGCAACCGCTTCTGCTCGGCGTTCGCCGTCCGCTTCGCAATGGCGGCAGCTTCGCCGAAGCCAACGATCAGCGGAACGTTGAGCGTGCCCGGACGCAGCCCACGCTCCTGTCCGCCGCCGAGCAACAACGGGGAAAGACGCACCCGCGGCCGCCGGGACCGAACATAGAGCGCGCCAATCCCTTTCGGCCCATAGAGTTTGTGAGCCGATAGGCTGGCGAGGTGGATACTGTCGCGCTCGACATCGACGGTCCCAGTCGCAAGCGCTTGGGCGAGGTCGCTATGAAAAGGAATCCCGCGCTCGGCGCAGAGCCCGCCGATTTCCTGCAACGGCTGCAGCGTTCCGATCTCATTGTTCGCGCCCATGATCGATACCAAGCCCGTTTCCGACGTCAGGCTGGCCTCGATCTGGCCTGGGTCGACGCGACCATCGCCATCCACCGGCAGTACGGTGACTTGCCAACCTTGTTTCGCGAGCGCGCGTGCCGGTTCAAGCACCGCCGGATGCTCAATCGCGCTAGTCACCAAATGATGCCTTTCGGGATTCGCCTCAGCGAAACCCAGAATGGCGAGATTGTTCGATTCCGTGCAGCTTCCCGTAAAGATGATCTCGGCAGGGCGTGCGCCGATAAGCGCCGCGACCTGTTCACGGGCACGCTCGACCGCTTGCGCTGCCTCATTTCCGTGGCCGTGTTCCACGGACGCCGGATTGCCGAAACGCTCGGTGAAATAGGGGAGCATGGCATCGAGCACGGCGGGATCGAGCGGCGTCGTCGCGTTGTGATCGAGATAGATCGGTGCGGCCGCACGCTGAGCAGCCGCAAGGGTAGAAGTCGTCATGCCGCTTCGGCAACGAGGCGCGCCAGGTCGGCGGGTGTTCGCGCGCGCACGGACAATGTGCCGACGCCACGATGAATATGAGCGCGGAAACGGTCGAGAAGCTGATCGTCGTTCAGCGGCTCGCTGGTCGTCGGCGTCTCGACGAAGCGGACCAGCGCGCCCAGGAGCGAATTGAAATCGCCGGTCAAGGTATAGGCATTCAGCTCTTTGCCCTCTTGATCGGGAATGGGGCCATCGCCGATCGGCCCATCTTCCAGCGACACCATCGCCGCAATCCGGCACAGGAGGTTCGGCGTGAGCCCGGTGCGCTGTTGAAGCGACCGCAGCTTACTGGTCGCATCGACCGACAGATTAAGCTTGTTGAAGCGCACGCTGCGGCTCCTCGCCTTCGGAATCATTGAAATAGCCGTCGAGCACATGCGTCCCGCCTGCCTCGCCGTCATACTCTAGGCGGTAGCAGTGGCTGATGCTTGGCTTCAGCGCGGCGTAAAGGTCACTGCCGATCTCGCTATCCGTCGAGAGAATGATCACTTGGTGGCTCGCAGCGGGAAAATAGCGTTCGACCAGGTTCGCGCGATGCTCAAGATCGAGACGGCCGAGCGGCGTGTCGATGATCATTGGCAACGCCCGTCCGCTCGTGCGCGCCAGCGCCCAAAGCATGGCGGTTGCATAGACTTGCTTCTCGCCAGCGGACAGTTCGGCCTTGGCAATCTCGCGGCCGTCGCGCGCGATCAGGTGTGTCTCGAACGTCGCCGCGTCGATCCGAATGTCTGAGACGAAATCCGGCTTGCGCAGCAGATGCCGGAAGCAACGGAGGAATTCTCGTGAGAGCTGATCGACCTTGTGAGCCAAGAGCCGGGCTTCGTATGCGGAAAGAGCATTGGCGACCCGAGCGGCCAAGGCCGAACGATCACGGCTGCTCGCCGTGGATGCCTGCGCTTCCAGCAATCGGCGCCGCTGACGGTCAAGATTGACCGCCTGAATGCGAAGCTGTCGCAGTTCCTCATCAGCCGTGGCAAGCCGGTTCTCAAGCGCGCCCAATCGACCGCTTGCCTCCTCGATCTCCTTTAGCAGGGGCGTGGTCACATCCTCGTTGGCGCGTGCGAGGCTCTCATCGATTTCTCGCAGTTCCTGCGTCAGAACTTCGAGTTCGCGGGCCAAAGACCGGACTTGCGGCCTCACACGATTTTCGACTTCGGCGAGCCTGGAGTCCGCGCCGGCAACATCGCCAACCTCGCGCAGGACAGCCTCATGTTCGCCGTCCACGCCGACAATTCCGGAAAAGAATGATTTGAGGTCGGTGAGGTGGTCGGCGCTCCAATGCGCGGCCTGCGTGGATCGATCGTTCAACCATGCGGCCAACGAGGTTTCGAGAGACAGGATAGCCGCAGCCGGAAGTGACTGGCTGGACGACGCCAGGATTTTCCTGAAGCGTGCCACGAGCTTTGGCGCGGCCGCAAAGGGCAGAAGACCGTTGGCGAGTTCCTTGAGTTCGGTTTCGCCTCGCGCGATCTGACGCCGAACATCCTCGCGACGTTTCTCAATCGCGTCCCGCCGGAGAGCAACTTCGCCGCCTTCCGCAGAGAAGCGACGCCTGAGCGTATCGACGCTGCGAGCCTGGCCTTCTCGCTGGCTCCGCAGATCCGCCAAGGCGTCAACGCGGTCGCCCATCTCTCGCTCATTCTGGGCAACTTCGCGAAGCACTGATTCCAGCTCCGCAGCCACGTTCGCATCGTCGCTTCGACCGTGGCGCGCGAGGTATAGTCCAAGGTCAGTACGAAGTCGGCCGACCAAATCAATCCCGAGGAGGCTGCGCATGGCGGCTGCCACGCCGTCATCCTTATCGCCCTCGGCGATGCTGGCGATCTTCTCGCCGTCGAAGAAGAAGAGCTGCGACACACCGGGCGGAATCAGCTCCTGAAGAAAATGCGCCCACTCCTCGCGCGGGACCGACGTGACGGGCGCACCATCCTTGTCGAGCGACAGGGATTCGGTGACTTTCCCCCGCCTGGACGTCCATTCACGTCGAATCCGGTAATGATGGACGACGCCGGCCTCGGCGTAGTCAAATTCGAGTCCGACTGCGGCGCAATCGGCGCCCATCGACCGCGACCGAGCATTGATATGCCCGTCGAGATAGGCGTCATATTCTGTTTGGGCCACTCGGGCTCCCAGCGCGCGCCGACCATAAAGCGCTAGTCGGACCGCCTCCAGAAGCGTGGTTTTGCCCGCACCATTCTTGCCGCCGAACAGGACAATCGGTCGCCGCGACTTGCCGTGTCGCGGCGCCAGGTCGATCGTCTGTCGTCCAGCGTAGAGGCCGAAATCTTCCAGTGAAATCGTTCTAAGGATCATAGCTCGTCCTCGTCCGCGGGCTCGAGGTCGAGCATCAGATCTTCTTCAACTGCGTCCGTAAGGCCAAGCGTCTTGCGCCGCTCGGCCACGAGCACATCGACGTCACGCCACTCTTGCCGCAGCGCGTCCTCGATCCGGGTGTGGACGGCGTGACGCCGCTTCAGGCCATGCGCTGCCCGTTCGATATCGACCAGCTTGACGACAAGTTCGGTCGGCACGTCATGCTCGCGGCAGACTTGGTCGAGCAATGCTCCATCTTCAATTGTGAACGTGGCCGCATCCTCGAAAACCCAGTCAAGATCGCGTCCGAGCACTTCGCGCACGATCCGCGGCACCGAGTCCTCCCAATCACCGCGCTCCATCCGCCATAGCCGGCGAATTTCATGCAGTTCGCTATCGAGGATGAGCAGGGGCGCCTCGCCGAAAGGCGCCTCCTTCTGGATGCGGACCTGCACCTCCAGCAGACGGCGCAGCAGCGTCTTGCAGAAGTCGAGCAGATACGGCCCCGGCATCGGCCGATCGGTGTCGCCGATGAAGCTGACCGAACCGTTCTTTCGGCGGAAATCGCGAAACTCGCGCTTGCGCGCGGGATCTTGCGTCTCCGAGAGCATGTCGCGGAAGTCGAGCAGCGGTTCCAGCCAGTCTTCGCCGGAATCGATCATCGCCTCCATGGCGCGATCGCGCTCGACCACCGTGCAGACCCAGCAGCCGAACCGCGAATTGCCGCAAGATGGCGTACTCTTGTCGACGACGAGCGGACATTCCCCGGCTTGGGCATTGCGATACATCGCGACGAGGTCGCGGTTATCGTTGCCCCAGGGATTCTCGACCTGGAGGAGGAAATCCCAGATGTCATCGGTCGAAAAATCTTTGACCGGGGCATAGACGAACGCATTGAGCAGGGACGAATGCCGCGAGAGCTTCGAGCCCTTGATCTTATGAAGCGACATGACCTGAGCCCGTGTGGCGGACTCTTGCGAGCGCACGCCAAGCACCATGACCACTTCGCCAAATTCGGCGACGCGGCTCTTGATAAAGTCGTTGGCGGGCTCGATTTTGAGCCGCTCGGTACACCAACGAAATCGACGCGATGGGGCTGGATAGCCGCGGCCGATCAGATTGACCCAGAAAGTCCGTTCTGTCGTCGGAGTCACCTTATGGGCCGAGATCGGCAGGCCTTGCCGCCGCGCCGCCGTCTCAATGTTTTCTAGCGATTTCTCGATATAGTTCGTGATGACGGGTGTTTCGACGAGCGTGTCTGAGCTGATCACATAGACGGGCTTGGATCGCTGGTCGGCAGGAAGGTCGGCCAATGCAAGCCAGACCAGTTGCAGGGTTGCTGTCGAATCCTTGCCACCGCTGTAACCGATCACCCAAGGACGTTGATCGCTCAGATAGATTTCGCGAACTTCATCGAGCAGCGTTTCGAGCCGGTTCGGCTGCGATGCAAAGCCGCCCCTCATGCGACCTTCACCTTTGCCGTCGCGGGCGCTCCGCGTATTGCCCGCTCAAGCGCATCCCCTTCGTCGCTCAGCGTAAGCCCAAGCGCCTCACACAGTACGTTGCTGACGAGAAGGACATTGTTCTTTGCACGGTTGACCTTGCCGCCAATGAGCGCACGGCCTTCCCAAAGCGCCGTATTGGCGCGAGACCAATCCACCTCGCGCAGCCCCTTGAGGCGCTTTTCCCAATCGCGCGGGTGTGCCGCGACGAGCCGATTGCCCGCATTGGCGATCGCTTGGACGGCAACGCCATGGGCGTGGATGTAGTCGCGACGCAATTCCGCAGCGGCGACATCGCGTGAGGCGACGCGCTGCCAATCAGGCATGTTGGTTATGACCGCGCCCCAGAAGCGAATGGCCAGGGCTTCATCGTCAGCCTCGATCTTCCCGCTTCGGCTTTTCCCGATCAGCTCTGCAGTCGCCTGGTGGATGGAACTCAGCGTGAACAGCTTGAGCGATCGGTTGGAGATGCTCGTTTTCTCAAGATCGGTGAAATCTCGAAACAGCGGAACAGCATCCACGACCGTGCGCGACAGTTTCGCCAAGGCGTCGCGATGATTGTAAAGCAAGCGGATCGAAGCCGTGGGTCGCACCGCATGCATGTTCAGATCGGCGAACATCTGCTGGCTGCGCTGAAGGCCGCCATCAGCAAAGACGACCACCGAGATGGTCTCGTCGCCCATGTGTGGCCGATCCTTGATGGCTTCCTCGATCGCTGCGCGCCGATGCTGCCCGTCGTTGATCAGGATTGTAGCCGACATGCCGATCTTGAGTCGGCCCACCGATTTCAAGGAGCCTTCGTCTCCGGCAGGCTCGAAGACGATTTCGCCATCCACGCAAGCGCAAAGCGAGGACAGGATATACTCGGTAGGATGCTCCGTGATGTATCGCGCGATGGCTGGAACCCTTGCGCGGTTCAGCGTTCGCTGCGCCCTGAGCGGCGCGGGAATTGCCTCGTCATCGAAACGAAAAATGCGCGGGACCAGCTTCAACGGCACCATGATCACGAAGTAGGCCGACCCGGCCTGAACACCTCGAATGGCGGTGAATTCGTAGCAGTTTGCTTCCACAGCGACCCCTTTTCCTCGCTGCGGAAGTTAGTCGGATTGATCGTGGAAGTCAATTAAATGGCGCTGGAAGTTTGTTGAGAATCAGCACCTCATTTGTCGGCAATATGCGATCATCGGCGGCGGCGCCATCATGAAAAGGCCGGTCTGTCATTTTTCGCGCCGGGTCGAGCGGAAGGGGCTGAACCGTTTTTGGTCATCATGAGTAACCGGATGGGGGAAAGCCTTCCCCTGAGCGCCCGTCCGCGGTCTGGCGCTACCCCTTCTGCGGGGACACCCCGCAACGCCCCAACAGATGAGCGCGGACGGCCGATGAGCGCACACTGCCGGCGGCAGGGCCGCCGGTCAGGGGTCGCACTCTTTTGTTTTCCCGCGCAGCACTCTTCCTCTGCCCGGAGGGGCCGGCGCCGGCTGGCCCACAGGCCCGCGCGCACGCCGCCGTCCCGGCCGGTCGCCGCAAGGGTGCGATATGGTCAGTGCCGCTGGCGCGGGCGGCGTATCCACGCCGATCCGTAAATCCGCATTGGCGGATTTGTGGCTTTTCGCATGTGCGGAGATCGGGCCAAGGCTGACGCCGGCCCGATCGCGCTGAGGTCGGCACTCCCGTGATGGGGTGGGCGACGCTTCCCTCTAGGCTCGCCGCGCCGGGCCGCAACGTGCTTTGCACGTCCTCCACGCTGTTTCGGCCCTGCGGGTGCGGTCCGGCTCCTTCGGCGGGCCTGCCAGTCGCTTCTTCGCCGCCCACCCCATTCCGGGGTGCGTGTGTTGCAAGGAGAAGTGTGATGAACGCTGTTACCGAAACCGTCGCCGCCGAGCCCGTGACCGGCGTCGAAATCTTCCTGCCGCTCGCAAAGCTCAAGAAGTCCCCGTGCAACGCGCGCAAGGTGCCGCACGGCGAGGCCGCTATCGAGGCGCTGGCCGCTTCCATCGCGCATAAGGGGCTGATCCAGAACCTTGTCGTCGAACCCGAGGTTCGCGAGGACGGGACGCCGACCGGTCACTATCTTGTCACCGCTGGCGAAGGCCGCAGGCTGGCGCTCTTGCTCTGCGCCAAGCGCAAGCAGGTGAAGAAAAGCCATGGCGTGCGCTGCTGGCTGGATACGGCGAACGATCCTTCCGAAATCAGTCTGGACGAAAACGTCACCCGTACCCCCATGCATCCCGCCGACCAGTTCGAGCGGTTTCAGGAGCTTTCCGAAAGTCGGGGCTGGGGCGCGGAAGAGATCGGCGCGCGGTTCGGCGTGTCGGCGCATGTCGTCAAGCAGCGGCTGCGTCTCGGTGCAGTTTCGCCCAAGCTGTTGCAGGTCTATCGCGACGATGGCCTGACACTGGACCAGTTGATGGCCTTCGCCATCGTCGAGGACCACGCCCGGCAGGAGCAGGTTTTCGAGAACCTGCACCACAACCGCGAACCGTGGATCATCCGGCGCGACCTGACCGCCGCCAATGTCCCCGCGACCGACCGGCGCGCGGTGTTCGTCGGAGCCGACGCCTATGTCGAGGCGGGCGGCAGCGTCATCCGCGACCTGTTCAGCGAGGATCGCGGCGGCTTCTTCGAGGATGCAGGCTTGCTCGACATGCTCACCATCGAGAAGCTGCGCGAGGTGGCGGGCACGGTGCAGGCCGAGGGCTGGAAATGGGCCGAGGCGCATATCGACTTCCCCCATGCCCATGGGATGCGGCGTGTCTATCCCCAGCCGGTCGCGCTGTCGGACGAGGACGAGGCCCGGCTTGACGCGGCATCGGCCGAGTACGACCAGCTAGTCGAGGGTTATGACGATTTCGCGGAAATGCCCGAGGACATGGCGGCGAAGGTCGAGGCGCTGGACGCCGAGCTCGATGCGATCAGCGCCAGGCGGTCCGCCTATGATCCGCAGATCGTGGGGCATGGTGGGGCCTTCGTCGTGCTGAACCATGACGGTGCGGTACGGATCGAGCGTGGCTTCATCCGGCTTGAGGACGAGGCGCTGGCCTTCGCGCAGCCGGAGAGCGATGCCGACGATGCGGGCGAACCGGTCGCCTCCGAACCCGAAACCGAGGAAGATGGCGACGAAGCCATCGAGCCGGTCGAGGAAGACGAGGAGCTGGGCAAGCCGATTTCCGACAGCCTGACCCGCGACCTGTCCGCGCACCGCACGCTCGCCCTGCGCGTGGCCTTGGCCGAGCAGTCCGACATGGCGCTGATCGCGCTGACCCACACGCTGACCGCGCAGCTGTTCTACACCTATCAGGAAGCCGGTTGCCTTGAGGTTCGTCCGACCGTCACCCCGTTGTGCAGTCACGCCGAGGGGATCGAGGATACGCCCTTGGCGGTGCAGGCGAGTGCGGCGCACGACGCATGGGCCGAGCGGATGCCGCGCGATGTGTCTGACCTCTGGACCTTCGTCGTGATGTTGGACGCTGACAACAGGCTGGCCTTGCTCGCGCATTGCGCTGCATCGACCGTGAATGCCCTGCGTCTGCCGTGGGATCGCAAGCCCCGGTCGCTGCAAACGGCGGATAGGCTGGCGAGCGCGCTGGCGCTGGACATGGCGAAGGACTGGACCCCGACCGTGGGGAGCTACTTTGGCCGCGTGACCAAGGCGCATATCCTTGCCGCCGTAGCCGATGGCGTGTCGGAGGATGCGGCCCGCCGGATCGCCGACATGAAGAAGACCGACATGGCGCAGACCGCCGAGCAGCTTCTTGCCGGAACCGGATGGCTGCCCACGATCCTGCGCACGGACGCTTCCGAAGTCGCTACATCCGAAAACGATCAATCGGAGCAGGGCGAGCAGTCGGCCGAAGCGGAGGCCCCCCATACCGGAGCGCAGGACGACGAGGCGTACTACTCGGTCGCCGCCGAATAGGCGGCTCTCGGCCGGGGCCGCGCAAGCGGTCCCGGTATTCCGCCCATCTTGACGGGAAAAATTTCGGCCGCGCCTGCGGGCGCGGCCGACTTAGCGTGGCGATCAAGAAGGCAGATTATGGCTGCGCCCGCCGCTGGGTGGGCGGCCTAACCAGTTCTGGCGATCCCCACCAGATACGCCGGGTATCGCATCCACGCCGCCTGGCCTCCGCCGCCAACGGCCCAGATCGCAGCGCGCCTTCACCGCCGCCGATGGCTATCGTCTGGCCTATGCGCACCTCATGCTGTCCGATCCTGATCGTTCGGCGCGTCTCGTCCCAGCGCGCCTGCGGACTCGGAAGGACGAGCAAGGTCTTCTGGGAACCGTTGCGCATATAGAAGCAGTGTCCCTCTCGGGTCAGTTCGCCGCCTGACAGAGCTTGCATGAAGGCCGTCTGGCCCGAGGCATCATAGAGCAGCAAGGGCGACTGGGTTGCCGCGGCAACCGGCGCGGCGCGATCTTAGGATAGCCGGGCAGAGATGAACCGGAATTGAGCCGCTCGTTCCGGTCGGCGTCGTCGCCCTCAACGCAGCCGGTCGATCCCTTGCTATCGAGCCAGGCCCAATCGGCCTCTCATCAGGCTGTCTTGCCGAAGCCGATCGTCTGCCCGCAAGGACGTCGGGACGGCTTTTTCCGCCGCGCGCGAGCGCGCTTTGCATCGCGAAGCAAAAAACCGCCCGCCGCCCCCCTCCACATGCGTTCCGGCCGCCAGCCCGTTCCGGACAGCGGTGCGGGGACGATCGTGCCTCGGCCCACGACGCGCCATCGAGGCCGCGATGGGCGTGGCCCGAACGAATAGGAGATTACGACATGGCCACCATCGGCACCTTCACCGCCAACGCCAAGGGCGAGTTCACCGGCACGATCAAGACCCTGACGATCAATGCGAAGGCGCTGTTCCGCCCGGTCGCAAAGGACAACGACAAGTCGCCCGACTTCCGGGTCCACGTCGCCGATCTGGAAATCGGCGCGGCCTGGAAGAAGACCAGTCGCGAAGGCCGCGATTACGTCTCGGTCAAGCTGGACGACCCGAGCTTCGTCGGTCCGGTCTACGCCACCCTCACCGAGACCGACACCGCCGGCGACTACGCGCTCATCTGGTCGCGCTGATCCTCGCGGCGCCCTGCCTCACCGGCAGGGCGCCGTTTCCGTTGCTTTCCAAGAATGGCTGGGCGGCTGCGTTTAGCCGTTCAGCTTGTCTTTCACCGCCTTGGCGGGGGTGAAGGCGAGTTTCTTCGATGCTTTGATCGTCATCGCTTCGCCCGTCGCCGGATTGCGGCCCTCGCGCGCGGGGCTGTCCTTCACCTTGAACTTACCGAAACCATTGAGCGACACCTCCTCGCCCTTGGCGGCCGCGTCGCCGATCGCGGCGAAGACCGCGTCGACCAGTTTCTTGGCATCGCCCTTCGAGACGCCATGCGCGGCGGCAAGTTGTTCGGCGAGATCGCTGTCGTTCATCTTCATCCTTCCGGCTTCACAGGATCCGCACATTCTTGCGTCTTTGCTATTTGCGAGTCGATCGCAGCTATCGCCAATCGGAATGCGGCGATCAAGCGGGCTTGATCAGAGTTGCATGTGGGGCGCCGCGTGCGCGGTGCGGCCGCTAAGGGCGTTGCCCTCGCGCCGGCCAAGGGAAGCTGCGCCGTCCGGGCCGGTCTCCCCAGCCTTCCTTCGCTGCGCATTCGTGCAGGCCGGGTGATCCCCCTCCGGCCCGGTCGCCCTTGTCCGTTGCTACCCCAGTCTCGCCGACGGGCAGGGTTTCAGCGCGGCGCTTCCCGCTGCGCGGAAACCCAGACCCAAGGAAGGCAAAGCCATGAGCATCCACCATCTCGCCACCCGGTTCGGCCGAAATGCCCATCAGATCAGCGGCCGGGAGCCGCTCGACAACGAGGCGCTCTATCGCCACGTCCCATCCATCTTCGCCCGCGAGGCGCACGACAGCCGGTCGGAGCGTTACGTCTATGTGCCCACCATCGACATCGTCGAAGGGCTGCGCCGCGAAGGCTGGTTCCCGTTCTTCGCCGTCCAGTCGGTCCCGCGCGATGGTTCGCGGCATGGCCACGCCAAGCACATGCTGCGCCTGCGCCGGGACGAGGGCATCGGCAAGGCCGAGGCGGCCGAGGTCATCATCGTCAACAGCCATGACGGGACGAGCGCCTATCAGATGTTCGCGGGAATGCTGCGCTTCGTCTGCACCAATTCCATGATTGCGGGCGAGCGGTTCGAGGAAGTCCGCGTGCCGCACAAGGGCAATATCGAGCATGACATCATCGAGGGCGTTTATACCGTCGCCGAGGATTTCCCCCGGTTGATCGACGCCAGCGAGGGCATGAAGGCGACCCGGCTTTCCGAGGACGAGCGCCGGTTGCTCGGCGAGGTGAGCTTGGTTGCGCGCTATGGCGAGGACGAAAGCCCGCTGCGCCCGGAGCAGATCATCGAGCCGCGCCGCCGCGAGGACATGGGCGACAGCCTATGGAACACCTTCAACGTCATTCAGGAGAACGTCATTCGCGGCGGACTCCACGGCCGCAAGCGCAATGCCGAAGGCCGTATCCGCCGCAGCCAGACCCGCGCCATTAACGGCATCGACCAGAATGTGACGCTCAATCGCGCGCTTTGGACCTTGGCCGAAGGCATGCAGCGCTTGAAAACCGCCTGATCTGACGCAGCCGCAGGGCCGGAAGTCCGGCCCTGCGGTTCAATATTTCGCGCCGATCCTTGCAGCAGATCGGCGACGGCCGCGCGGCCGCCGAAAAACGCTCGCTCGCCGGGCATTCGCCCGGCTCGCGATACAGATATTTCAATTCCCCCAAGACGACTATAATAGTCGTTTTCATGGCGTATAGCGCTCGGCTTGTGGACGTGGTCGTGCATGATCACTTCCCGCCAGGTGCGGGCCGCACGTGCACTTCTCGGTTGGACACAGGAGATGCTTGCAGACAAGGCCCTCGTTGCTCTGACGGCGCTCAAGCGTCTGGAATCGGAGAACGAACTGCCTGTGCGCGAAGATACGCGGCATCAGGTGGCGAAGGCGCTGGAAGCAGCGGGAATCGTCTTTCTCGATTCGGATCGCGGCCAAGGCGTGCTGCTGGTGCGCAATTCGCGGCGCGAGCAGCGCAAGTAACGGGCGGTAAGGCGCGTTCGGCTATGCGCATATCGTCCGGCCACCATAGCAAAGACGGTGCGATTACTTCGATCCATTATGGTGTATATTCCATGAATCAGCGCGTGCAGGGGGCAATGGCTGAAGGCGGAGCGAGGCGATGGCGATAGGCGCTTTCGAGGATCGCGCTCCCGACGCGCCACACGTCACCGACTATGACGAGCGCCATCACCGCACTTATTGGCGATTGCTCGATGCCGCTGCCGAGAAAGCCGATTGGCGCGAGGCCGTGCGGATCATCTTCGGCATCGACCCCGCCGCCGAGCCCGACCGTGCGCGCCTCGTCTACAAGACCCACCTCGCCCGCGCGCGGTGGATGTCCGAGACCGGATATCGCCACTATCTGCGCCCGTCCGGCACCTAGCAGCTATACCTTCCGGCGGGGCGACCCTCCGTAAACCCCTGCCAGAACGCTGGCTTCAATCCGCTATGCGGCTGCCCGCTCGGCAGGGCTTCTCGGTACCGGCGGGCTTGAGAACATCTTCCAACGCACTCCGCGAAAAAGAGCCATGCTTGGGAGGGTTACGATGCCGCCTGAGAAGGATTGGCGCGCGCCCCTGGATGAGGCCGGGGACGACGCGCTCGCATATTCAGACATCGCCATCGGCTACGTCAGCCGCAACGACCGTTATCGCGCCCACTACCGCCGCGCCCTCGGGCGCGTGAAGCGCGGCGTCATCTCCGCCGACGAAGCCACCGCCCGCTTGGTCCGGCGCTGGGGCATCAGCTTTCACGCGGCGCCGATATCGGCGTTCGATCCCAAGCTCGCGGTGGCGCGGCTCGACCTCTCGCCAACTAGCATTGTCCTGGCGCCGCCTGTGGACGGCATGGGCGTGACGCAGCGCTTCGACATGAAGATGCTGGGCGCTGTCCGCGCCCGCATGAAGATCGGCAACCTCCTGCATCTCATCCTCGCCGACCGCGAAGGGGACGAACATCTCTGGGTGTCCGGCGGACTCGACCGGCCGCTAGCGATGATGCTGCCGATCGGTGCCGATCCCTTCGCGGGCCTCGCATCGGCCGAACGCTTCTGCCGCCGGCTGCTCGGCATGGCGGCTGGCCCATCGGCGCTGCGCCCAACCCCGTTTCGCCGCCAGCATCTCCTCACGCTGCTCCAGCTTCTCGACGGCCATCGCGCGGGCGCCAGTCAGCGCGAGCTGGCCGCTTCGCTGATCCATCCGAAGGTCCGCCGCTACGATCCTACCGAATGGAGCGACAGCGCCGAGCGCAAGTGCATCCGACGCTGGCTGAAGGAAGCCGTCGAATTGCGCGACGGCGGTTACATCCGGCTGCTGCGCGGCGGCTGAGGGGGACATTTCCGACCCTCCACCGATGTCCCCTACTCGGCAAGTGCGCAGGTTCGCCATCATCGCCTCCTGTCCGCCGGTGCCGCTTTTCGGGGCCGGCCGCCACCAGGAGGATCATCATGGTCGAGGCCGCAGCCGCCACAACGCCACGCTATCTCAAGACGCCGGACGCGGCGATCCATCTCGGCCTGTCGGCCCGCACGCTGGAGAAGCATCGCTGCTTCGGCACCGGCCCGGTGTTCCGCAGGCTCGGCGGCCGCATCGTCTATGCGATCGACGACCTCGACGCCTGGGCCGCGCTCGGCACGCGCCGTTCGACCTCCGATCCCGGCACCGGCGTCGTGCATCCCGCCAAGCGCCTGCCCACCGATTGCGTGCGCCGCTGACTTCGATGCGCCACGCCCGCTCCCTTTCCGGCACGTCCAGCGCCGAGCGCACGCAGCTTGAGCTGTTCCGCTCGGTCCCCGGCGATCTCGCGCCGCGCGACGCGCAGGACTTGATGGCCTGGCCGTTCTTCAGCCTCGCCAAGAGCAAGCGAGGCACACCGATCGAGTTCCGCATGGGCGCGACATGGATCTCGGTCGAGGCCGTGCCCGAGCATGGCATGGCGACTATTTGGGACGCCGACGTGCTGATCTGGGCGGCGAGCCAACTCATCGAAGCGCGCGACGCCGGGCGGCCGACCTCGCGCCTGATGGTGACGACGCCGCACGAGATACTGGCGTTCACCCGGCGTGGCACCGGCAAGGCGAGCTACGAGCGGCTGAAGGCCGCGCTCGACCGGCTGCAATCTACTACGGTCGCCACCTCGATCCGGCAGCAGCACCAGCGCCGGCGCCATCGGTTCTCGTGGATCAACGAGTGGCGCGAGCTGGCGGACGGCAATGGCCGCGCGCTCGGCATCGAGCTGATCCTTCCCGACTGGTTCTATGCCGGCGTCCTCGACCGCGCGCTCGTGCTGACCATCGACCGCGCTTACTTCGACCTGACCGGCGGCCTCGAACGCTGGCTCTACCGTATCGTGCGCAAGCATGGCGGGCGCCAGCAGGGCGGCTGGAGCTTCGACGTTCCGCACCTTCACCTGAAGTCCGGCGTGCTCTCGCCGCTGCGCCGGTTCGCCTTCGAGCTGCGCGGCATCGTCGCGCGCCAATCGCTGCCCGGCTACGTCCTCACGCTCGAACATGCACTTGGCCGCGACCGCCTGAACTTCGCTCCTGTCCCGCCCGATCCGTTCGATGCCGCCATGCGCCGCGTCGGCCTCAAGCCTGTGGAGAACTGGCCATGAGGTTCGGACTATCGGGAACGGTCGGACTCGGACCATCGGGAACGCCGGGCACGGACTATCGGGAACGCGCGGGCCTCGCAAAGCCGCAGAAATCCTTGGCGAATCGCACGCCCCCTAACAGTGCTAATAGATTCGAATCCTTCGGATTCTTGCTAACGCCGCGCGCCGCTGTGGACAGCGCCGTGCCGTGCGCTGCGTCGGCGCCCGGCCAGCGGACATCCGACCGGCATCACGCGCCAACCGGCCTGACCCCAATCCCAGGAGCTTCCCAATGATCGACGACCGGCCCCCCGCCGTGCGCGGTGGCGGCGCGTTCAGCGCGCACGCCCGCGGCGGCCTCACCCATGTCGAGCTGACCTGGATCGAGAAGAAGCTGGAGCACTGGATACGCTTCGGCCGGATCGCCCAAGACCGCATCCTGACGCGGCGCACCCGCGTCGTCGGCTTCCGGCCGGGCGCTGTCTTCGCGTTCGTGCGCTGGGCGTCGAACGACTTCGGCACGATCATCTCGCGCATCGACGTGGTGCGTGCGGTCGCCACCAACGAAGCCTACACGACATTGCCGTTCGTGCGGCCGGGCGGGGACATCCTGCTCAAGATCGAGGGCTGGCCGAAGGTCCAGCAGGTGCTCGCGGCGATCGACGCGGTGGAAGCGGCCGGCGTCGATCCCTGCGACGCCGCCCCCGATCACTGGCGGCACGTCCACAACCGTATCGCCGCCGGCCATCAGCCGCGGCTCTACACACCCGAGCGCCATTGCTCCTGGCTCAAGCGCCGGGAGATCGAGGGATGACGCGCCGCCGCTATGTCATGGCGACCGCCATCGCCGCGTCCGCCTTTGCGGCCTCGTTCGTCGCCATCGCGGTCGCCGATCCGTTCCCGCGACTCATCTGGAACGCCAGCGCGAGCGCGCCCATCGGGCTCTACCGCATCCGTCCCGACCGCGATCCGCCAACCGGAGCGCTGGTCGCCGTCGCGCCGCCAGCACCACTCGCGCGCTGGATGGCCGGACGCGGCTACCTGCCCGAGGGCGTGCCGCTGCTAAAGCATGTCGCGGCAAAGGCCGAGCAGCGCGTCTGCCGGATCGGCAATGAGCTGAGCGTCGATGCGCGGCCTGTCGCCGTCGCCCTCGTGCACGACCGCTTCGGCCGTCCGCTGCCCGTCTGGCAGGGCTGCCGCACGCTTGGCGCGGGCGAACTGCTGCTGCTCAACCCTGCCTATCCCGACAGTCTGGACGGCCGCTACTTCGGCGCGCTGCCGGCATCGGCCGTCATAGGACGCGCGACGCCGCTGCATCTGCGCGCGCCGTCCACACCGCTTTCACCCCCCCGAAGCAGAGGAGATCGACCATGCCGACCAACATCTTTGAATCCAGCGCGGACGGTTATGCCGGCCGTATCCGGCTGTTCGGTATCAACGAGGCGATCGTGCTGGTCGCGCTCGAACCGAGCGACGCCGAGAACGCGCCCGACTACCGCATCCACCTCGATGACGAGGACGGCCCCGAAGTCGGGGGCGCCTGGAAGCGAGTCGGCGAGCGGGCCGGCGACTACATCGCGTTGGAGATCGACAGCCCGATTTTCCCGTCGCCGTTCCGGCCGGTGCTGTTCCGTGCTGACGATGATGGGCGAACGCTGCGGCTGTCGTGGAAACGGCCTCGGCCGCGCGAAGACCGGAGCTGATCCGGTGTCCCGGCGTCTCCGATCACCGCGTGGCCGGGCGGTCGCGCTGGCGCTGCTCGCGATTGCCGCGAGCGCGCCGGTCCCGATCGTTTCCGCACCCGCCCACGCGCAATCCGCCGCCCCATCCAGCGACAAGGGCGTCGCGCGGCATGTCGGTGATGCGGCGCGGCGGTTCGGCATCCCGGAAGCCTGGATATGGGCGGTGATGCGCGTCGAGAGCAACGGCGATGTCCGTGCGGTCTCGACGGCCGGGGCGATGGGCCTGATGCAGATCATGCCCGCGACCTGGGCCAATCTGCGCGCCCGGTATCGGCTCGGTTCAGACCCGTTCGACGTGCGCGACAACATCATGGCGGGCGCGGCCTATCTGCGCGAGATGCACGACCGCTACGGCAACGCGACCGCCATGCTGGCCGCCTACAATGCGGGGCCGGGCCGCTACGACGAGCATCTGTCACGCGGGCGCCCGCTGCCCGCCGAGACGCGCGCCTATCTCACAAAGCTGGCGTCGATCACGGGCGGTTCGGACGACATCCAGCTTGCCGCCGCGCCGCCTTCCGATCCGTTCGCCTGGCGTCTCGCTGCGCTGTTTGCGGTGCGTTCGGGCGCAGCTTCGGCCACGGACAACGACGCCGCCGACATTCCGCCCGAGCATCCTGCGCCCGACCGCTCTACCGTTTCGATGAATGCCGTGACGCCGCCCTCGGCTGGCCTGTTCGTCCCCGTTTCCGGCCGGTCTCCGCCATGAGCGGCTCTCGCGCACCCTGGCGGGTCTTGTCGCAGCCTTTCGCAGCGCCGGAAGCGGGAAGGCTTCGGGTTTTGCAGGGGAAGGGGCGAGGGCAAGATAAAGGGCGGCAATGTGCGAAGCCATTTTGCCCCGGTCGTGGCCTTGATTCTCAAGGCTTTTGGGCATTGCTGCGCAATGTGTGCGGAAATCCCGCACTGTGCTGCGCCGGGCGAACGTCAGCCGCCATAAGGGCTTTCCGCACTGTGCGGAGCGAGGCGCCATGAGCGGCGACGATGATTTCCGCATCCGGCCTGGCCGCATCCGCTCGCGCGGCGGGCAGCGCGCGCTGCCGATCATCGTCCAGGCGCTCGCCGCCGCGCAGCGCGCCGGAGGCCATGTCTCGCGCCGGGGCCGGATCATCGCGCCGGGCCGCTCGACCTTCGGGCGCGGCCGCGTCGCCAGCCTGCGCGCCACCCACCGGCTCGGGCACCACTCGCGCCAGGTGATCGTCAAGGCGCGCGTAGTTCGGCACGGCGGGCGCGCATCGCTCGCGGCGCACCTCAACTATCTGCAACGCGATGGCGTCACCCGCGACGGCGAGCGAGGCGTCCTGTTCGGCGCAGACGCCGAGGGCCTCGACCGCAACGCCTTCGCGGCGACGTGTGAGGACGACCGGCACCATTTCCGCTTCATCGTCTCGCCCGAGGACGCGGCCGACATGGGCGACCTCAAGGGCTTCACCCGCGAGCTGATGGCGCGGATGGAAACGGATCTCGGCACCCGGCTCGACTGGCGCGCGGTCGAGCACTGGAACACCGACAATCCCCACGTCCACATCATCGTGCGCGGCGTCGGCGAGGACGGGCAGAACCTCGTCATCTCGCGCGACTATATCGGGGAGGGGATGCGCGCCGTCGCCCGCGAAACCGTCACCCGCGAACTAGGGCTGCGCAGCGATCTTGAGATTCGCCAGTCGCTGGAGCGGCAGGTCGAAGCCGAACGCTGGACCGAGATTGACCGCGACCTGTCGCGCACCATCCGGCGCGACGGGATGATCGACATGGCACCCGAGCCCGGCGTGCGGCCCGACGGCGATCATGTGCTGAGGATGGGGCGGCTGCGCAAGCTGGAGCGGCTCGGGCTCGCCAGCGAGATCGCGCCCGGACAATGGACGCTAGCCGGCGACGCGCAGGCGGCGTTGCGCGAGCTGGGCGAACGCGACGACATCATCAAGCGGATGCACCAGGCGATGACGACACGCGGCATCGACCGCGGGGCCGCCAGCTATGTCCTCGACCCCGATCCCGCCCAGCCCGTTATCGGCCGGCTGGTCGACCGCGGCTTGCACGACGAGCTGACCTGCAGCGCCTATGCAATCGTGGACGGGATCGACGGACGGACCCACCACGTCCAGCTTCCCGACATCGAGGCGACCGGCGATTGCAAGCCCGGCGCGATCGTCGAGCTGCGCCGCTTCGAGGATCGCAAGGGCCGCCAGCGGGTGGCGCTCGCCGTGCGCTCCGACATCGACCTGTCCGCGCAGGTCCGCGCGCCGGGAGCCACCTGGCTCGACCGCCGCAACCTCGCGAGCGATGGCCGCGATCTCGGCGGCGGGTTCGGGATCGAGGTGCGCGCGGCGATGGAAGCGCGCGCCGAGCATCTCGCCGACGAGGGGCTGGCGCGGCGGCAGGGCCAGCGCATAATCTTCGCGCGGGGCTTGCTCGACACGCTGCGCCGGCGAGAGCTGGACGCGGCGGCCGATAAGCTGTCGGCCGAGATCGGCCTGCCGCACACGCCGTCCAAGGCGGGCGAATATGTCGCCGGCACGGTTCGCCAGCGCCTGACGCTCGCCTCGGGCCGCTTCGCCATGATCGACGATGGGCTGGGATTCCAGCTCGTGCCCTGGTCGCCCTCTATCGATCGCCAGATCGGCAAGCACATCTCCGGCGTCATGCGCGCGGGCGGTGGCGTCGACTGGTCGTTCGGGCGCGGCCGCGGCCTCGGCCTCTGACCACCAAAGGAGACAGACCATGTCCGCGACCAAGATTTTGTGGGGCCAGATCATCGTGGTCTTCACCATCATCCTCACGACGGTCTGGGCCGCGACGCAGTGGACGGCCGCGGCGCTCGCCTACCAGCCCGAGCTTGGGCCGCCTTGGTTCGTGGCGTTCGGCTGGCGCGTCTATCCGCCGCCGGCCTTCTTCTGGTGGTGGTTCTCGTTCGACGCCTATGCGCCCGAGATATTCCAGACCGGCGCGTTCATCGCGGTGTCGGGCGGGTTCGCTGCGATCGTCGTCGCCATCGGCATGTCGGTGTGGCGGGCGCGCGAGCTGAAGAACGCACAGACCTATGGCTCGGCGCGCTGGGCGGAACGGGGCGAGATCGACGCTGCCCGGCTGCTCGGAACGAACGGCGTCATGCTCGGTCGGTTCGGACGCGACTATCTGCGGCACGATGGCCCCGAGCATGTGCTGTGCTTCGCGCCGACCCGTAGCGGCAAGGGCGTCGGCCTGGTGATCCCGACGCTTCTGACCTGGCCCGGCTCCGCCATCGTGCATGACATCAAAGGCGAGAACTGGCAGCTCACCGCCGGCTTCCGCGCCCGCCATGCCCGCGTGCTGCTGTTCGATCCGACCAACACGGCGTCGGCCGCCTACAATCCGCTGCTCGAAATCCGCAAGGGGGCCTGGGAAGTGCGCGACGTGCAGAACGTCGCCGACGTACTCGTGGACCCGGAGGGCTCGCTGGAGAAACGCAACCACTGGGAAAAGACCTCCCATGCGCTGCTGGTCGGCGCGATCCTCCATATTCTCTATGCCGGTGAGGACAAGACGCTGGCGGGCGTCGCCGCCTTCCTGTCGGACCCGCGCCAGCCCATCGAATCCACGCTGCGCACAATGATGACCACACCACACCTGGGCGAGGCCGGCGTCCACCCCGTCGTCGCCTCGGCCGCGCGCGAGCTGCTCAACAAATCGGACAATGAGCGATCCGGCGTGCTCAGCACCGCCATGTCGTTTCTGGGATTGTATCGTGACCCAGTGGTCGCGCAGGTCACGCGCACCTGTCAGTGGCGCATCGCGGATCTCGTAGAAGGCGAACGGCCGGTCACGCTCTATCTCGTCGTGCCGCCGTCCGACATCTCGCGCACCAAGCCGCTCATCCGCCTGATCCTCAACCAGATCGGGCGGCGGCTGACCGAGGATTTGCAGGCGCGGCAATCCCGCCATCGGATGCTCCTTATGCTCGATGAGTTCCCGGCGCTGGGACGGCTCGACTTCTTCGAGAGCGCGCTGGCCTTCATGGCGGGATACGGCATCCAGAGCTTCCTTATCGCGCAATCGCTCAATCAGATCGAGAAGGCTTACGGGCCGAACAACGCCATCCTCGACAACTGCCATGTGCGGGTGTCGTTCGCCACCAACGACGAGCGCACCGCCAAACGCATCTCGGACGCGCTCGGCACCGCGACCGAAATGCGGGCGATGAAGAACTATGCCGGGCATCGCCTGTCACCCTGGCTGGGTCACTTGATGGTGTCGCGTTCCGAGACCGCTCGGCAGCTCCTCACCCCCGGCGAGATCATGCAGCTCCCGCCCGACGACGAGATCGTCATGGTCGCGGGCATCCCGCCAATCCGCGCGAAGAAGGTCCGCTACTACAAGGACTGGCGATTCACCGAGCGGGTGCTGCCGCCGCCGGACGTGAAGGACGGAGCAGGAAAGCCGCGGCCCGACGACTGGAGCGGATTGCCGCCGATCGCGGCCCCACCGGAACCGCCGGCGCAATCGCAGCCTCCGAAAAAGAAGAAGGGTGGAAAGAAGAAAGCCGGTGCCGAGGGCGAAGCTGACAATGCCGACCTGCGTCGCGAGCCGGAGATGGAGCGCCATGTCGACATCGCGCCGCCGCCCAAGCCCGCGCCCGCCAACGAGTTCGAACTGGACGAGCCGGAGGCTGATACGGACACGACGCGGCAGGCAGCGGTGCGCCGCCGGATGCAGGATGTCGCGCGGCGGGCATCTCTCGATCCGGGCGACGGGATCGAGCTATGAGCACCAAGACGCCGTTCTCGGTCTATCTCGACCCGGAGCTGATGAACGCGCTCGCGGCCTATGCCGACCGGCGAAGTAAATCGCGCTCCCTGGTCGCCGAGGCCGCCATCGCGTCGTTCCTCTCGCCCGATGCCGACGAGCAGCGCGAGGCGGCCATCGCCAAGCGGCTCGACCGACTGGATCGCCGCACGACCCGTCTCGAGCGCGATGTCGGCATCAGCGTCGAGATGATCGCGCTGTTCGTCCGCTTCTGGCTGTCGAACACGCCGCCGCCGCCCGAAGTGGAGCGCACCGCGATGCGCCGCCAGGGCGGTGATCGCTACGACGCCTTCATGGAGGCGCTGGGCCGCCGACTCGCGAAAGGCCCGAAGGTCCGGCAGGAGATCGGCGAAGACTTGCCGCCCCAAGAAGAGTGAGCCGCCTACGCTGCTCCCTGTCTTTCTTCGCCAGACTACGACGCCCGCATTTACTTGTTGAATCCCGGCCTTTGCTGTCTCTCTTGATGTGCCCCTGACGCCGGGCGGCGGTTCGCCCGGCCCGTTTCAGGGGCCTTCTCTTGACCGTCCACCCGATCCGATCCGAGGCAAAGTCACGCGGCGCGCGGATGCTGCGCACGGCGCTCGGACCGTCGATCGCCGCCTGGCTCGACGATGCCGCCGTGATCGAGGTGATGCTGAACCCCGACGGGCGGCTGTGGGTCGATCGCCTCGGCGAGGGCATCAGCGATACCGGCATGACGCTCGGCGCCGCGGACGGCGAGCGCATCGTCCGCCTGGTCGCGCACCATGTCGGCGTCGAGGTTCACGCCCGCTCCCCTCGCGTCTCGGCCGAGCTGCCGGAAGGGGGCGAACGGTTCGAGGGCCTGTTGCCGCCCGTCGTCGCCGCGCCGGCCTTCGCGATCCGCAAACCGGCGGTCGCCGTGTTCACGCTCGACGACTATGTAGCGGCCGGGATCATGTCGCCGACCGAGGCGGCGGCGCTCCGCGATGGCGTGCAGACACGCGCCAACATCCTCGTCGCGGGCGGCACCGGCAGCGGCAAGACCACGCTGGTCAACGCGCTCCTGGCCGAGGTGGCGAAGACCACCGACCGCATCGTCCTGATCGAGGACACCCGCGAGCTGCAATGCGCCGCGCCCAACCTCGTCGCCATGCGGACCAAGGATGGTGTCGTCTCGCTGTCCGATCTCGTGCGCTCCTCGTTGCGGCTGCGCCCTGATCGCATCCCGATCGGCGAGGTGCGCGGCGCCGAGGCGCTCGACCTCCTCAAAGCCTGGGGCACCGGCCATCCCGGCGGGATCGGCACCATCCACGCCGGGACCGCGCTCGGTGCGCTCCGCCGCATGGAGCAGCTCATCCAGGAGGCCGTCGTCACGGTCCCGCGCGCGTTGCTCGCCGAGACCATCGACCTGATCGCCGTGCTGGTCCGCGACGGGCACGGCCGCCGCCTCGCCGAGCTGGCCCGCGTCGAGGGGATCGACGCCGTGACCGGCGATTACCGCCTGACCCCCCTCGAACCCCCCAACCTCGGAGACGCACCATGATCCATGCCCTTCGGCATGGCGCACGCCGCGCCATGCTCGCCGCCACCGCCAGCGTGATCGCGCTGACCTTCGCCGTCCCGGCCCATGCCGGCGGATCGTCGATGCCGTGGGAAGCCCCGCTGCAAAGCATCCTCGAATCCATCGAGGGGCCGGTGGCGAAGATCGTCGCCGTCATCATCATCATCGTGACCGGCCTCACCTTGGCCTTCGGTGACACCAGCGGCGGCTTCCGCCGGCTGATCCAGATCGTGTTCGGCCTGTCGATCGCCTTCGCCGCGTCGAGCTTCTTCCTGTCGTTCTTCTCGTTCGGCGGCGGGGCGCTGGTCTGATGGACAGCCCAGAGTCATTTGGCTCGCCGATCGCGGGTTTCTATGCCCCCGTTCACCGGGCGCTGACCGAGCCGATCCTGCTCGGCGGCGCTCCGCGCGCACTCGCCATCGTCAATGGCACGCTGGCGGGCGCGATCGGCCTCGGCCTGCGCCTCTGGATCGCCGGGCTGGTCATCTGGGCGATCGGCCATGCGCTCTCTGTCTGGGCCGCCCGGCGCGATCCGCAATTCGTCGACGTGGCCCGGCGGCACCTTCGCTACCCGACATGGATGCGGCCATGATGTCCTTGCGCGAATACCGCAACAGGGCCGCGCACCTGGCCGACTTCCTTCCCTGGGCGGCGCTGGTCGGGACAAGCGTTGTGCTCAACAAGGATGGGTCGTTCCAGCGCACGGCGCGTTTCCGTGGCCCCGATCTCGACAGCGCGACGCCGGCCGAGCTGGTCGCCACCACCGCGCGGCTCAACAATTCGCTGCGCCGGCTCGGCTCGGGCTGGGCGATCTTCGTCGAAGCACAGCGGTCGCCCGCGCTCGACTACCCGCAATCGGCATTTCCCGATCCGGTCTCCGCGCTGGTCGACATGGAGCGCCGCGAGCAGTTCCGTGAGGAGGGCGCGCATTTCGAGAGCCGCTATTACCTGACGCTGCTGTGGATGCCGCCGGCCGAGGAAGCAGCGCGCGCCGAGGGCTGGCTTTACGAGGGCCGCTCGACCACCGGCGTCGATCCGTGGGAGCTGCTCAAGGGCTTCACCGATCGCAGTGACCGGGTGCTGGGCCTGGTCGAAGGCTTCGTCCCCGAGGTCCGCTGGCTCGATGACGGCGAGACGCTGACCTACCTGCACAGCACGGTCTCGACCCGGCGCCAGCGCGTGCGCGTGCCGGAAACCCCGATGCACCTGGACGCGCTGCTCGCCGACGAGCCACTAACCGGCGGGCTGGAGCCGCGCCTGGGCGACCATCATCTGCGCACGCTGACCATCGTCGGATTCCCGAGCGTTACCTTCCCCGGCCTGCTCGACGAGCTGAACCGGCTCGCCTTCGAGTATCGCTGGTCGACACGCGCGCTGATGCTCGACAAGACCGACGCGACCAAGCTGCTGACCAGGATCAGGCGGCAATGGTTCGCCAAGCGCAAGTCCGTCGCCGCCATCTTGAAAGAGGTGATGACGAACGAGGCGAGCACGCTGCTCGACAGCGACGCCTCGAACAAGGCCGCCGACGCCGACACCGCCCTGCAGGAGCTGGGCGCCGACTATGCCGGCATGGCCTATGTGACGGCGACCGTCACCGTATGGGACCGCGATCCCGCCATCGCCGCCGAGAAGCTGCGGCTGGTCGAGAAGGTCATTCAGGGCCGCGATTTCACCGTCATCCCCGAGGGGATGAACGCCGTGGAAGCCTGGCTCGGCTCGCTCCCCGGCCACACCTACGCCAACGTCCGGCAACCGCCGATCTCCACCATCAATCTCGCCCACCTGATCCCCCTGTCAGCCGTATGGGCGGGGCCGGGACGGGACGAGCATCTCGGTGCTCCCCCCTTGCTTTACGGCAAGACCGAAGGCTCGACCCCGTTCCGGTTTTCCCTTCACGCCGATGGCAGCGATGTCGGCCACACGCTGATCGTCGGTCCAACCGGCGCCGGCAAATCGGTGCTGCTCGCCCTGATGGCGATGCAGTTCCGCCGCTACGATCGGGCCCAAGTCTTCGCCTTCGACTTCGGCGGCAGCATCCGCGCCGCCGCGCTGGGCATGGGCGGCGACTGGCAGGACTTGGGCGGGATGCTCGCCGACGAGGCCAGCGACGGTGTGCAGCTCCAGCCGCTCGCCCATATCGACGATCCGGCCGAGCGCGCCTGGGCGGCGGAATGGCTGGCGGCGATCCTCACATCCGAGGGCGTCGCGGTCGATCCGCAGGCCAAGGAGCATCTGTGGTCGGCGCTGGGATCGCTGGCGTCCGCGCCTACGGCCGAGCGCACGATCACGGGCCTTTCCGTCCTATTGCAAAGCCAGCAGCTCAAGCAGGCGCTCGCCTCCTATTGCATCGGCGGCCCTTGGGGCCGGCTGCTCGACGCAGAGGCCGAAAGGCTTGGCGAAGCCGACGTGCAGGCGTTCGAGACCGAGGGCCTGGTCGGCGCGGGATCGGCCGCCGCGGTGCTGTCCTACCTGTTCCACCGGATCGGGGATCGGCTGGACGGTTCGCCTACCCTCATCATCATCGACGAGGGCTGGCTAGTCCTCGACAGCCCCGACTTCGCGGCGCAGCTCCGCGAATGGCTGAAGACGCTGCGCAAGAAGAACGCCAGCGTGGTCTTCGCCACGCAGAGCCTCGCCGACATCGAAACGTCGAGCATCGCGCCGGCCATCATCGAGAGCTGCCCGACGCGCATCTTCCTGCCGAACGAGCGCGCGGCCGAACCGCAGATTGCAGCCATCTACGAGCGGTTCGGCCTCAACGCCCGGCAGATCGAAATCCTCAGCCGGGCGACACCCAAGCGCGATTATTACTGCCAGTCGCGGCGCGGCAACCGGCTGTTCGAGCTGGGCTTGGGCGAGGTCGCGCTGGCGTTCGTCGCCACCTCGGCCAAGGCCGACCAACTCGCGATCGCCGAGATCATCGAAACCCATGGGGCATCCGCTTTCGCGGCCGAATGGCTGCGCCACCGCGGCTGCGCCTGGGCCGTCGAGCTGCTGCCGGAACCTGTGTCCGACCGCCAGCCCCAACTCCCCCTCACATCAGACATGGAGATCGAAACATGAAACTGCCCCCCGTCCGTCGCGCCATCCTGGCCGGCGTCCTCGCCGCGTCGGCCATCGCGCCGATCGCGCTGCCCGTGCCGGCGCACGCGCAGTTCGGCGGGATCGTCTATGACCCGACCAACTATGCGCAGAACGTGCTGACGGCCGCCCGGTCGCTCCAGCAGATCAACAACCAGATCCAGCAAATCCAGAACCAGGCGACCAGCCTCATCAATGAGGCGCGCAATCTGGCCTCGCTGCCGTTCAGCTCGCTCCAGCAATTGCAGCAACAGGTTCAGCGCACCCAGCAGCTTCTCGGCGAAGCGCAGCGCATCGCTTACGACGTGCAGAACGTCCAGCAGGCGTTCACCGACCGCTACAAGGGCGCGGCGCTGACCGGCGATCACGCCCGCATGGTCGCCAACGCCAATGCACGCTGGGAGGATAGCGTCGGCGCGCTGGAGGACGCGATGCGCGTCCAGGCCAGCGTCGTCGGCAACATCGACGGCGCGCGCACGACGATGGACAATCTGGTCTCGGCCAGCCAGTCCGCGACGGGCGCGCTTCAGGCGACGCAGGCCGGCAATCAGCTCCTCGCCCTGCAATCGCAGCAGCTCGCCGACCTCACCGCGGCGGTCGCCGCGCAGGGCCGGGCGCAGGCGCTGCAATCCGCCCGCCAGGCCGCCGAGGAGGCCGAAGGCCGCGAGCGGTTCCGCCGCTTCATGGGCAACTGAGGCGGCTCCGATGCTGCACGGTTCCTCGCGCACGGCGAAAATCGCGGGCGTGGCGGCGCTGGCCGGGCTGATGATGACCGTGGCGATCGTCGCCGCCGTCCGGCCCGACCAGCCTGCGCCGCCGCCGCTGGCCGCGCTGCCGGTGGAAGGGGGCCAGGCCAGGCTCGCCCACGAGCTCGACCGCTGCGCCACGCTCACCATGCCGGACGCGGGCTGCGAAGCGGCCTGGGCCGCCAACCGCCGTCGCTTCTTCCGTCAGGACGAACCTGCCCCCGCCGAAGAGCATGACGGCGGCGTGACGCCGGCCGCCGAGGGCGCCGCGCCATGAACGACACCTCCGTCATCGACACCTTTCTGGGCGTCTTCCAGAGCTACATCGACAGCGGCTTCGGTCTGCTCGGCGGCGAGGTCGCGTTCCTGTCAACCACGCTGATCGCCATCGACGTGACGCTCGCCGGCCTGTTCTGGGCCTGGGGCGCGGACGAGGATGTGCTTCAGCGCCTCGTCAAGAAGACGCTCTATATCGGCACCTTCGCCTTCATCATCGGCAATTTCTCAGCGCTGGCCACCATCGTCTTCGAGAGCTTCGCCGGCCTCGGCCTTCAGGCGAGCGGCGGGGCGATGTCGATCGCCGACTTCATGAAGCCTGGCACGATCGCGGCGAAGGGGCTCGAAGCCGGCAAGCCGCTGTTAGATGCGGCGGGGCAGTTCTCCAACCTCTGGGCCGTATTCTCGAACCTCGCGCTAATTCTCGTGCTGCTGCTCGCCTGGGTGATCGTCGTGCTCGCTTTCTTCATTATCGCGGTGCAGGTCTTCATCACGCTGATCGAGTTCAAGCTGGTGACGCTCGCCGGCTTCGTCCTGCTGCCCTTCGCCTTCTTCAACAAGACCGCCTTCATGGCCGAGCGAGTGCTGGGCCATGTCGTCTCGACCGGCATCAAGGTGCTGGTCCTCGCCATCATCACCGGCATCGGCACGACGCTGTTCAGCCAGTTCACGGGCGCGAACCTCGGCGTCGCGCCCGACATCAATCAGGTCATGGCGATCGCGCTCGCCGCGCTCTCGCTGCTCGGCCTCGCCATCTTCGGACCTGGGATCGCCAACGGCATCGTCTCGGGCGGCCCGCAGCTCGGCGCCGGCGCGGCGGCCGGGACCGCGCTCGCCGCCGCGGGCGCCGTCATCGGCGGCGCAGCCGCTGCACGGCTCGGCGTCGGAGCAGCCGGCTCCGCTCTTGGCGCGGCCGGCCGGATGACCGGCGCTGCCGCGCGTGGCGGCGCGCAGGCCGCAGGCGGAGCCGCCAGCGCCTACAGCCTCGGCTCCCTCGGCAAGAGCGGTGCGGGCGCCGTGGCCGGCGGCATGTCCGCGATCGGCCAGGCGGCGGCAGGAAGCGCGGCCAGCGCCGTCCTCTCGCCCTTGCGCAAGGCGGCCGCCAAGGGCGGCGCGGCGATGAAGGATAACTTCCGCTCGGGCGCTCGCGCCGGCTTCACCGCCAGCGGCGGGACGATCACCGGCGGAGCCGCGCCTGCCGCCGCTTCGACGGCGAGCACCACAACCGCTTCCTCCCCAGCCAACGGAGCCGGTGCGCCCGCCTGGGCGGCCGCGATGAAGCGCCGCCAATCCGTCAGCCACGGCGCGACCGTTCTCGCCCATACCATGAAAGCCGGCGACAGCCACGGCGGCGGTGGCGGTCCCGACATCAAAGAGAAGGACTGACCTCCGATGTTCCGACGCCCCACCATCCGCTACGGCCAGACGCCCGAACCCACCACGCCCTATCAGCGCGCCGCCCAGGTCTGGGACGATCGCATCGGCTCCGCCCGCGTGCAGGCGAAGAACTGGCGGCTCGCCTTCTTCGGCGCCTTGGCGCTGTCGGGCGGCCTCGCGGGCGGCCTGGTGTGGCAGGCGGCCCGCGGTCATATCGTGCCCTGGGTGGTGCAGGTCGATCGGCTCGGCGAAGCGCAGGCGGTCGCGCCGGCCGACGCCGGCTACCGCCCGGCCGACCCCCAGGTGGCGTTCCATCTCGCCCGCTTCATCGAGCAGGTCCGCGGCATCCCGGCCGATCCGGTCATCATCCGCCAGAACTGGCTAAGGGCCTACGACTTCACCACGGACAAGGGCGCGCTGGCGCTCAACGACTACGCGCGCGCCAACGACCCCTTTGCCAATGTCGGCCGCGTGCAGGTCGCGGTGGACGTGTCGAGCGTGATCCGCGCGTCGCCCGACAGCTTCCGCGTGGCCTGGACCGAGCGCCGCTATCAGGACGGCAGCCTCGCCGCGACCGAACGCTGGTCGGCCATCCTCACCATCGTCGTGCAACCGCCGCGCACCCCCGACGCGCTGCGCAAGAATCCGCTCGGCGTCTTTGTCAACGCTTTGAATTGGTCAAGGGAGCTGTCGCAATGACGCATACGCCATTTCGCCGTTCCGCCTCGGCGGTCCTGCTTGTCTCCGCCACCGCGCTCGCCGGTTGCGCCACCACATCGGCGAAGCCGCCCGCCATCGCCTATGACGATCCGCCACGCGAGGTCGCCGCGACCCCTGCGGCTGCGCCGCCGCGCGCGGTCGAAGTGGTGACGGTCCCTGAGCCGCTGCCGCTTCCCGGCCAGTTGAAGCCGCTCGCCTCAGCCACAGCGCCGGCCGAACCCTCCGATCCGCGCCGCCGCGTCGGCGCGGCCAATGCCGCAGCCCGCGTGCAGCCGGTGCGAGACGGGTTCCTGAACGCCATCCAGCAATATCCGTGGACCGATGGGGCGCTGTATCAGGTCTACACCGCGCCCGGCCAGGTGACGGACATCGCCTTACAGGAGGGCGAGCAGCTCGTCGGGCCGGGGCCGGTTGCGGCTGGCGATACGGTGCGCTGGATCATCGGCGACACGGTGAGCGGCACGGGCGCGACGGCGCGCGTGCATATCCTCGCGAAGCCCACACGGACCGACATTTCCACGAACCTCGTCATCAATACCGATCGGCGCACCTATCACATCGAACTGCGCGCGACGGCATCGACCTACATGGCATCGGTCTCCTGGACCTACCCGCAGGACCAGCTCATCGCCCTGCGCGGCGCCAACGCCGCCGCCGCGTCCGTCGCGCCGGTCGCCACTGGCCTCGATCTCGCGGCGCTCAACTTCCGTTATCGGATCGAGGGCGACCGCGTAGCCTGGCGTCCGGCCCGCGCGTTCGACGACGGCCGGCAAGTCTTCATCGAGTTTCCGGCCGGGATCTCGCAGGGCGAGATGCCGCCGCTGTTCGTGACGGGTGCGGCCGGCGACGCCGAGCTGGTCAATTTCCGCGTGCAGGGCCGCTACATGGTGGTGGACCGCCTGTTCGCCGCCGCCGAGCTGCGCCTGGGCGACCGGAGCAGCGAACAGCGTGTCCGCATCGTGCGCGACGATGGACGACGGGGGCGCCCGTGAGCGACCCCCTCGACACGCCGGCCACCGAACCCGTAACGCCGCGCTCCGATCCGCGGGCCTTCCAGCTTCGCGGCGACCCGCCGCGCGTCATGCGCCTGTCGCGCAAGGCGCTGGCCGTGATCGGCGTCGCCGCCGGCCTCGGCATCGGCGGCTCGCTGATCTTTGCGCTCAAGCCGGCAGGTGAGAAGGAGGCGAAGGAACTCTACAGCACCGAGAGCCGCGCCACGTCCGAGACCATCACATCCGGGCCACGCGACTACGGCCAGGCCCCGAAACTCGGCCCGCCGCTTCCCGGCGATCTCGGCGGCCCGATCGTGTCTGCCCAGCAGCGCGGGGAAAATATCCCGGTTCCGCCGGTCGGCGCCCAGCCCGATCCGCGCGCGCAGGCCGAGGAGGCCGCGCGCCAGCGCGCCCAGCAGGAACGCGACGCCGCGCGCATGAGCGGCGTATTCCTCGGCGGAAGCAGCGCGGGGGCCGGTGCGATGCCGTCCCTGCCGAACCTCGCGGCGGCAGCGCCGGGCACTCCTGCCGCACAGCAGCCGCCGGCACAGCTTGGTGATGCGACGGCGCAGGGCGACCAGGCCGCCAAGCGCGCCTTCATGGCGCAGGCTTCCAGTCAGCGGACGGTCAGCGTCGAACGTCTCGTGGCGCCGGCCTCGCCGAACATCGTGCAGGCGGGCAGCATCGTGCCCGCCGCGCTCATCACCGGCATCCGCTCGGACCTTCCCGGCCAGATCACCGCCCAGGTGACGGCCAATGTCTATGACAGCCCCACCGGGCGCATCCTGCTCATCCCGCAAGGCGCGCGGCTGATCGGCGAGTATGACAGCGAGATCGCCGCCGGGCAGACCCGCGTGCTGCTCGCCTGGGATCGGCTCATCATGCCGGACGGGCGCTCGATCGTTCTCGAGCGCCAGCCCGGCGCGGATGGCGCTGGCTTCGCTGGGCTACAGGACCGCGTGAACCAGCATTGGGGCAACCTCCTGAAAGCCGCCGCCGTCTCGACGCTGCTCGGCGTCGGCGCCGAGCTGGGCGCGGACAGCGAGGACGACCTGACCCGCGCGCTGCGCCGGGGGAGTCAGGACACCATCAACCAGACCGGCCAGCAGATCGTGCGGCGGCAGCTCAACGTGCAGCCGACGCTCACCATCCGGCCGGGCCACGCGCTGCGCGTGGTCATTACGCGCGACCTCGTATTGGAACCGATCGGAGCGACACGATGACGAAATTGAAGCTGGGGCCGCTGGCCGACGACCGGCCGGTCAAGCTCACCGTGGAACTGCCCGCGCCGATCCACCGCGATCTCGTCGCCTATGCCGCGGCGCTCGCCTCCGAAACCGGCGCAACGCCGGTCCCGCCCGAAAAGCTGGTCGCGCCCATGCTCTCCCGCTTCATGGAAACCGACCGGGCCTTTCGCCGCCATCGCGCGCAGGAGAAGTGAGGGCAGCGTTCAGTTGCCCATGAACTTCTTGAAACGCTCGCGGCCTTCGGCCTCCACCAAGGCCTGCTCGGCATTGGTGCATTCGTCGCCGCGCACCGTGCCCTCCCGGCATCCGGCCACGATCTGCCGGGCTTCGTCGAGATGCGCCGCGAAATACTGCGGCCCGCGCGGCGCGGCCGGCGTCTCGGCCGCCGAGGGCGGACCCATGACGATCGCCGTTCGCTCGACGGGCACGATCACCGGACGCAGCACGAAGCCCGCGCCGAACCCGATGATGAGCGTGACCAGCACGATGATGAGTGTTCTGCCTTGCGTCATGACGGCTCCTTTCCCGGTTGCTGAGACAATGGCTGCGGCCCGGTCATGGGCGGCTGCGAATATCGCACGGTGACGAAATCGAGGAACCGGCGCAGCACCATGTTCTCATTGTCGTCGCGCCAGTATCCCGAGAAGCCGATCCGCATGTGGCCGTTGGTCTCGTGGACCTCGCGGAACGTCACGCCCGGCACCTGAATGCCGAGCGCCGATTCCGCGACGATCGAGACGCGGCCGCCAAGCGCGATGGCGGTCAGCACCGTCTCGCGCGTGATGTCGTCCATGTCGATCTCCGGCGTGTAGCCTGGCATTCCGAGCTTGCCCAAAAGCATGTTGCGCGTTTCCGGGCCGGGATCTCGCTCGGTCAGGAGGAACCGCTCGCCGGTCAGGTCGGTCCAGTGGATGCGCTCGCGTGTCGCCAGCGGATGGCGTTCCGGCATCGCCACCAGGATGCGCTCGCTCCAAAAGGGGCGCGTCATCAACCCTCCGTAGGGCGCCTCGCCGATCATAATCGCGATGTCGAGCAGGCCGCTTTCGATTCCCGCCAGCAGCATGTTTCGGTCGCGCTCGAAGCCTCGTACCCGGACATCGGGGAAGCGCTCGTTGAACTCGCTCAGCGTCGCGCGCAGGTTCCCCGCCGAGAATGACGTGTAGAAGCCCACCGCGAGCTTGCCGGCGTGGCCATTGGTCGTGGCGCCGACCCACGCATCCAGCTCGTCCCACTCCTTCATGATCCGCCGGGCGACGCGCAGATAGGTCGCGCCGTTTGCCGTGAGGGTCGCCCCGCGCGTCTTGCGGTCGAACAGCGCCATGCCCAGCCGCTTCTCGGTTTCGAGGATGTAGCGGCTCAGTGTCGGCTGCTTGATGTTGAGATTGCGCGCCGCCCGGCTGAAGCTACCAGCCTCGGCCGCCGCGATCAGGTAGCTGAGTTGGCGCAACTCGATCATTCATTCTGCGCCGCGGTGAAAGCCTTTGAGGCGGTTGATGATACCTCGTGGATGCTGGCGCGTCACTATCGCAATGAATACTCCCCCAGTTATCAGAAATATATCAACAAGTGGTGAAATGATATCATATGATCGGATGGGCCAATGCAGGAGATGCGAAAAGCCGAGAGTGATCAATAATACTGAAAAGGACGATATTAGCAGAATTGATAGGTCGGATTTTCGGGCCGCGAAAGTTGCGATATAAGATAGTATTACTGCCACAATCCAAGATATGCCTGCAGCATTTTCATGCGACCAGAGCATTGTAATTAGAGATGCAAAGGTAAGGGCGGATGGCTGCCCCCAAACGGTTGCGGTCCATAAGCACTCCAAGGTCGGCGCAGGACAGCCTTTGTCGCGTCGTCGAGCAAGCCATATTCGGACACCGCTCGACGTTACGGTGCAGAGTGCGATGCCGAGCAGGCCGTAGGCAATCTTGACCGGCATTCCTCCGAACCAGCCGAAATGAAGGGAGGGCAGTGACAGGACTGCTTGAGGCCCCATCGATCGCTTTATAGCGTTCGACGAATACTCAAGCTTACCAGCCGTATCGAATACGTAACGCTGGTCATGCGTGAGCTGGCCGGGCTCTTCGTAGATCACCGAAATTCTCTGCCCTTGGGTTGCCGGGCGCTTAATTTCTACAGACAGAACGCGCGCGGAGGGCTCCCGTTGTCGCACGGAGCCGATGATGGAATCCATTGGCGGAATGGTCGCCACCGATGCGTCCTTGCGATTGTCCAGCGGCCCGACGATCTCCGTGATCGCCCTCTGGAAATCACCCTTGTACGCGGTGGAAACCATGCCGCCGAGCATCAGTGGAAAAACACCGATAATGGCCCCCGTCAGCGTCACCATGAGGTGAAAGGGCAATCCCCAAGTGCCGAGGCGATTGTGAAGATCGGCCTCCTGCAGTCTCCGGGAGCCACCCCATCGTAGGGTAAAAGCCTCCCGGAAGATGCGGGGATGCGCAAGCACGCCGGAAATCAGCAAGGCAAGCAGCGCAATCCCGATTATTCCAACGACCACAAGACCAGCCAGCCGCGGCAGGTGCAGGTTTGCATGGAGGTTCACAAGAAAGTCCGTCAGCCGGACATTCTCGCGCGTGACGCGGCGTCCGTGTGCGTCGGCCAGCCATCGCTCACGGCCATCCTCGACCGAGCCGCCGATCAGGATCAGCCTTGGGGATGCCTTCGTCGGCAGTACGACGGAGATCGTGCCCAATTCCCTGCCACCGGCTTCTGCTCGCATTTCCGCAATGCCACGGTCGATGGCACCGGACTTTACCTCCCGCACCACGGGACCTGCAGGTTGCTCCCAACGTTTCAGTTCCTGCGCGAAGACGGCAATCGTGCCCGACAGGCAGACCACATAAATGAGGACGGAAACAGCGAGGCCCAGCACCGAGTGACCCGAGAGGATTGCGCTCACAAAGGCCGGAGCGAGCAAACGCTTCTTGCGCTGAGGCGGGAGGCTATTCATGCTGCCAACTCGATCGCAATGAAAATGCCTGACAGGATGATCGCGCTACTCATCCCGAATATCGGCCGCCGCGATCTAGGGTCGCTGAGCGACCAAATGATCAGACCCGCCCAGACAAGCGGTAAAACCATCCCGCCGATCGTTACGCGATCCGCAGCGGGGCCTAGCGGAAGCCCTGCGCTGGCCGATCCAATAATGAGTGCCGCGATCATCGTCAGAATCGAGGCACTCAGTCCTCTTCCCCATGCCTGTCCGCGATGTTGAGGCTTGACGTCGGACGAGGCGATGCGTGCCTGCCTTTTGCGATAGGGACGGCGTTCAACATTGAGTGCGACTGCGATGAAGCCACACAGGCTGAAGGCAAGAAATGCGAGCGTCGAGCCAATCAAAACGCCGAGATTCAGCGCCATGAAAATCACTGCACAGGCAAGCGCCGCGCAACCCATCGCCGTTCGCCAAAGACCACCTGGGCGTGTTCCATTCCATCCGGAGCGGAGCAGCGCCACCGCGCCGCAAGACGCCAACAAGCCGGACGCGAGGACTGGTTTCGTCGCTGGATCGAACAACCGGAGAGCCTTTTAAGAATGAGAGCCATTCACGTAAGGCTGTATCGGGCCGCGGCCCGTGCCGCCTCTTCATACCCGCCAAAGAGTAGCAAATTTGCGCCATGTGTCAGAGAGGACTGGGCAGCCGCTCATGGCCGATATAGGTAATTGGCGACAATAATATCAGGATTGCGCCATCTATGGCAGAAATTGTACTAGATCCTAACGAACTGGATCGGATCGACGGCCCATTGGTGTTTGCGGTTGCTGGCACTCTCGACGCGGAGAGCTTCTCGGCCCCTCCTCATAGACATGCGCGAGGGCAATTGATGGGATCGATGCGCGGTCTTTTGTCAGTCGATGTCGAAAACGGACTTTGGGTAGTTCCGGCGATCCATGCCGTCTGGCTGCCGCCGGGCCATCTGCATACGGCGCATGCGCATGGCGCTTTCAATGGATGGAGTGTTTTCGTCGAACCATCGGCTTGCCAGGATTTACCGGATCAGCCTTGCACATTTCGTACTTCCAAACTTCTGCAAGAAGCGGTGCTTCGCGCCGCGCAGTGGGGCAGCGGTGATCACCTCGACGCCTCGCAGCAGCATATTGCGGAAGTGGTCGTGGACGAAATCCGCACCATGCCCGTGGAAACACTTGGACTGCCGTTACCGCGAGACCCGCGACTGCTCCGAATTTCTCACGCCTATATGGCGGATCCCTCGGACGGGCGTGATCTCAATTCCTGGGCCGCCTGGGCTGCAGTAAGTCCGCGCACTCTGAGCCGACGCTTCGTCCAGGAAACCGGCTTCAGCTTTACCACATGGCGGCAGCGGGTCCGCTTGCTTCGCGCGTTGGAGCTTTTGGCTGCTGATGTTCCTGTGACGACCATTGCTCTGGATCTTGGTTATTCGACCGGTAGTGCGTTTATCGGCCTCTTTCGCAGCACGTTCGGGGTGACGCCAGCCATGTATCGGAGGCAAAGCTAGATCAGGTCCTGCCAGCGACCGTGAAACTGCATGTGGCGTCAATCTGGTATCGATTGGCGCGCCGACGTTACCGATGCTCCCGCCCGCTCAGTAATCAGCCCAAAGATGATAATGAATGTCATTATCTAGAAATGTGGGCTCTTTTGCGGTATATATCTTTATGCGGGGTGGCAGGTCTCGCCCTGAACATTGCCACGCCGGCGGTGGCGCAGGAAAATCGTTCGTCCATCGACGACAATTCAGACAGCCAACAATCAACGGAAGGTAGGTCGGCGCAAGCCAACGACATCCTGGTCATGGGGAAGCGGGCGGCGACGCCTTCACTCGGCGCGCTCGGCGATCGGCCGGTGCTGGACACGCCTTACTCCGTAGCCACGTTCAACGGCGCGACGATCAAGGACATCCAGGCGCGCTCGCTCACCGACCTGGTTCGGCTGGAGCCATCCGCGACCACCAACCTGTCCGACGTCACCGAAGGTTCCGACTTCCTGTTGCGCGGCTTCTCCGCGTCGACCTACTATATGGACTCGGTGCCCGGGCTAGGCGGAAGCCGATCCGATCCGCCACTTGAACTCTATGACGGCGTACAGATTCTGAAGGGTGCAGCCGGTTTCCTGTTTGGTTTCACCTCGCCCGGCGGCATCGTCAACTTCGTGAGCAAGCGTCCCCGTTCGCAACCGTTTCTGGACGCCGAAGTCGGCTACACGCAAGATAGTCTCTTCCGCGGGCATGTCGATACGGGCATCTCCACGAGCGACGGCCGCTTTGGCACACGCCTCAATGTTGCGGGCGAACGCGGAACCAACCGATATCTCGACACGGGCATCCGCCGTTACGCGATTGGCCTGAACAATAATTTCACGCTGACCCCGACGACGACGATCCAACTCGATGGTCAGCACAGCCGCCGCCGGCTCATCGGCAGCGCATTTGGTATCCTGCTTTCGCCGGGGCTTGGCATCCCCGACCCGATTTCCGGAACGACCAGGCTCGGCGCTCGCTATGGCGGCTATCGCTACGAGATCGACAGCGGCAATCTCGCCTTGATCCAGCAGCTCGGTGGCGACTGGACCGCCAGGCTCGACGGTGCGATCACGCGCAACGTCTTCTCCTTCTTCGACACCGCCCGGATGATGATCAATCCAGCCGGCGACACGCTTTACGGCAACTTCAACATCAATCGCCGCCAGGTCACCAAGGCGGGCCAACTCCGCCTCTCCGGTTCGGTGGATACCGGGCCGATCAACCACGTCATCACCATCGGCCTCTACGGAACACGGCAGGAAACGCTGACAGGGCGCGCGAGCAACGGCTTGACCACGACCGGATCGTTTCTCCCCGGCGGCAACATCTATGTCGATCTGCCCGACTTCCCCGACCCCGGCGTCGAGGTGCCGAGCCTGCGCCTGGGCTATCGTTCCCAGAACCTTACCGAGAAGGCCGCCTTTCTGAGCGATACGGTCGGGATCGGCGAGCACTGGCAATTGCTTGTCGGTGGCCGCTACGTCTGGCGCGATCAAACCAATTTTGCGCCTACCGGCGCTGTGACCCAGCGGGACGACCGCAAGAAGTTCACGCCAACGACCGCGCTCCTGTGGAAACCGTCGTCTGATATCACGGCTTACGCTTCTTACGCGCAATCGCTTCAAGCCGGCGGAACCGCCCCGGCGGGCTCGGCCAACGCCGGCGAGGTCCAGCCGCCGATGGTGAGCAAACAATATGAAGCAGGGGTGAAGGCGCAACTCGGCGGTTTGCTCGCAACCGCCGCCATCTTCCGGATCGAGCGCGCTTTCGAATTCCTGCAAGCGCGCGCAGGCCAGCTCCCAGTCTATACCCAGAATGGCATCCAGCGCCATGACGGGGCGGAAGTCGCCCTGTCAGGCAATGTAGGGCGTGCATGGCGCTTCATCGGCGGCATTCAATTGCTCGATCCGAAAATTCGCAACGGTCTTCCCACGCTTGTCGCCAAGAAACCACCGGCCGTTCCGGACTTTCAGGCCAAGCTTTTTGTCGAATATGCTCCACCTGAACTCGCCGGGTTCGCACTGAATGCTACCCTGAATTACACCAGCGACAGCTATCAGGATGCACTCAATACTCTCAAGCTGGACGATTTCTTTACTGCGAGTGCAGGCCTTCGGTATCGGTTTGAGGCGGTCGGAATGCCGATGACAGCGCGCGTTTCGGTCACCAACCTGTTCGACAAGAGATACTGGCAGCCGGCGAGCCTGCTCGTGCCGGGGGCACCTCGGAGCGTCAGTATGTCCCTGGCTGCCGAGTTCTAACCGCCCCCTCCGGCACCTGCCTCTCAGTCGGTGGCCCGGCTTATATGGTCCTCGCTCCAGGACCATATAAGCCGGGCCACCGACTGATCATGGAGAAGAGGCGATCCGGCGCTCCTGTGGCCTTCCTCATAATAGCCACCCGACAGCGGCTCATTGCGCTCGATCAGCGCCAGCATCCGGCGGGCGCCATCCTGCGGCGTGTTCAGGAAGGGGCGTGCGATCACGGTCAGGATCGAGCCCCAGATGCCCATGTAACGGCCCATGCCGCTCGCGATGATACCGGGATGGAAATCCCCGACATCGACGTCGGGGTGCTGCCGGCCGAATTCGCGGAGCAACAGGGCGTGAACGAGTTTCGCCCGGGCGTATACGGCGTGCCAGCCCAACCGGCCTTTGGCGTTGAGTATATCCAGGTCCAATGAGGCCTTCTTGTGCGTCGGCGACGAGGTGGAGAGCACGCGCCCGCCGGCAATTCTATCCGCCAGCAGACGGAGCAGGAGCCATGGCCCGATCGCGTTCACCTGCAAATTGGGCTCGAGCCCGTCAATCGTCGGATGATGGCTGGGCACCACGGCGCCGGCATTCAGCGCAAGGATGTCGATCCGATCAAGATCGTCGCGAAGCATCGCGGCGCAGCGCCGGATACTGTTCAGATCGGCGAAGTCGACCGTATAGGTCGGGATACCAAGCTCCTCGCCAATCTTCCGGGTCTGCACCTCGGACCTGCCGATGGCGACCGCGCGTGCGCCCCGTTCGTGCAACATGCGTACTGCGGCTTCGCCGACGCCGGAGCTGGCGCCGGTGACCACCACCAACTTGCCGTGCAATGCGGTCATGCCGGTGCTCCGCTCAGCACGGCGCGGCGCGGCAGTGCCGCCTGCGCTACTGTCGCGGCGTCTATGAGGAAGGCCGCCACATCGGCCCGTGCGATCGCAAGGTGGCGCGGGGCTTCCGGCAACTCGGTGACACTCCACCCGCCCGAAGCGGGCGCGTCGGTGAGCGCGCCGAAATAGGCGATGGTCCAGTCGAGGCCGCTTTCGTCCAGAAGCCGTTCCGCAGCGTCAAAATCCTTGTAGTCGCGGCGAATAAGGGTCGCGGCGATGGCGCGGACCAACAGACCGGCCGGCTTGCGTGACATGCCGGTGCCCCAGGCCAGAGCCGTGACGAAGCGGCTGACACCATTGCTCCACATGGCTTCGGTCAGATTGTCGAATGCCCGGGCGACGATCGCCGGACCATGCAGGCCTTTAAGCCACAAAGGATTGCCAAGCGTCGAGATCACCGCGTCATGATCGCGAACGCTGTGCGCCCAGTCGCGGGATTGTCCGGCGACTTCCCCGGCGACGATCGTCAGACCTGACCGCACGGGCAACGCATCGGGACGGCGGACCAGTGCCGTCACCTCATGACCGAGATTCAGGGCCTGCGCGACGACGCACTGCCCGACCCGGCCGGACGCACCAGCCACAAAGAGTCGCATGGCCTTATGCTCCGCGTTCAGGGTTTTACCACGGCCAGCACCACGATTGCGGTGACTGACACGAGGATCGTCGGGAGCCAGTTCATGCCGGGTATCGGCTCGATCGTGGCGCTTGCCCGGCGTAGGCGTCCAGACTGCATGCCGTGGACCGCCGAGAGCAAAAGGACGATCCCCAGCTTTACCTGTAGCCAGCCGTTGGTGAACCAGCCTACCGACTGAGCCATCGCGATGCCGAAGGCCCAGACGCCGATCATTGCCGGCATTGTCACTCGACTGTCCCAGCGCCGGAACGCCAAGGCGCGTGCGACCGCGCCATCCGGCGACGTTCGTGCGAAGTGGAGCAGGAGCGAGGCGCAGATGAGGCCGCTCACGAACAGCATTGCACAGGTGACGTGCAGTGCCTTGATCCAGGGATAGAGGTTCGCAGTCATCGGCCATTGCTCTCCAATGGCGATGCGGCGCCGATCTGATGCGACAGCCGGTGCGCCGTCATGAAACCGGCAAAGGGAATAAAAGCGCTGACCACCAGCGGCCACGCGCGGCGCTGCCGGAAAAGTCCTGCCCCCGCGCCCTGAAATAGCATCCAGATATAGCCGAGAAAGGCTAGTCCATGGATCGGGCCGATCGCGCGAACGCCCAGCGGCCAGTCAGCCAGATGCTTGAGCGGCACCGCGACGAATAGCAGCGCGACGAGCGTCGACGCCTCGACCATGGCCATGAGTCGTAGTTGGCGAAGGAAAGCCGGGTCGGCTTGGTTGTCCGGCAAACTCATGCAGCGTCGGCCGCCGCCATGATGGGCTCCATCGCCACCCCGATCGACTGAAGCGCGAGGATCGTCAGTTCAGGGCCAGCCTTTTCCGGCGTACCACTGTCGAACGGCGGAGCCGGATCATATTCCATCATGAGTTGCGTGAGCTTGGCTGGTTCCTCGCCGCGCAATTCGGCCAGCAGAGTTAGCCCGAAATCGATGCCTGCCGTCACCCCGCCGCCGGTAATTCGGTTGCCATCGACTACGACTCGCTCGCGCACCGCCACGGCGGTGCTGTTGGCAAGGCGATCATGCAGCGCCCAGTGGGTCGTCGCCCGGTATCCATCGAGCAATCCTGCTTTCGCCAGGATCAGCGAGCCAGAGCAGACACTGGTTACGTAGCGTGCGGTTCGTCCGATATGCGCGACGGCGGTGACGATTTCCTCATCCTCCAGCACGGCATCGGTGCCGAAACCGCCCGGGATCATCAGGACGTCGAGAGGTTCGGGACATTCGCAGAGCAATGTGTTGGGGTTTATCGTGACGCCACTATCGGTTGCCACCGGATCGCGGGTTTTGGACAGGAGCAGTGTCCTGCCATGAAAACCCAGCGCTGCATGAGACCCTGCAAGATCGAGCAGAGTGAAACCGGGATAAAGTAGCATGCCCAATGTGAGTTGGGACGGATCGGAAGGGGATGTCGAAAGCGCGATCATGGCGATTGTCCTTTGGAATGTCTTCCAGGGATTATCGCCTCGTGGCTGATGAGCGTAGTGGCAGGATCGACAATAAGTGATCGTTTTCTGCCAACGGCAAATCATGCTATCTTTTGGATGCCGAGCAACACCATTGGACGAGAAATGGCTCACAGGATTGGTATATTGGCGCTGGATGGCGTGGTCGCATATGATCTCGCCATCCCTTGCGGCGTATTCGGGCATGCGCTGTCAGAGAGCGGCGCGCCTCTGTATGAGGTCAGGGTATGCGGCGAGACCGCTGAAGTCAGATCGAGCGCTTTTGCCATCCGCCCGCCCTTCGGTCTGGATGCTGCGTCTGACGTGGACACGCTGATCGTCGCGGGAATCGAGGATATCGATCGCACGGTGCCGGATGCGGTCATCACCGTAATCCTCTCCTCATGGCGAAATGGCGCGCGCATCGCGTCGATATGTTCCGGGGCGTTCGTACTTGCGGCCTGCGGCCTCTTGAATGAACGTCGCGCGACCACGCATTGGGCTGGCGCACACGCGTTGGCGGCGCGCTACCCACGGGTCAAGGTGGATCCCAATGTTCTGTTCGTTGACGATGGGCGAATCCTTACATCGGCCGGCGCATCGGCCGGCATGGACCTGTGCCTGCACATATTGCGCCGGGACTTCGGTCAGGCGGCTGCCGCTCGGGCAGCCCGGCTGGCGGTGGCGCCGCTCAATCGCGACGGCGGACAGGCGCAATACATTCAGCATGAGCCTCCGGCCACGGCGGCTAACCTGGCACCCGTGCTGGATTGGATGCTTTCGAATATCGACAAACCGCTCATCGTTACCCAGATGGCAGCGCATGCTGGGATGAGCGAGCGCACCTTTGCTCGGCGGTTTCGAGAACAGACGGGAACCAGTCCTGTGCAGTGGTTGCAGATGGTACGCCTGCGCCGTGCGCAGGAACTGTTGGAACAGGAAGCCGCCACGATAGATCAGATCGCGTTCGCGAGCGGATTTGCGTCTCCGGTGACGTTCAGAGCAACGTTTCGTCGATCCATGGGGATTACTCCTGCGGTCTATCGGAAACGGTTCAACAAGATGTCGGCATCTGGATGAGACGGCGGCATCCTTAGACTGTAGCCTGCTATCGATTGACCACGATGATGTCGCTATGCTCAACGAGATGCGATGCTTGCTCGTCAGCCGAGCCGGCGGTCCGCCACGAGCGCCGCGAACAATGCGAACAGATAGAAGATCGAGAAAGTGAATAGTTGCCGTTCAGGCTTCATGCGATCATCGCGGTGCGCGCGAAGTCCTACCCGCGATGCCAATCCGAGAAAGCTCAACGACAGCGTGAATGCCGCCAAGCCGTAGACTATGCCGAAGCCACCCTCCTGGCCTGGAAAGGCGCAAGGTAGCAAAGTCACCGGCAGAAGTAGCGCTGAATAGGCCAGGATCAGCCTGCGCGTCACGGCATCGCCTGCGACGACCGCCATCATAGGAATGCCGACCTTGGTGTAGTCGGACCGCGCGAAGAGAGCGAGCGCCCAGGAATGTGGCGGAGTCCAGAGAAAGATTATAGCAAATAGGATGATCGGCAGGATCGTGACATCCCCCGTTACTGCAACCCAGCCGATCAGTGGTGGAAAGGCGCCTGCTCCACCGCCGATCACGATATTCTGCGGCGTGCGGGTTTTCAGCCAGATCGTTTAGATCAGGACATAGTAGAGGATCGAGGTGCCGAGCAGCGCGGCCGTGAACCAGCCAATGGCAAGCCCCATCAGCAGCACGGAGCCGACTGAGAGGCAGATGCCGAAGTCTCGTGCCGAAATCCTTTCCATCCTCGCTGCGGGGAGCGGGCGATTGGCGGTGCGCTTCATTCCTGCATCGAGGTCTGCCTCCCACCATTGGTTGAGCGCCGCCGCACCGCCTGCGCCGAGCGCGATGCACAGGACAGCAGTGAAGCCTAGCACTGGATGAATGTGCCCTGGCGCGACCAAGAGACCGCAAAGGCCGGTGAAGATAACGAGGCTCATTACACGGGGTTTCGTCAAAGCGATGAAATCTCGCTAGCCTGCGGGCATGGTCAGAGAGGCAGAAGCCATGTGTACGATCCCACGAATATTCTTATGGTCGTGACCGGCGCAAACTACGGGTGGTAGCGGCCGCATCTAAGGCAATGGCGAAGTTCATGCAGATCCGCAGGCGTTTAACTCCGCCGATATCTGGACGGGTGGCCCAGCCCATTCTCAATCAAGCCCCTGCTTTCCGGTAGCCCAGAAGGCTTTGGTGGCGATGCGGTTTGACGAAACCCCCAGCTTCCTCAGCGCTTGTCGCTGTCGCTGAATTGTGCCGGCCTTACCGGTCAGCACGAAAGACGTGCCCCTATTCACCAGTGGAGCAAGCATCTCTTCCATTTGAACCAGATGCGCCTCGTCCTCTCGCTTGGCAAAGAGGGTGACGTTCTCAATGCCGAGGTCAGCAATGACGCGCTCTGCCGACACCACATCCCCTATCTCCAAATATAAGGAGACTACCTTTTGAGGGTCTTGGCGGGCCAAGGTATAGCCGAGGCCGATTGACGTCTCGTCACCGAATACCGCGAGTGCTCCTGGTAAAGCACGCGCATCGATCGATTTGCGCGGTCCATAGAGATCGCACTGTTGTCCGGGCACTAGCCCGCTAAACCATGCGCTCCCTGGCCCCAAGCCATGCAGATAGGCGAGGATTACGAGACGCCCCGCCTGGGCATTCCACTCGATCGGCGTATACGTCCGCACGGCGAGTACCGAGCCCGCCATCGGGAATTGGATTTGCGCACCCGGAACCCAAGCGATGTCGCGAAGACCGGAGCCTTCGAACGTGACGAGCCGATAAAGCTCGCCAATGTCGTCGAGCGCTGCCACTGTTGCTCGCTTCATGAACAGATCGATCAGCATCTTGCTGATCCGCCCACCCGGCGCGGACACGGTGGCTGGTTCCGATCCTGTCGAGGGTATCATCCGACCCTCACGGCGCACTCGTTCCCACGGCCCTCATCGATAGCCAGTGCGTGTGCGATATAGCCGTTCACGGGGTGGCGGACATAGAAGCGATAGTCTTCCGCGAAGGTGTTTTCGCTTAGCACCAGCGCGCCAAGACAAAGGTGGGGCTCGATTAGCTTAAGCACAGGCAGGTAGAGCGACCAAGCGCCGTCGAGGAAGACAAAATTGATGTCGCCGCCGACATCCTCCAGCGTTTCGAGCGCATCGCCTTCGCGTATCTCGACGAGATCGCCGAGTCCTGCCGCTTCCAGATTCGACCGGGCGAACGCTGCCTTGGACGACTCCAACTCGGAGCCGATCAGCCGTCCACCACCATTGTCGCGCAGAGCGGCGGCGAGATAAAGCGTCGAGATTCCCATCGAACTGCCGAACTCAACGATCTGTGTCGCTTTGCAGGCGCGCGCCATCGCGTAGAGGAAGCGACCGTAATCCCGACTAATCGCCAGAAAAGTGTCCGCATAGCCGCCGTATAAGGCACGATAGTTGTCCCGTTCTTGCGCGATGAGCAGTGTTGCCGCTTGCTCCATCGAAACGCCTGCCGCTTCCATCTCCGATGCGACCTTGCTGTCGGTCAATTCCGCGTCCCGATGGAGCTTCTGTAAAAGCTCGGCGAGTTGTTTGTCGTTCAACGTCGACATGAGAGTCCTTTCAATCGGGAAGCCTGCAGCAACCACCTCATGTCCAAATTGGATACAGGCCTCTGCAACTGGCGTCATTCTGACTGGCCGCCAAAGTGTTGCTTATTTCCGCCAAAAGACAATCTTCCTGGATCGTCTGCGGTCGAAAGAAGGGGGGCAGCACAAAGCCGCTGCCCGACTTCTCGGCCCACGGCAGCTCTGCGCGTGTAATGACGAAACCGTGTTAGCCCCGATGTTGGTTCTCGGAAGAAGACAATCACCTCAGTTTGGCTGCATCCTGCCATTGATTGGCTTGACTGATTTAATGCGGCCAACCGCTAGGAGTTATGATGCTACCCACGGGGCGGGTCCACATCCGCGAGTTAGGCAAGGGATCGGCATTGATGACAGCGCACATGATATCGACCGTTGACGAGATAGAGAGCGTGATCGGCAAAACGCCGGCTCCCATGCATTTGAAGGTCATCGACTATCTCGATGTCGGCGCCCTGCGCTGGATTTCGCAAGCACCATTGGCTTTTGCCGCGCTTGGCGACAGCGGTGGCGGAGTTTCCGCGACACTCATGGGCGGTGTGGCCGGATGGGCCAAAGGAAATTGCCGCGAACTGCACCTTCCGCTCGCGTCGTTCGACGACGCCAGCCTGATCCAGCACGGCGCTGCATTCGGATCACTCTTCCTGTTACCGGGCATTGGAGAGGCCCTTCGGATAAATGGCAGGGTTTCTGGGCTTGAAGGCGAGCACGTCCGTGTCCAAGTCGAGGAATGCTACGGTCACTGCGGCAAAGCACTCCTCCGTTCGGCATTCTGGGAGGCCGAGCCGACGATAGCACCTGACAGCCCATCCGAGTTTATCGCCGGCAGTCGTTTTCTGGCGCTGGCCAGCGTCGGCGCGGAAGGCCGGGCCGACCTCAGTCCCAAAGGCGACCCCGCCGGGTGCATGGCGCAACTGGACGGTGATGCCGTCTGGTTTGCAGATCGGCCGGGCAATCGCCGCGTCGACAGCTTCCGCAACATCGTCAATCGGCCGCAAGTCGCGCTGTTGCTCATGATCCCCGGCGCGGCAGGCATCGCCGCAGTTCGCGGACGAGCGCAAATTACCACAGACGAACATGTGCGCTCGCGCTTCACAGTCAAAGAAAAAACGCCTCTCTTGGCAATCCGGGTGGAAATCGAGACGATGGAACTGCGCGAAAGCGCCGTTCTGCGGCGGACGACCCCGTGGCCCCTTCAAGAGAAAAGCGACATCGACGCTGCCAAGCTTTTCGTCGAACATATCAAGCTCAATAAAGTTGGCGGCCTTGGAGCATCGCTGGCCAGGGTGGGTGTGTCGGTTCCGGGAGTAGCAGGTCTGCTGAAAAAGAGTCTCGATAAGGATTACAAAGACAACCTCTACTAAGGGATGATCAACGCGCAGCCTAAAATGTCAGTTAGGGAACGCGACCCAGCCCCGAAATGAGAAACCGGCGTAAAACAGCGCGATGTCGGAAAAACCGGCTTCAGACAAAAGCGCCTCCTCCTCGTTAGAATGTAATAAGTGCAGGCGTTCGGTCATCACCGCCGCTGATCTGGCGGCTTTGTCAAAGTCTAGTTCGGGGCCTCCGGCAAACACCGCTGACCGCACCAACCAAGCAGACAGTTCCCCGCTATCGGGACGACTGTGGTGTGCGACAATTAGTGGCGCACCCGGTTTCAGCCTTCGATGAATTTCCTTCAACGTTCGCAGACGTTCATCGCGATCTAGGAAATGCATGGTCAAGAGGCAGGTCGCACCGTCGAACGGATTTGAGGAAGCCGAATCGATGTAGCCATTGCGAAATTCGATGCGCGATTGAAGCGGACCCACGACGCTTCGTGCCAAGTCGAGCATCTCGACGGATGGATCTACGCCCTCGAACGTCCAATGGGCTTGTGCTTCGGCGAACGCCTTAAGTTCCAATCCGCCACCGGCTCCCAATACAAGAATTCTGGCGCCTTCCGGAAGTCGCTCGGCCATCAACAGCATGGCCATGCGATGAAGGTCGGCAAGCCCCGGCACTTTTCTGGGTGTGGTTTCAACATATTCGGCGACCAATGTACGGTCGGAGAAAGGCTGGTTAGTGTCCATCATGGCATTTAAGGCGAAGTGATTGAGGCAGCCAAGCAAAGTTGTGATTTTGCGTTGATTTGACCTATCCTCCTGCACGGTCTCAGGTGGCGGCTTGCATCGTGCCGAGTTTCATTGCTCCTTCAGCCAGCAGGCGCTCGATCTCATCCGAAGTTTGTTTTACGGCGAGCTTGAGCGCCTCGTCGATGTGAATGTAGTCCTGCGTGACGTTCTGCGATGCGTGGCCGAGCATGGCTCTGATTGTTAATTCTGAGAAGCCGAGATCTCCCGCAATGCTGCCGAATGTGTGGCGTAGTGTATGGGGCGTGATACCCACGATTCCGGCCAGCTTGGCAACGCGCTGAAGGCAAGCACTGACGGCTGTAAAAGCCCCTGTCCCGACTTCGGACGGGAAGACGTGGGGGTTGCCCGCGATGACCGGCTGACTCTCGATAGCCCTCACTGCCGCTGGTCCGATCGCCCGAAGCTGCGCGCCGCCCTTTGTGTCGGGGAATGCCACATAGCCGCTGGCTGATTTAACCCAAGTATGGTGCATCGCCTGGCCTTCTTCCCGACGGTATCCGGTCAACAGCAATGTGCGCAGTACGGCAAGCGCGACGGGGTTTTCCCCGTTGCATTTTGCATGAGTCATCGCCTTGCCTATCATCACGATCTCGGCGGCGCTCAGGCGCCGGGTCTTCTTCTTCCCAGCCAGCTTTTTCGCTCCCTGCGTTGGGTGAGCGTCGAGCAGGCCCTTATGCTTCGCATGGCCGATGATGGCCTGGAGCGTGCCGACGCAGCGCGCCGCCACACCGGCGCCGCCGGTTGCCATGCCACCCCGGCCGCCGCTGCGCGGCTTCGCTGTCTTCCCGTCCTTCACATCGGTCTGCATCTGCTCGACATCAGCGATGGTCAGATGCTTCACGACCCGCTTGCCCAGGAGCGGTTTGATGTGCGTCCTGATCCGGCTCTCATCCATGTCCAGCGATGACTCCTTGATCGGCAGGTACTTGCGACCGAGGATGTTGCCCGCCCGCGCTTCGGTCAGATACCAGTCGCACATTTCCTCGACAGTCATTCCCTTGCGCGCCTGGCGAATCTCATCGGCGGGGTCTTCGCCGCCAATGACCACTGCCAGCTTGAGCTTGGCTTGGTCGCGCGCCTGATCGACCGTCAGTATGCCATAGCGCGCGATATTGATGCGGCGCTTAATACCCCCGGCGTTGCGATACTGGACGATGAACGTCTTGAGGCCGGATGGCAGCACTCGCACGCCGAAGCCCTTCAGTTCGGTATCCCAAAGAACGGTCTGTTGCTTCGCCGGCGGCACGAGCGCATCGATCACGCGCTTGGTCAGCTTACTGGTTGGCATGGTGTTCCTCCAGTTGGAGACAAAGCCTAGAGAAAAGGGCATTGTCTCCAAATTGTCTCCATGAGACGCCCAATCGCGTCCAGCAGTAGGATGCGATAGAAAAGTATAAATATCAATAATTAATAGATAAATCGTATCATGGCGTGGCCCTGGAAAGCATGGAGAAGCTGCTCATCGAAGTTGCCAAGGTTGGGGTCGAGGGTTCGAATCCCTTCGCCCGCTCCAGTTTTCGCGGCGAACGCGCCGCGGCCTTCCATTCTGCAGGCGATGGCGAGCCGTGCTTGCTCGACGAGGCTTCAGGCCGTCACGCGCTCGACCTTCACCGACTGGTTCACGAACGCGATATCGCGATAGGCGGTGAGGAAAGAGACATCGGCCGCGTCGCGACCGACGCAGATTCGCGCCATTTCCGAGGCGCGCGCCATTCCGGTCGCGTCGACGAGGTGCCAGTCGCCATCGAGATAGACTTCGGCGACGGCGTGAAAATCCTGCGGCGAGACGCGCAGCGCATAGGCGCTCGCCATGCGCGCCGGGATATGCGCGGCACGCGCGAGCGCAATCATCACATGCGCATAGTCGCGGCACACGCCGCGCCGTTCGACGAAACTGTCGAGCGCGCCGGTCTCCGACGTGCTCGCGCCCGCGACATAGGTGAAGCGGCTTTCGATCCAGTCGCGCATCCGGCCGATCTTCGCGCCGCCCTCATGATCGCCGAAGCGGCGCTCGACGAAGGCGTGAAACTTGTTCGACGGACAATAGCGCGATTCGTTGAGATAGGGGATCGCTTCGGCGGGCAAGCGGTGGAGCGGCACCGCGGCGAGCGCGCGAAAGTCGGTGTCGGGCCGATCGACCTCGACCAGCGCACGATATTCGGCGCGCAGGCTGCCCGACGCGCGTAGCCAGATCGGCTCGCAAAGCCCCTCCGCGGCCGGAACGCGCGCAACGAACTCGGGCGTACCAAGGTCGAGCGAGGTTTCGAGAACCGACTGGCCATGGCCGTTCGCGGCCTCGATCTGCAGCATCAGGTCGACGGGCTCGGACAGCCGGTAATTTAGGGAGGCGGAGATTTCGAGTTTCATCTATCGGCAACGCATGGCGGGGGGATCGGTGCCGCTAATGACAGTTGGGAAAAAGCACAAGTGACACCTCGGCATACCATTCCGTTTATCGTCGCGACGATCTTCATGGACGCGGTCGGTTTCGGCATCATCATGCCGGTGCTGCCGCAGCTCGTGATGGAGGTCGGCCGGATCGACCTGCCCCACGCAATCGAGGTCGGCGCTTGGATCGGCCTCGTCATGGCGGTCGCGACCTTCCTCGCCTCGCCCGTACTCGGCAACCTGTCCGATCATTTCGGGCGGCGGCGCGTATTGCTGCTCGCACTCGGCGGGCTCGCGATCGATTACGCGCTGCTGACGGTCGTCGAAACCTTGCCCTGGCTGTTCGTCGCACGCGCGCTGTCGGGCATTTTCGGCGGCAGCTACGCCGCGGCGCAGGCAGCCATTGCCGATATTACCGCGCCGCAAGAGCGCGCACGCAATTTCGGCTTCGTCGGCGCCGCCTTCGGCATCGGTTTCGTCGCGGGGCCCGCGATCGGCGGATTCCTCGGAGAGATCGGCCCGCGCGCGCCCTTCGTCGCCGCCGCGATCCTCGCCGCAGCCAACATGCTCTATGGCTATTTCATCTTCCCCGAAACGCTGCCCGCCGACCGCCGCCGCGCCTTCGACTGGCGCCGCGCCAATCCGCTCGGCGCGTGGAAGACGATGCGCACGCTGCCCGGCATGGACGGCGTCGCCAGCGTGCTGGTGCTGTGGCAGATCGCAAGTCTCGTCTATCCGATGACGTGGAGCTTCTATTGCATCGCGCAGCTCGGCTGGACGCCGGGGATGATCGGCGCGAGCCTTGCCGCCGTCGGCGTGATGATCGCGCTCGGACAGGTGTTCGTCGTCGGCCCTGCGGTCGCACGCTTCGGCGAGCGCGACGCGGCGACGCTCGGCATCCTCGTCGCGGTCGCGGTCTATATCGGTTACGCCTTCACGACCTCGACCATCGGCGCCTTCCTGCTGCTGATCCCCGTCGCGCTGCAGGCGCCGGTGCAGCCCTCGCTGATGGCGATGATGTCGCGCCGCGCGACGGCCGAGACGCAGGGCGAGGTGCAGGGGATATCGGCGATGGCGATGGGCCTCGGCCAGCTTGTCGCCCCCCTGCTCCTGACCGGCACGATGGCGTATTTTACCGCGGATAGCGCGCCGGTGCATTTCCCCGGCGCCGCTTTCGTCGTCGCGGCGATCTTCGGTCTGCTCGCGATCCTGATGCTGCGCCGCCTGCCGCGCGCGCAGGCGGCCGATCAGATGCCGCCGTCGGTCACCGCATAACCAAGTGCTTCGAGCCCGGCGGTGAGCATCGCGACGCACGCTGCGACCTCGGCGCCATCGGTCGAACGGATGACGAAATTCGCCCCGACCTTGCCGTCGCGAAAAAAGGGATAGCTGCCGATCGCGACACCGGGATAATCCTTCTCGCCCTGCCGCAGCAGGTCGGCGATTTCGCTCTCGGGAGACCATGACCCGATCGTATGCGCGACGAGCGGCGCGCCGCCCTCGAGCTCGCCGGTCAGCGCATCGAGCATTCCCGCGGTGATATGCGGGACCCCCGCCATGACGAACAGATTGCCGATGCGGATGCCGGGGGCACCCGACATGCGGTTCGGGATCAGCTCGGCGCCGTCGGGGGTGCGTGCCATGCGCAGCCGCGCCTCGGTCAGTTCGATGCCGCGCCCGGTGTAATAGCGCTCAAGGATCGCGCGCGCATCGGGATGGATGATCACCCCGACGCCCAGCGCCTTCGCCACCGCATCGACGGTGATGTCGTCGTGCGTCGGCCCGATCCCTCCCGTCGTGAAAACATAGTCGTAGCGCGCGCGGATCGCGTTCAGCGCATCGACGATTTCATCCTCGACATCGGGGACGATACGCACTTCGCGCAGGCGAATCCCCTGCACGTCGAGCCAGGTCGCGATCTGCGACACATTCTTGTCCTGTGTGCGGCCCGAGAGAATCTCGTCGCCGATCACCAGCACGGCGGCGGTCCAGATGCGTTCGTCGCTCATCGCCTTGCCTTAACCCGATGGCATGACAAAACAAGAGTGCTGGAACGGCAATATTGTTCCTGTTATGTTCGCGTTCGACTCACACCCCAAGGAGAGAAGCGATGGCCGACGAGCTGATTTTCTATACCAACCCCATGTCGCGCGGACAGATCGTCCGCTGGATGCTCGAAGAGGTCGGGGCTTCCTATGAGACGAATATCCTCGGCTATGGCACCTCGATGAAGGACGCGGCCTATCTCGCGATCAATCCGATGGGGAAAGTCCCGGCGATCGTCCACAACGGCAAGGTGGTGACCGAATGCGCGGCGATCTGCGCCTACCTTGCCGACGCCTTCCCGTCGGCGGGACTGGCACCCGCCGTCGCCGACCGCGCCGACTATTACCGCTGGATGTTCTTCGCTGCGGGGCCGGTCGAGCAGGCGATCACCGCAAAGCATTTCGGGATCGAGCCCGACGCGGATCAGCAGCGTTCGGCGGGATTCGGTTCGCTCGACCACGCCCTCGACGCGCTCGAAAGCGCGGTCGCCGGAAAAACCTATGTCGCGGGCGATCGGTTTACCGCCGCCGACGTCTATGTCGGCAGCCAGATCGACTGGGGGCTGCAGTTCGGCACCATCCCCTCGCGTCCGGCGTTCGAAGCCTATGCCGCGGGGCTGCGCGAGCGCGCGGGCTATAAGGCGGCGAAGGCGATCGACAACGCGCTGATCGCCGAAATGCAGGCGGCGAATCCCGCCTAGGGCAGCGCCTTCAACAATCCGGCCGCCAGCGGGGCAAGGCGCCCGATCTGCGGATCCTGCGTTTCGGCTGCGCCGACATAGATGGCGTTTGCGAAGGCCGTGCTGTTGTGGATAGCGGCAAGGCCTGCATCGCCGGCATAGGCATCCCGCCAGCGCGCACTCGCATCGGGATGCAGCGCCCTGAACCATGCGGCCCACGCGGCATCGTCGATATCGGTGCGCTTCGCGAGAAACAGGACGGCGCGCGCGAGCCGTGCGGGCTCGCCATGACGATAATAGGGCGACGCCGCCGGCGCCACCTGCGCCCCGATCGCACCGAGCAGCAAATCGGCGTCGGCGCGCGTCATGCGGGGATTGAGCGCGAGCTGGAGCGCGAGGTCCGATCCATGTGCGACCCCATGCCGCCAACCTTCGCCCGGTGTGAAGCCGCGATAGTCGGTCACACCGCGCAGATAGGAGGCGCCCGCCCCGGCAAGCGCGTGGAGCTCGGCATCGGTCAGATAGGCTTCGACCCGATCGGCGCGAGCGATTTCGGACAGCGCGAGCGCGGCGAATGGACGGCGAAAGCCGGCCGCATCGTCGGGCCCGGCCATCATTTCGGTCATCTGCGTTAACGCCTGTCGCATCTGGACCGCGCTGAGCTTGCGTCCGCGCAGTCCTTCGGACCAGAGCGTGAAGGCAAAGCCATCACGGATCAGCGGATCGGGATCGCCCAGGCATCGAGCGAGCGCTTCGAGGTCGGCGGAGCTCGCCTTGGGAAAGAAGCTGGCGGCGTAGCTTTTGAGATCGGCGGTCGCGGGCGGCGCGATCGCGCAATCGGCCGTCCCTTCGGCGGCCACGGCGGGCGTGGCCAGCAACATTGTCCCTGCAACCAGTGTCGCCCGCATCATGCCGCCCCCAAAAAAAGAGCCCGGCGAATTGCTCCGCCGGGCTCCTGTTTCGTTCCTGTCCGTCCGCTTAGTCGCGGCTGCCCAAGAGGTTGAGCAGGAAGGTGAACATGTTGACGAAGTCGAGATAGAGCGTCAGCGCGCCCATGATCACCGACTTGCCGACAAAGTCGGTCCCGCGGACATAGAAATACATGCTCTTGATCTTCTGCGTGTCATAAGCGGTGAGGCCCGCGAAGAGCAGAACGCCGATGACGCTGATCGCGAGGCCGAGGGCGGTCGACTGCACGAACAGGTTGATCAGCATCGCGACGAGGATGCCGACGACGCCCATGATCAGGAAGGTGCCGAAGCCCGACAGGTCCTTCTTGGTCGTGTAGCCATAGAGGCTGAGACCGAGGAAAGCCGCGGCGGTCGCGAAGAAGGTCGTTGCGATCGAGGTCGCGGTAAAGGCGAGGAAGATCGTCGACATCGACAGACCCATCACCGCTGCATAGACCCAGAACAGTGCCTGTGCGGCGCCGGTCGACAACTTGTTGATGCCGAAGCTCAGCACCAGCACAAAGGCCAGCGGCGCAAGCATCACCACCCACATCAGCGGGCTGCCGATCATCGATTGGGTAAAGCCCGAGTTGAACGCCAGCATCGCGACGATGCCGGTCAGCAGCACGCCCGAGCCCATATAATTGTAAACCGACAGCATGTACGACCGCAGCCCGGCATCGACGGCCTGGTCCATTGCGTTCGCGCCGGCGCCAAAACCGGACGCCGCCATATTGGGGTCGTTCCAATTCGCCATTTTTCATCTCCATCACCGGCCAGCCCATACCGGCCGTTTCAGCAATATCGTGGGTTTGCCCGCCCGTTTCAAGCGAAACCGGACATTGGAAACATTCCGGCAACATATCAGGGTCAGGACCCATTAATTCCGCGATCGAGGTTTGAAGCGATTTTGCTCAGGGCGAGGAGAAAGGCGCAGGAATATGTCGATATTTCCAGACTTTTCGACGACGCCATAGGCAAAATCGGTCAAATCCCGAAGGGACGCCGAAATGGCTTCGATATCGGGCCAGCGCGGCCTTGCGGGTAGCGATGCTACCCGCAAGGCCGCCCAAGCCCGATATCTTCGCCATTTCGACGCCTCGAGCGCGGAATTAATGGGTCCTGACCCTAGCCGTGCCAGTTAGGGATCGCGGTTCGCCGCGTCGCACCCTATGTTGCGGCGATGTCCACACACCGCCTGTTCGTCGCGCTGCGTCCGCCGCGGCCCGTGCGCGCCCGGTTGATCGCAGCGATGCACGGGATTTCGGGTGCGCGCTGGCAGGATGACGAGCAATTGCACCTGACCCTGCGCTTCATCGGCGAGGTCGACCGCCACCGCGCCGAAGACATCGCCGCCGCGCTCGGCGCACTCCATGCGCCTGCGGTCGAAGCACGAATTGCAGGCGTCGACCTGTTCGAGCGGCAGGGGCGGCCGCATATGATCTGGGCGAAGGTCGAACCGCACGGCCCGCTCGCCGCGCTGCATCGCAAGGTCGACCAGTTGCTCGCGCGGGTCGGCGTCGCCCCCGAAACGCGCAGTTTCATCCCGCATGTCACGATGGCGCGGCTGAACCGGGCGAGCGGACCCGTCGCGTCGTTCCTCGCCTCGAATAGCGACCTCGCCAGCCCGACCTTCCTCTTCGACCATGTCATCCTTTACGAAAGCGAACTGGGGCACGGCGGGTCGCGCTATCACCCCGTGGCGCGCTATCCGCTGGACGGCGAAAATTCGGCGACGAGCGCCGCGGCAACCCCCGCGACGTCGGACCATGTCGCGGCGAAACCATCGTCGTCGCCATAATAGGGGTCGGCCACACCCTGCCCGGCACGCCCGGGAAGCAGGTCTAGCATCAGCCTCAGCTCCGCCGTTGCATCGGCGGGACGGATCGCGCGGGCATCGCGCAGATTGCTCTGGTCGGCCGCGAGGATCAGGTCGAAGCGATAAAAGTCCGCCGCCGACAATTGGCGGGCGCGCAGCGTCGATATGTCGGTGCCGCGGCGGTGCGCTTCGGCCTGCGCGCGGCGGTCGGGCGGATGGCCGACGTGCCAGTCGCCGGTGCCCGCCGAATCGAGCGTCGCGTCGATCCCCGCGGCGGCGAAGGCGGCGCGTGCGGCGCCTTCGGCGAGCGGCGAGCGGCAGATGTTACCGAGGCAGAGGAAGAGGATGGCGGGAGGATTTTCTCGATCATTGCGCATATCGCGACATGAGCCTTTCAAAGTTGAACCGACTTTCAACTTGCGCCGGCGCATGGCTCTGCTAGCCATGAAGAACAAGAGATAATGGGTCAGGGAGAGGGTTGCCAGATGGCCGATACCGCCAGCGAGAATGTCATGCCCGATGCGTCGGCGCGCCCCGAACCCAAAGCCACGGGGTACAGCTGGTACGTCCTGTCGGTGCTCGTCGTCGTCTATATCCTCAATTTCATCGACCGGCAGATCATCAGCATCCTCGCGGTCGACATCAAGGCCGACCTCGGCCTGTCCGACGGCGACATGGGCTTCCTCGGCGGCGCCGCCTTCGCGGTCTTTTATGCGCTGTTCGGCATCCCGCTCGGCCGGCTGGCCGATAACTGGAGCCGCGTCAAACTGCTGTCGATCGGGCTGACCCTGTGGTCGGCGATGACCGCGGCGTCGGGCTTTGCCTATAACCAGCTCACCCTGACGCTCGCGCGCATGGGGGTCGGGGTCGGCGAGGCGACCGCGAGCCCGACCGCTTATTCGCTGATTTCCGACTATTTCCCGAAGCGGCAAAAGGCGACCGCGCTCGCCATCTATTCGTCGGGGCTCTACCTCGGCGGCGGCGTATCGCTGTTCATCGGCGCCATGATCGTCGGGGCGTGGAACAAGAGCTATCCCGCGGGCGGGCCGATGGGGCTCGTCGGCTGGCAGGCGGCGTTCCTCGCGGTCGGCATTCCCGGGCTGCTGCTCGCTCTGTGGGTCGCGAGCCTGCGCGAGCCCGTGCGCGGCGCGATGGACGGCACCCCGACGCACGGATCGCCGACGCCTTTCCGCGAATTCGGCAAGGATCTGTCGATGATCGTCCCGCCGCTGACGCTGTGGGGCGCGTGGAAGCGCGGGCCCACGGCGCTCGCGATCAATGTCGGCGTCGCGGCGGCGCTCGCCGCCTTCGCCTGGTGGATGATCGAACTCACCCATAATCTGCCGCAATGGTCGGCGGTTGCGCTCGGCTATTATGCGGTCTTTTCGTGGGCGAGCGCGCTGCGCGCGCGCGACCCCGCGACCTTTCGCCTGATCTGGGGTACCCCGGCCTTCATCTGCACCACGCTGGGCTATGGCCTTGTCAGCCTCGCGGCCTATGCGCTCGCTTTCTGGTCGCCGCCCTATGCCGAACTGGTGCTGAAGCTGCCCAAGGCGGAACTTGCATTCTGGCTGGGCGCCAATGGTGCAATAGCGGGCTTCGTCGGCGTCATTGCGGGCGGGCATGTCGCCGATTACCTGCGCAGCCGAAATCCGGCGGGCCGCATCCTGATGATCATCTTCGGCGTCGTCGCGCCGATCGTCCCGATCTGGATCGGCTATACGACCGAAAGCGGCTTTCTCTTCTACACCATGAACTTCCTCGCCGGGCTGTTCGGCGCGGCGGCGCTCGGCGCCGCGGCGGCGACGACGCAGGACCTGGTGCTGCCGCGGATGCGCGGCACCGCGACCGCGGCCTTCTTCCTCGGCACGACGCTCGTCGGCCTGTCGTTCGGCCCCTATATGGTCGGGCAGATTTCGGACCTGGCCGGCACGGTCGTCGACGGAAAGCCGGTCGGCGACCTGCGCACCGGCATCTTGTCGCTGATCGGCGTCGCGCCGATCGCGCTCGGCCTGCTGATCTACGCCTATCGGGCGGTGCCCGAGGCCGAAGCGACGATCGAGGAACGCGCGCGCGCTTGAGGCAGCGGCTTAGGGGTGGGAAGCAGTCGTTGCTTGCCGGACCATTATGTGGTCTCTGCATCTAATGGACAGCTTGCCCACAGACGAAAAATCCCTAAGCAATTTCCTTGCTGCATATCAGATCAAGTATGATGAGGTTCCATCGAACCTAGTTCATGAACTTTGCTCGGGAGACCTTTCATATGAAACTGTCTGGGCTTGGTGCCAGCTTGGAGAGCTATTCGGTCGTTCACGTCGATTAACGCCTATCCTCTGTTCGCTTTTGAACAGTGACGCCCATGAGGGGCACGAAGAATTAGCGAACACTCTTCAAAATCTACGAGATCCAAGGAGCGTTGACTGCTTGTTTGATTGCGCCCAGCGCAGGCTGCCATATCTCGATTACAACGACAGTTCAGCTCTCGCCCGCAGATGTGTCTGGGCGTTGCATGACATCGGCACGCAGGAGGCTGTTGCCAAGCTTGAAGCCCTAGCCAACGACCCGCGACGCGAAGTGTCGGAAGAGGTTGCAGCTAGACTGCGGTCCGTTCAAGAATGGCAAGTCATCGCTCAGCCCTATCGGCAGGCGCGAGATGCCGCCATGGGGACGCTTTAGCGAACGTCCGCAATCGGTCGAAAGCAGACAATCCGTCTGCCCCCGCGAAGACCGATTACCCCGCCGGCGCCGTGATCACACCGCAAACGATGCGATCGCCGCTGTTGCCGCTGGGATCGGTTTTATAATCGTCGGGCTTGGCATGGATGACGAAGGCCGCGCCGTCGGCATCGAGCAGCGCGCCGTCGCCCGTCAGGCGCGAGCCGACGATCTGCAGCGTCGCGCGGCCGATCGTATCGGGTTCGATCACGAGGTTGGGCATGTCGCCATGATGCGCGCCCATCGGATTGTCGCGGCCATGCTGGGCACCCGTCGGGTTCCAGTGCGGGCCGGCGGTCGTATATTTGGGCGCGTCGCAGCGCCCGACGGCGTGGACGTGCATGCCATAGGTGCCGGCGCCGAAACCGCGCGCGACGACCTCGAGCCGCAGTCCGCTGCCGTCCTTGAAAATGTCGACGCGGCCGCGATCGGCGCCGCGCGCGTCGGTCAGTTCGGCATAGGCGTCGGGAACCGGCAGGTTGCTGGCGGGGTCCTTTTTCCCCATGCCCGCACAGCCGGCGAGCGCGAGCGCGCCGATCAGGACGAGGCCCCCGGTCATGGCCTGTTTGCGGTGCGAACCCATCGTCATCATGCTGCTCCCTGTGATCAAGATCGGAATCAAAACGTCAGATCGGCGCGTTTCGATCCCCTCGCCGCGACGATGGCGCGTTTCGCCACAACTTCCAAGGAGATAAACCGGCTTTGCCGCGCGGGGGCGACATCGCCTTGTCGGTTTGCGGTCAAAGATCCATCGCCCAACCGGCGGCGCCCCCCGCCATGATGAGGAGCGGAGCGGCGAGCTTTCCTTTCCATCGCCATGCCGCGAGCAAGGCCGCGCCGAACAGGAAAGCCGCAGGCACCAGCTTCGCCGATCGCTCGGCGGTCGACCAGCCGAGCTGGACCAGCGTCGCGGCGATCACCCCGACGACGGCGGCGGCGACGCCGGCCAGCACATGATGGAGCGCGGGGTTTTCGACGACCGCCTCCAGCCGTTCGAAAAGGATCATCGAAAAGGCGAAAGCCGGCAGGAACATCCCCGCGGTGATGGCGAGCGCCCCCGGCAAGCCGCCCGCGACATAGCCCGCGAAGGTCGCGAAAATGACGAGCGGCGCGGGCAGCATTCCCGCGAAGGCCACGCCGTCGAGGAAGCTGCCGTCGCCGATCCAGCCGCGGCCGACTGTGTCGGTACGGACATAGGGAATGGCGGTATAGGCGCCGCCAAAGGTCAGCAATCCGCCCTTCAGCCCCGCGAAGAACAGCGCTGCGTTCCCGACCTCGGCAGGGGTTATGCTTGCGGGCGCCATCGGGCCCGCGGCCGGGAGGAGGACGGCGAGCAGGACCGCGGCGGTCGATATGGCGGCGACGGCAAGCGGCCGCGCGGCAAAAGCATAGACCAATCCCGACGCGATCAACGGGATCCAGAACGGCACGCCGGCCAATGTCGCGCCCAGCGCCGCACCTGCGAGCAGCCAAAGCGTCCGGTCTTCGAGAATATGCGTTCCGATTCGCTGCACCGCGCGCGCGATGATCGCGAGAACGACCAGCTGGACGCCAAGAAAGGCGGGCGCCAGCGCGGCGTTGCCGGCGATCCGATCCTGATAGAGCCACGCCGCGGCCAGCATCAGGACGAAACCCGGCAGCATGAAGCCAAGCCCCGCAAGCAGCCCGCCGATCCGCCCGCGCGCGATCATTCCGAGATGGACGCACAGTTCGTGCGCTTCGGGTCCCGGGAGGATTTGCATCACCGCGAGCAGGCGGTTGAACCGCGCCGGCGAAATCCAGCGCTCCTCTTCGACCAGCGCCTGCCTCACCATGGCGATCTGCGCGACCGGTCCGCCGAAGGCGAGAAAACCGAAGCGAAGGAAGCGGAGGAACAGGTCGGGCAGCGAGATGCGCGGCGGCGAATAGATGTCGGTGGTCATGGCAAGTACGCTCCCTGCCGCAGGCGCGGCCGATGGAGCGGAACTTGGGCGACGGTCGCCTGAACGGGCGTCCGCACAGCCCGCAACCCCTTCATACAACTCTTCGTCGAAAGGGGAAGATAGGCCTTGTTTCAGGGTCCGGGCCCGACGTCACGCGACGCGAGCGCACACAAAAAGGGCCGCGAATTGCTTCGCGGCCCCCTGTTCTGCCTGACTGCTTCGATCAGCGATCAGAAGACGCGGGCATATTGTTCGTTACCGACGAACCCCAGCTTGCCGACGCCGCTGCGCTTGATCACCGCCATGACATTGTCGACGACGATATAACGCGCATAGGGGTCGGGCTGGACCTGCAATTCGGGTTCGACCGGCAGTGCCTTGGTCTGTTCCAGATATTGCGCCAGCTGGGCCAGATCGACCGGGGTCCCGTTCCAGGTGATCGTCCCGGCGGGATCGATCATCACCTTGTTCTTTTCGGGATCCACATTGCTGGGATTGTTGTTCGGCACCGGCAAGTCGATCTTCACCGCGTGGGTCTGGACCGGGATGGTGATGATGAACATGATGAGAAGCACGAGCATGACGTCGATGAGCGGCGTCGTGTTCATGTCCATCATCGGTTCATTGTCGTCCCGATCTCCAACTGCCATGGACATAGGATTATTCCTTTATAACTGAGCGGACCGCCTTAGAGGCGGCCCACCGTGCCCGAGCCAGGAGCCGGTTCGGAAATGAACCCGATCTTCTGGAAGCCGGCATATTGCATCGTGTAGATCACACCGCCGATGCACTGGTACGGCGTGTTGACGTCGCCGCGGATATGCACTTCGGGGAAGTTTTCTTCGGTGATGTTCTGCGGACCGCCGATATCCTCGAGCAGTTGTTCCAGCTTCTTTTGCCCGCGTTCGAGCAGCTGGCGCGAATCGACGGGGGTCTGGCCCCAATAGACTTCGCAAGCGCTGCTGTCGGCATTGGGCTCGCCATCGCCGTCGGTGTCGGCCGAACGGATCGACAGAAGCACGTTTTCGGGCTTCGTCGTCGTCGGTTCGAATACCACGTCGGGCAGCTTCAGGTTCACCGTTTCCAACACCACGGGAACCGTGATGAGGAAGATGATCAGCAGCACGAGCATGATGTCCACCAGCGGCGTCGTGTTGATTTCGGACATCGGGGCATCTTCGCCCTTATTTCCTGCACTCATCGCCATAGGATTAGCATCCTGTCACAAAATTTCTGTCACGGACGTCGGATCGGCGCGCTGTGCTTGCCTTTCCCTGTCCAGCGGACCCCGCCTTTCGCCGCGTGGCAAAAAGCGGGGATCCAGAAGCCGAATCAGGCCTTCTTCGGAGCCGCGGCCGGAGCAGCCTTGGCAACGGTGGTCGAGGCCGGCTTCACCTGGCCGTTCGACATGATCGAGCCGAGAACGTCGTTCGAGAAGATCGACAGACGGCGGGCGATCGCCTTGTTGCGGCTCTGCAGCCAGTTGAACGCGAGCACCGCGGGGACCGCGACGATCAGGCCGATGGCGGTCATGATCAGAGCTTCACCGACCGGACCGGCGACGGTGTCGATCGATGCCTGACCCGACGCACCGATCTTCACGAGCGCGCGGAGAATACCGATAACGGTACCGAACAGACCGATGAACGGTGCGGTCGAACCGACGGTCGCGAGGAAGGCGAGGCCGCCGTTGAGCTTCGAGTTGATGTGGTTCTGCGAACGCTCGAGCGTGCCGTGCATCCAGTCGTGGGCTTCGACGGGGTCGGTCAGCTTGTTATGCTCTTCGTTGGCGCGCAGACCGTCTTCGACGACCTGGCGATAGGCGCTGTTCTTTTCGAGCTTCGAAGCGCCGTCGGCGAGCGTCGCGGCGCGCCAGAAGTTGGCGTCGACGGCCTTGCCCTGGTTCATCACCTTGTTCTGTTCGAACAGCTTGGTGAACAGGATGTAGAGCGTGCCGACGAACATGATCAGCAGGATGAGGAAGGTCAGCTGCGAGACGATACCGCCTTCGCACAGCGCGGGGACGAGACCGTAGGGGTTCTGGCCTTCTTCCTTCACGCACATGGCGGCAGGCATCAGGCTCAGGCCTGCGTCATGAGCGGCGGCCGGCGCCGCAGCGGCGGCATTTGCGATCAGATTAAACATAGTAGGAAATTCCCTCTCAAAGAATTCAATAGATTCGAAAACAGTGTGTCCGGCGCCGGATCAGCGCGGAATCTGCCAACGGATACGATTGCTGTAGCTGCCGCCCGTGGGGTTGCCCGCACGGTCCTTGCCCGGATTGAAACGGCCACGGCGCGTGATCAGCTTGCACGTTTCGGCATCCAGGTCGGGATGGCCGCTCGACGCCGTGATATCACAGGATGTGATACGGCCATCGGCACCATAGGTGACGCGGAAACCGGTCGTGCCTTCACGCTCTTCGCGCATGGCGCGTGCCGGATAGTCGTCGTTCGTCGCCCAGCGACCCGGGTTGCCCTTGGGCGTACCGGCGGCACTGAGGTCGGGCGTCGGCGGCGGAGCCGGCGGGGCCGGCGGCGTGTAGACGGGCGGGGGCGGCGTCGGCGGCGCCTTCGGCACCGACTGGACCGTATTGGTCGTAACCGGCGGCGGAATCGGCGACGGCGGCGTCACGACCGGCGGCGGCGGCGGCAACTTGTTGTCCGGCGGCGGCGGCGGCGGGGGTTCCTCCGGCGGCGGCGGCTCTTCAACGTCCACCACATCCAATTTTTCGGCGAGTTTCTTGACGATACTGATATTCAAGCCGTTGACCAGGCCGTAGCCCAGAACCGCTGTAAGCAGACCAACCAAGACAATCGCCACTACCCTGTTTTTAGGGTCGACATTATCACCATAAGCCATTCAGGGACGACGCTCCTTGCTAGATCATCCTGACACCAATTCCCTGCCGGCGGGTTCGGTTGCCAAATGCCCGGATGATTTCCGATGCGTTCTGCGAGACCCGACGGCGCTGCATCCGGCTTATTATGTTTTTGCCGGACACTTCGGGCACGTCCTATCGCGGTGGCGGCACATTCGCAAACCCTTTATCAGCGGTTAATGTGCCATGTCCCATGTTAGGGATTCTGGCGCCGATAACGGTGTCATAAATGACGGAAAGTGGATCGATCATGCGCCTCCCCCACCCGGCCGCCATCACAGCCATTCTGGCTCTGAGCCTTGGAATCCCTACGGTTTCCGCGATGCAGGCCACGCAGCCACCAGCGGCGGCAAGCCCGTACAGCTATGCCGACATCGCCGATCTGGCGACCGCCGCCCCGATCGCGCTGCACGCGCGTATATATAAGGCCGCGGCACTGAAACCGGCGCAGTCGCCCGGCGTCGCGGCGGGCTTTGCCCGATTCTATGTCGAAGCCGACGTCGTCAGCCTGATTCGCGGCGCCGGCCCGCTCGCGTCGCGAATCTCCTATCTCGTCGACCTGCCGCTCGACGCGAAGGGCAAGGCGCCGAAGCTGAAAAAGAAACAGCCGGTCCTGCTCTTTGCCCGCCCCGTCCCGGGCGCGGCGGCAGGCAGCAGCAACACCGGCAGCGTCCGGCTGATCGCCCCCGACGCCCAGCTGCCGTGGGATCCGGCGACCGAGGCGCAGCTGCGCGCGGTGCTGACCGAGGCGGTCAAGCCCGGCGCGGCGCCCGCGATCACCGGCATCGCCAACGGTTTCCATGTCCCGGGCACGCTGCCCGGCGAAGGCGAGACGCAATTGTTCCTCAACACGCGGACGGGCGACCCGGTGTCGATCACCGTGCTGACCGCCGCCGACGGGTCGCGGCGCTGGTCGGCGGCGTTCGGCGAGATCGTCGACGGCGCATCGGTCCCCCAGCGCAACACCCTCGCCTGGTACCGACTCGCGTGCGGGCTGCCGAAGCAGCTGCCGCTCAACAAGCTTGCGGGCACCGCGCCCGAGGATCGCCGCAAGGCGGCGGCGGACTATGCCGTCGTTCTCGGCGCGCTCGGCGAATGCACGCGGACGCGCAAGCCGCCGGTGGGTGTGTCTTCCGACTGAATGTCCAGACGGCACCGGGCCGGTGCCGCTTTTCATGGCGGGATAAAGATTTGCTTCGGCGCCGCTAAGCCGCGCCGGGCTTGTTTCCTCGGCAAAAGCCGATAGGGCGCTGGCAACGGCGGGGCGCGGCTCCGTATCTTTACCGGAGTCCCTTATGTCGCCCTATTCCGCCCCGACCGCCCCCCGCCCGCCGCTTCGCGTCGCGCTCGCGGGGATTGGCGTCGTCGGCGGCGGCGTGGTGAAGCTGCTCGAGGCGAACCGCGATCTGATCGCGCGGCGTGCCGGGCGGCCGATCGAGATCGTCGCCCTCTCGGCGCGCGACCGGCACAAGGACCGCGGCATCGACCTTTCGCGCTATCGCTGGGAAGACGACATGGACGCGCTGGTTGCCGCCGACGACGTCGATGTCGTCGTCGAGATGATCGGCGGCGCAGACGGCCCGGCGCTGACGCTGGCGCGCCACACGCTCGGTGCGGGCAAGGCGCTCGTTACCGCGAACAAGGCGATGATCGCGCATCACGGGCTCGACCTCGCGCGGATCGCCGAGCAAAAGGACACGCCGCTGAAATATGAAGCCGCGGTCGCGGGGGGAATTCCCGTCATCAAGGCGATCCGCGAGGGCGCGTCGGCGAACCAGATCGCGCGCGTCTATGGCATCCTCAACGGCACCTGCAATTATATCCTGACGCAGATGGAGCGGAACGGCGCGAGCTTTGCCGATGCCCTCGCCGCTGCGCAGGCGGAGGGCTATGCCGAGGCCGACCCGACCTTCGACGTCGACGGCATCGACGCCGCGCACAAGCTGTCGATCCTCGCCGCGCTCTGTTTCGGGACGAAGCTCGACATCGGCGCGGTGACCGCGAACGGCATCCGCAATCTGATCGCCGCCGATATCCGCGAGGCCGAGGCGCTCGGCCACCGCGTCCGCCTGATCGGTATGGCCGAGCGCGACGGCGCCAACGAAGGCGGGGGGCTCTACCAGCATGTCCAGCCGTGCCTCGTCCCCGCCGACCATCCGCTCGCTTATGTGCCGGGCGCACTCAATGCCGTCGTCGCCGAGGGCAATTTCGTCGGGCGCCTGTTCTTCGAGGGTGCGGGCGCGGGCGCCGGGCCGACCGCATCGGCGATCGTCGCCGACATCATCGACATCGCGCGCGACGAATATGGCCCGGCCTTCGCGATGCCCGTCGACGCACTCGATGCCGCCCCCGCCGCCGACGCCGGCGCGCGCGTCGGCAAACATTATGTCCGCCTGATCGTCGAGGACCGCATCGGCGTGCTCGCCGAGATCGCGACGGCGATGCGCGACGCCGGCGTCTCGATCGAAAGCTTCATCCAGCGCGGCACCGACGACCAGGACGGCGTCGTCATCGCGCTCGTCACGCACGAGGGACCCGCCAGCGCGATCCACGCCGCGCTCGCGATCCTCGCCGCGTCGAACCATGTCGTCGGCACGCCGATGCACATGCCGATCCTCGCGCTGTAACAGCCGCTTGAAATCGCCCGCGCCGCTGTTACCCCGGTGACGGGGAACGGGGGGCGATCATGGATATCGAAATCAGGCGCGGGCTGGCCGAGGCGCGGATGCTGGCGGGCGAGCATTGGCAAGCCGCGCTCGCCTATACGGTGCTGGGGGTGCTCTTCCCCTATCTGCTGCTGTCGAGCGAGCCGATCTTCAACCTGCGCACGATCATCGCGCTGATGGTCAACAGCTATGGCACCTATATCAGCGGCTCGATCACCGGACCGCTTTACCTGCTGGGCATCGTGTCGGTGATCGTCGCGGGCGCGATGCTCGCCGCGTGGAACGCCATCCTCGCCGAGATCCGCGAAGGCTATATTTCCGAGATCATGTACGGAATGGTCGCGGGCGCCGCCTATCTGATCGTCCTGATGCTGATCTATTTCGGGATCGGCATACTCGTGAGCCTGCCGATCCTGCTGACGATCGGCATCGCCGAATGGAACGCGATGGCCGGCGGCGCGGTCGATATCGCCTACCGGCTGGTGCTGATGCTGCTCGGCACCTGGATCGAGGCGCGGCTTTGCCTGACCGGCGCCGCCATGGCCGCGCACGGCCGGCTCAATCCCTTTGCGGCGATCGCCGAATCCTGGCGGCTCACCGGGCCGGCGCAATGGCGCCTCGTCGGCCTCTATTTCGCGATCGGCATCGTCTTCGGCCTCGCGCTCGGCGGGCTCATCCTCCTGCACGGCGCGGTGATCTGGCAAAATGCGCAGGCTCCCGGGACGGCGCTCGAAATCGCGATGAGTTTCGCGTGGGTCCTGCTGTTCGCCGCCTATTTCCTCGCGAAGATCTTCGTCGCTGCGGGGCTGTACCGCGCCGCGCGGCCCGCCGCGGCGTCGGCCGAGGTGTTCGCTTAGGGTCCTGGCCCTAGGGCTCGTCCTCGGGCGGCGCGGGGGTGCCCGTTTCGGGGTCGGTCGCGCGCTTCATTGCTTCAAACTGCTCATTATATTCGGGGCCGGGTTTATAGCGCCCGCCGAGCGAGATCCAGTTATAGGGCAGCTTGTCGAGGCTCATCGCCTGCGCCTCGGCGCGCGGCAGCTTCGGCGGCGCCTCGCGGCCCTCGTTCGCGATCGCGCGCAGTTCGGGCGACAGGCGGTGGCGTTCGGTGTCGGTGCCGCACACATTGATCGACCCGTCGTCGGCGGGGCGGCAGCGCTTGATCGGATCGACCAGTTCCTTCGCGTTGGCGACGGCGGTTTCGGCATCGCGCGGCGGCGGCGGCGCGGGCGGCCCCTGAACCTGCGCCCCCGCTGTCACGGCGATGACGCACGACAAGGCGACAGCGGCCCCGAATCGGGCGAAGTATTCTCGACAAGCGGCGCGGGCGACCATATGGCGCGCACCATGCCCGACGGGGGCGCCAAGGCAAGATCAAAGACGGAGAGTGACCGACATGACGAATAGCAGCAACCTCGACCGGGTGCTCGTCCTCGAAATGGTGCGCGTCACCGAAGCCGCGGCGATCGCCGCGGCGAAGCTGATCGGTCGCGGCGACGAGAAAGCCGCCGATGCCGCCGCGGTCGAGGCGATGCGCACCGCGTTCAACACGCTCTATATGGACGGCACGATCGTCATCGGCGAAGGCGAGCGCGACGAGGCGCCGATGCTCTATATCGGCGAAAAGGTCGGCAACGCGCCGGGCAAGGGGCCGAAGATCGACATCGCGGTCGACCCCTTGGAAGGCACGACGATCACCGCCAAGGCCGGCCCGAACGCGCTCGCGGTGCTCGCGATCGCCGAGGAAGGCTGCCTGCTCAACGCCCCCGACGTCTATATGGACAAGCTCGCGGTCGGGCCCGGCTATTCGCCGAACATCGTCAATTTCGACAATAGCGTGCGCGAGAATGTCGAGGCGGTGGCGCGCGAAAAGGGCGTCGCGCCCGCCGACATCATCGTCTGCGTGCTCGATCGTCCGCGCCACGAAGCGATCATTGCCGAACTGCGCGCCATCGGCTGCGGCGTCGCGCTGATCCCCGACGGCGACGTCGCCGGCGTGATCGCGACGACGAACCCCGACACCAATGTCGACATCTATATGGGTTCGGGCGGCGCCCCCGAGGGCGTGCTGGCATCGGCGGCGCTGCGCTGCGTTGGCGGCCAGTTCAAGGGCCGCCTGCTGTTCCGCAACGACGACGAACGCAAGCGCGCGAAGAAATGGGGGATCGAGGATCTCGACCGCGTCTACGACCTCGAAGACCTCGCCAGGGGCGATGTGATCTTCGCCGCGACCGGCGTGACCGACGGATCTTTGCTGTCGGGGGTCAAGCATCGCCGCGGCGGTATCCTGACGACCGAGACCGTCGTCATGCGCGCCTCGTCGGGCACCGTGCGCTGGGTCAAGGGCGAGCATCGCACCGCTTGAGTTTTGCTTTCTTTTTCAGCTAGGTTGACACGGGCCGACGCGGCTTCCGCGTGAGCGGAAAAGGGGACTGCAATGACAGAAGACACGCGTCCGAAGCTGTTCGTCAGCCATCATTCGAGCAAATATGACGTCGCGCTGCACGTCGAAAAGGCGCTGGCGCGCCACGGCGTCGATTGCTGGATCGCACCGCGCGACGTCGGGCCCGGCGAAGCCTTCGACACCGCGATCATGCGGGCGATCCGCGACGGTGCCGGCGTCCTGCTGCTGTTCTGCAGCCAGTCGGACAAGAGCCCGCATGTGAAGCGCGAGCTGATCCTCGCCGACAGCGCGCACAAGGCGATCATTCCCTTGCGGCTCGAGGAGATCGTCCCCGACGACCTCGCCTATCACCTTGCCAGTGCGCAGTGGATCGATTGGCTGGAAAAGCGCGACGATTCGATCGCGCGCATCGCAGCGAAGGCGCACCAGCTGGCCGGCGTAACGCCGCCGGCCGGCGCGGGGGCGACGCCCGCCGCAACCGTCGCGGCCGACAAGCTGCACGCCGCCATTCTGACCGAGGCGACCGAGCCGGCTCCTCCGGCATCCGGAGGCGGGTCGGCCAAGACGCTGATGATCGGCGCGCTGCTGGTCGCGGTCGCGGTGCTGGCGGCGATGCTGTTCATGCGCGGCGACGACCAAGGCAAGGCGGGGAGCGCCGCCACGGCCGCGCCCGCCGCCGCGTCCCTGCCCGGGGCCGCGCCCGCTCCGGCTGCCACGCCCGCGACCCCGGCGCACGACGAACAGGCGGACGTGGCGCCGACCGCGAAAATTCCCCCGAGCTTCAACTGCAAATATGCCGCGACCCGCGCCGAGAAGCTGATCTGCGGCGACGACGAGCTCGCGGCGCTCGATCGCGAGCTCAACCGCGCGTACAAGCAGCTCGACCGCACCGCAGGGCCGCTGCGCGAACAGATCGCCACCGAACAGCGCAGCTGGCGGATCGGCGAGCGCGACGCCTGCGGCGACGCCGCCTGCGTCGCCGACGCGATGCGCCAGCGGATCATCGTCCTCGATTCGCAGCGCGCCTCGCTGGGCAGCGAGACGGCAGCGCAGTAGCGGGTCCGGTCCGTTGGCGGGTCCGGCCGGTTTCGACCGGTTGCTGCCGCCTCTATCCTCGTCATCCCGGCGAAGGCCGGGATCTCGCCGGCGCGTCATTTCGAGAGGGTGAGATCCCGGCCTTCGCCGGGATGACGGATATTAGGAGTGGCAGCTCACCACCCCTAAGCCGTTACCCCTCACATATGAGCCGTAACCTCCGGCGCGTTCCACCAATTATTGCCCGCGCCGTCCATATGCTGCACCGGCAGCGCCGCCATTTCGGCGGGGGTCAGGTCATCGAGGCACGCGATCGACACCGAATAATAGGCGCCGCCGATCTCCTCGACATAGCCGTGCCCGAACGCCGAAACGCCGCACGTCTTGCAGAAGACATGATGCGCGCTGCCCGATCCGAACACATATTCCTCGAGCGCCGCGGGATCGGTGAGCAGGCGAAAGGCGTCGGGCTTGATCTGCGCGCTCCAGTTCCTTTTCTTGGTGCAGATCGAGCAATTGCATTTGCCCGTCCCCGCATCGAGGTCGATGTCGGCCTCGAACTTGACGGCGCCGCAATGGCACGAACCATGATGGGTCTTGAGCATCTGAAATCCTCCGGTCTCGCGGGCGCCGTCGACCGGCGCCCCTCACCCGAAGCGGACTAGCCCATCCCCCTGACAGATCCTGTCAGGAGGCTGCGTCGAGTCCGTTCTGCCGCCACCAGTCGGCCATCAGCACCGCGCGGCGCCGCCCGAACCCCTCGCTGCCGATCCGCGCCGCGGCGATGCGGTCGATGCGGAAACTACGGAAATCCTGCCGGAGCAGGCACCAAGCGGCGATGATCTGCTTTTCCTCGAAATAGGCGAGCGCCGCGGGCCAGATCGCGCGTTCGCTCGCCTTGCCGCGCTCGTCGGAATAATCGATGTGCAGCGTCTTTTCGGCGCGCATCGCCTCGCGCACCGTTGCCAGCAACGGCGCATTGCTCTCGCGCCATCGGCTGTTCACCGGCCACAGCCCCGATTCGTCGATCCGCTGTTTCAGATCGTCGGGGCTCGCCGCGGCGATCTTCGCGAGCGCCAGCCCTGCGGCGCGCGACAGCGACCCGTCCTGCCTCCCCTCGACCCAGCGCGCGCCGAGCACCAGCGCCTCCAGCTCCTCGGCGCTGAACATCAAGGGCGGCAGGAAGAAACCGGGGCGCAGCATATAGCCCACCCCCGCCTCGCCCTCGATCGGCGCGCCGAGCGCGATCAGCGCCTGGATGTCGCGATAGAGCGTGCGCACCGACACGCCCTGCTCCTCGGCCAGTATCTCCGCCGTCACCGGCCGCCGCCGCCGGCGCAGATTGTCGATGATCGCGAAGAGCCGTCCCGTCTTGTCCGCCATGATGCTCCGCTTCGCTCAGCGCCGCCGATAGGTCCAGCGCCGCGCCTTCGACCCGTCGATCGCCGAGATCGTCGCGGTCAGCGTGTCGCCGTCGCGGACATATTCGATGCGCTGCGGATAATCATGCGCGGCATTTTCGAAGGTCGCGCGCGCCTTGTCGCTTTTCGTCAGCGCGAACGCCACCGGCGCCCCGCCCTGCGGCTGTGCGATATAGGCGAGCACACCGTCGTCGCCGCGGACGATGCGGATGAACTCGAACTCGCGCAAAGTGTCGCCGCGCCCCGACCGGCTATGACCGATCATCATCCCGCCGCGCGGCGGTGCCCAGCTTTCCTCGGTCCAGCGCCCGTCGGTCTCGCTCGCCCAGTCGCCCGCGAGCCAGCCGAGATCCTCGCCCCCTGTCGCCGGACTTGCCGCGGAGAGCAGCATCGCCAGCGCCGTTGCCATAAAGCCTGCCATGACCGCCTCCCGTCCGGTGCCCCGCCGGCTCCGGTTATACGCCCGCTAACCCGCTGGTAAAGCTTGGCCGCTATGCCCGGCCGATCAACAGGGGGATAATCGATGTTCCAGCCGGACCGGACGGCCTTTGACAGCGCAGTGCCCGTCGGCGAAGCGCGGCTTGCCGAGATATTGGGCGCCTTTTCCTATGCGCTCGACCTCACCGAAGGCCAGCCCGCGGGGCACAGCGTCCGCGCCGCGTGGATCGGCACCTATGTCGGCCTCGCCGCCGGGCTCGACGGCGCCGAACTCGCCGACTGCCTCTATGCCGTGCTGCTCAAGGATCTGGGCTGTTCGAGCAACGCCGCGCGCGTCGCCGAACTCTTCCTCGGCGACGACCGCACGCTCAAACAGGGGTTCAAGCTGATCGGCCCGGGCGCCGCCGATTTCCTCCGCTTCGTCGAGGCCGAGGTCGGGGTGAAGGAAGAGGCGGCGGCGCGCAGCGCCGCGCGCGACCACCTGCTCGGCCATGCCGCGCCGATCCTCACCGGCTTTATCGAGACGCGCTGCACGCAGGGTGCAGGCATCGCGCGCCGCCTGCGCTTTTCGGACCGCGTCGCCGATGCCATCGCGGCGCTCGACGAACATTGGGACGGCGGCGGCATGCCGCGCGGACTGTCGGGCGGTGCGATCCCGCTGCTCGCGCGCATCGCGCTGCTCGCGCAGGTCGCCGACGTCTTCTTCATGGCGGGCGGCCCCGATCGCGCGGTCGCCGAAGTGCGCGCGCGCGCCGGCACCTGGCTCGACCCCGACCTCACCGCAATCTTCCTCGACCTCGCCGCCGACCCCGGCTTCTGGGCCGCGCTCGCCGCGCCCGACATCGACGCGCAGCTCTTCGCGCTCGAGCCCGCACGGGCACGCGTGCGCGTCGACGAGGATTATCTCGACGATATCGCGGTCGCCTTCGGACAGGTGATCGACGCCAAGAGCCCCTATACCGGCGGGCACAGCGAGCGCGTCGCGCTGCTCACCGACCGCATCGGCGCCGCGCAGGGCATCGCCGCGCCGCAGCGCCGCCGCCTCGTCCGCTCGGCGATGCTCCACGACATCGGCAAGCTCGGCGTCAGCAACCGCATCCTCGACAAGCCCGGCCGGCTGACCGCGGGCGAGTGGGCGGCGATGCAGGGGCATGCGCAGGCGACGACCGACATCCTCTCGCGCATCGGGGTGATGCGCGACATGGCGATGATCGCGGGATCGCACCACGAACGGCTCGACGGCACCGGCTATCCGCTCGGGCTCGACGAGGATTGCATTTCGATGGAAACGCGTATCATCTCGGTCGCCGACTTCTTCGACGCGCTCACCGCCGACCGCCCCTATCGCGCCGCGATGCCGGTCGACCAGGCGCTGTCGATCATGGCGTGCGAAGTCGGCGCGGCGATCGACGGCGACTGTTTCGACGCGCTCGAAGCGATCGTCGCGAACGGCATCCCGCAGGCGCCGCTACCCGCAATGCCCGCGTCGCTGGCCGGCTAGTCGCGGCGCATATTCAACTCGGCGCCCGGTCTACGGACGTAGGGACCGCCTTGGGGTGGGAAGCTGACCTTGGCCGGGTCAGATTCGATCGCTCTCGATCCCTTCGCGGGTCCAGTAACGCCAAACGCCAGTTTCATTTCCTGCGTCGTAGGTGCCTTCCGCTGCGATCTGGCCATTGTCGTGATAGTCTCTCCACGGCCCGTGCTCGGCGCCGTGAACATAGTGACCTTCTGATGCGAGCACACCGTTTTCATGGAAAGCCTGAAATAGGCCATCCCTGATCCACCGAGATTCATCAGGCGACAGCTTTCTGGAATAGCGATAGCGAATGCCACCGTTATCGAATGGGATTTCCGCGATATTAAGTTCACTCATGCGGCTATCCCTATCATCACGACGGTAGGTCGCAACGTCCGCAATCGGTCTTCACCCGCCACCTAGTCCGCCTGCCCGCGCGCCGCAAAGGCTGCGCGCGCGGCCTGCACCGCCGAAAATTCGCGGTCGACCCACCCGAACAGCGGCGCCATCGCCTGTTGCAGCGACGCGCCGAGGCCAGTCAGATGATATTCGACGTGCGGCGGCACCGTCATGAAATCGCGCCGTTCGATCAGGCCGTTCTCCTCCAGCGCGCGCAGCGTCTGCGTCAGCATCTTCTGGCTGATCCCGCCGATCCGCCGTTTGAGTTCGCCGTTGCGGTGCGTGCCCTGCCCGACGACGAGCAGGATCAGCAGGCTCCAGCGGTCGCCGATCAGGTCGAGCATGTCGCGCGACGGGCAATCCTGCGCCAGCGGATCAGGATTTTCTATGCAGCGGGCAATATTCATTAGGGCAGGTACCTGAAGGTGCGTACTTAACTTTTAGTACCTATCCCATCACCTTCCGCTCCGCAAGCCGGCCCGACTCCCCCCGCCGGCATCAAGGAGGACAGACATGACCCGGATTGCCATCATCTATCATTCGGGCTTCGGCCATACCGACGTGCTCGCGGGCGACGTCGCGCGCGGGGTCGAGGCGGCGGGCGCGACCGCGGTGCCGCTGCGGATCGAGGCCGGCCAGACCGACTTCGCGGACTTTTTCGCCGCCGCGAACGAGGCCGACGCGCTGATCTTCGGCTCGCCCACCTATGTCGGCAATGTCTCGGCGCCGATGAAGGCGTTCATGGACGCGAGCACGCAGGTCTTCATGACGCGCGACTGGCAGGACAAGCTCGCCGCCGCCTTCACCGTCTCGGCCTCGCCGTCGGGCGACAAGCTCAACACGCTGACCAGCCTCGCGATCTTCGCCGCGCAGCACGGCATGGTCTGGATCGGCACCGGCCAGCTTCCCGGCAACAACGACGACACCAGCGCCGCGACCGACAATGAAAACCGCCTCGGCGCCTTCATCGGTGCGATGGCGCAGGCCGCGAACGACAGCGCCGAGGTCACCCCCCGCGCCGGCGACCGCGCAACCGCGCATTCGCTGGGCCAGCGCGTCGCGCTCGCCGCCGCGCGCTGGCGTCAGGGCGGCGCGAAAGACAGCGTCGCCGCCTAGACGGCACCGATGGCCGCGACCGGGGCCTAGTCGGACTTCCCGGCGTTGAAGTCATGCACGAACTGCCCCGGCTTGCGGCTGTCGAACAGCGCCTGCATCGTGCACGCCGTCGCCTTCTGCTTCTTGCAGTTCGCTTGCGCCGCTTCCTTCGCACGCTTGGCCGAGGTTTCGACCGTCGCGCTGTCGTCGCTCGCGTTCATCCTGTACGCCTGGATGAAGCCGTTGCCGGTCAGCGCATTGCTCTCGCACGGCCGCGACGTCGCGTCGCTGCACGCCTTGATCGCGGCGGCGGTCGCGTCGTCGGCGCTGCGATAGCCGCTCGCGACATAGAGCTTGCCATTATAGCCGTCGCTCGCGCCGCCGGTGACCCACGCCGACGCGGCAAAGGATTTGCGCACCGAAGCGCCCGGCGAGCGGCGGTTGGTGCTCGACCGGATCGTCGCAAAGACCTCGCACGGCAAAAGCTGCTTCGACGAGCAGTCGGCCATCACCTGCTTGCGCTCGGCGCCGCCTTCGCCCGCCCACGCCTTGTAGAAATAGCCGTTGCGGTCGCGGATGATCGCCATCGACGAATTCCACCAACTGCCCGCCGACGAGCAGCCGCCGCCCATCACCCGGTTGCACGCCGCGAGCGACTCACTTTCGGCGACGCTCGCCGAATGGAGGTAATTGCCGTCGACCCAGATGTCGGCGGCGTCGGGGTGCCAGGCGATCGCGGCATAGCTGTTGGCCGGCGCGGGCGGCGGCGCGGGGGCTGCGCCGCTGTCGTCGCGCACGCACAGCGGAAAGGACGCGACGCCGTTCCCGGCCTGCGACATGCCGACCATCCGCTCGCCCGGCCCGGCGCCATTGCTGCCGCCGTTGCACGGAAAGGCCTGCGCCTGCGCTTCGGCGGGCAACAGGCACCACGCCAGCGCCACCGCCGCCATCTGAACGACCCGCCGCTTGTTCATCGATCCCGCCATATCCCTGTCCTTACTGCCCATGTCGCTGATAAGACGGTTCTAATCGCATTTTCCCTTGGCGAAAGTGCGCACGGTCACTCGGGGCGCATGGACAGCGCATCCGCCGCGCCCTATAACCCTCCGCATCCCCGGGGAGCCGCGTCTGTGATGGCCGGTTGAGAGCGGAATAGACCGCGACCCGTTGAACCTGATCCCGGTAACTCGGGCGGAGGGAGGGCCGGTTTTCCCCGCGCGGAATCCGTCTTTCGCTCCGAATATATGGAGCGACTGCACATGGCCGACATCGACTCGAAGTTCGAAAATACCGCCCCCATCGGCGTCACCACCGGCCCGATCCGCGGCAGCCGCAAGATCCACGTCGCGGCGCAGACCGGCAGCGGCATCCGCGTCGCGATGCGCGAGATCGACCTCGACCCGCATTCGGGCGAACCGCCGGTGCGCGTCTACGACACCAGCGGCCCCTACACCGACGTCCATGCGACGATCAACATCAACGCCGGCCTCGCCGAACTGCGCCGCGATTGGATCCGGGGGCGCGGCGACGTCGAGGAAGTGACCCAGCGCGAGGTTCGCCCCGAGGATAACGGCCAGCTCGGCCCGGATCGCTCTGGAGGAGTCCCCGCCTTCCCGAACGTCAAGAAGCAGGTCCTCCGCGCCAAGCCCGGCCAGAACGTCAGCCAGATGCACTATGCCCGCCGCGGCATCATCACGCCCGAGATGGAATATGTCGCCGAGCGCGAAAATCTCGGCCGCGCGCGCCTCGCCGAATACAAGCGCGACGGCGAAAGCTGGGGCGCGAGCATCCCCGACTATGTCACCCCCGAATTCGTCCGCGACGAAGTGGCGCGCGGCCGCGCGATCATCCCCAGCAACATCAACCACCCCGAAAGCGAGCCGATGGCGATCGGCCGCAACTTCCTCGTCAAGATCAACGCCAATATCGGCAACAGCGCGGTCGCCTCGGACGTCGCATCCGAGGTCGACAAGATGGTCTGGTCGATCCGCTGGGGCGCCGACACCGTCATGGACCTGTCGACCGGGCGCAACATCCACGACACGCGCGAATGGATCATCCGCAACTCGCCCGTCCCGATCGGCACCGTCCCCATCTATCAGGCGCTCGAAAAAGTCGGCGGCATCGCTGAGGATCTGACCTGGGAAATCTTCGCCGACACGTTGATCGAACAGGCCGAACAGGGCGTCGACTATTTCACCATCCATGCGGGCGTCCGCCTGCCCTACGTGCCGCTCGCTGCGAAGCGCATGACCGGCATCGTGTCGCGCGGCGGCAGCATCATGGCGAAATGGTGCCTCGCGCATCACAAGGAAAGCTTCCTCTACGAACGCTTCGACGAGATTACCGAGATCATGAAGGCCTATGACGTCGCCTACAGCCTCGGCGACGGCCTGCGTCCCGGCAGCATCTATGACGCGAACGACGAGGCGCAGTTCGCCGAGCTCTATACGCTCGGCGAGCTCACCAAGCGCGCCTGGGCGCAGGATGTGCAGGTGATGATCGAGGGCCCGGGCCATGTCCCGATGCACAAGATCAAGGAGAATATGGACAAGCAGCTCGAAGCGTGCGGCGAGGCGCCCTTCTACACGCTCGGGCCGCTGACCACCGACATCGCGCCCGGTTACGACCATATCACCAGCGGCATCGGCGCCGCGCAGATCGGCTGGTACGGCACCGCGATGCTCTGCTACGTCACGCCCAAGGAGCATCTCGGCCTGCCCGACCGCGACGATGTGAAGGTCGGCGTCGTCACCTACAAGCTCGCCGCGCACGCCGCCGACCTTGCCAAGGGCCACCCCGCCGCACAGGTCCGCGACGACGCGCTATCGAAAGCGCGCTTCGAATTCCGCTGGCGCGACCAGTTCAACCTGTCGCTCGACCCCGACACCGCCGAGCAATATCACGACCAGACGCTCCCCGCCGAGGGCGCCAAGTCGGCGCATTTCTGCAGCATGTGCGGCCCGAAATTCTGCTCGATGAAGATCAGCCAGGAAGTCCGCGACTTCGCGAAGCTGCAAAATCAGGACAGCGCCGGCTTCATCGCCGCCGAAGAGGCCGAAAAGGGCATGGCGAAAATGAGCGAGGTTTATGAGGAAACCGGGCGCGAGCTGTATATGGGGGCTGGCGGGCGCGAACACGACTGATGCGCCATCGCAAGGTCCTGATCGTCCAGTTCGACGTCCGAGAGGGCGACACGTTAGAGTGGTTCCACCATATCGAAGATACGCTTTTCCAAGCCTTTTCGCAGAACCGCTTCGCCGAAGTGGATGGGCATGACTATGGGCAGGGCAAGTTCAATATCTTTATCTATCCCAAGGGTGCATGGGCGCCGGTTTTAGAGCGCGTCCATGCATTCTTGAAGCTGCGCAAGGTCCACGACCGAACCGTTATCGCCAAGGGGCTGGAATCCGGGCGATGGCAGGTTGTTTGGCCAGAAAATTACTCAACGACGTTCGAATTTTAACATCGGGGAGACGATGAATGGCTTGGCGTAAATGAGCAAAATTCATCGGGAAAGCGCGTGCGAATACGACTGATGGCAGCTAGGAGCTTGTTCGGAAAGTGACGTGCTCCCCTGATTGTTACCAGTCAGAGGTAGAGTCCGGCTCCTTCATGATGGTTGATTGATGGGATGGCAATGGTCCTGGGGGCATGCCCCCAGGACCATTGCCCGGCGATCTCGGCGGGGGTTTGCCCGCCCAGTTTCGAGTGCGGCCTGACGTGATTATAATCGTGTCGCCAAGCCATGAGCACGAAGCGGGCATGGGCCAGCGACGTGAACAGGGTCTCGTTGAGGCATTCGTCGCGCAGACGGCCGTTGAAGCTTTCAACGAAGCCGTTCTGCATGGGCTTCCCCGGCGCGATATAATGCCATTCGACCTGACGCTCCTGCGACCAGCGCAAGATCGCCGACGAGGTCAGTTCGGTGCCGTTGTCGCTGACGACCATGTGAGGCTTACCTCGCATGCCGATCAGCGTCGTCAGTTCCCGGGCAACGCGGATGCCCGACAGCGACGTATCGGCCACCAGCGCCAGGCACTCCCGCGTAAAGTCATCGACGATGCACAGGATGCGGAACCGCCGACCGCACGCCAGGCTGTCCGACACGAAGTCGAGCGACCAGCGCTGGTTTGGACCCTGCGGCAGTGCCATCGGCGCCCGCGTGCCCAGGGCCCGCTTGCGGCCACCACGGCGGCGGACCCGCAGTCCCTCTTCGCGATAGATGCGCAGCAGCTTCTTGTGGTTCGGGCGCATGCCCTCCCGCGCCAGAAGATACCCCAGGCGACGATAGCCGAACCGACGGCGCTCGGCCGCCAGCTCGCGCAGGCGTTGCCGCAGAGTACCGTCATCCGGCCTCGTCGGCTCATATCTGATCACCCGGCGGCTCACGCCGACAAGGCTGCACGCCCGACGCTCGCTCAGCCCGTGGTGGTCACGAGCATATGCGACGGCCTCCCGCTTGGCGCCGGGCGTCACCATTTTTTTGATGTCAGATCCTTCAGCACCGCATTGTCGAGCATCGCCTCGGCCAGAAGCTTCTTCAGCTTCGCATTCTCGTCCTCCAGCGCCCGAAGACGCCGCGCCTCCGACACGTCCAGACCCCCGAACTTGGCCTTGTACTTGTAGAAGGTCGCCGAGCTGATCCCGTGTCGGCGGCATACATCCGCCGTCGGCATCCCCGCCTCATGCTCCTTCAATATCGCGATGATCTGCTCTTCGCTGAACCTGCTTCGTTTCATTCTGTCCGACTCCTTCGCGTCGGACTCTACTCAAAATCGGTCACATTTCAGGGGAGCACGTCA